>JAJPKO010000040.1 GCA_021323655.1 Acidobacteriaceae bacterium
TGCCAGTTGATGATCGGCAATTATCATTTTCCAGGCGATTACGGGTGCCCAGCCCCCGGCATGCCTCTTTGCCGCAAACAATTCCGTCGAAACCGTGACGCCCCCTTGGGCAGCTTCGTGGATGTTTGAAGCCATGTGAAAGATCTATGATTATTCTACGCCTTTCATTCGATGAACAGCCAGGCGCCTGAGATTCAGGCCCGATGGTAAGCTATCGTTTTCTCTGGGTGTTCTTCTGCATGTCAAGGGCGTATTGCATAGACCAGATGGCACCCGGGCGCATGTACATGCTGGCGCGATACATGCCATCCTGGTCGTAGGCTTCCGGGGTGCGGAAGAAGTAGCCGCGGTCGCGCCAGACGACGTTGTATACGCCCTGGGCGGTCTTGAAGGCTTCATCGCGCATGCCTTCGGTGATCATGTGGGAGGCAAGGCCGAAGGTTGTTCCGGTCCACACTTCGCCGGCCTGCGAATTGGTGGTGAGCAGTTCGCCATTGGCGCTGATTCCATTGACTGCGCCCATTTCGCCATTGCCAAAGAGCATGACGTTGTAGCCGTAGACGCGCCTGAGGGTGGAGAGCCTCATCTTCTTCGGGACCAGATCGCCGAGGCCGGTCAGATTGGCGTACCACTGGCCGGCAAGCTGCTCTGCCATGATGTCAGAGTGGTATTCACTGTGGGTGTCGTAATTGAAGTAGGTCCCGTTCCAGAGCTTTTTGATGTAGGCAGCCTGGGCTTTTTTGAACAATGCGTTGTACTGGGTGGCGCTGCCGGGGTCGCCCACCTTGCGGGCGATTTCAGTAGTAGCGCGAAGGGCGGCGAGATAGAGGCCGCCGCTGTAGGCGCTTTCTCCGCTGGCGATCCAATCATCGTAGGTCTGATCAGGGAAGCCGCCATTTTCGATCAGGCCGTCGCCGTCGGTGTCGTATTGCTGCAGGTGCTCCATGGCGCGCTGGATGGAGTTCCACGAGTACTGGAGGAGGGCGAGGTCTTTGCTTCCTGTGAGGACGTAATCGCGCCAAAGCAGGAGGACATACTTGCTGTTGAGGTCGCGCCAGTTGGAGACGTCCTGATAGTTGTACTGGTTTACATTGACGAAGGGGTCTTCCTGGGGGGCACCGAGGTCATGCGGGGCGGCGCCTGCGACTTTGCGCTCCATGGTGATGAATTTTTGCTCGTGCTGCGCCTGCCAGGCCCAGAGGTATTTTTGCGGATTGGTTTCGGAGATGGTGTCAGTGTACTGGCGCATGATTTGCTTTTCGATGTCGGGCCAGAAGCGGAGCAGCGGAAATGACCCGTAGAAGCGAACATCGAGGGTACTGTAGAAGGGGTAATCGAAGCATTCCAGGAAGCCGAAGGTGTCTTCGTCTTTTGTAGCAGTGTGGGCGGGGTTGCCGATGCCGTCGAGTTCATGTGCCCAGACAGTGCCGCCGTCGGCGAGGATGTACATCTCGTTGAAGAGCTCGCCGCGATACCAGAGAGGAAGGGAAGCATCTTCTGCGTATGGCTTTTGCCATGCGTCTATCGCGTGGCTCCAGTTATCGTCCTGGTCGAGTGCGGTTTTGGCGATCTGCCAGGCGTGAGTGCCTTCCGCGCCAAAAAACTTTGTGTAATGGCGGACCCATCTGCGGCCTCCTCCGAACTGAATCAGAGGGAGGTCCCAGGAGAGGGCCATGGGAGCCAGCCTCTTTTCGCCGGGCGCGAGGGTGAAGCGGACGGCGATGGCCCCGGCGATCTGCTCGCCGCTGGAGGCCACGTCAGATGAGTCGTTGGGCAGGCGGCCTGTACTGGCAAAGGGGGTCCATAGCTCCTGGCCTGTGCCCTGGGGATAGAAGGTGGTGAGCCAGGTCACTTCCATGTCTGGCGTAGTTTTTGCGGCGATGGCAAACTGGCCATCCCACTCGTCGCGCACGGCCGCGGAGCGAAGACGGTCGAAGACGATGCCCTGCATGGAGGCGCCGGAAAGGTCTTCAGACACGTAGCGATTTTTGTCCTGATTGCTGAGTGCTGCGTTGAAGTCGCTGGAGCCATCTCGAAACCAGCCGATCATGTTTGTCCAGGAAAAGAGAAGGGAGACAGTGACGGGCTTGTCGGAGGGGTTTTCGGCGTACCAGTTATAGAGCGCCACGGGATAGCTGGATTCTTTGTAGTTGTCCGGAAGGACCGGGGAAAACTGCTCGAGGGTAAGTTTGATGCCCAGTTCTTTCGGATCGTAGACAAACCACGATTTGGGGTACAGGGCGGCGTACTCGCCCGCGCCTGCTGGGTAAGACCAGTTCCAGGAAGAAAGCGCACCATGCAGCGGCTTACCGGTGGAGAGCACGACGGCCTTGCCATCTTCGCCTTGAGGCTGCACAAAAACGGCGAACTGGTTGGCGGGCACGTCTTCATATTTGTGAACACCGGCCTTGACGTGCCAGCGCTCGAAGTACCCGCGATAGCTGCGCGAGAAGGTGCCGGCGCCGAATCCGCCAACGGGCGCGCCCTGCCAGTAGCCATCATCAATCAAAGTGGGTAGGGAAGGTTTACGGCCGCCGGGATTGGTAGGGGGTACACCGATGCCGATTTTCCATGCAGCGTTCGGGATGTGGTCATCGGCGACAAGCGGAGGGCAGACAACCATGGCAAAGAAAATGGCGCAAATGAAGCGTTTGAGCAGCATGATTGAATGTTCTCGAATGCCACCATCATACAGTCTTGCGAAGGACGGGGGCGGGCCTGGGGAGACGCAAACCTACAAGATGGCGTGGATAAGGTGTCTCATATCCAAGGTATCGGGCGCAAGCAAATGAGAGAATTGTTAACGAATGCTGTCACGTTTTTTAGCCGCAATTGTTTGCATAGGGATGGTGGGGTGCGGATACCATACGGTCCGCTCTGCTGCTCACCTGCCGAATTCGGTCCATACGCTGGCGGTGCCGACTTTTGCGAACCATACGCAGTCGTTCCATACTGAGGTGTCGTTTACCAACGCGGTGATTCGGGAATTCACCAGCCGCACGCCATACCGGGTGCTGGCGACGGACAAACCAGACGGTGGAGATGCTGTGCTGGAGGGGACCATCAACAGCTTCCAGGTGGTGCCGCTGACCTACAACATTCAGACGGGACAGTCCTCAAGCTATTTGATTACGATTGGCGCGAGCGTAAAAGTGCTGGACCGAGACAAGCGCGTGCTGTATGAAAACAGCCATTACGCCTTCCGGCAGCAGTACCAGACGACGCAGGACCTGGTGAGTTTTATTCAGGAAGATCCGGCGGCGGTGCAGCGCCTCTCACGAGACTTTGCTCAGGCGCTGGTCTCCGATATTCTGGAGTCCTTCTGATATGGGTGCAGGGTTTGCTTCTACGGAGAGGTTTCTGGCCGAAGTGCGCGGCAACAAGCTGCGTCCCGGGTATGTTCTTGCCGGCGATGAAATTTTTCTTTATGAACGCTGCCGCCGAGCTGTGCTGGAGGCGTTTGTTCCTGCCGATCTGCGTGATTTTTGTCTCTCAGAAATAGACCTTGGCGAGACGAGCATCTTTGAGGCGCTGGACCGCGCCCAGACACCGTCGCTGATGGCACCTTTTCAGGTGCTCTTTCTCCGCAACCTGAAGCAGCTTTATACGCGCGGGGCCAAGAAGGATGAGTTTGCGGCGATTGACGCTTACTTCCGGTCGCCGAACCCGCAGGCGCTGCTCCTGTTCGTGGCGGACCACATTCGGATTCCATCTGACCCGCGGCGTATGGACTTGGAAGATAAGAACCGCTATGAGCGCATCCGGGAGACGCTCGGTGACCATTGCGGGATGATCGAGCTGGCGCGCGTGGATGAGGCGGATGCTCTGCGCTGGCTCATGGCTGAGGCGGAGAGACAGCAGATCAAACTGGAGCAGGATGCTGCGCGCGAGCTGGTGGATGCGCTTGGCGCGGACATGATGCTGATTGCGAATGAGTTTGAGAAGCTCACGCTTTATGTGGGGCTGAAGAGGCAGATTACACTCGGCGATGTGGAAACGATGGTGCTTGCTGCCAAGCAGCGGTCGCTGTATGAGCTGACCGATGCGATTTCAGCGAAGGACAAAAAGCGTGCTTTGGCCTTGTTGGATGGGTTGCTGAATGCCTCGGATGGCGGGGAAGAATCGGCCATAGGCCATCTCTATATGCTTGCCAGGACCTTTCGCCAGATGCTGGTGATTCTGGAAAAGAACGTCCGGGACCCGCGCGCGATCTGGCAGGCGCTGTGGCAGGGCTTTCGCATGCCTCCCTTTGCGGCAGAAGACCTGATTCGCCAGGCGCGACGGTATAAATCAAAACGCGAACTGACGCGCGCTCTGCGTTTGCTTGCGCGGGCCGATCTGGAGCTGCGCTCGCAGCCGCCGGACAAGAAGCTGGTGCTGGAGCGGCTGGTGATGGATTTGGCGAGTGAGCCAAAGGCCATGCCCGTCGGCACGCCTTCTGTGCAATACGCGATGGAGATTTAGCTCGGCCTAACTCCGGATGACCGAGCGTATTCTGGGCAGTCCTTGTACGGCTGCGCTCATTTCCTGATTTTTGCTGATTTTCTCTATAAGGTTGCGGGTGATTTCGTCATCTGTTTCCGCGCTGTTGCGCAGGCTTACGGGATAGCGCACGACGGCCTCCAACCCGGTACTGGTGAGCTGTAGTTGCGCGACGGGCTTGAGCGGAGTCAGGGGGAGCTCGTACCGCTGTTCCAGATTGCCATGCTGACGGTTGAGCGCGTCCTGATATTTCTGGTACGCCTTGTTTACGACTTCCAGCATGTGGGATTCGACCATCTGGTAATCGCTGGAAGGCTGGAGGGACACGGCGACTTCGTGCCAGGTATAGGCGGTGCCGGGGACCTGCCGGAACATCGGCGTTGTGGACTGGAAGAGGACGGAATTTGCGAAGGCGACGATGCGGCCGGTGGGGTGCAGATCTGTGCTTGTGCCGGCGAGCTCGAGGAGATAGAAGCGCACGAAGCCCACGTCAATAACGTCACCCGTGACGCCGGCGATGGTGATGCGATCGCCGACACGAATACCATAGCGCCCGATGAGGAAGAAATACGCAGCCACGCAAAGAAGGATGGTCTGAAGACCAACGGCGAGACCGGCGGTGATGAATCCGGCAAAGGTGGCCAGCGAGCTGAATTCACTGATGACACTGAAGACCAGGACCAGGCCAATCAGAAAACTGATGACGAAGCGCCGGACGACAAGAAACTGCCGCCTTCTTCTGATGTCGGTGATATAGCGGAAGATGGCGCGCTTCCACAAATTTGAGATCAGCAGGAGAATGCCGAGCACCGCGATGAGTATGGCCACGGTGATAAAGATGGAGCGCAGAATGGAGCCATACTGGCTCGCGATGGAAGCACGCCAGTCGGCCAGGTTGGCCTTGCTTTCTTCGAGCGCTGAAGCTTCCTGGCTGAGAGGGATTTCCACGGCCGCGAGCTGATTAAATTTGGCGGCGAGATTGTCGAAGTCCTGCTTTGTGGGCGGGGCCTGGCCGGGTTGAGGATTGTCTGCCGCCGCGGAGAGAGCGCGGCCCTGCTGTACGGTTTCTTTCAGGGCATTGCGAAGCGGAGTGCGCATGCCATTGACGAGGTCTTCGAGTTTCGTGGTTTGATCGCTGAGCGTGTCCAGATCGTGCAGGGCGAGGGACTGTGTGTACAGGCGGCGCAATTGGCCGATGAGTCCGTTGGAAGAAGAGGACTGGGTGGAGCTTGCTGCGGCCGTCGTTTTGGTGTTCGCGTTGAACACCTCAGGCACGGAATTCTTCAGTTGAATGACGCTGGCTGCGAACCCACTGGGAGAGGGTGGATTGCTTTTGCCTGCGTTCGATGCGGGCTTCCCTTTCTGGTTTTTAGGAGCAGTAGATAGAGCAGTAGATATGGTTGTCTGGGTGAGCTGCGTGAGGGCGCTCAGCATGGCCTGGCCGAGGTCGAGTTCGCCCTGCAAGCGGTCACGCTGTTCGATCAGCGTCTGCACGTTGCGCTTTGAAGCAGAGGCGATGGCATCATTGATCTGGCTGATCTGTTTTTGCAGGTCGGCGTTGTGGTTTTTCGTGTCTTCAGTGAACTTGAGCAACTGCTGACTCGATGTGGGAGAGGTCTCATTGCTCCCGTTGGGAATGAAGGGCGCAGCCTTTTCAGCGGACTCAAACGCGTGCGTGACCACTCGCGCGGCGATGGATTCGGCGTTGGCCTGATAAAGCGCATCGGAAGGCAGGCCGGCAGGTTCCACCTGCGTTCTTATGTCTCTGTACCAGGTGATGACTAAGTTGAGGTGATGGAGAATCTGGTCGTCGGTGACGAGCGGCGCATTGGCCTGCTGGGCCTGAAATGGCATAGTGACAATGGCGAGGAGCGCAAGGGAAATACGTGCAAATATGGGGGACCGTAGTCGCATTGTCTTCATTGTAAGGGGCCGTTCTGAGGGGAAAGAATTTTCATGACGATACTGCCTTTTGCGCCCTTTCTGCTTCTTAGTGAAGGACAAAAGGAACCCACCTATGAAAGACACAGGATGGATGCGAATGGTTGCTGTTGCAACAGGCACGTTGCTGTTGCTGGGGGGATGCTCTTCAACGCAGAACAAGCCAACGCCGGAGAACTTCAAGAGTGCTTTGAATACCTATTTTGCAAATCGGAGCGAGTGCCTTTTTCCTTCTGCGCCGCAATTTCCGTATGAGGTGAGTCCTTCCGCTTCGGCGAAGGCGGATCAGAAGCGAATGGATGCGCTGATGAATGCGGAGCTGGTAAAGCGCAAGGCCGATGAAAGCATCCACGTGTACATCTACTCGCTGACTCCGGCAGGGGAGCGTGCGACACCGCGCTTTTGCTATGGACACCGCGAGGTGACGAGTATTGACAACTTTACGCCTCCGGAAAAAGTGAATGGCTTTTTGCAGACCAAGGTGGATTACCACTACACGGTGACGGAAGTGGCCGTATGGGCCAGGACGAAGGAAGTGCAGAATGCCTTTCCTGATCTGGCGAAGGCGATTCAAGGAAATGCGACGGGGCAAATAACTATGGCCAATGCAGGGGCAGGATGGCAGGTGCCAGAGTAACTTTTCAGGCACGCAGCAGGAGCTGTTCCTGCGGAGAGAAGAGGCGCTGCGTGACCAGATGGCTCGATACGAAGCAGGTGAGGGCCGAGGCTGAAAAAATGGTTGTGAGCACGACAAACTGATAGAAGGCCGCATAGATCGGCGGTTCGCCGGAAAGGACCATGCCGGCCATGATGCCGGGAATCCAGACGATGCCGAGTGAACGGACATTGTCCACGGAGGGAATGAGGCAGGCGCGGAAGGCTGTGCGCAGATAGGGAAGCAGGGCGGCATCGGGAGCGGCGCCCAGGGCGAGTGCGGATTCAATTTCACCTACATGGGATGTGACTTCTCCGCGCAGGCGGTCGAGGAAGAGCGACTGCGTGTTCATGGTGTTGGCGATGACCATGCTTCCTACGGGAACCAGCATGGTGACGGTGAGCGGAATGACACCGAAGAAGACCATGATGGCGAGCACGGCTCCCGCACCGGCGCATATGGAGAAAAGCGCGAGCTGAAAGCCACGCGGGATGCGGCTGGCCCGCTTACGCACGATGCTGGCGGCGGCGAGCATCATGGCGATGAGGACAAATACCGAGGTCCATTGCGGTCCGCGCAGCATAATGGCCAGAACGGCCCCGACCGCTACGATCTGAATGACGCCTCGGAGCATGGCTACGGGCAGGTCATGCAGAATGCCCGGTGCGCGACGGCGGGCGAGAAGCATGACCAGCAATGCGACCAGAGCAGTGAGGACGGACTGGGCGAGGCCAAGCGTGAGGCGGGAGTGGAAGAAGTAGTTCAGCATGTCTGATTAAGTGGGCACCGACTTTTCCTTGTTCAAATAGTTAGTTATGGTCAAATTTGATGCGTGCGTTAGCCGGGCCTTTTCGCTGGATCGATCCATGGATCCTTTCGTTGCCCATTCCAGGGTGATGGAATAAAAAAGCACAATTATTATCGCGCTGTCCATTTCCTTCTTAGAGCAGCAGTTTTTACATGACTTTCGTAACATTTACATCTGCCGAGGGTTTCTGCAATCCTTCTCACGCGACTTGAAGCTGTAAAATCTGTGCAGTTTTTACAGGCAAGTGGTAATAGATACATATTTGAGAGGGTAAAAGTCTCCTGAAGTTATTGATTTTATGAGCGCGAAAGCATATTTGAATTGGCAATGTGCTTGCATTGGCGTCTCATTGAAATCCTGAAATCTATAGAAAGGGCAGTGGTCTTCCCCCATGCATTTCCAACTGCTTACTACGGGCGCGGGTCCTCCTGACACCGTTTTCATATAAATTCATCTTCCGATAACCAACTCATCGGTTCCGGTTAGGGAGAAAGGTTCCTTTCCGCGCTCATCTGCTCTCGCTGTCCCTCCCTTTCCACAGAGTCTCAATACGTTTCAGTTTCAGCTTGGACCAGCAGTTTCGATTCTGTTGATGCAGTTGTATTGCTGTATTTCGAGCGAGAGGTTTGCAGTGCCATGTCCTATAAAAACTTTTTCTTCCTCCTATCGTTTCTCTTCGCAACCACACTTTTTGCCCATGCGAACGACATTTATATTGCGCAAAACGCTGCTGGCGGAAACTCCGGTGCCGGCTGCGGCAATGCACACTCCGTAGTATGGCTCAACAGCGGGTCCAATTGGGGCACCGGAGCAGCCCAGGTGGGCCCCGGAGACACCGTCCATCTCTGCGGCGTCATCAGCTCCCCGATAACCGTTCAGGCTTCCGGCACGAGCTCCGCTCCGATCACTATCTTCTTTGAGAGCGGCGCTTCCATGCAGAGCCCGGTCTGGAGCACCCCGGCCATCACCTTCAACGGTCAAAGCTGGATCATCGTGGATGGCGGCGCGAACGGCAGGATTTTTGATACCAACTCCGGCACAGGAAAGAATACGCAGGACAGCGTCTGTTTCCGTACCGATTCGAATGCCGCAAACGTCACCATCCAGAACATTGAGTGCGGTCCACTGTACGTCCGCACCAGCAGCGGAGACAGCAATCAGGTGGCCTCAGGCGTTTCTTCCGTGAGCGGCCCGAACCTCACGATACGGAATTCAAAGTTTCATGACGCCTACTACTGTATTGACACGGGCGGTCCAAACGCCAGCGGCCTGAACATCTACAATAACGATGTCTATAACTGCTCCACCGGCATCGTTCTTGGTGACGGCGGCAGCGGGACCACCATCAGCAATGCTCGCATTCATGGCAACCACATCCACGATGGTGCAAACTGGGACGGCTGCTGGAGCGGATGCTCTGTCTGGAACCACAACGACGGCATCCACGTCTGGACCTCTTCCGGCGGCAAACAGAATGCCCCGCAGGTCTATGACAACACGATTGACGGAAGCTGGGGCGCGCATACCACCGCCTTCATCTTCATGGAGGCCGACCAGGGCCCAATGCCTTCGCCCATGGTCTACAACAATGTCCTGAACAACACAGGGCCGAATTCTCCCACGAACGGGCTGGTCGAAATGAAGGAGAACATCACTTCCGGGCAGCTCTACAACAACACCTTCGATTGCGGCTCTGCGGGCTTCAACGCCATCCACTGGGAGCTGGGCTCCGCCAGCAAGGCACTCAACAATGTCTTCCTGAATTGCGGCTCGGCCTTCGCCAACGATGACGGCTCAGGTTCAATGTCACATGATTACACCGCCTACTGGAACACGCCGATAGGTTCCGATGCGCACATCGTCACCGCTAATCCGCTGCTCTCCGCCATCCTGGCTCCAATTCTCGGCTCCCCTCTGGCCACCGCTGGCGAGAACCTGACCTCCTACTTCTCCACCGACCTTACTGGAGCCACGCGTCCCGCATCCGGAAGCTGGACCCTCGGCGCATATCAGGCCACCGGAACGACGACCACCAGCTACACATTGAATGTCGGCACCAGCGGCTCCGGTTCGGGTACAGTCACAAGCTCGCCTAACGGAATCTCCTGCGGAACAACATGCAGCACCACCTATGCTACGGGGACCAGCGTCACCCTCACCGCCACCGCAGGCAATAACTCCACCTTCGCCGGATGGAGCGGTTCCTGCTCGGGTACAGGGAGATGCACCATTGATATGACCAGCAACGCTTCCGTATCGGCTACATTCAACCAGACGTCCAGCGGAGGCTCCGGCTCCGGCGGCTCCTCCGGTGGGGGCTCATCTTCTGGCGGCTCCTCCGGCAGTGGCTCCGGAAACAATCAGCCCGGATGGGTGCAAGGCAAACCCTGCGTCTCAAACTCGGCGAGTTCCGTTTCCTGCGCCTTTTCGAGTCCAGTCGCAGCGCACGACCTCATCGTAGTTGGCCTGTCATGGACCGGCAGCGGCGCCCCCACAGTTTCCGACTCGCTCCACAGCACCTTTTCACAAGCAGTCAGCCGCAGATGGAACAACGGTGACGCCACTTCGAGCATTTTCTATGCGGTGGTTCCCGCGGCGGGATCTGACACTCTGAACGTTTCCTTCGGCGGAACGGTCAGCTATCCCACCGTCTACATCCACGAGTACAAAGGCATCTCGCCCAACTCACCTCTGGATGGCGCGACCGGAAGCACCGGCGTAGCCTCAGCCAGTCCGGTTTCCGGTAACACCAACGCCTCCAGCGCGGGTGAGCTGCTCTTTGCCTATGGAGACAGCGCCGACTACAACATGACGGCAGGCAGTGGATATGCCCCCCGTCTCACCAGTTCCCTCTCCGCCGCCTCGCAGGATGCAATCGCCTCGAGGAGCGGGACCTATGGCGCGACCTTCGGCCTCGGAGGAAACACCAGCTGGGTCGCACTGCTCGCCTCCTTCAAGCCGGCAACTACCAATCCAACCCTCACCGTCAACAAGGCCGGTTCCGGTAGCGGGACCGTCACCAGCGTTCCCGCAGGCATCAGTTGCGGCAGCAAGTGCTCAGCTGTCTTTGCCTCAGGCACAAAGGTTGTGCTGACGGCAAACCCGGCCAGCGGTTCCACCTTCAGTGGATGGAGCGGCGCATGCAGCGGCACCAGCGCCTGCACCGTCACCTTGTCTTCTGCCGCTTCTGTCACGGCCACCTTCACGCCTGTATCTTCCGCAAAGATCGCGTTTGTCCAGGCGCAGAGCTGCGTCGCCGGTTCGGGAAGCTCGCTCACCTGCACCTTCCCCGGCAATGTTGCTTCCGGCGACCTGCTGGTCATCGGCATGAGCTGGAGCGGCTCTTCTTCCGTCAGCATCAGTGATTCGCTTGGCGCAGGCTGGAAGCAGGCCGTCAGCAAGGTCTGGAACGGTTCGGCCTCTACTTCTCGCATCTACTATGCCGTGGCTCCAAAGGCGGGTGCGGACACCGTCAAGCTCACCTTCAATGGCACCGCGGATTATCCCATCCTCTACATCCACGAATACCATGGAGAAAATACCTCCGCGCCGCTCGACGTTGTCAGCTCATCGGCTGGAAACAGTTCCGGCAGCTTCAACAGCGGTGCTGCCAAACTGACGGCCCCGTATGATCTGGTCTTTGGCTATGCGGATGCGGCGGTCAACCAGGTAGGCGCTGGCTCCGGCTATCGCCAGCGGGGAAGCAGCGGCTTCTCGGCCATCTCTGAAGATGCTCTGGCCGCTTACGCTGTCAACACCTCGGCCACCTTCACTGATCCCGGCGTAGATTCCTGGGTCGCGCTGATGGCTGCCTTCAAAGCCAAATAAAAACTACTACTGCGGCTTGCTCCCCCTGAAGAGCAAGCCGCAGCTTACTCTATCAATCAACAATTTGGGCCCCTTTGTGCAAAGGGTCCATCAGCGCTTGCTTCGCTCTCTCAGGAGTTCCCGGTACACATCGCTCTTTGAAATCCCGCGTTCGCGGGCGATGCGTTTCAGCGCATCTTTCTCTTCCAGATTTTCCGCCTTCACCAAAGCGGAAAGGCGCTCGGAAAGACTGCCGGTTTGCGGGCCTTCGTTGAGCGAACGGGCTTCCACGAGCAGAGTGATCTCGCCGCGCACGCGCACGCGCTCTTGCAGGATGCGCTTTACTTCGGGCACATTCCCGCGCAGAAACTCTTCATGCATCTTGGTGAGTTCGCGGGCCACGACTACGCGGCACTCAGTGCCCCACACAGCTTCGATATCGCTGAGCGTCTCGAGAATGCGGTGCGGCGCTTCATAAAAGATGAGCGTGGTCCCGGCTTCCACGGCTGCTGCCAGCCGCTCCAGCTCGGCGCGCCGGGCCCCGGATTTGGCAGGAGGAAATCCAGCGAAGAAGAACCGCTCCGTATTCAGTCCAGAGGCCACCAGGGCGCTTAACGCCGCATTCGCTCCGGGAATGGGATACACGGTAATGCCTTCGCGCAGGACTGCCGCGGCGAGGCGCATGCCCGGATCGGAAATTCCTGGCATGCCCGCATCGGAAACCACGGCAATGCGAGCACCCTGCTTTAACGCACTCACCAACTCAGGAATGCGCTCGTGCTCATTGTGTTCATGACAACTGATAGTAGACGTGGTGATGCCAAAGTGGTTCAGCAGCTTCTGCGTCTGGCGCGTGTCTTCGCAGGCAATGCGGTCTGCAGAGCGCAGCACCCGCAGCGCGCGCAAGGTCATGTCTTCCAGGTTACCGATTGGCGTGCCCACAAGGTACAGCCCCGGGGCGAGCGGTGCATCTGCTTCAGCCATAGTATGCTTACGCCTACGGTATACGTCCGGGTCGCGTAGTGCAAAATCCTGCTCAGCATCCGGCACCACGACTTTTTATTCCAAAATGCATCTAAGCCTTCGGAGCAAGACATGGAACGTTTCGTCAGGTATTTTGCCGCATCGGCCCTGACCGCAAGCCTGGTTTTCGGCGCGGCCGGATGTCATAAACAAAGCGATGAGCAGGCCGCACAGAACCAAACTCAAGACCAGACCACTGATCCTGCCGCCGCGAACATGGCGCCTGTAGATGAAAACCAGCCGGACGCAACTCAGCCTGCGCAAACCAATGAGGCGGTTTCATCCGCTGCGCGCGTAAGAAGGAGCGCGCCCAGTTCACCGACTGCGCAGCCCTCCTACAGCACGAATACTGCGGACAATACAGCACCCCCACCGCCCGATGAGAGCACCGCTTCGTACCCGGACAACGGCATTTACTCTGACAACACGGTTCCCGTCGGCGACATTCCCGCAGATCAGAGCAGTTATTACGACGATTCGGTCTACCAGCAGCCCGTCTATGCCACGCAGCCTCCGCCGGAGATCCCCGTCTATGTGCAGCCGCCCTGCCCCGGCCCCAATTACATCTGGACGCCCGGACACTGGGCCTGGTCGCCGATGGGCTACTACTGGGTGCCGGGAGCGTGGGTAATGGCGCCTTACACCGGCGCACTGTGGACGCCTGGCTTCTGGCTTTTCGTTTCCATTGGGCATTTCTTCTGGCATCCCGGCTTCTGGGGCCCGCACATTGGCTACTACGGCGGCATCAACTACGGCAACGGCTACTTTGGGCACGGCTATGACGGCGGCTATTGGAACCGTGGAAACTTCTACTACAACCGCTCGGTGACCAATGTGAATACCACCGTCATCAAGAACGTGTATGTACATAATGTCACGATCAACAATTACAACATCACTCGCGTGAGCTATCACGGCGGCCCGGGTGGCGTGCAGGCGCGTCCTCTCCCGGCAGAACTGGCAGCCATGCGTGAGCCCCACCTGCCTCCGCTGCGTGTGCAGACCCAGCACATCCAGCAGGCCGCGCAGAACCGCGCGCAGTTCTACAGCGTGAACCGGGGACGCCCACAGGTCGTGGCGGTAAATCGTCCGCTGGCGACACCATTTCATGCTCCGGCAGCGCAGCCTCCAGTGCATGGTGTTGCCAATCCCGGATTGGCCGCGCGACAGCAGCAGAGAGTGATTGCTACTCCGCAGTTCAATCGTGCCGAACAGCAGGGCCGCACAGAACAAATACACCGTTCTGAGAACTCACAGCCTGCACCGGTCAACCAGTTACATCCGCAGCAGCAGAACCGCGTCGTGGCTGCTCCGCAATATAATCGCGCCGAGCAGCATGCGGCTCAGCAGCAGATCCATCGGCATGAGACATCGCAGCCTGCTCCGTCAAGCCAAATGCATCCGCAGCCACAGCCGCAACAGAACAGGCCAAACCTGATCAGGCCGCAGGCGCGTCCTGAGACCCAGCCGAGAAACGGGCCTGCACCGCAGACTCGTCCGCAGGAAAGACCCGCGCCGACGCAGCCGCACCCGCAGGAGACAAGACCAGCGCCAGCACCACAATCGAGACCGCAGCCTGAGTATCATCCCGCGCCCGCTTCCCAGCCGCGTCAGGAAAGGCCTCGTCCACAACCACAGGCGCAACGCCAGGAATCGCCGCGGCCTCAAGCCCAGGCGCGTCCGGAAGCACCACGCCCACAGTCTCAGCAGCATCAGGAAGCACCACGCCCACAGCAGGAACATCCTCACGCTGAAATGCAACGGCCTTCCTCCCATGCTGAATCCGGCCATGGTAGAAGATAAACCGAGCAGGAGGAACGCCCGCGTTAAAAGGCGTTTTACGGGATGCCAGGAGTCTTCATTCTTTTGTGAAACAAAGGGGTGAGGACTCCAAAACCCGCATCTGTCAGCTTGAAGCTTGAATAATTATTAAAGTAAAAATAGCAGGAAATCCGCATCCGGCTTAGGACCGGCTACTCCTCCCTTAATGCCGATCCATGTCGGCCACTCGCAGCCACCAACGCTATGGTAGCCAGCGCGAAAAGAGTATATGAGCTTGAAGCGCGCACACCTGTAGATTGTCAATAGGGAAGAAAACACAAAGCGCATACCTGAAACAGGTATGCGCTGAATGGCCATAAACGGCCGTTTAGTTGATTTTTACTGCACGGTGAAGGTGAGGGCGGTTTCAGCGGTAATTTTTGCTTCTCTCTTTCCGGTTGCTGCTGCGCCCGCGGTCCCGGCGCCTGCTCCGGCAAGAGCGCCGATGGCAGCGCCTTTGCCACCTCCGACGAGTCCTCCGATCAGCGCACCAGCAGCAGTTCCGCCGCCAATTTTAGTCACGTTGCTTTTGGTATGACCCTCGCCATCCCGCGTCAAAGTGTCTGTAGTGACGGGAATGCCATTTACTGATGTCACCTGAAGGGTCAGGATCCCCGGACTTTTCAATCTGCCTGAGGACTTGGCTTCAATCACAGTTCCGCTTACGCTCGATCCTGCGGGAGCGACGGTCTTGCCGCCAGAGCGGACGGCATTTACCAGTGTGCCGTTCCATGTCTGGCCGGGTTGTGCGGTGGCTGAAGTCAGTTCCGTGGTGGTGCGGACGGTGAGTCTTGTTCCTGTGGGGATTTTTCCGGAATCCTGTGCCTGCGCCAGCGCGGCGAGTCCGGTAATGGCAACTATTGCAGCGGCGCGTGTAAGAATGTGTCTGAAGCGATGCATCTTCTATCTCCTGGGAACCCTTTGTAATCGGATATGCCTGCTCGAAATAAGGTTGTCTCTCCTGTGCCGCGCCGGTTCTACGAGCGCTCACCGGAAACTGTGGCGCGCCAGTTATTGGGAAAACTGATTGTACGTGATTACCAGGGCGAGTTGCTTTCCGGCCGGATTGTAGAGGTTGAGGCGTATTTTGGACTGGACGATCCAGCGGCGCACGCATTTGCAGGACGGACGGAGCGCAATGCGGTGCTGTTCGGGCCACCCGGCTTCGCGTACGTCTACTTTATCTATGGGATGTATTACTGTCTGAATGTCTCCTGCGAACCGGAAGGGGAGGCGGGATGCGTGCTGATTCGCGCGCTGGAACCAGTAGCTGGACTGGAAACGATGGCGAAGCTGCGCAAGCTGCCTCCTCATGCCAAGCCGCAACTACTGACAGCCGGACCGGGACGACTGTGCCAGGCGCTTGCCATTACCCGCGCCGCGCACAATGGGCTGGATGTGACCTGTGCTGACTCTCTTCTGCGGATTGAAGATGACGGCCATAAACCGGAGCGGATTTCAGTGACACCGCGCATTGGCATTCGTCATGCGGCAGAACGGCCCGCGCGTTTTGTGATGGAAGGAAGCAAATTTCTTTCGCGATATTTGTGAACTTTTTGAATGCCTGCTCGTATACTTGGCAGCAGTTCTGATGTCCCCGAAATGTTGCATGCGTTGGAATGGAGACCAATGAAGCCCCTTGTTCTTATGATTACAGCAGGATTGTTTGCCGGCAGTCTTCCCGTGGTGGCCCAGAGCGGGCCTCAGCAGCAGGCACACCCGCCGATGCAACTACCCAAGCCTACTAACCTGCAGGTACTTCCGAAGAACATTCCGCCAGCGGAGCTGATGAAGGTGATGCATGGCTATTCACAGGCACTGGGGGTCCATTGCGATTTCTGTCACGAAGTGAACGAAAAGACGCACCATGCCAATTTTGCTTCCGACGCAAAGCCGGACAAAGCCATTGCCCGCACGATGATCGCCATGACCCGGACGATCAATGAAAAATATATGTCTACGATCAAGGACCCGGATGCTACCCCGGAGATGAAGACGGTGACCTGCGGGACCTGCCATCGTGGCAATACGATGCCAGAGCCATTCAAGCCCAAACCAAAGACGCATCCTCAGGGCACTCCACCGCAGAAGCCGTAGCCTGGGGCGGTCCTTTCGCTGAGAAGGAGAGATTTTAAAAATCTTGCCTGCCTACATTCCGTATACCCTAGCGGGATATGATATTAATAGAGAGCGAGTGCGTTCAATCCCATCTCGCAAGTACCCGATTTGATATGAGGATTGCGCTGTAATCTGAGCGCAACATTGTGCCCTAAAGATAAGACAAGCCAGTCTCGCTGCACGCCATTGCATTTCTGGACCATGGAGGCCCTTTGCGTAAGCTATTGTTCATTTCCCTGATGTTGCTTGTTCCGGATTGGGGGAGCGCACAAACATCCGTTTCTTTGCCTGCGGCACCCGTTCCCTCGGAGGAGCAGGCGATGAACGCGCTGGAGCCTGGTCCGCAGCGGAGTCCGTCGAGCGAGGCGGGGGTGTCTCCGGAAGAGCGCCAGGTACCCAATGCACCCGATGTGACGATGTTTCCGCATAGCAGCACGGCCCCGTGGTGGATTTCAGGCCAGACGAACATTATTTTTCAGGCGCATGCTCCGTTTCATTCGCCTTACCAGGGGCAGAACAGTCTGCATGGTGCGGGGGAATACAAGACTTCATTGCTGGGGACGCTTTTCCTTGGATACCAGCCACATCGGAACATCCGTTACAACACGGATTTTATTGCGGACTTTGAGAGCACAGGGGGACGAGGCCTGAGCCAGGCGCTGGGGCTGGCTGGATTTACGAACCTGGACGTGGTGCGCAATCCGAACCTGAGCTCGAAGCCCTATCTGGCGAGGGGCGAGATCCACCAGACGATCGGCCTGACGAATGAGACAACGGAAGCCGATAGGGGACCGCTGTCACTGGCTGCACAGGTGCCTGTGCGCCGGTTTGAATTTCGCATTGGCAAGATGAGTATGCCGGATGTGTTCGACATCAACTCGGTAGGGAGTGACGCCCATCTCCAGTTCACCAACTGGACGGTTGATAATAACGGCGCGTGGGATTACGCGGCGGACACGCGTGGGTATACAGTCGCCGGAATCTTGGAATATGACGAGCGCAACTGGAGCGTCCGGTATGGGATTGCGGCGATGCCGGTGGTGGCCAACGGGATTGATCTGGACTGGGCCTTTTCGCGGTCGAGCGGCCAGAACATGGAGTTTGAGCTGCGCAAGTCGCTTCTCCATGGACGCAAGGGGGTCACGCGAATTCTCAGCTACGTGAACCATGCGCATATGGGGAGCTATCGCGAAGCGGTTGAGGCGTATCTGAATGGAACAGATGCGACGCCGCAGATCACCAGGCATGAGCACTTCAGCGCGGTGAAATACGGGTTTGGCTGGAACAATGAGCAGGAGATCACGCAGGATTTTCGTATCTTCAGCCGCTTTGGGTGGAATGAAGACCAGCACGAATCCTTCGCATATACGGAAGTAGGACAGACCGTCTCATTGGGCGGCGATTTGCAGGGCATTCGTTGGGGGCGGCCAGTGGACAAAATCGGCGTGGCGTTTGTGTCGAACGCGATCAAGCGCGATCACCAGAACTATTTAAAGTACGGCGGGCTGGGGTTTCTGCTGGGGGATGGGGACCTGCGGTATGGCAGGGAAAATATTGTTGAGAGCTATTACAACTGGCATACATGGCGAGGTCTCTTCTTCGCGCTGGGGCTGACGCATGTGGACAATCCGGGATATAACCGCGCCCGCGGCCCCGTGTGGGTACCGTCGGTACGCATGCATGTGGACTATTGAGGGTGTCAGGCGCCCAGCAGCTGGATCACATTGGAAAGCACTTTGTTCAGGATGGGAAACGCAGATTGTCTTTTCCTTATTTACCTATTAGAAGTAGGTCTTTCCCATTTGAATGAAAAACTTGTAATGGCCCACATCGCCAATTGCGCCGCCAAATACAATCGGTCCAAAAAGTGTATTGACGATGAACCCGGCGGACCCATCGGAGGGCAGGTGGGAAGTATTTTTTACGTAGTAAGCCTTGCCAATATCAGCGCCGGCAAAGAACAGCACTTTGCCCCCAAACAGGGGAGAAAGTGCTCCAGTTTGCCGTACATAGCCGCCCTGGAACAGGAAGTACTGATTGGTAAAAAGCTCGTTCGTGTTATAGGCGGGGATGCGGAATGATCCGCCGAGGGAAAATGGCGGCAACCCTCCGGGTTTTTCCCAGAGAGTACTTCCGCCGGAGAGGCCGAGATAAACAGAAGAGCGAGAGCTTACAGGGGCAAATCCAATGCTGGTAAGCTCGACCAGCGGAAACGCCGTGCCTGCCACCGGCTTTGTGTCCCACCACTCGGCCCGCGTCCTCAGGCGCAGGCCCCGCATCGGCGTCAGCGGGCTGTCCAGGCCATCGAACGTAAAACGCAGATGGGTATCGCCTTCACGGCCGCGCACGTGCGGATAAATTTGTGGATCTCCCACATTGGGATAGAGTTTCTGGTCCACCGCTTCATATCCTGCCCGCAGTTCAGCCGATCGTCCCAGAAAATACCCGGCGTCCATCGCTCCGCCCAGCGTGCGATTACGGTATTCCGCGATCAGGCCCTTTTGCGAATACACATTCAGCGGGGCGTTGTCTGCAAAAAGCCTGGGAGCAATAAACAAATGCCGCGATGCAGTCAGCGGCCGCAGATACTCGGATGACGCCAGGTATTCTGACCCCAGCAGCACGTCGTTGCGGAGCTCCGCTCCATATTTGCCAAGATCAAACATGGTAAGCCGAGCTCCGACGCTGAGCGTCACAGTCCGGTAGTCCCATCCGTCTATGAGCAGCAAGGGCCGCAGAATATTGCGTCCATAAGGGTCCGGGCTGCCGGTGACCGCAATTCCCGGAGCACCTGCAAGGTTGGTGGTGAGCCCATAACTCAGATTGGAAACGCGCTCATCGCTGGCGATCGTGGTAAGCTGACGTGCGATTTTTGCTGTGCTGATCGGTTTGTGCAGGTCTGGCGCAAGCTCCTGTCTGATCTGCTGAGCATCCGGCTTTGCCACGCCAGTGACCTGGACAAACCGTGGAACAGGCACTTTTCGCATTCTGCTCGTGCGCTCCGCCAGATATTGTTTCCAGGTGGCTTCATCCACGGCAAACCTGCTGAGGACCGCCGCTTTACTTTGCGCCGCTTCGTATCCTTTTTTGATCAGGTCGACGGTTTTCTCATAGTCCAGAGCGGTGAAGTCCTGCAGCGGAACACTCACCAGAACGTCGGCCTGTTCCATGCTCTTCAGCTCATTGGCTGCGATCATGACGCTGAGACTTCGTCCCAGAGCGCCTACGGTCGAGAGCCGCTCCGTCGCCTTCAGAGAGGCTGTTTGCAGATAGATGGCGATGGTGACGTCGGCCCCCATCTGTCTGGCCACGTCTACTGGCAGGTTATCGAGCAGCCCTCCATCGGCATACACCGCATCTGTTGTTCTTACCGGAGCAAAGATGCTAGGCAGCGACATGGTGGCGCGCATGGCCTGAGAGAGAGAGCCGGAGCGGAAGACATGCTCCTTGCCGGAGATGAGGTCAGTTGCGACGCAGGCAAAGGGTGTTGGCAGGTCGTCGAAATTGGTCACCTCAGAGTAGGGCAGCGCAATTTTGTCCAGAAGCAGTTGCACCTGCTGGCCGGCCTTATAGCCTTCCTGTGAGCGGATTTTATGTCCAACTCCCAGCAGCAGGGAGACGGGATAATCGCTGCGGTCTTCTTTGCGGCGGAAAGAGAGATCGCGATAGGGTGAACTGTCGCTCAGAATCTGGCTCCAGTCAATGCCCTCCACCAGAGTCTGAATTTGCTCCGGAGTTTCTCCGGCAGCAAAGGCGCCTCCCACCAACCCGCCCATGCTGGTACCAGCAACCATGTCCACCGGAATGTGGTGCTCGTCCATCCACTGGAGCGCGCCAATGTGCGCCAGTCCTAAAGCTCCGCCGCCATTCAGGACGAGGCCAATGCGGGGTCTGTGACTGTTTTGTGCGGAAAGGGCAAAGACTTGCGCCAGAAAAAGGAGAATCCCACATGCGAGGACTTGCGATAGTTTGCGCATGGTTTAGCAAGGTCTATCTGACCAAAGAATGAGAACAATTTCCATAACAACAGAGGGAAATTGCGAAAGGGCGTATACGAAGGAACACCGCTATTTCAGATCGAGAGAATAGATGTTGACGGAAGAACTTTGCGTGTTTACCACCGGTTCGTCTCCCGGAGCGAGAGCGATGAGGCGATAGTCAGAAGCATAGGCCGGCTGCAAGTCAGTCAGAGTGGCAATTTTCTGCGCGTTTCCGGATGGCAGATCGAGCCTGTAGACCGGTTCTCCCGGCTCCAGAAAATTCTGATAGAAGATAGCGCGGCTGTTTGCCGCCCACACCGGGTCCGCGGCCCCATTGCTGACCAGTGTCGTCCAGTGCTGCGTCTGGCTGTCATAGAGCATCATGGTCTTCTGGTCAGAGCGCAATGCAGCGATGTAGCGCCCGTCGGGAGAAAGCCGAGGGCTGAACAGGCCATCGGAGCCGGGGATTTTGGAGACCACATGCGTTTGCAGATTGATGCTGAAGATGGCCTTTGGCTGCGACTCCCCGCCCATGATGTCGGGCACGCGCCCAAAAACAATCGAGCTGCCATCAGGAGACCAGTTCGGGTCGGCCTGCCCGCGCTTTTCATCGAGTACGGGTTGGAGATTTCCGCCATTGGCATCTATAAAGTAGATCGCCCAGAGGCCTCCTGCACGGCGCGCCATCAGCGCCAGAGAATGATTGTCAGGAGACCACCTCATACTGAAGATGGAAAGCGCCGGACTGGACGGGGTCGTGAGCTGCAGGCGCTCTGTTCCGTCTGCGCGGCTGCGCCACAGCGTATTGTCGGAGGCGTTGAGCCAGGCCACCCACTGGCCATCGCGCGAATATTCCACCAGCGCCGTGGAGCCAAGATTATTGCCGAGAGGAAGAAAGCGGTGCTCCGCAGCGGAGTGCACCAACATCTCGCGCCGGTAATCCACTCCAGTAAAAAAAACGCGGCTGGATTCAGGCCCGGTAGCCGGAGACTGATAATCGAGTGGACCATTCGTGAGCTTGACCGGATCGTCGCGCAGCTCCCAGATGTCGGCTGCTCCGTCATGCGTGGAGGCGAAGACGTAGGTCTTTCCATCGGCTGTCCAGCTTCCGCAGCACTCGGCAGAAGGCTGGCTCCATCCATTCAGCAGGCGGCGAAGCTTGCCGCTCAAAGCCTTGTATTCCCAGAGGGAAGGTGCGCCGGTGTCCGGATCCAATATGGTGAACCGCAGCAGTTTCCCATCCGGCGACCATCGGAGCCAAAAGGCGCGTCCCGGCAACTGAATGAGCTGGTGGCTTTCCTGACCATCTTCTCGCGCAACGAACAGCGCGTTTCCAGCCGCATACAAAATGTGTTGGCCATCCGGCATCCAGGTCGCGTCGTGGGCGAGCACATCACCAAAGCGCTGCGCCTGGCCGCCCAGCGCAGGAACAATCCAGATCGCCTGCTCTGGCTCGCGCGCGAGATGGTTCCTCACAATCAGCCGTGAACCGTCCCGCGAAATGGAGCAAATCAGTGGGGCAACAATTTCCGAGGGCAGCCGCAGGTCTTCCACTTCGCCGTTGGCCGCCAGCGCTTCGGCCAGGACCGGACGACCTTCTTCGAGTTGAGAAAAGTAAATGCGGCCACCTTCCACAGCCATCGCCGAGAAATTTTCCACGTCGAGCTGCGTCGCCAATACCTTGCCATGATGCGTAATGGCAGAAATTCGCAGCGGCGTCTGCATCGGAGGCGTCCGGAGTAACAGCCACGCCACAAGAATGGCAAGGCATGCGACAGCAGCAGGCCACAGAACGCGCGTCCAGGGGAAATGCGCCGACTTTTCCAGAGCGAGGGAGGGAACCGGAGGGGTTTCCGTATGGACCGGCTGCTCCGGGTAGATTTCTTTGACCGGAGCAATGAATCGGTATCCACGGCGGGCCAGAGTTTCAATAAAGCGCGGGTTGTCCGCCGAGTCTCCCAAGGCTTCGCGGAGTTTGTTGATGGCAATGCCCAGGCTGTGGTCAAAATCCACGGTCGTGTTGTCTGCCCATAACCGCTTCTGAATCTGCTCTTTGCTGACTACCTCGCCGTGATGCTCCAGCAGAATGCTCAGGACGCGAAATGGTTGGCCCTGAATCCGGATGCGTTTGCCATTCCTGCGAAGCTCGCCCGACTTCAGGTCAGCTTCAAACAGTCCGAAGGCGTATCTCTCAGGTATAAGCGATGGCCTGTCAGATTGTTCAGCTACCTGCATCAAAAATGTTATGTCTCCTGTGGGTTTATACGCCCACAGAAATGCTGGAGTCAATCCCGAAAACTAGGAGACATAAGTGTACAAACTGCTGAAACCAAAATACATAACGAGAGATAAACATTTGACAAGAAATAGGTTGATGGTGGATTGCCAACCGTTCCGCCAAAGAACGATCTTTTTGAGCGGATTATTGCTCATTCTTGATCGAAAAAGAGAACAAACACACAGAAGTACTTTTGGGGGGACCACTTTCGATGCAGAGAACCAGAAAAGCAAAATATTCCCGGTTCTGGATGACAATCGCAGCGTTCCTGTTCCTTCTCTCCGGAGGAGTTCAGGCATTCAGTCAAACGGACACGGCCCGCATTCAGGGTACAGTGCTCGACCAGAGCGGAGCTGCCATTCCGAACGCCACCATCACCCTGACGAACACAGATACCGGAGTTTCACAGACGACGACCAGTGATGCCGCCGGAAACTTTGGCTTCAATGCTCTCGTCCGTGGAAATTACTCGGCGGAGGTCCAGGCTCAGGGATTCGCCACCCAGACCCAGAAACTGACGCTGGAAGTCTCCCAGGTGCAGGCGCTGAATTTTCACATGCAGGCGGGGGCCGTCGCCACGACAGTCACAGTGACTGACGCAGCCCCGATTGTGGACACCGCCAGTTCTTCTCTGGGGGATGTCATCCAGGGGCAGCAGGTTACCGAACTGCCGCTGAATGGGCGCAACTTTACGCAACTTGCCCTGCTGACCCCCGGGGTCACGCGAGGGCAATACGGCAGCAGCGCCAGCGGCGTGAACGGGGATGCTGAAACCTTTCGGAATCAGGAGAACGGCGGCGCGGCCATTTCTACCAACGGCCTCCGACAGCAGGCGAACAACTACATTCTGGACGGCATTGACAATAACGAGGCCCTGGTGAACACCATAGTCTTTTTCCCGAACGTGGATGCGACCCAGGAATTTCGCGTGAATACGAGCGTGGCCCCGGCAGAGTTCGGACGCGCTGGTGGTTCCATCGTTCAGACTTCCATCAAATCGGGAACCAATGACCTGCATGGCTCCGCGTTCTGGTTTGCTCGCAGCAGCCTGTTTGATGCAAACCCTAACTATCAGTTTCTGGGGGCAAGCCCGACTCCGGCGTTGCCGTACCGCAGAAACCAGTTCGGCGGGTCGGCCGGGCTGCCTCTGGTCCGGAATCATCTCTTCCTGTTCGGGGACTATCAGGGGACCCGCGAATATACGCCTCTAAACGCGCAGATTCTCACCGTACCGACGCAGTTGATGCGGCAGGGCAACTTCACAGAGCTGCTGGGACAACCGCAGATCATTAATCTGGCAGGCAGTTCTGTCACCGGGTGCCCGCAGCATACTCTAGCCAACGGTACGGTGGTGAGCGCGAGCAATCCTCCGAATGGAGCGATCTTTGATCCGATGACCTGCTCGCAATTTGATTACAACGGACAGCCGAACGTTATTGATCCCACGCGCCTGAACAAGGCCGCGGTCAATTACCTGAATGCCTATCCGCTGCCCAATCTCCCGGGCACCAACAACGGAACAGAAAACAACTATCGGACGATCCGCAAGCAGGTGACCCACTACAACACGTTCGATACCCGTCTGGATTGGGTGCCAAACGTGAACAACCAGTTTTTCGGGCGCTTCAGCTACGACCAGAGTCAGTTCACAAGAACGTCAGAGTTTGCCACTCTGCCTGCCGGTTTTGCGTCAGGCTCGAACAATGTGCATGCGCGCGGCATCGCCCTGGGGTATACACGGACATTTACGCCGAATGTGCTGAATGAGCTGCGTGTGGGCTACAACCGCTACACGCTGACCAACGTTCCGGTATTCAGCAATGTGCCGGTTTCGGCGAATCTGGGCATTGTGAACGCAAACCGCACTCCGCAACTGGGCGGTGGAGCGCTGATAGGTGGCTACCAGAACCAGCTCGAATACACGGGTGACTATGGAACGTATGCGGTCCCGGAAAACACTTACGAAATTACAGACTCGCTCACCGTCAACCGCGGAACGCATTCCTTCAAGTTCGGCGGCACGGCCATCCGCCGTGATGTTTCCTTCTTCCGTCCGATTTCCGGCAAAGGCTATTTCCAGATCGGAAACGGGGACTTTACCGGATATGAAGTATCTGAGCTGCTGGCGGGCTTTGTAGACAACTACAGCATCGGCGCGCAGAATGGCTTCTTCGGAACGCGCAACTATGAATGGGGCATCTTTGGTCAGGATGACTGGAAGGTTTCCCGTCGCCTTACGCTGAATCTTGGCGTGCGGTATGACATCATCACGTATCCCACAGAAGAGCATAACCGTCAGGCGGCGCTCAATCCGGTTACGGGCCATATTGATCTGGCCGACGTAAATGGCGTGCCGCGCAGCATTGTGGACACGGATTACCATAACGTGGCTCCGCGCTTCGGCTTTGCCTACGATGTTTTCGGCGATGGCAAGACCGCTCTTCGCGGCGGATACGGCATCTTCTACTTCCTGGACCGGGGCGGTATTGATAACCAGTTCGGGCAGCAGGTGCCGTTTGGCGGAAGCGTGGAATATACGGCCGCCAACGGTTACCGCATCACCTTTACGGGACAGGGCCCGCAATACAACAACAATAACACGGTTGCAACCAACCCGCTACCACTGCCTGGCTATCCCAATTTCGATCCCAACAACCCTCCGGCGGGGGTGAACATCTTCACTACCAACCGGCACAACCAGATTCCGATGGTGCAGCAATACGATCTGCAATTGCAGCAGCAGATCGGCCCGCAGACGGTACTCTCGCTCGCCTATGTAGGCAACAGAGCGGTGCACCTGGCCACTGGATACAACTACAACACGGTAAAGCTGGATGGCAGTGCGCAGCTCTTTCCGAACCTCGGCCAGATTGTGGCGCAGTTCAATAACGGCGTTTCACACTATGACAGTCTTCAGGCGTCCATCAACCACCGCTATTCGAAGGGTCTGACGCTCACCGGCTCGTACACCTGGGCGCACAACCTCGACAACAGCGATGGATATTTAGGCTTCTATGCAGTCAGCCCTCTGTATGTCTTCAATCCCCGGCTGAATAAAGGTAACTCGAGTCTCGACCAGCGCAATGTTTTTGTTGCCAGCGCGCTCTATGAGCTTCCTTTTGGTCGGGGCAAGCAGTTTGGCAACAGCTGGAACCGCGGCCTCGACCTGGTTGCGGGAGGATGGCAGCTGAATACCATTGTTCAGGCGGAGACGGGGACGCCCATCACCGTGGTGTATCCGCAGTATGGTGGCAACTTCAGCATCCGCGCGAGTGCCGACCGCCCGATTGCCCAACCCCACAGCATCTCCGGCCACTGGTTTGATACCACGCCGTTCTACAAGCCACCGGTGGGAACAGACGGCAATGTGGCCAGAAATTATCTGCACGGCCCCGGGCTAGCGGAAGGAGATGTTTCGCTGTTCAAGAACATCGCCCTTACCGAGCGGGTCAAGGCCGAACTCCGCGCGGAAGCCTTCAATGTGACGAATACGCCGCAGTTCACCAATCCTGACTCCAATCCGCAGGATGGGAACTTTGGCAAGATCACGGGGACGCGTCAATATTCTGAACGCCAATTGCAAATGGCAGTCCGCTTCACCTTCTGACTTCTGTTATTTTGACAGCGCTGCGCCGGCTCTTCCGGCGTGGCGCTCTTTTTCAAAAAAGGATTTTCCATGCCGCCGATACAGCGCCTGCTTGCTGGTCTTGTCTTTTCTGCACTTCTTTGCGGACACGCTTCCGTGCAGGCTGCGATGCATTGTGCCGCGGTGCAATCGCCTGTTCCATGTGTGGACAAAATCGAGCCGCCGAACTGGTGGAGCGGTATGCCCGCTCCGATGCTGCTGCTACATGGCACAAACTTTACAGGGGCCAGATTTCTCGTCCATGGAAGTAATGTAAGCATCAGCAAAACGCAGGTTTCAGCGAACGGGCATTGGGCCTTTCTCTGGCTGGACACTGCAGATGCCGCGCCGCAGACGCTGACGATTCAGATTGAATCTGCGTCGGGCCATATCAGCAAGAACTTCCACCTTGAGAGGCGCAAAGCGGCCTCCGATGGCTTTAAAGGCTTCTCTCCGAGCGACGTTATCTACCTCATCATGACTGACCGCTTTGCTGACGGCGACCCCTCGAACGACAGCATCGGCGGCAATGATGGCGGCCGCGCTGCCGCGCGCGGGTGGCACGGCGGCGACTTCAAAGGTATTCAGGACCACCTGGATTATCTGCAACAGCTTGGCGTGACGACGCTCTGGCTTACGCCCATCACCAGCAATGCGGGAATGAAGGACTCATACCACGGATATGGCGCGACCGACCTCTACACGACTGATCCGCATTTTGGCTCCATACAGGACTATCAGCATCTGGCGGAGGCGCTGCACGCGCGCGGCATGAAGATTGTGATGGACACGGTGCCGAACCACGTCGGTGTCGCGATTCCGTGGGTGAATGATCCGCCCGCGCCCGGCTGGTTCCACGGAACGCTTGAGCACCATACGCTGCCCAAATCGCCTTTCCGCTATTTGCCTGATCCGCACGCGGCCCCGCTGGATGCAGCCAATATTACACAAGGGTGGTTTACGGATTCGTTGCCCGACCTGAACCAGGAGAATCCTCTGGTGGCGCAATACCTCATCCAGAACACAATCTGGTGGATTGAGACCGCCGGGATAGATGGTCTGCGCGAAGATACTTTTCCCTATGTCGGGCGGCAGTTCTGGGCGCAGTTTCATCAGGAAATACACACGCTGTATCCCGGGATGAAGACGGTGGGTGAAGTCTTTCACCCTGACCCGGTGATCACCTCCTACTTCGCAGGCGGTGCGGTCCGAGCAGGTGTGGATACAGGACTCGATACACCCTTCGATTATCCGGACTACTTCACTCTTCGCGATGTCCTGCTGCACGACAAACCAATGACGGCGCTCGAAGAAACGTTGGGGAAAGACTGGCTCTATTCGCATCCGGAGTGGCTGATGACCTTCTTTGGTAACCATGACACGAAGCGCTTTCTTTCAGAGCCAGGAGCCAGCATCGCAAAACTCAAAGTAGCATTCGGACTGATCGCCACCCTGCGCGGCACGCCTGAAATTTACAGCGGAGATGAGATTGCCATGCGCGGCGGAGACGACCCGGACAACCGGCATGATTTTCCCGGCGGCTTTCCCGGCGATGCAGCCAATGCCTTTAAGCAATCAGGGCGCAGTGCCGAGCAGCAGGATGTCTACCAGTGGGTACAGGGGCTGCTGCGTGTGCGCGCCAGAGAGAGCGCCTTGACACAAGGCAAACAGCAGAACATCTTTGCGGACGACACCACGTTTGCTTTTGTGCGAGGCATGGACGTGGACCACGGCTGCAAGGATGGTGAAGAGCGCGTGCTGGTGGTGGCAGGGAAAAATGACGCAGCGAAGCAGCTTTCTCTTACGACAGCGCAAACTGCAATCGAAGGATGCACCCAATATACGCAGATTTATCCTGCTGCGCAGGGTCCGGTGCATATGTCTGGAGCGACGCTTTCCCTCGATTTACCGGCGAACGGGTTTGTAATCTACCGCGCCACCCGGTAGGCTATCCACCGCGCCGCGCATCCAGCAGCCTCCGCACGACCTCCATCGCCGGAGTGCCGCCCTGCAGCATGTATTCAAGCGGCGTGCGCCCGGTAAAGATAGGATTGGTGTTCTGGAGCCGCACCCACTGGTCGGCCAGCTTCGTACTGTAGAGGATATTCAGTGCCTTGAAGATCCCAATCAGGTATGAGACGCGCTGAAGACGGTCCTGGTCCAGCACGCGTTTGGGGTTCTGCTTCATCTGGTAAAAGGCGCCATTGGAGACGCCGCCCAGCAACTGGCGCGCATCTTCATCGCGCACCTGCCACTTTTCCATGATGTTGAAGAAGGCGCGCAGGGCCGAAGGCGACAATCTCCTGCGCTCCTCAGCGCGGGAGAGGTCGGGCAGAGCAGGCGGTGCATACAGGGTCGCCGGATACGCTAGGGTCTGGGAAGCAGTCTGGTGCGGCATTGTTTTATTGCTCCATTTATGGAGCATCATACCTCCATAAGGTACTCAATGCAATCTATTTCCGTCTTCGGTTTTGTGCGGGAGAACCAGGAAATGTAATCTACTGGAGACAATGCTCTCTCAGTTTGAAAAGGTTTCTGCCGCGGTTGAGTTTATTCGTGCCCGCGCAGAGGTTGCTCCTTCCATTGGAATTGTTCTCGGCTCCGGCCTTGGCCTTTTCGCAGAAAAGGTCTCTGATGCGGCCATCATCCCATTCAGTGAGGTCCCGCATTTCCCGCAATCCACCGTGCCGGGGCACAGTGGACGGCTGGTCCTCGGCACGCTGCATGGTGTATCTGTCGCCGTGACGCAAGGTCGGGTCCATGGGTACGAAGGATATTCGCCGGAAGAGGTCGCTTTTCCGGTGCGCGTGCTGGGAGGGCTGGGCATACGAACGTTGGTGGTGACCAACGCAGCCGGCGGCATCCGGACGGACCTGAAACAGGGAGACCTGGTGCTCATCTCTGACCACATCAATTTCACGCAGCGCAATCCGATTGCCGGGCAGCATGATGAACGCTTCGGCGCGCGCTTCTTCGATATGAGCGAAGCATATGCAAAGCGCCTGCGCGGCCTTGCTGCTGCTACAGCACGCAAGCAGGGAATGGACCTCCCCGAGGGCGTATATCTCTGCGTTCTGGGCCCCAGCTTCGAGACTCCGGCGGAAATCCGGGCCTTCCGTGCGCTCGGGGCCGATCTGGTCGGCATGTCCACGGTGCAGGAGGTCATCGCTGCGCGCCAGATGGGGATTGAGGTCCTGGGCATCTCCTGTGTGACCAATATGGCGGCAGGCATCCAGTGCGAGCCGCTCTCGCATGAAGAGGTCATTGAGACGGGCCATCGCGTCGCACAGAAGTTCACCGGCCTGCTGACGGCCCTCATCCCCGTTCTCAAAGAGGAGACGGCGAAAGCATGAACAGGGCCCCGGTGATTGTAGGCATTGCAGGCTGTTCCGGCTCAGGCAAAACCACACTGGCGCAGGAGCTGGCGCGCGAACTCGAAGGGACCCACTTCCATCTGGACCATTACTACCGCGATCTGGGCCACCTTACCTATGCCGAGCGCTGTCAGCAGAATTTTGACCACCCCGACGCGATTGAGTCCGATCTTCTCGTCACCCACGTCCGCCAGCTTGCTTCCGGCCGCAGCATCCACCAGCCGCAATACGACTTTGCCACCCACACGCGCATTCCGGGAAAATCGGTCCTGCTCTATGAGCCGCATTTCCTGCTGGTGGATGGAATTTTTGCGCTGCACTATCCTGCGCTGCGGCGCCTGTATCATTTGCGCGTTTATGTGGATACACCGGACGAAGTCTGTTACCAGCGGCGCTTTCTGCGCGATGTGGAGCAACGCGGGCGGACGCCGGAATCCGTTGCTGAGCACTATGAGGCAACTGTCCGGCCCATGGCCGAGGAATTCGTGCGTCCCTCGGCGCAGCATGCCGACCTGGTGGTGGACGGCATGTCATCGCTCGATTGGTCTGTGGAGCAGGTGCTGGGCAAATTGCGCCAGATGCGCCTGCTGGTTGGCGCAGAGCTGACTGCTCTGACCGGCTACTCCTGAGCCTCAGAACTTCATCAATTCTGTGATGGCTGCATAAATCCGCTCCGGCTGCGGCAGAATTACGTCTTCCAATACCGGCTGGTAGGCGACAAACGTGTCCATCGCGGCCACGCGCTTCACGGGAGCATCAAGGTCCTCGAAGAGCTCGTCCGCAATGCGTGCGGCGATTTCCGCTCCATAGCCCCAGCTCAGCATGTCTTCATGTGCTACGATGACGCGGCTGGTCTTCTTTACTGACGAGGCAACGGCTTCCCAGTCGTAAGGGCTGAGGGTACGCAGGTCGAGGATCTCGGTTTCAATCCCGTCTTCGCGTTGCGCCCTCTGTGCGGCCTGTAGGGCGCGCGGCACCACGGCGCCATAGGTAATGACGGTGAGGTCCTTGCCTTCGCGCACGGTCTTTGCTTTGCCGAAGGGGACCATGTAGTCCGGGCCGGGATAGGGCGCGCGCCCAAAGGTTTCGCGGTAAAGGCGCTTGTGCTCCAGAAACAGCACCGGATCGTCGCAGCGGAGCGCCGTGCGCAAAAGCCCGTTCGCATCGAGCGCGTTCGAGGGGAAGACGACGCGAATTCCCGGCGTATGCGTAAAGATACTCTCGCCGCACTGCGAGTGGTAAATCGCTCCTCCGGTGAGGTAGCCACCAATAGCGACGCGGATCACTGCCGGAGCAGAGAAGGCATTGTTCGAACGCCAGCGGATCACGCTAAGTTCATTGCGCATCTGGTGGGTTGCAGGCCAGATGTAGTCAAAGAACTGGATTTCAACGACCGGCTTCAGTCCGCGAACGGCCTGTCCCACGGCGCGGCCCACAATGTTTGCTTCTGCCAGCGGGGAATTGAAGACGCGATCGCTGCCAAACTCCGCCTGTAGTCCGGCCGTGAGCTTAAATACGCCCCCCTTGCCCTTGACCAGGCCTTCCTTCAGATATTCTTCGCGGCTGCAATCGGCCACGTCTTCACCGAAGATGACAATGCGAGGGTCGCGGCGCATTTCATCGCGCAGGCAGGCGTTGATGAGGTCGGCCATAGTGCGCTCCTGCGTCTCCGCAGTTTGCGCAGGTTTGGTTGCGAGCTCCGGACGCGTGGGGTCGTAGTCTTCAGAGTAAACATGGAGCGGGATGCTGGAAACTTCCGGAAAGGGCGCTCGAAGGGCGCGTTCCGCGGCGAGGCGGACCTCTTCGTCTACTTGCTTTTCCAGCCGGGTAATGGCCTCGGCATCCAGAATGCCTTCGCGCAGCAGGTGCATCTGCAATTTGTGAATGGGGTCGCGCAGCGCATCGGCATCCAGTTCACTCTTGGGACGGTAGAGGCGATCATCATCGGAGAGTGAATGCGAATACGGACGAATCACATGTCCATGCACAAAGGCCGGACCTGCACCGGAGCGGCAATGGGCAACGGCCTTTTCAAAGGCGAGATAGCTTTCAACCGGGTCGGTGCCGTCCACCTGAGCAAAGTAGAAGTTCGGGAAGTTGGCGACCAGTTTTGAAATGTTTCCGCCGGGCGTGTTCACTTCTACCGGAACGGAAATGGCATAGCCGTTGTCTTCCACAACAAAAACGACCGGGAGCTTCTGGTTTGAAGCGGTACTCAGGGCCTCCCAGAACTCGCCCTGGCTGGTTGAGCCTTCGCCCAGCGACGTGTAGACCACCTCATCGCCATGAAAGCTTACGTCCTTATAGGCGCGGTAATCGCCGTCGTGTTTTTCAGCAGCTTCAGGATGCCTGGAGAAATAGCGTCCTGCTTCCGCGCAGCCCACTGCGTGCAGAATCTGCGTCGCTGTGGCAGAGGACTGCGAGACGATGTTCAGCTTTTTGCTGCCCCAGTGCGAAGGCATCTGGCGGCCGCCGCTCGCCGGGTCTGCGGCTGCGCCAACGGCCTGCAGGAGCATGTCTTCCACGGTCACACCCAGCGTGAGGCAGAGCGCGCGGTCACGATAGTAAGGGAAGAACCAGTCGTGCCCTGGCTTCATGGCCATTCCGGCAGCGACAAGAAGGGCCTCATGGCCAGCGCCTGATATCTGGAAAAAGATCTTCTGCTGCCGCTTGAGCATGATCTCACGGTCGTCCGTGCGCCGCGAAAGATACATCAGGCGGTACATCTCAATCAGGCGTTCTGGAGCGAGCCCCGAAGGTGTCTGCTCGATTGTGGATACTGCCGTTTTGGCCATTCTCAAAACCTCTTCCGGAGCTGCTTTCCATGTCAGACTGAGGCCGGTTTTTCTCAGGCGACAGGAGATTGTACATCTTTGCCGTGCAGAGTGTCTTTCACCTGAAACTGACCGCTTTAGGATGCGCAGACCTCGCAAGATGCAGCGTAGGATTTTGTATTCCTATTGTAAAAGTGGGGAGCTAAAGAGGGAGGATTCAAGCCGAAATATGCAGTGTCTTCCTGCCTGCAATTGACTATCGTTTTCTTTCCGTGTTTGAATGCAGAGTTTTGTGGGCCTGATTTAGCGTTTCCCAAACAATGGTCTGCTTTGATAGGTTTGTGGTTTCAGGAGCAACCGGGTTGAAAGCGGACCCAGGGAGCTGGTTTCTTATTCTTTCTGGAGGACACTGAATGCCGTTTTCCCTTCTGGTGGCTGCATCCTTTTTGCAGGACAATGCCGTTTCCACCTCTTCTTCTGACAGCCTCTATCTATGGGTTTCGCTGGCCGTCGGCGTCGTCGGCTTAGTGGCCGCATTTGGTTTTGCACGCTCCGTCCTCGCTTCTGATTCCGGCTCACCGGACATGCAGCGCATCTCGAACGCCATCCGTCAGGGCGCAGAGGCCTTCATGAAAAGGCAGTACGGCACGATCGCGATCATTGCAGTTGTTCTTGCCTTCATTCTCTTTATTGGATATCGCCTTTCGCCGTTTACTGCTCCTTACGCAAATAAGGTCGTCATCAGCTTTCTGATTGGCGCGGCATGCTCGGCCATTTCCGGACAGACGGGCATGTGGGTCTCCATCCGCTCCAACATCCGCACAGCGGCGGCTGCGCGCACCAGCTTCAGCAAGGCACTGCAAATTGCCCTGCGTGGCGGTGCCGTAACCGGGCTGATCGTGGTGGCGCTTTCGCTGCTCGGCGTCGGCATTCTGTTCCTGTTCTTTGGCGGACTCCGCAACCCACAGCAGGCGCCTTATCAGTTGGTCGGCTTTGGCTTCGGGGCCTCGCTGGTTGCACTGTTTGCCCAGCTCGGCGGAGGCATTTACACCAAGGCCGCTGATGTAGGCGCAGACCTGGTCGGCAAGGTTGAAGCCGGTATTCCGGAAGACGATCCGCGCAACCCAGCCGTGATTGCCGACCTGGTGGGCGACAACGTGGGCGACTGCGCTGGCCGTGGCGCGGACATCTTCGAGTCCACCGCGGCGGAAAACGTAGGCGCCATGATTCTCGGTGCATCGCTCTATCCCGTCTTCGGCATCAAGGGCATCCTGTTCCCGCTGATCGTGCAGGCCATCAATTTGATTGCCAGCATCCTCGGTGTGGCAGTGGTCCGCAGCAAGGAAGAAGAAGAGCCGATGCACGCGCTGAATCGCGGCTATTACGTCACCACGATTCTGGCGCTGGTGGGCTTTGCCGCCGCCGTGTACTACATGCTGCAGGGACGCTGGTGGCTGCTGGGATGCGGCATCTGCGGCATCATCACCTCGTTCCTGTTTGTCCGTATCACGGAGTACTACACGGAAACGCGCTTCCGCCCTGTGCGCTCCATCGCGCTGGCCTCCACCACCGGCCCCGCCACGAACATTATTAGTGGTCTGGCCGTAGGCATGGAAACACCTGCCATTCCTGTCATTGTCATCAGCGCGGCGCTGCTGCTGAGCTACTACTTCGGCACGCTCGGCCTGGCAGACGTGACGACGATCTCCTCTTACGCCAAGGGCATTTACGGAACAGCCATTGCCACCATGGGCATGCTGTCTTCGGCGGCCTACATTCTGGCCATGGACACCTTCGGCCCCATCACCGACAATGCCGGCGGCATCGTCGAGATGAGTAACCAGCCGGACAGCGTCCGCGAAAAGACTGACAAGCTGGATGCGGCAGGGAACACAACCAAGGCGCTGACCAAAGGCTATGCCATTGGTTCTGCGTCGCTGGCGGCATTCCTGCTGTTCTCGGCCTATCTCGAGAGCGTGCACGACATCGTGAGCCAGCGCGCTGCGGCCGCCGGCGATGCGATTTCGTCCACCTGGAGCTTCTCCAATGTGAACCTCGCATCAGTGCCCGTCTTTGTCGGCGCTCTGCTCGGGGCGATGCTGGTCTACCTGTTCTCGTCACTCGCCATCAAGGCCGTGGGACGTGCAGCACAGGCGGTCATTAAAGATGTGCATCAGCAGTTCCGGGAAAATCCCGGGATTATGGAAGGCACATCGCAGCCCGATTATGGACGCTGTGTGGGTATTGTGACCAAGTCTGCTCTGAAGGAAATGGTCCTGCCCGGCGCGCTCGCCGTGCTGATGCCGCTGGCGGTTGGCGTCATCTTCCGGCACTTCAGCACCAGCTTCCGGCTCAGCGAAGAGGCGACCGCTCCCATTATTAATGGACACGTGATGAACCTGGGCGGTGCCGAAGCTGTCGCAGCCCTGCTGATGGTCGGCACCATCTCCGGCATTCTGATGGCCATGCTGATGAACAACGGTGGCGGCGCCTGGGACAACGCCAAGAAGTTCATCGAAACCGGACAGTACGGCGGCAAGCGATCTGAAGCGCACAAGGCCGCTGTGGTTGGCGACACGGTTGGCGACCCATTCAAGGACACCGCCGGTCCATCGCTGCACGTGCTTATTAAACTGCTGGCAACGGTCACGCTGGTGCTGGCTCCGCTGTTTGTCTGATTCCTTAAGGTGCCCCCACGTCTCTCAAAAATGTGGGGCATCTCACATCCCCCTTCTCGTTTTCTCCGCCCCTCTGCTATTGTTCTCGCCATGAGTGTTCGCGCAAAGGGACCGTGGAACAAGCGCAGAGGGCAGGAGTGCCGCTACTATCACACGGTCCCGTTTCGCAGACTCTGGCCGTTATTTGGGGCGGTCTTCTGCCTGTTCTGCATCGTCGGCCTTTTTGTAGACCTGATGTTTCTGGGCCGCTTGCCCTATGCCGTGCTTGCTGCGACAGCCATTGCCAGTGGCCTTGTTGCGCTCATGTACCTCTACGTTTCCGTGCGCCTCAAGGCGTATTTTTTTCTGATCATTTCTGCTCTGCAGGTACCGTTCTGGATCGCATTTGCCTATTTCACTCCCACCGCAATCCAGCGGTATCACCTGCGTGAGAACACTCCGGAGACTGGCGTCCGTGTGGCCGCGATTGCCGTACTCCTGTTGGTCATCACGTCCTATTTCCTCTTCATACGCTTCCTGCGCGGTGAAGGCCGCGAATCGGTCCGCATCCGCAATGAACTGGAACTGGCGCACGGCATCCAGAAAACACTGGTGCCGCCCATCTCTCTGCGGACCGGTCAGTTTGAAATCTATGGCCGTTCCGATCCAAGTGACAAAGTGGGCGGAGACCTCGTTGATGTGGTCCAGCTCAGCGATGGCAGCGTTGTGGTGTATCTGGCTGACATTGCCGGGCACGGTCTGCAGGCGGGAATTTTAATGGGCATGCTGAAGACCGCTGCCCGCACCGCTCTTCTGGATACAGCCACCGCCGGACCGTCCCAGGTTTTGCCCACTCTGATGGAACGGTTGAACCAGGTTTTGCCCGGAGTGAAAGAGCCGCAAATGTACGCAACGTTCGCCGGCTTTTGTCTGACGGACCATGACAGTATCCAGTATGCGTTGGCTGCGCATCCGCCGCTCCTGCTTTATCGCAGCCACTGCTCACCGGAGCAACTCTCCTGCGTGCAATTCCCGCTCGGCCTGTTGCCGGTAGATGGATTTTCCGCGCAGTCCACCATCCTGGATTCCGGGGACCTGTTGATTGCCGTCACCGACGGCGTTTGCGAAGCCTGCAACCATCTGGACGAAGAGTTCGGTCTGGAACGCCTGCAGGCTGTAGTAACTGATCACGCTGGAGACCCGCTGCCTGCGTTGGGTGACGCGATTCTGCATGCGGCCCGCACGTTTGGAAAACAGACAGACGATCAGACGCTCCTGCTCGTCCGAAAACTCTAAACACGCCGCGTTCGCGCTTTCTGCTGACTCCCCGCCTCCAGCCGTGATACCTTTTTGAGTCAGACTTATAGCCAAAAACATAGGGGAAAGTTATGCAAACGATCCGTATTGCTTCGGTGCTGCTGTTGGGCGCCGGGATGGCCATGGCGCAAACTTCGAGCGGAGCAAAGCCATCGGAAGCCGCGCCATCAGCGCCTAAAACGCCGCACAGCTTCGATGTTTCTGCCATTGATACCACTGCGGACCCATGCACCGACTTCTTCCAGTACGCATGTGGCAATTGGCGCAAGGCGAATCCGATTCCCTCAGACCAGGTGCGCTGGGGCCGCTTCAACGAGCTGGCCGAGCACAACCGGTATCTGTTGTATGCGGACCTGAAAAAAGCGGCAGATGACCCAAAAACGCCCCTGCAGCGCAAATACGGCGACTTTTTTGCCGCATGTATGAACACGGACCTGGCCGACAAGCTCGGTGACAAGCCTATCCTGCCCGTCCTCAAAAAAATTGACGACCTCAGCGACAAAAAACAGCTCGGCGCATTGCTGGCGCAGTTGCAAACGGAAGACGGTGTCCACGCTTTTATGGGCTTTGGCGTTGAGCAGGACCAGAAGGACTCGACCAAACAGATTGCCAGCACTGCCCAGGGTGGCCTTTCTCTCCCCGACCGTGATTACTACCTCGAAGACAACGACCACATGACCAAAATTCGTAGCCAGTACAACGATTACGTAGTACAGATCTTCAAGCTGGCCGGCGACTCCGAGGACAAAGCAAAGGCCGAGGCCAAAAGCGTGATGGACATTGAGACGGCGCTTGCCAAAGGCTCCATGCCCCGCGTAGAACTGCGCAACCCCGATAACGTGTACCACATCATGAAGCTCAGCGATCTTGACACACTGGCCCCGGGATTTGACTGGTCGGGCTATAGCGCCGAGTTGCGCGCGCCGCACTTCGACACACTGAACGTTGCCACCCCCGACTATTTCAGGACCCTCAACCAGGTGATCGCTGACCAGAGCCTCGACAATATTAAGAGCTACCTGCGCTTCCACGCCATCAACAGCATGGCTCCGTGGCTTTCCAGCGACTTTGCCGATGCCAACTTCAACTTCTTCCAGAAGACCCTGCAGGGCCAGGTGGCGCAGACCGCCCGCTGGAAGCGCTGTACATCGCTCACCGACCGCAATCTGGGCGAGGCTGTCGGACAGGATTGGGTGAAGGAAAATTTTCCGCCCTCCGCGAAAGAGAATATGGAAAAGCTCGTCGCGGCGCTGAAGAAAGCGCTGGATGAAGACATCCAGTCGCTGCCGTGGATGGGCCCGGAAACCAAGAAGCAGGCCGAAGAGAAACTGGCCGCTTTCCGCCAGAAGATCGGCTATCCGGAAAAGTGGCGCGATTATTCCAAACTCGAAGTAAAACGCGATGACCTGATCGGCAACATTCAGCGCGCGTCGGCTTTTGATTGGGATTGGGAGATCAATCACATTGGCAAGCCGGTAGACGAAAAAGAGTGGGGCATGACTCCCCCGACGGTCAACGCATACTACGACCCTGCCATGAACGACATCAATTTCCCGGCAGGTATTCTGCAGCCTCCGTTCTTTGACAACAGCAAAGATCCGGCCGTGAACTTTGGCGCCATCGGCATGGTCATCGGACACGAAATGACGCATGGCTTTGACGATGAGGGCAGCAAGTACGACGCCAAAGGCAACGTAAAGAACTGGTGGACGGACGCCGACAAAAAGGCCTTTGATGAACGCACCGAGTGCGAAGTCAGGGAATACGACGGCTTCGAGCCTGTTCCGGGCACACATCTGAATGGCAAGCTGACGCTGGGTGAAAACACGGCCGACAACGGGGGCATCCGCATTGCCTATCAGGCTCTGATGAACACCCTCGCCGAGGAACACAAGGACTCCGCCACTAAGATTGACGGGTACACGGCGCCGCAGCGGTTCTTCATCTCGTATGCGCAGGTTTGGTGTGAGAACCGCACCGAGCAGACGCAGCGCGTCTCGGCCAAGATAGACCCGCACTCGCCGGGAATGTTCCGCGTCAATGGTGTTGTCCGCAACTTTGACGAATTCGGCAAAGCGTTTGGTTGCCATAAAGGCCAGCCCATGATGCCGGAAGACCCCTGCCGCGTCTGGTAAGGGGAGGGAACACGTCACAGCGCAGGATCCTGGGCGCCTCTGAAGCAGGGGTGCCCAGGGATGCCGTAACTGTAGATGTGCGCTCAAACTTTTTTCCACATGCTGCTTACTGTGCAAACCCGGAAATAGTCTGAACAATAGCAAAAACAAGCGGGACCTGAGCGAGACAGTGTGAGTGAGTCAGCAAGTCCTGTGCTCTGTTTTCGGTTCCGATGTTTTACAATGCAGACGGGAGTGTCCCACAAGTTCCCTGCGCCAGACTCTCATGGCCAGGATGAAGGAAGCGCATGAAGTTTAGAAAATTTGGCCAGATGGTATTGGCCGCGGTGGCTACCGCAGTCCTGGTTGGCGGGGCTGTTTCGTGCCGGAACGATTACACGACGGCATTTCTCTTCACAGTCGGATCGCAATATAACCAGCTCGCTTCATACCGCGTCAGCTATGAAACCGGAGGGCTGACGGCCGCTCCGGGATCGCCTTATGGCTCCGGTGGCACAAACCCGGTCCGGGTACTCGTACTGAGCGGCGGCCGCTACATTTACGTGCTGAACAATGGTTCCGCGCAGACGGATTCAAAAGGCAATCTCACCTATAACGGCGCAAACATCTCTGTCTTCAATGTGGGCGGCTATGGAAATCTGGCCTTCCAGACCAGCTATACCAGCCAGGGCTCCAACACCACCCGCATCCTGACCGACTCCAGCGGCAAGTACCTCTTCGCGCTGGATACCTACGTGCCTGTGCTCAACTCCAATGGGACCTTCTCGAGCACATTTGTTCCGCAGAGCAGCGCAAGCGCCAGCTATCCCTGCCAGGGACCGGACGGCAAATTCTACCCGACCGGCGGAATCACGGTCTTCTCGATTGACGGCAATACCGGACGCCTTTCCATCATCACCAATCAGCAGCAGCAGGCCAGCACCTCCAATGGTTCAGTGCAGCTTACGTATTTCCCGGTCGGCTGCTTCCCGGTGGATTTCACCATCTCGGGTAACTACGTTCTCACCGCCGACGCCGGGGCCAGCGCCGCCAATGACAGCACAGGCAAGACCGTGTGGTCTGGCGACCTGCAGACCGTCTTCCCCTATCAGTTGAATGCGGCAAACGGACAGCTGACCCTGACGCAGAACGCTCCGCTGGCCATGGGCACCAACAAGATGACGGCCATCAGCACGGCCAAGGCATCCTCGCCCACCGGAGCTTCGGCAGTCTACGTTCTCGATGGCGGACTGAACGAAATCCGCTCGTATACAGTCGGCTCCAACGGAATCCTCCAGCTGCAATCCAGTGGGGTCACGCAGAACAACTCGACTGCTTCCAATCCCACGGCGCTCATCGTGGACAGTCAGGGCAAATACCTGTATGTCGCCAATTCCGGCCCCACCACTGGAACTGTTAATCCCATCAGCCAGATCACCGGCTTTAATATCGTGGATGCGACCAGTGGCGCGCTCTCTCAGATTGCGGGTGAGCCGTTCGGGTCTGGTTCAGGCATCAGCTGCATACTTGAGGACACGTCAAACCAGTACATTTACACCGCAAGCTTTAATGACAGCCAGATTACCGGGCGTATTCTCGACCCCAAATCGGGCAGCTTAACACTCTTGCGGCGCGGCTCGACGTTTAACACCGTTGGTAATCCAACCTGGTGCGCAATCAGCGGACGCACGAGTTAGGACATATCTGAGCAGGATAGGGCCGCAGCCCCATGCCGTATGCGGCCCCCGGCTTTTACAATGCAGGCGGGAGTAATCCCCCTTTAAGAAAAGAAAAAACCTGTGCCGTCGAGGCCAGGATGAAGGAAGCGCATGAAGTTGAGGAAATCGGGCCGGGTGCTTCTGGCCGCAGCAGCATCACTGGGAACAGGTCTCGTGCTTACCTCCTGCAGCCCCA
>JAJPKO010000063.1 GCA_021323655.1 Acidobacteriaceae bacterium
GAGCGGATGGCAAATCCTCAAGGCCCGGAATGCGAAAAGAGGGTATTTCTCTTTCAGTACAACGGCAAGCGGTCGCTAGTCTTCGAAAACACGAGTGTTCCGGTTCCAATGGAGCATTCCTAACCGCGAAAAGAGAAGCTTGGGCCTCAGGGCTTGGGCTTCTCTTTCTTTGTTTTAGCGCAACGATGCCCAGGGAGGCCGCCGTGAAGGTTCTCACAATCGCTACCATCGTTCTGGCAACTGTTGCGGCCGGGGCGCAAACGACCACTCAGACTCAGATCCGCCACATCGAGACGTCGCTGAACCATCTCACCGTTCTCGAATTCGGCGAATCGGTCACGACGCTTGCGGTCGCAGATCCTGACACCTTCCAGATTGAACGGCATGGCGACAAGGTATTTATCAAGCCGCTCCGCGAAGGTGTATCCACCAATCTATTTGTGTGGACGACGACACGCGAACTGAGCTACGAACTTGATCCGGCAGGGCAATTGGCCCAAATGGATGTAATGGTCAGGGCCGAACCGGCTCCGGGCTCACTCGTCAGCACGCAGGCCTCAGCCGAACCCTCGGACGCAGAGATCCGCAAAATAGCTTCGCTTGTCCTTACACAAGCGATGTTAGGTGTCGAAGATATCGTGCATGACCCGGAAAAGCGTGCGACCGGACGCGTTCAGGTGGATCTTGAACAGGTTTATCGCGCCAAGGACAGGATCTACATTCGCTACTCCGTCGCGAATCAAACTCGGGATTCCTTCCGCGTCACGGCTCCGGAGGTGTACGCCGGAGTTCCCTCTGTGCAGCCCATTGCGCTTCTCAGCCTCAAGAACCACCAGATCACATCTCATACCTTCGGCAAATTCAAGACAACGCAAAGTTCAGTAGTTGGCGTACAGGCCGATTCCGCTGCCCGCGACCTGGCACCGGGAGAAAAAGCGACAGGCGTGATCAGCATTGGAACCTCGGCTGGGATTCAGCCGCAGATCTATCAGCTCACCTTCGGTTCCGACCGCAGCGGTCCCTTAAAAGTGGAGGTGGTTCTTTAGTCATGGACACTCACGGCCATATTTCGACAGAGGAGGCGCGCGAGGCTCTACAGCAGATTTACCGCAACGACTCCGAGTCCAATCTTCATACCGCCCTTCTCGAATCCCTTTCCGACGAACTCAGACCTATCGATGTAAGCGGCCGGCGAAGACCCAATCCGACGTTGGTGCTTTCCTTCCTGCTTCTCTGCGCTCTGGCCGGAGTCTTCGTCTACTTCTCAGTTGGAGGGCATCGATGAGTCCGTACTACGACCAGCCGAGGCACCGAGAGCCAGAGGACGTAGCGGGCGGCCTGGTTCTCCTTGCTTGCGCCGTGATTGCCTTCGCCTGGTACGTTGCCGTGTCGCGGCTTCATCTGCACAACTCGCAGTGTCTGGAAATCCTTCTGTACAGCGCCGTCGTGCTATTTGGTGGAGGCCTTGTCTTCGCTCAATTGGTCGGCCGCCGGAAAAGAAGAGAGGAGAACTGGCCTCACCCGGCTCTCTTAATTCGCGCATCGAAAGACGCGGCAATTGCTGAGCAAGCCAGTCGAAACGGCGCGACGCTGCTTGGTTACAACGTCCACAAGGATCCGTGGATTTGGCCGGATACCGTTCGCATGAAGCACGGGGTCATCGTCGGAGGTACCGGTGCCGGAAAATCCACTTTTCTTGAGAACATCATTGCCCAGGATGTAACGAGGCGTTTCGGCGCCCGCAAAATGCCCATGATCATCTTCGATGGCAAGGGGGAGCGGGAGTTCCTTGATCGTCTGATTCCGCATATCGAAGCGGCGGGGCGCCTCCAGGACCTTCGCATTATCGATCCAACTCATCCAACTGAATCGGCCCGGTACAACCCTTTCTATGCTCTCGACGACGCATACCAGGAGCATGTGAACTTCATTTTTCGCTCCTTCGGCTTGCGCGAAGACTTCTTTAAGGGGCATCAAGAGGCATACCTTTCGGACCTGGTGCGAGTCCTCCAATACACAGGAAAGCTCTTCAATATATATGACGTGCTCGTGATGGCGCTTGATGAGAAGGTTCTGGAGGAACAGATTGCCGCGGCAAAGGAACGCCTGGCCTCAGCGCCTGGAATCTCCATGCAGAAGCGGCTGAACTTCGAAATGTCGGTCAAGATGCTGCAACGCTCGCTCTCAGACCGGGAACGCGTGGAAAAAATCCAGGGACTGTTGAACGAACTTCTGAGCTTTCTTGAGGATGAATTGTCGATCGTCACCGGTTCCTACCAGGGTCTGCTGACGCTTGACGAGGTACTCGAAAAGGACCTGATTCTGTTCGTTTCGCTCAATGCCAATCGCAATCAGCGTGCGGTCGAAGCCCTGGGAAAGATCCTGCTCCAGAACATCCAGCTGATGGTGGGCAAACGCTACGCGCAGACGGCCGGTGTGCAGGGTGCCGATGAACCCATGCTGTCGGTGATTCTGGACGAGTTCGCACCCTTCGCTTATCCGGGGTTTACACAGGTGCTCCAGACGGCTCGCGGTGCGCGCGTGTCGTTCCTCTTCTCATTCCAGAGCCTACCTCAATTGCAGCGAGTGAGCCAGGCATTTGCGGATGAAGTCTCATCCGCGCCGGGAACGAAAATGATCATGAATGTTTCCGAAGAACACACGGCGCAGTGGTTTTTGAAAGCGTCTTCGCGGATTACGGGTAAACGGCGCAGCCTGTCAGTCCGTCGTACCGGTATCTTCACGACGAAATATACCGAAACAGGAACCGGCAGCGAGAGCGACATCAAGGAAACGCGGGCCCGCGAGGACCACATCAAGAACCTGCCAGTGGGGCAGATGGAACTACTCATGGTGGACAATCGCGAAGGAACGAGGTACTCCCATCTGCATGTCCGGCGCGCACCGCGGCTTGAACTCGAAGCGATCCGGCCTTCGCTTTATCCCAAGATGCACAGCTATCTTGATCCCAACATCGGGGTGAATCTGCGCTTTAGGGATGCGGCGAACCGGAAACAGAGGCGCAGAAGAACGGCCGGATTGTTCCTCGGCGACATGGGCGGAGAATGAAAATGCGCAGCTCAACACCAATTCGATCCCTCGTTCTTGCCGTTGTACTCAGTTCGGCGGCCGGGCCCGTTGTCGGCCAGACCACGGTTGCACCCAGTACACAAGCCGGGCAGGAAGCCCCAAAGCGACACGGCTTTTTCGCATATGTTTTGGGCAAGATCAATCCTCAGAACACGGATTATGGCGCCACGATAGAGTCATCGCGGCATTCTCTTGAAGAGCATACGATCGACGATCTTTATTTTTGGTCCAATGTCGTGACCCTTGTCCTTCTCAGCGGGTTGGCGGCAGTTGTCTTTCTTCAGTGGCGTGCGATGGACAAGCGCGAACTCATCGCGGCATCCCTGATTGCGCAACTATGGAACGGCCGTGTCAGTGACCGGATCGAAATTGAGAGGCGGACCGAACAGTTCAATCAACTGGTCGAGACGCACAATGCGGATGTGGAACGGTCTCTTGCGCAAAGAGCGAATTCGTCGGAACGAGAGAACGATAAGCCATCGAATCTGGCACGCAGCGTTCGCGACTTGGCGGACGGAGGCTCAGTGACAATCAGCAGAGGGGCGCCTTCCGATCCCGTAGGTCCGCAAGCAACTGGAGCGCTGGCGGTGGATCAGCAGAACGTTCTTCTTCTCCAGCGGCGCGTGGAAGCGCTGCAAAATAGTGAACGGAATCTCAAGCAGCGTCTCAATCAAACGACCGCGCTCCTCGACGAGGAGCGTCGGCGCAACTCGTCTCTCAAAGGCGCCTAGAAGGCAAGCATGAACATAAAACCCCGCATTGATTTCGGTGATCATGAGCAGTGGATAGCTTACGTGCGCCGCGAAGTACCGCCTCAGGAGCAAGGCTATGTGCTTGCCCGTGGCCGTACGGAGTTGTTCCGGAGGTTTTATGAGGTTCGAGGACGGGTGTTTCCCGCAGGATTCAGGCAAGAACTCAAGCAGATAGAAAGGCACAATAATCCTGGACGGACTGAAGCTCTCGCGTCCTTGAATGATCGGATCTTTCGAAGTCTCACCGGTATGCTCTTCGCGGAAGCGAGTCCAGCACTTGCGCAGGCGGGTGCGGCGGAGGGCGCATCCGGGCGTGAGCAAATAGAAGATGTTCTCGATGAACTGAGCGCACGGAATCCATACTTCGCTCTCAGCACCGGATACCGGCAGGCATTCGGCGATCGTGTAAACGCCGCGGAGTGGGACGGCTACCTGCGCAGGAAACTTGGACAAGACGCAGAAGATGAGATCTGTTTCGCGCATGCCATGATGGAAATGGACACGCTTCTGCGGTATTTCCGTGACCGAAGTCTGCGGCTCCCGCAGCATTTCCGTGATCGCGTCTGGTTTCTTCATTATCTTCGCGAACCGGAGAGAAGTGTTCAGACGCGCGCAATCTTGAGCACACTCACGACGGAGATCGAGGCGTGCATGTCCGCATAATCAGCCTCGGGACCAACTGGTGGTCGATGCATTCCCGCGACCTAAGCGATCCCTATTGCTTCCGCAAACGCGCCGCCTTGTTCAATTCAACCGGGTTCAAATGTGGTCACCGACTGCGCCTGAACTGGATCCACCCTGGACAGATCCGGTTCAACCTGACCAGCGGTTTTGATCCGGAGTTCCGGCTGCGCGCAATCGGTAAGACATTCTGGTGTTCCGGTCCCAGCCGATTTCAAGGCAAGAATCACCTTCTCGTTGTCCGGCCTGCGAAATCCGCGTGCCCTGATACATATCTTGTCACGCTCAATGATGCCGAACACGGCCCAATCCAATTCGGGAGACCGGGATGGAAAGCTGCTGAAGTCGAGGTAATTTCGGTCAGTCTACGTTACGCGAGGTATCAGGCGATGCTGCTGATGACATCCGGAAGTTGGATTGAGAGCAAATGGGGACGGTGGCAGTTGAGCGCTGACGGCCGTCGCCTTGAGCTAGATGAGCGGATGGAAGGAGGGCTCCGGTGAGGTACTACAAGGGATACGTGGCTCTGTCCGACACCTGCGATGTGCCGATTCTGCTCCAAATTCGCAACGCTCGTGCGCTCTATTTTGAGCAATTAAGGGATCTCATTCTTCTGGACGGAAACGGAATTGCGATCGCTTCGTTACGGTGGCGTGTAGCACGGATGGAAAAGGCCGGCTTGATTCAGCGGCTCTCCGATCAGCGTCACCTTGGCAAGCCAGTGTTTGGAATTACACAATCGGGGCTCGCATTCCTCGAATCTCGTGGCCATTTCCTATTGTCGCTTCCAAGTACCGCGGAACAGATGCTGCACCCGACCCAGGTTCCGCACGCTCTCGAAATGGTCAATATCCGCCTTGCCCTGATGAAGGCTGGCATCCTGCGCAACTGGAAAACCGATCTCGAGATCGCGGCCCGAAACCTCGTGCTTGAGACTGTGGCCACCAAGGATTTCGACGCCATCGCGGAAATTGACGTTGACGGAACGCAACACTGCTACGCGATTGAATATGAAAGAAGCCCGAAATCCGCCTCCCGTTATCGTGCCATCCGGGAGGTCCTGGATAAGGATGTGACCGTTGACGCGGTACTCTATCTCACGGCAAATGATGACATCCTGTATCTCCTCGCGCTTGAAATGCGCGGCGCCCGCAAGCGCATCGGGTTTGCGCTCAGCGAATCCTTCCGTCAATCCCTGCTCGATACACGCACGCTGACGAACACACCGGATTCGTTAGTGGTGCCCCTGCGCGAACTGATCGAAGCCTGAGGTTGCCGCTCATTGCGCTTCCATTGACCGCATAATGCCTTCCCTTTAGCTTCCTATTGACCTTCTTTGTCAATCCTTTGACTAGAACCGACCGGCCATAACCGTCGCGTTGTCAGATGTTTGCTTCTTGACTATCCCCTTGTTGACAGATGTATGGAGTCGGAATGGTGGTGAAGAAGGATGTGTGGATTGGAAAGATTATGCGCTACGTCGATTCGTCTTGGGCCAATCAATGCGCCAACGTCCGCCCGCCATTGCCGCCCAGACCAGGCGCTTCTGCGGTGTGCCGCGCGCGTGGTGGTAAAGCACGGCCGCACGCTCATAGAACCCGCGTGTGTGCCACGAATCGGCAAACCCGAACTTCTGAAAATCGAGATGATGGCAGAACTCGTGACATAGGGTGCTCAGAAACGTGCCGAAAGATGTGATCTCTTTGCGCACTGCTGTCCGCATCCAGACTCGGATGACTTTGGTATCTGGCGCGTAGTCGCCAAATAACTCTGTTGTCCAGTGCTCGCGGACGCGCAACGGTCTCGACGCAAGGACCCGAACCGTGCACTCCGGAACGCCATAGAACTGAGACGCCGCTTTCAGAAAGCCGGCACAAGCGCCGCGGACTTTTTGGGTCTGCTGAGCCTTCATCGCCGATTCAATGGCCTTTGCGAATTCGGGCAATAGTGCGTCATTGGGAATGTCGAGCGTTGTGATCCGGTCACTTTCCCGGAATGCATCAAGGTCCGATTTGCGTGGAGGAGTGTCGGTGACCATCGTTTTTGGGGTGTCTCTCTGAACCCGGAAACGGCACCATTTTACGACCGGCCCCTTATGGGTGCCTGCGAGTCTGCCGCAATGTCCCGGATGCACGCTCGCTCTGTAGCCGCCTCGTTGTACGTCTTGTCCTTTACCTCCCTCCTTTAATCCGACCTTCCCGCTGCACTGGCGCAGTTCCGTCTTGAGGCTTCAGGGCGCTGAGCCGCCTCATTCAGCGCTCATCAATTCCAATCCCGAGGAGTTTCCATGGCTCACGTTGAGATCCAATCTGTACCCACGAATCCGGCGAGCAAGCCCGCTTTGCTGCGCCGGTTGGTCGTCCGGTTCATTGTCAGTTCGGTTTCAAGTTTGGCCGGACTTGTCAGCTTCGTCCTGACAGGGCCGGTCATATATCGCGTCGCGGCTATTGATCCGGCGCTGGAAGCGTTCTATCTCGCTCTCGTTGTCGGCTGGTTCTGGTCGCTTGCCAGAATGTGGTCGCTCACCCTTGAAGCTCGGAACCGCCACTGAACAACCTCAATTCCCAAACCAAATCCTCAAGAAAGGAGATTTCATCGTGCAACCTAGCCTCGGAAAGTTGTCCGCCTACAAGATCCTGGACTGGCAAGATCGAGCCGTCAGTTCCATCGAGCAAACCGTCGCAGCCTTCCTCGAAATCGGCGAAGCGGTCGCCACACGCTGGATTCAGACCGCGAAGGGTGTTCTGCTTCTGCAGATGGTTCCCGGCGAGGACGCCTCCGGCGCGATCTACGTCTTCGATCGACGGCGCGAACAGTGGTACATGCTGTCGTTCGAAAAGTGCGAAGACCAATTCACCTCGGAGAAGTTCGACTGCGCCTTCTCAGAGTACGATCTGCTCCGCCTTATCCAACGGCCAGATCTCCTGATTTCCGAATTGCAACCTGCCAGGGCTTAACCTGTCCCTCCTTTCTAGTTCTCAACGACAACCAATTCAACACCCACGAAGGAGCCACAATGCGCCTGTCCGCAAGCCGTATCCGTTCGATCAACCGCCGCCTCGCACGAGCCCAGGGATTTACTTGGCCCGCGCGCGACATGAACCAACGCACCTCCTCAGTTGGCACGATGCGCACACACCCGAAGATCACCCGGATCGCGGCCGTCAATGTAATCGCCGTTCCGAGAAGTGCCGCCGCCTGATCTTAAGCTGGACGATCCTCAGCAAGTTCAAAAGCCGGAAGCGGCATTCCGAACGCTGCTTCCGGAGAAACTTGACCGAGTTTTGGAGCCGGGGTACAACCACACCACCTGAAGGAGGCACTACCATGTATGCCAAATTCCGCGTGACTCGGGACACCGCCGGCGACTTTATGCGGTTGTTTGTAAATCGGCGGGCCTACTCAATCCAGTCAACCCGGCCACTTCCAAATGGATCCTTTCCTTACTACCTGGCACGAGACTGGCGCACTAAAGCGCCAAAGCCGTTGGACGACGACGCGGTCCGGATGCATTTAAACGGCGACATCACCATCAGTCTCTATGCAATCAACCCAGAGACCCAGTGCTCAAAGTGGGTCGCGATCGATGCCGACTTCGATGGAGCTATCGAAGCGTTGTTCCAGTTGCAATGGGAACTGAAGCAGGATGGAGTCCAGGCGGCACTTGAACAGTCGCGCCGCGGCGGACACCTCTGGATCTTCGGCGCCGAGCCATTGCTCGCGTCTGAATGCCGGATCTACGTGTACAACCTCGCCCTCCGACTCGGAGTTCCGGTCAAAGGTGGTGGACTCAAGGAAGGGATCGAGGTGTTTCCGCGTCAGGATCGCCTCGGTGGTTCGGAATATGGGAATGCTATCCGCGCCCCTCTGGGGGTGCATCGCAGGACAGAACGGCGCTACTGGTTCTACGAAGCCGACCTTACACCTGAAGCTCAACTCGCGTATCTCGAGGGGCTCAAGAAGCTAACCGATGACGAATTGAAGACCTTCATCCAGGGCATGAGCCTGCCTGAAGCGTATAAACCCACACCTTTGGTTCCGTACATCCCGAGGGCTTCGCGGACCGACAACCAGGAATTCCGAATCCTCGATTTCGTACGCCCCACCCGCAAGGACAGCCGCAACTGGTGGGCGCGATGCCCGTCCTGTGCGCAGGCCGGCCGAGACCGCTCCGGAGACAATCTCGCAATTCAGATCAAGAACCCGCGTTTTTACAAGTGCTGGGCGGGGTGCGCAAAAGAGGAAATCCGTGCCGCGTTGGGCAGGCCCATTCACAAAAGAGCGTCAGCTTAGGGGAGCGTATGGCCAACCTGAATACCACACCTAAGGCCCGCCCTAGCGCAGATCGTTGCGCGCTCCACGGACTTTCACTTCCGCGCTCTGTTTTGAATGTATTGCAGAAGCGCGGCATCCGTTGCCAACCGGCGGTCTCGGTCGAACACCAGCATCTGGCAAACCGGTACGTTCTCCGCGGCGTCGAATCCGGCGGTGCGGTTTCGGACATCGGCCGCGCTTGCGCTTTCGTTGCGCCCGATGGTAGTTCGTTGCCGTGGTTACAACGGATCGATTCGATTGGCGTGAATGGGCGACACGCAATCTATCTTGCGGAGAATCTGGTGCGGCTTGAAATGTTGCGGGCTGGGCAAACCTGCGAACTGGTGGTCACCGCGCACACCTTGTCATGTCCTCCGGGACACACCCGCCCAGATATCCGGTCGGAAGTGATCTTCCACGGGCGCGATGGTTCACTACCGCGCGATTTATGGAAGCCTCATCACGGGGCGCTTCGCGGGAGTGTTGCGCCAGTGTTCTATTCCCGTGCGGGAGAGAGCGTGCCATTGCCGGTGCCGTTTGAAATGGCGATCAGAAAGGTCACAGCCTGTGTTTGCTGCGTCGGCTGCAAACATTCGCACCTTGGAGTGCCGCCTGGTGCGGCGGATCGGGAGAGAGTATGACTTCGAGCGGACAGAATCCGATTATCGTCGGCGAGCCAAACTGGCGACCGCTTGAGATGGCCCTCGCGCCTAGCGATTGTGAGGACTTCATGTACATGGGCCGCGCCGGAGAGATCGAGTTGTACAAGCACCGATGGACACGCCGCTACCTCAATATCAGTGCCAATGGAGGGCGATTCTATCGGCTGGCAGGTAATGCGTACATCGAGATCTCCAAGTGCGAAGCGATCGAGCACGTTTATTCGTGAAATTCAGCTCAAAGGAATGGGAGTACCGTCATGCCAAAGAGTGTCAATAAAACCTTCCTGCTCGGAAACGTTGGCAAGGATCCGCAGATCAATTCCACGCCGGGCGGTATCGCTGCGAACTTCTCTCTCGCAACCACCGATCGCGAGAAGGATCAACAGGGCAATTGGAGAGACCGGACCGAGTGGCACAATCTGGTGGCTTTCGGTCGCACTGCAGAGATTGTCCGGGATTATGTCAGCAAGGGCAGTCAGCTATTCATCCAGGGAAAGATCCAGACCCGGTCATGGGACGACAAGCAATCCGGCCAGAAGCGGTATCGGACGGAGATATTCGTCCATGACCTGACATTGCTCGGTGGCGGTAAAGAGGTGGATGAAACCTACTATCGCGGCCGGCGCAAAGACAATGCACCGAGGAGAGAAACTCCTGCGCCGCAATTCGAACGGGAATACCAGGACCAGGAACTCAGTCCGGACGAAATCCCATTTTGAGGCGGGTCGCTACTTGTTCGCCTTTTTCATCTTTGCCCACCGCGCCTTTTGGGCGGCAGCGATTCTCGCGCGCGCCTCCGGTGAGAGTTGACGCTTCTGCCGCCGAGGCGGCGGAATCTTGGTTCCGTGGTGGCCATCTTTGCCAGTCAGAATTGCGCGTACTTGCTCGAGCTTTTGAATTTCTGCATCGATCTCTGCGAGAATGCCTTTCATTTCCATACGAAGAGTCTAACAGCGGCGAAGAGCCGACTCGTTCTCTCAAACGCCAGCCGATGATCCGTTCTGAGCATTATTCGATCAAGACGGCGTCGGGGCTCGTGTGCGCCCATCTCAATCCAGGAGCTAAAACGATGGCAATCGAAGAAACCAAAGCAGGTTCTGAACTGAAGAACCCATTCAACGATCTGGCAGAGCCGTTTGATCCATCCGAGATCAAGTGGCGCGTCACTCACACGAGCAGGGACGGCAACCGAGGCGCCGTGATCGCGTTTGCAGATCCGCGTGCCTACACCGATCGGCTCAATCTGCTGTTTACGCCGACCGGGTGGACGCGGACCTACGAGGTCGCGACACTATCGTCGGTGACTCGGATGAAGAAAGACAAACTCATTCAGACTGGCAAAGTGCTGGTGACGTGCATCCTCACAATCACTGGACTCGGCTGTCATTCGGGGAGCGGAGAGGAATGGGCGGACGAAGAGAACGCGATGACTTCGGCGGAGGCGCAGGCGTTCAAGAGGGCAGCAAGTTGCTTTGGATTGGGCCGCTACCTCTACAACTTCACCGAAGTATGGGTGCCTCTGAACGAACACCGTCAGCCAAGGCAGTTCCCCCAGCTTCCACAGTGGGCGCTCCCAAGAGCTCACCGGTCGGACAAAGCGCAGCCCGCATCGGGCCCACGTCCGCCCGCAATCCAGAGAGGCCCTATCGATCAGAAGACGACGGCGAGGATTGAGGGATTGCGGCAGATTCTGGGTGACGCGATCTACGGTGAGATTCTCTGGCGCGCCGGACGTGCGCATCGAGCGAACGACATCCCCAATGCGCAGTTCCAGGCTAATGTGGCAGAAGCAATGGAACGAGCCGCGCGCGGAGTTCGCAAGGCGAACTCTCTGGCAGAGCAGATAGGCGAGGCATCCTTCATCGCCGTCATGGACAAACTGCAAATCGAGGCGATGACAACCATTCCGAGACTCGAATCCCTGAAAACGCTTGTGGCCGAGCTTGAGGAGGAAGCGGCACGATCCGTCGCCTGACCAGTGGCAGCAGCGGATTCGGGAGGATGGAGGATCCTATGCCTAATGTCGTTATGATTCGTTCGGAACCCGGGCTTGTCTCGATCCCGGTGGAAAGAGCAGTGTACTGCCAAGCTTGCGAAACGGTCTCAACATCAGTTCGGCGGTGTGGATTGTGCGGGTCAGAGCGGATTATCGAGCTGGCGCCTTTGCTCTCGCATCCATGGGATCCGGGCCCTGTGCCTGCTGTCGTCCTAGCGGCATGAAAGCCAAGACACCCATAGTCGAATTACGATTAGGATATGGCCCGACTGCACGGTCTCACACCGACGACAAGCGACGGTCAAAGAAGCTTCCACTTTGCAGTGCGCAACCTCTTTGATGCGATCAAGATGGCGCAGGCATTTCCCGGCACCAACAAATACCCGAAGTTGCGGCCTTGGTCACGCTATGAGATCGAGCTCTTCGTAACAGCTCTCGGTAAACTCGAGGACACGTTTTGGAAGATCGCTCGCGTTGCCGAACTCTACGACGTCGCACGCTGCAGAATCGTCAAGATCGAGGGGCCTACGATATCCGCTGAGGATCTGGGAGCAACGCAACAGGCGTTGCGGGATATTCCACTCCATCTCGATTGCGTGCTTCTGTACCTGAGGATCTTCGTTGACTGCCTCGCCAATCTCACAAGTCAACTTTATCCATCGGGAAAAGTTCCTCATCGTAGCTTCCGGGATCAAATGAAGAGGTTTACGCAAACGAAGCAGCCGCGAATTGATCCGGGGTATGCGGAGATCCTCGAGAAGTACTCAGGTTGGTTTAAGACGCTTGCTGGCGATTCCAACATGAACGGCCTCAGAGATCTAATAGTCCACCACATGGTCAGAACCGAACTTATGTACCAGCCCGGCACGACGCCAGCCGAGAATCGAGTCCACTCTTTTCTCTATGGCGTCGTCAAGGAAACAGCTCATACAACAGAGTCCTTGGAACCGCAGGTTCAGCAAATGGTTGCGAACTTTTTCGAGTTTCTCGATTATTACGTTTTGCATTTCGCAGCCAGAATCAGCAATGATCTGGGCACCAGCTTGATGGACTGGGGCGACCACCGTTCATCTCTATGGTTTCAAATCGAAGGGGAGTACAGATCACAGTGGCTTTTTCCCCGTCTGTCTGAACCGCCTCCGGACGCGACCAGTACTTAATCATTCCGATGTACTTCACGCTCAAGGTTGCGCTGCATCTCGGCTATTCTCGATTGGCGGAAGATCGACGCTGTCGCGGTGCCGGTGGTGCCTAACTCTCCACCTATCCCACAATTCCCCCTTTCATACCCGCTGATAGGACTTATCTGGCGAGGCGCACAGTCGGCCGCCGCCGCCAAAGCCACAAACTCAAGGTGAAACGAATGCGCAATGCCGCTCGCCTGAAGATGGGCTACTACCCATTGCCCGAGAGCGAAGGAGTGAAACTGCGCTCCCTCCTGACCTACAGTCAAACGGCCTCGGTTATCGATCCCTGCGTCGGCCAGGGCACAGCACTCTACCTGGTCACCAGCAATGCACCCGTTCGGCGCTATGGAATCGAACTCGATGCCGAACGCGCCCGCATTGCTGGCGCGAGCGGTATCGAGACGCTCCCGGGCAATACGTTCGACGCCATCGCAAAACCAGAATCCTTTTCGCTCCTCTACCTCAATCCGCCCTACGATTCTGAAATAGGCTCGGTTGCGAATCGCCGCATGGAAGTTGTGTTCCTAGAGCACACATACCGCTGGCTTTTGATGGGCGGTGTGCTCGTGCTCGTGATTCCATACGAGCGGTTACACGACTGCGCAGGGATTCTCAGTTCGCACTTCACCGCGCTGAATGTATTTCGCATGACGGATCCGGAATCGGTCCAATACCGCCAGATCACAATTCTGGGCGTCCGTCACGACATTCGGGGCGCGGCGCTCGAAAAGAACAAGAGACAGCTTCATAAGATTGGTCTTTATGGAAGTTTCCAGCATGTGCCGGAGTTGCAGGCTGGTATTTGCCAACCCTATCCGGTGCCCGGGTCGGACGCAGCCTCGCTCACCTACCGAGGCCTCCCGTATGACCTCCTCGAAGATATGTTGCCTGATTCGCCGGCCTGGAAGCAGGTGGCGCCATTGCTCCTTCCGAACGACGATGGGGCGACAGGGCGGCCGATCACACCGCTGCACGGCGGCCACGTGGGATTGCTGTGCACGGCCGGCCTCCTCAATGGCGTTTTCGGCGAGGGAAGCGACAGGCATATCGCCCGCTGGCGATCGGTCAAACACGTCACGACCTTCGTCGAACAGGAAGGTGACGCCGAGGTCATCCACCATCGTGAGCGCTGGACCAACGAGCTTCGCCTGGTATACGCCGACGGGAGGACGCTCAAGCTGACAGAGACTCCCGTAAAGAAGGAGGACGAAGCCGATGGAGAATGCGCACCTGCGGCTCGGGCTGCTTGAGTATGTTCGTTTTACAGAAAAGGCCTCGACCCGCATCCGTCTGCGGGTCGATCGCTATGTCGGCGAAGACCGACAGGCCCACCTCCTGAGCGTCTTCGGAAACGATTCGGATGTTGGAGCGATTACGGCTGCGATCCACGAGAAAGCCTCGTTCAGCATTACTTTTCCGAATGGAGCCGAAAGGGAAATCTCGTTTGGAGAGCATGCTTCCTGCTACAAAGGCGCGGCGACGCTGCCGGGAAGAAAGCAGCCGGTCCGGCATCTAGTCGCTGTTTCACAGCACCTCCACGCGAACGGCCGTGCAGGACAGACAATTCTGTTGCGATACCAGCGGGAGGAGGCGTGGGCAGCGCTGGTGAACTTCCTTGGACTGCCCGCGAACCCGGGCTGGGCAGAGCATGTCCTTGGAATCATCGAGAGCAAGCGCCGGATCGAAGAGATTGACGGCATCGGGTGCGGACCTGTCCAGATCTCAGCGACGACAGAAGAAGTGCTGGAGTGGGTGAGCGAAGGTCTGCGGACGGGAAGTCTGAGCTTTCCGGAGCAAGCTGGGCCGATTATCTGGCCTCATTATGCATTGAATCGAGCCCTCCAGGCCCGGTGATTGGCCTAGAGGCTAAATCCCGCTTCCATGAAGGCCGGGTGCTTGCGCCAATAACTCGCAAAGATGCGGCGTTGCGGTTGGCCCCATTTCATCTCGTCCATTCTCACGACAATTTCGCCGCTGCCAGGAGGGTTCTCGATGGAGACGACCTTCGATTATTTGCGCCAGTTTGGCCCGGCATTAGCCGAACGCATTCTCGGAACCTACCCGCCGCTCCAAAGCACGAAAGATCCGGTTGCACCCTGTCTCAACTCGCTGCTTCGCAAACCGCTCCCGGCCCAGGCGCTCGTCATTACAGGTACTGCGAAGTATCTCCGCGACGGTAAAGCGGTGCGCATTGTTGCCGAATGTGGGGCCGGCAAAACCTTTATGGCGCTTGGCACGATTCATGTCCTCGCCGGTGGACGGCCAAGTTCCACGCTCGTGATGTGTCCCTCGCACATCACCCA
>JAJPKO010000056.1 GCA_021323655.1 Acidobacteriaceae bacterium
ATGTGTACTTCTGTTGCTTCGGCGTCCCAGGAGTTCGACACCAATTCGCCAATGACAGGGGGTAGAGAGCTATATAACTTGAGGCCGAGGTGCTCAATCGTGGTCGGCTCAAACTCCATCGTGAACTTGGGCAGGTTTTTCACGTTCTGCTCCACCGAAACAAACAGAAGACGGGAGTAGCATCGCATTTTAGCATTTTCGCTCCCGAAAACTGTTGGCTAAGCGTCCAGTCAAGGCCGGTCAAGCGCTGCTGGACCTCGGTAAAAGTGGCGACAGGTTGCTATTCAATCAGGTTCGATTCTCTAAGCGGTTCGAGAACGCCGTTTTGCAGCTTAGTTCGGTCGAAGCCTTGCGCAGAGTTGGCGCGGACTGTGACGTTCACCTTTCCGGCGAGATCTGCGAGGTTCGCGACCGCGTTCCAAGCACTGAAGAGCTGGTTGCGGTCCGCCGAGAAACTGATTTCAACGGTCCGTTCGGGTTCGGGCGCGCAGGGACTACCATTAGCCGCTGGTCCAGGAAAACCGACTGCTGGGCCTGCCAATGGGTTTGTTCCTGTGATGACCGCGCCGACCGTTAGCGGTTCAGCAACATCCGTCGTTGGGATCGCTGCAGGAACGGGAAGAGCTTGAGGCATGATGAGGAAGCCAGTATCCAGATCGATCTCGTCTTCACTGAGCCCGACTTCGAACCGCACGCGGTCGATGGGCACTTGGTAGTTTCCACCGGCTCCCATCGTCGGCGTTGGGCCGGAATGGTAGGCGAACAGCTTGTCCTTTACGCCTTTCGCAATCGCTTTTTTTACGCCATCGCTAGTCGCGAGTCTGGGAAATCCTAGGAACGAATAAAAGCCATCAACCACATCGGCAGTCTTGATTCCGAGCGTGGCCGGCGTCCCCTCGCCGAGCTTAAACAACTCGATGATTTTGGTCGGAACGGTCGTTTGAAAAACGCGGCGCTGCACGTCGACGAGCAATTCCATCAAGCGATCGTGGACGCGGGCCTGCTTTTTCTCGTTGAGTGTGATCTGCAGTGGTCGGCCTCCCGCCGCGACAACATCAATTACGAGACCGTCGCTGGTCGCCTTTGGGAGCCAAACTTCAGTATAAAGCTTCAGGAGCGCTGATTCCGCCGCCGCAGCCTCTGTGCGCTCACGCTCGCGCAACTGCTCCTTCTGCTCATCGGTGAGATTGTGCTGCTTTGGCTTTTCGCGAACGCGCTCAATCGCAATGAGATATCGGACCGAACGGCGAAGAATCTCAATCTGATCTGAAGCCGGGACAGCCAGGCCTAGCCCGTTGCGATACTTGCGGAGTGTGGTGCCGCAATATTCGAAGATTTCTTTCGCGACTGCTTCACGGCCACTCGGAGCTTGCGTGCCAAAGTCGAGAGGCATGTACGCCAGGAGGAAGTAGGGTTCCTTGTCGGGAATTTCGCCGGACTTCTGCTTCCAGACGACGGCATTTCGACCGGTAATTCTTGCTTCGAGCATTTCTTTGATTCGCTCTTCGACTTGGCGCTCGTTGCGGCCTACTGCTTCGGCTTCTTGTTCAACGAGGAGCGTGACGTTTGGATCTTTTTTGAAGCAGTATCGAACGCCGTCAAAATGCAAATACAGGCACTGCTCTTTGAGTTCCTTGAGGCAGGCAAGGGCCGTTGTGCTGTCAAGATCAGGCCCGACGCAGACTGAGAGAAGTTCAGGCTCGGTGATCCCTGGCGGCAGCAACTCGGTGCCGTTGGATCCATAGCGTTTCCTTCCTCCAAATGAGTACATAAGAATTGCGGTGGCGAGGCGGAAGGCAGCCCGCTTTCCCATCTCTGACGGACTCTCCTTGCTGCGTCGGTCATCAATCCGCTTTGCGCGAGCACTAGCGCCGATGAAATCGGATTCCAGCACAGCCTGGAAATCTGCTTGCTGTCCAACCTCCTTGAAGAACGCGAGGCGAACCTCGGCATCGGAGATCGGCACGTCTCCAGGTCCTAACAGAGCACGGCTTCTCTCTTCGCGCTTGGTCGCACGGAGGCACGCCGCTAGAAAACGCAGAGCCCCGCGTGTCCGCTGGAACTCGGGGATGGCGGCCCACTGTTCCCTCATAACGTCGATCAAAGCCGGATGGAACGGATAGGCCGCAAGGATGCGTTGTCGCAAGGCAAGCCCTTCCTCATCTGCTTGCCGCTCTTCAGCAGTACCCTTGGCGTAGCCTCGCTTCATCTGCGTAATGATGTGTTGATAGGCGTTGGCAGCGGGAGCAGCTTCCTCCGCAGTCGGGATTCGGGCAAGGAGACGCTGTTGGATAACCGAAAGAATTTCATTACCCTCAACAGGTTCGCGGAGCTGGTCTTTACGTGCTGCGAGGTGGTCGATTGTCTGAAGCAGGTTCACATATTCAAGCGACTCGCGCTTGCTGGACTGCAATGAGAAAACCAATGCGGTGTTTGCCGAGTTTCCGACCGCACCAGTTAACCGATGCAGGAAATTCATGGTCTCGTCACGCAAGGTCGTCTGATGGACCTTAATGCCGCCCACGCTGATCAGATATTGGAGAACCTCGTCAAGAAGGATCAGATTCGGGCCGTCCGCTAGTAGCGCGATAATCTCGTCCGCTCCTGGCGCGACACGCGCCTC
>JAJPKO010000059.1 GCA_021323655.1 Acidobacteriaceae bacterium
ATCAGAGGGCTTCTACGGGTCCCGGTCCAAGGCATTTCGACGGGAACAAGGTCGGCGGCATTCGAGGTAAGCATGTCCTGATCTCGTTTGTCGGCCTCGGCCATTCCTGGCAGCGTCCCCAGAAAGATGCGACGTTTGGCGATCGTTTCCGAGACGGCCTTTGCACCATTCATGTGTGTGAAGGCGTTCAGGACCTCTTGTGTGCGATTAGCCAGTTCCCGCTCCGACCGTTCAAGATCGTGAAGAGTGATTGCCGGCTGCGAAGTGCGCACTACGACTGAGAGACTCAGCTTGGCCGTCTTCAGAGAGGAAGAAATGATGTCCCGCTGAACCTGGATGAGCTGCGTTTGGGCAACTTCGGCCTCCGGATTCGATTTGAAGTTTCCATTCGCATCTTTTTGCGCGGCTGTCATCTTCTGCAGTCGCTTCTTGTAGCTCTTAAGGACCTTGACCTGATCCGGAATGACCACTTGGCTGCTGACCACGATGGGGAAACCGAGTGTCGAGAAGTTTTGCAACATCCCCGGGAAGGTCGCATCTGGAAGTTCCTTGAGGCTGACCACCGCGTAGAGATATCCGTCGACATTGAGGTAGGTCTCGGTCTCGTTAAGGATGCTTGCCTCGCTCGCCTGTTCCCGCGCACTGCGGTATTCGATCATCTCCTCTCCAGGCACATAAGGCCGACGATCGCGGCGCATCGGGTGCTGCGCCTGCTTGAGCTCCTCGAAGAGTTCCTGTGTCGAGAGTCTCCGGGGCCCGAGGCCGGCCGCCTCCATCGACCCCTCGATGCCCCGGAGGATGGACCCAAACTCCGCCAGATAGGTCTCGTGCTCCTTCCGCGCACGCTGGATGGCCTTCTTCTGGCTAAGAGTGAATCCACCAATGCTGTTGTTCTGCTGAGTGGAGTGATAGAGCTCGGCGTGTATCCGCGGATCCCAGACCAAATACACATGCAGCCGATTCTCGAAGAAGAAGCCGTTCTGCTCCTTCTCTCTCCACATTCGGAGCCGATGGGAATCGAGTGCCATGACCTCTGACTGCTCTTTCCGCTGCTCGTGAAGGTAGTTGTCGAGAAGATCACCGAGGCGCTCCGAGATCTCGTAACGGAGCTGAACGCGCATGCTGACGTCTGGAACGCTCCGGAAAAGCGCTTCCAGCATCGATTTGTTCTGGTTGCGATCGCTGTCCGTGGCAAAGTATGTGAGGATCCCGCGCAGCTCATAACCGGCGACAAAGGCCCCATTGGTACGGACCATGATGTTGTCGCCGAGAGGCAAGTCCCGTAGCGCCAACAGCTCGCAAACAGCGGGCGCTCTGAGCCTTCTATCGTGTTCTGCTTGAGTCACTGGCATAGCTGACCTCTCCCTGAAGGGCTCCGACCCCTTCGATCTGCAGTTGCTGCTCCACGATCCGCGCGAGCGGCACGATCTCCTCATGAATGCGTGCCGCGAAGATCACACAGGCAAATGTGATTTGTGCTGCTTCCGCATCGAGGACAGCAAGCACGGTTCCGTTCTTCTGTGTTGTGATCGATGCCTGCATCGTCTACTCCTCGTCTTCGACCAGGTAACTTTCCTTCAGTTCCGAATCTCGTTCAAGTGCGCACCACGCCTTAGGGGCAAAAAACGAACGGACCAAGTCGGTGAGATACCCTCGCGGCCTTCCGTACTTGAACAAGATCAGGAACGGCACAGCCAAACCAGGGATGATGAACTCCATAAAAATGTTGAGCGGGATGCCAAACACATGCGCGTTGCCGCTCACAAAATGCGCGAGAAGGTTCATCAACGCAGCGAGCGCGAGCACCAGGATCAGGTCCTCGAACTCCAGGCCCAGAAACGTTACCTTGGTATGAAGGTTGCGGTGAACCGGCGTCATATCGAGACTCATGGCTCTACCCCCCAACTCCGTGCGCTTGTGTGACCATCGACTCGGCGAGGCGAACCATGCCTGAAACCATCAGGGCAGCGAATGCTGCAACGAACTTCCTGATCCAGCTCGAGCCGGGATAGATTTCCGAGACCACTCCGCCCATGTGCAAAGCCATGGCGGCCAACTGCGTGAGCGCAAACATGGGCAGAATCACGTTGGCCGTCCAGTTCACAAGGCTCATTGTCGCCATCCAGAACGCGTCGGCATTGGTCGCGCCTGTGTGCTGTACAAAACCTTCCAGCGCCCGCAAGATCCCCGAGCACATCAGCGAGGCGAAGCCTCCATACAACGGCTGCTCGAAAGGGCTGCCCTTGCTGTAGCGATACACGGCTCCTGCAAAGAACAGGCCTGCCATCGTTGGCATCATCGTGTTGCCGGCCCAGGAGGCAAGGTTCGTAATGGCTCCATCGAGACTCATGCATTGCTCCTCATGCCGCCATCGCTCGAAAGAGCGAAAGAAGGCCGCTCACGCTCAGGAAAGAGATCGCGGCGAAAATCTGCCTGGTCCACGGTCTATGGCGGACGTAGTTGATGACGGCTCCGACACAGGCGAGTCCCGCTGCTGCCGGCAAGATCTGTGCGGCTATGTAGTTCCACAGGGAGGAGAGCATGTCGGTCATCGCGTACTGTCCTCCCGAGTTCCATCCCTGAAAGAGCTGCATTGTTGCCGAAAGAGACATTAGGAAGAGAGCAGCAATGATCGAGCCCAGAGGGTTCTCTCCTGCGGCTCCATCGAGTGTTGCCTTTAGGACGAAATACGCCGCAAGGACCGGCACCAGCCTGGCAACGACGATCTGATTGACGAAGTTCTTGAAGACTGTCTCCATACTGGCCAGCCAGCTTGTGCTCACCGATCCGCTCGCGGCTGGAATGTTGACTCCTTGCGCGCCGATCCATGAAAGCAGCTGCGGGAGAGTAAGCAGAACGATGGTCCACAGGATCCACTTGCCGCTGCGGCCGTTTACGTGGAAGTTGATCCCGCCTTCATGCCGCAGGCTCACTCCCGCGGCTGCCAGCGTGCAGAACGCCGCCGGCACCGCGAGATCGAGCAGCACCTGGAGAAGGTCGAGGAGGAACTGCGGCGTCTGCATCGCTGTCCGCTTTCGCTACTGAATTCCCTGAGCCTGAGTAATGAAGCCTTCGGCCATTCTTCCGAGACCGGAGATCACCATGAGAGCGACGCCGGAGACGCTCCATCCCATGTAGCCGCGTCCGGATTTGAAGTGCCATCCCGCTATGCCGAGGCACGCAACCGCGATAACCGGCGCGATGACATTGCAGCCCCAGTTCACGATGTTCAGAACCGTGCCTTCGACAGTGGTCGCTTGCTGGCCCTGTACCGCCTGACCAAATGCGGGCTGTGTACCGAGGTTCTGCGCTTTGGCAGCAAACGGTGCGGCAAGGTTGCCAATGAGGATCAAACCGAGCGCGAACTTCAGGGCAATGTGTATCCAGTTAATTTCGTCAGGGCGGTAAACAACGATCGTGGAGGTTGGAGCGGACACTTGGGAGCGCCGCCAGAAGGCCAGTGCGGTTCTCATACGTTTTCTCTCCTGGACCCGGCTGCTCGAGGCATCCGTGTCGAGCGAGAGAATCGGTCGGAACTGAAACTCGGTCAAATAAGCTGGTCTGGACCGGGATGGAACCCGGGTTTATCTTCAATCACCTGAGGATCTTCGCCCGTGGGACAACGTTCCCGCTGTCTTTCCGTCTTCCGGAGGGTTGGCTCAATTTGGAAAAATCGAGCTAAAATCGCAATCGAGGAACCCGGTGTCGCAAGGTGTCGCCAGGTCACGGACAATGGCATGGCATCCGTATCGCAGCTGAACCCGTATCAATGCGACCAGTGCGGCACAGCGAACATCGTTGCCGCACCCGTCCTCTATCAGCAGGGAACGCATACCTACTCCACCAGGTTCTATTCGGGGACGACCCAGTCCTTTTCAGCACGGGCAGCCACGCCACCTCGCCCCAAGGGCTATATATGGCCACTATTGGTATGGGGCCCGACGATCCTCATTCTTTCTGTGTGGACGGTTGTAGGTATTAGCTCGATCTATGAGCACCCCATTGCGACTGCGCTACGTCCTAGTTCTGTCGCCGTGTTCCTTTTCCTTGCTGCAGGGTCTCTCCTGGGCATGGTCTTCAGCCTGCGTAGAATAGCGCGGTACAATCGCGAGGTCTATCCAAGGCTCCATTGGAACTGGGAACATACCTATATATGCAAGCGTTGCGGGCGGTTCCGCCTGATTCCTTCGTAGCTCAGTCTGAAACTCTCCTTGCAATCGTTCTCATGTGCCCACTGCCGATCTTTGCTCAATTTCCGAGTTGGGCAACCGGGGCCGACAATGCCTCAAATCGCACATTGGGTAATTGGGGCGTTGATTTGCTCAATTGTGAAAACCGGTCATCGGGACCGATCTTCGCTCAATTCGGAATTGGGCAATCGGGACCGACAATGCCTCAAATCGCACAGTGAGTCATTGGGACGGTCATTTCCTCATTCGCGAAAATGGGTCAGCGGGACCGATCTTTGCCCAATTCCACTTTGCGGCATCGGGACCGAAGATTGCTCAATCCGCACTCTGGGACATGCGGACCGATCTCTGCCCGAGCAGGATTTGCGCCTTAAGGAGGAGGCTTGTACGCTGTCAACCAATCGCATTGAGAATGCGACCACAATGGGGGTTCTGATCGTCCGGCAGTCATCCGGTTGAACCATCGCCATCACGAGAACGCCCTGGCACTGGGGCCAAGGCGCAGAGAAGAAGCCGGGATCCGTGTGGCGATTTATTGAGCCGTCGGAGCTATCTTGTGAATCTCAGAGGGCCTCTGTTCGTGCTTTGTGAACACGACGTAGATCTTTGTGTCCGCGGGCACGGACACGACCAACCGGCTGTTGACATTGAGGCTCATCACCTCGGAGTCACCCGCGGTGCCGACATTTTCGGCCAACCGCTCACGCAGCATATCGTTTTCCGAGAATGCGGCGCTAGAGTTGTTTCCAGCCACTTCTGCAAGGACCGAGCCGAGTCCTGACGCCGCACGTACAAGGAAGTTCTTGCCCGTGTTCTTCCCAGACACGCTTCCTTTTATTGGTCCAAGGTCCAGTCCGGTGCCAACCGCGTCGATCTTCTCGCGCGCGCCGTCAAGCAGTTCAATCTCGTCGAACTTTATGTTGACCAGTCCGCTTCGATCGGCCTGCTGAAGCTGACCGTACACGCGCGCACCGGCCGGAACAATGATTCTGTCACCGATTGCGTAGGTGTATTCGACAACCGCCACGACGGGGGCCAGCACCGCACTCGATATCTGCGTCTCGAGCTTCGCCTGAATGCGCGTCCCCGGAGTCAATTCCAGCCGAGGAGCACCGTCATTATCGGCGTTGGCTTCGGGCGCTACCATTGCTTGGTTTTGCGCCACACTCCGCACAAAGATCAGAGACGGCTCCTTTAGACTGTTTTGCTGGGTCTTCGGCGTTTCTGCGGCCGGTGTTCCGCCATAGGGTGCCGGATCTACCCACTTCTGCTGCGTGTCCGCGAAGGAAGGTACATTGCCCAGAGAACTGGCAACACCCGGCTTGCCCGCGGGTGGCTTCATCGCCGCTCCATTCTCCAAAGAACGAGTTCGCCGGATGTCACTCGGCCCAAGCTGCCCACTGCTATTGTCGGGCGCTGGAGTACGAACTGTATCCATAACAGGCGTAACACTCTCTTGGGTCGCCTTCGACTTCTCCTGATTCGATTGCTGAGAGGATGGCTTCACTGCTGCCAACTTCTTTGAAGACTTGTTGACGACGGCTGTGGAGACAAAGAAGAGCACCGCAACCGCGAGCCCTCCTCCGAGGAGAAGCAGCTTGCCTTTGGTTATTCCGTCTGCTCCCTTGATGGCGCCTCGTGTCGCAAACTTGGTGCCTGGTTCCGCCCTGACCTCGCGGTCGACCGGGTCGGACGCCTGCACGAATAGTTCGGAGGCCTTCGGCTCAGGAGTCTCCGCGACTTGCGTAGGCGATTCTCCGCTTCCATTCTTATTGTTGCCATTGATGTCCATAGGATCGGAACTCCCTTCTACTTGCTGTCGCCGGAAATGGGCGGAGTAAATGGCAGGCGGATCAAAAGGGGGCGATCTACCTGGTCAGCCTGCGCGATCTGCAGAAACAGCCTCTCTGTTGATTCTTTGAAGTTGGGCCGGTCGAAGACGACGACCCCATCGGCACGCTCTCCGGACTCCAGGCGAGTCGTGCTCAGTCTGTAGTCTCGAATCTCCAACTGATCGGAGATGATTCCTTTGCCTTCCTTCTTCTTCTTCGTTGCTTTGCGACCCGTCATCTGGATCTGCGGCGGCACAATTTCGATCGCCTGATTCGAGCTGTTCAAGACGGAGTAGGAGATCATGGTCTCGTTGCTCAACTGCCGCACGTCGCCGATCGATGTTTCGATCTCCTTGTCCTCCCATTTCGTCCACTTCGGAGCATTCACGTTCTCCTGCTGCTTGAATGCTTCATCGAGACTCGACAGCGGCATTGAGCTGGCTCCGGTGATTCCGCCAACTCTGCCACGATCCGGCTCCTTAGCCGGCGCGCTCGGCGCTACCGGAGATTCGGAATCAGCCGAGATAAGGAAGCTTCGCGCCGTCCTGTATTCGATCAGGAAATCAACCGGCTGCGCCTGATTCGGGCTCCCCACGCCCGCGCTGACCAATTCCAGCGTGACGTGCTGGCCCGATCTGGTTGCGATCAGGAGGTTCGACTGCGCAGCGTCTTTCGTAATCGGCTTAATGTAGACGTACTCCGGTTCGCCTTCGTTGTGCTCGGCCTTGAACTCACCGGGACTTCCCAGAATGACCGACGTGACCTCTTCGGGCATTCGAATTGTCGATTCAAACTCCGGCCGCAGGTGGAGAATCGTGACCTCTCGCGGTTTGATTGTGATCGTGGCGACACGCGCCCCGACTGGAGCATCGCTGGCGCTGAGCCGCAGCGGAATAAGAAATGCGATGGGGATTAACCAGCGAAGTTTCATCGGGCGGACCTCCTCGGCGGCCTAGCGGCCAGATACCTGCGAAGCACGTATTGCCTGCGCACAGCGTGCACGTAGGCCACAACATCCTGATTGCGATAATTCAGTTGCTGGCGTGCGATGTTGCGGTCGCCGGCGTAATAGGCCGCCGAGACCAGACGCAGATCTCCGTGGAACTCCCACATCAGCGCCGTCACGTAGCGCGTGCCCGCCGCGATGTTCTGTTCTGCATTGAAGGGATCAAACGCGCCGTAGCGTTTTGCTGTCGCAGGCATGAGTTGCATCAGCCCCATCGCTCCCTTGTTGGAAACCGCCCGAGGATTCCATCGCGACTCCACGTCGATCAACGCGGCAATCAACTCGGGCGGTACACGATAGCGGGCAGCGTACTTTCTTACAAAACCCGCAGCCGGAGCAGGATCGGCCTGCCTAACCGCAGAGCGCGGAAACACGAACAGGAGTACAAGCAAACACCGGATCATGATGCCGCCCCTCCGCGTGCCGCCAAGGTCTGCGCGAATCTGACTCCGTCGTCGAGGAGGCTCTTGAATCCCTCGCGGAGCAAGAGGTGGCGGCGGTCCTTCTCGGTCTTGGCCAAAAAAGGAAGCAGTACATCGCGGTGTTCCTCAGTCACGTGGTCGGTCCCGAGCAACTCGAGAGCTTTGGCGAAGTCGATCATCTCCGAGACAGACGGCGGCTTCTCAAGCGAATAATTGCGGAAGGAAAGAGCTATCCCTGCCATCTCCCGATGAAACGTCTCGTCGGCTTCGGGCGTGCGGCTGGCGATGATCTCAGCCTCGCGCGCTGGTGTGGGATGCTCGACGCGGACATAGAGGCTACGTCTCCGAATCGGATCGCCCAATCTGCGCTCTTCGTTGCTGGTGAGGACAACGAAAGGAATGCTCTTCGCCCTGACGGTCCCAAACTCGGGAATCGAGAGCTGCCAGGCGGAAAGTATTTCCAGCAATAAAGCCTCAAATCCCTCGTCGACTTTATCTATTTCGTCAATCAGCAAGACGCATGGCTGCTCGCATTCGAGTGCGCGCATGAGGGGGCCAGGACGAAAGAAGTCCCGCCCCTTGAGATTCGTCTGCACGTCTTGCCAGTTCTCGTGCTGGCTTCTCGAGAACTCCATGTAGAGTCGCTGCAGGCTTCCGTCGAAACGACCGATGGCTTTGTCTTCGGTCACGCCCCGATAGCACTGCAGCCGTTCCACGTGAGTCTGCGCTGCGGCTGCGACCGACAGGGCTAACTGGGTCTTTCCTGACCCGGCTGGCCCTTCGAGCAGCAACGGCTTCTGCAGCTTGGCAGCGAGAAAGACAACCTGGATCATCACCGGATCGATGAAGTAACCGGTCGCCTCGAGTTTGCCGGCGAGTTGGGCAAGCGAATCAAACATTGCGCTCACCTCGCGATCCAATCGGAGCGCATGCCGCGATGAGGTTGCCTGCCTTTCGTTGGAACCTTAGCGAACCGCCCATCCCGGCGATCGCTCGTTCCCAGACATTCGCCAGTAGCCCGCGAGCCCCCGTCCAGACGGATTGGCCGCAGTACACACCGATGCGCCCATCCAGAACGGTCAGCGAGATAGCGATCGCGAGATTCGCCTTATTCGTAGTCACGGAACCTCCCCAAGATCACGGACAGGATGAGGCAGCTTAAAAACTCGGTCAAATTTCTCGGTTTTTCTTCGCCCGTTCAGACGATCTAGTACGGGACCGGTGCGACGGAGTGGCCGAACGGGGTTCTACATCCGGAGCGCTTGATCGCGCTTTCAACCAAGCCGCGAAGTCGTGGGGGTCGAATCGAACCGAATTGGCGATCCTCAGCGACGGAATCTCACCGGTTGCGGCCAACTTGTAGATTTGTTTCTCTGAAAGGTCGAGAATCTGGGCAATATCGTTCGCTCTCAGCGCCCCTCGCTTCTGCTCAAGGATCTGCTCGATAAGCATTCAGTCCTCCTGTTCGCCACGCCGGAGATCAAAAGAATGGCGAAATTACCATCGGCTGAAATGAGATTTGGGTCAATTTCCAAGGAATGTGCAAGCGCTGCCCGAAAGAAAACGCCGAAGACCGTTCTTCGGCGTCAAGATCACACGACACTGCGGGTCCTCGATTTGCGGGCCGGTAAACGACGGGTTCAGGCGGCGGCCGGAGGCTGCTCTGCTACTCTCTTGCGGTTTGCGAACGTGGGTCCGGTGAAGCTCGAGTTGACCTTGTGGATCACTTCGTCCCTCCTGGCCGGCTTCAGGTAACGGATGATGCTATCCATCGTGGTCTGGCCCATCCAAGCCATCACCGTCTTCAGATCCACCCCGGCGCGGAGGTGAGTCGTGGCAAACGTCGCTCTGAACTTATGAAGCCAGAAGTCGCCGGGCGCCATTCCGGCTCTGTTTGCATTTCTCTTGAGCGCACGGATCATATGCGTGTCTGGCTTCCCACTCTTGGTGCTGAAGACGAGTGCGGAGGGTGCGGCGCGCTTTGTTGGGAGAGTTTTCCGATAAACTTCGAGGGCTTTGAGCAGTTCATCCGGGACAGGCACTTCGCGCTCTTTGTACGCCTTCGGCGACCAGTCGAATTGGGGCTTCCAACGCATCTCGATAACGTTTGCTCGGAAGCGGACGTTGTCCCAGGTGACGTACATCGCCTCCTGCTCTCTGAAGCCACTCATCAGCAGGAAGTCATAGAGCATCCGGTGGTATAGAGAGCAGACTGCGTAGAGATTTGTCAGCTGGTCATCCTCATAGATCTCCACTTCCGTTTCGACGAAGCGAGGCTTGTCGTTCTTACCCACGAGCTTCGGTACACCCTGCGACTCCAGAAAAGTCAACACGCACGCGAATTTGTTGTGAACCGTACGCGGCGCCAGCTTTTTCTTCTCGCGGAGGAAAACGGCATAGCGCAACAGATCGATCCGTTCGACATCCTCAGAGCATCTCTTGTCGCAGGATTGCAGGAAGTAGGTCAGAGATGTTCTGTAGCCGACATGGGTTTTCTCCTGACGTGAGAGCTTGATCTCCTCAAGAAAGTCGGCGATTGCAGAGCGGAGGGGATACTGAGTTGGGTCTTCTTTCGGGGCCTGAACTTCCAAGCCCTGCGCGCGGGCCTCCAGTTCCTTGAGCTTGCGGATCTGGCTGTTGAAGGCGACCGTGGCATCGTTCCCGACGGAGAGGCGCTTCCGTTGGCCCTTCTCGCGCCACTCGAGGTAGTAGGAACCCTCACGATGCTTTTGGTGCTCGCCGTCGACAATTACCCAGTCGGGTTTAATGCGGCCGCTGCCGTTGGCAACGACGGGACAGTAGCGTTTTCCTTGGGGCGTCTTGATTCGCTTGGTGACGTTCACTTCCATGGGGACAACTCCTGGCCAAAGCGGTATCACCCCAGGTATCACCCTTCGGAAATTCAGTCCAATTGGTTGATGTATAATGGGTTTATCGGCGCGGGGTCTTTCCTTCGAATCCCTCCGCCCCGACCAATAGAATCA
>JAJPKO010000025.1 GCA_021323655.1 Acidobacteriaceae bacterium
GGATCGCTTCATCCGATGTCCTCTTCGACCGCGTCCTCTGCTCCCTAGGGCGAAAGTGTCCTCAGAGCTAACGGCGTGCGGTTTCCTGTGAGCGTTAGGAAAAACTCGAGCTTGCGTACCCATTCCCTTTGTGCAAGCAGGAGCAGTAGCAAACGTGGAGGATTGTAGGAAACTTGGTAGCCAAAACCGAAAGGATTCCGAAGGGAATGAATTAGTTTTATCTGTTGCAACTACAATGGCGCACTGATCGGCTGGCACATTGGGCCATAACGAGAGATTACACAGCGCCGCGATGAAGCAGAGTCCGGTATGAACTCAAACCTAATTTTAGGTTAGCTCTGCGCATAAAAGCGGCCTGTGTCACTGTGGCGAGTCTGCACTGTCGCGGGGAATTCACCTTTGATTTACACGCTATCATTGGCTACTTTCCACGAACATGCATTACTTCGACCGTTGTTGCCGGCCAGTGTTCGCTGCGTCTCGCAGTTCACTGTTCATTTCCAGGCAAACGCCGCCGTTTGGAAAGGAGCGTAATTCCAACGAGCTTCACAAAGGGGTAACAGCAACGACCGATGTGGTGTTTTATCAAATAAAACTACCGTCTTAGCCCCCGATTTTCTCTCGCGTTTCATTGTTTCCTTTACTTAGACTCCGCTCCGATTTCAATTCGAACCATATGGCTACGAGGAACTCCAGGATTGGGGAACTTCCAGGACATAGGTGGCAATAGATGATTGCAGGAAAAGCGAGGCCGGAAGTATGTATATGAACCGTTTTCTCAAAGGACTGCTCTGGATAATGATGGCGATTCTCACGCTCGCCGTGAATTCATTTGCGCAATCAACCGGGTCCTTGGTTGGTACTGTTCACGATTCAACGGGAGCCATCGTCCAGGGTGCAGATATTGTGGTGACCAATGTCCTGACTGGAATATCGAGCCGCACGACAACCAATACGAGTGGTGATTATGCATTCCCAAGTTTGACAACGGGAATCTACACTCTCAATGTTGTTGCAAGAGGATTCAAGCCACTGCTCGTCCAGCAGATCCAGATTCACGTTGCAAGCACGGTGCGTCAAGATGCCGTTCTATCGCCAGGAGCCGCCTCAACCAACGTTGAGGTGATTAGTTCCACTCCGTTGCTTGATACAGAGACCGCTGAAATCGGGCAATTGGTCGAGGCGAAGCGGATCACTGAACTCCCTTTAAACGGCCGCGACGTATACCAACTCCTGAATTTGACGGCGGGTGCCCAAACTCGCCCGGCACCCAACATTCCCGGCACCTTTTCTTCGGGATTTGTCAGTGCCAACCGCCCGGCACTTGCCGGGAGCCGCGCAGGATATACGGTATTTAGGATGGATGGTCTGAACATCAACACGCAGGGTCTCCCCCAGGCTGCTATGACCCCCAATGTCGATGCTGTGCAGGAATTTAGATCGGTTACGCAGACCGCTTCTGCCGCCGAACAAGGATCCTCTTCGGTTTACGTTGACTTGAAGTCTGGTACGAACAAATTCCACGGTACAGCCTACGATTTCCTGCGCAACAACGTCCTCGATGCGCAACCATACTTCCAACATAAGATCGTGAATGCGCCCGGCTATGCTTACCAGGGGACGCAGCTGCGATATAACCAGTACGGCGGCACATTGGGTGGGCCAATCTGGAGAAATCGCACCTTTTTCCTTGGCAGTGTCCAGATCCTGGCAAATAACGGGTCCACCCAATACCGGGGCATGTTCCCAACTGCTGCCATGTTGCAAGGAGATTTTTCAGGCATATATCCCCTGACCGGCAAAAAATTTGGACCAGTAATGAATCCAGCGACCGGCCAGCCCTTCCCGAACAACCAGGTTCCAATTACTTCTCCGATGGCACAAGCGCTCATCCCGACCGCATTTCGGCCGGCCAATTGTATGGCGTGTTTACCGCTTGGTTTTGATTTTGTGGGGACGGAGCCTAGCAACCAGAGCGAAAAGCAGATCATTGCGCACATCGATCATCACCTGAGTGACAAAGACCAAATTTCTGGATTTTACACCCGGGATTCAGGAGTAAATACAAACGCGTCTGTCCTCCCATCCTTGCGCCAGAGTTATGACCAAACTGTCCACACAGTGGGCATACGTGAAACGCATATCCTGACCCCGCATCTGCTCAATACGTTCACTATAGGCTATGTGCGCTACGCAGCTATACAGAGTCCGTTCCAGAATGCTGCCGGTGCTTTCACCTATTTTCATAACATGCCCTTTAACAAACCTTCACTGTATCCCTCCGTCTCTGTGTTCGGCTCTTCGTCGTCGTTTACTTCGTCCTATCTCTTTAATGATGTGGAATATAGCTACGACTTTAATGACAACCTGAGCTGGGAGAAAGGGAATCACAACGTATCTGCAGGATTCGAAGCGATTCGCGATGATAGCTTCTATACCGAGAATTGGAATGGCATCTTCCTCTATAGTGACGGACTTCCGGCGCTTTTCGGATTCACCGGCTACGGTTTTGCCGATTTTTTACAAGGTACCCCATTTGCAGGCATTACCTATCAGGGTACTGGCGCAACGCCGGGGGTCAAGCGCACATTTTGGTCTGGCTACGTGCAGGACAATTGGAAGATCCTGCCCCGACTGACAGTTGATCTCGGGATTCGGTATGAAGTTCCCGAGAGATGGAGGGATGTAGGATCATCTTCCGGATATAATCGCATGGCAACACTGGATACCAGCACAGCCAGTCAGGCTGTTGGCGGCCGCTTCCTTCTGGCTGGCAGTTCTAACTTCTATGTTCCTGGTCAGGGTATCGTCCCTGGGACTGGTGCTCGCGCTCGATATACACTGCAAAAACCCTCGTATACAAATATCCAGCCAAGGATTGGCTTTGCGTATCGTCCATTCCCTGACAACAAGACTGTGATTCGTAGCGGGTTCGGCATCTATTACTCGCTCGCGGACGAAAATTCCGTCACATTTGAAATGATGACACCCCCCTTCCAATCACAGGCGGTCTTTATTAACCTGTACCCCAACGTGCCGCTGGGACAGCCCTTGAAAGATACACAGTTTTTCCCGGTCGTGACTGCTGGAGCCGGCGCACAAGGGGTTGATCCAAACAGTGTTGACTCCCGCACCTATCAATGGACGCTGAGCCTGGAAAGACAAGTTGGCAAGAACTACGCTGTTTCAGCGGAGTATGTGGGAAATGAGTCCGCGCATCTTCCTGTCCCAATCTTGATTAACCAGCCAAACCTGCCAAACGCGTCCCAGCTTGCCGTCCTGTTGGCAAACCCTGCGCTAGACCAAACACTCGCACAGCAGAGAGCGCCTTTTACCAATGTCAACTATGGGTACCAGTACATGAGCAGCCTGGGGACATCGTCCTATAACGCTTTGTATCTGACTGCGTCAGGGCAATTGACGAAAGGGCTCACGCTGTCAGCTTCCTACGTCTGGTCAAAGGCTCTGGATATAGCTTCCTCTGAGGAAGAAGTCCCCGCCTTTACCCGAGACCTTCGTCTGAGTAGAAGCTATGCAAGCTTCGACCACCCGCAGCGCTTTGTAGGCAGTTGGGTCTATGATCTTCCGCTTGGAGATACAGTGCTGCATACCGGCAGCAGAACATTGAATTACATCCTCTCTGGATGGGAATTCTCGGGGATCGCTACCTTTGAAGCCGGACCTCCATATTCAGTCTCGATGGGCGTTGATACACAATTTACTGGCTCCGGAACTACATACCCAAATCTAAGCGGCCCCTTAGTACATAGCGATATTCGCAAAACCGACGGTGTCTATCTCACTCCGCAGAACTTTACAGCGCCGCCCTTCGGCCAACTTGGAACGACGCGCAGAAATGAGTTTCACGGCCCAGGTGTCAATAACTTTGATCTTGGGTTCATGCGGAACTTTAAGCTTGGCGAGAACCTTACGTTCCAGCTTCGCGGCGAAATGTTCAACGCATTCAATCACGGACAATTCCAAATGCCTACGCAATCTCTGGCATCCTCCATCAATACCCCTACGGGTAGCCAAACAGAGCCAACGATTACGTATATTCCAGCTTCACAATTCGGACGCGTAACTGCAAGTCCAAGCCGTATCGCACAGATCGCTGCGAAGGTGATCTTCTAGAATGCGTATCGCTTTTGCATCGAACGTCTTTTCTTACGACGCTGCAGTGTTTGACTCTATGGGGGGATACAGCCTGACTGAAGCTGAACGCCGTATGCGCGAATGGGCAGAGCGGACACACGCGAGAAATAAGCCATTTTTCCTTTCTGAGTTCGGAATGATGGCGTTCGGAAGAGGATGGTACTGAAAAGAAAGCGACCTTGTCTGCCGCTGCCGCGCGCCTGATTCTGATTGAAGCAGATCAGTCCATTGTGGCTTGGTGTTTCTCTGCTTCGCAAATACTTGAGGAGAGCAATAATGCGAATCTACCACCGATGCCTTGGTGTCATAGTTGGAACTCTGATGTTGAGTGGAAGTATGTACGCCAGAGAACAATATGACGTCAAGGTTGAAACCAACGTAGCAATGAAAACCCGCGACGGCATCACCCTGCGAGCGGACATCTATCGCCCTGAAGCCCCTGGAAAATTTCCCGTCATCCTGCAACGGACGCCTTATGACAAGCGAAATGACGTTGCGACGGGACTAAGGTTTGCTGCTAACGGTTTTGTCTTCGTCGATCAGGATGTCCGTGGCCGCAATGCCTCAGAAGGTGATTGGTATCCATTCAGGTATGAGTCGCAAGATGGTTACGACGCCGTGGAATGGGTGGCGGGGTTGCCCTACTCAGACGGTAAAGTCGGCCTGTTTGGTGGGTCGTATGTAGGCGCAACACAGATGCTTGCAGCGATTGCGTCACCACCTCATCTGGCCGGTATTATGCCATTTGTCACAGCTACGGACTACTACGAAGACTGGGCATATCAGGGTGGTGCGTTTCAACAGCTGCTCGCTCAGGCATGGAGTAGCGCTCTTGCGCTTGACGGCTTGACACGACGGGCCGCTCCCACCGCCTTGCCAACGCACTGGAATTTGATGGATCCACCCGTTGACTATAAAGTGTTGAATCCAGGAAAAGACTCCGCAGGTCTGGCCAACTACTATTTCGACTGGATCGATCATCCAACAGATGATGAATACTGGAAGCAATGGTCGATTCAAAGAAGTTTCGACAAAATTCAGGTTCCGGCATTGGTGATTGGCGGCTGGTATGACCTCTTCCAGGATGGATCACTCCGAACATACATGGGCATCAAGAGCAAGGGCGGGAGTGAGGCCGCGCGGAGCCAGACTCGATTGGTCATGATTGTTGGGGGGCATGCGGGCGGAACCCAAACCATCGGCGATGTCGATTTTGGCAAGAAATCAGTCCCGGATATAACAGGGCTTGCAATCGAATGGTACAACTATTTGCTTAAGGGAATCGACAATGGGATTTCCAAACAACCGCGCGTAAAGCTGTTTGTTATGGGGAAGAACGAGTGGCGATACGAGGACGATTGGCCGCTCGCACGGGCGAAGAGTACTACCTACTATCTGCACTCGAATGGAAAAGCAAACACCCTTAGCGGAGACGGAACACTCAGCACAACCTCTCCGGAAACCGAGCCTTCTGATCAATATGTTTACGACCCCGACCAGCCTGTCCCTACGCACGGAGGGGCGGTGTTGGGCGACACCACTCATTATCCCCCAGGTCCTCTCGACCAGCGCGCAGTAGAGACGCGGCCAGACGTCCTTGTATACACCACGCCCGCGTTTAAGCAGGATACCGAAGTGTCAGGCCATATCACACTCGAACTTTACGTGAGTTCTTCTGCTGTCGATACCGATTTTGTGGGCAAATTGATCGACGTGTCGCCTAACGGACAGGCAGAAAATCTCACGGATGGGATATTGCGGGCACGCTATCGCCTCTCGGAGGAAAAGCCTGAACTGATGAATCCAGGTGAGGTGTACAAGTTAACCATTGATCTCTGGTCAACGTCGAATGTATTTCTGGCTGGTCACAAGTTGCGCCTGGAGATTGAGAGCAGCAATTTCCCCCGCTTCGACCGGAATCTCAATAATGGCCTAAGTCCTGAAACGTCAACATCAGCCATGAAAGCTACTAATATGGTCTACCACGACAAAGCTCATCCCTCGGCTTTGATACTACCTGTGATTCCGTAGAAGTGTACCTGGCCTTGCGTAGCCATGGCTTCACGCAATTTTGGGCGGCTCTTCGGGATCAACAAGTTGAGCCGCTCCGGCAATACGGATGCGCCTCCGGATTCACCCTTTAGAAACAACAACAGAATCGATGGTCAAGAGCAAACGAAATCCGGTCAAGTCGATGGCGGAAAGAGATCAACAAACCAAACTAGGCATAAGTCGCAGAGATGTCCTGAAATCTTTGGTTACTTCCGTTGGCTTTGCCGCTTTGCCAGGTGCTCACGGAGAGGAGACCAGATCGGGAGGAGTGATTTCTCTCGTGCGTTCTGGCAACAGGAACCCCAGGTGGTACGGTTTCAATTTGCTCGAGTACTTCTCCACCGATCCTGACTGGATGAAGTACTTCCCCTACAGGAATGATGGAATGTTCCGGGAAGACGATTTCCGCTGGATGAGAGATTGGGGGTTCAATTTTGCTCGCTTGCCGATGGACTACCGCCTCTGGACCGACACGAACGATCCCTTGAAGATTGATGAGCGGAAGTTGCAGCCAGTCGATCGAGCGATCCGGTTAGGTGAGCAATACGGGATTCATATCAATATTTGCTTGCACAGGGCACCTGGTTTTTGCATCCTGGACAGCTTGGATCCAGGAGTGACAGGCATTCAAGTCACCCCTGAAAGAACGAGCCTCTTTACTAATCCGCACACGCTTGATGTCTTCGTTCATCAATGGACCGTTTTCGCAAAGCGGTACAAAGGTATCTCAGGCAATCGCCTCAGCTTCAACCTCCTAAACGAGCCCAAAGTATTCAATATTGCGGCGGAAAAGGTTTCGCAAGCCATCCGAGGAGGAGACAGCTCTCCTGAGCTTGTGGGGCAGAAGGTCCGAGGACAAGGCGTGAAAGACTATACAAGGATTGCTCGCGCAGCAATCGACGGAATCCGCGCCGTCGATCCTGATCGCCTGATAGTCATTGACGGATTCGATGTTGCAACCGAACCGCTCGTAGATCTTGCTTTCGCAGCGAAGACCGTACAAAGCGTACATCATTATTATCCCCAGAAGCTGACGTTTTACGAGGCTGAATGGGCGCGGGAAGAGAAGTCGCTCGATGCTGTGCCATCCTGGCCGCTTGAGGATACTCGCAGACAGATTCTGGCCAACCGGGAAACTATGGAGAACTTCTTTCAGGGCTGGCGCAAAGCGGCAGCGGGGGGCGCTTCCATTCACTGTGGCGAAATGGGTTGCTATAAGCATGTTCCGCCCCGAGTCACAATGGCGTGGTTCGAGGATGCTCTCGACGTGCTCAACCAAATGGGCGCTGGGTGGGCACTCTGGAATTTTCGTGGCCCATTCGGGGTTCTCGACACGGAACGGCCCGGCACGAAATATCAGGATTGGTACGGTCACCAACTGGATCGACCGCTCCTGTGTCTGCTTCAAGAGAAAAGGGAAGGGTAGGGCTCCTGTTTCAAAAGCACTCGATCGAGGTTTGTCTTACCCCGTGCAAAACCGCGATCTCAAGCAGCAACCCAAATGAGAAGGAGATTCGAATAGATGGTGACCGCAAAAGGCAAGTGGAACAGAAGAGGGCTCCTTCTGTTCACAGCAGTTCTCTATACCCTGTTTGTTCTTTATCCTGCCATCGGTTTTTCGGAAAGCTCGACTCTCCCTGCCACAGAGAAAAAGAGTCAAGCAGATCGAGTCACTCCAGACCCCGGGCACCGGTACTGGTGGGTCCAAATCGACTATATGAAACCGGGCGAGGGTGGTGCTGCCAGCACGCCCTGGGGAGATGCGGATTTTGCCTCTTTCGCTCAAGCTGGGCTAAATGGAGTGGAGATCAACCTGGTCTGGGGCAGCATTGAGCCGCGCCGAGATGAATACGACTTCGCGCTACTCGATAGTTACCTGGCTTCGGCTGCGAAGGCGCATATCCGGCTTTACTTGATTTTTTGGCAGAGCGTCTGGGCAGAAGCACCACCCAAGGTCACAGGAAAAAACCCCCCGTTATGGGTCAAGGGACGTGATCTGACCAGCGAAGGTATGACCACAAATGAGCCTTCCTGGTGGGATAAGGACTCGCGGCAGGCGTATTTCGATTACATTTGCCGGACGGTGGAGCATGTGAATCGCAATCCCGGCTTTGGTGGTTTGTTTGTCAACTATGGATGGCTAGACGCGATGTGGGGGCCCCGGAATTACAAGGGCGCAGGTCTGGAACCCACCCGTGGAATCGCGGGGTATGCTTCAGCGGACATTCAGGAGTTTCACCTCTGGTTGCCTCGGACTTACAAAACTCTTGCTGCCTTTAACCAACAGTGGCACACCACCTATACCGACTGGAGCCAGGTTCCAGCGGCCAAGCCGGGCGAACCACTGTTCCCCGTCTATCAAAAGTTTCGCTACTACAGCGTCCTTCAGGCTTACGACGAGATATCGCACCTGGTGCGGGCCCGCACCAAGGCCCCCATGCTTTACTACTGGGGCGGGATGATTGGAGGGGATTCGACCGGGGCGGGCGTGATGATGAACTCCCCTGATATCTTCTTCAAGATCGCCAAACGCTACAACGCCATCGTCGTGCTGGATGACGCCGACTACACCGGGCTTTCCCTGATCTTCGGCAGCTTGGCCCGCTCCTACCACGTACCCCTCTTCGAAGAGTGGACGCCTCAGACCACCGATATGACGGAGGAAACCTCCAGGTGGCTGGGCCATATCTCCATGGGAGCGCCAAATGAGATTGGCGCGGACTTCTTCCTTTATCCACCGCCCAAAGAACCAAAAGGATGGGCCGATGCGTGGCTGAAGTTCCAAGCTTGGCACGCCACTATATCTCAGATCAGGGGCAATACCCCGGAGCAGCCGGTGGCGATCCTCATCCCGATGAAGAAGATCATGTTCGGCTCGGATCTGAATGTACTCTCCGGGTGGGAGGTCCAACTGGGCAACTTCTGGCGAATTCACCATGTGATGCCATATTTCATTACCGACGAGCAGGTGTCCGACGGGACCGTGGACCTGAGGCAGTTCAAAGCCGTGGTGGACCTGGGCAATAGACGCGCAGATCTGCCAGAGTTGAGTGCCTACGCCGAGAAACATCCAGTACTCAAGAGCCTCAATGAGGCGCTCCCTCTATTGAGGCCGTATGTGACGCTGGATCCGACCTACGATTCTCTGGAAGTGACACCGGTCGTGGACGGGAAGTCGGTGTGGCTTACCTTCGCCAATTGCAGCAACGATAAGGCTTATGCCGGGAATATAGATTTTGATCCTCAGGCCGTAGGCCTGGAATCGACTGACTTCGATGTGACGTTCGTGAAAGAAGGAAAAAGTGTTCCCGCCAGCCGCACGCACGATGGGAAGATTCAATGGCAGATAAACCTGCCACCAGCGGGTTTTGAGGTGGTTCGCCTTAACCCTCGCAAGTCTTTGACAAAGTGAAACGGTGACCGGACTCTTTCCCAAAGAAAGGTGGCCGATGTTTGCATATATCCGAGCGAAAGAAGGAACGCCCGGGAAGCGATAGTAAAGAGGATTCTCATGATGAATTGTGAATTGGCTCATTTCACGCGGCGAGTTGTGCTGGCACTAACAGCTTATTTCTTGATCCTGGCTGGCCTCGCCGCACAGGATGGAGCGGCTCAGAGCAAGCCCGACTTTCACCGGATTGAGGACGTGATTTACGGTCGCAAAGCCGGATTGGCATTGACACTTGATGTCTTTCAGCCTGCGACTCCGAACGGCTATGGCGTCATTTTCGTTGTCGATGGAGCGTGGTTCTCGGCTCATGATCCAATGCCCAACATGCCTTCTGTTCAACCTGATGCCTATAAGAGCTTGCTTCACCGGGGATATACCGTCTTTGCTGTGGTGCTTAGCTCTCAGCCGGAGTTCACGATTCCTCAAATCATTCCGGACCTCCGCCGGGCCGTGCGATTCATTCGCTACAACGCGGCGAAATACGGTGTTCAGCCGAACCAGCTTGGAATCGTAGGCATCAGCGCCGGAGGTCAACTGACGCTCATGATCGCCACGCAGGCCCAGAAAGGCGATGCCCGAGCGAGCGATCCTGTGGAACGCGAAGATAGTTCCGTCCAGGCAGTGGTTTGTTTCTTTCCGCCTACCGACTTTCTGAATTGGGGTGGCCCCGGCATTGATGGCGTTGGGCTCCAATCAATGGCTCAGTTGCGCGCCGCGTTTGGCTCTCGCGCCGATACTGAAGCGGGCAGGCAAGCTTTGGGGCTGGAGATCTCTCCGATTTACTACATCACTTCTCATTTACCTCCAACTTTGATTATTCATGGCGATGCCGACAAGATTGTTCCCGTACAGCAATCCGAGAGCTTCGTCGATCAGGCGCGGAAGGTCGGCGCTCCACTCGTAAAGCTTGTCGTAATGAAGGGGAAAGGTCATGGATGGTCGGGTTTTTGGGATTCCAAAGAGGATACACAGCTCTATCTCGACTGGTTTGACCGCAACCTTCGTGGGATTGGGAATGGCAACGATGGCGGCAAGAAATGATCGCCCCCCACGCCTCAACGAACAGGCCATGGGAAAGATTTGAAGCCATGAGGTGTACGCCAGTGACATGCGAACAAACCGTATAAGTGAATCTGGAGCTTACTCAGATATATATAAGAGAAATGACGAATGGAGTCCGCCAAAAGAATGACTGCTGGTCTGGTTATGATCTTCGTGGGCCGGGCGCAATGACTGTCCACGTGACTCGCGAACAATGGAAAAACCGCGATGCGTTACGTCTCGCAAATGACCTAATCGAAATCGTCGTGCTCGCCGGCGGAGGTCATCTCGCAGAAATGAGCCTGGCAACTGGACAGTGCGCTGGCATCAATTGCCTTTGGATGTCATATTGGCCTACCGTCGACCCAGATAGCGAACGTGCGGCCCACCTGGTTTCCCGCTACGGTTCTGATCCAGCGGCCCGATTTCTCGCAGGTTACACCGGTCATGCTCTCTGCCTTGATCTCTTCGGTCCACCCTCACCAAAGGAGGCACAGCTTGGTGTAGCCTTGCATGGCGAAGCTGCAGTTCACCCATGGAGCTTTAAACCCACACATGACGGCTGCATTGGGCATGTAGAACTCCCAGTGGCGCAGTTGAGTTTTACTCGTCGCCTTTCTCTCGCCTACGACTCTCCTGTCTTGCTCGTGACAGAGCACGTTGAAAACCGCGGCGTCCATCCTCGCGGGCTGCAATGGGTACAGCATCTCACTCTGGGCCCTCCGCTTCTTGACTCAGACGACAGCTTTCTCAGTGCTTCCCTCGATAAATGTCTTACCGGACCCCTGGGTTACGAGGGCCATGCACGCCTCCAGGACAACGCATCCTTTGCATGGCCCTATGCACCTGAACTCGATGGAAGCATAGCCGATCTTCGCGCTCCCTTTACGCGGTTCGGTACAGGCTTTATTGCTGCCGGGCGCGTTTCACCAGATCGTGACCTGGGTTTTATTGCCGCCCTCAACTTTCGCTTAGGGCTCGCTTGTATTTATTGCTTCCGCCGGCAGGACTTTCCTTGGATTACCATTTGGGAAGAAAATTGTGCCCGCACAGCCGCGCCTTGGAATGGAGTTGTGCAGGCTCGCGGCATGGAGTTCGGTACCACCCCCTTGCCAATCGGCCATGATGCGCTTTGCGCTATGCCGGCACTCCCGGATACACCTTCTACACGCGACATCGCCCCTGGCCAAGTCGTCCATGCCCGTTATCTCGCTGCCTTGGTCACGGTGCCCGTTGATTGGCACTCCATCACAGATGTGCAAATCGAGCAGGATACCCTGCGCCTTGTCGGCGAAAAGCGTGGATCGTGTATCAAAATCCGTGTCCATGGGATTTCTCGATTTTTCAAGGAAGATACCTAATCGCTCCGCAAGCGGCGGCGAGTCTCACCATACCGCGGTCGAGTTTGGCAATGTAGTGGCGCACCTCATCGCCCCCCATCGATGTCCGCGGTTTTGTAGACATCATGGAAACCTGGGCGCGCTTGGTGAGATTCTTCACCGCGGCTGTCTCACCGGACGCGAGGCACGCGGGAAGGGAATTGTGTCATCGCGGGGTCATAATCGGTGTCCAATGACCCCAAAAACATTCCTGGCACCTTGATCTGCGATGCGATGAAGTGCTCACTACTCTCGAAGAAGTTTGCGAGGCAATTGGGTGCCGCAAGGACGATCAGGGGAGAGGGAAATCAAGGTCCGGAGAGAAAATCGTGCGGGCACGTCCGCATGCTGAAGAAGATCAAATTTGATCACCATGACTATGTAGGGAGTTCATCGTAGCGGTCGCTTTCGCAAGAATGATCAGGTCCGCCTTACAACTGTGACTCTTGCAGAATTCTAGTTAACATAATATCCGTTATCGGACATAACTACTCATGTGCACTCCACCTTTGAGCTTTGCCATTATTGTGTTCTCATCTACGACAAGTGCCTCATGGATTTAAGGACTAAGCCAGATTGCCGATCAGGTTTAAATGCTGTGCCGGATTACCGTTCCAGACGAACCAAGTCCAATATGAATGAAATTTGACATATCGTATTCCTGCACTGTCCTATCGTCTTATTGAGGAGCTCTGGCCAGAACGCGACCCGGCCAATGATGAGAATCTACAAGCGCTACAACGAAGACAAGCGCAGCAAGGTCCTGTTGCTGCCTTCGGCCCATTGGATCAGCTATGATGACTTCATCCGAATTGCGAATATCCAGGACGGCTGCACTCTGATGGCCCGGAACGCCTTCTCGAACGGCGTTCTCATCCGCACCTTCGATCTTGTCCAGGTTGACGGAGTGGTTCTGATGCATCAGTGGGATGGCATGAACCCATTGAGCGGCCTGGTCTATCTATCCAGCACCCAAGATTATCAGACGTTGGTAGATGGGTATTGTGCCGATCCTTCTTGGAGGCTTGTTTCCAGGGAACCGCGCCTTCATCAGCCTTGAGCCTTGTCTGGAACGCTTATTCCCCCTCCAGCATGACAGATGCCACGGCCAGCATTGCCGTATGTGTCAGTGAAAGTGACACGCGTGCTACGCCGAGCCGTTCCGCAAACTCCTGCGCACGTCCTGAGAAATGTAACGTGGGCCGCTGGCCCGGATCACGTCTGACCTCGATTTCTTTCCACGAAATCCCATACTGAATGCCCGTGCCCAGGGCCTTGGCGCCTGCCTCCTTGGCGGCAAAACGCGCGGCAAAGCTCTCTGCAGAATTCTTCTTTCGCTGACAGTAAGCAATCTCTTCCGGCGTGAACACTTTGTTCAGAAACCGGTCACCATATCGCTCTATCGAATGGGCCACGCGCTCAATTTCCACTAGGTCAATTCCCGTGCCAACCAGCATGAAAGCACGGTAGCACATCTAGTCCTAAAGCCGGACGGTGAGAAGAAAATTCTCACCTGGCCGATTCAGCTCATGTGCGGCATTCTGATGAAAAAATAGACTGGGACCTGACGCTCACCGCATTCTGCGCCGACAACCCGCAGCGTGCGATTCGCTTCCTCACAGGGGCCATTATCACCTGCGGAGGATGGGTACTCTCGAGAACGATGAACGGCTCCGACTCTGCTGAAATCTCCTTCGAGTTTGCGCGTGTCGTCAGCATCGAAATTTATAGTCTGCTGATTGCGGCCGGTCTTGAACTCAGCCGTGACGCGCACATTCACATGACGGAGCTTTGCCAATGCACCAAGGCACTGCTGGACGCTTGTGGCTATGATGTGGCCCGTGTTCGGCTGGTGATTTTGCAGAAACTCGCCAGCCCTGAGCAGCAGAAGAAGCCCACCAATCTGGCCTCGAACCCTTCCTAGCGCTAGCCCGCTTCCACCAGTCCGTACCGCCGCTGCCACGCTTCTCTCAAGCGCGCGCGCACCAGTTTCCGCTCCTCTTCGCTCGCCTCACCTTCCGGATCCTGCACAAATCGCACAGCCTCAGACTTGGCCATTTCCAGAACTTCCCTGTCCCGCAGCAGGTTCGCCACCCGAAAATCCGGTAGCCCCGCCTGCCGCGTTCCAAAGAACTCGCCCGGACCGCGCAGTTGTAGATCCAGCTCGGCCAGCTCAAACCCATTCTGCGTGCGTACCATTGCGGCCAGCCGCTCTTCCGCTTCCGGGGAGACTTTCCCGCCCGTCATCAGAATGCAATACGACTTCGCCGCACCGCGTCCCACACGCCCACGCAGCTGATGCAGCTGCGCCAGTCCGAAGCGTTCCGCATGCTCGATCACCATGACCGTGGCATTCGGAACGTCCACTCCGACTTCAATCACCGTGGTCGAAATCAGAACATCTATCTCGCCACGTTGAAAGCGCCGCATCACAATTTCTTTCTCGTCGGAATCGAGCCTTCCGTGCAGCAGCCCAAGCCGAAGTCCAGCCAGTGCCCCTGTGCGCAAAGACTCATACATCTCCGTGGCAGCTTTCAATGTAGGCTTCTCAAACAGCTGCCGCGCTTTCGCCTTTTTCTTCGCGGGCTTTTCTTCCTCCGGTTCAACGGGAGCAAAGTCCAGCTCCGGCTGGTCGCCCTTTGCGCCCTCAATCACTGGATAGACCACATACGCCTGATGCCCCTTCGCCACCTGCTCGCGCACAAACTTCCACACATCCTCCGCCCGCTCATCTCCAATCTTGCGGGTCACAATCGGAGTGCGACCCGGCGGAAGCTCATCCAGCACGCTCAAATCCAGGTCGCCATACAGTGACAGCGCTAGCGTTCGCGGAATCGGTGTCGCCGTCATCACCAGTACATCTGGTTCAGAATCAGTATGTTTCCTCATTAATTTAAAGCGTTGCATTACGCCAAAGCGGTGCTGCTCATCCACCACAATCAGCCCCAGCTTGTGGAACTCAACCTTTTCTTCAATCAGGGCGTGCGTGCCAATCACCACGTCGGCTTCGCCCTCGGAGATACGCCTGCGATTCAACCGTTTCAGGTCCTCATCCAGCGATCCCGTCAACAACACAATCCTGTACCGCTTCGAAGACCGCTCCAGCAACTTCCTCGCTGCCAGATAATGCTGTGTCGCCAGAATCTCCGTCGGCGCCATCAGCGCAGCCTGATAACCATTCTCAATCGCGACCAGCATCGCCTGCAGCGCTACAATCGTCTTCCCCGAACCAACATCTCCCTGCAAAAGCCGGCGCATAGGAGAGGATCGCCGCATGTCCGCCACAATCTCAGCCAGCGCGCGCTTCTGCGCCGCCGTCGGATGAAACGGCAGCACTTCGCGAATGGCCTCCCGTACTTGGTCGTTCGTCTCAAAGGCGATGCCTTCCCGCTCCTTAAACTTTCGCCGCTTCAGCTCCAGCCCCAGCTCCAGATAGAACAGCTCCTCAAAAATAAGCCGCTTGTGCGCTTCGGTGGCCGACGCCTGCAATTGAGATATCGGCGTACCCGGCGGAGGAAAGTGGACATACTGCAACGCCGCTGCCCGCCCAGGCAGCTTCAGGCGCTCCAGCAATGCTCCGGGCAGCGTCTCCGGAACATCTTCGTTCAGCTCCTTCAACAGATTAAATACAACCCGGCGAATCCAGCGCGATGTCAGTTTGTTTCCGCCCAGCGATTCATACACCGGAACAATGCGCCCCACTTCGAGCAGACGGCCTTCATCATCCTCATCATGGTCTGAGGGCAGCACCTCAAACTGCGGCTGGATCATCTTGAAGCCGCGCCCGGACCGCGATGCCTCCACCTTGCCATACAACGCCACCATCTGCCCGTGCTTGAACTTGTCTTTCAGATAAGTCCCGCGAAACCAGATACACTTCAGGGAGTGAATTCCCTGCCCTACGGTCATCTCGAAAATCGGCATCGCGCGCGTACGCAGCAGCGCCGACCCGCGCACTTCGGCAATCACGCTGGCCATCTCACCCGGCTGCAATTCATTCAGCGCGCGCGGATGCAGTCTGTCCTCATACCGAAACGGCAGGTGGTAGAGCAGGTCTTCGACTGTGGTGATGCCCCTGGCAGCCAGCAATTGCGCAATCTGCGGTCCAATTCCCTTCACAAACTGGACATGGGTTCCAAGCGTCAGCACAAATGCGATAGTAGCAGGGACTTGTCTTTTTGAGGCGTTCCTGTCCACAGCGATCTTGCATCATTTTGAGTGATGTATACTATTCGTCCTGCATAGAACGCAGCTTTATCTTGATAATGATTTGTTGGCCTTGTTACGCGCTCGAGCAAAGAAGGGAAGGAACATCTATTTCATATCTGGTGCGCGACGCAGTTCGAGAAAAGTATCTGAATAAACGCGAAAAGCGCCGGAACGCAATGGAAGCATGGATCGGAATAGCGAAAGACCATACTGACCTGACTGACTCTATCGAGTATGTCCGGTTGCTCCGCCGTGACGACCGCTGGGAGCGTTTTGAAAAGAATGATTGTTCTAACAATCTATAGATCCTCTGTCTTTCCACAATTATTCAGGGTGATTGAGAACCGGGTATACAACAGTTTGGCCTGATGGCAGTTTTTCTGCTTTATCATCTACTTTTACGGATGTATCTAATATAGGTTGCTGCCCAGCAATGTCGGGAATAATATCAAATCGCGTCGCTGATTCCCGTAAAAGACGGAATTTGACTTGTGATTGCTGATTAAATTGCCGAATAAGTTCGATAACGTAGGATTTCTTTCGCACAATTGGTTCGGCTTGTAGGCTTGGAAGGCTGGTACAAACAGGGGGAGCGAGACCTCCGGGACGAGGACGATGGA
>JAJPKO010000009.1 GCA_021323655.1 Acidobacteriaceae bacterium
CCCTCGGATAGCTCTCCATGCTCCTCTGCATGGTCGTATCCTCGCCGCCCGCTATGCGGACATTTCACTTGCTATATCCACCGGACATATCATCTGCTAACAACACGACTTGAATGACACATTTGTGCGCATCAACAATTCCGTCTTGTTGCCAGTTTTGATAATTAGAGAGTGGTGCGCCGACTGTGGTGTAAGCCGGGCCGCCAGGGGTCTTTTCTTTGTCCTTTGCCGTCGCGTGCTTCTTTTCCTCCTCTGGCATCCGATCGTACTTTGAGCAAGGCGTGGGGCTGCCTTTGTATCTCACCCACTTGATCTCATCCGTAGACGGCTTGGCAGCAGCAATCTGTTTAGCGGCGGGTGCCGCAGCAGCCTTAGCAGGACTCCCGCCTGCACCCACTTCCTTCGACTGCAGCTTACTTTGCAGGTGGATTCGGCCCTTCGGGGCGGCGAGGATGATGTCGCCGTCGGTGTGCAGCACCACGGCCGGGCGGCCCGTTTCGTTGGTCTTCTCTGTCATCACCAGCCGGTTGCTCTTCGGCGTCGCCATGGCAATGGCTTCCTGCCCGGAGGTGTCTACCAGCGTGACGCGATGGCCGGACTTCGTCACCAGACGCTTGATGTTGTTTGCTGCAAACTCACCGCCGCTTGTCGGTGGCTGTGATTTAAAGTTAGGGAAGCTCTGAAAATAGCCGAGTTATAAAAGCATCTCGGCTCTTGCTTGCCATATCGGTTCAAAAATGGTCGGTTTTGCGGTTATCGAGCATGTGCTTTTGCCCGCCAGTGGCTCCATGGAGACCTGGCAGACACACTTAGAGCCACTAAAAGCACAAGGCCGGCCAATTTTGGCGGGCCTTGTTACATCATATATCAGCTTAATTCGTCACATTGTCTACGCCTCCGCGTAGCTGATATGTACTTATCTTGTACCCCAGCGAATACTTCGATCGGCGATGTATCACTCGCCGAATCCTCGGTCGAGATGAGGTGATCGCCGCGCATTTAGCCCACGATCGCCGTCAATCCCAAAATCCCGGCAGCTAAGGCTATGTCTCCTTCGATCTGAGCTTGCTGACGGGTGGATGCATGGTCCATGCCTTTCGTGAAGACGCGCCACGCAATCGCCTGGGGTAGTGTCACCTTACAAGCAACTTGCAGGGGACTCTCTCTTACGAAATGCCAACCGTCATGCCTCTTTGTCATGGCCCAGTTTCCACCGCATTCCCCTGAAATCTCCAATAGGACGTTCGTGCCTTCAGGAGAGTCCGTATGTCGATATGCGTACGGCATACCCCGCACAAAACAGTCCAGCACGGGATGATACAGTTCGGGCGTCATAATACCTGGCCGTCCGGTTGCCAGCCGAATTTGCTCTTGGTGATGCCAGCGTTCAGTTAATTCGCGGGCCGTGTCGAACCAATTAAGAGATACGTCTTCACCCGCCCAACTGACATTGAAAGTGGCTCGCGCAAATGGATCAAGCGATTCATGGAAGCTTGCCGATTGATCGCACGCGATTGTCATCAAGTCAATCAAAACACCGGGGCTCAAACGGCGATACACGGCAACTCCTTCGTCATTCAACCGGTTGACCAGTGCGATTACGTCCTCCGGAGACTGAACGTTGGCATTTTCTACGAACCAGGAGTCGCGAACGAGCGACAGTTTGCGAAGGGCGGTGTCTAGCAAATGAGCCGCCACATCGCGTACTTTCCATCGGGGTGCCGTTACCTGCCGATCCCACTCTTCTGAAGTGAGCGATTGCAGCAAATCGATGAGTTGCACATCCACCTTGCGGAGCAGGTGAGCGCATAAAATCGGGTCGCAACCACTGAGCTGTGCCTCAATTACCATAACGGCAATTTAACAAACCTGGTAACGAAGAGGTAGTCTCATTCGTGGAGCGAATGGACCTAAAGCGTATGCCTGATCGCGTTCAAAATCTTTGGAAGAAGAATTTAGGCACCGTTCCCGACGAGATCTGGAATGATCGTGAAATTACTGTGCTCAGCCTGGCAGAAAATGCACTCAGCGCAGTTTCGCCGCGGATCGGGGAATTGCAGCACCTTCGAACGCTTGATTTGGGGCACAACCAATTAACCGAGTTGCCGGTTGAACTTGGCGATCTTACAGATATCAGTGATTTCCTCTATTTACATGACAATCGCCTCGAGTCTTTACCGCATTCGCTGGGACGGCTACAGCGGTTAAAGTACCTGAATATCAGTCTAAACTGCTTCTCAGCATTCCCTGAACCGATCTGCCACATGTCCAGTCTTGTTGAGTTGCGCGCCACCGATAACCAGTTCAGCAATTTGCCTGGTTCAATCGCCAGGCTTTCGCGACTGCGCGAATTCCATCTTAGAAACAATCAGCTTCGAACGCTGCCGTCTGCGATCGGGGAATTGTCAGAACTGCGCCTGCTCGATCTGCGCGCGAATCCGATCGAAACGCTGCCGGAATCAATTCTCGAAATGCCCAGACTTGAGAAGATTGATCTAAGGTGGGTCAACACGGTGCAGGCATTACCATGGCTTGATAAGTTGGAAGAACGCGGCTGCCTCATATACAAGTAGCACCTGCTCGGCGGCTTCGATGCCGCGGAGCACCATGCTGGCTCTCATTACGAGGCACCTCCTCCGTTCGCAAGATAGGAGAGCACCGAGAAAACTCTGTAGCATAGGCGGCCTTTCACCTCATGCCCGAACTCGCCGAACTGCAACCGGTCTCGCCAATTCCAGTAGTGGCAGAACCAGTGGGCGAGCATCGCAGTCTGGACATCCATTCGTTCGAAGTCCACGCCCGCCGAATGCTCGTAGATCGTCACAACGGCCTCGATTCGTTCTCCCAGCCCGTCTAACCCCGACCACATGAGCAACGTGGAGCAGGTATTTGCGACATCTACGCAAACGGAATCCCACGCCATTGCCTCGAAGTCCAGAACTGCGGTGAGATGCATCCCGCGGGCGTCACGCTGAAAGAGCACATTTCGAGGGGTCTAGTCACCGTAAACCAACTATCTGGGCAAACGTTCTAGGCCCGCAGCGTTTTCGGCCTGAACGCGGAAATCGGTGAGCCAGAATGACACTTTATAGTTCCTGTGGAACTTTAGCATCGCCGCGGAGTGTTCCGCAGCGACGAGGGATCGGATTGAGAAAGATCTGGCTCGTGCATGTCCATCGAGATGGTTCGAAATCAACTCAAAAATAGGCGCCGCACGGAGAACCATCTGGGTGCGACGCCTGGAGGTTGACACATTGCACTCTGTTGTTGTGTACACCCTTCCCTGTCAAGGGGAAGCTTATTGAATCGTGAATCTTTGCTGGGCGAAGGATTCGGCAAAAACGGTGCGCCAGGTCAGACTTTGCAGTAGGGAGAGCATTCTCTCAAGGCTCGGTAAGGCGTGCTCGGCCTGACTTACCATCTCGATTAAATCCTCTCTCATGCTGAGCACGGCCTCCCAGACTCTTTTGACCTCTGCCGGCGAACCAGTCCCATAGCGCCATGGTGCCAAGAGCGATGGTGGCCAGACCGCTGATTCCCAAGATGAAGCCCGCTCCAAATAGGAGACCGTTGAGAAACATACACTCCCTCCTTGCGGTTGCGCGAAAGAAAACGGGCTCAAGCCTTCGGGGGCGTAGCCTTGAGCCGCCGCGGCTGTGGCGCAGGGCACACGCCACAGCCATTCACGTTCGATGCCTGATGAGTTCCCTCCGTTTGGAAGTCCCCTACATCAGCGCACCGTGAGCACTAGGTCGAGGCTATGTGAAGGGCCTCCGTTGGAATCAGTGGCAACTACTTGAATTGTGCTGGTTCCTGAAGCCGCAAGGCCATTATTACCCGGCGAACTGGACTTGCCTCCGCACGCCGCCACACCCAGGCTCGCACCGAAGACAACCGCTGCGACCGCAATCGCCCAGAGCGACGAGTATCGGGCAAGCCGCTTGCGCCGCCATCCGAAGACTGCACCGAACAGAAGCGCTGACCAACCAATGACCGCCGCCGTGCGAATTTCCCTGTCAGGTCCAGCCAGCGAACTCACCACAGTTACACCGCCAGTTGTGATGGTCAGTGTTCCTCGCACCGGAATGGGATTGCCGTTGGAATCGGTATAGGTCGCCACAGTTAGAGCGGCCGGTGTGAAAACGCATGAGACATTTGCCGGAAGCCCTTTGCAGGAAAGATTGAGGAGCCCTTGGTAATAGTTCACTGGATTTACGGCGATCGTGGTCTGCTGGACCTGACCGGCCACGATGGTCATTTGCTGTGGCCCGAGGGTCATGGAAAAGTCAGGAGCCGGTCCACCCGTGGTGATGGTAAGCGTGCCAGCGATGAAGTTTGCGAAAGTGTAATTTGCTGCCGTCAGACTGCCGATACTGACGTTGATGGGATAGGTTCCAGTGGGCGATCCGGGAGTAGCCGTGGTGCTGAAACTCGGAGCGCCGCCGACCACTCCAGAAGTGTCTCCATTAACAAAACCAGAGATTGTGTACGTGAAGTTAGGATTGGGCGTGTCGTTGAGACGGGTGGCATTATTCGCGGTAACCGTTAAGGGCGCGGGGGCAACCGTGAAGCTCTGCTGCACCGGCGGAGCGGCCGTATAGGTTCCATTACCGCTTTGAGTAGCAGTAACGGTAACCGTTCCAGCGCCATTAACTGTTAGCAGGCTGTTTGTGACCGTGGCCGGGCCTGTGACGGAGAAGGTTACTGGCAGGCCGGAGCTGGCGGTTGCATTGAGCGCAAAGGGCGCCACGCCATAGACCGTATTCGGCAAAGCACCGAAGTTAATGGTTTGTGAGCTGCCTGTCACGACCGTCAAGGTGCCGTTGACGAAGGACGCAGGCGTCAGGACATAGTTTGTTGTCGAGAGCGCCAGCGAGCCCTGAGTGATCGTGATCGGAACAACCGTGCCTACCGGCGTTGATGAATTTGCGGTCGTGGATAGTTTCGGCGATCCGCTCACCACGCTGGCGGCCGTATCGCCATTCACGAGCCCACTGACCGTGTAGGTGAGTGGCGGTACGGCCGCTCCCTGCGCCATGGTTAGATTGTCCGCGGTAAAGGTGAGAGGAGCCGCTGCCACGGTGAACGACTGCGTCACCGGCGAAGCTGCCGCATAGGTAGCATCGCCGGGTTGGGTAGCCGTCACCGCGACCGGACCTGCACCAGTGATGCTCAACACAGATCCGGTGATCTTCGCGTTCCCCTGGACCGTGTAGATCACCTGCAGGCCGGGAGCGCTGGTCGTGGCCTGTAGCGTGATCGGCGAGGTTCCGTACACGAGGCTGTTGGCATTGGGAATCGCCGGGAAAGTAATGGCCTGCGACAGGCCCGCCGTGACGGTGAGCGTTCCGTTCACGAACGAAGCCGCCGTCAGCGTGTAGTTGGGCGTGACAGTTTGCAGCGTTCCCTGTTGGATGGTGATGGGGTACACGCCGGTTGGCGATGACTGGGTTGCGGTCGTTGACAACACCGGAGCGCCGGTAAGTGCCGTGGCTTGCGTGTCGCCGTTCACAAACCCGGTGACCGTGTAGGTCAGCGTTGGGTTGGGCGAGCCGGGCGCACGCGACAGGCTGTCGGCAGTTACGGTCAGTTGCACGGCGTTGGCATTAATTGTCGCCTGCACTTGCGTGGCCTTGGCATAGGTTGAGTCGCCGAACTGGTAGGCGGTCACCGTGATGGGACCGGTACCAGTTACAGTCAGCGTATTGCCGGCGAGCCTGCCCGGGCCCGATACCAAAAAGGTGACCGGCAATCCGGATGAGGCCGTGGCATTCAGCGGAATCTGCTGGCCGTAGGTCGCAGTTGCTGGAGGAGTGAAGGTGATGGTTTGCGGAGTGGTGCCGCTATTTGCTACGCCGGAACCGCTGACAGCAATGGAGTTGACGCCCGACGTAGCGTTGCCGGAGTTGCTGGCAATCGTCACTGTGCCGCTGAAGGAGACACTGTCGGTTGGGAAAAAACCTATAGCCAGCTCGCAGCTCTGGCCAGGATTCAGGGTCATCGGCGCGGAGCAGTCGGTGCCGCCACTGGCCTGTTGGGTGAAGCCGTTTGGGAAGTTGATGGCAGTCAAGTTGAGCGCCTGGCTGCCGACGCTGCTTACAGTGAACGTCTGGGTCGTGGTCGAACCAAGGCTCTGGCTCCCGAAGCTCGCCGCCGAGCTTGGACCAGTGACTTCACGAACCACATAATCGTTGGTATCTACAATGAGCAGATTGCCCATTCGGTCCAAGGCTACGGCCTCAGGGCGGCTGAGGTTCGCATTCGTAGCCAGGCCGCCGTCGCCGCTTGTTCCGGTTACGCCTGGAACTCCTGCGATTGTGGTGATAATCCCTGTAGAGACATCGACCCGGCGCACTATGTCATTCGATGTGTCGGCGATATACAGGTTGCCGGCGCCGTCCACTTCCACGCCGCTTGGACCCCATAGGAGTGCGTTGAGAGCCGGCCCTCCGTCGCCGCCGAAGCCACGCGCGCCGGTTCCAGCAACGGTGGTGATATTGCCAGTCTGCGCATCCACACGGCGGATAACGTGGTTGAAAGTATCCGCGATAAAGAGGTTGCCGGACGCATCCAGGGCCAGATCGCTTACGAACGAGAGTTGGGCGGCGGTAGCGATGCCGCCATCGCCGCTGTAGCCTCGCGTTCCCGTCCCCGCAACGGTGGTAATAATGCCCGTTTCGGCATCTACCCTGCGGATGAGCCGATTGATCTCATCCGCAATGTAAAGATTCCCGCGGTTGTCGGTACGGATGCCGCCCCCACCGCTCAGGGAAGCATTGGTCGCCGGGCCTCCGTCCCCGAGATTGGTGGGCGTGACATTCGTGTTCAAACTTCCAGCGACCGTAGAGATAATGCCGCTTGAATTTACCTTACGCACGAGAGCGGCCGAGTTGTTGTCCATGATATAGAGGTTGCCAAAGGCGTCGGCCGACACGCCGCTTGGAGACTGCAAGCTTGCGCTGGTAGCGGGTCCACCATCTCCGCAATCCAGGATGCCGTTATTGTTGTTGCAGCTATTCCCGTTTCCAGCGACCGTATAAATATTCCCGGCGGTCGTTTTGACCCCAAGAACGGTGCCGGTGACGGCGGCTACCACGCGCACATAATTGCCGTCAGCGATATACACGTTTCCGGAAGGATCGACCGAAACGGCGAAGGGCTGGTACAACGTGGCGCCGCTACCGGTGGCCGGGCCGCCGTCGCCGGAATAACCAGAAACGCCAAAGTTGCCGGCTACGGTCGAGATCACACCGGGTTGCAGCACCAGTAAGGCATTCCCCTGCACCTGGACCGGCGATCCCAACGACGTGGCGGCGGCAAAGTTAGCGTCTCCACTGTAGACCGCATAGATGGTATTCGCGCCGGCAGGGAGGGCCGAAGTGGAGAAGGTAGTCGCACCGGAGCCGTTCAGAGGGGCCGAACCGAGTGGGTTCGAGCCATCGCTAAAAGTTACCGTTCCCGTAGGTTGCGTTGTTCCCGAAGAGGGAGTGACGGATGCGGTGAAGGTGACGGTCTGCCCTACGGTTGCACTCGAGGCCGAGGCTGTCAGCGCGACGCTGGGGACCTGCTTCGAGGAGATCACCAACGTCGCCGGATATGATGTGCTTGCTGAGTAGTTGCTGTCGCCGCTATAAGTCGCGGTGAGGCTGTAGCTGCCCGCAGGCAGCGTGCTTACAACCAAGGAAGCCGTATTACCGGACACTGATGCCGTGCCCAAAGAGGTCGCGCCATTGAGAAAGTTGACCGTTCCGGTCGGCGAAACCGCAGCTCCCGCCGGAGAGATGGCCGCCAAGATCGTAACCGGCTGGCCCACATTGGCGAGCGGGGGCGAAACAGTAAGTGCGATCGAGCTCGATCCGATTGCGGCCGTCCCCGAGAGAGTGATGGTATTGCTGCCATTCGTCGCGTTCGTCGAATTGCTGGCAATCGCGATCGTTCCCGTGAAGGAGCCAACCGATGTGGGAGTAAAGGAAACGCCCAGGAGGCAATTCCTTCCGGGGGCGAGCGATATCGGTGCCGAGCACTCGCTGGCGCCTCCGATAGCAACCTGAGCGAATGGCCCGGTCACCTGGATCCCGGTGATCTGCAAATCGTTGCCGCCCACGTTGGCCACCTCCAACACTTGCGTATCCGAGGTGGTACCTGCAAATGCACTGAACGATATGCTTGATGTGCTTATGTCGAGCACGTGCAGAAGGGCACTGTCGGTATAGTACAGGTTTCCATTCGGAGCTATCGCAATGCCCACCGGACCGGGCGGCGCAGTCGAGCTGGCGGTACACCCATCTCCATAACTATCGACGGATGCAGCGCAGTTGGTGCCGCTCTGGTCGCCCACGAGGAGCGTAACGGTGCCTGAGGGATCGATTTTGTCGATATATCCTGGTGCACCGTAGCCTTGACCATAATCAACCAGATAGGCATTGCCGACAGAATCGAAGGAAACTTGCGAAGGCCTGAAGATGGAAACGGCCGTAGCTGGCCCGCCATACGGTCCAAAACTATTTTGCTGTCCGCTCCCGGCAAATAGGTAGACGAAGCCCGGAAGTGGATCCGGTACCCCGGGAACAGTTCCCGCTACGTAAAAGACATATACCTGACGGCTGACGAGATCGCTTACGTAGATGTTTCCGAAAGCATCGGACGCAACCGATGAGGGGTTTGACCAAACCGGTCCCGATCCTGCAGGAGTTATCTGGTCAATGCCGCCGGCGACTGTGTTGCTCGGCAATCCGGGAGGCAGGTTCGCCCCACCATAGACCACACGGACGACATTGCTCGCGCTGTCTGCCATGTAGACATTGCCAAAGGGGTCGACTGCAATACCGGTGGGATAGTAGATCTGCGCTGCAAGTGCCGAACCGCCATTCCCTGAATTTCCTGAGGACCCTGCGATGCCAGCAAAGCCATAGATGTATCCGGGAGTGAGATTGGATGGAAGACCTGGAACTGTACCGCCAGCATAAACCACGCGAATCTGGGAGTGATAAGTGTCAGTGATATAGAGATTGCCCGCGGCGTCGAGAGCGATGGAAGCGGCGGGGACATATTGGTCCACAATAACGCTGAGAAGTGCGTCGGTAGCCGGGCAACCGTTTCCGTAATAGTTGTTATCGCCAGCGCTTCGCTGATCGGTGGCGCAGAGCGGCGTGGAGGAGGCGAGGATAGCACCGCTGCCGGCAACGGTATAGACGCTTCCCGCGGTGGGTGAAGCCACAGAGGGTAGCGCTGGAATCGGCCCCTTTCCCGAGGCCAGCACTCGCACCGTACGCGCCCCGGAATCGAGGAAGTAGAGATTGCCCGCATGGTCGAAGGTAAGAGTCTGTCCGTTATTCACCGTGAGACCGCTCACCGGACCGCTGTAGGTCGGATCGATACTGCCCGTCAACGAGGTGACGGCACTCACTTGCCCCGGCGTCAGAGAGAGGACTTGCGCCGCAACGGGCCTGTGCGCCAAACCGGCGAGCAGCAAAATGAAGCACCAGCTACGGATTCCCCTGAACACCCGCAAAGACCTCAAAGCAACTTTCAACACGGCACTTTCCATTCTTTCAATCACGGCACTTTCCATTCTTTCAATCACGGCACTCTCCATTCTTTCAATCACGGCTTCCCGCTTGCGTCGAATAGCTCTCACTGTTGGTAAAGAAGTAAATTCAGTACTGTCAGCGGCGTCGTGGCGAAATCGCCAATCTGGATTGCGGCCAGGGTCGGGTCAACTATGTTGGCGAAGATCACGTATTTGCCGGCTACCTGCCCTACAACAGCCGCTCCGTGAAACACGCATGTGGCATTTCCCTTGGCATCCGTCCCACCGGATGCGGTTCCAGCGCAGAGTCCAAAACTGTCCGGACGGGTAAGAGTTACGGAGGTGAAGAGTCCCGGTGTTTGCGAACTCTGGCTGCCAAGATCCACGGTGGTGTCCGCAGCGGGTAATTGGGTGATATCGTCATTGGGAAATCCGCCGCCGGTGATCGATGTGCTCGTTCCCGGGGTGGCTCCGAAAGCGACCGCTATGGTGCCTAGCGGTCCGTAGGCCTCGGTCTCAAACCCGGCATAGCTCTTGGTTACCAGGTCCGCGACATTCAGCGCCGCCGTAGGCTGGATGACTCCCAGCAAGCCCAAAGGCCCAGTGGGCCCGGTCGGATTCCGTGCTGCCCAGCCGCTATTCTGCCCCTGATCGATAACCAGGAGTCCCGATGGGCTGATGCCCACAGTAATTTGCGAAGGTGTTGTCTGTTGCGCAACACCGGAGAGAGGAACCGCGATGACAAACCCCTCTTTTGTAGAGGCGCAGCTTCCGTCGGGGAAGGGTGTCGGGCTGAGGGATCCGCCATCCAGCAGGTACATGTTGAGATTGGAGAAGCTCCAGGTGCCCGCGGTACCTGGGTTAATCTGTATCGATCCATAGGCGACATGGGGGGTTAGATCCCTGGAGTCAGAGGACGCGAGAGAGACAAAATTGAAGGTCTTCTGGGAAGTGAGCGACGGGCAGGCGTTCGATACGGTTGCGCCAACCACTAGTTTATGGTTGTCGCCTGCACGCAACAGCAGACCCTCTCCGGGGATGTGTACGGCATATCCACCGCTACCTGCCGCGCCCCCTGAAAGGGTCAAATCGAGAATGCCGCTCTTGCTGGCGGCAATACTACCTGAGCTCGAGAAGACGGAGCGATTGTCGGACGACTCGATATTCGAATAGCTGAAAAAGCTATTCTGCGTATCGAGCGTAATGCTCCAGACTCCTCCAATTGGAAATCCACCTTGGGAGCTTTGATCTGGATTCTGAGTGCCAAAGTACTGGATAGCTTGACCGGCGGTTGAAGTTGAACTCGAACTCGAAGAGTTCCCACCGCAACCGGTCATCGCAAATCCGAGTGCTGCCCCAGCTAGCACCATACCCAGCCGCCAGGATCCGCTCTTCTGAATACAATCTCTTTTCATTACAAATCCTCTTCGTCCCGGAGTTCAAAATGCAAGCTTCAAACCGAACTGGATGGTGCGCGGACGGTGCGCGTCCACTGGATGAAGAAAGGAGCTGCCGCTCAGGCATCCAGCGTCGCCTGAAACCTCCCCACCAGGGTCGCCCGCCGAATAGCTGGTTGGCCCGTAGCAACTGACTGTGTTATTGGCCTGGTTGCCGAGCGTGGGGTCATAGATACGAAACTGGGTGTGGTTGAAGACGTTGAAGGCCTCCGCGCGGAATTCGAGATTCCATCGTTCCCGGACATTCATCGTCTTGTGCATGGCTGCGTCGAAGTTCCAGCGGCTGGGGTTGTTGAGCACGTTGCGGCCGGCGTTGCCAAAGGTCAGGCCACGCGGGGCAGCGAAAGCTCCAGGATTAAGCAGCAGGGGGCCAAAACTATACCCGTTGCGGCCGCTCCCGCTGGCTCTGGAAACATGGTGGCGCGGATTCCCTACCACATCGGGATAGGATCCGGCGCCGACGCCGTTATACACCCCGGCGTTGTCCAGAACCGATACGCCGTTCGGGCTGCCGCCATTGATGACTGTGAACGGGATGCCTGTCTCGAAGAGCGTAATACCAGAGAGTTGCCAATCGCTCAATATCCATTTGAGATAGCGGGACTGCAGATAGTCCGATGGCGGCCGGTTGGCAGTGTTATTTTCCGGATCGGGGTCACTATTGATATTGCTGAGAAAGTTTTGCAACGCTTTGTATAGCGGCAGTTCATACTCGTAGCTAAGGTGGAGTAGTTGCCTTTGATCGAAGGCAGAACTGGAGCGGTTCGACTTCAGGTCGAACGAGTTCACGAAAGTGGCGTCGGAACGATCGGAAGAGTTGTCGATCGAGTGGCTATAGGTGTAGGCCAAACCCAGAGTCAGCGGACCTTGCACGCGCCGCAGGGTTGCCTGGAAGGAGTTGTAGGCGGAATTGGCGACATTCTCGAGCGAGTAGATGTTGCCCAAGCCAGGGGCAAACGTGCGGAATGAGTTTGGATCCTTGCTACCTCCGGCCCCTAAGTTGTAGCAGGCGGTCTGCAGGCTGACGTAGGCAGGATTGCTGGGATAGACTGCGGCACCATTGTGAAGCCAGAAACCTCGCTCGTTAAATCCTGGACCATCTGGTACCGACTGCTGATAGCAATCCGACTGCAGCAGCGGGTCGTGCAAACCAAATGGATTATTCCCCGCAGGCGTAGGAATCAGTTGGTTGATCTCGCGTTGCACTGTAAGATGTGTTCCTTTACTTCCCACATAACCAAAGGTGGCCAGCATGTTGCCTGCCACCTGTCGCTCGACACTGAAGCTCCACTGCTGCACGTAAGGCCAAACCGCATGGGTGGGAATAGCTGTAACATTGATGGGGAAAGCGCCGGGCGTGCCAAACCCAGAACCCGGGGCTCCAGTTCCTGCACAGCCCGCAGCAGTCAACCCGATACATCCCATACTGATCGGAGCGGTCTGGGTAATACTCAGTACAATAGGCGCGCTGGCCTCGAGCGATCCTGCGTTGGCCTCGTCTGCGGTACCGTGCTCGAAGAAAATACCGTAACCGCCACGAACTGCCAGCTTACCGTTGCCAAAAACGTCCCAGGCGAAGCCGACGCGCGGCGCTGGGTTCCATAGATGGTTGGTCATGCAGCCATCAGGAACGCCATTGACGCCGCAACGCACAATGCCGTTGATTACCGTGGGGTTGACCTTACCGTTTGGAAGATAAATAGGAATTGCGGTATCGGTGGTCGCATCTAACAACTGGCCGCTGGCCGGGTCTATGACAACGGATTCGGACAATCCGCGGTTGAAAGCGCCGGCAGTCCAGTTATATGCGTTGTGGTTCTTCTCCTTGTACAAGCCGAACAGGCTTACCCTGAGTCCGGCATTAAGGATAAACCGCGAAGTAATCTTCCAGTCGTCCTCGATATACGGTTCGATAATCCGGTAGGACTGGTGATACCGCGCCTGCGCACTATCCTGTTGAAAGCTGGAGATACCTCCCCCGGTGCTGCCGTCGTAATTGCCCATCAGAAGAAAATCCGCGAATGCATTCCCTGTTGTGTTGGGAGCATTCAAATTATTGAAGGTAAGCAACCCTTGCACGTCTCCGGTTGCGGCGCCAATCGGTCCATTGGTTTGGTTCCTCTGGAAGATCATCAGTTGGGCACCGAACTTGAGAGAATGATGGCCCAGAGTCCTCTCGGCGTTATCCATCACGCTATAGGTGGGGTTAGTGTGCTTCCATGGCATATACGCCGGGTCTACATTGAATCCATTGCCGCCATAGGCTGCGTTGTTACCGGCAATGCTGATTCCCGGAAGCTTTCCCGAGGCGGCATTGTTGAAAATGTAGCCTAGCCCGCAACTGGGTCCGTTGCTCCCCGTATAGACGCTGTCAATGAAGCACGGAGGCGCATCAATCACCGAGGGGCGATTGAGAGATACAAAAGGTGCCGCAATATCGTTCAGCGTAATCTTCGAGTAAGTAAAACTGAATGTCAGATCGTTGGTCCACTGCGCCGACAACTGAGACGCTAGCCGCACCACCATGCTCGTTCCTGGCCCATAGTAACGGTTGCGAATAGTTGGAAAGTTGTTTTGCACATATGCATACTGCGGCACAGGCTGAGTGCTGTCCCACTCGTCGTGAATATAACGGAACATAAGATACGACTTGTCCGTTAGTGCATGATCCAACCGCAGTATTTCCTCGCGGTAGTATGAGGGAAGAGACACCTCGGCAAGGTAGCAGGAGCCTATCGTCGAATTGCAGCCTGAATTCGAATTAGGCGTAGGAATGATACCTGTATTCAGAATTGCGGTAACCGCAGGAGTCACCGTCAAGCGGTTCCCAGGCAGAGTTCTATTTTCAGTATTATGCCTATTGGTTGGCCCATTGTCCGAAGTGGGGCAATCGGGATATTGATTTGGCGAATAGAATCCCACTTGCCCTGGAATGGCATAGGGACAAACATCGCTGAAATCGCCGTTGCGCTCCTCCAGCGAAGGGACGGCCTGACGGTAGGCATACGGATCAGTCTCTAATCGCGCTTCTTCGGAAAAGAAGAAGTGCGTTTTGCCCTTGGAGTCGTACATGCGTGGGATCGAAAGCGGCCCACCGATTGTCCCGCCAAAGTCGTTCCTTCGATACAGAGGCGCACTATTGCCGATATCGAAGTACCCCTTGGCGTTGAACACCTCATTGCGCACAAACTCGTATAGATTTCCGTGGTACTGATCCGTTCCGGATTTGGTTGTAACAATGGTGGTTCCATTGCCTGTGCTCGGATACTGAGCGCCATAGTTGGAAGTAAGAACCTTAATTTCTTGAATGGCATCCACACTCGGGTAAACGATGAGGCTGCTGCGGTCCTTGTTGATTCCCGCGTTCATCGTCTCCGAGCCATCGACATTGAAACTGTTGTATTCCGTCCGTCCGCCGTTGACCGAATATGCCACGCTGCCGACCGCACCCACCCTGGCTTCATCTTGCTGCGTCTGATTGGAGACGCCGGGCACAAGCGCAATGAGCTGCGTAAAATTGCGTCCGTTCAGTTGAATCGCCTGAACCTCTTTGCCGGTGATGGTGCCGCTCACCTCAGCGTTTTCAGTATTCACCTGCACGGCGGACGATGCTGCGCCGCCTTCAACGGTGACGTTGGTTTCGGCGGATGCAACGCCTAATTGGATATCCAGTATGTGCGCCTGTCCCATTGTTAGCGACACATTGTCGCTGACCACCGTGTTAAAGCCCTGAGCACTAACTTCGACCCGGTAACGGCCAGCCGGGAGATAAGGAACGACATAGTTTCCGGTGGCGTCGGTCTTCGTATCTGTCCGAGCAGACGTGTCCAGGTTGAGAACATGCACCTCAGCGTTGGGAATGGCAGCGCCTTGCTGATCAGTGACCTGCCCGCCAAAGCGGGCCGTTTGCCCGTAGGCAGCCGCGGCAGTAAGCATCACGAAGGCGCAGGCCAGGAATCGAAGTAAGTAGCGATACATGCGGGATGTCCTATCTCTTCTGTTTTGATTCGTGGTGCTATCTGTTTTGGTTCGCGGTGAGAGGAGTGCCCGGTGGCGGAGAGAGTTCGTCCGCCGCGGAAACGTGAAGGACCGTGGCCCTGAGACGTGCGATGGATTCCGCGACTTGAGGAGCGATCTGCTCCGCGGGCCGAGGCGAGGGGTTGCTTTCGGAGACCAACTCCGCGCAGAGGTCGAAGTTACGTTTCGCAATTCCAACTAAAGCATCCACGTCATCTCTGGTTTCTCCTCCGTTCGCGGAGCCGCCAGCGACAGTGCTCGGAATCAACTGGAGGCTGGCAAGCTGCTTATCCTCCTGTCCAAGCGCAGCGAGCAGGGCTGCCTTGTGCTGGACAAGCAGTTCGCTCAGTTCGGCACGAGCGGCGATCGAAAGCGACTGACTACCGGCAAAGCGCCTCATGAGATCCAAAATCTGGTCGCTTTCCCGCTTGACGGCGAAGGAAGTCAAGAGGATTTCCTGCACCGAGGCGCCAGCGGCGATACGGTCCACGCCGCGCTGAGCCAGATATTTTTCGAGTGCTGAGGGCGCGGAAGCGGCGGATGCCGAACTCTGCTGGATGCTGGCAACCTCTGAAGCGGCAGTGGGCTGCGCTGCCATCTCCTGAATGGTCAGGACCGCAACCGAGACATACGGCACCGAGTAGAGTTGCTCCTGCAATTGGCGTTTTTCTTGGGTGTCTTCGACCACACCCTGAACCCGCACTCCCGCAGGCTGGCGAACCAGCTCGATGCGATCATTACCATCTAGATGAAGCCGGTTCAACACTAGGCGGGCGCCTAACTCGGCCTCGTCCAGTTCGACCGGCGTGAGAGCACGATGAAGCCGCGGAAGAACGGATGCGCGCGCGTCGCCCACAATCGGCGAAGCAGCATTGAAGTCCGGCTCGAACAAATCGGAGTTAACGGAACTCCAGGGGAGAACGCCGTAATTCACTTCCGCAATCTCAATCGTTCCGGCATCCCGTAGTTCGACCGTCCTCACCAACGGGTGTAAGTCCGATTCACGGACAGTGAGCGATTCGCTTGCAATCCGGCCTTTTTCAACTGTGGTGATGAGAGTCAGGAAACCCTTCTCCGGACGCCTCACCACATCCTGCTTCACCGCAGCGCGGTCATGCCAATCCCGGTAGGATCCTGCCGAGAGCGGATCATTCCAGGGGATGCCCAACTGTTCGAGATCTGACTGCAGCGCCGCTTCCTGCTGACTCAACTTCTGACTTCTCAGTCGCCGCTTACCCTGGATGTCCCGGTAAAGGGTACGTTCCAGTTTCTGCCGCGACGTTTTAATGCACACCGTTTCCACGATGACGCCGGAGGCACCGGAGCGCAGCGGAGCCAGTTCAGCGGTCGCGGAACGCTTCAGCATATCCGCCGGGTTCATGACGGAAGTGGAGCGATAGGCCAGGACAAGGAACACAATCGAGAAGACCGCGCAGACGATGCCGGTCGTGAGCAGTGGAGTCATAGTGGGAAGGCGGAGCCGTTTCAACCAACTTTTCACCCTGTCTTTCGCCCACGCAGGGACAACACCCGCCCAGCGACGCAGCCGATTCAAAGGATGGACAGGAGCAAGCTCGGTGGCGGCCTGTGCCAGGGATTTCCGGCGGCCACGAGAACCTCCGGTTTCCACCGGCATCTCTTCCATCAACACCGACGCCATGACCGGATCGCGGTAGAGCACCTGTATCACAGCACCTTCGACCCCGAATTTAAGCTCAAGCACAAGGGAGCGGCCATCGCTCAGCTCGACGCTTTCTACCTGCTCCAACTTGTCGGCAGAGACGGGCGCATCGACCAGGAGAAACGCAACGCGGAAACCCTGTTCGCTGAGGACTTCGATAAATGAGGGCTCTTCCTTGCGGCCCAGCGTGGCGCGGAACTCGTTGAACTCGGAGGTGACCTTCTGCGAAGAGCGAACATCACCATCCACAACGATCTCGAGAATCTGTGGGCGGTGCTCATAGAGTTCCCTCGCACGCCGTTCCATCTTCTGGATAGACGGACCCTCTTTTGCAGCATTGCGCTTGGAACGTCCAGAAGAGGCACGGTCACTTCGCGCACCGTTTCCGGTCCCCGCCCCTCCCTTCTTGCCGCTCCCAGTTCCGCTCCGCGGACGGGACGAGCCGTCCCGATCCAAGCCGTTTTCGGGGGTGCGCTCGGCAAGCAGCGGAAGATCAAGAATCGAATTCACCAGATCGAGACAGGCCGGGCAGCTTACCAGATGCGCCAGTTCCTGAGCCGACATAGGCGTTGGAGCGGCGTCATCGGAGTAACGCCGTCCCAACGCCTCACGCTCAAAACATTCCCCTTCTTTGGCATTGAAAATCAGTTTGCGAAGTTTCCGAAAAAGGCTTTCGCTGTCGTCAAAGAGCAGTGATGAAGTGATGAGTGGCGCTGGGGCGTGCTTCCCTTCGGACTTCCCGTCCAGAATTGAAACCACTGATCCGGGCCGTTCCAGCCAGGCACGAGCTTCGCTCCGGACGACGTATAGCGCCTGATCTACGACATACCGGGGAACATTCACGATTCTTATCAACTCGCCCGGAAAGTACCCTAGAAAGAAGCGCATGATGAGAATTCCGGCGGAGCGATTGGCACTCTTGCGTTCGCACGCGTACCTGCAGATCTGCTCCAGGCGCGAGCGCACAAAGAGCAGCTCGCGGCGATCCGCAGCAGCCAGCCCCTGTTCTACCGTGTCGAAGTCCACGATCGACAGCTTGTCAATGGGTTCTCGCCGCCCGCGGCGCAGCCGTGCATAGTAGAGATTGCGGAGTACGCGAAAGAGATAGCGGTCGAGGTGCTCCATCCCATCGAGCTGGCGGCCGATGCGCGTCACACAGAGATAGCAATCCTGCACCAAGTCTTCCGCTTCTTCGCGGTCATTCTGCGTGATCTGCGCCCCCCACGCCAAAAGCTGGGGATGGTAATCGAAGAACACGTCTTCATTGGTTCTCCGGCCGGGTTGGGATCGTGGAAAATACATTTCTCTCTGGTCTGCCTACTAAAAGTCGACTTCCAGGCCAAATCTAACTTCGCACTCGCCTATATTCGCCAACTCTTAACATTCACAGAATGTGCGGATACTCAAAGGCTATCCGGCCCCAATGAATAGAGGATTACCGCTATTGAAGCAGTAGGTGGGCGGAGTGAGTGTAACGAACCCGACTCTTTTCCGTACAAGTGCGTCGGTGCTTCAAGAGCCATGCGCAAGAATCACGTTTATCGAAATTTAATATGAAAGGAATGTTAGAAATTGACGGAGGGACTTATGCGCATATGAGGTCAGTCCCCAGATAGAATTCAGCAAGAGTACAAAAGCCCACTCAACCTTACGTCCGGCGCTCCCCTCACCTGAGCCCAGCATCTGTTACGTGCGCAGGACACCATCTTCCGAAGGTCATCATCCACGGAATCTTTTCAGGGCAGTAGAGCCGAATGAGCATCTACGACCATCTGGAGTTCCGCCACCTGAGATACATCATCGCGGCCACAGGGACGGGCAGCTTTACCGTCGCAGCCCAAAGTGTGCATGTCGCACACTCGGCCATCAGCCGACAGATCGGAGATATCGAAGATGTCTTCCACATCGAGGTCTTCCGGTGCATCGAATGCAGAGGCAAAGGGAAACACAATGTTCATCGCGTCGCCAAGCTCACCATTGCCGGTGAGCGCTGTGGGGCTTGCTTACAAGCTGCTGGAGATGCGCAAGGAAGTGATTGAAGCCGTGCAGGCCATGCAGCAGACCGCCGCGTGGCCCTTCCATCCTTGGTTTTCGCCCTCCGTCGAGTACTACGTTCCTTCAGACAGTCAATCAAGCACTTCGCGACCTATGTCCAAAGGGTGAGAGCAGCGCCATCTGGTGTATCTGGCGCCGATGTGGAAACGCGTGCTCGATTTCGATCTGAGGGCGGAGAACCGTTCCACACCGGTAAAGGAGATCATCGCGGGCAAGGCATTTCATCGCAAGTTAGGGGGCATGGTGGGTGTGGCCTGCGTTGGCCAAGACGCCTGGCTCGGCTCGCCTTTGGCGCTGGCAAATCTGTATGCGTTCGGCCGACTGGCTTGGAATTCGAATCTCACTTCCGAGCAGATTGCAGAAGAGTGGACAAAGCAGACAATCGCGGATGATCCCCAGGTGGTCACCACTGTGACGAAGATGCTGATGCAGTCATGGCCTGCATACGTGGACTACACAGGCCCGCTCGGAATGCAAACGCTCACCTATCTTACTGGCAGCCACTACGGGCCCAATATCGAATCGAGCGAAAACAATGGCTGGGGCCAATGGCATCGCGCCGACCACAACGGGTGGGTATGGACCGCACCGTCGCCACGGGAACCGGTTTCGTCGGGCAATATTGGCCTGAAGTGGCGAAGATTTACGAGAACACCTCCACCACGCCTGACGATCTGCTCACATTCTTCCATCACGTGCCATATACGTGGAAGCTGCATGATGGAAAGACCGTGATCCAGTACATCTATGACAGCCACTACCAGGGGGGCCGAGGAAGCGGCGGCGCTGGGCCGGGAATGGGCCATGTTTAAAGGCAAGGTCGATCCCCCGCTCTTCGAGGATGTGCGGCGGCGTCTGGAATACCAGGCCGGGGCACGCGATCGTGTGGCGCGATGCCATCGTGCAGTATTTTCTCAAGCTCAGCGGCATTGCGGACGAGCACGGCCGCGCTGGAAACACCCAAACCGTTTTGAAGCCTAAAACGCGTGGCTCTCCGGTTACAAAGTGATCGACGTCGTTCCGTGGGAAGATGCTTCGCGAGGCAAGGCGGTCACCTGCGAGGGAACTCAGGCCTGTGCGATGTTCAGGTCGCAGGCGAACACACGATCCATCATTCAGCCACAGTTCCTCGCGGCTTCTGCTTCTGCGGCATTTTCAGTCCTTCGCGGCGCCAGATTCTTTCCACCCTGTCTTTGCCCACCGGCCATCCGGCGCGCTGCAACAGTGCCGTGATGCGCCGATAGCCATAACGGCCATACTGACCAGCTAAAGCAAGGATGGCCTGAGTGAGAGCATCTTCGTCTGCGCGTTGTGTCGGCCGGTAGCGTTGCGCGCCGCGTGGTTGCGAGACCAACTCACACGCACGCCGCTCCAGGCTTAGAAGTTTCCCGAAGCGATGTCCTTCAGCACCAGATTATTCAGGCTCAGGTTCGCCCAGCCGCTTCAGCTTGGCGTTTTCCTGCTCCAGATCCTTCACCCGCCTGGCCTGATCGACTTTCAACCCCCGTATTCTTTCTGCCAGCGATAGTAGGTTTGTTCAACAATTCCAGCGTCCCTGCAGGCCTGCTGCCATGGGCCACGGCCACCTCCCACTTGCCGCAGCACGCTCACAATCTGCTCCGGTGTATACCGCTTCTTCGCCATTTTCTTCGGCTCCTTCTGATGCGTCATGCCGATCCACGGATCACGCTGGTGCTGTACGCGCAGGGCGAGGAAAAATCCATGCGCGCGGCAGAGGAACAGCACTTGAGCGGGTTGCTCCTCGTTGACCGCTTGGCAAGCTAGGCGGCCGGCGTTATGCTGCCAGTGTGCCCTAATTGTGCCCTCGATTCGAGATAGTTTTCCTTCGTATCGTCTATGTGCTCTATTGATTTTGAATCGGATGATTTGGTGGACCTGGTCGGGATCGAACCGACGACCTCTTCCATGCCATGGAAGCGCGCTCCCAGCTGCGCCACAGGCCCACATTTCAGGAGGGTCTCTATTCATTTTCTTTGACAAACCAATTTTCGTCAAACCATGCCGAACCGCCGTGTTGTTAGCAGATGATATGTCCGGTGGATATAGCAAGTGAAATGTCCGCATAGCGGGCGGCGAGGATACGACCATGCAGAGGAGCATGGAGAGCTATCCGAGGG
>JAJPKO010000055.1 GCA_021323655.1 Acidobacteriaceae bacterium
ACGAGGAGTGGAAAAATCTCACGCAATGTGGAAATCTGGGCTGTTTTCGGGTACATTGGCGGTACTGACTCGACACCTGCGTCCGATCAGGAGTCAATCGGATTTTGCTCATTGTTCAGTCATGGCCTCCCCGTCTCCACTAGACCGTTGCTGGGTTTTGAAAGACTCGCCCGCCGCCACGCCGCTCATGCCGGCGATGCGCGCGGCCGTAGAGCAACACTGGCCCGATGTGCAGCGAACTGCTGAGTCAGTGCTCGGAGATGAAGCCTTGGCGGCGGAAATCATGGAAGAGGCGATCGAACAAGCCGTCGCCTACCTTACCGACCTCCCTCCGGAGAAACACGAAGACGTGAACGGAATTCTCTCGCGGTTCTGGCGGGAGGAAATTGGACGCCGGCGGAAGCAAAACGCACATCTTGTCTTCATCGATTTCTCGGCCGCGGCGGAACCAACTTCTCCCGATACGCCATTTCCGGCTGCGGATGCGGCCATCGACGCCGAGCGGATCCTCCGAGACGCCCCGCCTAAGGTGCGCGAAGCGATCATGATGCGGTACGGCAGTTCGGATTCCTGGATTGACGTGGCCGCGATGACCGCGACAACGCCAGCCGCGATTCGCATGAGCTGCAAGAGGTTTATCGATCGCATTCGGCGGCAATTGAGGGTTTTGGGCGCGGGGCATTAAACTCCGGCAGAGGCACTTCACGCGACCGGAAAGGATTCCGTGGACGGACGTCAATCGTTTTTACAGGATGATGACGATGATTCGTTGCTTTTCGAGAAGCTCCAAGAGCACGTCCTCGAAAGGTATCCGAACCCGGAGCGCAAGGGGTGCATCGATCACGCGACCTTGGAAACCTGGGTCTACTCTCCACGAAAACTAGATCTCTCCGATCCCAAGTACCTCCACGTCCTGAAATGCGCCGAATGCACCCGTGAGTTGATCGATCTGCGGAAACAGCGAGATGCGCGAAGGAAGGCGCAAATCGGGAACCAGGCGGCAAGGGCTGGGAACTGGCTGTGGGCAGGAATCGCTGCGGTCTTGGCGTGCGCCATCGCTATAGGAGGTGTGGCCTATTGGCGCGTGCATTCTCCGAGTTCATCCGTTGCCACGATCCCAGCAACTCCGATCGCGCTCGCGATCGATTTGAGCCAGGCGGGTACGACGCGTGGCGGCGAGACATCCACCGTCCCCCCGGTAGCCCTGCCGAGGCGCGTCGTCGCCGCGCACATTCTCCTTCCGTACTTCAGCCCAGGAGGGAAATACGTTGTCTCCGTCACGATGGACAAAGACGGAAGTCCCGCAAAAGCTGAGACAACGGGGACTGCAAATGTAAACGGCTTCCACGCCGATCTGGCGGTAACCCTCGATCTCCGTAATCTGCCCCAGGGGACGTACTACCTCGCGACCACGCACGAAGGGGACAGGGCCTCATACTACTACCCGCTTACAGTGCGATGATTTGGGTAGTTACCTCCGGAATCGACGCCGAAGATAGGCGCACAAGGGCGCTACCAGTCCCAGGTGTTTAATGACCACCAATAGGACGATCCCGGAAACGAGCGTTGTCGAGAGTGCTAGATGCCGGAAGAAATAGACAACCGCTCCGTGTCCGGCCAGAAGAAGAATGATCGCCCCCGACAAAAGTGCGGGATGCGCGGAAATACGCTTCAGAGAGTTCATAGAGAGAAGGGATGGATCTCCGGGGATCATGAATTCGGCTATCGGGCCGCGGCATATACGTAATTCAAGTTGCTGATACCGACGGCGCCGCTTTCGACGACCTCCATTCCTGCTCTTTGGACGAGGTCGATCATAGAGGGAAGACTGGCGTGTCCGTGGTGGTGGAAGTGATCGATGATGCTTTTCTGGTGAGCTTCAGGCGGTCCAAAATCAATGATCAGCAAGCGTCCGCCTGGCTTCAGCACTCTTCGAACTTCTCGAACACACTCTTCGCGCAGCTTGGCAGGGAGATGATGAAGCATGAGGGTGCTCATCACCACATCAAATTGAGAATCAGGGAAAGGCAATGCTTCAACCGCAGCATTCCGGAAATCGATATTCAATCCCGCCTTGTGTCCTTTTTTGATCGCGCGAGCGAGCATCTGGGGTGAAGCATCAACTCCACACACCATGCCCCTTTCACCAACGTGGCGCTTGGCGGCAATGGCCAGAGTCCCGGTCCCGCAGCCAATATCAAGAACTTTCTCTCGTTCGGATACACGTGCGAGGCGGAGAGCCTTCTCGCGCATCTTGCATTCGTTCCCGCGCGACAGAAACCAGAGCAGCAGATCATACAGAAAGGCTCTATGAAGGACCAGACCCTTGGTTGCCGGAACTGATTGTGTTGCCGTTATTCCCATCGATTCACCTCTCGCCCATCCCTATCTGCCCGGGCCACGCGTGGGTTCTTCTGGCACGTGGCGGACATTTGTTTGAAAGTGGACATCTGTTCGATTTAGAGCCTAAGCTTGGAGTGGCCGGCGAGGAAGAATAGCCGACGGAATTTGTGCGTTAACGAACAACTTTCTGAGACTGTGCGGAAATTCGGCAGATGGGGATTCGGAGCATGCCTGCAGGAAAGAGGACCGATCGGCGCGTTGCGCGGACCAGGAAGGCGTTACTGGATGCGCTTCACTCTCTGATCTGCGAAAAGGATTACGATTCGATCGTAGTGAAAGAGATCCTTGATCGAGCCGATGTGGGACGATCTGCGTTCTATACGCATTTCGTCGATAAAGATGACCTCCTGGCTCACGGCATCCACGACATCGTTGGCGGGCTTCCAGCCCGGCACTCACAGAGTGACGAGAGTCGCAATGACGGGCCGTTGTGGTTCAGTCAGACGATCTTCGAGCACGTCGATCGCCAGCGTCGAACGACGATCCACAGACTGGGTCGAAGGGGGGCGGCGATTCTGCACCAGCGTCTCAACCAGGTCCTCGTCAAAATGATTGCCGAGCAACTTGACACCGAGGCTCGGAAGCAGCACAAACGAGATGGCGGCATTCCTTCCGATCTCCTGGCGCAGTACCTCGCTGGGACGTTTGTTCTTGTCCTCAATTGGTGGATTGAGAGCAAGAGCCAAATCTCTCCGAGTGCTGTGAATGATCTCTTTAGTTCGCTGGTAATGCCGGTGCTCGCTTCGAACTAGCGGGTCAATGAACGTAATGCGTGCTCATCGTCTGCTCTGAGCGCCCTGTGCCCCCTTCATTGGAGTTTCGTCAGAGGAAGGACTCGACCACTACACCACGTGGCCCAAGAAATTTATTTCAATTGTGAGCTGGATCACGAGCAGTGGGTGATGTAGGTCACTGATTGCCATGTAAAAAACTGCGAGAACAGAGGCAAGAGCAGATGGCATGGCTGACCCCATGGTGAATCTGGGGATCATCTGCACGCCGAATCGACCCCAGTCCATGCTTCCCCTGCTTCCCCGAAAGGAAGTCATGGAAATGAAGAGCCTTCATCAATTCCTCTTTACGCGCTGTAAAGCTCCTGTCGTCACAATGGCCTGTGTTGGATTATTCGGAGTGCTCACTCTCAACGGATGCGGAGGAGGCACCGGCACCTCGAACCCGACTCCAACCCCAACACCGACGCCTACAGCCAAAACGGTTGTACAGGTGAATATGGGCGACTCGCCCGCGGACTGGATGCTCGCCTTCACGATGAACATCAGTTCGATGTCGCTCACCGGAAGCAATGGATCTGCGACCGTCGTTTCGTCATCGACCCCGATGGAGATGATGCACCTGATGGGCATGATGCAGCCCCTTGCAATGGTTAACGCTCCGCAGGGAACCTACACCGGCGCGTCCATCACGATCTCATCGGCGACCGTCATGTACATGGATCCCACTACGAAGGCACCTGTTCAGGCCACAATCTCAGGTCCTATGACCGGTAATATCTCCTTCACCAGCCCAATCACCGTAGGCTCGACTCCGATGGCCATGGGCTTCGATCTTGATCTGGCCAGTTCCGTGACGATGGGTACGAACGGCAATCTAACCATGAATCCCGTCTTTCACGTCACATCCGGGACTCAGGGATCAGGAAATGCCATGGATCCGGCAAACGGCGGCATCCAGCAGATGATGGGATCGATTTCGAGCGTGTCAGGAAACTCGTTCGTGATGACCTCGATGCAGGCCGCGCAGAACTTCACCTTCATGACGAATTCTTCGACAGTGTTCAGCGGTACGAGCATGAACTCGATGGCGAACGGGATGCTGGTCGTTGTCGATGCGAGCCTTCAGTCCGATGGTTCGCTGCTGTGCACCAGGGTCCAGTCCATGATGAACTCCGGTGGCGTGATGGGCGGAGGAATCATCGCTGCTGTCACCGGGGCGCCAGCCACGTCTCTCACGATAATCATGCAGAATGGTGCCGGCACCGGAATGATGTCGTCAGCCTTCGCGGCTGGGGTCACGGTCAGTCTGAGCGGTGGAACGAACTATCAGATTGACCAGGACAACATGGATATGGCCGGGCTCCCGTTCACGCCGGCTTTCGATCAAAACCACATCTACATCGGGCAGAGCGTGATGCCCATAAGTTCCAGCGGAATGATGAGCGGGGGCATGGGCGGCGGGATGATGGGTGGCAGTTCCATGGCCGGTACAATTACGGCTTCGGAAGTGGAGTTGGAACCGCAGGGGCTCAGCGGAACCGCCGGCGCTGCAGTTTCGAGCGGAGCAACGACCAGCTTTACGCTGAATCTGCCTTCCGGCTGTGCATTCACCACGATGACCGGAGCCACGAGTGTGACAGTCTTCCAACAACCTCAGACGACGGTTGTCGGTACATCTCCGATCGCCAGTGGATCTTCAATGCATGCCTTCGGCCTGTTGTTCTACGACGGCGGGCAGTGGAAGATGGTGGCGTCGAGAATGGGAGCGAATTAGCCAAAGCAATGACGCGCCGTGTCGCCGGTCGGAGTACCCAGTGGTAGAAACTAATGGGTACTCCGCAACATGGGATCGTTCTAGGCTTGAAACCGATAACGCTAAGATTCCCTCCGTCGTGGTTTAAGCAACATGGTTCAGCTTCGGAGGCGACTGCATGCGACCCATCTCAGCTTCCATTTGGTTCGGATCAATCTGAGGCATTTTGTCCTTCCATCCCTTTAGAATCAACCACGCATTCGCAGGAAGCGAAGTCAGGAATCCGGCGATCATCGCAATCTGCATCATGAACCAAAAGACAGCCATATTCGGCTTCAGGTGTGGAGATGGGAAGAGCCAGTAATACGTGATCGCCATCCAGGCGAACATGCCAACCTCGAAGAGCGCGATGGAGATCGTATCGGCGCGGACGGCCGCAACCAGTCCTTTCCCGAACGGCGAACCTCTCATCGGGACGATCGTAAAGTACTGAAAAGCGACTCCAAGAACATAAGCAAAGAGGAAGTCGAAGATCAGTTTTGTCCCGAACTCGCCTGCAAAGGTCAGCGCCAATGCGGGAACCATCAACTCTGCAATGGCGTCTCCGATGCTGCAGCCCGCTCCGCAGTGGAACACAGCAATGCTGTTCTGGATCCCGGTTGGCGGATCCTCCTTATGCTTCTCCATCATTTTCTTCATGTCTTCAGACATCGGTCTCTTCATAGAAACGGGCAGGGATTTTTGATACAGGTACACCGCAAACGGACCCATGTAGAGAGCCGTGATGGGCCAGACGACATCCATGATCCACATCTTCTGAGGTTTCCGAAAGGTCTGAATCAGGATGAACAGAGCACTTGCGAAGCAAATCGCAATCCAGAGCCAGGCAACAATTTCAAGCCATTGAGGAACCATAACGTTTGTATGGATGCGCGTCACAGATATGGGGTCGTCTGTAATATGCCTGCTTCTGATACCTTCGAGCCCAGGTCTGCATCTCACATCCAGGGATGTCGGAAGTTGTAATTCTTACACCAGAGTGATCATGACGCTTGGAGCAATCGTTGAATCCATACGGGCCGCTCTTGAACGGCAAGCCGACGATGTGCAGGTGCATCGGGAATCCGGCGAGACTTTCATCGAAATGTTCGTCGGCAAGCAATTGTTCGTGGTGAAGTGCTCGGAATCGGCTCCGATAAGGAGTCACTTGAATTCAGGCCCAAGCCAGTCATCGAGGAGCAGGAAGGATGAGCATTCTTCAACACAAGGCCCCAGTGTGCGGCGTGGAGATTGAAGCCGATCAAGCGGCTGGGGTGTCCGAATACCGCGGCAAGAAAGTGTATTTCTGTTCTCTGGCGTGCAAAGAGAAGTTCGACCGTGCACCCGAGCAATTTTCCAAAGACCTAGAGGGCTAATCTGGATGGAAAGATGCTACTTTGCGACGAGACCCGATGGTGTGCTTTCGGTGTGCATGGAGGTGCATTCCCGCCAATTCATTGGGTCCTTTATTCCGCGGTTGGCCGGTGGAGTGCTCAACGAATCTGGAATTCTCGAAATTGGTCAGTTCCAGAGCGCGGAGGAAGCGCGGAAGGTGCTTATCGACCGCTACGGCGAGCCTGATAAGTGGGTTGAAGGTCACCCCGAAGCGCTCACATGCGGTCGCACGGTCCGGAATTCCTCTAGACTAAGTACATGCACGCGCCGCAGCGGAAGGAGTCCGCAAATCCTGAACTCGTTGAACGAGTGACTGCACAGCGCGAGAAGTTTCTGCGCTTCCTTTCCGCACGCGTCGAGGACCGAGCAGCGGCCGAGGACATCCTCCAGGTTGCATATCTGAAAGCCATTGAGCGGGGATCAGAGATTCGGGATGAGGAAAGCGCCGTTGCGTGGTTTTATCGCATTCTTCGCAATGCGGTTACGGATCACTACCGCCGCCGGGCGTCGAGAGCTAAAGCGCTTGAAGCTGTCGCCATGGAATTGCCCAAAGCCTACGAGCCCGAGATCAAGGCGACGGTTTGCGAGTGCATCGGCGATGTTATCGGCGACCTGAAGCCCGAGTACCGAACCGTGATCGAGCAGGTGGACTTAGCAGAAACCCCGGTCGAAGAGTTTGCCCAGGCGGAAAGCATCTCTCAAAACAACGCTTCCGTGCGTTTACACCGAGCCAGGAAAGCGGTTGCCAGGCATCTGAAGACCGTATGTGGCGCCTGCGCGGAGCACAAATGCCTTGATTGCACTTGCCGGCGGGCGAGGGTGTAAGACAGCTTTGGCTCGTGCGTCAGCAGCTATGGAAGTCATTGGAGGCAAACAATGGGCTGCTGCGGAAATCAGCAAACTCTCACAAACGTCGGCGACAAGGATCCTGTCTGCGGAATGACCGTGGATCCGGCGAAAGCTGCCGGTCAGTCCGAATACCGGGGGACTACTTATTTCTTCTGTTCGACTCGGTGCAAGCAGAAATTCGATGACGCGCCGGAGCGGTTCATTGGTCCTTCGGCGGCATCGCGATCAGAAAAGGTTGAAATCGATCCCGTTTGCGGAATGCAGGTCAATCCGTCCAAGGCGACTGCGACTGCCGTTCACGATGGACAAACGTTCTATTTCTGCAGCCAGGGATGCGCGGCAAAGTTCAATGTAGATCCTCGGAAGTATCTGAATTCAAGCGAGGAACCGCAGGAAAAGCGGGCGCGAGGTAACTCATCAGCCGAGTACACCTGTCCAATGCACCCGGAGGTGAGACAAGCCGGTCCCGGCAGTTGCCCCAAATGCGGGATGGCCCTGGAACCGACGACAATTTCAGCTCCGAAAGCCGGAACCGAATATACCTGCCCGATGCATCCGGAGATCGTCCGCTCCGAGCCGGGCTCCTGTCCTATCTGCGGAATGGCGCTCGAGCCCCGGGAGATCTCAGGTACAGAGTCCAATCCGGAGCTAGCTGACATGTCCAGGCGGTTCTGGATTAGTGTGGTTCTATCTCTTCCCGTGCTGGCTCTGATGGTGTCGGAATTGATCCCGGGCATGCCGCTTCAGCACATGCTTCCGTGGCGAAGTTGGGCATGGATCGAACTTGCCTTGGCAAGCCCGGTCGTTCTTTGGTGCGGATGGCCGTTTTTCGAGCGGGCTTGGCAATCATTCGTTCATCGCAGCCCGAATATGTTCACTCTGATTGCACTCGGAACAGGCTCGGCGTATCTCTACAGTCTCGTTGCGGCCTTTGCGCCGCAGAGCTTTCCGGCTTCCTTCCGCAACGAAGGTGGCGAGATCGGACTCTATTTCGAGCCCGCGATGGTGATTACCGCTCTTGTGCTTCTTGGCCAGGTGATGGAGTTGCGGGCGCGTAGCCAGACCAGCAGCGCCATTCGTGCGTTGCTCGGACTCGCGCCGAAGATGGCCCGGCGGATCGATCAGCAGGGTGCGGAATCGGATATCCCGCTCGAGCAAGTGCAGGTGGGAGACAGGCTTCGAGTCCGCCCAGGTGAAAAGGTCCCAGTGGACGGAAGGGTATTGGAAGGACACAGTTCAGTCGATGAGTCCATGATCACCGGAGAACCGATTCCGATTGAGAAGGAGAAGAACTCCCGAGTGACAGCGGGAACCCTGAACGGTACCGGAGGGTTCGTGATGGGAGCCGAACGCGTGGGCTCTGATACGCTGCTCTCCCAAATCGTCAAGATGGTGAGCGAGGCTCAACGTTCCCGCGCACCGATTCAGCGGCTCGCAGACAAGGTCTCTTCCTACTTCGTTCCCGCCGTCATTCTGATTGCGATCATCACCTTCATTGTCTGGTATCTGGCTGGGCCGCAACCCAGATTTGCGCATGCTCTGGTCAACGCAGTCGCAGTACTGATCGTGGCATGTCCGTGTGCTCTGGGCCTTGCTACTCCCATGGCTGTGATGGTCGGTACCGGACGCGGCGCTCACGCAGGAATCCTCATTCGTAATGCCGAAGCGCTGGAAGTATTCGGCACGGTCAATACGCTCATCGTGGACAAAACGGGAACCCTTACGGAAGGCAAGCCCCGGCTGAGTTCCGTGTTCAGTGTTTCGACCTATGGTGAATCGGAGTTGTTGCAGATTGTGGCCAGCCTGGAACGGGCAAGCGAACATCCGCTGGCGCGATCGATCGCTGATGCGGCCGAAGAAAGGAAGCTAGAGTTTCTTTCTATCGACAACTTCAGTTCGCTCACAGGAAGGGGCGTACGGGGCACAGTCGCGGGGAAAGAAACAGCGGTCGGCAATCTCGATCTATTCCGCGAACTGAAAATCGATTCCTCCCCATTGAGCACAAAAGCCGAGGAACTGCGCGCGCAAGGCCATACCGTGATTCTCGCCGCTGTCGAGGGAAAATCGGCCGGTCTGGTCGCAGTCTCTGATCCCATCAAGGAGACAACGCCCGAAGCCATTCGCGGACTAAAACGAGCCGGTATCAATGTCGTGATGGTGACCGGCGACCATGCGACCACAGCCAAGGCAGTCGCCGAGCAATTGGAAATCGAATTTGAGGCCGGAGTGCTGCCGGAGCGGAAAGCCGAAGTCGTAAAGGCCCATCAATCGTCTGGAGCAATCGTTGCGATGGCCGGCGATGGCGTGAACGATGCGCCAGCACTTGCGCAAGCCAATGTCGGTATAGCGATGGGAACTGGAACAGATGTTGCGATGGAGGCAGGCGGAATTACCCTGATTAAGGGAGACTTGCGTGGAATCGTGCGAGCACGGCACCTAAGTATTGCGACGATGCAAAACATCCGCCAAAACCTGTTCTTTGCGTTCGTCTACAACGCAATTGGTGTACCGGTTGCGGCTGGTGCCCTATTCCCCACGCTTGGACTGCTTCTGAATCCGATGATTGCCGCGGCGGCGATGAGTTTTAGTTCCGTTTCAGTGATCGCCAATGCGTTAAGGCTGCGAGCTATAGAGCTTTAAGCGGCGGAGGGATAGAACAACGCGGGCTGCGGGTGTCGGAAGCGAATACGAACTAGTGGACTATCGCGGTGAATTCGTTATTAGATGAGCGGCGAGAAGGGTTCGAGTATTTCCAGCGGATGGGTGGTGCGTCGGCGGAGTAAGCGCTGACGTAGCGGCGGAGCAAGCGAGCCAGGTCCGTGACGGAAGTAAAGATACTGCGGGCAATGACCTCGCGCTCGATTTTGGCGAACCACAACTCGACTTGGTTGAGCCACGGGGAATGGTCGGGGTGAAGTGAAACTGCACGCGCGAATGCCGTTGCAGGAAATCGCGAACTAATTGCGTTTTGTGGGCGGAGAAGATTGTCGAAGATGATATGAATCCGCTGCCGGAGCGGGCACAAAGACGCGACTTCTTCCAGGAAGGCCACGAAGTCGCGGCTGGTGTGACGCCGCAGTCTTTCCATGGACGCGACCGGTTTTGGTATTTAACGCAGCGTACAGCGAAAGCGTGCCATGCCGGTAGTACACAAAGCCGTGGGTTTGGCGCGTCCCGGCGATAGCGGCAGAACGAGATCGAGGCGATCCAGAGCCTGAATCGCGGTTTTTTCATCGACCGAGAACACGGCCGTATGCTGTGGCGGATTCAGGTATAAGGCGAGAATGTCGGCCGCTTTGCTCTCAAATTCCGGATCCGCGCAATCTGCCGCGCTCTTCGGAGAGTACGATCGGCTCGCGGATGCGGCAGCTGCAAAGTAGGCCAAACGAAAGGGGCAAAGAAACGCGTGAAATCCCGCGATTCCTAGTTTGGGCATTTTTTTGGAAACCACAATCCGAAGGAGACCGAGTACGAGATGCGCGCTCACTCGTTTCTTCCGACAGCATAGTGGAACAATCAACTCACATGGAGTGGAGGGCCCGCCCCCGGCTGTCCAAGAAAATCAGTGAAAAAGCGCGAAACACGAAGGTTCAGCGCAAAGTGCGAAGATCGACCATGCTGGCACGCCGAACGGTTATTTCGTCTCAGTGACGCTTGTGGTGATTCGTGCGCGATAGATAGCGACACGAGCTGAGCACTCTTGCGACTGCACCCCATAGCGCTTTATAAGTTCGCGAGTTATATCGACCTGTGTTGCATAAGATCGTGCACGATAAGGGAGGGCGACCAATCGTTGCAGTTCTTTCAGTTGCTGTTCGGATTTCTGTTCAAACTCCATGGCTCGAAAGTCGAAGTAATCAGCGAGCCTTCCGATGTCATCCGGAGTCTTTGCAGCGTGAATCATGTTCCTGACTTCGGAACGGCTGTATCGAGGCGGCAGGTCGGGCGCACGAGCATCAAGGAACATCCTGCGCATTTCATTTTTGCTTGCCATTTGTGCGACCGACTGTGAACAGGCTCCGATTGTGAGAGCCGCGGTAAGTATCGTGCTTTTGATCGAGGGTTTCATCTCGGTCCGATGGTTCCGGCTGCCTAGCATGCTGAAAGCACAGCGCATGCCAAACGGAACATCGGCGTCCCGTCACTACAAGCTCCTCATTTGAGAGAGAATTCTCTGTCCTCCCAATTGAGAAGCGAGAGGGCGCCTTTTTCCGGGTGTCCCATTTGAGGCAGTCGGTGGCTGAACTGATCCAGGAAGCCTGATACCGTCCATGGTTTGAAGGCTCGAATGGTTCTGATTCTGCCCGATTTGTTCACGCCGGCAGTTTGGTACACGTCGTGCATATCAGACGGCCAGAAGGCGAGACGCCCTGTGCAGATCACAGTTAGTTGTCGCTCGGAGTAATCCCAGCGAAGGGTGTCGCGCAGACTGTGGCCACACAATGACCCAGAGTCTGACGAAGAAGGAACTGAAAGTACTGATTGCCAATGCGCGCACTCCCGAGGATCACAGGAGAATTGCGGCACATTACCGGGCCGAGGGGGAACAGCTGAAGGCTAAGCAACGGGAAAATGAAGCGGAACTGGGCCGAATACCTCAAAAACCCTTCGAGCCACCCTGTGCCGAAGTGGCCGACCATGGATTAGCACTGCCGCCAGTTCATCTCTACCATGAAAAGGCAGCTGAAAAGGCTTTCGCGATGGCCGCGCAGCACGAATAGATGGCCGAAGAAGCAGGACGGAAGTAAGAGTTCGATTTCGGCGAGGAGATTGAAGGATGCTTACGAAGAGATTGATACAAATAGCGGTTGGGATGATGGCATTGACGGGGGCGGCATACAGCGCCCCGCAGCTATCGGCTCAAGCGATCGAGCACGCCACAGAAGCACAGGCGTCCAATTCCGCGAGTGCTACATTCCAATGGAAATCACCGGCGCAGTTGCACCGGCTGTTTCCGCTCTCGAAGGTACGCGGCACACTCTTTCTCGACGTCAGCGGCGTCGAATTCGTTTCGGATAGCGGGCAAAGGCAGAAGTGGACGGCTCTTGACTTCGAGACGTTTACGATCAAGCCGCACAAACTTGTGCTCCACACCTATCACGACCGCGGTCTGGGTCGGCTCGGAGAAGATTCGAAAGAGTTCAACTTGGCGGAATCGGTGCCCCCATCCGTTGCGGCATGGCTCGCAGGATACGCTGGCCGGCCATCGCGCAATGCTGTCCCCGCTGCGGTTTCGACCAGCAGCACGGATATTGGCCCCGATCAGCACCTGGTTGCCGTTCATCATCGCGCCGTATTCGGGGGCACGAGCGGAGTTCTACGATTCCGGCAGGGGGGAATCGACTACATCACGAACGTGCCAGGGGGCAGCCGGAGTTGGCGGTGGGAAGATATTCAGACTCTGTCCGAGCCGAACCCTTACCTTTTGTATGTCTTCGGATACAAGGATACGTTCACTTTCGATCTGAAAGAGCCGCTTGACCGTACCCTCTACGAGCACGCGACGGCGGCAGTCAGTGCCTATCAAGAGAATGGGCCTTCAAATGCGGCGCGACTCGAAGCGCCCAAAATGTGATTTGAATCACAGACGAATTCACGAACTGGGCAGAGGATGAGATTAACTGGTATGATGCGGCGGACAAAACTCGTGGCAAGCCTACTGGCGTTCGCGCTTGCGGCTTCTCCTGTTCTTGCCGCAATCCCGTGCCAGCAGGCCGCGCAGTTCAAAATGCAGTGCGGGTCCAGCTGCCCCATGATGGCCAAAGCATCGAGCGGCAAAGCCATCAGTACGTCAGGAACAGGACCCACCAGCGCGACGCCTTCCTGCTGCCAAAAGTCCTCCCAACCTGCAGCCCCTTCTACCACGCAGGCAGGCCCTGAGCGGCCTTTGTACCTGGGGCTCCATGCGAGCGATGCAGCGATAGTTGCAGATGATCCGGCTCCGTATCAAGTATCAGTTCCGGCCCTGACGACGCTGTGTGTTGCTCCGCGTTCGCAAGCATCGTTGTGCACATTTCTGATCTGACCGTATTTCCGCGGTGAACGCAGGCGGACCTCGGCAGGTCCGATCCGATATCGTCTTCAAACACATTCGAGGGGATTTCATGAAAGCCATACGGCACCTCGCGGCGCTGTTGTTGCTGCCTTCCTCCATTCACCTGGGAGGTATGGGCACAGCGGCCGCACAGGAAACAGAGAAGAGCATCCCGGCGGACTCGCCGTCGAGCCAGCAGTCTCTCCGGATCGATGACGTGATTCGGGAGGCGCTCGAGAAGAACCCCGAGGCGCAAAGCGCGTTGCACACAGTGAACGCGCTGGAACGGCGCGTGCCCCAGGCAAGAGCCCTGCCCGATCCCGTAGCTTCGGTTGGGTGGGCCGGCAATATCGCTCCGTTCAGCATCATGTCGGGCGACGCGTCGAGCTACCGCGGCGTCACAGTTGCGGAACAATTCCCGTATCCGGGCAAGCTGAAGCTGCAAGGGCAAATTGCAAGCAAGGAAGCCGAAGCTGCGCGGGCCGATTACGAGTCGGTGCGCCGCAGAATCACAGCCGACGTCAAGGCCGCATATTTCGACTACTTCTACTACGACAAGGCGATCCAGACGACCACCAAGAACAAGGAACTTCTCGAGAAACTCTCGCAGATTGCCGAGGCCCAATACCGCGTCGGCAAGGGCATGCAGCAGGATGTGCTGCGGTCGCAAGTGGAGATCTCGCTGCTCGTCGAGAAGCTAACGGTCCTCGAGCAACAGCGGGCGACAGCACAGGCTCGAATCAACACGTTCCTCCTTCGCTCTCCCGAATCTCCTTTGCCGCCAGCCGCCGATGTGGTGCCCTCGACGCTTCGTTATTCGCTCGACGATCTGTATGCTCTGGCCGCCGACAACGACACTGGTGTCCTGCGCAACCGGAGGATGGTGGAACGTGGCCGTCTGAGCATGGCCTTGGCCGAAAAGCAATATAAGCCCGATTTCGGCGTGGGATACATGTACCAGCAGCGCGCGGCGCAGCCGGATATGAATGGCGTGACTTTCAGTGTGAACATTCCTGTGTTCTACCGGAGCAAGCAGCGCCAGGGCGTGGCCGAAGCCGCGGAGGGTCTGCTAAGCGCGGAGAAGATGCGCGACAACCGCTTGAACGAGGTCCGATTCGAGTTGAAACAGCAATACCTGGCGGCGCAAGCTTCGCAGAAGCTGGTGAGTCTCTATGCGAAGGGCGTCGTCCCGCAGTCGTCGCTGGCTCTTGAGTCGGCGATGTCGTCCTACCAGGTGGGCAAGGTCGATTTTCTTTCGCTGATCGCGAACTTCACCACGCTGCTCGATTACGAAACGGACTACTATCGTCAACTGGCCGATTATCAAACCGCTCTCGCCCGCATCGAAAGCCTGACCGGCGTTGCTGTTGGAGATGATTCGAATACAAATCCTGGCGCATCTGTTCCGCGGCCGGCAAATGAGGTGCAGCAATGAACACGCAGGCATTCATGGAAACCGAGACCAGGAGAGAGACGTGCACGCGCTCGGAACTGGTTTTCGCAACACTCGTTCATGTTCCCAACCGCTATCGTCTTTGCCAGTTGACGGCCAAAGGAGCACGTAAACTCCACAAGCCGAATGAGCGGATGCAGGATACGGTGAACGAAGTCCTGATGATTTTCGACGGTTCGAGCACGGCAGTTTCGGTTCCGAGCGCGCCTCAGCTGATCCCGGAGTCATCATTGCATCCTGTGTTCCAAGCCAGTCACCTCCCAGATGCAACACCCCTTGTTCTGAGCCAGACAACATTCATGCGGGAAGAGAGGAATTACAGCCATGTTTAGGTCTCCGAAGAAAATCGTCGCACTCGTTCTACTCATCGCGGCGCTGGTGGTTGTCTATATGGGAGCCACTCATCGGTGGTTCGGTTTCGCATCCACTCAGGACGCCGGCGGACAGAAGGTCCTCTACTGGTATGACGCAATGAATCCGCAGCACCACTACAACAAGCCGGGCAAAGCCCCCGATGGCATGGACCTTCTGCCGCAATACGCGGAGCAGACGGCGTCACCCGCGGCCCCCCCGTCGACCTTGCCGCTTACGGACATGGCCAACATGCCGGGCATGTCGACGAAGGGCGGTGAGCGGAAGGTCCTCTATTGGTACGACCCGATGCATCCCGCTTACAAATCAGACAAGCCGGGGACTGCTCCCGACTGCGGGATGACACTGGTTCCGAAGTATGCCGACGACGAAAACATGGCCAAGATGCCCATGGGGACTGTGACGATATCAGCCGAAAAGCAGGTAATGGCGGGCGTGCGCACTGCGATTGTCGATCGCAAGCCGCTGGTTCGGGACATTCGCACCACGGCACAAATCGTTGCGGACGAGACGAAAATCGCCCATGTCCATGTGAAAGTATCTGGCTACGTCGAGAAGGTTTATGTGGACTACGTTGGGCAACTGGTCAAGAAAGGGGAGCCGCTCTTCAGTCTTTATAGCCCCGACCTGGTTTCAACCGAAGAGGAATATCTCATCGCCAAGCGGGGCAACGCTACACTCGGAAGCGCTCCTTTCCAGGACGTCAGTGCGGGCGCAAAATCTCTGCTCGCATCTACGTTGCAACGCTTGAGCCTGTGGGACATTTCAGACGAGCAGATACGCCAGATCGATCTTTCGGGGAAGGTCAGCAGAGATCTCACCTTTTATTCGCCGGTAACCGGTTTTGTAACGGACCGCAAGGCGTTTCCTCAGGCCTCCGTAACTCCCGACACCGAACTCTACACGGTTTCGGACCTGTCTACCGTTTGGGCGAACGCGGATATCTACGAATACGAAGTTCCCTACGTGCATCTTGGCCAACGTGTTTCCTTCTCTTTGAGTTACTACCCTGGGAAGACCTACACGGGGAAGATTTCGTACATCTATCCGACAGTCGATTCACAGTCTCGAACCGTCAAAGTCCGCATCGAAATCCCCAACCCCGGCTTCGAATTAAAACCGCAGATGTTCGCCGACGCGCAACTCCGGATCGATTACGGCACGAAGATCCTGATTCCGCAAGAGGCGGTACTCGACTCGGGCACGGAACAGCAGGTTTTTGTGGTGCACCCCGGTGGCATGTTTGAACCTCGAAAGGTCACCCTTGGCCCGGTCGTCGATGGAAATGTTGCGGTACTCACTGGGCTGAAGGTCGGCGAAACCGTAGTTGTGTCCGGAAACTTCCTTATCGACTCCGAGAGCAGGCTCAAGAACGCGATGAGCGGAATGCAACACTGAGGAGAATGATTATGAACGCTCGACGCATCGCCATAATAGGCATTCTGATCCTTGTAGCCGGCGCCGCGGGCTACGGCTGGTTCAGGTTTGTCGCGCACCCTAAACAAGTCGCATGCGGCTATTGCCTGCGGCCGCTGCATGCCAACTTGATGGTGACAGCCGAGATTGACGGCAAGAGCGCACAGGTCTGCTGCCCTCGCTGCGCCATCACGGAAGCAAATCAGCAGCGGAAGTCTCTTCGATTGATCACGGTGCACGACTATCGCACCGGCAAGGCCATATCCCCGGAAACTGCCTGGTTCGTGGAAGGCAGCCGGGCTATGGCCTGCGATCACGATGCGATGCGCATGAATGAAATGAAAGGAACTGAGGAGCTTGCATTTGATCGATGCTCACCGGGGATCTTCACGTTCGGCGACAAGCAAGAAGCGGTTGCATTCACTCAAGCGAATGGTGGAGCCGTTATTTCCTTCGGGCAGTTGATGAGTGAGGCGAAATTCCAATGATGAACAAGATTATCGACTTCAGTGATAAAAACCGGTTCCTGATCTTCCTCTTCGTTGCGGTGGCCATCGTGCTCGGATGGACCGCGATGAGGAACACGAAGCTCGACGCAATTCCCGATCTCTCGGACACCCAGGTGATCGTCTATGCGAAGTGGGACCGCAGCCCCGACATCATGGAGGATCAGGTTTCCTATCCGATCGCCTCCGCACTGCTCGGATTGCCAAAGGTCAAGGATATTCGCGCCTTCTCCGATTTCGGCTACTCGTATATCTACATCATCTTCGACGAAGGTACGGACATTTATTGGGCACGTTCCCGGACGCTTGAATACCTGAATTCCGTCACTCCACGGTTGCCCAAAGGAGTCAATGTCGAATTGGCGAAGGACGTGACCTCCGTCGGTTGGGTCTATCAGTACGCCCTTGTCGATACGACAGGGCAGCACAGTATCGAGGAACTGCGCTCCTACCAGGACTGGTATCTCCGCTACGCATTGCAGACCGTGCCCGGCGTCGCCGAAGTCGCGCCAATCGGCGGCTTCGTGCGCCAGTACCAAGTCAATGTCGATCCGAACAAGCTTCTTGCCTACAAGGTCCCGATCAACGCGGTCAGCGACGCCGTACAGAAGTCCAACAACGACGTCGGGGGGCGATTGGTTGAATTTACCGGCCGCGAGTACATGGTCCGTGGGCGCGGATATATCCGTTCCCTCGAAGATATCGGCAAGACAGTGATCATGTATAACGCGCAAACCGGAACTCCGGTGCTGGTCCGCGATGTGGCCACAGTAACCTTTGGCCCGGAAATACGGAGAGGCGCAGGTGAACTGGACGGTAAGGGAGAAGCTGTTGGCGGTGTCGTCATCATGCGCTACGGAGAAAACGCGCAGAAGGTGATCGAACGCACCAAGGAGAAACTGAACGACCTGAAGTCCACTCTGCCTCCTGGCGTCAAACTTGTCACTACTTACGACCGCTCCGAATTGATTGACCGGGCAGTCGAAAACCTCCGGCATACCTTGATCGAAGAACTGGTCATTGTAAGCGTAGTGATCATGATCTTCCTGTGGGATCTTCGTAGCGCCATTGTTCCGATTATTACCATCCCTGTCACCGTGATTCTGGCCTTCATGCCCATGCAATGGATGGGGATGACCGCGAACATTATGTCGCTGGGTGGCATTGCCGTCGCTATCGGCGCACTGGTGGATGCATCCGTAGTCATGGTCGAACAGACCCACAAGAAGCTCGAACACTGGGAAGCGGAAGGCCGGCCTGGTCCATCGCATGCCGTTGTGATTGCGGCAGTGAAGGAGGTCGGAGGGCCGAGCTTCTTCGCACTGTTGGTGATCGCGGTCGGCTTCCTCCCCGTCTTCACCCTGGAGGGACAGGAAGGCCGCCTTTTCAAACCATTGGCGTTCACCAAGAACTTCTCCATGGCGATTGCAGCATTGCTGGCGATCACGTTGGCGCCGGCGGCCATGCGCTTCATCTTCTCGCGGATGGACGGGTTCAACTTCCGTCCTAAATGGCTTGCAAACATCGTCAACGCGCTCTTTGTTGGAAAGATCCACAGCGAGGAAAACCATCCGATCAGCAAGCCAATGATGAAGGTCTATCATCCGGTGGTCGAGTTTGTTCTCGATCACAAATGGCTGACCATCGGATTCGCTCTTCTCGTGATGGCGTTGAGCGTTCCCGTTTACTTCAAACTCGGATCGGAGTTCATGCCGCCTCTCGATGAAGGCACTCTTCTTTACATGCCATCGACATTGCCTGGCATCTCTGTAACGGAAGCAACTCGTGTGCTCGAAATGCAGGACAAGATGATTCGCGCCTTCCCAGAGGTCGACCGGGTTTGGGGAAAAGCAGGCCGTGCTGAGAGTTCAACCGATCCAGCTCCCTATTCCATGATGGAAACCACGATCGTTCTGAAGCCACAGGATCAATGGCCGAAAATCGACCGCTGGTACTCGAAGTCAATGCCACAGTGGTCTCAGTCGGTTCTACGAAGATTCTGGCCGGATCACCTAACCACGCAGGAATTGATCTATGGTCCCGGAGGGTTGAATGAGGCTCTCCAGTTGCCTGGGATCTCAAATGCCTGGACCATGCCCATCAAGGCTCGCACCGACATGCTCACCACTGGCATTCGTACGCCGCTCGGCATCAAGGTGCTCGGCGCCGATCTCGGGCAGATTCAGCAGGTCGGAGAGCAGATCGAGACGGCACTGAAGGACGTTCCCGGAACCACGAGCGTCTTTGCGGAAAGAACGAGCGGCGGCTACTTCCTCGACTTCGACCTGAAGCGGGATGAACTGGCTCGTTATGGGTTGACCATCGACGACGCGGAAAACGTGCTGATGTCGGCCGTGGGGGGCGAGCCTGTCTCTACGACCGTCGAGGGCCGCGAGCGGTATCCGGTTAACGTGCGTTATCTGCGGGATTACCGCAGCGATGTCGATGCACTTCAACGCGTGCTGGTGGCAACGCCCTCCGGTGCGCAGATTCCGCTCGGCCAGATTGCCGATATACGCATGAAGACCGGCCCTGGCATGATCCGCGACGAAAACGGAAGGCTCAGCGGCTACGTTTACGTCGATGTATCGGGGCGTGATATTGGCGGCTATGTGCGCGACGCGAAGAAGGCGGTTGCGGATAAGGTCAAAATACCTGCCGGTTACGAGCTTGTGTGGAGCGGGCAGTACGAGTTCATGGAGCGCGTAGCGCAACGTCTGAAATTCGTCGTTCCCATTACGCTCTTCATCGTCTTCCTGCTGCTCTATTTCAACACCGGCTCGGCGATCAAAACCATGATCATTCTGCTGGCGGTGCCCTTCTCAGCCATCGGCGCGATCTGGTTCCTATACCTGCTGCATTACAACATGAGTATCGCTGTGTGGGTGGGCCTCATCGCGCTGCTCGGAGTCGATGCCGAGACGGCTGTCTTTATGCTTCTCTACCTGGATCTTGCTTACCACGACGCGCTAAAGACGGGCGGCATACACTCATGGGACGATCTGCGCGAAGCGATCGTTCACGGAGCGGTCAAGCGACTTCGCCCCAAAGTGATGACCGTTTCGTGCATGCTCTTTGGACTGCTGCCCATCATGTGGTCTGCCGGAACCGGGGCCGATGTGATGAAGCGCATCGCAGCTCCAATGCTTGGCGGCATCATCACTTCGTTCTTCATGGAACTGGTCGTTTACCCTCCGATCTTTGGGATCTGGAAGTGGAACTGGGAGGTGAAGCCCGCGCTGAAGCGTGAAGCGGCCGCCCAGACCGCCGAGGCCACCCATGCATAGAATCACGAGACAAGGAGTGAGGCTCATCTGCCAGATGAGCCTCACTGCAGCGGTTGCGTGGCTGTCTCCGGGGTTGGCGCCTGCGCAGACAGCGCCTGCGGTGCAACAACAGTTTGCGGGCATCGACGAATCGTTGATGCATCGGGCCGATGCTCTTCTTGCCGCTCCGGCAGTTGAAGATAAATCCGTGACAGGTACGCCGGCGAAAGAGGGAAGACCTCCAAGCCAAAGCGCCGCCAGCGCCGCAAATCCGCAAAAGGCGGATGGCCGTAAGGGGAGTACCGCAGCCCCTCGGCTAGAGCAGTGGCGGCCACTGGTCACGCCTATCCTCCAGGACGAAGGTGTCCCTCCTGAACTCGCCGCAGTAGTCCTTGTAGAGAGCGGCGGTAATCCGGCAGCGCTTTCCTCGAAGGGCGCCCGCGGCCTCTGGCAACTGATGCCCGACACCGCACGCCGATACGGGCTGTCCGTCGATGGCATAGTTGACGACCGGCTGAACGCAGAGAAGTCGACCCATGCGGCCGCCCGCTATTTGAGGGATCTCTATGTTCAGTTCGGATCATGGCCTCTCGCACTTGCCGCCTACAACACCGGCGAGCAGAACCTCCAGCGGGCCATCGATCGAAGCCGAAGCAACGAGTTCTCCGTTTTGAGCGCTCTGGGCCTCGTGCCGCTCGAAACCCGAAACTACGTTCCGGCGGTCTTGACCGCCATGCAATTCACCGGCCGGCCCTTGGTTCCCGACGGCCGCCGCTCACCGATAACGAACATAGTCTTTGCTCTTGATGGCAATTGAGGGGATTTATGGGACATTCCCGCATCAAATCGAAACATGCCGTTGCCCGGCAACACCATTGGTACTCCCACTGGCCCCTATGGGTATTGTTTGGAGTCTTCGCGGCATTGATAAGTATCAGCTTCATACAGATGTACCGCAGCTACGGACCGCAGAAGAGCGATACTCCGTCCGTTGTCCTTGCAGCCGGGCAGGATCTTCACATCGATCCTGCGAAGTTGAAACCTGCAGAACTGCATCTGTTCGAAGGAAGCGCTTCAGGGCAAAAGGTGAAGTTCATCGTGCGGCGGACTCAGGACAATGTTGTTCACGTCTCGCTAGGCACCTGCCGTGTTTGCTACAAGTCGAAGAACCCTCATTATGTCCAGAAGAACGAGATGATGTGCGGCGAATGCAATATGCCGATGAGATCCGAATCGGAGAAGGGAGCGCCGGGTGACACTCGCTGCACGCTCCCCGAGATTCCACACACGGAAACGGGTCACGACATCACTGTGTTGATCCGCGATGTCCTGGCTCAGGCAGCAAAAGTCTCCGGCAAAGGATGAAGGATGTCAGTGTGTCCGGAACGTTTGAGGAAACTCTCAATGGATGTCGAGGAGGGTATGTCTATGATCGTTGAGGCACAAAGCAAAGGCCCTGGCATCAGCGGACTGTATGTAGGCGCGGCGAACGTGCGGCGGCATTTCCCTCGGAGCGTATCGGCAATCGAACTGCAGTTAGATCACCTCCGAATTCAATGCGGTCTCAAGCCCGAGTTCTGGCAGGGCCGCCCCGAGATTTACGACTCTCGGCTCTGCGCCTGGCTCGAAGTCAGGCACATGAACAAGGACCGTCATCGGACCAAAGTTCGGTTGGCCATGATTCCCGAAGGGGGAAACTCCTTCCGCCTTGAAACGATTTCGATCGCGCGACGCGATCGCGCTCGCAACACGTATGGCTCTTCCGAGCGCGACCTGATTCGATTCGATGGCGGCGACCACGAGCAGCCGACTACGGGCATTGTCGACGGAATTCTGAACCTTTCTACTCAACGTGAATAAGGGAGATTCTTATGAAAAACAATCTTACGCGCCGTAGCATTCTGGCAGGGTTGGCTGCCTTTACGGCCACTGCGGCCAGCTATGCGCAATGGTCCAACCCGCAGGACGATGTGCCCGCCTACCATCCCAATGCTCCGTTCAAGGTCGGCGCGCTCCCGCCCATCAAGTCGGGCAACGATCTCACCGGACCGAATTTCCGCTATCCTTGGCAGGTCCATGTTTACCAGCAGGCGGCCAAAGTCGGAAATGTGCTCTACCAGCTTCCCTGCAACTGCCGCTGTGACCGTTCTGTCGGCCATACCAGCTTGCGCAGTTGTTTTGAGACTTTGCACGGAACGGCGTGCGACATCTGCGCGAAGTCGGCGTTCTTCGCGTATCAGCAGACCAGACTAGGGAAGAGCCCGGCGCAGATTCGCGCGGCAATTGCACGGCACGAGTACGAGAGCATCGATCTGGAGAACCAGTAAGTTCCATGACCTCTGTCGAATCCATTTTGCGTGTAACGACTGCAAGTATCCTGCTTTCGGCTGCGGTACTCCACGCCAGTGAGATCTCCGGTTTGGTGACGAACCGGACCGCCGGCAAACCTGCCGCGGGGGATATGGTAACGCTGGTCGATCCGCAGGCCGGAATGCGCGAATTGGATCGTGCAACCACAGACGCCAAGGGCAGATATACGCTGAATCTTCCCTCCGTCGGTCAGTTCCTGATCCGCGTGACGCACCAAGGAGCAAGTTACTTTATTGCCGCTCCCCAGGGCGGCGCTCCCGGCGACATCTCTGTGTTCGACGTAGCTGCGAAACTGGACCGCGTTTCGATCGAGGCGGACATCCTGGAAGTCGAGGCCGAAAACGGCCAACTCCACGTTGTCGAGAGATACTTTGTTCACAACACCACCTCTCCGCCCCGTACCCATTGGAGTCCACGGAGCTTCGAAGTCATCCTGCCGCCGGAGGCAGTGATCGCAAGCGCGGCGGCGCAGCGGCCCAACGGCGTGTCCACCAGCATTGAACTCGACCGCAACGGGACAAAGGGCCACTATAGCTTCAACTTTCCCATTCAACCGGATGAGGGCGACAAGGACACGCTCTTCCAAATCGAATACTTGCTGCCTTACACCGCCAGTTCGTACACCTTTCATACTGATGTCTCGCTGCCTGCCCAGAGCGTTGGCGTGCTCCTGCCGAAGAGCATGAAGTTTCAGGCGCTGTCCGGGACGGCCTTCCAGTCAGTGCCCGCAGATCCAGCCGTCCAGACGTTTGTGGCTCGCAACGCTGTTCCTGCCAAGGCGCTGGCATTCACCGTATCGGGTTCCGGGTCGATGCCGCAGGAGACACAGGCCGACAATGGAGGACAAGTCAACTCGGCTTCCAGCAACCAGCCCGGCGGCGGTATCGGCGAACCTATCGGCACACCCGATCCTCTGACCAAATACAAAGGGTGGTTTCTTGGCGGGCTGTTTTTGCTGCTGGCCGCTGCCGCAGCCTTCCTGCTGCGCAGATCTTCACGCGAAGCGTTTAGCGCTGAGACTGGCGCCACACAACGTACTGCTGTGATGTCGCCCAATTTGGCCTCATTCGAAGCTTCGCTGGCCAGAAAAGCGGCTCTCCTCCGCGATCTGAAGGAGAAGATGTTCGTACTCGAAAGCCGAAAACTGTCCAGCACGATCAGCCCTGAGGAGTACGTAGAAAAGAAAGCTGCGATAGAAACGGCCATGAGACAGACGTGGAACACGACAGAGGAATTGTTCCGATGAACGAAACTGGCTTTTCGATGATCAAGGCCGGCGAATCATGGCGGACCTGCGAATTCTTTGAATCCTTGCCGAGCGCGGTGTTGAACGACTTTGAGTCGATTGCCTCGTTCTCTTCCTGTCCTCCGAGCACGCAACTATTTGTCGAAAGCCAGAAAGCGTCGAACATCTACATTGCGTACGATTGCCAGGTGAAGCTCTTCACCCGCTCAAGCGACAGCAGGCGCTTCATTCTGCGCATCGCCAAGCCGGGCGAGCTACTGGGGTTGTCCTCCGTGTTCACCGGTGACCCATATCAGATGACAGCCGAGACGTTGTATGCATGCACTGTGGCATCGGTTCGACGCTCGGATTTTCTGGACTTCTTGAATCGTTTTCCTGAGGCCTACAAGGGCGTGGCGCGTGAGTTGAGCCTGGGTCAACAGCGAGCCTGCGACCGTCTGCGGATGATCGGACTCGCCCATGGCACTTCGGCGAAGATCGGTCGGTTACTGTTGGAGTGGTGCGCCACTGGACGAAAGACGGACCATGGCGCCCGCATCCATCTCGCGCTTACCCATGGGGAGATTGCCGAGTGTATCGGCGCGTCCCGCGAGACGGTGACCCGCGTGTTGAGCGACTTCCGGCGGCGGCGAATTGTGGACGTGCACGGCGCGATCCTGACCGTCATGGACCGTGGGGCGCTCGAGAGCTGTTCCGATGTTTAGCGCGGAAGTCAAATGCAGAAACCTGCATTTCATTGTGGCCCCAGAGGAATCTCGCCCCAAATGGGGCAGGATGTGCCGGATTTGCGGCACTGCGAATGGCGCCCACCAGAGATCTCGTGCCGGATTTCCCTGCGATAGGTGCGATTTATCTGCTTGATACTTCCAAAAACCGTTTGGCATCGGACGTGCTGTTAGAAGGGGCAGGAAACGAGCGACCAGCACAGAGATCGCGTTCTTGATGGCCTGGTCTGCTTTGACGACTTGTCTGATTTTTCATCTCAAGATCAACGGAGAATACTGTGAGAAAAACGCCCCTCTTCGTCCTCGCCCTCACCGCTGTCATGATTCCGGCAATCCAGCAGGTTCATGCCGCTTCCCACCCCCTTGAGGGAGTCATCAGCGACACCATGTGCGGCAAAAAGCACATGCTCCCAGGCAAGACCGATGCCGAATGCATTCAGGAGTGCGTGAAGGGAAAGACCAGCTATGCGCTCGTAGTCGGCAGCAAGGTCTACACGCTGGACGGCAAACCCGAAACCATCGCTCCCTTCGCCGGTAAGCACGTGCAGGTTGAGGGTAGCGTCAAGGGGAACACCATCACCGTCACAGCGGTACATGAGGCCAAGGCCGCCATGCCCAAAATGCCCGGCATGCCCATGTAGTCGTGTTTCGCACTGCCCGCCGTTCCAACGGCGGGCAGTGCGGCATCGATGCTTTCAGGGAATTGATTGAGCACGGCTATGAGGACGACAAACCGGGATTCCAGGTGGAAGAAGGCGGAACCGTTTCGAGGATGTCTACGGCGAATCGCTTGACGAGGAACTACTCATCATGCCGTGGGAGTCTCAACGGCGCCTTCTCGGGAAGCGGCAGAGAGAACAAACTCCGGTGCCTTCCTTTCCTGTTCTTCGGCCCACGACTGTCGCCCTGGTTCATGCGGCAGGGCGATGGTTGGCCGGGTTCGTGTGTGCAGTCTTTTCTGCAGGCTGAAAGAGAGGTTGGGGTTCCACGCCCCCAAAAGATGCGGGAGCGTTCATCTGCTCGGCACAACGGTTGGTTCAGACTTTACAAGTCGCCGACGCAGATGAGCCAGGATCAACAGCCGGGCAGTAAATGGAATGCGCTCAACAGGAGAGTGACGATCTTCTGCTACGTTCCGACAATGGCGGGAACACATACCTATACCTGGAGCAGCAAAATGGAGCAAGGTTGGTAGTTCTCGATGTAACTAACCCCGCTCATATCAAGCTGGCTGCGACCGTTGAGACGGAACTGTCCCATCCCTACGACTTTGTTCAGGCTGTGGGCGGCACCTTCGAGTTGATTCGCTTCCGCGACGGCACCGGGATTGCATTTCTCGACTTCCGTTACGCCAAAACGCCTCGTGTAGAGAACAACAGGAACGTTGCTTCTGAGCCCATCGAGAGGCTGGGCGCTTCAGGTTATCTTGCCGTTGCACGGCTCGGCGGGATCGAAGCGGTCAATTTGCACGGCCGTGATGTGCAGGTAATCGACACCGCGGTAGCACCGCAGCTCCTTGCAACTGTTGCTCATGTGCCCCGGGAGGCTTCGCGCGAGGAAACGGGTACGACGTTTCTTCTTGGCGACGAGGGTTTCACTGTGATCCGTCGCAAGGACGTCGAAGAACAGCATGCCCCAACATGAGTTGAGCATGAGGGGGAGCTAGGATAACCTTGAAGCACCTGCAAAGGCAAGCTGAATGCAATGCGGGGCACAACGGACGGGCGCCTATCTGGACTCCGGTTGGACGTCCAGTTTTCCGTTGTTTTTCCATTCAACAGGCCGGCGCCTATCCGAATGCGGCCCGAGCCCTGAGGCCGGACTTTATCCGCGCAAATGATTTGCTCGGCGCTTGACGGTCACATTGCTCCAGCGTCCTTGGCCATCTGCTCGTGCATATCGGCGAGTTCCTGCATCTTGGTAGCCATGTACTTGAAGGACTGCGCGAAATACTCACAATGATTTACCGTGCCCGTAGCGAACTTCGATGAACTGGTCATGGGGTTTTTCTTATACGCCTTAGCCATCTCCTGATGCTCCTTGGCTTGAGCCAGGTAATCCTGCGCCGTCGCATGGTAATACTCCGCAACACGTCGGTGTTCCGCCGGCGTCTTCGCGGAGGCGATCGGGGAGAGAAGCTGCTGTTTGCTGAGCTTTTCCGGTTTGTGCTTTTGGGCAGTCGAAACCTGCCAAACAGCAGAGAGCATAACCACGAAAACAATTGCAAGAATTCCTAACGAACGTTTCATCTGGTCCTCCACTGATCACTGAGATTGGAATTGCAGGGATGCTCTAAGTAATGCCCTTGGCCCCTCTGGATCTGATGTGAGCAAACACTCGCCGGAAGCAAGAGCATACATCAGCCGCAATTGATCGCCGCTGTGTCCTTCAGAGGTGGTTCAACCCTATTTCTGATTCCAAGTATTGTCACAAAAGCGATATATTCTCAAAATTTCTGCTTCCATAACCGTGAGTTAAGAAATTCGCCATTTGAATCTTGAAGGGCGAGCAGAATGTAGCTTCAAACTACTGTCTTCCAAATGTTTAGAATTGCATCTGCATCTTTTCGAGCGGCAATTCGACATCGAGTGTCCGCCCCTGCCGATAGACGCTAAGCCTCAGTTCTTGACCTGGCCGTGAACGCAGTAGGGTTTGGGCGAGTTGGGCAGCGGACGTGAACGGTTCTCCATTCACAGCAACGATGATGTCGCCACCCAACACATATGGCTTGTCGGAGATTGTCACCATGCGCGACCCCGCTCTGAGGCCCGCCGCCTGCGCCGGCGAACCGGGAAGCACTTCCTCGACGAGAAAGCCATGCTTCACCGGAAGGCCGAACAGTTCTGCAGTTGTCGAAGTCACCTCGCTTCCCGTGAAGCCGAGCATCGGCCTGTAGGGATGGCCCATCTCGATCAGATCGGGAAGGACGGTTTTTGCGAGATCGATAGGAATGGCGAAACCCATATTCTGCGTGTTCTTGAGGATGGCGTCATTAATCCCGATGACCTGGCCGGTCGAGTTGAGCAGTGGTCCGCCACTATTGCCTGGATTGATGGCGGCGTCAGTCTGAATGAAGGAGTCCTGCAGTTCCATCGCGGCGCCGTCGAGGCTACGTTTGACTGCGCTGACAACGCCCACTGTGAGGCTTTTGTCCAGCCCAGCGGGGTTCCCAATTGCCATGACTTTTTGACCCACCTCAAGGTCCTGCGAGGAGCCGAGCAGCACGGGAAAGAGCTCGTCCTTCGGCACATCGACCTGCAGCAAGGCGATGTCGAGCTGGGGCGCGGTGCCGACTACGTGTGCGGGCACCTGCCTTGTACCCGCTGTAGCGGTGATGACGTCCCGATTCTCGATGATGTGATAGGCAGTGAGAACTCGTCCTTCCCGGTCGATCACGAAGCCGGTCCCTGTGCTCGTTTCAACAGTGTCATTCGCATGCTGATCGAGTGGAGATTTCACGGTGGTCCTGGCGACAATGTACACAACGCCGCGGCTAGCCTGGCGGAACACCGCGATTGTGTTCTGCTCGTCCGGCGTCAACTTCACGCTCTGTGCGTGGACAGCATCTACGCTCGATAGAACCAGAATTCCGGCCTGAATCCAACCTGCAATCCGCATTGTCCCTCGTCCTCCAAACCTGTCAAGCTATCAATCGTGACGTGCCCTCAGCCGCATCGCCACCGACCGCACCACTTCGAAGTTGCCTGCGTCGCGCTGCGGGGAAAGGGGGTCTGCAACCCACGGGCTCCGCGGGCGCAAGATTCCGACATCCCAGGTTCGCAAGGGCAACACGAACACTCTGCGCGAAGTTCCATGTCCCGCCTGCAGATTCCGCCGCATCCAAGGACTTGAACACCATCTTCAGACCAAAGATAACTTCGTGCCCGGGTCCGCAGACCGAGGCATAGTGCGCGTGTCTTTCGCAGGCACATCCCGTTCGCGCCACCGCTTCGCGTTCGATGGGACGAAGGGTGTCGACGATTTCAAACATCGTCTGTAACACTTGAATGCATGCCGGGCACGAGGCGCCGTCAAACTTATCGTGACCATTGTGACGCCCGCTCAACCGCAAACGGTAAGTCATTTGTGCAGTTCGTCCCGATACAACCGCAGCCTCGCCGGGCTGAATGCGGAAACCAACGTGAAACTTGGGGACTAACTCACAGAGTGTGAGGGAGTTCTTTTGTCGCGACTTCAAATTCTCCTCCCGGCTATTGCAAAATCTTCCCGGCCGAACAACCCGCTACTGCTGGATGCTTATCTCTTTCGCGATCTTCCGATGCTCGGACCGCCACTTGCCAGCCGCTCGTTTAATTGAGTTGACATCCCAAGAAACGTTCGGTGAAGCGGGTCCCGGTCTTGCGACAGTCAGGTCGTGATCGAGTTGGGAAGCGCCAGAATTCAGTTGGGCCTGCAGATGCTCCAGTTTGCTTAGGCGCCGCTCCAATTCCCTTCGCTGCGCGTCGGTCAGCCCTTTCCTGAACTCCTGGTGAGTCGCCGTCAGATCGGTGAGAGCCGTCTCCAGTTGTTCTCTGAGATCCGATAGAGCATCTAAGTCGTTCGACGAGTAACTCACACGGCTGCGGCTCCACGGGCTGCCAATCCGCGGCATCTGGTTAACCGTCCCCTTAAGCCGTTCTATCGCGTCCATGCACCTGGCGAAAGTCATCCGCTGGGCGGGCGTCGCGATCATGCGTACGGCCTGATCGTAAGCCTCGGTCGACCGGTGATGTCCGATGTGCATAGTTCCTCCGCGTTGGGCAAGCGCCAGAGACACGGAAGCCAGCAGCAGAATCATTAGGAGTGATTTCACGGTTGTCTTCACTGTGAACTCCTTTCGCGCGAAGGTCGGAAAAACCGATCTCGCGCTCTTCAAATGCTCCTCGCACTCAGCGGTTCTCGGCAGCGAGATGAAACTGTTCGAGAGGCGATAGACGCCGGAACTTCTCCCTGTACCACTGTTCAAGCCGGGTGTCGTGCTGGTACCACCAGGCGTCGAATGTTGCCGTCGATACGCGATCTCGCGCATCGCAGGCGTCCTTACTCCCAAACGTGTCTGTGTGCCGGCGTTCAGCCCGCGTGTTACTTGTCTGCGCAGCGATGAGTGCGAGAGCGCTGATCGCCAGGATGCCGCCAAGAAGAATGCTTTTGCGTCTCAATGAAAGTCTCATGGCGGTTTCCTCAAACTGATCGCACATTTCTTGAATGCACTCTGCGTGCCAAATGAAACTCCTTGCGGATGTCGGAATTTCGGACCGCAAGTGGCTCGTCAGAAGAGAGATATGCGCAGCGGCACATACTTCAGAGAGGGCGGCTCAACTTCGGCGTTGCCTCATCTGAGGCAGCGCTGGCTGGAAACGGTCAAACGATCAGAATCATGTCAGCGAACTGAACCGTTGACAAAAAGATCGACGTCGCAGTCCACCGGAACACGACGGCGAATTCGTTGGGTTGAACACTTTTAGATGGTCAATTGAAGGAACAGGGTCGGAGGCTGGGCCGGCCAGAATTCCCCGATCTGCGGTTCTCATCGAAACAAGTACCTGGACTTCGATCAGGTAGTGCTGCATCGGCTTTGAATTGCGGCAAATGCCAGGAATTCCGGAGCAATTCGAGCCGCCAGAAACAGGAGATTGGCAGGATTCACTTGCCCCTGTATTGAATACGGAGGCAAGGCTGGAATGTCGACTCTCGACATCGCACCAGACATTTTGGGAGAAGGTCGACGAAGCCCAAATGAATAGTTTGGACCGGCGGCTTCGAAAACTCGCGCCATCTGGAAGCTGACCTGAATTCCAGTACTCTGCTCATGAGCCAGATCCTGATGGATGCCAAACCAGGGCTCGGATCTCCCAAGCTGCTTGACGTAACTGGGGCCGAGTGACCCATGCAGGGCATCCATTCAAGTAGCCAGAGCGCCAACTCCGCACAATGTCTAGTAAATCAGTTTCAGCGAGAACTGGACCTGCCGCGATGTACCTGCCGTCTGACTGATCTTGCCAAAGCCGGAGCCGTTGAGAATGTTCGAAGGCAGGCCCATGTTGACGATGTTAAACAGATTGAAGAACTCGGCGCGGATCTGCACGTCCATACGCTCCGCTCCGCGCCGCTGCCCGACCGGTGTGTCTTTGATGAGCGCGAAATCATAGTCGTAGTAGGCCGGCCCGCGGAAAGAGTTGCGGCCCAGCGTGCCAAGACGTCCCTGGTTCGGTCCGGTGCCGTTGGGCACGCGTATGGGAATGAAGAAGAAATCGGCGGCGTTGTTGGCGCCCTCCCCGAAGTAGTCCTCGCGTACTTTTCGTGCCGTGGAGAGATGCGGTTTGGCTATCTCGTCGGGACGGTCCACCCCTTCGGAGCCGTAGCCGGTCTGTTGAATCCCGGAGAACACCGTGAACGGAACGCCCGAACGCATGCTGGAGATGCTCAGCAGTTCCCACCCATAGGTGAACTTGCGGTTCAGCGATTGTAGCCACCGCGCGCTCTCGATGTGCAGGTCTTGGGCCACGCTTAGGCTGAAGTTGTGCGTTGCGTCAAAGTTTGACGGACCCTTCTCCGGATGGGTATCGAACGGGTTTTGCGAGAGACCGGAAGCGACCGCGCCGGTGGAACCGGTTCCGCCGACCACCATGCTCGAATCGTCGATTGATTTGCTCCAGGTGTGGCTGGCCTGGATTTCGGGGCCGCCATGTCCTATCGGCCCGGAGAGTGAAGTTTGCAGTGCGTGATAGGTGGAGTGAGCGTCGGAAGTGATCACGTTCTCCACGCCGAAGCCGCCGATGACATTGCCCGCGCTGTCGAACCGGGTGTAAGGCGCGAAGCCGGGCGAGGCTCCCGGATAGGCATTGGGAAAACTGGAGCGGGGCAGCTTCTCCGCCGTTGTGCCTACATATGCGGCATGGCCGACCAGATTGCCGAACTTTCGCTCCAGGCCCAGCGTCCAAGTATACAGCGTGGCGTTGTCAAAACGCGAGTCGATTCCGCTCAGGTTGAGCGCACTGACCACGCGTCCCGGCGTAAGGGCCGCCACGTCTTGTTCGTAGCGATCCACATCCATCACCGTGTTTGCCGGGACTTCTTTGGGAGCCCATGTCGCAAAGATGTTCTGCCCAGCCGTGGTGTATGTTGGCGGCAACTGCGAAGGCGTGATCTGGAATCCGTACGGGATCGGAGCAGCCGCATTGGCCACTGCGCGCGGATAGACCACGAAAGGCGTTGAGCCGGTCAAGAGGTTGTCCTGCCAAATGTTGGGCGGAATGGCCATGATACTGCCGCCCACGTTCGCCGTAAGGTTTGGCGTCACCTGCCAGACCGCCTGTAAGCGCGGCTCGAATGCCAGATAGTTGGTCTGGTATGCGGGCTGTGGATTGATCACGAATTGTTGCGTTCCGTTGATGGTGCGGAAGCTCGAAGTGCGATGTGCACGCTCGCTGATGGGGGTGTAGAGGTCCCAGCGCACGCCGTAATTCAGGGTTAGGCGATCTGTCAACTTCCATGTGTCCTGCACGTAGGCGGCGAAGTTGCTGCGGTTGATGGCTGCCGGCCCAATGTGCTGCCCGCTGGAGAAATAGACCGGCGCAACGGCGATGGTGTAGTCAAACCCGCTGCCGGAGAGGAACGCCGAAACGGTATCCGGCAGCGGATCGCCGGGACGAATATCGTGCCTGCCGCTTTGGGAAGGAATGGCCTCCGTTGCGTATGCCGTACCGCCGCCGAAGTCATAGTGGCCGTTGGGGCAGCTGCCGAGGTAGGTGGTATCGCGGTTGAGCCGGATGTCCACACCGGCTTTCAAGGCGTGCCGGCCTGTTGTGACGATGATGTCCTCGCGCCCCTGAAAAAGGTTGCCGTGGGCCTGCATGACTGATCCGCCCGCGGAGTTGAACGCCTCGTAGGTTCCGTCATTGAAATTCACCGCCGGATCCGTTGTGTCTGAAGTTGGAAATCCCGGCGTGGAGCGAGTAATGTTCATCGAGGATTCGAAGCTGAGCCGAGGCGAGGCCGTGCGCGTCCAGGTACCCACGACGTTGCGCTGGCGGTCGAGGAACTGGTGACCGAAGGTTGGATCGATCGCGGTCTGATCCGGATTGGTTGTCGGCCCGGTCAGGTTATCCATGGTGAAGCGCGCGAAGAACTGGTCCTTGTCGGTGATCTTCTGGTCAATCCGCAGCGAAAACTGGTCTGCATCCGTCGCCACGACCGAGGGTGTCGCATAGGTGCGCGCTCCGTACGGCCCGCTGGGATCGTTGGGTATCGGATACCGCGCGAGGATGGCCGCAATTTTCGGATTGACCGGCACCTTCAGCGTGTCGGTAGAGCCATCGGGGTAGGTTACAACGTCTGTCCCCGCGCGCTCGGCCGCGCTAGGCACCGGAAACACCTGTGTCGTACCCAGCGCCTGCCGGAACCCCTGGTACTCGATAAAGTAGAAGGTTCGCTTGCGCCCATCGTAGACATGCGGGAGAACCACGGGCCCGCCGTCGGTGAATCCAAATTCATTGCGCCGGAAGGGCGGAATCCGTCCCGGGTAGACCGGGGTAGGGTGGTCAAAGTAATTGCGCGCGTCGAATGCCGAATTACGCACAAATTCGAAGAACGAGCCGTGAAAGTCGCTCGCGCCGGATCGAGTAACGATGTTGGTGAATCCTGAAGCGCCTCGCCCGACTTCCGCCGGCATCCAGCCGGAACTTGAATGTAGTTCCTGAATCGCGTCGACGTTAAAGTTCTTGAACGTGCTTCCACCCATCTCCGGGTCACTGATGTCGGCGCCGTCCATGGCAAAGGTGGCCTCCACGCCGCGCTGCCCGTTGATGGCAAACTGCTGGGTGAAGTTCGTGGCCCCATTCACGTCTGTCATGGTTCCGGCCGCCAGCAGGAGCAGGGTGCTGAAGTCACGCCCATTCAAGGGCAGGGAACTTACTGCCTGGCTCGAAAGGGCCTCGCCGCCGGTGGCACCGGCCTGGTCGTTCAGAATCCTCAGGGTGATCTCCCCGCGGTCGGAGACCTCAATGTCAACCGGCTCGGCGCCCGTTTGCAGGTCAATGAACTGCGGGTACTCGGTCTTGCGCCCGCCGGACTCAATGATCAGCCGGTAATGCCCCGGCGCGAGCGAGCCGATGCGAAATGCCCCATTTCCACTGGCCGAGGTCTGCGTGCTGCTTCCTTCGCCCCTGAGCCTGATCTCCGCACCTGCGAAAGGCGCGCCGCCGGTGTTGTGAATCCTCCCCTGCCACGTGATCGCCACTGCCGGTGCCTGCGCGCACAGCGTGGCCACGTTCAGCAGCAGCATCAGCAGCAGCGCAAAATGCAGTGCGCTTCCGTGCGCACTTGAGGATTGTGATTTGAGGATCGTTTTCTTCCTAAATGCGACTGTGTAACTGGCTCTGGCTTTCATGCAATGTAAGAGTTCCCGGATTCGATTTCTGTTAGAGGGTGTTGTTGACTTCCGGCCGGTAGGCGGAAGAGGTTGGTGAGCATGACTGAGTCGAAGGCTCGGAAATGAAATGCGGCCATGGTCTTTGCCAGCCGTCCAAAGTCTCTGACCGGTCGGTGGAAGCGCGCGGTCCTGGCGAAGCTGCACTCGACGTTGGCGAGATTCACTTGCCCCTGTATCGAATACAGAGGCAAGGCTGGAACGTCGACTCTCGACATCGAACTCTTGTCGCCACTACAGCGGGATACTCATTGTCTTTGCGATCTTTGTGTGCTCGGAGCGCCACTCGCCAAGGTCCTTGGTGATAGCATTCACATCCCATCGGAGCTTGGGCGATCCTGGCCCTGGTTTGGCATCCATCAAGATCTGGCTCATGAGCAGAGAACTGGAATTCAGGTCAGCTTCCAGATGGTTGAGCTTTCTAAGCTGCCGGTCCAAACCATTTTTTTGGGCTTCGTTCAGCTCCCCCCAAAATGCCTGATGTGCGGCGGTCATGGCGCTAAGCGCCGACTCGAACTTCTCTTGCTGTTCCGTAAGCTTCCGAAGGTCTTGCGGATCATAGCTTGCACGTCCTCGGCTCCAGGGGCTCCCGGTGCGCTTCATCTGTTCGATTGCTGCGCTAACTCGCTGTGTGGCATCCATGCACTCGGCGAATGCAGTGCGTTGCTTGTCCGTGGCCATCATGAGGAATGTTCGTGCGGATTCGTCGCTTGACCCAACCGGGGCCGAGTGGCCCATGCCGGGCATCCCTTCATGTTGTGCGTGCACCAATGCCGGAATGGCCAGCATGACAGCTGCGAGTAGCCTCATTGTCAATTTCATCGAAAGAATCTCCATGCGTGTTTATTCAGGATCACTTCAGCTCGGGAACTCCCAATCTCCCCCCATAATGCGTCAAACCGCATTCGCGACCCCGTTTTGCGGTACCAGTTCCGAAAACACATTACGAATTCTGTGCGTCTGATCCCGGGCCAGCGTCTGCGCGCCCAGAGATGCGGTTACCTTGACCACGCCAGCGGGGTTGTCCGCAAGAATGAAAGTTGCGTCCTTCCCTTCAGCAATGCAGATCTTGAAAGGGACGAGTAGCCCGCCGTCGTGACCGCTTAACAGAGCCGGACATGCATCCGATGGGCTCCACACCAGCAAGACGGTGTAATGCTTCCAGTTCATCCCGAGCTGTGCCCAAGGCAGCCCGGCTCTGCGCTCCATTTCGCGAAGGAGCGGGAATTCAAAAAGGACTTCAAGCCCGTGACGCGCCAGGGCCGCACGCAAATGCTGAATTGTTTCCCGGTAGCTGGCCGTCGTTCGCATCGAAATGGAGAATCCGTGTGCCATCGTGCTGATCATCGATCCTCAAAAACACTCGCGTTTGCCTAATGGGCCAGCGCAACCTGGTCTATCGGGCCACCAACTGTCTTGTCCCTGTTCAGAGTTATTGCGTCGTGCCAACCACTTGGGCTCAGTCAACATGCAGATGCCGGTTATTTTCGCGTCCAAACCATCAGCGGGATTGGGCTTTCAAACGGGCCTCTTCCTGAGGAGACGGACGTGCGTACTTGTCCCGATACCAGTTTTCAAACCGGGTGTTGGCTGGCGCTGTGACCTGACGGGGTGCTGCCTCGCGATAAGCTGTATTCGCCTGTTCCGCCTTGATCCTTGCTTCTTCAGTCGGAGATGGGCGGCCGTATCCCTCGAACCAAGGATTGCTGGTCTGTGCAACCAGGACCGTGTTGGCGCTCATCGCCAGAATGCTGGTAAAAAGAATGCCGTTAAGAGTGAATTTCATGATTGGTCTCCCATGAATAGTTGTCTACTCATCGGTTGGTTTGGCCTGTTTTCAGGAGGCCAGAACGAGGTTGGGGCAGTTCTCGAACACCCAGTTGTTTTTGAGGGTGTGGTAGATGACTCCCAGGAATTTGCGCGCCAGTGCGATGTTTCAGATCCTGGCCCAGCAAGTGAACGATTCTGGCATTACACGCCGGTCGGAGCCAATTTCTCGGGCGCCTCTTTAGCCATCCGCTCGTGCAGTGTTGCAAGTCCCTGTGACTTGACGGCCATGTCCTTGAAATACTGAGAGTAAGACTCGCAATGATCAATGAAAACTGCTCGGGATTTGCCGCCTCTGCTCGGGTTCGCGTTGTACGCCGCAAGCATCTGCTCGTGTTCTTTCGATTGAGTCAGATAATCCTGTGCCTTGGCCCTGTAATACTGGGCGATGCGCCGGTGTTCCGCTGGCGTTGATGCAATGGCGATCAAGGTGTTGAGTTGATGCTTGCTGAGATGCTCGGGCTTGGTAGGCGCTTGTCCAAGGGCAGCAACAGTCATGATAAGGGCGAGTGAAAGGACGGAAAAAATGCTAACGGTGCGTTTCATAGGAATCTCCTTACTTCAAATTGACTTCGCCCTTCTTCAGTGCACTCATCGTGCCAAATCTTGGTTGGGTTCGGTTTAAGAGGTAAGTTCGTAAGTGGCTCATATCAAGGGGCATACATAGCGCGACGAAAGGGGCGGAGGTTTTCAAGATTGCCGCTCGTTGCCTTAATTCAGGCAGCAGTGGCCGGAAAGGGCCAAAGACGTGAGAGAGACTGCGACTGTCTACGCATATCAGTCTGCCCGATCATGGTTGGAAGGAATGTTTTTCCAGCAGGTTCAGGGAAAAGGGAGAAGAACCCAATTCCGAATTACCGGGGGACAGTAGATTGGATGGGCATGAGGTTCAGCCGGCCGGCGTGATCGGGAAGTTCCAGATCGAGCGAAATCACCTGCCAGCTTCGGTCCAGCCGGACCGCGTCCGCAAAGAGTCTTCCCTTGCCGCGAGGTCCGTAGACTGCGAGGGATACACTTGCCTCGCCTTTCGAACCGTGGGTTTCAACTTGGCCGAAGGCAAGATGGCTGCGACGAGTGGTTCCTCAAGTGTGCGGGTGGCGATGGCGCAGGCCTGGGCCTGAATGAAGGCCCACTTTGCGGGATCGGAGTTGGCCGTCCGAAGGAAAGCCAAAGTGAATCCGGCAATGCACGCGGCAAGTCAGAGCAGGATGACGGGCATGCGATTTCGGCGAAGCAGGGCAAGTTGACCGCGGTGAAACTTCAGTGCAGCAGGAAGCAGTGCCGTGGCGGGATGTTCGATCTCCCTACCTTCCTGCCCACCACAAGACGGCGCCCGCAATTAGCAAAATCCAAAACACCGTGCTGACAAGGAGCCTTGGTAGATCGCCGGGAGCATCCGTGGACACGTCGCGGTCCTCAGCCCCTTCGCGGCTCTTCGGTGCTATATCGGCTATGTCACCGCAGTAATGACGACCGGGCCGGTCATAGCCCCAATTTTCGCCCCAGGCGGGCTGGTCTCCGGCGAGTGTTCCCATCATGTCCTCCTTCCCGTTGCGAGTGATTACTCAACCTCGCCGCATCTCACGTCTGACTGTGGCCCGCCCAGGGCAAGCGTCCTACCTCGCTTCAGGCGGGGGTAATAGGACAGAACTGGACGGCGGCAACTCCGGGATCGATTCGTCGTCTTGGGTCATCATCTGAGAGATCGCGCCCTCATGATCCTTGATGACTTCGGAGAATTCGTTCAAGGCATCGCGGTGCGCATCGAGCGCGTCCTGGATTTTGTTCGGTCCGCCTTCAATGCTGTGATTGTCCTCCGTGATGTACCTATCAAGCGTGTCGGAAAGATCGAACAGGAGCCTCTTCATGCGCTGCTGGTGCTCGGCCATGGCATTTTGCTTCACCTCGGGACCGCACCAGTGCTCGTAATCCGTGCTGAATGATTGACTGCACCAGCGCTCATAATCGGCCGCGAACTGCTTATGCTGGCTCGTGATGACGCGTAACGCCGCGAGATCTCCCTTGTAGGTTTTGACCGCGGCTTTATCATGGACAGCACCATTGCCGTCTTTGGAACTAACCACTGCCTGAAAGTCCGCCTGAAGTCTGGCGAGGACAATATCCATCGCCCGCTGATGGCTCATCATCTCCGTTCCGATAGCCGGTCGCTCCTGCTGTCCGGCGCCGGGTTGCGGTGTCGCCTGCGCCCGCCCTACGGAGAGAAGAACTATCGCCAAGGACGTTGAAATTACTGCCGAGAAAAACGACTTGTATTTCATTTGCAATTCCTCCCTCTGTGGAGTGATTCCAGTGCGTCGGGATCCGGTCTTCGGTGACGCGATGGGCGCAATAGTCGGTTGGGGCCCCGGTCGTCCTCCCTTCCTCCAGATCCCGAACTTTGATGAGACAGGCCGGCTCGTTCAATGAGTCATGCGAACCACGTTCAAGTTTCGACGGAACGGACTGTCTCAATCTGCTGTTGTCAATATCCTCCCCGTCTCGACTCCGCAAGTCGGTGGCGAGAATGCTCGATCTTGGCCTGTACCCGCTGCACTGTGAAGTGCTTGTTGTTCACAGCCAGGGGTAGCGTCGTACCCGTCATCGGATCGTTGAACAGAACAAGATTCGGGTTTCCGGTCCGGGGCACTCCACGTTGAACGCCCACAAACTGCCCGCCTGGCTTGCAAATGGCCGCCTTCGCCAACTGCAGAATCAGCATCGTTGTTTCCCGGTAGCTGTGGAGATTGGGCATTGGTTCTGTTCCTGCCGGTACAGACTGCACGTCCTGTGCCAAAGGGTTGCGGTAGGATTTGGGTTGATAAGGCTTGAAAATCAATGAGTCAGCTCATTCTTCAGCAGCCGAAGATCGTTTGCACTGCCGCAAATCCGCCATTCCTCTGGCGCATTTGGAGCAAACAGCAGTGGCTGTAGGGGGACCACTATCGCGAGGTGCGGGAATCGGCAGGAATCTGCTTCTACCGCTCTCGAGGTCCTGAATGGCATCCCGCGTGCAGTGCTAAAATCGCGCTCGTGAGGACATCGGCAAAAGACTGGCAGCGCGCGGCAATTCTGGCAGCGGCAATCGCGGCCGTGGCGTTGCTGCACTACCACACACCGGTAAGCCACGTATGGATCCACCCACTGTTACAGCGGGCATATTACATTCCGGTTTTGCTTGCAGCCTTATGGTTTGGCTGGAAGGGTGGCTTAGCAGCGGCAACTCTGGCGGGAGCCTCCTATATTCCGCACATTATGATGGCGTGGAATTTCGAGCCTCAATACAAAGCCGCCCAATACATTGAGATCGGAATGTTTTTTGCGATTGCGGCTCTCACCGGCGTGCTGGCAGATCACGAGCGCGCTCAGCGGCATAGGGTCGAGGAGACTGCTCGCCGGCTGAGCGAGGTGTATACGCAATTGCAAAAGTCATTCGAGCAACTCCGTCGCGCAGACCGCATGTCCGCGTTAGGGGAGCTGTCGGCAGGACTCGCACACGAGGTTAGGAACCCGCTCGGGTCCATCGAGGGCGCAGTCCAAATCTTGGGACGCCGCGATCTGGAAGAGAATACGCGTCAGGAATTCACGGAGATGGCCTCGCGAGAGGTCGTGCGGCTAAAGGGGCTGCTTACTCACTTCCTCGAATTCGCGCGGCCACAACAGCCGCGCGTCGTCGCGTCGGACATGGAGTTGTTGCTTCACTCGGTGGCAAAGCTGGCAAGTGAAACAGCAAAGATGGCACAGGTCGAGATCCTGGTTGAGTCAGAGTCAACTTTGCCCCAAGTACCGATTGACCCGGAACAGATCAGGCAAGTGCTCCTGAACCTTGTCATCAATGCGGTGCAGGCTATGCCGAATGCCGGCCAGATCCGATTGCGTGCAACTCATGAGGGAGAGAATATTCGCATCGAGATTGAGGACCAAGGTGTTGGCATCCCTGCGGATGACGTGGAAAGGATCTTCGACCCGTTCTTTACGACTCGCGACAACGGAACAGGACTTGGCCTTTCGATTGCTTACCAAATTGTGAGCCAGCACGGCGGGCATATCGCCGCAAAGAGGAACCCGGAACGCGGCATGACGTTCACAGTGACACTGCCATTGGCGGCGAGCGCTGCTGAGCCGACTCTCGCAAGGAGCTAAATGGCGAACGAATTGATTCTCGTGGTCGACGATGACGCCAGCCAGCGGCGGCTGGTTGAGTTCTGGCTGAAGGAAGCGGGGTACACCGTCGTCACGGCACCGGATGGCCGGGCCGGTCTCCTGACGTTTACGGAAAAAAACCCCGCACTCGTGATTGCTGACATCCGCATGCCTGGGCTCAGCGGCCTCGATTTGCTTGGCCGCATCAAGGCCCTGAACGCGGATACGCCCGTCATTCTGATCACCGCCTTCGGCACCGTCGGTGATGCCGTGGATGCAATGAAACTGGGTGCGGCCGACTACGTCCTCAAACCGCTCAATGCGGACGAACTCAAAGTCAACGTTCAGCGCGCCCTGGAACACCGGCAGTTGGTGGACGAGAACCGCTATCTTCGCGATTTCAGCGATACGGCGTTCCGGTTTGAAAACCTGGTGGCCGGCTCAAAAAGGATGCGCGACGTCTTCAATCTCGCGGCACATGTCGCGCGCCGCGATTCCACGGTTCTCGTTACCGGAGAATCCGGCACAGGCAAGGAACTGATCGCGAAGGCCATTCACCAGAACAGCCTTCGTGTTTCGAAGCCGTTCATCACGGTGAACTGCGGGGCCATTCCCGAGAGCTTGATTGAATCGGAGCTGTTCGGCCACCGCAAGGGATCGTTCACTGGCGCCGTCGCCGATCGCGTGGGTAAATTCGAAGCCGCAAACGAAGGCACGGTTTTTCTCGATGAGGTGGGAGAGCTTCCTATCAATCTTCAGGTGCGCCTGCTGCGCGTGATTCAAGAGCGCGAGATCGATAAGATTGGCTTTCCGAAGCCGATAGCCGTAAATGTGCGCATCATTGCGGCGACGAACCGGGACTTGCGCACGCAGATTGAGGACGGCCAATTCCGAGAGGACCTCTTTTATCGTTTGAGTGTGGTGACCGTGGAACTGCCGCCCTTACGCGAGCGGCGGGATGATGTTCCCCTGCTGCTGACTCACTTTCTGAAGAAGCACTGTTCTCGGTATCAGCTGCCTTTACCATCGATCAGCGACGGCGCGCTGGAAATCTTGACTCGCTATGACTGGCCGGGAAACGTCCGGGAGTTGGAGAATGTCGTCGAGCATGCGGTTGTGCTTGGCGCTTCAGAAACGATCCGAACCGAAGATTTGCCGGCCCACATGCGAAATGCAACATCCCGGATCAGCTCCATCAGCCTCAAGTTGCCCGACGAGGGGATCGACCTTGAGGGAGTGGAGAAGGAGATCCTGTTGCAGGCTCTTGAGAAGAACCAGTGGAATCAGACACGGACTGCGCGGTATCTGAACATCAGCAGGAAGACGCTTATTTATAGGATGGAGAAGTTCTCTCTCATACCGACGGCATCCTCCAAACCGCAGGTCGACGAAGAGGGTGAGCACGTCTCCTGAAGGAGATCCCGAGTCGCTCGAAATTGTTCTCGCCGTCAATTACTGAATAGAAGAATTTTGCGCGCGTCTTTAGACGGAGGCCAAGAATGCCCTGTCCGAGCATACGGCGCCGCGAAGCCCCTATATGTCCAGCGCGTTGTTCTCAAGTGTGGCTGGAATGATCCCACCCGTACTGACGCTCGGGTAGCCAATCGAAGGCATTGAATCGAGCCCTGGTTCGCAGTTCACTTTATCCAGACGCCACCCCGAGATCCCGAGACATCGCATCGGTCTGATGCGAACCCCTGGTTGAAATGCGCCAACCGGTGCCGGATTTGCGGCAATTCAAGCGGCTTCCAAGCTATCCGAGCGTGGCCTATCCTGACTTTTCGTAGGAAAGCGCCATGTGGAGAAGCGGTGGAGATATGGCACGTTCCGTGCTTATGGACATAGCGGGAAAAGTACAGATGCTCGCGCGCGAACGATCGATCGGGATGGTTGAGGAGATCCGGCGCGGCTGGGGCTATGACCGCTCAGGTCGCTGGCATCGAGGCATTGCCGAGGTAGTGCCGATCCGAAAAGAAGCCGGGACGGGTGAGGATGATCCGTTAGCTCCCGCTCGTGGCGTCGTCTGGGGTCTTTTGTTGTCGGTCGTCTTCTGGCTTCCGATTGGCGCGACTCTCTTTCTGTGGTGGAGGCGATAGAAGAGGGCGTTCCTGCGAACCGGTCAGTCAAAGGAAATCTCCGCTGCCGGCCCGCAGTAGGGCGCGGGCGCTGGATGCGCCGCGGCGCCAAGGGCGTTTCCAGGGACGGTACAACTCGGAGCCACCAAGATGAGGGCGATGTGGCCCTGAAGAAGCCGGGCGGATACAGGTTCCCTGGAAACGCCAAAGAAAGCTGGCAATACCATGCGTTCTGTTCTCACAGTGATTGGCATCATGCTCCTGTCCGAGACCATGGTTTTCCCCGCGACGGAGAAAATACCAAACACGCAAGACCTTGCCAGAATGGAAGCGAGGGCTGCACAGGCCAGCGCCGAGAATAGGCTCTTTGCCTATGCAGAACTGATTCATATCTCGACCGATCTGGTTGTCACCCAAATGCAGGCGGGCGACGAGGAGCAAGCGTCCGTTACGCTCGAATGCGTGCGGACCTACGCCTCCAAGGCCGATGTACAGGCCGCGAAGAACACGCGGAAGCTAAAGAACATGGAGAAACTCCTCGAACACAGCGAATTCCGGCTCCGGGAACTGCAGATGGGCGCCCCGCTTGACATCCGCCCTCTTCTCGAAAAGGCGCTCAAGCAAGTGACAGAGGTCCAGTCCGCGTTGTTGCTGCGCATCTTTGAACGCTAACCAGAAAACCTCCAGCGAAAGGTGCCTCCTCGGAAGTTGGTGATCCCCCGGAACCGGAGGCGCTGTGCGCATCACGTTCGTGGCTGCCTTGCATTCTCTTCTGATTGTTTGGGCTGCTAGCTCGTTGCCTTCTTCTGCCCTCGGCAGATCCACCTTTAACCGTCAAGAGTGGGTCCAAGGCTGGTCCAACTAGGCAGCCTATGGATGCTTTCGACCACCGCTTGCCGCAAATCAGGCAAGAACACCGAAACTCCAGAAACCAGATCCAGTGCCGAAAAACTGGAACTATCGCAAAATGAACCAGCTAGGCTCACGAAAAGGTTACCGCGCAAATGGCACGCCGCCTGCATCATGCAGGCGTGAGGTGATTCAGGAACGGCATGACTCCGATGGTGAAAGGCTTCTCCATTTCGGCTCAAAGAGCAGCCAGTTATCAAGAGGCCTTTCCCTACCTGTGCAGCGGACTCAAGCGGCGTGGTTTTGAAATCCTCAGTGAGCTGCGGGTAGGTCCGGCATTGGAACACGAGCTGGGATTGAGTTGGACGCATCTTGGATTGCCATGGCGCAGCTATACCGTCCTGGTGGTGTGGAGTCCGCCGGATGTCTGCCAAGCTGTATTGAGCGACCGCGACGGCGGGTTGCTGGCGCCCTTCAACATCTGCGTTGCCGGCGATGGGAGTTCGACGGTCGCATCGGTAATCAATTACTACGGCGCCTTGATCCCGCGGGATGGTCCCGTCGGTATTCGGCTTGTCATTCGAAACCTGACACGCAAGATCTACGAGGTTTTGGAGGAGTTCGCGAATCAGGAAGAACCGGTAGTACGTAGCGACGTGGAGGTGGCTGAGGTTCACACGATCTGAACGGGCTGAGCGAAACGTTTTTTGTCGCGACCCTTGCAGGAACCCGGCGTCTGCGGTAGATGGCACCAACAACGGCCAGTCCTACCGAAGTTGTGGAAGGCGCAGACGCCGGGAACTGCGGGTAAGTGACATCTCAGTCCGCACCAGGTCAGCAGCGAGGTTGCTTGATTGCGCGGGTTGCAAGGGGAAGAGATTCCACCCGCGTCACCACAACGGAAGAGGGTTGTAGACATCAGGGACAAAGATCCATTTCAGTTTCATTTGGAAAGGGGAAGGTTATGGCAAAGGGTTCGGTTTTGAAAGCGGAAGCACCCGAAACGGCAATTGCTGCCACTCCGTCGGAAGAACTCGAGGCACGCATTCGGCAGCGAGCCCATGAATTGTACGAGGCCCGCGGCGGGGAAGACGGTCACGATATCGAGGACTGGCTTCAAGCTGAGGCAGAAATCAACGCCGGCTAGACCCGCGCGCCGGCTGTAAATTGGGCGATTGAAAAACCGGTGTGCATACGATGCGCGGGTTACATGCACGTCAAGGAGGGAGTTGTCCTTCATGTCGGTTGCTAAGGGCGCCAATACCAATATAGGACCTGATCGGATGGGATCGAGATGAGGGTCATAAAACGGATTGCAGTTCTCACTTCCGGCGGGGATGCGCCGGGCATGAACTCGGCCATCCGCGCGGTAACACGCTGCGCGCTGGCTCAGGAATGGGATGTTCTTGGGGTGCGGCGTGGTTACGCAGGTCTGGTCGAAGACGAAGTCGAGCCCCTCACCGGCCGCTCGGTCAGCAACATCATGCAGTGCGGCGGGACCGTGCTCGGCAGCGCGCGATGCCCGGAGTTCGAGGCAGAACCTACCCGCCGCCAGGCGCTCCGTAACCTCCAACAAAATCGGATCGACGCGCTGGTTGTGATTGGTGGCAACGGATCGCAGACTGGCGCTTTGGCTCTTGCCGAGATGGGCCTGCCAGTCGTGGGTGTGGCTTCGACGATCGACAATGATTTGGCCGGAAGCGAGGTCACGATCGGTGTAGATACCGCGTTGAACATTGCTCTCGAAGCAATTGATCGTCTTAAGACCACTGCATCATCGCATCAACGCGCGTTTTTGGTTGAAGTGATGGGCCGCAAGTGCGGTTACCTGGCTTTAATGGCGGGACTCGCCGGAGGCGCCGAGATCGTCGTGATTCCGGAAAGAGAAACTTCACCGGCAGAAGTGGCCCGTCAACTGCGCGCGGCGTACGAGCGAGGCAAGCGGCACGCATTGGCTGTTGTTGCCGAAGGTGCGCTTTATGATGCCGCCAAACTCGATGCGTGGTTCCGCGAACATGCCGGGCAGGTGGGCTTCGATACGCGCACCACCACGCTGGGGCACGTGCAGCGCGGCGGCACGCCCACGGCCTTCGACAGGCTGCTGGGCGCTCGCCTCGGTGCGGGAGCGGTGGCGGCGCTGACGCGAGGGGAGCAGGGAGTTCTTGTGGGCCTCAACGAGGGCAAGGTCACGACAACGCCCTTAACCGAGGTAGTCGGCGTTCCGAAGATTGTCGATCCGGAGCTATTCCGGCTGGCTTCCGTTCTGGAGAAGTGATGAGCAGCCCAGGCGGGCAAGAAAGGCTTGATATGAGCAGCGTGCAAAAAGATCCCGTTTGCGGCATGGTGGCATCGCCTGAAACAGGATTGTCGCTGGTTTATGAGGGGCAAACGATCGGCTTCTGTTCCGAGTATTGCAGGGAGAAATTCCAGCAGAACCCGCGTCGCTACCTGGCCAGCGTCATTCACGTGGATGACGACGCAAAAGAAGGCCGGCGCATTGCGTATTTCACAATGGAGGTTGCTCTCGATCGGGATATTCCAACGTACTCTGGCGGCCTCGGCGTTCTGGCAGGAGACATGCTCCGGGCGTGCGCGGACCTTCATGTGCCCGTGGTCGGAGTCAGCATGTTGTGGCGCAAGGGATACTTCGAGCAAGTCCTTGATTCCACCGGGCGGCAGCGGGAGCTGCCGGTCAACTTCAAACCGGGATTGCCTTTACGGCCTCTCGCTCCGCACGTGGAGGTTTCGATTGAGGGACGCCCGGTCTGGGTTCGTGCCTGGCAGTACGCTCTCGGAGATGCGGACTTCACGCTTCCCGTCATTCTTCTGGACACCGACGTAGAGCAGAACAGCGAATACGACCGGAGCCTTACGGATCACCTCTACGGGGGTGACCAGCGATACCGGCTGGCGCAGGAGGCGATCCTTGGCATCGGCGGTGTGCGAATGCTCCAGACATTGGGTTACTGCGGAATCCAGCGCTACCACATGAACGAGGGTCATGCCAGTCTGCTGGTTCTGGAATTGCTGAACTGGCAGGGGGGAACAGAGCCTGTTGATTGGGACTTCGAAGATGTCCGGCAACGATGCATCTTTACAACGCACACTCCCGTTCCCGCGGGCCATGACCAGTTCGATTGGCAGTCTGTGCAACGAGTTGCCGGACCGATGGTTTCAGCGGACGTGCTCCGCATGCTGGGCGGGCAGGAGAAGCTCAACATGACACTGCTCGGACTCAACCTCAGCCGGTATGTGAATGGCGTCGCCCAGCGGCACGAAGAGGTATCGCGAGAAATGTTTCCCGGCTATCCCATTCACCACATCACCAACGGCGTGCATTCTGCAACGTGGACTTGTGAAAGCTTCCAGCGGCTCTATGACGAATACATACCCGACTGGCGCAGGGATCCGGCCATGCTCCGGAAGGCGCTGAATATTCCAAACGAAAAGATAGCGGCCGCCCACGCGGAGGCTAAGGCAAGGATGTTCACTTTCGTGAAGGAGAGAACGGGCCGCACCCTGTCCGACGAAGCGCTAACCCTAGGATTCGCACGTAGAGCAACGGCATACAAACACGCCGGCCTAGTCTTTACGGATCCAGCGCGTCTCGTTCAGATTGCAAAAACCGCCGGTCCGTTGCAGTTTGTTTTTGCGGGAAAGGCGCACCCGCAGGACGAGGGAGGCAAACGGGAAATCGAGCATATCGTTAGGTTCGCGCGAGAGATCGGAGAGGACATTCCAGTTGTGTACCTCGAAAACTACGACCTCGCGATGGCAAAGCTGTTGGTATCAGGAACTGATTTGTGGCTCAATACACCGCAGCGTCCCATGGAAGCTTCCGGGACTTCGGGCATGAAGGCGGCGCACAATGGAGTTCCCAGCTTCAGTACTCTGGACGGCTGGTGGATAGAAGGCCACATTGAAGACGTGACCGGCTGGTCGATCGGTTCCTCCGCCTCATCTGACCCGGAGAGAGATGCCGAGGCTCTGCTGAACAAACTCGAAGAGGTCATTCTGCCAGCGTTTCATCACAATCGTGAGCATTGGATGGACGTCATGCGCCACGCGATTGCGCTGAACGCGTCATACTTCAATACGCACCGAATGGTGCAGCAATACGTTACCAACGCCTATCTCGGATAGCGGACCTCTCGTTCGTCGTCCGACAAACACGAAAGGAATCGAGGCTGCTTGGTACGCAATGACAGTTTTTCATTTCATGAATTAGGTTCAGGTTCTCAAAGTGAGTGATCCTGTTACCGAGAGGTCTAAATGCACGACTGGTTTGCGCTCGAAGGATCTCCATCTCCACTCGGGGTTACATGGATCGAGGACGAGGCAGCATACAACTTTGCCCTTTATTCAAGGCATGCAACCGCAGTCACGCTGTTGCTCTATTCCGAGATCGACCTCGCGACGCCAACTTATGAACACCGGCTCAATCCTCTCCTCAATAAGTCGGGCCGAATCTGGCATTGCCGGCTGCGGAAAAGTTCAATTCCAGACGCTCGGTACTACGCATATCAAGTCGCCGGGCCCAAGACAGTAGAAGAGGGGCACCGTTTCGACGCACGCAAGGTCTTGCTCGATCCTTACGCGCGCTGTGTGTGCTTCCCAACGCGGTTCAGCCGTGCGGCTGCATCGAGCCCCGGTTCGAACGCCGGCAGGGCCCCTCTTGGACTCATAACGAGCGGACCGCGCGGTAAATGGGCCGAAGATCGAGGTCATGCGCATACCTCCGATCTCGTCATCTACGAGTTGCATGTGCGCGGCTTCACCAAAAGGGAGAACTCGGGCGTTCCGATGCCTCACCGCGGCACCTTCCTTGGAGTGGTCGAAAAGATTCCTTATTTGAAGGAACTGGGTATCACGGCGGTGGAGCTGCTTCCGGTCATGCAGCAGGACCCGCAGGAAGGAAGCTACTGGGGCTACATGCCCTTGAACTTCTTTTCCCCCCATCATGAATACGCCAGCGCCGGCAAGCCCTTCGATGCACTGAACGAATTCCGAATGATGGTACGAGCCCTGCATGAGGCTGGAATTGAAGTGTTACTGGATGTGGTGTACAACCACACCGCTGAAGGGAATGAAGAAGGCCCGACTTACAGCTATCGCGGCATCGACAACACGACCTATTACCTTCTCGAACCGGATCGGTGCCGTTATCGGAATGACAGCGGCACGGGCAATACTCTCAACTGCGCCAACCCCTATGTGCGCAAGATGATCCTGGACAGCATGCGGTTCTGGAGGGAACAAATGCGCGTGGATGGTTTTCGCTTCGACCTAGCCTCCATCTTCACGCGGAACGAGGACGGGACCATCAACCTCTCTGACCCGCCTGTGATCGCGGAAATAGGCGCCAGCCCGGAACTGGAGAATCTGCGCTTAATTGCGGAGGCGTGGGATCCAGCCACCTACCAGTTGGGCCAAGGTTTTCCCGGGATTTCGTGGCTGCAATGGAACGGCCAGTTCCGCGACGATGTGCGCGCCTTTTTGCGCGGCGACGCGGATATGGTTCCGAAGCTGATGTCGCGTATCTACGGAAGCTGCGACATCTTTCCCGACGATCTCGCGAACTCCTATCGGCCCTACCAGAGCGTAAATTTCGTGACCTGTCATGATGGGTTCTGCCTGTATGATCTTGTTTCCTACGGCCGGAAACACAATGAGGCCAACGGTCACGGCAACACAGACGGAACCGATTGCAACCTAAGCTGGAACTGTGGCTGGGAGGGTGATGTTGGAGCGCCAGCCTCTGTGCTCGAGGTGCGCAGACAACAAGTGAAGAATTTCTGCACACTGCTGTTCCTGTCGAATGGCACGCCAATGTTCTGTGCCGGGGATGAATTTATGAATACCCAGCGAGGGAACAACAATCCCTACAACCAGGACAACGAGACCACCTGGCTGAACTGGGATCTGCTTGACCAAAACCGGGACATATTCCGCTTCTTCAGTAGCATGATCGCTTTCCGCAAAAGCCATCCCTCCATCTCCCGCAGCCGGTACTGGCGCGATGACATCCGCTGGTATGGAACTTCAGGTGGTCCTGATCTTGGCCAGGATTCACGTTGCTTGGCATACTTTCTCGATGGCGCGGTCCTCAACGACGCGGACATTTATGTCATGATCAACGGCTCTCCGGACCCAGTTGCATTTATCGTGCAGGAGGGCCATCCGGGGGAATGGCGCCGCGTGATCGACACCAGCCTGCCGTCGCCAAATGACATCTGCGATCCCGGAACCGAGTTCCGTTTATCGGACTCCGGATACGTCCTAAAATCCAGGTCTATTGTCGTTCTTATTCGTCGACAATGAGCCGTAAAGCACGGACAGGCCTGCCTGCTCGCGATCCGAAACAGCACATTCTTGGTCGAGGGAGGAGCGGGTCTATCATGCATGTGCTCCTTGTTGCGTTTGTGTGAGGAGTGCTATACATAGGGCAGGTCGATCCGGCACTTCCCCAAGGTTGCACCCAAGTTGCCGCGGCCCCGCAACCCGATGCTTCGGAAAACCATTCTCGTTGTGGCTCTGTTCGCGCTGACGGTCACCCAGGCGCTGGCGGTGAATTGTGATTTGCGCTGCGCGCTGATGGATGAATCGCCGGGAAACGACAGTTGCAATCCACATGCGTCGATGGCAATGGGACACGAACAGATGGAACATTGTCACGGAATGTCCATGCAAGCAGGTAGTGAATCGACTGCCGAACTGATTGGACATGATGGCTGTGGAGCTGCGATCTGCAACGTAGGGTTGGTCGCGCTGATGAAGAGCCCCGCTACGGGCGATTCGCTAGCCTCCACGTCGTCCGCGACACATCCAGTGCTCGTGACTCTCCCTGCACCGGCTGGCGGAAGTCTCCGGAGCATGGCGTTACGGCGCTCGTCGCGACAAGCGGGGAATACCCCACTCGAGTTGCGCCCAGGCTCTTCTCTCCGTATCTAGCTCAATCTCCTCACTTCGCATTTCACCGGGTTGTCAGGCGTATTTCGCCTCGGCACTTTCCATGTCCACCCTTTCACCCGATGGGGAGTTGTTCTCATGAGCAGTCGACGAACCTTCATTCAAAAGGCGCTGGGGCTTGGCGCCAGCGTGTTTGCTACTTCAAAGCTATCGGCCGAAACGTCGGGCCGGCCAGCCTCGCGCATCGCTCGGAGCAACAACCGAAATCGAGACGCGGCCTTCAATATGCCTGTCGTGACCACCGATATTGGCGATCTGCCGTTCACGATGGACGGAAACGTCAAAGTTTTTCGGCTCGTCGCGGAGGTCGTAAGGCAGCAGATCAATCCGATGAAGTCCATCGATGTTTGGGGCTTCAATGGCAGCGCGCCGGGACCGACCATTCAAGTGAACCAGGGCGATCGAGTCCGCGTGGTCTTCGAGAACCATTTGCCCGAGCCAACCTCGCTTCATTGGCACGGCTTCGAAGACACGATCCCAAACGACGGAATGCCGGGCATCAGCCAGCCGCCGGTCAAGCCCGGTGGCCGCTTTGTCTATGAATTCGACATCCATCAGGAGGGCACCTACTTCTACCACTCGCACATGGCAATGCAAGAGATGGCGGGCATGCTCGGCGGTTTCATCATGCACCCCAAGGAGCCGTATCGCCCGCATTGCGACAAGGACTTCCTGATTCATTTACAGGAATACGCGGTCCTGCCCAGCAACACCGTTCCCAACACCATGAACATGGAGTTCAACTGGTTGTTGTTTAACGGTAAAGCCGGCCCGGCCACCACGCCTCTGATTGTGAGGTTGGGTGATCGCGTGCGCGTTCGCTTCGTAAACCTGGGTATGGATCACCATCCAATGCACCTGCATGGGCACACGTTCTATGTGACGGGAACGGAGGGCGGGCGTATTCCGGAAGGCGCCTGGTGGCCTGGCAACACCGTGCTTGTCGGCGTGGCGCAAGCCCGGGCAGTCGAGTTTGTGGCCAACAATCCCGGCGACTGGATGCTGCACTGCCACCTGCCGCACCACATGATGAACCAGATGTCTTCGGTTGCCGGAAAGATGACGCGTTCGATGGGTATGCCCGCGGGAGGCGATATGAACACCGGCATGGGGATGCTGCAGGGCGAACCTGGCGCTCCTCTCGGTGAGGACTATGGCCCCACGCTCGGCCGCGGTCTTGGCGGGGTCGGGAACACGACGGATACCTCAACCACGAATGGCCCTCTCTCGCAACAGAAGGCGATGGACGCAATGCCTGGCATGCAGCACGACATGGGCAACATGCAGATGGACCAGATGTCGCCGGACGACATCGCAAAGAATGCGAACGACGTCCCAAACTTTCCGCAGGACGCTTACATGGAAGGGCCAATGATGGCAATGGATGGCGCCGTTGAACGGCCCGAGAATTATGGCCTGAATGCGGGCTGGAGCGGGTTCATGCAGGGAATGATGACCTTTGTCCGCGTGCTGCCGCCCGACAAATACGACGAAGTGATTTCGCGCATGAAGAAAGCCAACCGTCCGCATGATCCCTATACTGCCATTCTGGAGCGTGCCTAATGCCCAGACAGAGAACGACAATTCCGATATTCACACTTGCGATTGTGATCGCTTTCGGCACGCCAGTGTTGGCGCAGAACCCCGGATCTTCACCCTCGCCGCAGAGCAAGTGCATGGAGGGCATGGTCATGCCGGGATGCCCTCAGCCAACCAAGAAAGAGCAACCAAATACGAAGCAGAATATGCCCGGCATGCAGCACGAACGGCACGACATGGGAAATATGCAGACGACCGTGCCTCAGCTGCCGCAGGGTCCGGATACTCATGCCACGATGACGTTGCAGGAACCCGAAGAGACGGAGCACAAGACGGGATCCAACCTGCCTGCTCCGGAACTTCTAAAGGACGTCGCGTCGCGGCCGGCGATGTCTCTCGCGAACTTTCTCGAACTCGCCGATCAAAACAACCCCACGCTTAAAGAAGCGAATGCCCTTGTCCGCCGCTCACAGCAGAAGGCGCGCCAGGCTGGCCTGTATCCGAATCCCTCCATTGGATATCAGGGTGAGCAGATCCGTGGTGGTTCTTATGGGGGCGGCGAGCAAGGCGCCTTTGTGCAGCAGACCATAGTACTGGGCGGAAAGCTGGGACTCCGGCGCAACATTCACGAGCAGGAGATGCGATCGGAACAGGTCGGCGTCGAAGAACAAACCTATCGGGTCCATGCCGACGTGCAACAGGCATTTTACGATGCGCTGGCCGCTCTAACCACGGTACATCTACGCCAGCAGTTACTTGGCCTTGCGCTCGACGCAGTAGAAACTGTCCATCAACTGGCCAATGTTGGACAGGCAGATGCGCCGGACATCCTGCAGACAGAGGTCGAGGCTGAGCAGGCCAAGGTTGATTACAGCTCCGCGCAGCGGGAGTATCTCAAGACCTTCCACGTTCTGGCTGCACTTGCAGGAAATAGTGATCTCGCCGTCCGCTCACTTGATGGCGATCTGGAGAAGACACCCGATCTCAATACAGAGCAGATGCTGGAATCGGTCGTTACTCAAAGCCCTACCGTGAAACGGGCGCGCCAAGAGATCGTCGTTGCTCAAGCGCGCCTGAAGGACGCGAAACGCGAACCCATTCCCGACCTGCAACTTCGTGCCGGCGAGCAGTACAACGGAGAACATGTGAGCGAAAACCCGCTCAAGCCAACAGGAGCGCAGAGTTTTGCAAGCGCTAGCATCAATCTTCCTCTCTGGAACCGCAACCAGGGCAATGTGCAGGCCGCCAGAGCTGAAATCGAACGCGCGGAACAGGATCTCGCTCGCGAACAGCTATCGCTTCAACAACAAGCGGCGCCGATGGCCCAATCGTATGAATCCGCGAAGTTCGAGGCGGACCGCTACAAGACGCAGCTCATTCCACGCGCGACACGGGCATATGAACTGTATCTGAAGAAGTACCAGAGTATGGCTCAAGCTTATCCTCAGGTGCTCGTCTCCCAGCGGACGCTCTTCCAATTGCGGGTCAGCTATGTGATGGCTCTCCATGAGGAATGGCGCAATGCGATAGCGCTCCAGAACTACATGCTGAACGGCGGGCTGCACGCTCCAGTATCGAGCGACACTCCGAGCACAACCATCAATCTTCCCAATGCCAGTGGGGCACAGGAGTGAGCAAGATGCAGCGAAAGATCATGATTTCACTTGCTGCTATCGTCCTGCTCGCGGTGTTCGCCTGCATTTTTCTTGTTGGCCAGATGATCCATCGGGGATTTAGCACGAGAGAACAGCCGGGAGTCGTGGAGTCCTCGCTTGCAACCGCCATGCGGGACGCAGCCATCTCTGCGCGCTATAAGACCATGAAAAACCCCGTCGCAGTCACCCCCGAGGCCATCCAGGAAGGGATGGATCATTGGGCGGATCACTGTGCCACCTGTCACGCGAACAATGGCAGCGGCGACACCATGTATGGGAGGACCATGTACCCTCGTCCGCCGGACATGCGCCAGAACGACACTCAACGGAAGTCCGATGGTGAACTCTACTGGACCATCAAGAATGGCGTGAGACTGAGCGGAATGCCTGCATTCGGCGCTCCCGGCGATGACGATATGGACAGCTGGAAGCTGGTCGCCTTCATTCGCCATCTTCCTTCGCTTTCCCAAAGCGAGGAGCAGGGGATGGAAAAGATGAACCCGAAGTCACCGCAGGAAATGGAAGAGGAGCAAGAGGAAGAGAACTTCCTGAACGGGAGTGCAACTCGTTCGCAATCACAACCTACACATCACCACGGAAAGGAAACGCCATGAATCGCCGAGTTCTGATTGTAGCTCTGCTGCTGTCTACGGTGTCCCTGCTGGCGCATGCACATGAAGGCATGATCCATGTCATGGGGACTGTGACCGCCTTGACGGACAAATCCGTTACGGTCCAGACCGCGGACAGGAAGACTGTCGAGGTTGTCTTGACCTCCGCCACGACTTACGAAAAAGGAACGCAACCCTCGAACTGGAAACAGTTGAAAGTTGGCGACCGGGTTGTCATTCATGCGATGAAGGTCAAGGATTCTCTACAGGCGCATAGCGTGCGATTCACCGAATCGACAATGCCAAGTCATTGACCGCCAGGTCGGACAAAACGGTTCCACCAACAGCTCGCGGGACTGCCCAACGATGGACATGCGTGCAATGCAAAAGTGGGCGATCGGCGTGAAGCAACAGTCGCAATCTACCACGAGGATGGTCACGGGCTCGTGCTGGCGATGACGAGCCCGGTCAATCTACCGACACACACTGCGCTCACCGTTTCACGGCGCGAAGCGATGGCCTATGATGCTTCGGCCATGTTTGTCATTTGCCCCTTATTTTGGCAATCACTCTAGCGGGATTTAGCTTTGGCAGATTGATGTCCAGTTGCGTACTCAACCTCCAACTTCCATTCAGGTCCTTGTCATTAAAAAAGGTGGGACCGACCAGAAGACTAATGTCGCTGGTGAAATAGTAGTAGAGACCGCCCCCGGCCGCGCCCAGGGCATTTTTGCCCGACTGGTAGTCTGCTGCGAAGACAACCTTGCTGTATTCTACTGAGCCATCCTTGCCCGTCACCGGGACAAATGAGTGGTCGAATGCCGTCATAAAGCCGACGTTCTGGTACTTGCCGTCGCTCGAGATGAGTGCTGCATGATTACCCATGTATGGCCCAGCCGACACCCGCCCAACCTTTGGGATTGTCTTACCGATTACCGCGTAGGCAACGTCGTAATCCAAGCGCGATTCGCCTGGCTTGAGGTCGAATTTCTTGCCCGCACAGAATACGCCAATTTCGAGAGCAGGCTGATACTTGGAGTATGAGCCTTCTGGGGTGCCGAACTTTGCGTTAAAGAGCCACGGGTGAGGAGTGTTTGCGAAATAGTCGATACCGGTTTCCATTTGGAATTTCCTGAAAGGAAGTACACCGATGGTTGGCGAGGTCATGTCTGTTGGGAATGCCGCATTCGAATTTGTGACCGGCGTACTTAGTCGGAAATAGTTGTCAATTCCCAGGTGAAGGACTCCATAAGGCTGAATATCTTGGGTCATTAGAGTCCAGAACGTTGTCGAAGGGTAGCAAAAGCGACGCGCCCCGCAGCCAGCGAAATGGCGACGATCGCAGTCAGTGTTCCTCGCATCATCACCCGCCTCGTCAATTGACGATTAGCGATCCTTGTCAATACTGAAAGAGTCCGGAATAAACGAGCCATCTGGTTGTCCTTTCCTGGAAAAGTATTTGAGCTGCAACGACACGTTTTCACCGCATGAGTGGTTTGTCTCCACGGATGCAGGGACTCGTTTTGAAACAACACGACGCCTAAGGGCGGATCAGGCTAATCACCGCGCATGCGTGCCGCATTGTCTTTTCGAGGAAGTGTGGCGAGGAGCTCTAACACCACTGTTGCAAAAGGAACATCAGGATGATATGAGGATCATGGAAGAAAGTTGCTCATTATAAATGATTTAGTGAACATGCGCGTGTGATAATCACAAGATACAAAAACAACTCCACTCGGTCGGGGACAGACCGTCGCTTGCGACATCCAGATAGATTCAAGAGGCTCCGTAGGCACTGCACCGGAGTCCTTGGAAGCGGATGGAATCACACGATTCGCGTCCGCCCCAAGCTATCGATGGCTACTTCAGTGTGAGCAAATACGTCACGAGGGTGTCGAGATCTTTCGCCGGAACATCCATTGGCGGCATCGTGCTCCCGGAAGGTGGCGACACGATGAGTTTCTTCAGTTCTTCGACAGTCCTCTTGCTTCCAATCCCGTCAAGCGCGGAAGCGGTATTGCCGGCGCCTGCCACCGAGTGGCATGACGAGCAACCGTAAGACTCGAACAACTGCTTCCCGGCAGCGACAGGTGAAGAACCTGAAGTTGCGCCAATGGCTTCACGTGCAGCCGCTTTACGATGGATTTCGTCATACGCGAGGAACTTCGCGATCTGGTCCGCTTCTCGGCTGTTGAAATGAGAGCTCGCCATTGCCTGCATTTGTTTGACAACAGCCGTCCACTGCGCGGCAGACAGGCTGGGTTTCAGACTGGTGTCAAGGGTATGGCACATACCGCATTTCGCCTTAAAGGTTCTGTATGCCTGGTGTATTTCCGGCGGGAGGTCGGACTGGTTGATCTGGATGGTTTCTCGGTTCTGCGTGAATTGAGCGTTCGCTGGTCGCGCACCGGCCAGCCAGAGCAATCCGACCGCTGCGAATCCTAAGAAAGCAGACTGAATTGAATACCTGTTCATGGTCTTATCGCTCCTTTGTCAAAAGTTGAATGAAATGTCCGCTTGAAACAGCTTGTCGGTGCCCTTGACCGCCCCAACCGGATCGCTGCCCGCCTGGCTACTGTAAGCAATTCGCCCGATGATGTTGCCCGATTCGGTCAGAGTCTTATTCATGCCAATTGTCCAGTCATGAAGATTCTGCTTGCCGACCCCTCCGACCCCAGTTATTTGCTGGTTCAGTCGGTCAAAGCGACCTGAAAAAGCAAATCCTTGCCAGACGTAATAGTCAGTAGCGACGTAATAGTCGTTTCCAACGAAGTTTCCGAACGGCCCTGTTGCTGCGAACGCCCACCCGTCGTGACTGTGCAAATAGCCTGCCAAAACGTCGACCTTCGACTTGAACATGTAATTTCCGAAAACGCCTTGCCGTCGAATGACTGGGTGGAATGTGAACTGAGCGCCAGTCGGATCAGTATTGACGTTGTCTTTTTTCCCGTAGTAGCCCAAGTACGTGATACCGCTCTCTGGCGCGTACCAAAAATCCACATCGGCCCAAACGTCCTTAGAGTTCCGATTCGATGAGGTCAGAATCTCACTTCCATCTGCGTTAACTCCATTGGTCACTTTTGCTGTAGCAGCGAATACTCTCTTGTAACCGCTCGACGCCCACGTGTAGCCGGCGTCAACTCCAACCGGAGACTGATCAACGACAAAGTTGGTTGCACTAGGATTTTCAAGCAGTAGGGGAGAGTTCGGAAGCAGGCTGTACACTTGAGCGGCGCGAGTCCCTTCTCCGATTTGCAAGTGCTCGCGACCTCCGGCGAGATACCAACTGCTATCGGCCCGGCCCCCGCTATACCCAAAATATGCATTGGAGAGGTCGGGATTGGTTGATCCTCCTGTCACAATGTCGAACTCGCTGTAGTAGAAGAAATTGGTATCCGGAATCCAGCCGCCGAAATACGCGTTCCATGAGCCTACCTGAAATGATGAGGTCGAGCTCGGTGGCGTACCCTCACTAGTAGTTCGCTCTGCAGTGTAGCTGAAATCGGTGACCGCCAAAGAAGCGTTATTTGTCAGTGACCATTCCCGTTCTTTCTGAACCAGCTGGGAGATTCTGTCGGCCGCTTTGCCTTGCTCCAGAGCTGGAGGCAGATGGAAACCGAGCCTCTTGAACATGTATCCCTGCTCGTTCAGCACCGGAACAATCGTGTGGCACGCGGAGCATTTGAGATTGTAGCGGCGGGCAAACTGAGGGACGGCGGACGCCTGGCGTGGCATGAAAACAGCCAGCAGCGATACGGCGGCGCAAAATAGAGAGACGACACGGCTTCGCGAAATCACCATGAACTCCTTGTCTGCACTCCCGCAGGAGTGTTTAGTTCATTCTTGACTTACGTCGGGCACGTCAGAGGCCAAACGGCAGTTCGAGGACCGATGCGGATAAGTCGTGCATATCCATCAAATGCAGCTTCTGCACCTACTCGGGCTGCCTCAAATCCGGCACCTGTTGCCTCATTTCGGGCCAGAGCGGAATATGGGTAGGAATCTAGATGTGGAGAATACAAAGCGAGAGTCGCACGCGCTCAAGCGCACGTTCACCTCGCAATACCGCATGGGCGTTTCTGGCTAAAGTCACGCGAGGCTGCGGATCGACCATGACATCGGCGCGCGTGTCCAGACTTAGTGAGTTCGGCGATTTTCCCGGACTAGCAGGAGACATGGGCGAGGGGAGACTCACCTTGCATGTGTTCGCCGCGCCGAAATGACCGCCATCAGCGCGGTGAACCCCTCCTGCTTTCGACATCGCCATCATTGGGCAGTCCGGCCTGCAACACCCGCCCACGATTGCTCCGTGAGCACAAGGTGCTGAGTAGAACAAGGGAACCACCCCGATCAGGAGCACAACGAGGGAGGCGACGAATTTGGACCAACATTTGACGAGAACTAGCCCATGATGCCCAAGATGGCCCGGCTCGGGATGTGATTCACATCACCGGCGCTTCGCCCCTTGTATCTAGACGGTTTCTGCGATTAGGCGCTGTAAATCCGGGATGCACAAGAATGTCCCGCGCAAAATGCTCGGCAGCAGGCAAAGGCCGGGCTCGTCTGACTTGCCGATCGCAGCGACCTCCAAAGCCATCGTGTCTTACTGGGATCTGTGCGATTGCAGTTTTCTTTCGAAGATATAGAGGTTGTCGACGCAAATTTGGAATTCATCATGGATTGCACTCTCGTCGCCATCAAGGAGCCATCGGACTGGAGGCCGGCATCCACGATCACGAGTATCCCATTCGCCATCGCGCTCATGCTCGTGCCATCGAAAACCGTGGAAGAGTTGGTCATGAACGTGAAGGTCTGGGCCGCCAGCATCGAGGTCATCGTGAAGGAACTGCCTGACACGCTGGCGACTGATCCCATCATCTGTTGGATTCCGCCGTTTGCCGGATCCATGGCATTTCCTGATCCCTGAGTCCCGGATGTGACGTGAAAGACGGGATTCATGGTTAGATTGCCGTTCGTACCCATCGTTACTGAACTGGCTAGATTGAGATCGAAGTCCATGGCGATATTGCCCGAAGGGTTGTAAAGGTTGCCCAACGAACGACAAAGGAATCGAACGAATAGACTGCCGCTTTTAAAGGGCCAGTAAAGCAACGGGAGCGAGGAATTTGATCTGCATGTGAACGGACTCCTTTACAGTGACGTGTGGACAGCGGAATCATTGTGGGTTGGGTTTGAGTTCTCATCGCGAGGAGCCAGTGTCCCTCGTTTTATCGCCCGCTCTTTCATCATCACGAAGAAAACGGGCACAAGGATGAGAACGTGGATAGTCGAAGTGATCATGCCTCCAACGATGGGAGCGGCAATTGGCTTCATGACGTCTGAACCGATCCCCGATTCCCAGAGGATCGGGACAAGGCTCGCCAAGACGGCACTAACGGTCATCAGCTTGGGCCGCAAACGTTGCACGGCGCCTTCGATCGCTGCGGCCTCTACGTCGGCATTGGTCAAAGTCGCTCCGGAATGCAGCTTATGATCCAACGCCTCATGGAGATACACCACCATAACCACGCCGGTCTCCACTGCAATCCCAAACAGAGCAATATAGCCGACCGCCACGGCGACGCTGAAGTTGTACTTCAGCAGCCACTGCAGGAGCAGCCCTCCGCTCATCGCATAGATGGTAGGAAAGATAAGAACGAGCGCCTCCGTGACCGAATGAAAGACCAGATAAAGCAGCAGGAAGATCACAAAAAAAACAACCGGAAGGATCAGGCGAAGCCGTTGCTTGGCGCGCAGCTCAAGTTCATACTCACCTGACCAATGAAACGAGTAGTTTGCAGGCAGCTCAATCTTTTCATGAAGGAGCTTGTCCGCTTGGGCAACGAAACCCCCATAGTCCGTGTTTTTGAGATCGATGTAGATATAACCCGTGAGTGCGCCGTCCTCGTCACGAATCATGGCGGGGCCGTGGGTGAACGATGCTTTCGCCACCTGTCCGAGCGGAATCTGCGCTCCCGAGGGAGTTCCAATGAGAACGCTTCGCATTCGCTCTGCATTGTCACGGAAATCTCTCTGGTAGCGGACATTGATGGGATAGCGTTCGCGGCCCTCGATGTTTTCAGCGATGTTCTGTCCACCGATACCGGACTCCACAGCGGTCTGCACATCGGCGATCGTCAGGCCATAGCGAGCGGTTTCGTCCCGGTTGACATCAACGTTCACGTAAAAGCCCTGCGCCACTTTCTCTGAAAAAACAGAACGTACCTGCGGAAGTCCCGAGAGCGCGTTCTGAATCTGCGAGGCAAGCTGCTGAATGCCGTCGACGTTCGCGCCCTGTACCTTCAGCCCAAGGGGCGTTTTGATGCCGGTCAGTTCCATATCCAGGCGGTTCTCAACCGGCATCGTCCAAGTGTTCGAGAGTCCGGGAAACTGCAGCTTCTCATCCATTTGCTGAATGAGAGTGTCGTATGTCATCCCTGCGGGCCACTGCTCCCGCGGCTTCAGCATGACGGTGGTGTCGTACATATCGAGTGGCGCGTTGTCGGTCGCACTGTCGGAACGGCCCACGGCGCCAAAGACACTCGCCACCTCGGGAAAAGAGCGAAGGATCCGGTCCTGTTCCTGCAGAAGCACCTTGGCCTGTTCGATGGAGATCCCGGGAAGCGCCGTTGGCATGTACAGCGAGGAACCCTCGAATAGCGGCGGCATGAACTGACTTCCCAGTCGCAGTGCGAGTGGAAACGTCACGATCAGGAAGATCACGTTGACAGCGATGGTCAGCCAGCGAAAGCGCAGACAGAACTTCAAAATCGGCAAATAGATGGCTTGCGTTATCCGTGAGATTGGGTTCCGCTGCTCCGGTCGCAATCTGCCACGGATCAGTATCACCATCAGTACCGGGACCAGCGTGATGGCAAGAATCGAAGAGGACCCGACCGCTAACGTCTTGGTCCACGCAAGCGGCCGGAACATGCGTCCTTCCTGCGCTTCAAGAAGAAACACCGGAAGGAAGGACACAACAATGATCAACAACGAAAAGAAGAGCGCAGGACCGACCTGTTTCGCTGCGCCAATGAGAATTCGTCGACGTTCTGGCTCCGAGACTGGCCCCTGACCATGTTCCTGGCGCTCGGAGAGATGACGATACCCGTTCTCGACCATCACAATCGACGCATCCACAAGTACGCCGATTGCAAGTGCAAGGCCGCCAAGCGACATGATGTTCGACGTCACGCCCAGCCAGTACATGGGGATGAAGGAGACGAGCACCGCGATCGGGAGAGCGAGAATGGCTATCAGCGCGGATCGGAAATGGAACAGGAAGACGATGATCACCAGGCTCACGATGATCGCCTCTTCCAGCAAATCGCGCTGCAGCGTTTTGATCGAGGCTTCAATCAGCTCTGAGCGGTCGTATCCGGGCATGATCTGAACGCCCGGAGGAAGCGAAGGCGCGACCTCATGGAGCTTCCGTTTGACGGCGTTAATCACTTCAAGAGCGTTCATGCCCTGACGCATGACAATGATGCCGCCAACGGTCTCACCCTCACCGTTCCATTCGGCAACACCTTCGCGAATGTCCGGACCGAAGCTCACTGTGCCAAGGTCGCGCAGCATGACCGGTGTGCCGTTCTTGCTGCCGACCGCAACTTTGCCGAGATCGTCGAGAGAGCGTAGATAGCCAAGTCCGCGAATCATGTACTCTGCGCCGCTCAGGTCGAGGAGGCGCCCGCCGACTTCGTTGGTGCTCATCTTTACTTTGTCGATGACCGTGGAGAGCGGAATGTCATAAGCCAACAACTTATTCGGATCGAGCTGCACTTGGTATTGCCGAACAAAGCCCCCAATGGTCGCAACCTCGGCCACTCCGGGAACAGTTTCGAGGGCGTAGCGGAGATGCCAGTCCTGCAAGCTGCGCAAGTCGGCAAGACTTTGCTTCCCGCTCTTGTCCACAATTGCGTACTCGTAGACCCAGCCGGCCCCGGTTGCGTCGGGGCCAATGACCGGATGGACGTTTGTCGGCAATTTTCCGCTGATCTGCTGTAGGTACTCGATCACCCGCGAGCGCGCCCAGTAGAGGTCCGTGCCATCTTCGAATACGACGTAGACGTAGGAGTCCCCGAACATTGTCTGGGCACGGACCGCTTTCACATGCGGCGCGGCCAGTAGACTGGTAACAATTGGATACGTGACCTGATCTTCGATCACATCCGGCGGCTCGCCTTCCCAGCTGGTGTGGACGATCACCTGCACGTCCGAAATATCCGGCAGGGCATCAAGCGGCACGTGCTGCAGTGACCAGATCCCGGCGAGCGTCAACAACAGAACAGCGGTGAACACAAGAAATCGATTGTGCGCGCAAGCTTCAATGACTCTTGAGAGCATTACATCCCTCCTGTCGCGTTTACGCGCAGTTGTCTCGTCGCGAGGGTTTGACCATTCTTCTGGACCGTAATTGTGACCTGCCAGGTTCCACCAGAATCTAACCGTCCGTTGCCCTCATACAGACCGTTGCCTTTGTCGGCGAGTTTGGCAGTCGTGTTCATTGCTGCCATTCCCATGGCCGGCATCGCAGCCATGTAGAACGTGACCGTCACCTCAGCTCCAGCGACGGGAGTTCCATCCGCCCCCGAAAGCTTTACGTGAAACACATTGTTTCCTTTCTGCGGCGGATTGGGATCCGTCGTGAACTCGATGGCCGCTTTTGCCGCCGCAGGGGCATTGGGTTGGGGTGCATTGGCCCCGGCGCCGGGTGGAGGCGGCGCAAACGAGCCCGCTGCCGACTGCAGTTGGCTCTCTGAGTCGATCAGGAAATTCGCAGACGTGACGATGGACTGATGCGGTTTGAGTCCCTTTAGCACGACAAACTGATCGCCAACTCGAGGTCCAACGCCAACCTCCTTCGGCTCCAGATTGCCGTTTCCCTGGTTCAGGAATATGAGTTGCCGCGTACCGGACTGGAAGACGGCTGATGCCGGCACGACCAACTGGCGCCCCAGATTGGTCTTGAGGTCCACATTGATGAACATGCCGGGTTTCAGCTTGAGACCTGCGTTTGCGATCGCCAGCCGCACACGAACGGTGCGTGTCGCCATGTCCACTTGCGGGAGAATGTCTTCGATTCGTCCAGAAAAGGTCTGGCCGGGGTAGGAATCGACAGTAATGGCCGCAACGTCGCCCGGCTTTAACCGGCCGATGTCATCCTGGAAGATCTGGGCGTAAACCCAGACACGCGAGAGATCGGCAACCGTATAAAGTCGGGTTGACGGCTCCACGTACATGTTGGGCAGAGCATTCCGTTCCGTGATATATCCGCTCACAGGCGAGTTGATGGTGAGATCGGTAATTGGCTTGCCGTTCTCCTTCAGTTTCGCGATTTCGCTCTGCGGGATTTCCCATTGTTCGAGGCGCTGCTCGGCTGCCGATGACAAGGTTGCCGCTCCGGATGAAACCCCATCGACGCTGCTTGACTGCAGCAGCTTTTGATTCTGCTGAGCCAGCAGATATTCCTGCTGAGTCGCAACCAGTTCGGGACTGTAGACCGTGAAGAGCGGTTGCCCCTTGCGCACAAATTGGTAGGTGGCGTTGGCGAAGACGTTACGGATATAGCCAGGGAACCGCACCTGCACATACGAGACAAGACGCTCGTCGATATCTACCGTGCCTGTCGCGCGAATGTCATCACTCAGCGTTTTGTACTCAGCCGTGCCCGTCGTCACGCCGATGCTTTGCATCCTCTCGGGTGTGAGCTGAACCGGCATAAGCTGCGTCTCAGCCTTTTGCTCCGACATGCTCGAAGTGGGCTTCTGGGCGTCAGCGGGTGGACCGCTTGCCGCTGGTTGCACATCCCCACCCATCGGTAAATTCGAATGTCCCCCGTGCTTCCCGGAGTACGAACGATAAGCGAGCGCGCCCGCAATCACAGCAATGACTGCGAGCCAAACGAGTGAAGTTCTGATGACGTATTTGTTCATCGCAGTGTCGCTCCTGTCAGCGATTCGAGATGAGCCAGTGCTACCTCGTGGTCCTCAAGGGTCTGAGCGTATTCGAGCTTCAAATTCAGAACGTCTGTAAAGTAGTTGACGATGTGAACGAATTCCTCGCGATTAGACCCGTAGGCGCTCAAGGCGGCCCTGTACGCCGCGTCGGATTGCGGAATCAGGCCCTCACGGTAGTCCTTCAGCAGTTCCTCGTCGCTCGTTGCCTGCACATAGTCCTGCTGAACCTGAGCAAGCTGTTGCTGGAGATGCGCGTCGAGGGTGCGCTGTGATGCTGAGAGATGTTCCTGGGCTTCAGCGATCTCGGCGTTCACGCGCTTCTTTCGCGGGAAACGGACATCGAACGTGAACATGTAGTAGTCCCGGTACTTACGGTCGGTGTTCTGGTACATGTACCCGACTTCGAAATCCGGCTTGCCTTCACGTTTGGCCGACGCCACCTGCGCATCCTGCTTCGCAATTGACTTTGCATCGACCAGAATCTGCGGATTGTTCTGCCGAACCATCGCAAGCAGATCGGCAGAGGTCTGCTTTAACGGGCTTTCGGTTAAGTCCTCCGTCACGATGTCTGGCGAAGCCTGATCCCGATTGAGCAAGCCCTTCAGGTGTGCCTGCGCCTGCCACATTTGCTGGTGGTGCATCGTGATTTCGCGCACGACCTTGGTTCGCTCCACCTGTGCTTGCAGAACATCCTGCTGCATACCCTGGCCGACTCGATAATGCGCTTCGGCATCCTGAATGAGTTGATCGAGAGCCGCCTCGTTCTGACGCAGGATGCCAAGCGTTTGCTGCAGGTACGCGAGTTGAATGTAGTCGGCCTTGATCGAGTCGGCGATACTCGTCGTCGCCATCTCCACTTCAGCTTGCTTTGTATCGGCGTCGCGTTCGGCGACTTTTCCACGCAGCCCGAGCTTGCCGGGGTAGGGCAGTTCCTGAGAGGCTCCAATCCCGATATACGAAAAGTCACTGTTCGTATATCCAGCGAAGGGTTTCGGGCTGCCGACGCCGAACTGCTGGTAGGTGACCTTCGGATCAGGCAACGTAGTCACCTGCGGGGTCATTTGCCGGGCGGCTCGGGCCTCGTGATCGGCGGCTGAGATTTGCGGATTGTTCGCCTCGGCCTCGGCCAGAATTTGGGATAAAGGCGTCGGACTGCCCACCGCCGGCTGTTGGGCCAAAGCGGAAAGCCCGGCAACCGCCACAAAAGCGGCGGCCGCGAAAGAGACCACATTCATGCGGGACTCCAATTCTCAAGTGCAGTTCAAACACTCACCGGAACGCAGAAATGCGTTAACTCCCGGCAAGACTCGAGAGAATGGAGCGGACTAGATTCTCAGAACGGAAATGGTCGAAGGCGGTGATTGCGGCGGCGAATAGTCGTGATGTTCCACCCATCCCGTCAAAGAAGAGAACGGGTTCAGCAACTCGGAAGCAGCCAGCAGGCTCATCGGAATTGCAACCGCAACCGAGTGGAGAGAGTCTGCCTTTGTGGTCGGAACAGCGTAACTGGTCCGCGGCGCCTTTTGGCAGCAACCATGGGATGCGGACATGCCCATTTGCTCGCACTGATTGTGCATCATGCGGCAGCAGGCACGCTCTTCGGTGGTCATGGGCGCACTCGGTGTCATGCAAGCCATGGCGGGTGACACAAAGGTTGCCGCCAACAAAACCAAGACTCCGAGTTGGCGCAGTATTCTCACTCGCCCTTCTAGCATATCTGAACTCCCTAATTGGTTCGACCCTCAAGCGTCTCGAGAAAAAGGGGAGGCCAATTGGCTTTCGACAGCCAAGGTCTTTGCGAGCACGATCGGCGTTCCCGAATTGCGACCAAATCGGTCCGATATGTAGAATGATCGTATCGTGATGTCTTCGACCAGCACGCTCCAAATACTCCAGAAAAAGAAGCAAGCTTCCCGTATCTTGTTGATTCCTTGTGTCGTGCTTGTCGCGGCCCTGATGGTGTGGCAAGGGATCGCCACCTCTGGGAATCCCAACCCTTTTGCTCGCCATGCCGGCTCTCTCGCGCAAGTTTTTGATATCGGCGTCTTGGTCTTTCGGGAAGGACTTGAATGCATCTTGGTGCTTACGGCAATCACCGCCAGCATGGCCAGGTCGGATCAGGCGTATCGGCGTCCCGTCGCCGCCGGTGTCGGCGTTGCTTCGCTGGCGACGCTTCTGACCTGGTTCGTTGCCGTTGGGATTGTCAACGACCTGACCCAGAATTTTGACGCGCTCTACATTCAGGCAGGCACAGGGCTGTTGGCGATTCTCGTTCTCCTCGTCGTCATGAATTGGTTCTTCCACAAGGTGTACTGGACTGGCTGGATTTCCCTGCACAACAAGCGTAAGCACGACCTGATCAAGAGTGCTGAAGAACAGACCACGTCGCGACGGCGAGTGCTTTACGGGATGGCCGTGCTAGGTTTCACCTCGTTCTATCGGGAGGGTGTGGAAGTGGTTTTGTTCCTCCAGAGCTACCGATTGAAGCTTGGTGGAAAGCCAGTCCTACTCGGAGTGCTGGTCGGCCTGACGCTCACCGGCATTGTTGCCGCGCTGACCTTCCTGGCACATCGCAAGCTACCCTACAAGAAAATGCTGGTGCTCACGGGCATCCTGCTCGGAGTCGTGCTGCTCGTGATGGTCGGTGAACAAGCTCAGGAAATGCAGCTGGCACACTGGCTACCAACAACCGAAATACCCTGGCTCGCGCAGTTTCTCCCCGGTTGGATGGGGCTCTGGTTTTCGGTGTATCCGACGGTACAAACCCTGGCGGCTCAGGCCATCGCAGGCGTGCTCGTGATTGGTTCCTATTTTGCGGCCCAGCGTTGATTTCTGACAGAACCAGAGGATTCTGCGCACTGCGTGACGCGGTGCGACTAGAATCGTCACCGAGGATTCCACTATGACTTACTCCAAGCACTCATCGCGTCCTCCTGAGGAAGTGGAACAGAGGCTGGCCGACGCAGCCGCACGGCACAAATTCGGGATTCTACATATTCACGACCTAAGACAGACGCTGGAATCGAAAGGGATTCATCTTGGCTCCGAATGCAGAGTGTACGATGTCTGCAATCCGCAAGCCGCGTTCAAGGCCCTGAACACAGACATGAGGGTATCGACCGTTCTACCCTGCAGAATCTCCGTCTTTAGTGAAGGGGCCGGTTGCACGATTGCGGCTGTACGGCCGACATCGATGCTTGAAGCGACCGGCCTGAAAGACGTCGCGGCTCTTGCCAAAGAAGTCGAACGCGAGGTCCTCGCCATCATCGATGAAGCTGCGTAGAAACGAGTGATCGCAGCGAAGCAATGACTTACTCACCCGTGCGAGCGGCGAGTTCTCGCATTCGCTCTGGGGTTGAAATGTAGCCATGTGCGTTACTGGCTCAACTGCAGAGCGATCGGCCAAGGGCAATCGGCACACCAAAACGCCCCCATTGCCGTAGTCTCAGGCACTGATAGGCAGTCTTTCAGCCCCGATCTAGGCCCGGGGCGACCTGCGAGGTCACTTCCTTAGCAACCTCAAGCCATTCAGAACCACCAGCAAGCTTGCGCCCATATCCGCGAAAACCGCCATCCACATGGTGGCCCGGCCTGTGAGGGCTAGGACCAGGAAGATTGCCTTGATGCTCAAGGCCAGCACGATATTCTGCGTCAATACGCTGGCCGTGGCTCGGGAGAGTCTTACAAACATGGGGATCTTGCGCAGATCGTCATCCATTAGCGCCACGTCAGCAGTTTCAATGGCCGTATCGGTTCCTGCAGCGCCCATCGCAAAACCAATATCTGCGCGCGCCAGTGCCGGCGCGTCGTTAATGCCATCGCCAACCATGCCGACGGTTCCGGTGGCGGCGAAGGTCTCGACTGCCTTCAACTTATCTTCAGGCAACAGGTTGCCGCGAGCCTGATCGATCCCGACCTGACCCGCGATGGCTTCCGCGGTATGCGGGTTGTCACCGGTCAACATCACGGTTCTGATGCCGAGTCGATGCAGATCGGCGACAGCCGTCCGGCTGCTGTCCTTCACTGTATCGGCCACAGCGAATAATGCCATGACATGCTGATCGCCTATTAGCATGACAACAGTCTTTCCCTGTCTTTCAAGCGCATCGAGACGGGCATCAAGTTCCTTTGAACAATGGCCAATCTCCTCCACCAGGCGATGGTTGCCGAGGAGATATAGCTTGCCTTCGATCACTCCACGCACCCCGCGGCCGGGCAAGGCTTCGAATTCATCGACATTCTCTAGCGACACTCCGTCGATCCTTGCGGCTTCAGCCACAGCTTGTGACACTGGATGGTCTGAGCGACTGGCCAGACTCGCAGCTAGACGACGACACAGCGCGTTGTCCAAGCCGCCATATACCTCCCAATCCGTCTGGGCTGGCTTGCCATGAGTGATGGTTCCCGTCTTGTCGAGAGCAAGCCAAATCAGCTTGCGCCCTCCTTCCAGATAAACTCCGCCTTTGATCAAGATCCCATGGCGCGCGGCTGCAGCGAGGCCACTGACGATGCTCACTGGTGTGGAGATAACCAGGGCGCAGGGGCAGGCAATGACCAGCAGTACCAGTGCCCTGTAGATCCAGACGAGCCAGGGCGCACCGAGCAGGATGGGGGGTAGGAACGCCACTGCCAGCGCGACTACGAAGACGATGGGTGTATACCAACGCGCGAACTGGTCAACGAATCGTTGCGTCGGCGCGCGGCGGCCCTGCGCGGCCTCTACAGTGTGGATGATGCGCGCCAGTGTGGACTGGTTCGCGACCGCAGTGACTAGATACTCGAAAGATCCGGATTCATTAATACTCCCGGCAAATACCAGATTGCCTTCGGCCTTTTCGACCGGCAGGCTCTCGCCGGTAATCGGCGCCTGATTGACGGTGGAGCGGCCTTGGATCACCTTGCCATCGAGAGCGATGCGTTCGCCGGGCTTCACCCGAACGCGGCTGCCAATCGCAATCGTGGCAGCTTCAATTTCGGCCCAACTTCCATCTGCCTGCTGGACGGTGGCGCGTTCCGGAGTGAGATCCAGAAGGCCGCGAATCGCGTTGCGCGCATGGTCGAGCGATTTGGCTTCGATGACCTCAGCGAGTGCAAACAGGACCATGACCATTGCTGCTTCCGGCCAGTGTCCGATCACCATTGCGCCGGTGACCGCAATCGACATCAGCGCGTTCATGTTCAGATTGCGGTTTCTGAGAGCGATCCATCCCTTCTTGTAGGTCGACAAGCCGCCGGTAAGGATCGCAAACAGCGCCAGCGCCACTACAACCCAATTGTTTCCTGCATTGAGCCAGTACACCAGTTCCGCCAACGCGGATGCTAGACCGGATATCGCCAACCACCACCAGTTCGTACGGGACGAATCCGGTGCCGTGGGCGTTGTCGCAGTTCCTGCGTCACACACCTCGGCATCGAACCCCAGCGATTTCAATGCCGCGAGCACGCGAGGCAGCGCATCTGGCGCATGCCTGACGCTCAATGTGCGCTGAACAAGGTTGAAATCGAGTGCCGACACACCAGTCATCCCGGCGAGCTTGCTGCGAATCAGGCTTTCCTCGGTTGGACAATCCATCTTGGCGATGGCCAGTACAGTGCTTTGGACCTCTGAATCATCCCCGCTCATGGTTGGTCCCTCATTCTTGGATCATCTTGTGGCGTCCGCTCGACCGGAAACACCAAATTCTCGTGAAGAACGAAGGGAATGTGCCTGACGATCTTTCCCTATCGAGCATTACATTCAACCTCGTGAGTTTTCGTTCGACGTCCTCGTCACGAGTCAACATCGTCCTGCGTACCAGTTCGGATTCGAATCGCGTGCTCAACCGGTAGTACGAAAATCTTTCCGTCGCCGATATTTCCGGTGTGTGCGTGCTGTTTGATTGACTCCACCACCGCCGGGACCAGCGCATCAGGCACCACAATCTCAAGCTTGGTCTTCTTGAGACATCGAATGGATTCATCGTCGCTGGACTGCACCCTGCCGCGTGTTCGTCCGAAACCTTTGACTTCAGAGACAGTGATGCCCGGAAGGCCTTCGATCACCGCGAGCGCATCAATGACCTTTTCGGCCATAAAGGGCTGTATGATCGCCTTTATCTCTTTCATGGAAAGCTCCTTCAAATCTCGACATCTTCCCGACGTCCTTCAAACCACCTGAACAGAGTCGGAAGTACCAGTAGAGTTAGCACCGTGGAAGTTATCAGGCCACCGATCACGACGGTAGCGAGCGGTCTTTGCACCTCTGCTCCCGATCCGTGCGAGACGGCCATCGGAATAAAGCCAAGGCTGGCGACAAGAGCGGTCATGACGACCGGGCGCAAGCGGGTTGTTGCGCCTCGTGTGACAGCTTCCTCTAACGGGACACCTTCATTGCGAAGTTCTCGAATGTAGGTCAGGAGAACGATCCCATTGAGCACAGCAATTCCGAACAGCGCGATGAAACCGACCCCCGCGGATATGCTGAAGGGCATTCCTCGGATCAGTAATGCGAAAATGCCTCCTGTGGCGGCCAAGGGGATATTGAGGAAGATCAGCAGGGCCGGGAGGCCAGCCTGGAAGTTGAAATAGAGCAGCACGAAGATCAGGATGAGTGCCGCAGGCACCACAATCATGAGGCGCTGGCTTGCGCTTCTGAGCTGCTCAAATTGCCCTCCCCACACCAATTGGTATTCATCGGGGATCTTCACCTTGGCTGCGACAGCTCTCTGCGCATCCGCTACAAAGCCTGCGAGATCTCGGCCGCGCACGTTCACCTCTACACTGATTCTCCGTTGCCCATTTTCACGACTGATCTGAGCAGGCCCTTCCTGGTCCTCGATATCGGCAAGCTGTGCAAGCGGGATGAAATGGCCTTCGTTGTCTCCTACGCGTAGGTTGCCGATGGCGTCGGCCGTTGCTCGCTCGTCTTGAGGAAAGCGGACTTGGAGCGTAAAGCGTCGATTGCCTTCAACGATTTCTCCGACGGGCTTGCCTCCGATGGCCTCGATGGTGTCCAGCACGGCCGATTCGTCGAGACCATGCCGGGCGAGCGCTTCGCGCCGCAGGCGGATGCGCAGGTATGGCAAACCGGACACTCGTTCGGCGTGAACATCCTCCGCCCCCGGAACCTTACTCACCACAGCCGCAATCTGATCCGCTTTCTCGCGGAGGATACCGAGATCGTCTCCGAACAGCTTGATTGCGATATTGCTGCGTGAACCTCCTTCCATCAGTTCCTGCATGCGCATCTGAATCGGCTGAGAAAAGCTGTATACCGCTCCTGGAGCCTCCTCTTCCAGCCGCTTTTGCATTGCTTCAATGAGATCTTCTTTGCTGCGCTTTTTCGGCCACTGGTTGATCGGCTTCAGCATGACGTAGACATCACTCTGGTCGATTGCCATGGGATCGGTGGCGACCTCGGGACTGCCCGTCCTGCTGAAGACTGTGGCTACCTCCGGGAACTCGCGCAGAACTGTCTCAACAATCTGATTGCCGTGAAGTGATTCCGTGAGCGAGATCCCAGGGACTCGATACATCATGACCAGGATTGAGCCTTCGTCGAGCGATGGAATGAATTCCGCACCCAGAAAGGGAATCGCGATCAGTGAGAGCGCGAATGCTCCAATGGCAATCGAAGATGTGATCCGAGGATGCCTTAAGGCCTTCTCCAGGGCAGGGGCGTAAAGTCGATCGAACCTCCGCATCAGCCACGTGTGTTCTTTGATCTTTATCCGGCGCAGGAGATATGAGCTCAAAACCGGCATCAACGTGAGAGCAATAAGCAGGGATCCGGTCAGAGCAAACAACACCGTCACGGCCATCGGCTTGAACATCTTGCCTTCAACGCCCCCAAGCGTCAGGATCGGCACGTAGACAAGCACGATGATGGCCACGCCAAAGAAGATCGGTTTGGCCACTTCGCGTGCCGCTGACCGTATTACATCTTGGGGCTTTTCATCCGCCGCACGATCGTGCAAACGGCGAAGGATGTTCTCAATGATGACGACGGACCCGTCGACGATAAGTCCGAAGTCGATTGCCCCCAGGCTCATCAGATTTCCGGAGATGTTGGCCCTGACCATTCCGATGAAGGCAAGCAGCATGGAGAACGGAATTGCCAGCGCTACAACGATGCCAGCTCTAAAGCTTCCCAGCAGCAGAAGCAGGATCACAATCACCAGGATGCCGCCCTCGATCAGATTGCGGCTCACCGTGTGAATGGTTCGATTCACAAGATCGGTGCGATCGTAAAGTGGCACAATCTGTACGCCTTCGGGCAGTGTCTTCTGGATCTCTGCAAGGGTGTCTTTTACACGGATGGCAACTGCGCGCGAATTTTCACCGATCAGCATCATGGCAACACCGATCACGATTTCACCCTTGCCGTCCTGTGTTGCGAAACCCCGCCGCACCATCGGCCCGAACTGAACTGTGCCAATGTTTCGAATGAGGATGGGGGTGCCGGTCGGCGAGTTCCCGACCACGATATTTTCAATATCGGAGAGGCTGGAGATCAGCCCCTCACCTCGAATGAGAGATTGCTGCTCGGAGCGTTCGAGGTAAGCGCCGCCCGCATTTGCATTGTTGGTTGAGAGCGCCTCGATCACCCGGCGAAGCGGAATGTGGTAGCCGGTCATCTTTTCGTTGTCCACTTCCACCTCGTAGGTCTTCAGCTCGCCTCCTTGCGTATTCACCTCGACCACGCCGGGCACACCGCGCAATTTCGGAGCGATGTCCCAATCAAGGATGCTGCGCAATTCCATCGGCGTGCGCCCCGGCCCCGCTACCTTGAATTGATAGATTTCGCCTAAACCAGTTGAGATCGGACCCATCTCGGGCACGCCGACATCGGGCGGAATCGACTGCTTGGCTTCGGGCAGGCGCTCGTTTACCAAGGCTCGGCAAAAGTATGGGTCCATGCCGTCCTCGAAGTAAATCGCGACGTAGGAGAGCCCGTACTTTGAAACCGATTGAATGCTCTTGATCCCGGGGAGACCACGCATCGCATTCTCAACCGGAAACGAAATGAGTTGCTCAACCTCCAATGGAGAGAGACTCGGCGCGCGGGTCAGGATGAGAACCTGGTTAGGCGTGATGTCAGGTTCTGCATCGATTGGGAGCATGCGAAGCGAGACAAACCCGATTGCCGCTACGAAAAGGAACCCAAGCAGAACGAGGATGCGATAGCGAAGGGCGATGTCAACAAGGCGCTGCATCTCTAGTCCTCCTCCCCAAGTTCGCCACCGGCAACAATCGACTTCAGATGAAAAGCGCCCTGGGTTACGATGGGCTCGCCTGGCTTCAAACCGCTGACGATTTCGGTCAGGTTCTTGACCGTGACTCCTTTTTCCACTTCACGCTTTTCAAACTGGGTCGGAGAATGCCGAATGAATACGACGTTTTTGCCTTCGATCTGCTGGAGAGCGCTTGAGGGCACGGCAAGCGCCTGTTTGCTGAGCTTGGTAGGAAGCTCAACGCTGGCGAACATATCGGTTTTGAGTTCCATCTTTGGATTGGCGACTTCGCAGCGCACTCGAGCGGATCGAGTCTGGGGATCCAGCACATCGCTGATGTAGGCAACCTTGCCTTCAAACGGATGGTCGGGGTACGTATCCACGGTGATGAAGGCGCTCTGGCCGACGCGAATCCGGCCAAGATCCTTCTCGTACACCTCGGCCTGAACCCAGACGCGCGAGAGGTCCGCCACGGTGAAGGTATCCGTTCCTGCATCGACCACATCGCCCGGGGAGGCCGATGCCTTGGTCACGACACCGGAGAAGGGGGCTTTCAGCGGAGTGAGAATTGTGACTCGTGGAGTAGCGTCTGCAATTCCAAACCGGCGAAGGCGCTGGAGAATGCCATCGATGAGTGCTTGTTGCGACCGGATATTGGCTTCAATGCCGTCTTCTTCCGCTTTGCTTGATTCATAGTCCTTCTCTGAGCCCGCGCCAATGTCCGCAAGACGGCGGCTGCGCTGAACCTGACGCGTTGCTGGAATGAGCTGCGCCTTGAAGCGTTCGAGATCGGCACGAGCGGATTGCGCTTGCGCGAGCAGTTCCCCAGCCTCGATATTGTCGACGATCGCGAGGGATTGCCCGGCCTCTACGCGGTCGCCGACCTTGGCCTTGACCTCCATGATCCGTCCTCTCGCAAGAGGCCCGACCACGCCCACCTTGCTGTCAATCGGCTGGACTGTCCCTGTAGAGCGCAGATATTCGGTCAATTGCGTGACCTGTGCCGGCGCGACCACCAGCCCAATATGCTGCTGCGCAGAGAGGCTCATCTCAACGAGACTGCTATTGTCAGCAGACTCGCTCCGCGATTCGCCTTCTTCCGTATGCTCCTTCTTACCCTTGCAGCCGCCGATGAGCAATGTGCTGCAGAACAACAAAACGAGAATCCGATTCATGGAAGGTTTCCTCCTGCAGCGCGTTCGACTTCAGCCCATGTGCGAGCTACATCTGACTCTGCATCGATGTACTCCATCTGTGTGTCGACCAGGCGGCGCTGTTCGTTCAGCACGTCCAGAAGGCGCAGCTGGCCGAGCTTGTACGCCTCGCGAATCACGGAGAGGTTGGTAGTCGAAGGATCGATCACTCCGCTTTTGAGGGTCTCCACCGAGTCGGTCGCAGTGCGCCAGCGTTGATATGCGCCTTCGATCTCAAGCGAGATATTTCTCTCGAGGTACTCGCGGCGTAGTCGCGCTCCCGATGCCTTGGCGGTTGCTGCCTGTACGTTACCCAAGCCGCTCCGGCTTGTGCGCAAGGGAACGGAAATCCCGAAGGTGAGGATGTTCTCTTGAGTGCGAATCGGGCTGAGCGCGCCGGTACTATTGAATCCGAACAGATCGTCGAACAACACGTTTTCCTTACTGTAACCAGCCGAGAGCGTCACGTCTGGTTTTGCCTCGGCCTTAGCCAGCGCAATGCCTGCGGACTCCTGCTCTTCCTCGAGGCGTGCCGACCTGAGGTCAGCCCGGTTTTCCAGCGCCTGTTGCCTCAAAGCCTCGAGGGAAGGAAGAGGGGCCGGAGTGAGGTCGCTCACTGGAATTGGCGCGGATTCATCCAGCCCGACCAGGCGGCGCAAGTCCAGTTCGGCAGTGGTGAGGCGTCCTTGCGCACTCTTGAGAGACACCTCTGTCCGGGCGATCTCAACTTTCAGCAGATTCGCTTCCAGAGGCGCGATATCGCCTTCTTTGACCCGCGCCTCCGTGAGCCGTAAGGAGTCCTGGTTCACTCCGATCAAGTCCGTCAGTAGCTTGACCTTGTTACGGTCCGCAGAGACTTCGGCGTAACCGGACCGGATCTGATAGGCAAGTTCGGCGGAGCGCTGCTGCAAATCGGCCTCAGCGATACCGATCGAATATTCCGCTACCCGGATGCGCTTGCTCCGCTTCCCGAATGTTTCGACGGTCTCCGAAAGTCCGCCGCCATATTGTTCTTCGCCAATCGTACCCAGCGGTTTGCCAGTGGACCCGCTGAGGTCGAGCACCGGTGACGGCAAGACGCGGGCCTGTCGAGCAAGCCCCTTCGCCTCGGCGACTCGTTCGCGTACAGCAGCCAAATCTTTATTGTTTGCGATCCCGGTGCGCACCAATTCATCCACTGTGGACGGCGTGGATGCCGATTGCTGTGCTCCCAGCAACAATGCCGGGAACAGAAGCGCACACGGGAACAGGATAGTTCTCCCGTGCATACACATCTCCTGAACTGATTGGATTGGAACGGAGCTAGCGGCTAGGAAAGTTGGGGCGGATGCTCGATGCTGGAGGGCGAGAAGAGGGGCCTTTGAGGGTTCTCTGCTGGAGGAGCTGGCGTGATGATGAATCGAGGATGAAAGGTGAAGGCCGTCGCTGCGACCATGTGCGTGCAGCAGCAAAGGCAAGTGTCGCCGGAAGGTTGGGGCGTACTGTGATTCTTATCCTGACTCGGAACTTTGGCTGAGATGTAGCACTCATCCGACTGCAACAGATCGCAGGCAAGCACTTCCACTGCCATGAAGAGCAGCAGAAACATGGCCATAAACCGGAAAAGTCGGGGAAGGATCTTCACCATCTTCATTTTGTCACAGGAGCAGCGGGAGACCTGCCGTGCCCTAGTCCACTTGCTGACTGCGATCGGGCCCACCGCCTGCTGCCAGAACCATGCCTGGCTGTATGCACGAAAAGCCGTCCGCCCGAAGAAATGAGGTCGAAAGAGCTAAGCCCCCCTTCGATTCTCAGTTAGCCCTATTTCGTCCCGTCTCACGCGATGGACTTCGAGCAAGAGAACTCCCGCTGGGCGTCTGGGCAGAGCCGTCACGCCAGAGTTTTGGGTTATCTTTCTGGCGGTGGTTCAGGCCGAGTGACTGTGCCCATTTTTGTGCCCACCACACCTCAAAATCGGTCATAATTTGGGGTGTCCGGATAGCAAAAGGCGCAAAGGAGGGAAGAGACAAACTGATGAAAATATAGGACCTTATAGCAACCGGTAGCAGCAGGGGTGAGGACGACGCGCACGGCTGTTAACCGAAGGGTTGTAGGTTCGAGTCCTACCTGAGGAGCCAATTCTTTTCAACGACTTACGCCCCTCCCAACTCCCCGATGACCCTCCAAAATGCCCGACTGTGGGGACTTTTGTGGGTACTCCTGCTGTGACTCGTTCGGAGCGCTCGACTTACGGACAATTGCTTCGAGCGCACTGCGCTTGGCTTCCATCCGAATGTGGCTGTAATGCTCCAGCATTTGCTTCGAGACGTGGCCGGCGATGTCCATGATCGTCTGGTCGCCCGCGCCGCTCTCGGCAAGCTCGGTGATGAGGGTGTGGCGGTTGTCATGCCAGCGCCCTTTCACGCCAGCGTTCACCCGCACTTTATAGTCCAGACGGTCTGAGGGTGGTGACATGTCGCGTGGGGTCGGTCGGCTGCGGTGAGCCGAATGGAAAGACGTACCACTCCGGCTGGAGCGCCCCGAACTTCTGCTTGTACCACTCGACGTAATCAGTGAGCACGGCAAACAGCTCTGAGTTCAGAGGGATGGTTCTGCCCTCACCGCCCGCCATCTTGGCGCGGCCCACTGCCAGATACTGCTTGGGGAAATTGATCTGCGCCCAAGTTAACTGCTTGATCTCTCCATCGCGCATCCCGGCATTGAGGGCCAGCGTCAACGCAAGGTAGATGTGAGGTGAACGGGCCTTGGCCGCCTCCTGCAGCATCCGCTTCTTCTCGTCTTCGCTGTAGGCTTTGCCGATGACCTCGCGTGTCTTCAGCTTGAGCGTCTTCTTCTTGCGGAGGCGGACGCGAATCAGGTCGCCCGGCTCGCCAAGAATGCGCAGGAGAAATCCGACCTCTTCATTGATCGTCTTGGGGGACGCCTTCTCGCTGAGACGGTCGTTCTGATACTTGGTGACGACAGTCTCATTGAAATCAACCAGCATCTTTGCGCCCAGCAAGCGGTTCAGGTGCCGGATCGCGTACTCGGCGAAGACGGCGGAATCTGGCGGCCGGAGCTTGTAGGCGTCATAGAAATCCTCCGCCATGTCCCGGAAGGTGCGGATACGCTCACGACGCTGGTCGGTGATGTTGTTGAAGCCTTCCTCCAGCTCGCACTTGCGATTCTTCTCTGCTTCTCTCGCGACGGTCTTCGACTTCGATTTGGTGGACTCGCGGATACGCTGACCCGCGAAGTAGAACTCATACCACCACATACCGCCGCGTCGAAACAGACCCATTACTTTTCTCCTGTTTCCATGGGTTCAGAACAGCCCATCGCCAATTTGACGAGCGAAGCCAGTTTGCAAATCTTTGTGTTGGTGAGCGGACGCTGCCCTGGCTCCGGCTCCCTCAGGTGTGCACGGAGGACCACGGCGATGTTGTCTGCCTGGGCGGAGCAATCCATGCGCAGTCCAGTTTCGCCAGCATGAAGCAGCAGGTGAGCAGGACCGAGCTTGTGGACCGATGTCGAGAGCGGAATGACCAGGACTGATGTTGCACGCTCATGTTGATTCCGCGCATTGGGCGAGACGATAATCACGGGTCTGCGTCCCTTCTCCGGCGGATCGGTATGGAAATTTGTCCACCATATCTCACCGCGCTGCGGAAATCGCTGTGCCGTTGGCATGGTTAGTGCGCTTCCTTTGCGAGTTGCGACTCTGCGAATCTTCCCCATGCGCTCTCCTCTGCTACTTCGTCCTCACTAAGAGAATCGTAGTAATCCGCGTAGGCAGCTTCAATGGCTCTTTGCTGCCGCACCGCCATGAGTTCACTGAGAAGCGCGTCCAAGGTTTCCGACTCCGAGTTGGATTTGCGTTCCTTGCAGCTCCGGCGAATGAAAGAGTCTGATTCTACGGAGATGCTGAAGCTTTTCTTGATCTTGCGGCCCATTTTGGGCGATGTGGTAGGCATAGTCTCACCACCAGTAGTATATCCGGTAAGAATAGCCATGCCAACGACCACGACCTTCGTCTACCATCTGAAGGCCGCACGCCGCACCGGAGCAGGCTGCTCCGAGGCGGGGCTTATCCGTGGCGCTCCCGCGCCGCCCGCCGGTTGCGTCTGCTCCCAGGCGGTAAGTTCTTCTTCACCATAGCGAACGAGGGAGCCAAACTTGTGATATTTTGGCCCTTGTTTTCCAGCCGCCAACGGCGAAGTGTGCCGAGACTGATCTGTGTTCGATCGGCAACATCAAACTCGGTGAGAAATCGTGTGCTCATCAGTGCAGCTCCCTACGTAAGGAGATCGAGTGCGGCAAACATTGCCGCATGTACGGTAATCATGCTCAGTTCTGCGCTGCTGCGTCCAATGAATTTCAGGGAGGCCGTTATGCGTCGCAGGCATAACGGTCGGTAAGTGGCATCTGCAAGAATTTCAAAAAACTCTCTCCACAATTTCAGACGCTGATCTCCCGATCTACAAAGACGAACGCAACTGGAGTACCATCTTGAATCTCAGACACCTGGATGCAAACGAAAATAAATCAGATGGGTATTTATTTGATTCAGGTGACCACAACCTGTAGTGCTTCACGCCGTGGAAGATTATCCGCGAGACGTCCTGGAACTGGAAGCCCACTTTTCGACCGAGGCCTGCCGGGGCGTATCTGCTTCAACGACGCTGGCCAAACGGCTTCCAGTGCACGGTTCGAGCCGTGCGCGCCTGGAGCGAGCCCCAGCACCCGCGCTGTGGCGGGCGAAGGGCCTGGCCGGCGTCGGATCTGCTGTGGGAGTACACCGTATGCCATCGCCAGAGTTCGGCGACGGCGCACCGAGCCGGTTGAGGAACACGGCCCGCGACAGAGCATTCCGTGCTTCTCCTTTATTCAGTCCGATCTGCACTCGCAGGCACAGCTCGATGCCTTGCATTCAGACGTTCAATACGGCCCTAGGAGCGTGTCTGAGTAAGGGGCTTGTATAGCGGCAGATGGTGTGAAGGGACGCCGGCACCGGCAGACGGGTTGAGCGGGGTCGTTTCTAGCCCGAGTATCGGGCGGCTTCGCTGAGGTTTCATGGGGAACTGCGCCCCGCTCCGGCAGCGTTCAGCTGGTACAGGCGCGATAGAGCTTCAGTACGTTGTGGGTTGCGCATACCAGCGCCCATTCGCCACGCACCTTTTCTACGCCCCGCAGCAGGAACTGTCGGAAGCCGCGTGCCTGTTTGATCTGTCCGAAGACTGGTTCGACGATGGTTTTGCGCGTCGCGTAGATTGCGCGTCCTGTTGTGGTCGCCAGCTTCCGTTTCATCTTGTCCACCGAGGTGGCCGATTTCGGGATACGCTCCCTGGGACTCGTCGGCGGTAGCTCATTGTGCTTCTGCTTTCCAGTGGCGACGTAGAGATCGACCTTCCTGCGGGCGGCCTCACGCAGATTCTGCTCTGAGCAATAGCCGCTGTCGGCCAGCACCTCATCTACCTTCTGTCCTGACTGCCGTTTGACGGCATCGATCATGGGCAGCAGTTGATTCTTGTCATTGGCATCCTGGGTCAGCGCCTGCGCCACGATCAGGCCCAGCGCTGGTTCTACTGCGATCTGCGCGTTGTAGGCCTGCACGAACCCCTCCGGCCCCTTCATGATCCGCGACTGCGGATCGGTGAAGTTATGTTGCGCATTGGGTTTCGGCCTGGCCTTTCGGACATCGCCCGAGGAGTGGCCCGATCCGGACTGCTTGTCCTTGTCATCGGGCTTGGCCGCCGCGATCCGCTTCAGCCTCTCTTCGCGCCGTGCCAGTTCCGCCGGCAGATCGTCGGCGCGACCGCTGCGGCCATAACGCCGGTCTTCCTCCTTGTCGGCCTGCTCAGCTTCGGCCAGCAAACGATGCGCCTCTCCCTTGAGCCGCTTCTCATCCTGCTCGATGCGCCGGTAGCTCATCGCCTTATGCTTGCTGGCGTTGGCCTTCCCCTTGCTGCCGTCGATGGCCACGCGACCGAGCCGCATCGCGCCCAGCTTCAACGCCAGTCGCAATACCTGCTCGAACAATCCCTCCAGCGCCTTCAAATGAATCCGCCGGAACTCGGCGAGGGTGCGGAAATCCGGCTCGTTGCCTGCCGCAAGCACCCGGAATCCGATGTCTTCCACCAGGCGCTTCTCCAGCCGCCGCGACGAGAACACGCCCACGCAGTAGCCGTAGATCAGCACCTTAGTCATCATGCGCGGGTGATAAGGAGGTAAGCCCCGCTCTTCCCGCTCGCTCGTAGTAGCTCTCAATCGCGCTCAGGTCCAACTGCTCAATCAGATCGCCGACGAAATACGCCAGATGATCTTCAGGAAGCCACTCCCGCAGGCTGGGCGGCAGCAGAAAATCCTGCTCGGGAAAGTACGGCCGGTAGCTCTTCGCCATAC
>JAJPKO010000021.1 GCA_021323655.1 Acidobacteriaceae bacterium
ACGCGGAATGCCATTGCCAATCCCCTTCGCCGTCAGAGTGCCTGCTGGACGCGGAATGCCATTGCCAATCCCCTTCGCCGTCAGAGTGCCTGCCGGACGCGGAATGCTGTTGCCAATGCCCTTCGCTGTCAAGGTTCCGGTCGGACGCGGTGCAGGTATCGCAATCCCCTTTGCAAAGCTGGGCATAGCGGAGGCGCTGAATGTGAGTGCTGTGGCGGCGAAAATCAGGTTACGAACGGACGTGTGCATTATGAACTCTCCTCAGAAGATAGGCGCAGAGATGCGCTCCTCTTTGAGCGTAAGGGGGGGATTTAGCGAAAAACAAGCACTAAATTGGGAAAAAATTTGTTACAGAAGTCCCTTTATTGGCAGGTAATTTCGTCTCAGGAGAGACAAAGGAACGAATGGAAGACCGTTTCCTGAATGCCGTTGGAGGAAAGTTACTATAGTACCCAGATGCATTCCGAACAAACGATGCGACTTAAATAGCCCAGGAGCCTGCATCGGGCCTTCTTGCGCGACGGATGCCAGAATGGTCCTCCGCCTTCTCATGGCTGATCTTGATTGAGAAAAATCCCTCACATTTAAATGCGAGAAAAATTACTCACATCAATAGGAAACAACCTCCCCGCTGCTTCCCATGGGAGCACTCTGCGCCAACCGCTTCGCCCGCCGGAATATTTTGAGAAACATGTCCCGGGTGAGCTTACCCGTATTTGTGTTCTGCAATGAGGGATGATAGCTAGCCAGCAGCCAGCGCCCATCCGTCAGTTTGTATTCAACACCGTGGCCGAACTGCATGCCATTGCGTTTCTCTAATCGTGCATTTCGCTGCAAGTGCGTTACAAAACCATCGAACGCAATCTTTCCCAGACACACAATCACGCGCAGATTTTCTAATGCGGCAATCTCTTCATCCAAAAAGGCCGCGCAGTTGGCCAGCTCATGCGGCAGAGGTTTGTTTTCAGGGGGAGCACAGCGGGCTACGCTGGTGATCCATATGTCTCGTAATTCCATTCCATCATGGAGAGAAACCGAGTGTGGCTGTGAAGCAAAGCCTGCTTCATGCAAAACGGGATAAAGAAAATCGCCCGAGCCATCTCCGGTAAACGGCCGGCCTGTACGGTTCGAGCCGTGCGCGCCTGGAGCGAGCCCCAGCAGCAACACCCGCGCACCTGGGTCGCCGAAGGACGGAACAGGCCTGCCCCAGTATTCCCAGTCCATATAGGCCCTGCGCTTCTTTCTCGCAACGGAAACGCAGTGCGTCCGCAAGCGCTCACAGGCATTGCAGGCAACAACACGCGCATTCAGCGCCTCCAGCGCTTCCCTTGCAGATAGCAGCTTTGCGGACACAGTTTAATTTTAGTGCAGCGGTGAGAAAATAGAGGGGTCCTCCATGCATCCGCTTGGCCTCTATATTTCCGTGCCGTTTTGCCGCTCCAAGTGCACCTACTGCAACTTCGCTTCGGGCGTATTTCCGGCCTCGTACATGGAGCGATATATCGGGCGCCTCTCCGAAGACCTTCAATCTGCGGCTGCATTTACACCTGCAAATACACTGGATTCCATCTACCTGGGCGGAGGCACACCCAGCCTTCTGCCGCCTCAGCTCTTCACAACGCTGTTCCGCACAATTCGAGATCAGTTTGAAGTTCTTCAGGCTGCAGAAATCACCGTGGAATGTGCACCCGGCCAGTTGCCCGATGACACGCTCCAGGCCATGCTCGAATGCGGCGTGAATCGCATCAGCTTCGGAGTGCAGTCGTTCATAGACCAGGAAGCCAGGGCCACAGGCCGCCTGCATACGCGTGCTGTTGCACTCGCGGATCTCCGCCGCGTACAGCAAGCTGGCATCGCACGCGTAAATGCAGACCTGATTGCAGGTCTTCCTTACCAGACAGAGCAGTCCTGGCTTGAATCACTCCAGGTCCTCTGCGAAACGCAGGTGGACCACGCCAGCATCTACATGCTGGAAGTAGACGATGATTCGCGCCTGGGCAAAGAAGTCCTCAATGGCGGAGCACGCTATTTCGCACCAACCGTACCTTCAGAGGATGCCGTGGCTGAAATGTATCTGAGTGCAATCGAGACTCTCGCCTCGGCCGGTTGGCAGCAATACGAGATTTCAAACTTTGCTCGAAACAGGGCCGAGTCTCGACACAACAAAAAATACTGGCAGAGGGAACCCTATCTGGGGCTGGGAGTGGATGCGCATTCCCTGCTGCGCAACCCAGACGGCGCCGCTGTCCGCTTTGCCACCACCGATGACCTCGAAGGCTATCTGCAATCTCCGGCATGGTACGACCGCCGCACCTTGACCCAACAGGAAGAACTGGAGGAAGCCTGGTTCCTGGGTCTGCGCTTGAATTCCGGCGTCTCGCTCAGGAAGCTCGAAGCCGAATTCGGAACAGCAGCCATTGCAGCTTTCCGCTCCGTTATCAACGAGCTGCTCGAAGACGGTTTGCTCCTTGAATCCAACGGATCCATTCAATTAACGCCCCACGGCCGTCTGCTCTCAAACAATGTTTTCGAGCGCTTTCTGCTTTCCGGCGTTTCTGCCTGACCAGCCATCGCAAATAGAAATCCGCCCATCATCGCAGACGAACACTTTGCCGGAAAATGGCTGACAGAAAACAGGGCAAAGCGTACGCTTCGCAACAGAACAGTAAGCGAGAGGAAGCCATTTATGAAAGTAATAATCTTATGCACGGCAGCGGCGATGTTGGCCTGTTCTGCATACGCACAAGACACTCCTGCACAAAAACCAACGCTGCGCAGTATCCTGCTTCAGCAGATGAAAGAAACCCATAACAACAAACAATGGTTCGTACCCGCCAATGTCGCCGTAGCAGGCCTCACGCCGGAACAGGCCAACTGGAGGGACGGCAAGGGAAACCATTCCATCGGCCAGCTGGCCTACCATCTCGTCTACTGGGACACGCGCAGCCTGGAAAAATTCAAGGGTGTGCCATCGCCAAAATTCAGCGGCAACAACGATGAGACGTTCGACAACTTCGACAGCAGGAAGTGGAACGACACAGTGCATCAGCTGGATGAAGTCCTGACCGAGTGGGAAAAGGCCATTGAAACCGCCGACGACCAGAAGCTGGAGCAATGGGCGCCCACGATTGAGAAGATCAGCACGCACAATGCCTATCACATCGGGCAGATCATCTACGTGCGTAAAGAGCAAGGGTCCTGGAACCCGGAGAACGGCGTGAAGTAATCCAGCGCGCATTGCGCCCCGAACCTTTAAAATGTCTTCAGGTTCACAGGACGCATACACGCTTGAAACAGATCGCTATCCTCGGCTCCACCGGTTCCATCGGTACCAGCACACTCGATATCATCGAAAAATACCCGGAGCGCTTTGCTGTGGCATCGCTTGCAGCAGGGCGCAATCTGGATGCGGTGTTTGAGCAAAGCGTACGCTGGCGCCCACGCCTTGTCTCCGTGGCGACAGAAGAGCTGGCCCAGAAGCTCGCAATGCGGCTGAAGAATGCCGGCATATCCGGGATCGAAGTCGTTTACGGACCGGCTGGAACAGTCCGTGTAGCCACTCTGCCAGAGGTGGATTTCGTCGTCTCCGCCATTGTGGGAGTGGCCGGGCTGGAAGCCACCTACGCCGCCGTGGAAGCAGGAAAGACCATCGGCCTGGCCAATAAGGAAGCGCTCGTTGCTGCCGGGGAAATCCTGATTGCCGCGGCCCGCAAAAAGAATGTCTCCCTGCTGCCGATTGATTCCGAGCACAACGCAGTCCACCAGTGCATGCGCGCCGGAGAAAAAAGCGAAGTCCGCCGCATCTGGCTGACGGCCTCCGGTGGTCCGTTTCGCGCGCTGCCACTGGATCGTTTTGACTCCATCACCGTCGAACAGGCCCTGAAGCACCCCACCTGGGTCATGGGCCGCCGCATTACCATTGATTCGGCCACGATGCTGAACAAAGGCCTCGAAATCATCGAGGCATGCCGGCTCTTCGATCTGCCTCCCTCCGCGGTCAAGGTCACGATCCACCCCCAATCTACTGTGCACTCTCTGGTCGAATACGTGGACGGAAGCATTCTGGCGCAGATTTCTGTCACGGACATGCGTCTGCCCATCCTGTACGCCATGAGCCATCCCGAACGGGTCGAGTCGGCCCTTACCTTCGACATGGCATCCCTTGGCCAACTGTGCTTTGAGCCGCCCGATTTTGCCCGCTTCCCCTGCCTGCGGCTGGCCTATGAGGCAGCAGAAAAAGGGGGAGCGCACTGCATTGCCTTAAATGCAGCAGATGAAGTCGCGGTGGACGCATTTCTGAACAAAACCATCCCCTTTCTGGGAATCGCGCGTACAATAGAAGAAGTTCTGCAGGCCACCCCCGAGGCCCACCCTGCGACCATTCAAGACGTGCTGGCATCAGACAGAAAGGCGCGTGAATTGGCCAGGGAGGCCCTGATCAGGGTCGGCTACGCCGTCTCTGACGCCCGCTGACAGGTTTTCTTAACGATCATGCCCTTTGCGATTACCGCTGTCCTTTCCATGCTCGTGGTGCTCGGCATCATGGTGCTCGTCCACGAGTTCGGCCATTTTATTGTGGCCAAATTGTTTGGCGTCCGCGTAGAAGTCTTTTCCATCGGTTTCGGTACGCGGCTCATCGGCTTTCGCCGTGGCGATACGGACTACCGCCTCAGCCTCCTGCCCCTGGGCGGCTATGTAAAAATGTCTGGCGAAACTCCGGGTGAGGCACGTACGGGAGATCCGGGCGAGTTCTCCTCGCACCCGCGCTGGCAGCGCATCCTTATCGGACTGGCTGGCCCAGCAGCCAATTTCGCCCTCGCGTTTGTGCTCATGACGGGCTATTACATGATGCACAATGAAGTGGACCAGTATCTGTCCGGTCCAGCCATCGTTGACTTCGTCCCCCAAAACTCAGCCGCCGCCCACGCCGGCATTCAATCCGGCGACCATATTGCAAAGTTCGATAAAGACGTGAACCCCACCTGGGAACAAGTGCGGATTCGCGCAGCCCTCGATGTAAATTCAACAATACCTGTCACCGTCGAGCGCAACGTAAATGGCCAGACGCAGCAGTTTCCTACGCAGCTTTATCTGCTCGACAGATCCAAAGGAGATGACTTCGAGGTTGAATCCATTGGCCTCATCCCCCGTTACCAGAACGGGCCTCTGAAAGTGCATGATGTTGAGCCGGGATACCCGGCGGAAAAAGCCGGCCTCAAGCCGGGCGATGAAATCTTGGCAATGGACGGCCTGCAGCTCCACTGGACTTCTGCCGTCGTCGCCTATCTCCAGGAAAATGGCAGCAAACCCGTCACTCTGACTGTGCAGCGGGGCGATAAAACGCTGCACCTCACCGTCACTCCGGCGCTTGGCGATGACGGCACCGGGCACAATGGCTATCGGCTTGGATTCAAGCCCTACCTGCCGCCGTTCCGCGTAGAACAGCTGCCTCTCCCTCAGGCGGTCCGCCACTCTGTGGGATTCAATCTGCAGAACTCCGGCCTGATTCTGGACGTCCTCCATCGCCTCATCACGCGCCAATCCAACATGCAGCAGTTGAGTGGCCCCATCGGAATTGCGCGTCAGACCGGCGAAGCGATTTCCATGCCGGGATGGCAGCCGATCATCACTCTGATGGCGCTCATCAGCCTGAACCTGGGCATCTTCAATCTCCTGCCAATTCCCATTCTCGATGGCGGCATGATTCTGTTGTTGTTGATCGAGGGTACCATCCGCCGCGATTTGAACCAGCAGTTGAAAGAACGCATCTATCAGGTAGCCTTTGTCGTGCTGGTGCTCTTCGCCGTTTTTGTGATGTTTAATGATGTCTCGAAATTCAATCTGTTTTCGAAATTGAAGCCGTAAACATCGCGGCCATTCCGGCCTCTTCTGTGCCGGAATGGCCCGCTACAATCCCCAATGTTTCTTCGCAAGCTGTACGTTCTCCGCATCGCTTCTGATGGTACTTCCCTCCCCTGCCCCATTGCGTGGATTGACAATTTTGCCATGCGCAATTTCACCAACGATGCAATCTTCGACGACACCCTCCCCATCGGCGATGGATTGCTGGAAGCAGGCTTCCGCGTACCTCTTGATCGCCTTCAGGTTGCGATGGAAGGATGGTTCCGGCGCAAAGGCTACCTCAAGCCGGACGAACACGTACGCATCACGGATCAGAAAAACGGATAATACTCTACGTAAATCACTGTCTCAAACGGAACAGGGTGGCCATTCTCTACCTCTGGCTCATAGACCAGATGTTGCGCAAACTTCTTCGCAGGGCCTTCGATATGCTTGTCATCCGAGTCCAGCACGGCGACCTTCGTGACGTGGCCTTTTTCGTCTACTGAAAGCCGCATCGCTACATCTCCGAAGCGCGCTTGCGTCAGTTCCATCTCTTCTCTTTGGACAATCTTGTGCCGGGATACCGGATCAGGCTGCGAAGGTGTCTGCGGAATTTCCATCAGATGCGGAGGAAACTTCTTCACCATCTCCACCGTCGCCGTTGCCTGTAGCAGCAACTTCTTGTCTTCGTAGATGCGGACCGTTCCAGGCACCGTATGCGAGCCCACAGGGAGCCAATTGTCATACATCACGGTCTGATTGAACATCTGCGCAAATGAAAACAGGTGAATCAATGGATTGAAGCAGACGGCTGTCCCTGCATGATCATTCGCGCACAGCAATGGCATTTTTTCGAATGCCTGCAGCTCCATATTTCCAACCCGTTCTGGCTCCCGCGCCAGGCGGTTGATGGCCGCCATCGGCATTTGCACCGCCTGTTCAAAACCAGCAACCTTCAATGGCTTATCGCCTGTGTACTGCTGCCATACCGTGTGATTTCGCACATCGCTGATCTGCGTAAACTGGTAATCGTCCGCCTTTATCTCGGTCCGTTCATACATGATGGGATCGCGATAAACGTCATAGGTGGCTGTGCCTTCGTGACCGTTCCGGTCATAAAACTTCAGATCGTAGTGAACATGATGGGGAGCATCCGTAGGCGTGGTCCCTGCCAACAATGCCCGGGCATGCTCCAGTTCATGTTGATAATTCGTGTTCTGCATGACCTGAGGGCGCGCGCTGGCTGCAACCAGCAGAAAAACCAGAACAAAATAGCGCATCAGCGGCATCTTACGCCATTTTATGGCTGCGTGGCTGCGACTTACAGGTTTCACTTTCTTCCCGGCCTGCATCTCAGATACAGAGTGTTCGTCAATTCTCAAATTCCTGAGGTGTCGTGATGAAACTGGAAGGTCTGAAAGAGCTTCTGTTAGACGAATTGCACGACCTGCACTCAGCCGAGCAGCAGATTACCAGGGCCCTCCCCAAAATGGCGAAGACTGCATCCAGTGAGAACCTTAAAGAGGCATTCAATAGTCATCTGAAAGAAACTGAAAATCAGTTACAGCGTCTGGAAAAAATCTTCAAGCACCTGAAAGAAAACCCAAAAGGCAAAACCTGTGAAGGCATGAAGGGCCTCCTGAAAGAAGGCGAAGAGCGCTTCAAAGAAGGCGGTGAGCCTGAAGTCCTCGATGCCGGTCTTATCTCCGCTGCGCAGCGAGTGGAGCACTACGAAATTGCGGCCTATGGCTCTGCCCGGACATTCGCTGAACTGCTGGGCGAAGACCAGGTCGTTCGTCTGCTGGAAGAAACGTTGAAAGAAGAGAAGGCCGCAGATGAAAAGCTGACCAAAATCGCAATGCGGGTCAACAAACAGGCAAAGGCAGCATAGTAACGCTTTTGGAAGGCCTGCGGGCCTTCCAAATTCCACAACAGAAAGGCAGAATGTCTATGTTCCTGGTTCTCGCACTGGTACTTTTCCTGGTCTGGATTGGCAGCTTCGTGATGTATCACGTCACCGGTTTTTTGATCCATTTGCTCCTGATTTTTGCCGTAATCTCACTCATCTTTCACTTTTTCCGGGGCAAAAAGACAACGTAATCTTATGGCAGAACAGAAAAGGCGCTGGAAATCCCCAGCGCCCTGTTACTGCGAATCACATGCCCCGCACTCAAATGACTTCTTTCTCCTCCATCAGGAAGCGGTAGGCCACTCCTCCCACTACTGCACCTGATATCGGGGCCACCCAGAACAGCCACAGTTGCTGCAACGGCCACCAGTATCCCGCGAAGATGGCCGGTCCGGTGCTGCGCGCCGGGTTTACTGAGGTGTTGGTCACTGGAATGCTGATGAGGTGGATCAGTGTGAGCACCAGGCCAATCGCAATCGGGGCAACTCCCGGCGGGACCCGCTTGTCCGTAGCTCCCATAATCACCACCAGGAAGAAAAACGCCACCACAAACTCAGCCACAAAGCAGGAAAGCAGCGAGTAGTTGCCCGGAGAATGCGCTCCATAGCCATTGGAAGCAAAAGTGCTCGAAGCTGCATTGAACGAGGGGTTTCCCGTCACAACCACATAGAGCACCGCGGCAGCTGCTATGCCACCCAGAATCTGGGCAATCACATAAGCAGGAAGCTCCCTTACCGGAAACCGCTTGCCAGCGACCAGCCCACAGGTGACCGCAGGATTGATATGGCAGCCCGAAATGTGCCCGATGGCGTAGGCCATCGTGAGTAGTGTCAGTCCAAAGGCAAATGCCACGCCCAGGAACCCAATCCCCAGTTCAGGAAAAGCCGCTGAAATCAAGGCTGCTCCGCAACCACCAAAGACCAGCCAGAAAGTGCCAAGAAACTCCGCAATGGAACGCCTGAGTAGTGATGACACAGCATATCCTCCTTACGTTAGTTCTGAACCCGCCAAGACGTTATCACAAAAGCATTTACCCTTGTAAAACAATTTCTCTCGATTGCTCTGCGAAGAAGCAGAATCCTCACCTGCCCACCCTTGGCTCGGCAAATTGCCCATGTCGCGCGATTTATTCCGCCGCTCTTCCGCCCAGCGTAATCGCAACCGCAGCCACCAGAATCAGCCCGCCCCCAACCCATGCCAAAGGGCTGAGCGTTTCCCCCATCAGCCTGATACCAAGAAAAGATCCGAGCGCCGGTTCGATGTTCAGAAATACCCCGGCCCGCGAAGCGGGAACGTGAGCAATGCCCCAGTTCCACAAAAACATCGCGCTTGTATTACAGAGCAGTCCGCTTGCCAGCAGGGCCGCCCATGCATGAGGGCTGACCCCGTGCACCGGAGGCGCCCCGTCGCGCAGCAACACCCATACAGACAACATCAGCATCCCGCTCAACAACCCATATGCCGTCACCTGCAACGGAGAATGGACCTGCATCAGAAATTTGTTCAACAGCACCCATGCCAGCGCTATCAACAGAGACAAGACCACCAGCACATCTCCGGCCAGCGTCGGCCCATGCGCAGATGCGGAGGCGTGCCTGCTGCTGAGAACAATCATTGCCACGCCAGATGTAGAGCCTGCGAGCGCCAACCAGCCGGTCTTGTCCAGCCGTTCATGAGCAAACATGCAGGCGCCAATCGCCAGAATCACAGGCATTGTGCCGACCATTAACGCGGCGTGGCTGACCGTTGTCAGCGCCAGTCCCTGAAATTGCACCAGGTACTGCACTGGAATTCCAAGAAATGAGGCCAGGAGCAGAAGCTGCCACTCTCTTCGCGAAAACCCCGTACGGCGCACCACAAAAAGCAATGGCACGCACGCAAACCAGAAACGGTACAGCACCATATGCGCCACGGACATCTCTGCCAACACAATCTTGCCCAGGAAGAAGCCCATTCCCCATAGGCATCCGGCAACGGCGCATGCGCCATATCCGGCAAGCAGCCGCTGTGGCCTGCCCACAAACACTTCAGCGTTTTCCATTACTTCCTGGACCATAACAATCGTGTGCTCTCTTTATTCTCATTCCAGATGAGCTCTCTCTGGGTGAAACGACGCGAAATTCTCCCTCTCCAATGAGACAATGGCTTCGGTATGCCTCTCGGTCGAAGCGTTCATCTTGAAGAAGAAAAGCGCAGACACCCCTTCCTGCGCCTCTTTGCCGGTTTCCTGCTGCTGATCATCATCGCCACGGTCCTGGGCGTGCTCGGAGGGGCCTGGTGGCTCAAGCACGCTATGCGTGCTTCCCTCCCACAGCTTGATGGCGACATCCGCCTCCCCGGCCTCTCCGCCGCTGTTACTGTGCGTCGCGACCAGCACGGCATCCCGCACATCCAGGCCGCCACCCTCGACGATCTCTTCGAAGCCCAGGGCTACATCACCGCCCAGGACCGCCTCTGGCAGATGGACATGGCCCGCCGCATGGCCGCAGGTGAGGCCGCTGAAATCCTCGGCAAACGCCTCGTTGACCATGACCGCCTTCAGCGTGTCCTTCAAATGCGTGCCACCGCCGAACGCATGGCCTCCAGTCTTCCCGAGCGCGAGCGACGCTTTTTTGATGACTACTCTCGCGGCGTCAACGAATACATGGACAGCCATCGCGACAATCTTCCCGCCGAATTTCGCCTGCTCATGTACAAGCCGCGCGCATGGCAGCCCGTGGATTCCATCCTCATCGGACTCAGCATGGTGCAGATCCTCGACGAGCACTGGCCGGAAAAGCTCGACCGCGAAAAGGTTGAATCACGCCTCGGTCCCACGCTAGCCGCCGAACTCTACCCCACCGGCTCGTGGCGCGATCACCCACCCACCGTCACCCCGCCGGACCTCACAGCTCCGCAGCCCGTCATTCCTGAAGTGCCTCTCGATGAGTCCCAGACCGCGCTGCACGATCTTCTTCACCTGCGCGAAGTCATCAGCGGAACCCAGAACATCTGCCGCGAGTGCATCCCCGGTTCCAACGAGTGGGCCGTGGCCGGAGCACGCACTGCCAGCGGCAAGCCGCTTCTCTCAAACGACATGCACCTCGACCACGGCATTCCCAACACCTGGTATGAAGTGGACCTGAAATCCGGAAACTTTCACGTTGCCGGAGTCACCATCGCTGGTATGCCCTTCGTCGTCGCCGGTCACAACGATCACATCGCCTGGGGATACACCGCCCTCTATGGCGATGCGCAGGACATCTACGTTGAACAGATCAACAGCCAGGGTGACTACCTCGGCCCCGACGGCTGGCACCCCATTGAGCACACTACAGAAACCATTCACGTGCGCGCCGGCAGCGACGTCACTGTAGACGTTCAGCGCACCGATCACGGCACGGTCCTCAACCCCCTTCTGCCGAATGAAAAACGCACCCTCTCACTCCGCTGGAGCGCCTACGATCCCAAATCTGCCGACATCCCTCTCTTTGAACTCGACAGCGCCAGCAACTGGGACGAGTTCCGTCAGGCCATGATCAACTGGTGGGGCCCAACCCTCAACGTCATCTATTCTGATGACCAAGGCCACATCGGCTATCAGGCAGTCGGCTTCATCCCCAATCGCCCCACTGGCATCAAAGACGTTCCCATCGCTGACAATCAGCACGAGTGGCAGGGCTTCATCCCTTTCGGCCAGATGCCCAGCACGCTCGATCCCGCCGACGGTATTCTTGCCACCGCAAACGCGCGCATCACTCCAGACAATTACCCCTATCAGCTCACTCTTGAATGGGCCAGCCCGTATCGCAATGAGCGCATCTGGAAGTGGCTCTCTGGCAAAAACAACCTCACTCCGACTGACATGCTCAGGCTCCAGACCGACATCTACTCTGAGGTGGACCAGGAGCTGGCACAGCGCTTCGCCTACGCCATTGACCACGCCAGCAAGACCACTCCGCGCCTTCGTCAGGCCGCCGACCTCATGCGTACATGGAACGGTGAAGTCACCATAGATTCCGCCCCGGCGGCCATCGTCGCCGCAGCAAAGCACGTCTTCTGGCCCATGCTTCTCCAGCCTAAACTAGGCGATGAATGGAAGCTCTATCAATGGGCCGAGAGTGCCTTCGCGCAGGAAGAGATCATCATGCACGCGCCCGCGCAGTGGCTCCCGAAGAACTACGCCACATGGGACGACTTCCTCGCCGCCTGCGTCTCAGAAGGACTCAGGGAAGACCATGCGCCGTCTGATCTCGGTAAATGGCGCTATGGATACGCCCATCCCGTCGAACTCGCCCATCCGCTCTACAATCTGCTGCCCTGGTTCAAAAATTGGACCGGTACCGGTGTCCAGCCGCAATCCGGCGACACAACCACAGTCAAGCAGGTGGGACGCAGCTTCGGCCCATCCCAACGCTTCACCATGGACTGGAGCAACATAGACGCCTCCACAGAAAACATCGTCATGGGTGAATCCGGCGATCCGCTCAGCCCCTGGTACCGCGACCAGTGGTGGTACTGGTACAACGGCGCGACCTTTGCCCTGCCCTTTACCGATACAGCCGTCAACGCTTCCGCGTCACACACGCTCCGACTTCTGCCGTGAAGATCTCCTTTCGCTTTCCGCACACTCTTTCGAGCAACGCCACGCGGCACCACCGCAGGCGTTCGCTCCTCTATGCCTGCACCCTCATCGCCGTCCTTCCGCTCGCCTGGCGTGGCGTCTCGTGCGGGCACGACTTCGACTTCCACCTGCAATCGTGGCTTGAGGCCGCACGCCACTGGCGCGAAGGCATCTTCTATCCGCACTGGGACACATCCGCCAACTACGGAGCAGGCGAGCCGCGCTTCGTCTTCTACCCGCCTGTCACCTGGATCATTGGCGCTCTCCTCGGCACGCTTCTGCCCTGGAGCTGGACCCCCCTCGTCTTCACCCTCCTCGCATTCCTGCTTGCCGGGTTGTCCTTCTTCAAGATGGCTTGCGAGTGGATGCCCGAAGACGCCGCCGTCGTTGCCGCCAGCGTCTACATCCTTAATCCGTATCTCATGTTCGTCGCCTACGAGCGCACTGCGTATGGCGAACTGTTCTCCGCCGCGCTGCTCCCACTACTCGTTCTCTATGGACTCCGCAAACAATCCGGCCTCCTGCCGCTCTCGCTCATCATCGCCGCGCTCTGGCTCACCAACGCACCATCCGCCGTCATGGGCTGCTATTTTCTCGCTTTCATCGCCCCCATAGCGGCTGCGCGAAACAAATTCATCTCACCCCGGGACAACGCCTCGCGGCGGGAGCAAGCAGTGGGGTCACCAGCACCTCACCTCATCCTCCGCACCATCGCCGCAACCATCTTCGGCATCGCCCTCGCCGCCTTCTACATCATCCCCGCCGGGTACGAAGAGCGATGGGTCGAAATCTCGCGCGCCATTGCCCCGGGAATGCGCATCGAAGACAGCTTCCTCTTTGAACACACCGGAGCAGCCTTCCACGATCAGGTACTCCACACCGCCTCATGGATTGCCGTCCTCATGTTGGCCGCAGCCTTCATCTCCATCTGGCCCTCAGTCAAATCCAGAATCTCGGGCGCCCCGCATCTCAACGAGATGTGGGATCCTCGCCTCGGCATCGGCTCCCATCCCCTCGCCCTCCCGATGCTCACCACCACTGGAGCCATCTTCCTTCTCCTCCTCCCTTTCACCGCCCCTGTCTGGCGCCGCCTTCCGGAACTCAAATTCCTGCAATTCCCCTGGCGCTGGCTCCTGGTCCTCGGAGTCACCATGTCCGTACTCATCGGACTCAGTCTCCGCGGCAGCTTTCTTGAAGCAAAGACCCGCCGCAGCATCCTGGTCCGCGCCGTCTCCATGCTCGCCCTTGCGGCCATCATGTCCTCCATCGCCGCCGCCATCTTCTGGCAGCCCTGCGATGACGAGGACAACATCGCCGCCCAGCGCGTCACTCTCCGCAGCACCGGCTTTGAAGGCACCGACGAATACACCGCCGCCAACTCAGACAACGGCAGTATTCAGCAGGGCCTCCCGCTCGTCCGCATCCTAAACGCCCCCGATGCAGATGAGGCCGACAGCTCCATCGCCCTCAATCCCCAATGGAAACCAGACCTGCAGGAAACTCTTCCCGCACAGATCAGCACTCCCGTCTGGCAATCTGAAAACAAGACCATCGCCATCACCACCCCAACCGGGGGTTACGCCGTTCTGCGCCTCGTGGACTACCCCGCCTGGCGCGTCATTCTGAACCGAAAACCGGTCACCACCCGACCCCATCGCGACGATGGCCTCATGGTCATCCCCATCCCCGCCGGACAATCCCTCATCACCATCCGCTACACTGCTACCGCGGACGTGAAGCTTGCCCGCGCCATCTCTTTGCTCGCCGCGTGCATCCTCATCGCGCTCTTTGCGCAGTCCAGGAGACACCAATCGCTTCGGGTATGATGATAGGAAATGCAAGCCGAAGTAAAAGACCTGCTTCAGACAGGCCAGGAACTGACTGACGCCGCGCTTGAGCGGCTCTTGCCGCCAGAGACGCAAGTCCCCGTTTCCATCCACAAAGCCATGCGGCACAGCACCTTTGCCGGCGGGAAACGCCTTCGTCCCGTGCTCGCCATGGAAGCCGCACGCATGGTCCGCCGTACCGGCGATCTGCCCGACGGAATTGAAGAGCTGGGCGCAGCCATTGAGATGCTGCACACCTACTCACTCATCCATGACGACCTGCCCGCGCTCGACAACGACGATCTCCGCCGCGGCAAGCCCACCTGCCACGTCGTCTTTGGAGAAGCCATCGCCATTCTCGCCGGAGATGCGCTCCAGACCCGCGCCTACGAAGTTCTCGCCCATCTGCGCTGCCCCGCGCCCGCTGTCGTCGAAATCATCCGGCTCATTGCTCAGGCCACCGGCACCGTTGAAGGCATGATCGGCGGACAGGTTCTCGACCTCGAAGGTGAAGGTACAAAGCCCACTGCCGAGTCCGTGGACGCCATCCACCGCGCCAAAACCGGAGCGCTCATTCGCGTCAGCGTCGTCACCGGAGGCATCTACGCCGGGGCCACGGCCGTTGACGTAAAGCGCCTCACAGAGTTCGGCCGCAAAGCCGGACTCGCCTTCCAGATCATTGACGACATACTCGACGTTACGCAGGACTCCGCACAGCTAGGCAAGACCGCTGGAAAAGACCTCGCCAGCGACAAAGCCACCTGGCCCGCCGTCTTCGGCATTGAGGCCTCACGCCAGCACGCTGCCAGCCTCATCCAGCAGGCCTTCGCCGAACTCGCCCCCTACGGCACCTCTGCCGAAGGACTAAGGTCTGTCGCCCGCTATCTGGTCGAACGCACACACTAGCATTGAAAACTTCTCGTCCTAGCGCCTGCGGAATCCCTTCAGATTTTCATCCTGAGTGAAGTCGAAGGGCCCGCACCGCGAGGTGCAAGTTGTTGCGAAAGCAAAAACCCTCTGCCCCATTTCTGCGTGTAGCAAACAAGGCATCATTCCGCCAGCATGAAATGCCCTCAGGCTTACTCGTCCCGCCCAGGCCGTGCCATCAGGTCCCGCATCGCGTCCTTAGGCGATTTCTCATCGTTCAGGATCGAGTACACCTGCTCCGTAATCGGCATCTCCACACCATAACGCCGCGCTAACCCCAGTGCCGCCGACGTAGTACGCACGCCCTCAGCGACCTTGCCATGCAGTCCAGCCAGAATCTCAGCAAGCCTTCGGCCTTTCCCCAGTTCAATCCCCACCATCCGGTTGCGCGAGAGCGCACCCGTGCAGGTCAGCACAAGATCGCCAATGCCGGAAAGCCCTGCAAGTGTTTCGCGCCTCCCGCCACACGCCACTGCAAGCCGTGTCGTCTCCGCAATTCCACGCGTAATCAGGGCCGCAACGCTGTTGTGCCCAAGGCCAAGCCCCGTCACAATTCCTGCCGCAATGGCAATGACGTTCTTGAGTGCACCACCCAGTTCCACGCCCACCACGTCATCATTGGTGTAAAGGCGTAGAGACTGGCTCCCAAACTCACACTGCACCAGCGCCGCCACATCACTGCTCTGCGATGCAATCGTGACCGCGGCAGGCGCTCCGGCAGCAACTTCCTGCGCAAAGGTTGGTCCGCTCAAAACCGCAATCGGCAGTTGCAGCCCAAACCCGCGCAGCACATCAGTCATTACCTCGCTCATGCGCAGCAGCGATTTGTCTTCAATGCCCTTGGTCGCGCTCACCAGCACCTGCCCCGGGTGCAGATACGGCGCAAACTGTACATAGCTCGCCCGAACATGATGCGACGGCATCACGCTTACAACGATCTCCGCGTGGCTCAGCGCTTTCTGAATACTTGACGTGGCCCGCACCGCTGCAGGAATCGAATATCCAGGCAGAAAGAACGTGTTCTCCCCGCGCTCGCAAATCGCTTCACTCACCTCCGGCGAGTGCGACCACAGCGCAATCTCATGCCCGCCGCGGTTTGCCAGATGCAGAGCAATCGCAGTACCCCAGGCGCCGCTGCCCATCACCGCAATGCGGCTCATGCGGCGGCTTCCTTTGACTTCCCAAAGCGATATTCTGTGCCATGCAGCAGACGGCGAATGTTCTGGCGGTGCTTTGCAATCACAATCGCCGGCACAATCAGAATCACAGCAGTCATCCACGTGTTATATGGCTGTGAATGAGGCAACAGAAACGCGAATACCGGAAACGCCGCCGCCGCCAGAATCGAAGCCAGCGAAACATAGCGGAACAGCGCAAACACGACAATAAACACCCCAAGGCCAGCCAGCGCCGGAAGCCATGCCAGCGCAAGAAAGACTCCCAGCGCCGTGGCAACTCCCTTGCCGCCCTTAAAGCCCAACCAAACAGGAAAGATGTGTCCCAGAATCGCGCAGAATGCAGCAACCGCCGCCGTATATTGTGCCGGAATAGAAGCAAACATCCACCCCGCCGCCAGCACTGCTATTGCGCCCTTCAGCGCATCCAGCAGAAAGGTAAGAGTCCCCAGCCCCTTGGCCCCGGAACGCACCACATTGGTCGCTCCGATATTTCCGCTGCCTTTTGCACGAATGTCTTCTTTGCGGAAGATGCGTACCAGCACATACCCAAAAGGAACCGAACCCAGAAGATACGCAACCAGCGCAATCACCAGATACGAAGTAACGAACATTGCGATTCTGAGTTTAGCAGCTACATGAGCTTTCGACGCACCATGTCCAGCGCCTGCTGCGTTGCATAGGTCCGGATGTACTCGCGATCCCCAAAGAAATTCTTCTCAACCACCTCGGTCTGCGCGCCATCACTCACCGCAATGTACACCAGGCCTACTGGCTTTTCTTCCGTTCCGCCCATCGGCCCTGCAACACCCGTAATGCCTACGCCGTAGGTGCTGCGGCAGCGCCTGCGAATGCCGTCCGCAAGAGCAATCGCCACTTCCCTGCTGACTGCCCCGCGCTCCTCAATCAGCTCTTCCGGGACCTCCGCAAATTCCGTCTTCAGCTCATTGCTGTAAACAATCGCGCCGCCCACAAATGACCGTGAGCTTCCGCTGATGCTCGTGAGCCGCTGCGCCAGCAGGCCTCCCGTACAGCTTTCTGCTACAGACAAAGTGACCCCGCGCATCTCCAGGTAGTAGAGAACAATCTGCTCCAGCGGCTCGTTTTGCGAGGAGTAGACAATATCATCCAGCTCTTCTTCAATCCTGCTTGCCAGCTCATCCACCCGCGCCTGCGCTGCTTCTATGCTCGAATGGCGGCACATCAGCGTAATCTGGATATCGCCAGCGCCCGCCAGAATCGTAGTCTCTATGTCCGGATACTGCGTATAAATCGGCGCAATACGCGAATCACAGAGCGACTCGCCGATCATCGCTGCCTTCAGCGTGCGCGTGGCAATAAATCTGGTCGGCAACACGCTCCGCAGCCGCGCCACGCATTGCTCATCAAACATCGGCTTGATTTCTCGCGCTGGCCCAGGCAGCAACACTCCCAGCTTGCGATGTCCCGCATAGACCGTGTCCAGCCATTGCCCCGGAGCGCTGCCATTTGGATTCTCCAGCACCTCCGCGCCTTCCAGCACATCGGCCTGCTTCAGATTGTTTTCCGTCAGTGTCCATCTTCGCTGCGCCGCGCGCGCATAGAGCTGACCTACAAGATCAGCATTCCGCTTCAGCTTCGTTCCCAGAGCATCGGCCCAGGCCTCGCGCGTCAGGTCGTCTCCCGTTGGGCCAAGCCCGCCCATCGTAATGACGATGTCCGCCCGCCCCAGCGCTGTCCGAATCGCGCTGGCCAGGTCTTTCCTTCGGTCGCCAACAATGGTCTTAAAGGTGACGTTTACGCCAATCTGGTTCAGGCGTTCCGTCAAGTAGAGTGAGTTCGTGTCCTGCCGCCAGGGGGTAAGCAGTTCAGAACCAATGGCAATGATCTCGCATTTCATGGGCAGGCAGCGTCCAGAGAATCAGAAAGGCCGCAGCCCTTCCACTCCCAAAGCTAAATGATACATGGCCGTATTCGTCGCCAGAATCATGTCACCGCCGGGTGCAAACGACAACCCGACAAGACCAGCTCCGGCAATCGCCAGTGAAACCTCGCCCGCGGGCGTAATCCGCACAACTCCGCGCTTTCCCTGCCATGAGGCGCACACATAAAGGTTCCCGCTGATATCAAACGCCATGCCCTGCGGACGCCCCAGGCCACGGAAAAAGACCTTCGTGTTCCCATCGCGATCAATGGCGTGGATACTGTCGTAACTCGACGTCGTCGGCCCAGCTACATACAGCGTTTCATCTGGCCCAAACGCCAGGTGATAAGCCGAGACACTCGGCTCCAGCGTGGCAAAAACAAAAATCTGCCGGTCAGGAGCAATCTTAAAAATCGTGCCGCTGCGGTCGCCCACAAACAGGTTCTGCTCGCTGTCAAACGCAATCCCCGTCGCAATGCCCATGCCCTCGGCAAACTGCGTGTAGATGCCGTTCGGAGAGACCCGATAAATCACTCCATCATTCCGCGACGAGACATACAGAAATCCTTCCGGATCCACCGCCAATCCCGTTGCATTCATAATGCCGGTTACAAACGGCCGCATCTCCCCGTCCGGCCCAATTCTGAAAACTGAAACCGGAGTGCTCTGTCCCCGCGGCCCGGAAAGCGTCGCGTAGATGTTCCCTTCGCGGTCCACCGCAGGGTTCGCCACAATATGCACGTCCGTGGCAATCATCCCCGCAACCAGCACGCGAGCATCATTGCTCTGGACGCCATTCTGCAGCACGCGAACCAGCCCGGTCTCGGCCTCGTCCGGCAGCTTAATTCTGATCCTGCGACCGCGGCTTAAGAGCACAGGCACAGCCAGTTGCCCAACCATCACCACCGGTTGGCGCTGCGCAATCGGCCCGAGACCAACGCCCACAAGTTCCACCTCGCCGCCCGGAATGGCAGCCGACGGTACAAGGGCATCAATCTTCAGTGATTCCTGCGTGTTCGCTTTTGTCCTGGCCATGTCCTGAAACCAACTGCGTATTGCCCATTCTCTACCACCAGTGATGTATCACTACAAATACCACCAGTGCATAGACTCCTGCAGCCACATCATCGAGCATAATACCTGTGCCGCCTGGCAAGTCTTCCAGTTGCCGCGCAGGCCATGGCTTTATGATGTCGAAAACTCGAAAAAGCAGCAAAGCCAGCAGCGCATGCGGCCAATTCGCCGGGCAAGCAGCAAGCGCAATCCACTGCCCGCAGACCTCATCCAGCACCACATGCCCAGGGTCCTCGCGTCCGCTCTCCCGCGCCACAATCGTTGCCGCGGGAATTCCAACGACCAGCACTATCAATGCGCCAACAAAGGAAACTGCCGCTGTTCCTGTAGTTGAAAGGTGGGCGGTCCGCACCAGAAGAAACCACACCAGCGTGGCAGCCACAGACCCCCATGTCCCCGGTCCGGGCTTCCCCCATCCGGCGCCAAAGAAGGTCGCCGCCGTCCACGCCCAAAGCGTCCTATTCTTCGTCATCGTTCCTGGCAGGCCGTGGAGCAGATTCAATATCTTCCAGCACCTCAGGGTCAAACACCGGTGATGAAATTCGATACGCCCCGCTCGCCCACTTACCCAGATCGATCAACTGGCATCGCTCACTGCAAAAGGGAAAATTCCCATCACTCGCGGCCACAATCGTCCCACAGGTAGGACAGCGAAGAATTTTGTTCCTGGTTGAAGACTGCCTGCTCATAACTCATAAGTGGTCTTGATGAATGAATCTCTGGCGTTCTGAGGTAATAAGGATTTTCGCCGGGTGCGCCACGTCTCGCAGAGATGTGGGTTTAGAAATACTCTCTAACCCACTATCTGCGCCACCACGTCATAATCATGCGCTTCCGTAATCTCGCATTCGTAGAACTTCCCTGCTTCAATCGCCTCATACGGCCCAAAGTCGTTGATATAAACCGTCCCATCAATCTCCGGAGCATGAAACTGCGACCGCCCCTGCCACAGCAATGGAGTCTCCTCTGACTCACCCTCCGCCAGGACCACCATCCGGCGGCCGACCCATTGCTGTTTGGCCTTCTTGCTGATGCCCTTCTGCAGACGCATCAGCGCGCGCCGCCGCTGCTCAATCACTTTCGCCGGAACTTTCTCCGCCAGCGAAAACGCCTCCGATCCTTCCTCGTCCGAATAGCTGAATACACCCAGCCAATCGAACTTCGCCGCGCGCACAAACTCCTGCAAAGCCTCAAAGTCAGCATCCGCCTCGCCTGGAAAGCCCACAATAAACGAGGTCCTCAGCGCAATGCCCGGCACCGCAGCTCGCGTCTTTTCAATCATTTTCAGGAAAATGTCTGCATTCGCGCCGCGCTTCATGCTCTTCAGCACCGGCCCGGATGCATGCTGCAACGGAACGTCAAGATATTTGCAGATATTCTCATGCTTCGCGATCGTCTCCAGCAGCCGCCCCGTCACCTTGTTCGGATACGCATACAGGAAGCGCAACCACCGCAGCCCTTCAATCCCCGCCAGCCTGTCCAACAGCTGTGCCAGGCCATCCTTCAGTCCCAGGTCTTCGCCATAGCAGGTTGTGTCCTGCCCTATCAGCGTAATCTCCTCGACGCCTTGCGAAACCAGCTTCTCCGCTTCCGCCACAACCGACTCAAAATGCCGTGAGCGGAACTTGCCCCGCAGGTTGGGAATCACACAGAAGCTGCACGGGTGGTCGCAACCCTCAGCAATCTTGATATAGGCCGAAGGCCCGCGCGTCGCCAGCAATCGTGGCGTCGTGTGGTCATACAAGTATTGCGGAAGCACCGCCGTTGCCCCGTCCCATTCCTTGCGGTTGAAGCGCCCCTGTTCTTCACGGCGCTCGCCTTCCGGACGCGCACTGCTGCCCAGAATGTTAAACGGAGAAGCAGGCTTCGGCCCGGGCACCGGCGCCTCAATTCCCGCCGCAGCAAGAATCTCCTCCAGTTCTCCCGTCCCAACAACCGCATCCACCTCCGGAATGTTCTTCCGGATCTCATCGCGGTAGCGCTCCACCAGGCAGCCGGCCACGATCAGCTTCTGTGCCCTGCCTTCGGTCTTGTACTGTGCCATCTCCAGAATCGCGTCTACAGATTCCTGCTTGGCCCTATCTATGAAGGAGCAGGTATTGACCACCAGTACATCGGCAGATTCTGGCGAGGCAGTCATCTTCGCGCCAGCATGCGTCAGCATGCCCATCATCACTTCACTGTCCACCAGGTTTTTTGGACAGCCCAGGCTCACAAAGCCCACCTTCAGCGGCTTCGACAAATTTTCGTTTTTCGGGGTATCGAGAACGCCAGTTGCAGCGCCATCGAGGACGGATTGCTTCACCCTTCTATTCTACTGGAATTACGAGCATCGCTTTGCGCGAATTTCCCATTGCTGCTCATGTTTCCAAAACCACTTCATAATGGTTTCTTGCCATGATGAATGCTCGTATTCTCCCGCTGGGCTTTCCTCAATCTCCCCATATACGTATTCAGCATCAGGCTCATAGGAAGACCGTAGGTATACCTCTACCGGGACATATTCAGCGTTAGTCCACACCGCTTCGTCCATCCCAAAGGTGTTATCATCAAGAGTGTGCCGGGTCCTACGCGGCGCAATCCCGCCAACCCCGCCAGGCCCGGAAGGGAGCAACGGTAACGGGCCAGTGCGTGCGCAGTAGGTCCCCCGGTGCACTATCTCCAGCTGCTTCCGACACAACTTTTACACCTCATTCCCGCCGGGAACCGTCCCCTTCATAGACACCGCTCAACATCTTCATAGAAAATAGGTTTTTACCTCGCATCACTGGAGAGAAGCATTGAGCCTTACCGTGCGACCGAATCAGGCGCGGCGCGCCAAAATCAGCGCCCTCGGCACTTACGTCCCTGAGCGTATCCTTACCAACGCCGACCTCGAAAAGATGGTCGAAACCAATGACCAGTGGATCGTTGAGCGCACCGGTATCCGCGAACGCCACCTCGTCGCCAAAGGACAGGCCACCAGCGATATGGCCGTCGAAGCCGCCAGAAAGTGCCTCGCCGAGCGCGGCATCGGCCCGGAAGAAGTCGAGACCATCATCATCGCCACCGTTACGCCCGATATGGTGTTCCCCGCCACCGCCTGTCTCGTCCAGAACAAGCTCGGCGCAAAAGGCGCCTGGGGATTCGACCTCTCCGCCGCCTGTTCCGGCTTCGTCTACGCCCTGCAAATGGGAACCAAGCTCGTCGAATCCGGCGCGCACTCCAAAGTCCTCGTCATTGGCGCCGACACCATGTCCTCCATCATTGACTACACCGACCGCGCCACCTGCATCCTCTTCGGCGACGGAGCGGGCTGTGTCCTCATCGAGCCCGCAGCCCAGAACGAAATCGGCATGATTGACTACGTGCACGAAATTGATGGTTCCGGCGCCTGTTCCCTCTATATGCCCGCCGGTGGAAGCCTCAATCCTCCCTCCGCCGAAACAGTCGCTAAAAAAATGCACTACGTCCACCAGGACGGGCAGGCCGTCTACAAATATGCCGTGCGCAAAATGGCCGAGGCCACCGAAAGGGTCCTCGAACGCAACGGAATCACTGGCGCCGATCTCGGATGTTTCATCCCGCACCAGGCCAATAAGCGCATCATCACCTCCACCGCAGACCGCCTCGGCATGCCGCCGGAGCGCGTCATCATCAACATTGATCGCTACGGAAACACCACCGCCGGCACCATCCCTATCGCCATGCAGACCGCCCGCGAAGAAGGCCGCCTCAAAAAGCATGACCTGGTCCTGATTGCCAGTGTCGGAGCAGGATTTACCGTAGGCGCATCCCTCCTCCGCTGGGAAATCTGAAGAAGCTCGGAGGAAGTCTGTTCAGGCGGGCACGGCGACCCATATGTGCCCAAACTCCCCAAAGTCAGCTTTAAATCGCCACACGCCACCTTTCATAGCAACTTGGAAAAATGTCATTTGTTTAAACAACAAATGCCCGGTCATATCCGCCCGATTTGTTATCCTGAAAGGTAGGTTTTGAATAACGATCCGGAATACTCCCTTACTATCCGCTGGCAATAAAACAACGTTCCTCTGAACCGAGTCTGGACTCCGGCTTCCTGGACAAATGCTCGCAAGGCCAAACCGTCGTGGCCTCCTAACCCATGCATTATGAAGACTTTACAAACAAGGCGGGGGTGGAATTTTCCCTCCCTCGTCTCCGTTGCTCCCGAGTCGAACGTCGAAGAATCAAGAAGACCAGATGAAGCCAGAGAAGCCAACAGATTTCTGGCAAAACGAAAAGGGCCTGAATGCCCCTAATTTCAATATCATGAATACTTTACGAGCAAAGTAGGGGGTCGCCCCACGCGCCCCCATTCACTCGCCGGTAAGCCACGCAAACTGTGCATCGTTCAACGGAACCACCGACAATCTCCCCTGCCGAACCAAAGGTGAATCTGCAAACAGCGCGTTGGCTTTGATCTCCGCAAGTGTCCGCGGCGTCTTGATCGCCGAACCGGCTTTGATCCGGACAACGGGCGACTTAGGATTTTCCGAATCGACCGAAACAACCTTTGCGGTCCCCACCGCTGTGCGCTCGTCCCCCGTGTGGTAAATCACGAGTTTCTCGCCCGGCTTCATGTTACGCAAAAACTTCAGTGCGACAGGGTTCGTGACACCGTCCCAGACCGTTTCGCCTTCGCGTTCCAGGTCATGAAAGGAGTACGTTTCCGGTTCCGTCTTCAGCAGGTAATGCATCGCTTTCCTCCGGGACTGCTTTGGGCTCCGGCGGGGCTTCCGGTTCCGGTGCCAGATATTGCGCAGTGTTCAGCAAAGGACGGTCCAGTGCGCGCACCCATTCTGTCATTTGCCCAGGGCCGCGTCCATTGGCTTCTGCGCGAGCAAGTTCGCCTCGCACCGTCTGCATCTTCGCGTCCAGGTCATCAATGTAATGCAGCATCACGGCTTCCGGAACCATCGGCAGCTTTGGCGAGCCAAATTCATACTTCCCGTGATGGCTCACAACCATATGCTCCACCAGAACGCGTAATGGCTCAGGGAAATCCGGCAACGAAGTAACCTTCTGCTCGATCATGCGAATACCGATCGTAATGTGGCCTACAAGCTGGCCTTCGATCGTGTAGTCAAAGCGGGTCCCCCACTGCAGTTCGCGCAGTTTGCCAATATCGTGCAGCATGACCCCGGTCAGAAGCAGGTCCCGATTGACCTCCGGATACCGCTTCGCCATATCGCTGGCTACTCCCATCAGCGAAACGATATGCTCCAGCAGTCCGCCAATCCAGGCATGATGCATCGCCTTGGCGGCTGGCGCAGACCTCAGCGCTTCCGCAATCTGCGGGTCATCCAGAAAAGCGCGCAAAAGCGCATGCAGGTGCGGATTGGTAAAACTATCTACAAACTCATTCAGTTTCTGCCAAAGCTCAACAATGTTCCGTGAAGTCTTCGGCACAAAATCGGCCAGGTCGTACTCTTCCTTGTCCCTGTCTTCCGCCTTCCGGATCTTCTCAACTTTCAGCTGGAGTCTCTCCTGATACCGGCAGACCTGCCCGCGCACTTTCACCACATCGCCTGACGCAAAATCGCCAAGAATGGACGCCATTTCCCATACCCGGCATTCAATCTGCCCCGTGCGGTCGCAAATGGAAATAGCAAAATAAGGCGCGCCGTCCCGCGTGCTGCGCGTTTGCTTCTGCGCAACAACAAAAAAGCCATCAATCACCTGGTTCTCCAGTCCCGCCAGGTCCTGAATGAAGAGCTCTTTCATAAAATCCGCCAGTTACGGCTGTTGAGTGGACGGCGTAGATGACTGCTGCGCAGGTTGCGTCTGCTCTTGCTGCTGTTGCTGATCGGTAGACTTTTCCTTTGCCTTGTCTGACAAGCGCGTCTTGCCCGTCGGCTTTTCCTTCTTCGGCTTGGAAGTGTCCCCATTCAGCCCCAGAGGAGCGCTCTGCGCCTGTCGGGTGGCCTGTTCATCCGTCGTCTCCGGAGCAGGAGCAAACGGGTCCGTCTTGTCCTTCGATTTCTTCTGCTTCGGCAGTTTGGCACGGTCAGAGAAACGGGACTTCTCTTTCTTTTCCTGCGCCTGCTGGTTCTCTACTTCGCCATTCGGCCCCACCACCTGAACATTCTGGGCTGCATTGCTGGCCGTTTCCGTCGTTGCACCAGCATCTTCCGTCTTGGTGGGAGCATAAGGCAGCGTCTCACGCGGAGCCTGCCCAAAACGGATCTTCTCTTTCTTACCCGGCTTCTCTACGCCTGTGCTGGCCACTCGAGTATTTTTCGCATTGCTCGGCTGGGCCGGTGTTGCGGTCGGCTGGCTGTTCGTTTCCGCCGTTGCCGCTCCAGACACCTGTGCCAACGACGGCACATTGGTTGGCGCTGGAGCGCCTGCTGCCGTTTCCGTCTGCGGCTTCTGCCTTGGGCCTTTCTGCCGGAAGCGCGTCCGCTCTACGTGCTTTTTCTTCTTGATCGGGGCCACATAGGCGCTGTACGTCGTGGTCGGCTGCGTCTCATTCGGTGTTGCCGAAGAATCCACGTAGCCGTCCTTTGTATCAATCTCAATGTAGGCCTGTTCGCGCAGCTTCGTCAGATATTGACGCAGCGCGGGGGCCATCTTCTGCTGATAAAGGGCCTCTTCCACCTGAGGCTCAACATCTTTCAGCGGCTGTACGCCCCCCGCTGTGTGCTCAGTGACTTTCAGAATGACATACCCCTGCTTGGTGCGGATGGGTTGCGTGTACTCGCCCGGTTTCAGATCAAACGTCTGGTCTTCGAGGGTTTTCGCCAGTTGGCCCCGTTTAAACTCGCCCAGGTCTCCACCCTGCGCCGCCGTCGGCCCACCGGATTCAGTCTTGGCAAGCTCAGCAAAATCCGCGCCAGATTTCAGCTTTGCCGCGATGTCATCCGCCTTCTTCTGCGCCGCTGCCACCTGCACGCTGTCATCAGGATTCGGCGTGGCAATCAGGATCTCACTCAGCCTTACCTGCTCCGGCTGCTCAAAGTCCGATTTGTGCTGGCTGTAATATTGCTGCACTTCAGACTGGCTCACCGAGAGATGCCGTCCTACCTCATCGCGTATCACCTGCGACGAAATCACGCCTTCGCGGATATGCTGCTTGAAGTCTTCAAAAGAAACCCCCTGCGCCTCCGCCGCCTTCTGCAGGTCTTCCATGCTGTCCAGGTGGTTCTGCTTGCGAATCTCATCCAGCCGTCTTACCGTCTCTGATTCGCCCGTGATCCCCAGCTCCTTGCCTTTGGACAAAAGCAGTTGCTGGTCAATCAGGTCGCGCAGTAAATTGTGCTCCTGCTCAAACAACTGCTGTTGCGGCCATCCCTGCTGGCGCGCCTGCGCCTGAAGCTCCTGCTGCGCGCGCTGGTAATCAGAATTCGTAATTACCTGGTCGTTCACGCGCGCAATAATGCGCTCCACCACAGTGCCCTGATAAGGAAGGTCCTGGGCCGGGGCAGTACTTGTCGGTGGGCTCTGTGCGAATGACGGTCCAGTCAGCAATACGATACCCGCTACAAGCGCGGCTGGGAGCGGCAAGGATTTTAAAGTCATCGTTTTACGTCTCAATTCGGGTGCGCGCCGCGAGTTTGGGGTCTGCTCCTCAAGGTTCCGGTTGCGCCTTCTGACTATTCTAAACAGAAGCGAGTCAGCGGGCCAGCAAGTCAACATCAGCTGAAAAGCTGCCAGTCTGTAAGACCGCTCAAAGTACCGGCTTGTTAGCTGATTGCAGATCATGCCGGAGGCATGGCTGACCGCTTCTTGGCCAACAGCGCCCCCCAGGGGCGCGCTCCTCCGCTGCTTGCTATACTTTTCCCAGGACACCCCGAGGGTCCCAGGATACATGCCTTCCCGCACTCGCCGTACCGTTTTTGCGCTGGTCGTTTTCTTCTCCGCCTGCGGTCTTGCAGGCATGGTTGTAAGCCAGAAAGTCGGCGCGCAATCCAGTAATGATGAATCGCAGTTCCGCGACAGCCTCAAGACCTTCGCCAACGTCTACAACGTCGTCGCGCAGAACTATGCCGAGCCCCTCACCGGAGACATGCCCGACAAGGTCATCTACGACGGCGCCATCCCGGAAATGCTGCACACGCTCGATCCGCACTCCAGCTTCTACGACCCCAAAGCCTATGCTCGGATGAAGGAAGACCAGCACGGCAAATATTACGGCGTCGGCATGACCATCCAGCCCCAGATCATCAACGGCACCCAGAAGATCGTGGTCATCTATCCCTATGAAGGCACACCTTCGTACAAGGCCGGTGTTCGTCCCGGAGACATCATCGTCTCGGTAGACAACAAGACCACTGACTCCATGAGTTCAGAAGAAGTGGCCAACATGCTGAAGGGCCCAAAAGGGACCCATGTCAAACTGACCGTCTCCCGCGAAGGCGTCGCCGCTCCCATCACCTTCGATTTGGTACGCGACGAAATTCCCCATCCCAGCATTGATCTGAAGGAGTGGATCCGTCCAGGCATAGGTTACATCCACATCACTCAATTCATGGAAACCACCGGACGCGAAGTTTCCGATGCGCTCGATGGTTTCGGCCCGGACCTCAAGGGCCTTGTGCTCGACCTGCGCGGCAATCCCGGTGGTCTGCTCACTGAGGCCGTGGCCACCTGCGACAAGTTCCTCAAGAAAGGCCAGGTCATCGTCTCACAACGTGGTCGTGCCTACCCCGAACAGACGTACCATGCCATGCACGGCAATGATGGGCGCACTTACCCCATCGTCGTTCTCGTCAATCACGGCACGGCATCCGCTGCTGAAATCGTCAGTGGCGCCCTGCAGGACCATGACCGCGGACTGATTGTAGGCGAAACAACTTTCGGTAAGGGACTCGTACAGACCGTATATCAGCTCTCTGACAATACCGGCCTTGCGCTTACCACCTATCACTACTACACGCCCAGCGGACGCCTTATCCAGCGCAACTACAACGGCGTTTCTCTGTACGACTACTACTACAATCACGACCAGCCGCAGGACAATAAAGACCGCGAAGTCAAGCTGACTGATTCCGGCCGGACCGTCTATGGCGGCGGCGGCGTTACGCCAGACATCAAGATAGACACGCCCAAATCAACGCACCTCCAGGAAGCGCTGATGTCCCCGCTGCACTACTCGTTTTTCAACTTCGCCCGCCACTATCTCGCTGACCCGGGCCACAAAGTCACCCGCGAGTTCCAGGTAGATGACGCCGTTCTCAACGACTTCAAGCAGTTCCTTGCCTCGCAGGACATCACTTTCACCGACCAGGAATTCAGCAACGTTCTCGATTGGATCAAAACCAACATCAAGGCTGAAATCTTCACCACCGAGTTCGGTCAAATGGAAGGGCTGAAGGTCCGCGCATCGTGGGACCCGATGATCAATCAGGCCCTCACCTATATGCCACAGGCCGAATCGCTCGAACAGGCCGCCATCAAAGCGGACTCGCAGAAGACAGTAACAGCAAAGAACATCCCCTCTGTCCCTGCATCAAATTAAGAAAACGCCCATACCAGAAAAAATGCCTTCGTAACAGCGAAGGCATTTTTTCTATGGAACATACGGGGCAAAAGCGCGATGGCTCGAATTTAGACCTGACTCGTACTCAAGCAATCGAGTTGTGCCAGGTCCCCGATTGTGTCCAGATCCATGGCGCCTTCCGGGAAGTCTACCAGCACGGTCTGGTGGCGATGCTGTTCGATGACGTGGCGGGCGCCTTTGTCTCCCTCAATGCTTTTGAGAGCAGGAAAGAGTGGGCTGCGGAACACTGCTGGCACACCGGCACGGCCCGCATAGTGCGAAGCGGCAATCAGCGCGGTGGATGTCTCACTCAGGCTGAGCAGCGACTTTAATATTTCGAGAGATAAACGCGGCTGATCAGAAACCAGGACCAGCACGCGCTCCGGCACGTTTTCGCGGGACAACGCTTCCACTCCGCAACGGAGAGAAGACCCCATTCCTGCTTGCCAGTCAGGATGGATGATTGTCTTCACGCTGAGCCCGCCCAGGGCTGCCTGCATCTGCTCCGCGGCAAAACCCAGGACGGCGATCACCGGTGAGCATCCGGCTTCGAGTGCCAAACGCCCTGTGCGATGCAAAAGCGTTTCGCCATGAATTTGGACAAGCTGTTTGGGACGGCCCAGCCGGGTGGATGCCCCGGCGGCAAGCAGGATGGCAGCGCAGTTCAGACGCGGCATCCTTTCAGCGCGTAAGAGTAAGAGGATGAGGCTTCCAGGTTGAGCGCTTTACTTCCCTGCAGCGCAGCAAAGATTTCTGCTGCGATGGCGAGTGCAATGCCTTCAGGCGAGTGCGCACCGAGGTCGAATCCTACAGGAGAACTCAGACGCCCCATGCATTCCAGGGGAGACAGCTGGATGGAGGCAGCGATATCGTCCACGATCCGCTGAGTGCGCGCGCGGGGCCCGAGCACTCCCAGATACCTGGGCGCAAGAGGCAGCATTTCACGCAGCAGAGCGCGGTCTTGCTCATAGCTGTGTGTCATCAGGACGAAAGCGCCATCTGGATCTGGCGCGAGTGGCCGAAGAGGATTGGGTGATGCATGGTCGAGCACAAGCACCTGCGCTGCTGAAGGAAACCGCTCCTTCCGCGCCAGGTGCGAGCGGCCATCTGCGATGGTCACATGCCAACCAAGTCGTCCGCCAAATTCTGACAGCGGTATGGCATCATCTCCTGCGCCAAAGATTGTGAGTGAAGGTGGAGGCGGGGTGTAGGCTACAAAAATCTCAGGTGTATCGTCAGGGTAAAATGAGCGCCGCTCGTGGAAGGCGCGTTCTGCCAGATGTGCCATCTCCTGCGGGCCGCCGAGCGGCACACAGCCATTGCTTTGCCGGAGAAGCAGCGTGCGGCCGCGCTTTGTATCTATTACGGTTACAAAGGAGATGCGTTGCGATACGCTTGCTTCGAGTGCATTCAGTACTGCGTGTACTGCAGGGCCACGATCGATCAGGACATAGACTGTCCCCCCGCAGCCTGAACCGTAAGGTTCCGGGGAGTCGTCATCAAAAAAGCTGCTGTATCTCTGGATGGTTGGGCCGTTTTCTGTGAGCCACCATGCCTTTTTTGAGACTTCGCCTTCCAGGCAACCACCGCTGATGGTCCCGGCCCGGCGCCCTCCGCGCGTGAGGAGCATGTATGCACCGGCCTTACGATATGAAGGGCCTTCGGTGCGGACGATTGTTGCCAGACACACCTCCTCATTACGTGCCTTTGCAGCGCGCCAGAGTAAGACGATCTGGTTCAGTTCAGACATCCATTCATTCAGAACAGGCTAAACGTGGCCCAGCAAATCTTCGATGCGCACGGGAAGCTTGCGGACGCGGACCCCTGTTGCGTGATAGACCGCCATCGTAATTGCGGAGGCCACGCCTGCAAGTCCTATTTCGCCGACGCCGCGTGCTCCGTATTCGTTCAGGTTCAGATCAGGATATTCAACGAAGATGCACTCCATTGCAGGAACATCGGCGTTGGTGGAAACCAAATAGTCGCCATAGTTGTTGTTGAGCGGCTTGCCGTTGCGCGGATCGTAGAGCGTTTCTTCCAGCAGGGCCATACCAATGCCCATGACGACGCCGCCAAGGATCTGGTTCGTGGCTGTTTTGCGGTTGATAATGCGGCCTGCATCCATGACAGTTACCCAGCGCGAGACGCGCAGCCGCGCGATGCCTGGGTCCCATGTCACTTCACAGAAATGCGACCCGAAGCTGTGACCGGAGAATTTGTGCATCTCCTCGGACGGGCCTGTTTTGGCCTCGCCATCAATGCCACTGAGCCGCCGCATTGCCAGAATTTCATGAAACGGCACGCCGCTCTCCGGTGCTTTGTCTGCCGCGTGTATGAAGCCCTTGGTCATCTTCAATGAAGGTGGATCGCCTCCCTGCGTTTCCTTCACATAAAATGGGGATCCCTGCGTGCGCTGCGCAATCGAAATCAACGTGTTCACCACACTGTTCGTGGCTCCAGCCACGGCGGGCATTACGGAAGCTGTCGCCGTAGAGCCTCCGGACGTAGGGCCCGGCGGCAATGAGCTGTCGCCCAGCACGACCTCAATTTTGTTGAGAGGAATTCCCGTCTTGTCTGACACGACCTGGGCGATCACGGTATAGGTCCCGGTGCCGATGTCCTGCGTTGCGCTTGAGGCACGCGCCGTACCGTCGGCATTCAGGCGCACGCGCACGGTTGCGCCGCCACGTCCGGCATGCCACGTTGCTGTGGACATGCCCCAGCCCAGAACCAGACCACCATCGCGCATGGAGGCGACCTTCGGATTGCGCTTGCTCCAGCCAAAGCGCTCTGCGCCTATCTGATAGGCTTCGCGCAGATGCTTGCCGGAGAAGGGCAGATTGAGGCTTTCGTCTTTCTCCGCGTAATTGCGCAGCCGCAGCTCCAGCGGGTCCATGTTCAGCCTGATGGCCAGCTCGTCCATGGCCGATTCAAGCGGAAAAATGCCCGGCACCGTGCCCGGACCGCGCATGGGAGTGGGCGTACCCACGTTCAAAGGCACGAGGTGCTGCACCGCTTTCACGTTCGGACAGGTGTAGAGCATGGGCGTGGAAGACGTGCAGTGTTCAACGTATGTGTCTACTTTGGAGGTTGTGGAGAGCACGTCGTGCTGAATGGAAACGAGCTTGCCATCGGCCGTTGCGCCAAGGCGCATACGTTGCTTTGTGTAAGGACGGTGGCCGACGGTGGTGAACATCATGGAGCGCGGTACATATACCTTGACCGGACGTTTTACCCTGCGCGCCGCCAGCGCTGCCACCATGGAATGCGGCCAAGGGAACAATTTCCCGCCAAAGCCTGAACCGCAGAATGGGGAGATGACGCGAACATTTTCCAGCGGCAGCCCCAGAACTTCTGACATGACCTGCTGATGATTTACCACGCCTTGCGTTGTTTCATAGAGCGTGACCTTGTCACCGTCCCAGGCTGCAATGGTGCCGTGCATCTCCATGGGATTGTGGGTCTCAACAGGAGTGATGTAGGTCTCGTCAATCTTTATCGGGGCGCTCTCGAATGCAGCTTCAGCATCGCCGCGTGAATAATTTGCCACGGGCTCGCCCGTCGGGGCTGGAGCATCCTCCAGATGCACCAGAGGTTTCTCTTCCGCATAGGTGACCTTCACGCGCGTGGCCGCATCCTGCGCCTGTTCGAGTGTATTTGCAACTACAACGGCTATAAATTGCCCGTAATAGTAAACGCCGTCGTCCTCGAACGGAGGACGAGCTTCACTGGCGCGGCTGTGCTCAAACTGACCGGCGGGGCGGTAGAGCTGGTCAGCATTTCCGTGATGCAGAATGTCAATCACTCCGGGCATTTTTTCCGCTTCAGCAGTGTCTATGCGGACGATCTTTCCATTGGCGATCGTGCTGAAGACACCAGCGCCATAGGCCACGTTGTCCAGCGGATGGTCTATGGCGTAACGCGCCGCTCCGGTAGTTTTGAGTTTGCCGTCCACTCTTCCAACAGCCGCCCCGATGATGGATGTGCTCATGTGCTTCTGCCCCGCTATGCTGTCTGGGTTGTGTTCTCAAGCGCTCGAACGATGACGCGCTTTGCCAGCTCTACTTTGAAGGCGTTGTCGCGCAGCGGCTTCGCCGGTTTCAGCGCCGCTTCGGCTGCTGCGCGGAAGATGCGCTCATTTGCCTCATGTCCGTGCAGTTCCTGCTCTGCCTCCCGAGAGCGCCATGGTTTCGTACCGACGCCGCCAAGCGCCACGCGCGCAAATTCAATCCGGCCTCCGCTTGTCCGAATTACAACCGCAGCTGACGCCAGCGCAAATTCATAAGAAGCGCGGTCTCGCAGTTTGAGGTAATGCGACCGCGTGCTTTGCGGCAGCGGGGGAAGCGTGACATGCGTGATCAGCTCGCCCGGCTCGAGTACGTTTTCACTGTCCGGAGTGCTGCCAGGAAGCAGATAAAAGTCATTCAGCGGAATACTGCGTTCCCCCTTCGCACCGCGCGTGTGGACAGTGGCTTCGAGCGCCATCATGGCCACAGCCATGTCAGAAGGATGCGTTGCAATGCAGTGCTCGCTGCCGCCCAGAACGGCATGGATGCGATGGAAGCCATCTATGGCTGAACAGCCTGAGCCGGGCTCGCGTTTGTTGCATTTGTAATTGGTGTCGCGGAAGTAGTAGCAGCGGGTGCGCTGTAAAAGATTACCTCCTGTGGTTGCCATGTTGCGCAGTTGCGGAGAAGCACCGGAAAGCAGCGCTTCCGACAAGACTGCATAGCGCTGCCTTACGTTGGCGTTCCAGGCAAGGTCGCTGTTGCGCACCATGGCGCCAATCTTCAGGCCGCCATCGGGAGATACTTCAATCCTGTCCAGTGGCAGACCGTTGATGTCAATCACAGAAGCGGGTCGCTCGACATCGAGCTTCATCAGGTCTACCAGCGTGGTGCCGCCTGCGATAAACCTGGTTTTCTCCCCAGCATTGGCAATTGCGCCCTCGGGCGACCTGGCCTGACGGTACTCAAAGCTCTGCATGGCGTCTTCTCCTTCAGGCGGAACGGCGTACGTGCTGCACCGCAGCAACAATGTTGTTGTAGGCGCCGCAGCGGCAGATATTGCCCGACATGGCCTCGCGTACGTCGTGGTCTTCTTTGCCGATCGGCTCCTTGAGCAAGGCAACGGCGGACATAATCTGCCCCGAAGTGCAGTAGCCGCATTGGTATCCGTCATGCTCGATAAATGCCGCCTGAATCGGGTGTAATTCGCCATTCTGGGCGAGGCCCTCAACTGTGGTAATCTCATCTGCCTGGTGCATGATGGCAAAGCTCAGACAGGAGTTCACGCGCCGCCCGTTCACATGCACCGTACAAGCGCCGCACTGGCCGTGGTCGCAGCCCTTCTTGGCGCCAAAAAGCTGAAGGTGTTCCCGTAGTGCATCGAGCAGCGTTACGCGCGGCTCAAGCATCAACTTATGGGTCTGTCCATTGACCTTGAGTGCTACAGGGGCCGCTCCTGGCACAGCCGCAGCTGCAGTTTCGGCTTCAGCCTGCGGAGCCGCGGGTGCGGCATGTGCCAGAGGAGCGGTGGTAGCGGCCAGTCCGGCAACGCCTAGTTGTGAGAGAAAGGAACGCCGTGAAAATTTCCCGAAAAGCGGCCTGGAACCGGTGTTCTCCTGTTCAGAAGTTTCGCTGTCGCTCGGTTTAGACATGCGGTTGTCCTCTGTCGCAATTAAGTGGTCTGACCTTATGTTGTTCAGTGAGCGCCCGAAGGCGCAGCATTCTTCGCCTTCCAGAATGCCACTTTCCGGGAGGAAATGCACATTCGACGGTGCGATGAATTTAGAGTCACCACAAATGCGATAACCAGCATATGAATAGCGGTTCTATTCATATAAGATCGCATTACCATGATCTCATTCCGATTTCATCCGGCGATTCTGGCCGCATCACTCTCGGCGTGTGTGGCCCTTTCTGCAAGCGCGCAGCAATCCTTTGTGGAGCGGTGGCAAGCGCGCGTGACACGAACACAGGCAGAGCAGCCGCACTGGGTGACGCCGCTGGCCACGGTCACACCGCGCCTGGAGCAGGAGTTCCGCACAGACTTCATGCGGCAGATCACTCCCAGGCACACGAACACGTGGAACTATGGCGGTGGCAAAGGGCTGGAGCTGATTCCCACGCGTAGGATTGAGCTGCTGCTGAATGTACCGCCGTACATTCAGCACAACAGCACGGCCAAGGACGGCTTCGGCGATACGTCCTTTGTGATGAAGTACCGGTTCTACGCCAGCAATGAAGAGGCACATAATACCATCATCACTGCGTTCCTCGGGGGGACCATCCCCACTGGAAGCTACAGCAATGGCAGTACCGATGCGAGCATCGCGCCTACACTCGCCGGAGGCAAGGGCTTTGGGCATTTCGATGTGCAGTCCACGTTAGGAGCAACGCTGCCTGTGGCCAACAGCAGAAAACTGGGGCGCCCCATCGCCTGGAACACGGCGTTGCAATGGAAGGCGAATCCTCACTGGTGGCCGGAGACGGAGTTCAACACCACCTTCTACAAAGGCGGCCCGAACGATGGAAAGATCCAGAACTTTGTAACGCCGGGAATTGTTTCGCGCTGGCCGCTGCACCACCGCGTGGGCGTGACGCTTGGCGCTGGCATGCAGATTGCCACTTCCAGCTACCACAGCTACAACCATGGACTTGTTTTTTCGGCGCGTATGCCGTTTTAAAACTTCGTCCGTATATCTGTTCCGGGGTATGCGGCTCGTCCAGCCACGCCCGGCGTCGGGTTAGTTCGACACCATCAGCCCCGGCCCCGGCTGTCGGCGGCGACGCAGCCACAGGGTATCCCTTCTGCATGCTGACAGGTTTTTGGAGGGGTGCGCTTCCCGCGGACAAGACTGCCTGGGCCACCTGAATTCTCGACCTACTGCTGGTTAGGAAACGATGGGTACCCCCCGGAACTATTCTGTCCGCCTGCATTCTGCGAAAGAAGGTTACTACACAACAAAGCGCATCGCTTTGGGATGCGCTTTGCTTCACTCAGGATGACCAAATGGCTAATTAAACGGAACAGCCGCTGCCGGTTGCTGATCCATCAGCTTCTCTTTGCATACATGCGCAGCCCGGAGCCGTTCACGCTCTCCCGGTCCTTCCGCTCTGCCCAATACCTGGCAGCAGTGATGGCAGATAATCATGCGGCTGCGGGTCACATGAATGCCGGCAGAGAGGAGCTTTTGAGGCACGGCGTGCGTAGTTGAGATGGCGGGAATCATGACTCGCTCCAACGTGAGGGTAGGTAAGAGGTAGTCTTGCACCGGATTAGCTCCGGCACACATGCCAGAATTTCTCTGGTTATTAATCAACTGGATGCCGATAGTAACCTGTCAGGTTGGCCGCTTGTGTAAATTTTTGCGCATTTGACTGGAAAATTGGGAAAAAATTACCGTCCAGGCCCCCTCTAGTTTGGCAGGATGAAAAAAATCCATTGCCTTGCTGCCAGACACCCTATCGCTCCGTCACATTTCCCCCGATATCTGCTAATGAGATGGCTCTCATGGCTTCTGACCCTCAAAATCGTCCCTGGATCCTGTTGGCAGACCCCGACCCGCAGACCGCAGAGACGCTGGCCCAGTGCATCCAGTCCTGGAATTACGGGCTGGAAGTCATCCATGACGGCATCCAGAGCTTCAAACGCCTGCTTGCGTCTGATGCCCCGGCCATCGCCATCCTCAACCATGACCTGCCCTCCATGGGAGGGCTGGAGATCATCGCCGAAGTCAAACGCCGCTCCCGCCCTCACTCGCCATGGCTCATGCTCATGGGCAACGCTCCGGATGAAGAAACCATTACGCTCGCTACTGTCGCCGGCGTAGATGATTTCGTCTTGAAGCCTGTGAGCGAAACCGACCTTCTGGTGCGCCTGCGGACCGCCGAGCGCGTACAGCAGCTCTACCGCGAGATGCAGGAGCAGACCCATGCCCTGCACTTCCGCGCTACACACGATCCACTCACCGGACTGTTCAATCGTGAATCCACCATGCGCCAGCTTTTCCAGGAAACCGACCGCACCCAGCGTATGCGGACCCCACTCTGCCTCATGCTGCTCGATCTCGACGATTTCTCCCGAATCAATCAGCGCTACGGCTACTCTACCGGAGACGCCGTATTGAAAGAACTGGCCCAGCGCCTCAGGCGCTATATGCGGAGCTATGACGTTCTTGGCCGCTGCGGAAATGATGACTTCCTCATCGGCCTCCCCGGATGTGTCGCCGATGATGCCGTCGCCCTCGGGCAGCGCATCCAGCAGTCTGTTCTCGCAAAGCCCTGCCATATCCACCGCGATGTGATCCCGGTGACCGTCAGCATTGGAATTGCGAGCAGCCGCGGTCGCCTTCCGCTCGTGGTCCTCCGCGAAGCGGAAGAAGCACTCACCCAGGCCCGCCTGGCCGGAAAAAACACTGTCCGCTTCTACGACCCCGCCTGACTTTTCTCAACTTGTTAAGTAGCTCTCACTCATCATCATCATCGTCCTTGCGGTCCACATGCGGATGCAGCACCATCCTCGGCACTGGCTTGTCGCCCATCGCGTCGCGCCACAAAATCACATTCAGCTTCACCGGATCTGCGCGGTCCTCGTGCGTAAAATCCATCTTGCTGGACTCTTTCGCTCCCGGGGCCTTTGCCGTATTGGCCGTATAGATCAGCCCGTTGTCCCGATTGGAATAGTCGGCAGTATATGCCGGCTGGTCGCCTGCCCCGGTAAACACGGACGACACCAGCGGCGCAAGCGCATCATTGTTGTTCATCGGCGGAATCCCCAGCAGGTCTTCCATGGTGCGCAGAAAGCTCACCGTCGTATAGAACGTTGAATCCACCAGAGGCTGCCGGTTCCTCGGCGCATACTTACTCACAACCAGGGCCGTGCTGCGATGAGCATCCACGTGGTCGGCGCCGTCCTGCGCGTCATCTTCCAGAATGAAGAACGCAGTGTCGTTCCAATACGGGCTGTGTGAGACTGCTTCCACTGCCCGCCCAACGGCAAGGTCATTGTCTGCAATGGAGGCCCGCGGTGTCGGCATGCCCGGACGTGTACCCGCCGTATGGTCATTCGGCAGCCGCAGCATCACAAAGTTCGGCATCGTGTCGTGCCCCTGTTCCCGGTCTGCCACCCATTTGCGGAAGTGCGTGAGAAACTCCTCCACGCGAAACTGGTCGGGAAAGGCAAGTTCAAAGTCGGCATACAACGGGTCAAAGTGCCCGGCCAACTCCGGTTTAGTGGCAACATTTTTCGCAATTAGTGGAATCGCCCATGGATACCGGCTCACGCCTCCACCGTAATTCGCGGGAATAGGATCCCCCTTGTGGATTGCCGCTACCGGACAGCGCTCCGGTTCAGGCTCAGGTGAACCCGCCAGCGGCGACTTTTCCCTCGACTGCTCCTTTTTTTCCTCACAGAATGTCGTCGAAATAAATTCGCCAAAGTGATAGAGCGTCTTTCCATGCTTTGCCAGGTCAGTCCAGATATAGCTGCTCGCTGGCTCATTCACATCCGGGATCCCTTCCTCATACGGGTTCCCATGCTCAACAATTCCTTCGAAGTCGTACACGCGCGCGCTGCCGCGGTAGGCCTGCTGCCACGTCTTCTCCGTGTAGTCACTGCTGATCGCCGCATTCGACCACACATGCCCATCACCAGAGACCTCACCCGAGTCATAAAAATTGTCCAGCACCCCAAATTGCAAGGCCAGTTTGTGCAGGTTTGGCGTAATGCTCTCTCCATACATGGTCAGTGATGCGTCGCCATTCCCCACGCCAAGGTCTCCGAACACCTGGTCGTAGGTGCGGTTTTCCTTAATGATGTAGATCACGTGATGGATCGGGTTTGTTCCCGCCGCAAACTTCAGATGCTCTGCGGCAGCCTGCATCATGTTGCTCGCCACGACTTCTGACGTGAGCCGCTGCAATTCATCCTGCGCGCCGTTTAAATCAACATCGGCCAGCGACCCATGCAGCAGCGTCGCAATATAGGTGTGCGGACGGTGCATGTTACGGCCGTGCTGCAAACGATGTTCCGGCTCAGGCTGCGGAGCAACATTCGGGCCAGTTTCCTTCCCTTTGCCCGTCGCAATATAAAGATGGCTGCCTTTTACCGCCAGCCCCGTCGGAAACCATTCCGTAGGAAGAAATGCGCGCGCCTGGGCCGCCGCTCCCGCCTTCAGATTCGTAGTAGAAAAAACTGCAACCGCGTCCGAACCGCCATTGGCCACATAGAGCGTTTTGCCGTCATCAGAAAGCGCTGCTGCGTCCGGGATCGCGCCAAAATATCGCTGACCCGGCAGTTGCGTATTCAACATTCCTGCAAGTTGCATCCTGCTGCCATGCAGGCGCACCGCAGCCACCGCATCTCTGTTCGCCAGGACTACATAGAGTATTTTTTCATCGGCAGACAGAGCAAACGCCGTCGGATGCGACCCCGGAGAAGTCGGCTTGTCCGGAGGAAGCAGTGCCAGCTTTTGTAAAATTTTTCCGGACGCAAGGTCCAGCTCCGCAATCGCCGAACCATTCCACAACGCCACAAAGGCGCGGCGTCCATCGTGTGTGGCCATCACAGCAATCGGATATTCAGAAGGAACAACGGCGTGATCGGCAAGATCAAAGCGCTCCAGAACATTTCCTGACGCTGCATCCATCACCAACACATCATCAGAAAATTCGTCCGCAACCAGGATCTCCTCACCGCCAGACTGTCCTTTCACCACTGCCAGCCCAGCCGGCACAGGAACGGCCATGCCCGCCGGAACATGCCCTCCCAGAGAATTCTGCGTGCGTCCCGGTGCCAGCTTCTGCAAAGGAACCGTGATCGTCCGCTCCGGCGTAAGTCTTCCTCCATCAAAACGGTAGACGGCGATCGCATTCCCCGTCTCCGGCTGCGCCAGCGAATCCAGGCTTGCATACAGGTGCGACCCGTCCAGGCTGAAGGCCAGCCCGTTATACAGCGTCTGTGCCGAACCTACTACTGTGCGGCCGTCTGGAAAATCAGCCAGCTTCCCCGTGGTCGTGTCCAATACCGCAAGCGATTGTGCGTAGTCTGACTCTACCGTTCCAAACCCGGCATTCACTATGGCCAGATACCGCCGGTCCGGAGACCACGCCATCATCATGGGCAGGCTATTCAGTTGCTGCGGAGAGCCCGGTACAGGCTCCATGATTGTTTTACTGGTCGGCAAATGGATGGTCTGCGCCGCACACCCGGCGCACAGCAGAAGGAGGAGATAATTGCGTTTCATGGCTCGCTAGCAAACCTATCACGACGACATTACAAAAGTCTTACAAGCGGCTTCCTGCCATGCTGGTAGGTTGAAATCAGGAAGATATTTTACGGAAGGATGCAGTCTCCCGAAATGCCTGTCGAATTACTTGAAGAGCCGCTTGCAACCGAAGCTGTCGAAGTCCCCATGAAGCGCTACACCGCCAATCATGACATTCCCACTCTGGGCCGTGCCGCGCAGGGAGGCAGAACCAATTGGCTCACGACGTCGTTCATGATTGCCTTCCACCTCTGCGCCATTGCCGCACTTTTCTTCTTTTCCTGGAGCGCTCTCGCCGTTTCCATCGTGCTCTATATGTTCGCCGTAAACGTTGGCATTGGCATGGGCTATCACCGCCTGCTCACTCATCGCGGATACAAGACCCCGAAGTGGGTGGAATACTGCATCGCAGTCTGTGGGACTATTGCCCTTGAGGGCGGACCCATTTTCTGGGTGGCCACGCATCGCCTTCATCATCAGCTTTCCGACCACGCCGGCGATCCGCATACCCCCACCGAAGGCGGATGGTGGGCACACCTCGGCTGGATACTCAGCGGCGACACCATGCACTCTCAGACCGCCATCCATGCCCGGTACGCACCCGACCTCACCAAAGACCGATTCTATGTCTGGCTCAGCGAATACCACTGGGTGCCGCTCACCGTTCTCGGCCTCATCCTGTTCGCCGTTGGCGGCTGGAGCTGGCTGCTCTGGGGCGTCTTCCTGCGCGTGGTTGTCGGACTTCACGCTACTTGGCTGGTCAATTCCGCCACACACATGTGGGGCTCGCGCCGCTTTCCTACTCGCGATGACTCGCGCAATAACTGGTGGGTGGCCCTGCTGACCGGAGGCGAAGGGTGGCACAACAACCATCATGCGCACCCCGTCTCTGCGCGCCACGGGCTCAAGTGGTATGAGTTCGACCCGAACTACTATGGCATCTGGCTGCTCAAGAAAATCGGCCTCGCCCACGACGTAAAAATCGCGCAATACGACCCGCAAAATCCACGCCCCGCCGGCGCCTGATTCGAACTCGGCCTTATAAATACCCCGCATCTCCTGAGAAGTGCGGGGTATTTACTTTGTACCTGATTCAGCAGGGCAGAGAACCCGGGTGTCCGGTCTTTTCATGAGGGAAGGGTGGGAGACCACAACCGCCAACCCCTGAACAAAAATCGTCATTTTGAAATAGCGCCGAATGCCGCAGTGAAACAACCTGGCCACTGACCCCTGACGTAAACTCATACCATCATGCGCATCACTCGACGTCGGCCCGCCATGATCTTCTTCATTGCGCTCGGCGTGTGTCTCGTCGGCGTCGCCATTGCACTCAACGTTGGCTGGATCATCCTGAACTGGCGCCGCGACTGGCAGCTCCTTGTCGGTATTCCCTTTTTTCTTCTGTTGATTGCAGGCGTCGTACTGAACACTATCTTTCTGGTGCGCGAGGTTCGGCGCAATGAACGCCACGACAGCTTCATCAACGCCGTCACTCACGAGCTGAAAACGCCCATCGCTTCCATCCGGCTCTATCTTGAAACCCTCCAGCGCCGCGCGCTCAGTGAAGAACAGCGGCAGCACTTCTACAGCATCATGCTTGCAGACAGCGAGCGCCTCCTGGCCACGGTCGAACAGGTTTTAAAAGCAGGCGAGGTCGGCCAGCGCGCACGCAACCAGGTCCGGACCGAAGTAGACATGGCAGCCCTGGTGCAAAACTGTATCCAGACCACCCTTCTCCAGCACCACCTCGCGCCAGAAACCATCACGTTTTCTCAGGACGTGCGTCATGCGCCCATGTTTGTACGCGGCAATCCGGATGAATTGCAGACCGCCGTCATGAACATCCTCAGTAATGCCGTTAAATACTCTCCCGGCGGACTACGCGCCTCTGTGCGGCTTGCTCCGGAAGGTGACGCGTGGGTGGTGCTCAGCATTACCGATGAAGGCATCGGCATCGCTCCCGCGCATCTCAAGCGCATCTTCAAACGCTTCTACCGCGTTCCGGCAAGAAATGTCCTTCGCACCAAAGGGACCGGCCTGGGGCTCTTCCTCGTCCGCTCCATCGCGCGGCAGCACGGAGGCGATGCTTTTGCCGAAAGCCCCGGCGAAGGCCGAGGCACAACCATCCGCCTGCAACTTCCCAGGCTTCTGACCTCTGCGGCTTCTTCTGGTTCGGATGTATCACCCCGTGATTAGGAGAAAATAGCGTATGCACCCTACCCGCATCCTCATTGTTGAAGATGAAACCCATCTCGCCCAGGGGCTTTTCTTCAACCTTCAGGCCGAAGGATACGAAGTTGAGATTGCTCCGGACGGAGAAGCAGCCCTCGCCGCCATCGCCTCCAGGCCGAAATTCGACGCCATTATTCTTGACGTGATGCTGCCCGGAAAAGACGGCTTCAGTGTGGCACGTCAGCTTCGCCAACAGCAGAACTACGTTCCCATCCTGATGCTCACTGCACGCGGCCGCACGGAAGACGTTCTGGATGGCTTCGCCGCCGGGGCCGACGACTATCTCCCCAAGCCCTTCGATCTTTCCGTGCTCCTCGCCCGGCTCCACGGACTCCTCCGCCGCATCGCATGGCACGCACCGTCTTCTGAGCAGTCCGAAGAATCCCCTTCCAGATTTGAATTCGCCGGACGTTGCATTGACTTTGAATCCCTGGAACTGACCGCGCCCGGTAAACACGTCCACCTCACACTAATGGAAGCCGATTTCCTGCACTATCTCACCCAGAACCCCGGACGCATCGTCTCGCGCAAGGAACTTCTCGATCAGGTGTGGCACGTACGCGAAGACACCGACACCCGCGCCATAGACAACTTCGTTGTCCGCCTTCGCCGCTACATTGAAGATGAACCAGCCAACCCCATCTATCTGAAAACCGTGCGCGGCGTAGGTTACCGCTTCTCTCCCAGGGGCGAAGAGTAGTTCGCGTTCGGGACTGATCGTTCGAGATGCCGGAAGGACCACGTGCAGCCATGCATCTTTGCTATAATAGGGTTAGGGGGTATAGGTATGAAAGAAATATCGCTCCGGATTGACGGAATGCATTGCGGAGCATGTGTCCGCCGCGTGACGCAGGTATTGCATAAGCTCGAAGGCGCAGAAGTAAAGGAAGTGCGCATCGGCGCTGCCCGCATCGCCGTGCCTGAGACCGTCCCCGCCTCGGCAATCCTCGAGACCCTGGCAAAGTCCGGCTACTCCGCGCATCTGGAGCAGTAATCATGGCTGAATCCACAAAGACGATCACGCTGCCCGTCACAGGCATGAGCTGCGCCGCCTGTCAGGTGCACGTCGAAAAGGCCCTGCGGGAAACTCCCGGCGTGAGCGACGCGCAGGTCAGTCTCATGCACCATCGTGCACGCATCACCTTCAACCCATCCATCACGCAGCCTGAGCACCTCATTCACGCCGTCCGCGAAGCCGGTTATGATGCGGCCATGCCAGAGGCCCACGAGCACGACGACGTGGGCAGCGAGGGCACCCTGAAGGTGCGCGCATTTGCCACCCTCTTCGCAGGCGCAGCCGCCATGCTTCTCTCCATGCCGCTGATGCACGCGGATACCATGCTCGCGCGCATTCTGCCGTGGCTCTTTCGCATTCCTCACACAGCGCTCGAATACTCTCTGCTCGTCATTACCGTCGTCGGCATGTTCTGGGCTGGGCTGCCGATTTATCGCGGAGCATGGAAGGCCGCGCTGCACGGCACAAGCAACATGAACACACTCGTTGCTCTGGGCACGCTCGCTGCTTTTTTCTACTCAGCCCTCGCCACACTCGCGCCTCAGCTCTTTCTCAAACATGGTCTTCATCCGGACATCTACTACGAATCCGTCCTGCTGATTCTCGGCTTCCTTCTGCTCGGCAAATGGCTTGAGGCGCGCGCAAAGCATCGCACCGTTGACGCGCTTGAGGCCTTCGCGAAGATGCAGCCATCCACTGTGCATCTGCTGCGCAATGGCGAGGAAACAGAAGTACCGCTTGCCGAAGTGCATCCCGGTGACCTGCTTGTCGTTCGCCCCGGAGAACGCATTCCCGTGGATGGCGTCATCACCGTAGGCACAAGCAGCGTGGACGAGTCACTCATCACCGGTGAATCTATCCCTGTTTCCCGCAGCAAGGGAGATCGCCTCATCGGCGGCTCTCTGAACTTCGATGGCGCACTCACCTACCGCGCAACTTCCGTCGGAGCAGACAGCGTCCTTGGCCAGATGCTTCGCCTTATGGAAGAAGCACAGTCCTCCCGTGCACCCATACAGCAACTCGCCGACCGCGTCAGCGCCATCTTTGTCCCCGCCGTATTGGTCATAGCAGCTATCACTTTCACCCTGTGGGCCTGGCTTCTTCCCGCAGGCGGCATCAGCCGCGCCTTTGCCATCGCCATTGCCGTCCTGGTCATTGCCTGCCCCTGCGCAATGGGGCTCGCCGTCCCCGCAGCCCTCACCGTCGCCATAGGACGCGCTGCGCAGCTCGGCATTCTCTTCAAGGGCGGTGAAAGCCTCGAGCGGCTGGCACGCGTAGATACGATCGTGCTGGATAAAACCGGCACACTTACTGCCGGCAGACCACAGATCACCGCCATTCACGCAGCCAATGGATGGGACAATCTCCAGCTACTCACTACAGCCGCAGCGCTGGAGCAGCAATCCGAGCACCCACTGGCCCATGCCGTCATGGAACGCGCCAAAGCAGAAGGCTTGCAACCGTCCCCGGCCACCGATCTGCGCGTCATTCCAGGCAAAGGTATCATCGCCAGCTGGAACGGCCACACAGCCGCAGCAGGAAACGCGGCCCTGATGCGCGATCTGGGCATCGCTCTTCCGCCCGTCACCACCCAACCCGCAACGCTTCTTCACATCGCAGTGGCAGGCACATATCGCGGTCATCTTGAAGCGCGCGACACGCTGCGGCCAGGAGCAAAAGAAGCCATCGCATCTCTGCGCTCCCTGGGGCTGACCACCATCATGCTCACCGGAGACACAAAACAGTCTGCAGACGCCATCGCCAGCAACCTCGGCCTCAATGAAGTCCGCGCAGATCTGCTCCCTGAAGACAAGCTCTCAGCCATTCGTGACTTGCAACAGCAAGGGCGAAAAGTGGCCATGGTGGGTGATGGCATCAACGACGCAGCCGCGCTCGCACAGGCCGATGCAGGTCTGGCCATTGGCACAGGCACCGACCTTGCCCGCGAAGCAGGAGACGCCATCCTGCTCCACGGCGACCCTCGTCAGATCGTGCAGTCCATCCATCTCGCTCGCCAGGCCTTGCGCGTAATGCGCCAGAACCTCGGCTGGGCCATGGGCTACAACATCGTCGGAATTCCCATCGCAGCAGGCGTTCTCTATCCTGCGCTGGGCATCCTGCTCAGTCCGGTCATCGCCAGCGCGGCCATGGCCATGAGCTCCGTCAGCGTGCTGACCAACAGTCTGCGATTGAAAGGCTTTCGCCCATGAACAAGAAGAAGAATGCGCACTGCGCCTGCGGAGATGAACGCAAGGCCATCAAAGTTGATCCTGAAATCAAGGCCACCACCCTGCGCCGCCTCGCACGCATCGCCGGCCAGATTCGCGGCATCCAGAAAATGGTGGAAGATGAGCGCTATTGTGCCGACATTCTGGTGCAGATATCGTCCGTACAGGAAGCCCTCCGCGGCGCCAGCCGTCACCTTATGCGCAACCACCTGATGCACTGCGCCACAGACGCCATCAAAAAAGGTCCGGATAGCGCTGAGAGCGCCTACGACGAACTTCTCGACCTGGTTTACAAACATTCGCGATAAACCTTCAGGACTTCTTCCGTCGGGCGGGGTCTACTCACGCATGCAAAAGTTCACAGCCGTTCACCGCTGGCCCGCCTTTGGTTTTCCAGCCTTTTCGCTACATGCATTTTCCCAGAGAGACGCGCAGACAATGACCTCACATTTGAAACCACTGGTGTCCTCCGCCAGACCATCCACGACCCTGTTGTCGCAGACCGGGGACACCATTTGACAAAAAATAGCAAACCGTAAAACCTGTTTGACAGAACTGTGTGCCAGCGGCCCCATAACGCCAGGGGCTTGTATACAGCAGTTTTGCAGAATAGTGGCACAACAACCTTGCTGCGCCACTGTAAACTGATGCTGGAAGTAAGCTGTGCGCATTCTCACTCGTTACATTCTGCGGGAGGTCCTGTCGCACGCCCTCATCGGTGGCGTGCTCTTCACCTTTGTGCTCTTTATGAAGGAGCTGGGACCGCTGCTTGAGCTGGCCGTGCGCAACACCACTTCCATCAGCACTGTATTTGAAGTCTTCTTCCTCATGCTGCCCAACATGCTCACCGTCACCATTCCGATGGCGGTGCTCGTGGGCATTTTGCTCGGCCTCAGCCGTCTCGCTGCCGACAGCGAAATCACGGCCATGCGCGCCTCCGGCATCGGCGTCTGGCGCTTTGTCGGCATCGTCGCCCTCGTGGCCACCTGCGCCTGGGCCATCGGCATGGCCAACAGCCTTTACCTCGCCCCAAAATCATCCGCGCGCCTTCTGCAGCTTGAAGATGACCTGAAGAATACGCAGGCCACGTATGAAATTCAGCCGCGTGTCTTCTATGAAGACCTGAAGGACGCCGTCCTCTACGTGGAAGACGTGCGCTCCGGCACCGGCGCATCCAACTGGCGGCAGGTCTTTCTCGCGGACCTTACTGACCCCGTCGCCCCCAAAGTCACCACCGCAGAAGAAGCAACCGTCGTCAGCGCAGACAACCAGACCCTCACCATGCGCCTGCGTAACGGCGCCCAGCACGAGTTGTCTCAGGTCAAACCAGACGGATACACCGTCTCCACCTTCGATCAGACCGACATGCACCTTCAGGCCGCCTCCGCGCCAGACCCGCATCTGGGCCACACCGACGCGCCTGTCCTGGCCATGTCCAATCGCGAACTGCTCGATCGCGCCCGCAAAGGCGGCCGCTGGTATCAGATCGAGCTGCAAAAGCGCTTCGCCTATCCGGCTGCTTGTCTCGTGCTCATGCTCGCCGGCGTGCCCCTTGGCCTTTCCTCTAAACGCGGAGGCAAAAGCGCCGGCTTCGTGCTCACCATCCTCCTCGTCTTCATCTACTACTTTCTTTCGTCTACCGGAGTGGCCCTGGCTCGCCAGCATAAGCTCCCGGTCATTCTCGGCGTCTGGGCAGCAAACCTGCTCTTCGGCATCTGCGGCATCTTCTTTCTGCGCCAGATGTCCACCGGAGGCGCGGCCATTGCGGCCGTCGCTTCCATCGGCTCATGGATCAGGCTGAAGAAAGCACCCGCTGCTGCACCAGACCATTCCGCCACAGCGCAAAGGACCGTCTCCCGCCGCCATGTCCGCGGCCGCTTTCCCCTCATTCTTGACGAATACATCCTGCGCCAGTTTCTCGGAACGTTCCTGATGGTGCTCGTCGCCTTTGTCATGCTCATGCTCGTCTTCACCTTCTTTGAGCTGCTCGGCGACATCATCCGCAACCAGACCCCGCTCATTGTGGTTGGTGAATACCTCATCAATCTCACCCCCAACATGGTCTACAATCTCACGCCACTGAGCGTGCTGATTGCGGTGCTCGTCGTCTTCGGGCTCATGAACCGCACCAGCGAAATCACCGCCATGAAGGCCACCGGCATCAGCCTCTACCGCATGATCGTACCGGTGCTCGTCATCGCCTCCCTGCTTGCCCTCTCTCTCTTCGTGTTCGATGAGCTCTACCTGCCCTCGGCCAATCGCAGGCAGGAAGAGCTGCGCAACATCATCAAAGGCAAACCAGCACAGACCTATCAAAACCTCGATCGCAAATGGATGTTCGGCAAACAGCAGCGCGGCAAGCCGGGACGCATCTTCTACTACGAATTCTTTGACGCCTACAACGACCGCTTTGCCAACGTGACGATCTTTGAGTTCGATCCGGCGACCTTCTCGCTTACGCGCCGCATTTTTGCCTCCAGTGCGCACTGGGACCCGCAGTTCAATCGCTGGATCTTTGAGCATGGCTGGGAGCGCAGCTTCAACTCCGACCAGATCACCGATTACAAGACATTTGAAGTCAGCACCTTCCCTGAAATCATCGAACCGCCGACCTACTTCAAGCAGGAGCTGCGGCCATCACAGGAAATGAGCTTCAACGAGCTGCGTCGCTACATCCAGGCCCTTCGCCAGAGCGGGTTTGACACCATGCGCCTGCGTGTCCAGCTCAACCGCAAAATGGCCTACCCGCTCATCACCCTCGTCATGGCCATCCTTGCCATTCCCTTTGCCTTGTCCATGGGGCGCCGCGGCTCGCTCGCCGGAATCGCCGTCGCCATCGGTATGGCCATCGCCTACTTGTTTGTGGACGGGACCTTCGAGGCCATGGGCAACGTCGACCTGCTGCCCGCCTTCCTCGCCGCATGGTCTCCGGATATCCTCTTCGGCCTCGCCGGAAGTTACCTGCTGCTGCGCACCCACACCTGAAGACAATATAGGCAAACAAAATGCCGGAATGCTCCACGCTCTTGATTTCAGGTTTCCCTCTGTGGCGTGCTGTCTGGGCCTGCGGAAAAACCTGCTTCCTATCGCGGGAACCAATCCGCTGCCGCTTGCGTATACCTCAGCGGCGGAATACAAAATGGGCCGCCACCAGTCCAATGAGCGGGAGTATGTCTAGTGGCGACACAGCGAAAAAAGAAGAAATGGTGGCTATGGTCTGGAGTGCCTGCGGCTGTAATCGTTGGTTTGATCGTGATTGTGGCCGTAGCGCGCGGCAGCGGATCGAAGATTGAGCCGGGACGACTGGCCAGGGCCACGCGCGGTGATATTGCGAAAAGTGTAGTTGCCACCGGAAAAATCCAGCCGATAACCAAGGTCGAACTTAAATCGAAGGCCAGCGGCATTGTGGAAAAGCTGTTTGTGGATATTAACCAGCACGTCCACAAAGGCCAGGTGCTGGCGCAGCTGGACCAGCAGGAAATTCTGGCCCAGGTGGCCGCGCAGAAGGCGCAGCTTTCCGCAGCCCAGGCCAACGTTGTTACTTACAAGGCAAACATTGAGCAGGACAGGGTGAATGCCGCGGCCCCGGACCTGCCGATGTACAAGTCCACGTACGACCGCAATCTCGCCATGCAGAAGGATGGTATTGTTTCGCAGCAGGTGCTGGATGACGCGCAACGAAATTATGTGGCTGCGGAAAACAAGCGCGATGCCGCGGTGGCACAGATCAGCGTGGATGAAGCAAAACTGAAACAGGCTGAGGCGCAGGTGAAAGAAGCACAGGCAAGTCTGGACCAGTTGAATGAGCAACTCAGTTACACAACGCTGGTTTCTCCCATAGATGGTGTTGTGCTTTCACGCGACGTGGAAATCGGCGATGCTGTCAGCTCGATTCTCGTACTGGGGTCCACGGCAACGCTGGTGATGACGCTCGGCGATACTACCCAGGTCTATGTGCAGGGCAAGGTGGATGAGGCCGATATTGGCAGCGTGTATCTTGGGCAGCCCGCACGTATTCGGGTAGAGTCTTTCCCAAACAGGACCTTTAACGGGAAGGTCACGAAGATCGCTCCTCTGGGCGTGGAAAAAGACAACGTGACTACGTTTGAGGTCCGTGTTTCCATTGATAACCCCTCCGGCGAGTTGAAGGCCAACATGACAGCGAATGCCGAGATTCTGATTACCGAGCACAAGAATGCGCTGACGGTACCGGAGCAGGCGATCGTATATGACAACCAGAAAAATGCCTTTGCGTTCGTTCCTGATCCGAAGCAAAAAGATGGGCAGCGCAAGGTTCCTGTAAAGGTGGGAATCTCGAATGGCAGCAAGACTGAGATTCTGAATGGATTAAAAGAAGGCGACACGGTTGTTTTGCAGCAGTAGAATTCTGGGGCCACGGAGAAAGACACATGATACGGATTCATCAAGCCATTGCAGCCGCATCTCTGATGCTGACGCCGGTTGCGTTGTTTGCAGCCGAAGGTACTTTTGACAAGACGCTGCACGTGAGCGGCCCGGTCACGCTGAGCGTGAGCACGGGTTCAGGCACAATCCACATTACTCCCGGAGCCGATTCGAGCGTGCACATTATTGGCCATGTCCACGCAGCGAAATGGAACAACTGGGTGGACAGCGGTTCGCCCGAACAGCGGGTACAAACCATTGTTGCGAATCCCCCGATTGAGCAGACCGGCAATACGATCTCTATTGGGAAGCATACGAACTATCGCGACATTTCGATTGACTACGACATCACGGCTCCCAAAGGGACGGACTTGTCGGCCAACAGCGGCTCGGGCGATATCCGCGTTGCCGATTTGAATGGGGCGGCGAAGATCAGCACAGGCTCGGGCACGATCGAGGCTTCCGGCCTGGGAGAGCGGGTGTATCTGGAGACTGGATCGGGTGACATTCACGCTGAAATGCTTTCGCCTACTAGCGTGAAGGCCCAGACGGGAAGCGGAAATATCCGGCTCAGGAATGTTCAGGGAGAGTTGAATGCGGGCACGGGTTCGGGCGATATCGAGGCGCAGGGCCAGCCGACCGCTCCGTGGAAACTGGAGACGGGATCAGGTTCTATCACGCTGATTACCGGAAACGCCCGGTTTTCGCTCGATGCCTCTACCGGTTCCGGCAGCGTGCATAGTGATCCACCGCTCACGGTCCATGGAAATCTCGATCGACACCATGTTATCGGGGACATCAACGGAGGCGGCCCTACAGTGCGTGTTGAGACAGGCTCCGGCGATGTGCGGATCCGCTGAATCTGGTTGGGTTCTTGTGCTGGGGACTGAAGTCATAGTCAAACGGCTGTTTCCGCTGCTCCCAGCACCTCGCCGTTGTCACCTTTCTGCACGAAGAGGACAAGCCGCATCTTTCCACGCTCCACTCCTCGCGGGAGCATCATGCGTACCGTTCCGGCGTATGGCCCCTGAATTTTTGCTACTTTGCGCAGGACGCGCGCAACCGCGACGTTTGTAATGGTTCGCCCGGCATTTTCACCTTTTTTCACATCCGTGATGTCCTGGTCATCCGCAAGCACGGCATAGAGGTTTGCGCCCTTCGTGCCAGTCTCGGGGATGTTTACTGTCGCGTGCAGTTCATCTCCGGACCATGCTGCGTCTTTGATCTCGATCTGGATATTGTGCGGCTGTTCTGCCGCTGTTTCGATTGCCTTGGCGATGTTTGGACCGTCGCTGCCATTTACCTGCTGCGTCCCATTAATTACTATCTGCGGCGTGTAGACGCTTTCGAGATGGAAGCGGTCGTTGTAATCGTTTTGCCGCTGCGTCCAGTCTGGAGAAGAAAATGGGTCACGCCACCCCTCGTGGTCCCAGTAGTTGACATGCTCGCTCAACACGACCACCGGGATGCCGTGATAGGCCTTGTCACGATCGAGCGCTGCAAGCAGGTTATCTGCAGGAGGACAGCTGGAGCAGCCTTCCGATGTGAATAGTTCGATCAACACTGCAGGTTTTGCCGTCTGTGCCGTGACGTACAAATAGGACCCAGTCAGGGCCAGAGCAATCGTTACAACGGAGCGCTTTGTCACACTACCTCCATGCTGATAAGAACGTACGCCTGATTGGATAACGAAAGGAAGCACTGGTCCCAACGCCCTGGCGCAATCTGGAAACGGATGGGCGCGATTGGCACGGCGAAAGGCAGTTTTGCTGGGCAAAGAAAAGGTGAGTTCTGGCGGAGAGAGAGGGATTCGAACCCTCGATAGAGCTTTTGACCCTATAACGGTTTAGCAAACCGCCGCCTTCAGCCTCTCGGCCATCTCTCCGCGACTTCTTCTCTGGATTATATAAGAAGTCCGGACCTTTCTTCCCGATGGGCGCCTAATTTCCTTCTGCCGGGCGCTGCGCGACAAATCTTCTACAGAAGTGCTACGATTGCAGGTTTTCTCATCATCGTAATTTTGTGCGGAGTTGACCATGCCATCGGAAGTGGGCCTGCAAGCGCCAGCAACCTATCCCTTCATCCTTACGGAAGAACAGGAACATCTGCGCAGGGAGATACGCGACTTTGCGCAGCGCGAAATTGCTCCCAATGTAACCCGATGGGACGAGGCCAGCGAATTTCCGGCTGAAGTGGTCCGCCAGCTTGGCCGGATGGGACTGATGGGGATCATTTTCCCGGTGGAATATGGCGGCTCCGGCCTGGGATATGTGGATTACATCACGGCGATTGAAGAGCTCTCCGCTGTGGATGGTTCGATTGGCATCATCGTTGCGGCGCACAACTCACTTTGCACCAACCATATTTTCCTGGCCGGGACCGAAGAGCAGCGGCGCAAGTATATTCCCAGACTTGCCAGCGGCGAATGGCTCGGCGCATGGGGGCTGACCGAACCGAATTCCGGCTCCGATGCGGCGGGCGCCCGGACGACGGCGGTCCGCAAAGGCGACCGATGGGTGCTGAACGGCAACAAGACGTTCATCACAAATGGACACTATGCGGATGTGGCCGTGGTGATTGCGGTGACGGACAAGAGCCAGGGCACACATGGGCTTTCGGCATTTGTAGTGGAAAAGGGCACGCCCGGATTTCGGCCCGGCAAAAAGGAAAACAAGCTTGGTCTGCGGGCGAGCGACACATCGGAGCTGATCTTTGATGATTGCGAAATTCCTGAGGAGAACCTTCTGGGCAAGCTGGGAGAGGGTTTTGTGGATTCCATGCGGGTGCTGGATGGGGGCCGCATCTCGATTGCCGCACTGGCGTTGGGGATTGGGCGAGGCGCCCTGGATGCGAGTCTCCGGTATGTGAAAGAGCGCAGACAGTTCGGAAAAGCCATTGCTGAATTTCAGGGTGTGCAATGGAAACTGGCTGATATGGCGACGGAACTGGATGCGGCAAAGCTGCTGACGCTTCGCGCCGGGGTGCTGAAAGATGCAGGCCAGCGAGTGACGCGCGAGTCTTCTATGGCAAAGCTGTATGCGAGTGAGGTGGCCGTGAGGATCTGCGATGAAGCAGTGCAGTTGCACGGCGGATACGGGTTCATCAAAGATTATCCGGCGGAAAAGTTCTACCGCGATGTAAAGCTGTGCACGATCGGAGAAGGAACAAGCGAGATCCAGCGGATGGTGATTGCGCGCGAGATACTGAAGGTGGTTCCGTCCAGAGGATAAGCCCGTTTTGCAATGTTATGATACAAGCCATGAGAAAGACAGTCGCGATGGATGATGCGAATTGCAGGACAGATACATAGGTCCTGAAGCCCGGATGTCCCCTGCCCTTGATGAGCACCCTGGAAATCTCGCAACTAGTCGAACGTCTTCGCGCTGGCGATGTTCGCGCCCTGGCAAGGGCCATCTCACTGGTGGAAAATGATGGGCCGTTGTCACGGGATTTGCTTTCAGCCTGTTTTCCGCATACTGGACGCGCGATTCGCATTGGCATCACTGGCTCTCCGGGAGCGGGTAAAAGTACACTGACAGACCGCCTGGCGCGTTCTTACCGCAGCAAAGGCATGACTGTCGGCGTCATCGCTGTGGACCCCACCAGCCCCTTTACCGGTGGTGCGATTCTGGGCGATCGTATTCGAATGCAGGAAGGGCTGCATGACACAGGTCTGTATGTGCGCAGCATGGCAACCCGAGGCTCGCTTGGCGGCCTTGCGCGGACAACGGCTGATGTTGCATCTGTCATCGAGGCCAGCGGCAAGGAAATCATCCTGATCGAAACAGTGGGCGTTGGGCAGGACGAGATTGATATCGTTCGGCTGGCTGACATTACCATTGTTGTTCTTGTGCCGGGGATGGGTGACGACGTGCAGAGCATCAAGGCCGGCATCATGGAAATCGCCGATATCTTCGTGATCAACAAGGCCGACCAGGAAGGTGCAGACCGGGTGGAAAAGGAAGTGCGGGCGATGCAGTCGCTGACTACACGGCATGAAGGCAGAACACCACCCATTGTGAAGACTGTTGCGACCACAGGTGATGGCCTGGACAAGCTGGCGCTTGCCATTGGAGAAATGAAAGAATGGCTTCAGTCCGACGGGCGCATGGAAGCGCGCCGCAAGCAATACTGGCGTGACCGGCTCGTCCAGTTGCTGCTTTCGCTGCTGATGCGCCAGTTGCGTGAACACGGATTGAGCGAGTCTGAACTGGACCACTATGCTGAACGCATCGCATGCGGCGAAGAAGACCCCTACCGGCTGGCAGACCGGCTTGTAGCGTATGACAAGAATTGACCATCTCGGAGTTGCGGTTAAGAGCATTGCCAGTGCGCGCGGATTTTATGAATCGCTCGGCCTGCACGTCTCTCAGGAAGAAACGATCGCGCATGAACAAGTGCGCGTGGCCATGGTCCCCGTAGATGAGGGCCGGATTGAACTACTGGAAGCCACCTCAGACGATTCGCCTGTGGGAAAATTCATTGCGAAACGCGGCGAGGGATTGCACCACGTAGCTCTGCATGTAGATGACATTTCAGCAACGCTTGAAAATCTGAAAGCAAGAGGCGTGCGACTGGTTTCTGACGAGCTGCAGACTGGAGCAGGCGGACATCTTTATTTCTTTGTGCATCCTTCCAGTACAGGAGGCGTGCTGCTTGAAATCTGCCAGGACCCGATTGCGGACGCATAGATGCTGCTGGGAATTGATACCTGTGGACCGGTGGGAACACTCGCGCTTGCAGAATTGCACGGCGAAGACATCCGTCTGTCTGGCGAAGCGGAGATTGCAGGCAAAACATATGCGGCGATGCTGATGCCGCGCATCCGTGAGCTGCTGCAAGCAAACCATGCCAGTTTTCAGCAAATTGAAGCCATTGTTGTTGTCAGCGGACCCGGAAGCTTTACCGGGATTCGTGTGGGGCTGAGCACCGTCAAGGGATTGATTGAAGCACTGAACATTCCCGTGATCGCGGTTTCGCGGCTGGCAGTTCTGGCTAAGAAAGCCGGCCGGAAATGCGCTGCGCTGGATGCGGGACGAGGCGAATTTTATTTTGGAAATTATTCAGAAGAAGCGCACGAGGTCGTGTTGTCCCTGGATGAGCTTCGCGCTGCTTGCCCCGAAAGCGGGTTGGCTGTCTGCGAAGAGAAGGTGGCGCAGATGTTCCCGCGGGCGCACGTTGTTGCTCCGCCTCGGGCCTTCGATGCCCTCACTTTGGCGCAGCCTGGATTGTCCCGGCGGGATTACGACGATCCTGTTCTGCTGGATGGCCATTACCTTCGTCGCGCAGACGCCGAAGTAAAGCTGGCTACGCTGAAGGCATGAAATATTCGATACGCTCGATGGCTGCCCGCGATATAGACCAGGTGCTTGCTCTGGAAAAGAGCATTCCGGAAGTGCCACACTGGGGCTTCTCCGCTTACAAACAACGTTTGTCTGAGAACGGCGCAGGGTTTATTGCGGAAAGCGATGGCCACCTGCTCGGATTTTCCATCGCTAAGCAGGTTGTGAATGTCTGCGAGCTGGAATCTATCGCGGTAACTCCTGAGGCGCGCGGCCAGGGGGGTGGGAAGGCCCTCTTTCACGCTGTCGTCGAGTGGGCGCAGTTGCGGAGCGCTGTTCGCCTGGAACTTGAAGTAAGAGCATCAAACCACAGAGCAATAAGGTTTTATGACCGTATGGGTATGCGGCGTGAGGGTTTGCGGCGGCAATATTATTCGTTTCCGGAGGAAGACGCCGTTCTGATGGGAATGCCTCTGTCCACCGGTGGAAAACTCTCCTGAAAACGCCATTGCCAGCGGGCAAACGCAGTGTTAGCTTGTTACGTCTTAGAGAAAAAAGGAGGTGTCCTTATGGAAACATTCGGATCGCCGGATAGTGATGCCATTCGCCGTCTGGAACAGCAGCATCGTCACTATTCGGAAAAACTTGACAACCTGCTCCAGAAACCCTACCTGTCTGCTGAGGAACAACTCGAAGAAGTTCGGCTTAAAAAGCTTAAATTATCCATCAAAGACCAGATCGCTGCCCTACGGAATGGCATGTACCATCACGTAGCATGATCCGCAAAACAGGCCTGGCGTTGGGTCGGCACCGCCTCCTTCTGCCTGTCAGGGGCCAGGGTGCCTGTACTCTGCCTTCGCTCGAAGAGGTGTGACCACCATAGCAACTGACCAGCATACACAGTCGACCGCCTTTTTTGTGGGAAAGGCTCCGGCCTGGGGTGTGACCACCATAGCAACTGACCAGCATACACAGGAGAAATTCTCCCCGTATGTGGTATGCCGAGATTGCGGGCGAAGTGCGGAATATGCGCGTCGGATAGGCGTTCCCTTCTACCAGCACCGGACGCCCATAAGGATGTAGCTATGTCATGTTGCTCTGAAACACGGCAAGCGCAGCCTTGAGAGACAGCAAAAAGGGCAAGGTCTGTGTGACCCTGCCCGATCGTGGATTCTTTGCTGCAGCTAATCGCCGTAGGCAGCAGCAGTTTGCGGTGCGAAGCTCCGTGGTCCGAAGGCTGGGCGCACGGCTCTGCTGCCTTCTTCCAGCTTGAAGCGAGAGATGTGTTCCTGGAGTCGCTTCGCTCCGGATTGCACTGAGGTGACGATGGCGTTGCTCTCCGGGATAGAGGCTGCGTTCTCTTCGCCAAGGCGATTAATGATGTCCACATTAGCGCTGGATTGGCGGGCAGCTTCTGATTGCTGCATCGCTGCGGCGGCAATCTGGGCGATCATGCTGTCTACCTGGTCGGACATGTGGATGATCCGTTGCAAGGCCTCCCCGGCGCGGGTCGTGGTTTCAACACCCTCGTTGACGGTGGTCGTGCCGACATCCATGGCTTCTACCGCGGAACGGGTATGCACCTGAATGCCTTCGATCATCTGTGCAATTTCGCTGGTGGCATTGCGTGTGCTTTCTGCAAGGCGCCTGACTTCGCCAGCGACTACGGCAAAACCGCGTCCCTGTTCCCCGGCGCGGGCGGCTTCAATGGCTGCGTTCAGGGCGAGCAAGTTGGTCTTCTGCGCGATTTCTTCAATCACATTGACGATGCGGATGATCTGTTCCGATTCTTTTCCGAGGCGCTGTACAGTGCTGGCCGTATTGCGCACGGAATCGGCAATGGACTGCATGGAGAGAAGCATCTGCTCCACCGTTGAACCGCCTTCTTTTGCGGTCTTCGAGGCCTCCTTGGCATTTTCTGCGGCGTTCTGCGCATGCCGGGAAACCTCAGCGATGCTGATAGACATTTCCTGCATGGCTGTTGCCGCCTGCTGCGTTTGCAGGCTCTGTTCCTTGGTGCGGCGGAAAAGTTCGGCCGCCGAATGCGCCAGCTTTTCCGCATCACCGTGGACCGTGTTGGAAATCTCCATCATCGCGCGAATCATCTCGCGCAGATTGTCCTGCATCCGGTTGATGGATGTGGCCAGGCTGCCGACTTCGTCTTCTGAGTCTGTGTGCAGAGGCTCACCCGTGAGGTTTCCTTCAGCGATCTGCTGCGCGCGGTCCGCGACCAGAATAATGGAGCGCACAACGCGACGAAGGGTAAGTTCCGCGATGGAAGAGCCAATGACTCCGCCGAACACAATGGCAAGCCAAAGATAAATGGCTTGCCATCGTATGGCATGTACCGTCTCATGCAGACTGGCATCGGTTGCGTGCATTACCGCGGCCACCATGTCTGAAGAGACTTTTCGACACGCGGCTTCGTGGTTAGCAACATCGCCCTGCAAAAGATCATAGGCTTTACTGGTAGCATCACTGCCCTGACCAATGGCCATTGCCTCAACGCGCTCCTGGCCTTGTTCAAACGAGCGGTACTCAGCCAGCAGTGCGTCCGTCTGTCCACTCCCAGCCATCGCATCTATCGCCTGGCGCCGCGCAAGAATGCGGGTGATAGCATCGCTCGCATCGGCCCTGCCCTTTTCCAGCATCGTTTTGTAACGCGAGGCCATGCTGGGATCAATGCCAAACAGCATATACGCCTTCAATGCGTTAGAAGAATCAAGCAGCGCCACGCGCAGGTCGCGCACGGCCGTCAAAGCAGGAATCTGTTCTGATGCGACATTTTCAGCAAGCTGGCTGGCCTGCCGCATTTTCAGAAAGGCCGCCATCGAACCAAGCAGGATGCTCACGACCAACACGCCGGTGCTAAAGCGCAGCTTGTTTATCAGGCGCAACTGTGTGAATGTCATGGCCTCTGTACTTCCTTCTCTGTAGGAATATTGGATCTAATTCACTTCAAAGTTAATGTCTACGCCTACCGTAGACTGGCCCTCACCGGGCGCGAACTTCCAGCGCTTCACAGCATCTTCGGCCGCAGGCGTCAGCATTTTGTTCCCGGAAATGGCCTTGGCTGTGGTAACGCTGCCGTCAGGAGAAACCGTTGCTTCCACATGCACGATGCCGCCGATGCGCATGCGCTTGGCGATCTCAGGGTACACAGGAGGCACGCGCTTTTCGACGCGACGCTCTTCTCCGTGTCCGGGCAGTATAATCAGCAGGCAGGCGAATGCAATCGCCAGCCGCCACAATACTCCAGGTGCAGATTTACGAAATTTTCCAGGATTCATAGCGACCTCAGAATGTGCTCTGAGGTGCTTATCGGCAGAAGTTGAGAAGGCTTGAGGGGGAAGTGTCGAAGGAGGCAACTCCGGCCGAAGCTTTATACCCCGCTTCCAACTGCTTCAAAGGTCAGGTCACTGGCCGTGCTCCCGGAAGTGGTGCGCCATTCATCAAAGAGACGGCCATAGCTCAGCGTCATCATTTCAGAAGGATCTACGCCCAGCTTCTTTCCGATGGAATCTATCCAGTCGCCGGGGCCTTCCAGTTCCGCAAACAACCCAATCGGTGTCTCATCCACCACGCAATGGCCGGTATTGTCAGCGAATTCTGTCCGCCATTTTTCATACACGAAGGCTGGTTTGTAACCGAGTTTGCTGAAGATAACGGCCATGGCCTCGCCATCCTGGACCTCGGTTTCAGTCTCGACGCGATGTTTGTGGCGGGCGCTGGCATCGTGGTCACGAGGCAGGCATTTATGGGTGACGATCCAGCGTCCTCCATACTGGCGGATGCGCAGGATGGCCTGTTGAGCGCGCAAAGAACGGTCCGGCGTGTCGAAGAGAATGTTCTTCTCGAAGGTGCGCGGCGTGATACGGCGAAATCCGAGCGCAAGCAGCTTTCGTTCGAGTGCTTCGCTGTCGGCAACGCGGAACTTGACCTCAATTTCGACAGCGCTCATAGATTACAGGGTACAGCGGGCGAGGACGCAGAGTACAGTCATCTGTGCCTTCCGGCGCTGACGCTGTACGCTAAAGATGTGCGCACGCTTCATCTGAAAATCAATCCCGCAGAGCTTGAGTCAAAAGCAGCCCGGAGTGTCATCAAAGAGGCTGCCGCCATTCTGCGCAGCGGAGGCACGGTCGCGTTTCCTACAGAGACGGTCTATGGCCTCGGTGCGAATGCGCTCAAGCCCGATGCCGTTGCCAGGATATTTGCCGCCAAGCAGCGGCCCTCGTGGGACCCGCTGATTGTTCATGTCTCTGACGCGAGGATGCTTGCGCAGGTGGCCAAAGTGTTGTCGCCAGCAGCGAGGAAGCTCAGCGAGAAATTCTGGCCGGGGCCGTTGACCTTGCTGGTGGAAAAAAGTGGAGATGTTCCGGACGCGGTTACAGCGGGGCGGCCGAAGGTCGGCGTGCGAATGCCGCAGCACCCTGTGGCCCTGGCGCTGGTCAGCGCAGCCGGGATTCCTGTTGCCGCGCCAAGCGCGAACCGTTTTGGGCGCACCAGTCCGACGTGCGCAGAGCACGTGGCTGAAGACCTGAATGGTCGGATTGATGCCATTCTGGACGCGGGAGAAACCTGGCATGGCCTCGAATCTACCGTGATAGACACGTGCGAGACGCCATGCGTCGTTTATCGCCCGGGAGTAGTTTCGCTTGGAGACATTCGTGCTGCGGGTGTGGACGCTGTGGCCTATCATGAGCCGGAGAAACTGCACGAGACGCCGCCTGCATCCCTGCCGTCTCCGGGAGTTGGTTTGCGCCATTATGCTCCAAGGGCCAGGCTCATTCTTGTGGACGGAGAAGGCGATCTGCAGTTCACGGCCCTGCGGCAAAAGCTTGAACAGGCGGTAAAGGATGGTGTTCGGGCAGGGGTAATGCTTCCCGCCACGTCCGGTGCTCCTGTCCCTGTAAATGGCGCTATCGTTTTCGACTGGGGCCGGTGGGATGATGAGGAAGAGTTGGCCCATCGCCTTTTTGCGGGGCTGCGTTTTCTGGACCATGCTGGTGCCGCGGTCATTTTCTGCCCTCTGCCTAAGCCCGAGGGCCTGGGCATTGCCATGCGTGACCGCCTGCGGAAAGCAGCCTTCAGCGAATAGACTGAAATCAATCCTTGTGTAAGACAATCGAACGAGCCAGCGATGAACGATGCCCTGATGGAGTGTGTGCCGAATTTTTCTGAAGGCCGTGACCTGCGCAAGGTTTCCTCAATTATTTCGGCCATGCAGGTAGAAGGCGTTCTGCTGCTGGACTGGTCCATGGATGAGGACCACAACCGCTCCGTGGTCACGATTGCAGGGCCGCCCGCTGCGGTGGCAGAAGCCGCTGTGCGGGCCGCGGGACGCGCGGCCGAGTTGATTGACCTGACCACGCAGGATGGGGTGCATCCCCGTATTGGAGCAGCGGACGTGATTCCCTTTGTACCGGTCCGCAATATCTCGCTGGAGCAATGCGCGCTGCTGGCGAGACAGGCGGGTGCCGAAATATGGAAGAGGTACCACGTTCCTGCCTATTTCTATGAAGCAGCCGCAGCGCGGCCTGATCGTGCCATGCTCGAAGATGTACGCCGCGGGCAGTTTGAGGGGTTGCGGGAGATTGTGCGCAAAGATGTGTCGCGCCGCCCGGATGTGGGCGGGCCTGACCTGCACCCAACGGCAGGAGCTTCGGCCGTGGGGGCACGGCGGTTTTTGATTGCGTACAACATTTATCTGGATACCGACAATGTGGCCACTGCAAGGGCCATCGCCAAGGAAATTCGCGCTTCCAGCGGAGGGCTTTCCGGGGTGAAGGCCATGGGGGTACTGGCCCATGGAATGGCGCAGATCTCGATGAACATCACGGATTTCCGGCAAACCTCAGTGGGCGCTGCCTATGCCGCTGTGAAGCGGCAGGCAGCAAAATACCGGACTGTGCCAGCACGGGGTGAGTTGATTGGACTGCTGCCGGAGGCTGCTTTTGAGCCGGAAAGCGAGTGGGTGCGTCAATTAGATGGGTTTAACCCTGATGAGAAGATTCTGGAGCGCCGGCTGCAACATCCGCTGGTATGGCCCGCTCCGGTCTAAAATAAGGTATTCAGGGGCTTTGGGCCCCGGAGGTAGAGATTTGAAGCTTTTGTCGAAAGCAGTACTGGCCGCTGCTCTTGGAGTTCTGGCCGGACTGCCAGCCATGGCCGCACAGTTGAGTGAAGATGCCCGCGCAGCCATTCCCAGGGACGTACAGCAACTCATTGTTGTGGATTACCGCGCTATGCAGAACTCTGACGCGGCGATGAATCTGAAGGCACGCATTCTTCCGCCTGAATTAAAGGAACTGGAACGCGCACTGAAAACTTCTGGCCTGAACGACAACCACGATATTGATGAACTGGCTTTTGCCGCTTTCCGCAGCAGCCCCAGCGTGGACTATACGCGGATTATTGGCATAGCGCAGGGGCAGTTCTCCCTTCAGGACATCCTGGCCAACTTCCGCAAAAAGAAGGTCAAGGCCACAAAGATCCGCGATAATTCGCTCTATCCAATGGGCGGCAGCGGGATGCTGGTTTGCTTCCTGAACCCGACGACAATGGTCTTCGGTTCCAGCGATTCCATTAAGTATGCGCTTGATGCGCGTGATGGCCTGGCCCCGAATTTTCTCTCAAATGACTCGATGATGCAGCAGATGTCGGCCGTAGATGGTGAGCCCATCTGGAGCATTCTTGACCAGAAGGGCACGCAGATGATGATGCGTGGTGTCCTGGGAGATGCCTCCCAGCTGGCAGATTACGAGACAGTTAAAAAGCGCCTGCTTGGCTCGCGTTATACCATGAACTTCAACAATGGCGTGAAGTTTAATCTCGACGTGGTCACGCCCGACACCATTACTGCTGCTACGATGTCATCGCTGCTGAATGCCGCAGCCCTGTACAAGAAAATGTCCGGAACGGCGGTCGAGAAGGCAGCCATTGACAGCACGGCGATTGACTCCAACTCCGGCACGTTGCAGGTACGATTTGCGACCTCCGACAGCCAGTTTGAATCGCTTCTGCAATCGCCGCTGTTTCAGTCTGTCGTGCACTAAACACGAATGCCTGATAGCAACACATGCTGTTCGGGACGTAGAGGCAGCGGTCTGGACTGATTGACCCTTTTGCTCCGGTTTCACTAGACTTTGTTAGAAGAGCCCCAGTCCATGCTGCGTTTTGTAAATCTGCGCCTTTCCTTTGCCATTTCATGCCTTCTGTGCGCTTCCGTTGCGGCGGCGCAACAGACGGCGAACGTTCCTGCTCCGAATGCTCCGGCGAAGGCACAGAAACAACAGCAGAACCTGCCGCCACAGCCGCCGCCGGAAAAACCTCCGGCGCTGGTAGATCCCGCTGGGCCAGCGGTGAGTCTGCAAACCAGCGAAGCGCTGTTTGATGTGGCCGTGGCGCTCAATGCCTGCGGATACGACAATGGCCTGAGTGACTCTGACCCGGTGCGGCTGCGAGTGCGCGACCAGGTAAACCAGGCGACCCAGCAGTCTGAAAAGGCCCGCGAGGCGCGGGACAAGCTCTGCGTTTTTGTAGACCAGCACAGGCTGGCGGATGCAAGCCGCGACCTGGCACAGTATGTTTCTCTGGCGCTGTATCTCACGCCTCCACCAGCGCTGGAGCTGAGTGTGGATGAAGGCGACCTGCCGCCCGATGCAAACGGCGTAGTGGAAATCCTTCCCTTGCTGCATGCCTTTGCCGACGCCATTCAGCTTCATCTCATCTGGCTCTCGAATCGTCCAGCCTATGACGAGGAAGTTGCGCGGCTGCATGATCCGCTGACGCAGATGATTGTGGGCACGAACACGTATCTCAAGATGCCGGCGAGCACCTATAGCGGCATTCGTTTTCTGGTGGTGCTGGAGCCGCTGCTGTCGCCCGCGCAGACCAATGCTCGCGTATATGGGCCGGACTATGTGGTGGTCACTTCTCCCGTAAATGGCACTATCCGGATGCAAGAGGTGCGGCACACGTATCTGCATTACATGGTTGAGCCGCTGCTCTATTCACGCGCCTCTGCAATGGATCGGCTGTTGCCCATTCTGAAGACAGTCCGCGATGCGCCACTGGATTTCCAGTACCGTGCGGATGTTGTCTCGCTCGTCATTGAATGCCTGATACGTGCGGTGGAAGCCCGTACAATGAACACCGGCATTGCCGAATACAAGGTTCCGCCGGATGTGCGCCGCGCTGACCTGGAGCGTGAGACGCAGAAGCGCAATGCGTCTTTGCAGAAGATTGCAGCGGTACGCCAGCAGGCTGTCAACAAAGACATGGTTGCAGGCTTCGTGCTGACGCAGTATTTCTATGACCAGATGATTGCTTTTGAGCACACGCCGGAAAGTCTCTCGGAAGCCATTGGCCCCATGGTCTACGGAATGGATGTGGACCAGCAGGTGCACAGGGCACGCGATATTGAATTTGCCGAAGAAGGCTCATCGGATGTAATCAGCCATGCCTCGCGCAAGCCGCATGGACTGGATCTGGCGGAGATCAAGCTGCATCAGGGCGATGCTGCCGGAGCGCAGCAGATTGCTGAGCAGGCACTGAAGGAGCATACGCCTGATCCGGGGCGGGCGGACTATATTCTTGCGCTCACGGACCTGATGCAGGGCCATATGGATGGGGCCGAGAAGAGCTTCAACGAGACCATTCGCCTCTCCAAAGACCCTCGGCTGCTGGCATGGTCCCACATTTATCTGGGCCGTATTCACGACGTAAGGGACGAGCGCGATCAGGCGCTGGTGGAATACCAGACTGCGCTCACGGTCCGCGACGGTCAGCCAGACACCAAGGCCGCTGCGGAGAAGGGACTGAAGCAACCCTTTGAATTGCCGAAACGCGCGCAACCGGATGATGGCGGTGGAGCTGGTTCCGCGAATTCCCCGCAGTAAATTTTGTTTCCCTGCTGGGGAAATTCGCAGATTCAACGCACCCGGAAATTCCCTGCCCTTCTGGAATTTCTGGCGACTTCGGATTTGCACTGCATTGGGATCGCAGGAATCAGGCCGTCTTTCCCTGCCGCTCCTTCAGATCTCGTAACAATTGCTCAATCCGGTCTTCCCGCTCCAGTGCCTCAAAGCGGTCTTCCAGTGAATCCTCCCGCAGCATGTCGTTCGTGGCCGCATTCTCTGCCTCAGTTCCGATCACCCGCAGCTTCAGGCGATCCATCCCCGGGCTGCTGCTCGTCGTTTCCAGTTTCTGCCGTGCCTCGTTCGCCCGGTTCACCACGCGCGCCCGGCGGTGCTGTGCAATCAGCATCTCGCAGCGGCTGCGCGTTTCAGCCAGCTTCTGTTCCAGTTTGCGCAAGGCGGAGCGCAGGGAATCGGCCTCTGTTGCCTGGTCTTCAATCTGCTGGGCAAAACCCGCGGCCATCTGCTCGTGCCCCAAAGCGCGCTCAATCGCAGCGCGCGCCAGATCGTCCTTCCCTTTGCCGACCGCCAGCTCCGCTTTCTTGTGCCATTCCGCGGCGGAGTCCTCGTGCTCTTTCTTCTTTTTTTCCAGCAGATGCTGGTCAGCAATCGCAATCGCCACCTGCGTCTTTACCTGAAGAAGCTGGTTCTCCATATCAAGAACGAGCTGCTTCATCATCTTTTCCGGGTCCTCGGCCCTGTCCATCAGGTCGTTTACATTGGCGCGCAGCAGAGCTGCAACGCGTTCCAGGAGTGCCATATCTCCCTCCTTCTTTTAGTGCGAAACGGGGCCCGAAGGCCCCGTCCGGTGTGTTTACTTGCCATCCACAGTGGAAGCGCCGTTCGGACGCGACCGCATGCCCTTTATGTTGTTCATCAGCTCGCGCATGTCCATTCCAGACAGCGCTTCAAACAGTGCCGGCACCTGCGCAGCTATCTTCGTAATGTCTCCGGTGAGCTTGTTCACTCCAGCAGCTCCATCACTTCCGGTTGAGACCACGGTAATCTTGTCCACCTTCGACAGCGGCTCAGACATGGCCCGCACTACGTCAGCCATATTGCTGATGAGCCGGTCCACCACCGCAGCCTGGTTCCATTCCTGATAGGCTTCCGCCTTCACATTCATGGCCTTGGCTTCAGCCTCACCCTTCTGGAAGATGACCGCAGCTTCAGCTTCACCCTGCGCGCGAATCGCAGCCGCCTGGCCTTCAGCCTCAATCATCAACCGCGACTTCTCAGCCGCAGCCAGGTTTTCAATGCGCTGGCGCTCGATCTCGGCCTGCTTCAGCACCGTCGCGATCAGCTCTTTTTCGTGACGCTGAATTTCAGCTTCCTGCACCTTGATCTGCTGCTCTTTTTCAATCTGCTGCACCTTCACCTGCTCAGCAATCACCTGCTGCTGCATTACGTTTGTCTGTAGCTCATAAGCCTTGTCCGCCTGCGCCTGTTGCTTGCGGCTCTGCTCGGCAAACTGCGCTTTCTGGATGTCGAGGTCACGCTGCGCCGCTGCCTGCTTGGCCAGCGATGCGGTTTCCGCAATCACACGCTCCTGGTCAGCCGCGGCCTTGGCAATCGCTGCTTCGCGCATTGCATTGGCGCGGCGAATCGCGGTGTCACGCTCGGCTTCCGCCGCCGCCACATCAGCATCTCGCTTAATGCGCACAATGTCCGGACGCCCCATGTTCGTGATGTACTCGTTCTGGTCGCGAACTTCCTTGATCGTGAATGAAACGACCTCAAGTCCCATCTTGCTCATATCGTCCGCGCAGGTTGAGCGCATCCGGTCAGAGACCATCTCCGGCTCCTTCACAATCTGCTCCACCGTAAGCTGGCCGATAATCCCGCGCAGGTGCCCTTCCATCACCAGGCGAATAAGGCCTTCCCGCTGAGGCGGCGTCTTGGTCAGGAACTGTTCCGCTGCGGTCAGAATGGATTCCTGATCTGAACGTACCTTAATCTGCGCCACGGCCTCGACCGTCACCGCAACGCCCTGTTTGGTGTACAAGTCCTGCTGCGGAGCCACATCAAACGACATCAGCTCCAGTGAAAGCTCCCGGCAGCTCTCCACCATCGGAAAGATGACCGTACCGTGGCCTTTAATCACCCGCGGCCCGCGAAATCCATACACAACCAGGGCTTCATTCGGTCCCGCCTTGCGAAACATCTTTGCCAGCAGGCCAAGCAGAACAATGAGTGCCAGAAGACATAAACCGACGATTACGATTACTGTGTTTGTCATAGTGGTCCCGGTCCTTTCTCACCGGGAAGACCATAGAGTGAACGTTGATACACGCTGCATAAGGACTTACTTCAGATCACCAGCAACTTCGTCCCAGCGGCGCACCCAGGCAATGCCCTGCTCGTAGCGCATCACCACAACTTCCGTGTCTCGCGGAATCGGCAGCCCGTTTTCACTGCGCGCGGCAGCAAACTTGCGGCCTCCGTTCTGCGTAAACAATATCTCTCCTGTCCCGTGGTCGCGGATGGCCGCGCTCACCCGCGCAATCATTCCTGCCGTGGCTGTTTCTTCAGCTGTCAGCGCGCGCTCATGCGGCAAAAGCACACGCGCCAGAAACCAGAAGATCGCCGCCGCGCCCGCAACCCCAGCCAGTGACGAAAGCACCAGCACCACAGGAACAACAAATCCTCCATACCGCTCCAGCAGATAACCCGTCCCGCCAAACCAGCACAGAAAGATCATCAGCGTAAAACCATTGATCGGGCTGATGGACTGGCCATTCCCACCCTGCCCATGTCCCGCCCCTGCGTGATGCATGTGCAGATGGCCAATATGGAAATGCGAAAAGCCGCCTACAAATGCAATCGCGCTCAGGCACAGCCCTAATGCAAAGCAAAACAGATAAAAACCTTCCCACGTCATTTCTGGATCTCCTTTACCTTCCGCGCACTTCTATGCGCCGGGCGCAGCACTTCCAGCAGCCGCTCCACCAGTCCGGGGGTCTCCAGAATCTCTTCCAGCAGCAACAGACAAGCCCGCGTCTCCTTGTGCCGCGCCAGCGCCAGCAATGCCTGCCGCAGTGCAGGATCGCGACGGAACCGCTCGGCCCCGCTCACCAGCCACAAATCCAGCTTGTCTTCGAGCGTGCGCGCATCACTCAGCAGCTCAGGGTGGTAGCCCTCCGGATCATCCACCAGATATCCGGGATGCACCTTGAAGAACTTCGCCAGCAATTGCCGCGTGGTGTTCGTCAGGTGAGGACGCGCGCCGCTCTCAATTTGCGAAAGGTAGGACTGGCTCATCGTCGCCTTCAGTTCCGTGCGGATGGCCCTCACCACTTCCTGCTGCGTCATGGCCCGGTTCAGCCCGCGCAGGTTCCCTTCCACTTCACGCAGATAACGGATTTTTTCGCCCAGCCTCATATAGCAATATGTGATTTTTATATCGCTTATTGCAATAAAATGCAAGAACCTTCTGTAAAGGCCGTAAGCTTCGAGCAGTGTTTAACTTAGAAATGGACTGTGGCAAAGCTCAGACATGAACAAAGAGCATCCTGCAAATTCTGCCGGCTCATCAAGAGGAGCTGAGCGCATCCGGAATTGCCCACCTGCGCTTATTTGGGTCTGTAGCCAAAGACCAGGCATCTGCGCAATCTGACGTAGACCTTATGGCAGATTTCTTTCACTCAGGACGCTTCTCTCTGCTCGCCATGTCCCATCTTGAAAACCACCTCGCCGATCTTTCAGACGCAAAGGTAAATCTGTCGTCAGCCGAACGCTATTACTGATGACCTTCCCCCTGAAAGACGCGGTCGCAAGGGCCCTTTCTCTCCGACCTTCCGAAACCAGCCCAGCAACGTGCATCAGATAACGTAAAGGAGAACCATGCACCGCTTCAGAGTCTGGGCACCCAAAGCAAAGACCCTTGACGTAAAGCTTTCCTCGCAGCTTCATCCCATGCGCAAGACCACCGGCGGATGGTGGGAGGCCGATATCGCCAGCGCCTTCGCAGGCGCAGACTATGCCTTCGTTGTGGATGGCGAATCACCCGATCTTCCCGATCCGCGCTCCGCATGGCAGCCGAACGGAGTTCACGCGCCATCGCGCCTGCTTGACCATTCCACATTCCACTGGACAGACGACCACTGGCAGCAACCTCCGCTTTCCAGCGCGGTAATTTACGAACTGCACATCGGCACCTTCACACCTGAAGGCACACTCGACGCAGCCCAGACGCGGCTTCCCTATCTGCAAGACCTCGGCATTACGCATGTCGAGCTAATGCCGGTCGCCTCTTTCCCCGGCGCTCGCGGATGGGGCTATGACGGCGTGGACCTTTTCGCCCCGCAGGAGGCCTACGGCGGTCCGGAGGCGCTCAAACGCTTCGTGAATGCCTGCCACGAACACCGACTCGCCGTGCTGCTCGATGTGGTCTACAACCATCTCGGGCCATCGGGCAACTACCTCGGCAAATTCGCCCCCTATTTCACTCACCTGCACAACACGCCATGGGGTGACGCCGTCAACCTTGAAGACGCGGGAAGCCACGAAGTCCGCCGCTTCTTCTGCGACAACGCACTCATGTGGCTGCGCGATTACCACTTCGACGGCCTGCGCCTCGATGCCGTCCACGCTTACGTGGACCGCTCCGCCATCCACTTCATGGAACAGCTCGCATCCGAGGTCCGCGTCCTCGAAGGCCAAACCGGCAAGCAGTATGTGGTCATTGCCGAAAGCGACCTGAACGACCCTCGCCTGGTCCGCGCGCCAGAAGCCGGTGGCTATGGCATGGATGCGCAATGGAGCGACGACTTCCATCACGCGCTGGTTACGCTCCTTACCGGTGACCGCAATGGATATTACGAAGACTTCGGCAGCGTCGCCGATCTGGCAAAGTCTCTCAAGTCCGTTTTCGTTTATGACGGAATCTATTCGCCGCACCGCAACCGTATCCATGGCCGTCCTGTAGAAGGCCTGCCCGGCTGGCGGTTCCTAGGCTATTCGCAGAACCACGATCAGGTCGGAAACCGCGCGAAGGGCGAGCGTCTTTCACATCTCGCAGGCATCGCGCGCGCAAAAATTGCCGCAGCCCTGGTCTTCACCGCCCCCTTTGTCCCAATGCTCTTTCAGGGAGAAGAATGGGCCGCTACCTCACCATTCCAGTACTTCACTGACCACGAACCAGAGTTGGGAAAGCTCGTCTCCGAGGGACGCAAGAAGGAGTTCGCCGCCTTTGGCTGGAGGCCCGAAGAAGTTCCCGACCCGCAGGACGAACAGACCTTCCTCCGTTCCAAACTGCATTGGGAAGAGCAGTCAAAGCCGCCCCACTCCGAAATGCTCGACTGGTACCGGCAATTGATTCAGCTGCGCAAGTCAGAACCCGACCTGACCGAAGGCTCTCTCGACCACACGCAAGTGGAATTCAGCGAAGAGGGCAAGTGGCTTGTCATGCAGCGCGGCAGCATCCAGGTCATCGTCAATCTCGGCACGCGTTCTCTGGTGCGCAAGATCGAAGAGAACACCCAACTGTTGCTTTCCTCCGGAGAAGCGGTCGCCATTGAAGACAACATGATCACTCTCTCCCCCGATGCAGTCGCCGTGCTCCGGCGTTGATCCCTGTATGCTGATCTGTGCCTTTATGAGTACCACTGAATTCTCTACCTGGGTCTTTCTTAGCTCTGTGCTGGCCGGCCTTCTCGGATCACTCACCGGCCTCGGCGGAGGCGTGGTCATTGTCCCCGTCCTCACCCTGCTCTTTCACGTGGACATCCGCTACGCCATCGGCGCATCCCTCGTCTCCGTCATCGCCACATCATCAGGAGCGGCCGCCGCCTACGTGCGCGAAGGCTTTTCCAACATCCGCATCGGCATGTTTCTTGAAATCGCTACAACACTTGGGGCGCTGCTCGGCGCCTATCTCACCGCCATCATCTCCACTCACGCCATCGGAATCGTCTTTGGGCTGGTGCTCCTGTACTCGGCCTATGCCTCCTTCCGAACGCATCCTCACAGCGTACGCCGCACGCCAAATCCGCTCGCGCTCAGGTTGAAGTTGCAGGGCAGCTATCCCGGCCCTAACGGAGAAGAAGCCTACGTCGCACAGCACGTTCCTGCGGGCCTCAGCCTCATGTTTCTGGCCGGAACTCTCTCCGGCCTTCTGGGCATCGGCTCCGGGGCAGTCAAGGTCCTGGCCATGGACCACGCCATGCGTCTCCCCTTCAAAGTCTCCACTACTACAAGCAACTTCATGATCGGCGTAACCGCAGCCGCAAGCGCCGGAATTTATCTCAGCCGCGGTTATATCCCACCCGGCCTGGCCATGCCCGTCATGCTGGGTGTGCTGCTCGGTTCCTTGGTTGGTTCGCGCATCCTGATGAAGGCCGATGTCAAGACCCTCCGCCTCATCTTCGCAACAGTCATTGTTTTGCTGGGCATCGAAATGATCTACAACAGCGTGGCAGGCAGGCTATGAACGACCAGAAATTGGAATTGCTCATCGGTCATCTCCTCCGCATCGGGGTGACCCTCGCCGCACTCGTCGTCTTTGCCGGAGGCGTCCTCTACCTGCATCAGTCCCGCGGCCCCCGCCCGGATTACTCCTCATTTCACGGAGAAGCGCAGGCCCTGCGAAGCCCCTCCGGAATTCTCAAGTCCCTTCCGTCCGGCAACAGCAACGCTCTCATCCAGGTCGGATTGCTCCTGCTGATTGCCACCCCCATCGCCCGCGTCATCTTCGCGGCCATTGGATTTTCCCTCGAACGCGACTGGTTCTATACCGCGGTAAGCCTGATCGTGCTTTCGATTCTTCTCTACAGCCTGCTGGCCGATCATTGAAGGCTGCCAAACCAGCGCCCGGCCGGGTATCATAACCACCATGCAGGTCCTGCTCTATTCTGCAGCGTGGTGCCGGGATTGCCGCGAAGCCAAGCGCTTCCTCGACCAGCACAACATCTCCTATACCGAAATTGATATCGAAAACGTACCCGGCGCCGCTGAAGAAGTCGTCCGCAACATCGGCAAGCGCGCCATCCCCCAGCTTGTCATTGACGGAAAATGGTTCCAGCCCTACCGCCCCGGTCACGGCCTCTTGTATCAGGAGATCCGGCAGGTCCTCGGCATCACCATCACCACCTGATACTCAGCTTCACATCAAAAAACTCTTCATTTTTTCAGTGGACTGATATTCATTGGCTGTAACTCCGGACCACTGTCTTCACTTTTCTTGTCTTGAGGAAGACGTGCGCGAGCACGCAGTCGAAGGCCCTCACCGTCCGAATGGCTTCTGAGTCATCCAGAGCGTGGTTGATCTGCCAGCGATGCAGCATCTCTTCCCGGAATCTACGTCCTCTCTTTTCTTTGCAAAATTCCACCCATCCTCCAAAAATAAATTTGACACCATATTTAGATATCTATATAAAGACATCTGAATATGGCCCGGACTGATTCCCTTCAAGGCTCACTCGACCTGCTCGTGCTCAAAATACTTTCGCGGCGCCCGCGCCTCCACGGCTATGCCATCATGGCCGCCATTGCCAGCACTTCCGGTGAAGTGCTGCGCGCCGAGGAAGGCTCACTCTACCCCGCACTCTATCGAATGGAGGAGGCCGGTTGGATTCGTGCCGAGTGGGTCAAAAAGGAATCAGGCCGTCGCGCCCGCGTGTATGAGCTGACCGCTGCAGGTAAAAAGCAGCTTGGCATTGAGGAGTCTCGCTGGCAATCCGTCAGTCTGGCCATTAACCGGGTCCTCAGGGAGGCGTGAAATGTCATTTTGGTCGCGTATCTTCAATGCTCTGCACAGCGAGCGCCTTAATCGCGAAATTGAAGAAGAGTTGCAGTCGCACATCGAAGAAGCCATCGCCTCAGGCCGCGATCCCGAGGAAGCAAGGCGCGCATTCGGCCCCACACTCCGCGCTCGCGAGAAGGGGTACAGCATTCGCGCCGCCGGATGGCTTGAATCCATCTTCGCCGATCTGAGCTTCGGCTGGCGCCAGCTCTGCCGGAACAAGATCACTTCTGCAGCCGCCGTGCTCTCTCTGGCCCTCGGCATCGGCTCCTGTGTCGCCGCCTTCCGTCTCATAGATGCCCTGCTCTGGCGCCCGCTTCCCATCGCGAACTCCAGCAAGCTCTATGTACTCTCCCGCAAAATGACCGGCCTCAACGGCAAGCCCATGGAGGACGGCCACTGGGCCACGCCCGAGTTCAACCTCATGCGCGATGCCATAAAAACACAGGCCGACCTCATCGCCATCAGCGACGCCGACCGCACAGACATCACCTGGTCCACTGACGACAACATGGAGAAGGCCCACATCGCCTACGTTTCCGGTAATATGTTCCCGCTCTTCGGCCTCAACCCTACGCTGGGCCGTCTGCTCACTCCTGCGGATGATCGCGGCACCGCTCCTTACGCTGTCCTTTCCTGGGATTACTGGGAACACCGCTTCGGACGTGATCCCAACGTCCTTGGCCGGTTCGTCCACATCGGCGATCAGACATTCCAGATCATCGGCATCGGCCCGCGCGATTTCACCGGGACAGAAAAGGGGACCGTCACTGATATTTTTCTCCCGCTCAGCATGAACAGCCTCGCCACCCGGAAGGAGTGGGACTGGCACCGCATTTTCCTCATGCTGAAACCAGGCGTACAACCCTCGACCGCTCTCGCTCCGGTCCTTGCACAGCTTTCCGCCATGAATCACACCTTCGTGTCAGGATGCTACACCTGCTTCCACGGAGCCACCCCGGCATCCATCAATCGCTACCTCGATCAGAAGCTTGCCCTCTCCCCTGCCAGTGCCGGCATCTCCGATCTGCAAAAGGAATACCGCCGCTTTCTTGTCATCCTTGGCTTTCTTGCCGCACTCGTGCTGCTTATCTCCTGCGTCAATGTCGCAAATCTGATGACCTCCCAGGCTGCCGCCCGCGTTCAGGAAATGGCCCTCCGCATCTCCATCGGCGCTGGCCGCCGCCGTCTCGTTCAGCTCATCCTTGTGCAGAGTGCGCTGATTGCCATTCTGGCATTTGGCCTTGGCGCATGCTTCGCAGCCTGGTCCGCGCCCTTTGTGCTCAGCCTCATCAATCCACCCGACAACCCGGCCCGCCTCGCCCTTTCTCCTGATTGGCATGTCTTCGGCTTTGGCTTTTCGCTGATCGTTCTCGTCGCCCTGTCGCTTGGTCTGATTCCTGCTCTCCGCGCTTCTGCCGTACAGCCCGTTACGGCCCTCAAAGGCGGAATAGACCCGCATTCCTCGCGCCGCCTCATGCGTGGAGCCATTGCCCTTCAGGTCGGCTTCTGCTTCCTCGTCCTTTTTCTGTCGTCGCTCTTCGTCACGTCTTTTCAGCGTCTGCACGAACGCCCTCTTGGCTTCTCCACAGACCGCCTGCTTCTTCTCGAAACGGTAGCAGGCAAAGGCCAGTCCCCTGTCGTCTGGGATCAGACAGCCGAAGCTCTGCGCGCTGTACCTGGCGTCCAATCCGTTGCCATTGAAAGCTGGCCGCTCCTCAGCCGCATCAGAATCAACAGCGATATCTTCGTCAACGGCGCAGTTCCTAACCCCACCAATGCCTTTTTTATGGTCGTTTCTCCAGGTTGGCTCTCCACCATGAAGGTTCCTCTCCTTTCCGGTCGCGATTTCACCCCGCAAGACACTTCACCCGGGGCCGCGATTGTGAACCAGACCTTCGTCAGGACATTCTTCCCCGGCCAGGACCCCATCGGCCGCACCTTTGCGCGCGGCGCGCATCAGCCCCTTTCCAGAATCATTGGAGTCACTCCGGACGTTCCTCTCTTCAGCCTGCGCGACCCCGTCCCCGCCGCCTTTTACGTCCCGTTCAACGAAGTCAATGAACAATCCACCCTCAGGCCCGCTGGCTTCGCCACATTCGTCATCCACACGAACGTGCAGGACCCGCTTGTCCTCGCAGGCCCTCTCCGCCAGCTAATTGCGCATCGTCACAATGGTCTCCGCGTCTCAAACATCACCACACAGCTCGATCTCGTGCGCGACCAGACCATTCGCGAGCGGCTCATCGCCCTGCTCGCCGCATTTTTCGCCGTGGTAGCGCTGCTTCTCGCCGGTATTGGACTCTACGCCGTTCTCAACTACTCCGTCCTCCAGCGCCGGCGCGAAATCGGCATTCGCATGGCCATGGGTGCGCCTCGGGCCAGCATCGTGCGCGTAGTAAGTCTGGATGCCTTTCTGATGATTGCCCTTGGGGGAGGCGCCGGTCTGCTCTCAGGGTTCGCAGCAGCACGTTACGTGGAGTCGCTCTTCTACCAGGTCAAAGCAACCGACGCGAATATCATCGCATTTCCGGCGTGCACCATCCTGCTCACGGCCCTCCTCGCAACACTCCCTGCCGTCCTCCGCGCGCTCCGCACCGATCCAACAGAAATCCTGCGCACAGATTAGAGCAATCGAGCCGAAGCCTTTGCATCTCGGATTTTTCAAAAATCAGACTTCCGAATAAGGCAGCTTATGGAGTTGCGCCCACAAGCTTTTCAATTTGCCCAGCCCCCCGATAACAGATGAAGTTGCGTTGGAAATGGACACATGCCTGAGAAATAACTCAGAAAATCACTTCATGCAAACTACCGACTTCCACCACGTATCAAACGCCGTCAGCGCCCGCTCGCACTGGATCCGGTGCCGCTCTCTTTTATCGCGGACCTTCCTGCGCAGCTCTTCTTCCAACGGGACCAGCAGATCAAACGTGATGTTCGCGGGCTGGAAATGCTTCGCATCAGCCTGGGTAATGTAGCGCACCAGCGACCCAAGCGCTGTCTCACGCGGAACAGGATCAAAAGCAATTCCCTGTGCCGCAAAAGCAGCATACATTCCGGCAAGCATTCCCATCGCTATGGACTCGGTATAACCTTCCACCCCGGAAATCTGCCCGGCAAAATAAATACCCGGATGCTCGCGCATGTTCAGCCTCTCGGTGAGAATGCGCGGAGCATGGATATATGTGTTGCGATGGATCTGCCCATAGCGCAGAAACTTCGCATTCTCCAGGCCCGGAATCAGACGCAGCACACGCGCCTGCTCGCCGTATTTCAGGTGGTTCTGAAAGCCAACAAGGTTGTATGAATCGGCCCGCAGGTTCTCGCAGCGCAGTTGCACCACGGCATAAGGCGTCTTCCCTGTCCGCGGATCGCGCAGTCCAACCGGCTTCATTGGACCAAAGCGCAGCGTATCGCGTCCGCGCCGCGCCAGCTCTTCAATGGGCAGGCAGCCCTCAAAATAACAGAGCTTCTCCCACTCTTTTTCCTGGACGGTCTCCGCAGAAATCAGCGCATCATAGAACGCGTCGTACTCTTCCTTCGTAAAAGGACAATTGATGTAGTCCGCCGTGCCCTTGTCCCAGCGCGCGGCAAAATACACGCGCTCCATATCAATCGAGTCCGCCTCGACAATCGGACTGATCGAGTCGTAAAACGCCAGATGCCCGCTCCCAGTCAGTCGCGCAATCTCATCTGAGAGCGCCGAAGAAGTCAGCGGCCCTGAGGCTATCACCGTGATGCCGTCTTCCGATTCAATTTTCGTCACTTCTTCCCGATGCACGGTAATCCGTGGTTCGCGTTCAATAGCTTCGTTGACGCGCCGCGAAAACTCGACCCGGTCCACCGCCAGAGCATGCCCCGCCGGGACCGCGCTCGCATCGGCACAGGCCAGCAGAGCGGAACCGGCCCGCCGCATCTCCTGCTTCAGCAGCCACGGTGCCGTATTTTCGCTCTCTGACTTCAGCGAGTTGGAGCACACCAGCTCTCCAAAATCAGCCGTCTGGTGCGCAGGCGTCGAACGCACAGGCCGCATCTCATACAGGTCCACCTCCACGCCCATACGCGCCGCAACCAGCGCAGCTTCCGGCCCGGCCAGCCCTCCGCCAATGACCTTGATGCGCTTCATGCCGTCACCTCATTTTGCGCCGCCAGCACGTGCAAGGCATCTCCCGTCACGCGCATTCTGCGCCACTCATGCAGCATGGTCGCGCCAATGGAGTTGTAAAACTGGATCGCAGGCTCGTTCCACTCGAGTACGTCCCACTGCAAGCGCGTGCACCCATGCTTTACCGCAGCCGCTGCCACGGCCTGCAGCAGCGATTTTCCAATTCCCTTGCCGCGAAACTCTGGCTTTACAAACAGATCTTCCAGGTGCAGGCTCGGGCCCTGCCATGTCGAGTAGATAGGAAAGTACAGTGCAAACCCCGCTGCAATGCCATCTTCCTCCGCAATCAGACACTGGTAATACGGTTGCGGCCCAAAACCATCGCGCAACAGTTCTTCTTCAGTGATCTTCACCGAGTGTGGCTCCCGCTCATACTCGGCAAGACCGCGAATGAGAGAATGAATCAGAGCAACGTCTTCTGGTGTAGCTGGATGAACGTGAGTCATGGGTCTTGTCCAATTCTATGGGAGTCTATGAAAATCGGCGTCATCTCAGACACACACGGCCTGCTTCGCCCGGAAGCCGTGGACGCCTTGCGCGGCGTGGCCCACATCCTTCATGTGGGGGATGTAGGCGACGCTGCCATCCTCGACCGGCTTGCGGAACTGGCGCCCCTCATCGCCATACGCGGAAACATTGACCGCAGCGGCCCATGTGCAAAGCTGCCCGCAACGGAATTCATCGAGCTGGCCGGAGCCAGCATCTATATGCTTCACGATCTCCATCAGCTGGACCTCGATCCGTATGCCGCCGGAATTCAGATCGTCCTCAGCGGGCATTCTCACAGGCCCCTCATTGAGTGGAAAAAGGAAGTGCTCTATTTCAATCCAGGAAGCGCTGGCCCCAATCGTTTCTCACTGCCCGTCTCGCTCGGCTTCCTTGAGGTTTCCGCAGACAAGATTGTGCCGTCCCTGCAAAGACTGGCCTGATTCTTACGGCCAGGCGCTAGTTCCGGATGCGCGGATTCACCACCATATACAGCAGGTCCGTGGCCAGATTCACCAGCACATACGTCAGTCCCACCGCCAGAATGCAGCCCTGCACCAGCGCGTAATCGCGATTTGAAATTGCTGAGATCGTCAGCCGTCCAATGCCCGGCCAACTGAAGATCGTCTCCGTCACAATGGCTCCGGCCAGCAACGCGCCAAATTGCAATCCAATCAGCGTCAGCACGGGAATCATTGCATTCCTCAGCGCATGCTTATAAACAACCGTGCGCTCCGGCAGCCCCTTGGCCCGGGCCGTGCGAATGTAGTCCTGTCCAAGTTCTTCCAGCATCGCCGTCCTCACCATGCGCGTAAGAATGGCCGCCAGCGCCGCCCCCATGGTGAATGCCGGAAGCACAAGATGGTCCCATCCGCCCGCGCCGCTCACAGGAAGCCATCCCAGCTTGATCGAGACCAGCAGAATCAAAATAGGCCCTGACGCAAACACCGGGAACGACAGCCCCAGCAGGCTGATCACGCCCACAACATTGTCCTGCCAGCGCGCCCGATGCAGTGCCGCGGCTATACCCGCTGGAATCGAAAGCACCAGAGCAATCAGCAGCGCCGCAATCGTCAGCTCCAGCGTGTATGGATATCGCGTGATCACCAGATGCGTAACCGAATCATTCAGCCGCAGCGACCGTCCCAGATCGCCATGCAGAACGCCGCGCCAGTAACGCATGTATTGCGTATGAACAGGAACATCGAGTCCGTAGGCGTGGCGCAGCGCAGAAATGTCCTGCGCGCGTGCACCTTCTCCAAGCATCTGCTCCACCGGATCGCCCGGGACCATGTGGATCAGCAGAAACACCAGCGTGACCACCAGCCAGATAACAGGAAGCGTATATGCCAAACGAAAAAGCAGCGCACGCAGAATCCGCATCAGGAGACCCACTCCGTCTGCGCAGGCTGTTGAGCAATGTTTTCTACCAGGACCTTGCTGATGCGATGTCCGCTCATCTCCGCAACCGTGAGCCTGCGGCCTTCATACTCAACCGACTCACCCCCTTTGGGAATCCTTCCCAGCCGGGTCAGCAGAAAGCCGGCCAGCGTCTCAATTCCCGCATCGCGAGGCAAATGCCAGTTCATCTGCGTTTCCAGATCACGCAGGTTTACGCTGCCGTCCAGCACCACTCCACCACTGGCGGAAGTAAGCGGTTTACGGGCAGCCACGTCGAATTCATCTTCCACCTCGCCGATGATCTGCTCAATTGCATCCTCTACCGTCACCAGACCAACCGTCGTGCCAAACTCATCCACCACAATGGCAAGGTGCCGCCTGCGCTGCTGGAACTCCCTCAGCAGATCAAACACTGGTTTGGTTTCCGGGACCACCAGCACCTCGCGCATCACCTGTCGCAGGCGCAACTCTGAAAAAGGTGCTTCGGCAAAACGCGTGCGTGCCATGGCCCTGAAATGCATCAGCCGGGAAATGTCTTTGGAATAGACAACACCAATGATGTAGTCGTGCCCGCGTGCCGGATCGTATACAGGAATCCGCGAATGCTGCTCTTCAATAATGCGCGCACTGGCCTCTTCGATCAGCATGTCCGCCGCAAGCGAGAAGATACGCTGCCTCGGCGTCATGATCTCCCGCGCGGAGATTTCATTCCCCTCGACTACGCGATGAATCAGCAACTCCTGGAACTCCGACAGCACACCCGACCTCCGCGCCGCAGTGGCCACCAGCTTCAGTTCCTCCGGCGAATGCACCGAGGATTCGTGCGCCATCGGCGCATGAAAAAGCTTCAATACCAGCGACGCGGACCGGTTCATCAATCGCACCGCAGGCCGCGTCAGACGGATGAAAGCGTCCATGGGGCCTGCAACCCCTAGCGCCATCTGGTCCACTTTACGCAGCGCCAGCGATTTGGGAACAAGTTCTCCCAGCAGAACGTGAAAATAGGTAATGAGCGCAAAGGCCACCGGAACAGCAATCAGGTGCGCGTATACGGCAGCATGAGGAACTCCGGTCAGCCACTCCTGAAAGAGGGCCGCCACCACAGGCTCGCCGATCCAGCCCAGCGCCAGGCTGCACAGCGTCACTCCAAATTGGACCGCAGGTAAAAAATCGCCCAGGTTCTGCTGCAACCGCCGCACAATGCGCGCGCCCGGACGTCTCTGCGCAATCAGTTGCTCCACCCGGGTCTCGCGCAGGCTCACAATGGCGAATTCCGCGGCCACAAAAAAGCCGTTCGCCAGAATCAGCATCGCAATGGAAACAAACCGGAAAAGCAAAAGACCAGACATTTTTCTCTGAGTCTATCAAGACAGGGCCCAATTCAGCCTCTTGCCATGGCAACGACCAGCTTTGCGAAACCCGCTCAATGCCTGTACCTTTGTCACGGGACTATGAATCATTTCAACGGTTTTGATCTTCAGGCTGCCGCCCGGCTTTCCATGACAGACCACGGCTTCGACGCAGGCTTTCCTCTGGCTGTAAAAGATGAGGTGACCGCAATCCAGCAGCACCCTCCCACGCTGGAAAGCTCCAGCGCCACCCAGGACATGCGCTCATTGCCCTGGTCTTCCATTGACAATGACACTTCCCGAGACCTCGATCAGATCGAAGTCAGCGATGAAGTAAAAGACGGCTCCATACGTGTGCGCATTGGCATCGCAGACGTAGACGCCTGTGTACCCAAAGGCTCTGCCATAGACCAGTTTGCCGCCAAACAAACCACGACGGTATATACCGGCGTTCACAACTTCTCCATGTTGCCCGACGAGCTTTCTACGGGACTGACGTCGCTGCTCGAAAATCAGGATCGTCTCAGCGTTGTGTATGATTTCGTCGTGTCTCCCCAGGGCACAGTCAATTCCAGTGCCATCTACCGCGCAACAGTCAGAAATAAGGCACAGCTCGCCTATCCCTCGGTGGGGGCGTGGCTTGAGACAGGAGCAAACCCGCCAGCCAAAGTAGCTGCCTCGCAGGAAATCACCCGCCAGTTACAGACGCAAAACCGCGTCGCACAACTTCTGCGCGGTCAGCGCTACCTCCACGGTGCTCTCAACCTTCAAACGATTGAAACCAATCCATTAATGCAGGATGGCCAGCCCGTGGACATCGAAATGCATCAGAGAAATCCCGCAACCGACCTCATCGAGGATTTCATGATCGCCGCCAATGAAGTGGTCGCGAGGTCCCTGAAAAAAGCAGGCTTTTCTTCCATCCGCCGTATCGTGAAAATTCCAAAGCGCTGGGACCGCATTGTGGAACTCGCCGCCCAATACGGCACGAAACTTCCCGATGCTCCTGATCCAAGGCCGCTGCATGATTTTCTCTGTGAACGTCAGAAGACCGATCCGGACCACTTCCCCGACCTGTCCCTCGCCGTAGTCAAGCTACTTGGCTCTGGAGAATACGTTCTCGAGCGCGCGAACGAAACCGCAGAAGGACACTTCGGCCTCGCCGTTCAGGACTACACCCACTCCACCGCGCCCAACCGCCGCTACGCCGACCTTGTGACGCAACGCCTTGTCAAAGCCATGGTCGCAGGACGAAAAACGCCTTATTCCGACGATGAACTCGCCGTCATCGCGCAGCAGTGCACCCGTCAGGAAGATGCTGCCCGTAAAGTCGAACGGGAAATGCGCAAACGCATCGCCGCCGTGGTCATGCGCGGCCGCATCGGCCAGCAATTCTCCGCCATTATCACCGGAGTCAACGACCACGGGACCTTTGTACGCACGAAAGCTCCGCACGTCGAAGGAATGCTGGTGCGCGGCAGCAAAGGCGTGGATGTTGGCGACAAGATCCAGGTCACGCTCCTGCACACAGATCCGGAGCGCGGTTACATAGACTTCGCGCGCAGCTAAAATTCATGTCATGCGGCCCCACCTTGGAACTCTGGTAGATGATTTCGAGCGCCATGGCAGCGAGATCGCCATCGTCACCTATCGCGGGAACCGCCGCATCAGTACCACGTATGGTGAAGTAGCTGCACTTGCGCGGCGTTTCGCCTTCCTGCTTCAGCAGCATGAAATTGCGCCGGGAGAACGCGTACTCCTGTGGGGGCAGAATTCCGCAGAGTGGGTCGCCGCCTTCTTCGGCTGCGTACTGCGCGGAGTCATCGCTGTTCCATTGGACGCCGCCGGAAGCCCTGAATTTTCAAAACGCGTCTTCGAGGAAACCCAGCCAAAGCTCATCGTCGGTGATCCCGCGCTGATTGCTCAACTCCCTGAAAATATCCCGAATCTCGTACTCGACAATCTGAAAAACGCGCTTCCCCCGCAACCACAAAACAGCGTTCCGGGCCCCTCTCTCAACCTCGATACGCCGCTCCAGATTCTCTTTACCTCCGGCACCACATCCGAGCCAAAAGGCGTTGTGCACACCCATCTCAACGTGCTGGCCAGCGTCACCCCCATTGAGCGCGAAATGCAGAAGTACTTGCGATACGAGCGCTTCGTGCACCCATTGCGTTTTCTGCACACGCTTCCTCTAAGCCATGTCTTCGGCCAGTTCATGGGCCTCTGGCTGCCCGTCTTGCTGGGCGCGGAGGTGCACTTTGAATCCCGTCTTCAGTCGCCCCGCTTGGTAGAACTGGTTCGTCGCGAGCGTATCTCAGTGCTGGCCGCAGTGCCTCGCGTACTTGATCTGCTGCGCGCGCATCTGCTCTCGCTCTTTCCGCAACTGCCGGCGCAAATCACCACTTCACAGGGCAGGCCCGTATGGAAAAGATGGTGGCATTTCCGCAAGGTCCATCGCCTTCTCGGGTGGAAGTTCTGGGCCTTCGTCTGTGGCGGAGCATCGCTTCCATCGGAGCTTGAATCTTTCTGGAACACGCTTGGCTTCGCGATCGTACAGGGTTATGGCATGACGGAAACCACCGCCCTTATTACGCTGAACCACCCGTTCAAATCAGGCAAAGGCACCGTCGGCAAAGCACTTCCCGGACGCGAAATCCGCATCTCTCCTGAAGGAGAACTCCTCGTCCGCGGCGACATGGTTTCCACTGCCACCTGGCAGCGCGGCCAGATCGTGCAGTCTCCAGGCGATTGGCTCGCTACCGGCGACCTGGCCCGCAGCGACGACGAAGGCCGCTACCAATTCCTCGGCAGAAAAGGCCAGATGATCGTCACCTCGTCCGGACTGAATATTCATCCCGAAGACGTGGAAGCCGCCCTAGACAAGCAGCAGAATGTCCGTGCATCGGTTGTCGTTCCTGCAAAGCTGCCCGGCGGAACAGAACCCATGGCTGTCCTTCTCTTTCGCGGGACTGAAGCCGAAGCCTCCGAGGCCATTCGCGCCGCGAACACGCAACTCGCCGACTATCAGCGCATCCGTTATTGGCGCCTCTGGCCCGCACTAGATTTCCCCCGCACCTCAACCGGAAAAATCCAGCGCAGCAAGGTCGCGCAATGGGCCGCCTCCACCATCACCGGCAATCCATCTTCACAGTCACGCAACACCGATTCACTCCTCGAACTCATCGCCACCATCACACGCAGTCCAGCGGACAAAACTACAGAGGACGCGCGCCTCGACGAAGACCTCCATCTCGACAGCCTGGGCCGCGTGCAATTACAAAGCGAACTGGAGCAGAAACTCGGCATCACTCTCGATGACGCAACCATCATCGGCATCCAAACATTAGGCGAACTTCGCCATGTGCTGGGGATGAACGGCGGCAATCACGCTGTTTCACTTTCATGCTCTTCCGCCGCTCTTCAGCAACCCCGCCTTGCGAAACTCCACTACCCGCAATGGCCCTGGTCATGGCCCATTCTGGCTGCGCGAATCATCTTCATAGAATGCATCGCCCGCCCGCTGACCAGCTTCCTCGCAAGCCCTCGCATCTCCCGCACGCCCGAATTTTCCCTTCCGCCCAAGCCGGTCCTGATCATCGCCAACCACATCACCGCATACGACGCGGCACTCGTTCTGTACGCACTTCCCGGCCCCCTGCGCAGACACACCGCCATCGCCATGGCTGCTGATATTCTCGATGACCTTCGCCACGCACGAGGTCAGGACACCCGACTGCAAAATCTCCTGGCCCCCGCGGCTTACTGGCTCATCACCGCCCTGTTTAATGTCTTTCCACTGCCGCGCAGCGCAGGTTTCCGCGAGAGCTTCGCGCACATGGGCCACGCCCTCGATCGCGGATACAACGTCCTCATCTTCCCTGAAGGCACGCGCACTTCCGGAGTACTGCAGAAGTTTCGTCCTGGCATCGGCATGCTCGTGCAGGAGTCGAATGCAGCAGTTCTCCCGGTTGCTCTGCGCGGTCTGGGCAATCTAAAGCAAGCAGGCAAAGGATGGTTCCGCTCCGGCAAACTTGAGGTCCGCGTCGGCACTCCGGTCCAGTTTCAGTCCACTGACTCGCCAGAGAGCATCACCGCGGCGCTCGAAGATGCCCTGCGCTCCATGCTGTCCTGATTGCTACTTCGCCAATCTTCCGATCACCACATCAATGCCGCCCGTAAAGCTCCTTCCCGGCATCCGCACTCCCTCAATTTCTTCATACCCGGTATTGCTCAGGTTAGATATTTGCACATAAGGATAAATCCGTCCCTTCTCCCGCGTGATCGCCGCGTCCCATACCGGATATGCTTCCTTCCCATAACGCTGCGTGATCCCCACGCGATTATGCAGCATGTATCCGCCCAGCGGAGCAATCGTCCACTCCGCATAAGCATTGTTCACCGGATAATTAAAGACGTACTCCGACTCCAACCCATGCAGCGCCTGCTGAGCACCAGACAGCAGCGTCCACGCCAGTTTCACCTGCTGATTGTGCGCCGCCTGCCATGTCCACGCGCTCTCCACGCCAGCAAATCGCAATCCCGTCAAATTGCTCGCATGCCACTTGTCATTTGCATTGGCCCGCACATAATCAATCGCGTCATGCTGTCGCGAATAAAATCCGGTCACCGAAGCATACGATTGCGCTCCCACAAACCAATCCAGTCCCGCTTCGTAGTTCCACGCCGACTCAGGCTTCAGATTCGGGTCCCCCGCCGTTGCCGGATCGCTGTAGTAAAGATCGGTATAACTCGGCAGCCGGAAACCATACCCAACAGCGCCGTGCAGCTTCACGCTCTCATTCAGCCAGTAACTCCCCGCAATCGCAGGGCTGGCAGTCGAATAACCTCCGCTGATGATCTCCTGCCGCAGCCCCGCGGTAATCGAAGCGCGCTTCCATTGCACATCCACATCCAGATACCCCGCACCCCAGTTGCGCGCGTGGTTGCCCAGATTATTGCTGTGGATCGAATCGCCATCGCCCTCCAGCCCATAAAAAAGCGAGCTGTGCGCGCCAACGTGGTCACTGCGGCGCAGCGCCCCCTGCCAACTCTGGTCTATATGCTGGTTCTTATAAAAACCCGGATCGTTCCGCAACAGCACAAAAATGTCCGAATGCCTGCGGTATCCAAACGCGGCTGACGTCTTCGTACCAAGCTCCTGACGTATGGAAGCGAACCACCCTTTCGTCCGCTCCCAGGAATTGAAACTGCCATAAAATTGGTCAGCGCCAAAAGCTCGATCGCTTCCCGCCAGCAAAACATCGCTCTCGCCCAGCAGCGTCTTCCAGCGCGTCTCCGTGCTTCCGTTTTCATTGCGGTAGTCGCGGTCAGGCGTAAATCCAGTAGAAAAATTGCGCGCGACTGATACCACTTCCGACCACCGCCTGCCGACGAGCAGTCCTGTGAACGCCTGCTCATTTTCACCAAAGCTTCCCACTCCGCTGCGTAGCCTGAGCGCCGTAGTTTCAGGAACGGCTGTAAGAAAATCCACCACGCCACCCACCGCATCAGAACCATACAGTGTCGAGCCAGGGCCATGCAGAACATCAATAGACTGCATCGCATCCATCGGCACCGGAAGATCAAGATTGTGGTGCGGAGATTGCGCGTCATTCACACGAAATCCATTGATAAGGACCAGCGTCTGCGCAAACGATGAGCCCCTCATCACAATGTCCGCCTGCGCCCCGCCCGCGCCACGCTGCTCAATATAGGTCGAGGGGTCGGTCCGCAGCCGGTCCTCAATCGTCTGGAAAGCAAACGGCCGCTGTTGCGTATTCATAATCACAACCGAACGGTTCGAATCCCCCAGTGTCACCGGGGCCGGATTGCCCACTACCACCACCGTGGCCTTCGCCGGGGCCACAGTCTCCTGCGCCATTCCCGCAACAACCCCCACCAGACAACATAAAAAGGAACAAGCCACTTTCATCAGCCCTATCATCAGGCCGGTCTCTATCCGCCGCAATCGTAATTTAGTCATGAATTGGATAGTTCAGGATGTGAACTTTCCTGTAATCTCGAAATATGCGTATCGAGACGTTTCTTGAGCAAAGTCCGCTCTTTGAAATCTACCGGGTCTCCAGAAAACTGGACGCACATCTCCGCCAGATACTCGGCCCCAATGAAGTCACCTTCTTTGAGGCGCTCCTGCTCGTGTCCATCCTCTTTGAAGAGCCGCACGCCGTAAAGCCGTCTCATCTCGCGCAGACTTTTTCCACCGGGCGCGGAAACATCAGCAACTGCATCTCATCGCTTGAAGCACGCGGTCTGTTAAAGCGCCGCATTGATCCCGAAGATGGCCGCAGCATTCAGCTCCTGCTCAAACCGCAAGGGCGCAAGTATGCCATGCAAGCCATTCGTATTCTGGACCAGATGCAAAAGCAGTTTGAAAAACACATCGGAACTCCGCAGTTAAAATCAGCGCTCAATGCCGTTCGCCAGGTTGAGCATCTCTGTGAAGCAACAGTGTGAGTGCGCCGCATGACCATCAACATCCATCATCTCGAACTTCTCATGCTGTTATTGCTGCTGTTCGTCGTGGGTCTGGCCGTTCTTGCCCGCCGCGTCGGTCAGCCGTATCCTATTATTTTCGTGCTCGGCGGCCTGGTCTTGAGTTTTCTTCCGCCAGTCCCTGAAGTCGCCCTCCACCCTGATTTCGTCTTCCTCGTCGTGCTGCCTCCGCTCGTCTTTGCCGCGGCGCACAATACATCCTGGCGTGATTTCCGCGAGAACCTCATCAGCATCCTCATGCTTGCCTTTGGCCTGGTCGCCTTCACCGTCGTCGGTGTTGGCTTCGCCGGTCATTATTTCTTCCCGCAACTCACCTGGAAAACCGGCCTGGTCCTCGGCGCCGTCGTCTCTACAACTGACACGCTCGCCTCCACCAGCATTGCCCGAAAACTCGGCATCCCTGCCCGCATTGTGGACATACTCGAAGGCGAAAGCCTCATCAACGATGCGAGTGGCCTGCTCGCCGTCAGTTTCACCATCGGCATTATTACCAGCGGACACGCACCCTCCGTCGCCAGCGCCATCGGCCAGCTCCTCCTGTTGTCCGCCGGCGGCGTACTCATCGGCCTCGTCATTGCCTGGATCCATTCACGTCTCATCTACCGGATCGAAGCCGCACAGATTGAGATGACCATGACCCTCATGACGCCGTACGTCGCCTATCTCGCCGCGGAACGCCTGCATACTTCCGGCGTCATGGCCACCGTCGCTTGTGGACTCTACCTCGGCCACCATCGCGCGCGCCTGCTCTCACTTGGAGCACGCCTCGAATCCCCGGCCGTCTGGAACACGGTGGAATTTGTCCTGAACGGGCTGGTTTTTCTCCTGCTCGGTCTCCAGATTTCTTCCGTACTGGAGGGCATCGAACATCTCGGCACCGGAAGCCTCATTGCCGGCGGCCTCCTGATCAGCCTCATCGTCATTGTGCTGCGATTTGTCTGGGTGTTTCCCGGCGTACGCATCGCGCAAAAGCTGCGCCATCATTTCGGCGGTAACACCATCATCGAAAACCGCCAGGTGTTCCTCGTCGCCTGGGGTGGAATGCGCGGCGTCATTGCGCTCGCAGCCGCTCTTTCGCTTCCTGAGTTCCTCCCCGACGGCTCCCCATTTCCCGCGCGTAACATCATCATCTTTTTCACCTTCTGCGTCATTCTCGTCACACTCGTCGGCCAGGGACTCACATTTCCTTTCATCATTCGCAAGCTCGGGCTCGCCCGCACTGGTCCCCTGCCCAATCAGGAAGAACAGCTGGCTTTAAGAAAAATGATCCAAAGCGCCATCAGCTATCTCCAACAACAGAAAGAAAAGGACAGTGAAAATAAAGAGGTATATGAGGCGCTCCTGCGCGCCTACAAGCGCAGAACAGCGTTACTCCAGAACCCCGAAGAGGGCGCAAAGGAAGAAGTCACCTCACAAGCCCACCGCTACTTCGAAATCGCCCGCGCCGCTCGCAACGTGGAACGCCGCATCGCAGGAGAGCTGCTGGCCTCCAACCAGATCAACGATCTCGTTTACCAGCAGCTCATCCTCGATATTGACCTCCAGGACGCGCGCTTCTCCGCACCCTTCGCCTCCTGAAGCAAAGACCGGATCCGTCAATGAGGTAACCTGCATGTAACTGCGTCGAAAAAATCGCTTGAATGTTCCTGCATACGCCGGAAGCCTGTGGAAAACTGCTGTCAACCCCTCTGCAATCGCTTTTTTCGACAATTAGCACATAATAAAGCACTTAGCTCGCCAGCAACATGGCCGGTTATTTCTGCCCAATTTGATATTCTGGATTCAAGAGCGAAAAGCTTTTCGGAAACGCTTGCTTAGATACGAGCGTCAGGTTGATGTTTCATTCTGTTGTGGGCCCGCTTGCAGGCTGACATTTTTATAGACCCTTCCGTAAGTTGTTGAAAACACTAGAATGAACTTAAGTATCGAAGAATCAGTAAGATAGCGGGGGATAATCCCCCGCTATCTTATTGAAAACAAAGAAAAGGCTCCTCGAAGGGGGAGGGGGGAGGGGAGTCCCCTGGAACACGCTAGAAGCTCAGGCGCGCGCTCACCTGGATTTCACGGCCGGGTGTTGTCACTTCCGTGATGGATCCAAACCCTGAGGTATTTACAAAACGGTTTGGCGTCCCCAGGTTCGTGTGGTTGAGCGCATTGAAGAACTCACCTCGCGTCTCAAACTTCAGTCCCTCCGTCAGGCCGAAGGTGCGGACAACGGCCAGATCCATCGTCTGCATCCCTGGACCATACACTGAGTTCCGCCCTGCATTGCCAAAGGTATAGGCCGGCGGCGCCTTGAAGGCTGCCGGGTTAAACCACGTCCGGGCATTGCGCGTTCCCGGCCCAAAGACAGGCTTCCCGGTCACATTTGCGCGGATCGGGTTTTCCCCTACCGCGGTCCCTGCATTGGCCGTGTCTCCGAAAACGGAGATCGTCAGCGGAAACCCGGTCTGTACCTGGAACACAGTAGACGCACGCCAGTTCTGCGTTACCACTTGCGTGAACCGGTTATGTGACCACGCCGGAAGGTCATAAACAGCACTCAGCGCAAAGCGATGCCGCACATCGCACGCCGGTCCTTTTTCCGCCTTCAGATCGTAGTTGTCCTGCGGAATCGCCGCCTCGAACATGGGCGAACGGAAGTCCGGCGCATTCGTCAGGCTTTTGGAAAACGTATAGTTCGCGAGCAGACTCAGTCCGCTGGCATACCGGCGGCGCAGGTTCACATACCCTGCGCCATACCAGCTCTGCGCTGTGTTCTCGAGAAAATTGATCGTACTCACCGGAAAAGTTGTGCTGGCCACAACAGTACTTGCTGGGAATACCGTGTTCGGCACAAAGCTGATCTTCGGATGGGGACGCCGCGGCTGGATCGGTCCCGGCCCAGGCTGCGCATTGTTGATCAGGTGAGAACGCTGTAAATGGAAGCCGCCTGACCCCAGATAGCCAATCTCCAGCGTGGTTTCCTTCCCCAGTGCCTGTTCTACTGAGGCGCTCCACTGCTGAATGTATTGCGGCGCAGGGCTCTGCGGCATTCCCGTAAAGCTCACAGTCACAGTACCCAGGACGGCCTGTGGAAAGTTGAACCCGTTAATAGAAGGAGTAAAGTTGTCGCTCTGCGCTGTCTCCGAAAAGACATACGGAACATTGTGGCGCTGATTGCACCATGTATTCATGTCAACAGGCGTGTAGAAGATTCCATAGGCCGCATGCATCACCAGTCCCATGCGGGGTACACTCTGCGCAATCCCCAGGCGTGGCGCAAAATTGGCCTTGGGCGGATACATCAACCCCTTCGGATAACCATTCTGCCCGCCGACAAACACCGACGGCACGCCGTTGCTGTCGAACGTAAGATTGCTGTTCGTATAACGGATGTCCACCAGCGCGCTCATAAACTCATAGCGGACGCCATAGTTCAGCGTCGTTCGCGGAGTAATGCGCCACGTGTCCTGCCCATAGCCGTTCGCATACCACTGCCTCAGGTTCATCTGCGGAATCCCCGCTTGCCCCTGCCGGGCTACAGGGAGTCCAAGTAGAAAACTGGCCAGCGACGATCCGGTACCGTCGTTTGCTCCGATATCAGTAGTAAAGCCATTCGTAAACTGATAAAAGCCGCGGTTCTGGAAGAAGCCCCACATCGGCCAGATGAATTTTTGATAAGCTCCGCCAAATTTCACGCTATGGCGCCCTAGCTGCCAGTTCAAAGCATCTCTGCCTTCGATCACCGTGTCCCAGGCATGCATCGGAGTCGCGCTATAGCTGTCTCCCATCGGTGAGTATCCCTGCACGCTGAAGTATGGAGCACCCCATGCGCCCGGACCGCCGTATCCCGTACCCTGGATTCCTAACTCGCTCACAATGTCATTCTTGTTTGCGTTCTCTGTCGTATGGTCCATGCTCAGGCGCGAAATCGCCAGCGTAGCCATGTTCAGCCAATTGGAACTGAAGATATGGTTCCATCCCAAAACCCCCTGCTGCGAAAGATTGTCATGCAGAAAACCAAACCCGGGCAGGTTCTCTGGCATAAATCCATGCTCACCGCCAGCGCTGTAGCGCGCAAACGCCGTATCTCCGCCCCCGAAGTTGTGGTCAATCCGAAGTGTTCCCTGGTCCGCATAGTGGACCTCGTTCCTTACATCCAGATAGTTGTTCGCGTCATTGCCCGCGCCTACAACCGTAGGTTGTCCCATCATGGTCATGCCACCCATGTTCATGCCCATCATCACATTGGGCCGCGGCACATATTTCGTCAACATGACCTTCGCCACCGGACTGATCCGGTCCGGGCAGATTACATTCATCATCCCGTTGCACATGAACTGGTCACGCGTAAACTGCGGGTTCGAAGCGCTGACCGGAAGCTTTGGATTGTAGTTCGGATTCGGTCGAGTGGTGGCAGGATCATAGATGTCCACGCCGCTCATGCTGAAGTCACCATTGATCTCATCCTGCGTCGGTACCGTATCCGTCATCGTCATAGCGGCAACGTGGCGCATCGCCTCATAATTCACAAAGAAGAACGTTCCATGCTTTTTGCCCAGCAGCGGTCCGCCAAAGGCAGCTCCAAAATTGTTCTGCACCAGGTGCTTGTTGCCGCCCATGTCGTTGAACGAGTGTGCATCCATGGCGCCATTGCGCAAGTATTCATATGCAGTTCCGTGGAATGTAGAAGACCCCGACCGCGTCACCACATTTACCTGGCCTCCGCCTGCGCCTCCCATGTCAGCCGAATAGCTGCCAATCTCAATCTGAAATTCCTGCACCACGTCCGGCGAAGCGCTCAGGTTCTGTGTATTAAATGTTGGATCAGTATTTGTAGCGCCATCCAGCAGAAAATAATTCGCATTCGGTCGCGTCCCGCCAATACTCACAGCCGAACGCTGCCCCGGCCGCCAGTACAGCGGATTCATATCGCCTGTCTGCGCTCCATGGCTGATGTGCGCTCCAGGCACCGTCAGCATCAGGTCAATCAGCATTCGGCCGTTCAGCGGAAGCTGCTGCACTGAGCGCCGGTCCACCACTTCACCTACGCTCGTATCGGTCGTCTTCAGTGTTTCAGGAAGCGCCGTAGCAGTGACTGTCTCTGTTCCTCCGCCCACCTGCAACTGAACGTCGAGCGTGGCTTCCTGCCCTACTTCCAGTTGCAGCCGCTGGATACTCTGCGCAAAACCGGAATGCGTCACCGCAATCTCGTATTCGCCAGGAAGCAATCCCGGTGCCTCATACAGTCCACCATCGTTCGCAACTACTGTGCGCTTAGCGCCTGTAGCAATGGACGTAATTTCAACACTCGCACCCGGGATCGCACGGTGTTCCGGGTCATACACCGATCCGCGCACCACTCCATAGTTCGACTGCGCGTTGGCAACAACAGCACAAATACAGAAACAGGAAATAATCAGCAGCAATTTGCGTATCATGGCTCTCCCCAAAAAACAGCCTGGCCTTGACCTCTTGATGAAAATTACAGGGAAGGCTCAGTCGAACGATATCCGTGCAAGGATGGCATTGTCTTGCGTCTCAGGTACGATTCAGATATCCGCCAAAAGTCTTAGAGCCAGCCCAGGACATCTCGCCTCCACGCACTCTACTGTCTGTTGTTTACGAACTGGCGAATGAAATATCCGCGTCAGCAGCCCATCATCTTGGGTTGATTTCCACAGAAGCCACAGGATATAGTAGTTCTACCTTTGCGGTGCCGGATGGGTCGCCACCCGGCTGAAAAGGGAATCCGGTGCAATTCCGGAGCTGCCCCGCAGCGGTAAGCAGGAACGAAAGCCTCACCAACAGCACTGGTTCGCCATGGACCGGGAAGCAGAGGCAAGTAGGAACGACAAGCCTGCAAGCCCGAAGACCTGCCGCAAAGAAACACTCATGCGCCTCCGAGGGGAGTGCCGGGTGATGATGGTCTTTTTCCGTCATTTTCCTGTTCAGTCTCACCTCTCAGGCGGAAGGAACTTTCCGTGCCTGAATTGCAGACAACGCTTGTCGAAATCGCACCAGACTTCCCGCAGCCGGGACCTGCCTCGCAAATGCAGGTCCGTAAGCGCAACGGCTCATTCGAACCAGTAGACGTGAACAAGATTGTCCGCGCCGTCCAGCGCTGCTGCCACGGACTTACGCATGTAGACCCGATGCGTGTGGCCAGTCGCACCATTGGCGGGCTTTACAACGGCGCCAGCACCCGCGAGCTGGACTCCATCTCCATCCAGACCGCCGCTTCGCTCATCGCTGAGGAACCAGAATACTCAAAGCTTGCCGCACGCCTGCTGCTTTCCACCATCGTCAAGGAAGTCTCCGGGCAAAATATCTATTCCTTCTCGCAATCCATCGAACTCGGTCACCAGGAATCGCTGATTGGCGGGGCTACGTATAACTTCGTGATTGAGAACGCACGCAAACTGAACCATGCCGTAGACGAAGAACTCTCTGGCCGCTTCGAATACTTCGGCCTCCGCACCGTATATGATCGCTATCTGCTGCGCCATCCCATCACACGCAAAGTCATTGAGACGCCACAGTATTTCTTTATGCGGGCCTCCTGCGGACTTGCGCTCACAGTGAGTGAAGCGATTGATTTTTACCGGCTGATGGCGTCCCACGATTACATGCCCAGCTCACCGACACTTTTCAATTCCGGCACGCGCCACGCGCAAATGTCTTCTTGCTACCTGATTGACTCCCCTGAAGATTCACTAGAAGCGATCTATGACACCTACAAACAGGTGGCCATGCTCTCAAAGTTCTCCGGAGGCATCGGCCTTGCCTTTCACCGCGTACGGTCGGAAGGCTCTCTGATCCGCGCCACCAACGGCCTCTCCAACGGCATCGTTCCCTGGCTTCATACGCTCGACGCCTCCGTCGCGGCCGTCAATCAGGGCGGAAAACGCAAAGGCGCATGCTGCGTCTATCTTGAGCCTTGGCACGCCGACATTGAACAATTCCTGGAACTACGCGACAACACAGGAGACCACGCCCGCCGCACTTACAATCTGAACCTCGCCAACTGGGTTCCGAACATCTTTATGCGCCGCGTCGAATCGGACGGAGCATGGTCGCTCTTCGACCCTAAAACGGTTCCGCATTTCCCCGACCTTTACGGCGAAGAATTCGATAAAGCCTATGAAGAAGCTGAAGCGCAGAAGCTGTACACAAAGCAGATCAAAGCCCGCGATCTGTACGCGCGCATGATGCGGACCCTGGCGGAAACCGGCAATGGCTGGATGACCTTCAAGGACACAACTAACCTCAAGTGCAACCAGACGGGCAATCCAGAAAACGTCGTTCACCTCTCAAACCTCTGCACAGAAATCACCGAGGTCACATCTAGTTCGGAAACGGCCGTCTGCAACCTTGGCTCCATCAATCTCGCGCGCCATGTCACGCACGGCCAGTTTGATTTCGAAAAGCTCTCCCGCACCGTGCGTACCGCCGTACCAATGCTGGATCGCGTCATTGACATCAATTACTATCCCGCCGAAAAAGCAGCATCCGCAAACAATCGCTGGCGCCCCGTCGGCCTTGGCATCATGGGCCTGCAGGACGTTTTCTTCCAGCTCGGCATCGCATTCGATTCGTCCGAAGCCCGCGCGCTTTCCACGCAGATACAGGAGGAAATATACTTTTACGCGCTCAGCGCTTCCTGTGATCTCGCCGAGAAGCAAGGCCCGCATCCTGCCTTCAGCGAAACTCGCGCAGCCCAGGGCCAATTGCAGTTCGACCTCTGGGGCGTGCAGCCGAGAGACAGCTCGCGCTGGGAGGCACTCAAAAACCGCATCCGCCAGCACGGCCTCCGCAACTCACTCCTTATCGCCATCGCCCCAACAGTCACGATCGCTTCCATCGTGGGCTGCTATGAGTGCATTGAGCCGCAGATTTCCAACCTTTTCAAACGCGAAACTCTCTCCGGAGAATTCCTCCAGGTCAATCGCTATCTCGTCGAAGAACTGAAAAAACTTGGCCTATGGACAGAAGAGATGCGCATGCGCATCAAGCTTGCCGAAGGCTCCGTGCAGGGAATGGAAGATCTGCCCGAACAGCTCCGCAACATTTACCGCACTGTTTGGGAGCTGCCCATGCGCGCCATCATTGATATGGCCGCCGAGCGCGGTCCCTGGATAGACCAGAGTCAGTCCCTCAACCTCTTCGCCGAATCACCAAACATTGGCCGCCTCAGCTCCATGTATATGTATGCATGGAAGAGCGGCATCAAGACAACGTACTATCTGCGCTCACGTCCGGCTACACGCATTGCGAAAACCACGGTTCAGCAGGCCGCTGCAGCTGTCTCCTGCTCCCTCGAAAATCCAGAGTCCTGCGAAGCCTGCCAATAAGGAGAATCTGCCATGTCCATCGTTACCGAGTCTTCCGTCAAAGTTCCCGATTCCATTCTGGATCCGGGACTCTGCCTCACCCTGCGCCCCATGCGCTATCCCGTTTTCTTTGAGATGTTCAGGGATGGCATCCGCAATACCTGGACCGTCGAAGAAGTAGACTTCTCAACCGACCTCGCCGACCTGCGCTCCAAAATGACCCCTGCCGAGGTTCATCTCATACAGCGTCTCGTTGCTTTCTTCGCCACCGGCGATTCCATCGTCTCCAACAATCTCGTGCTCAATCTTTACAAGCACATCAACTCGCCGGAAGCGCGCCTCTATCTCTCGCGTCAGCTCTACGAAGAAGCCGTTCACGTGCAGTTCTATCTCACGCTGCTCGACAACTATGTTCCCGATCCAAAGGACAAAGCAGCCGCCTTCGCAGCCGTCGAAAACATCCCATCTATTGTCAAGAAAGCGCAATTCTGCATGAAGTGGATGGACTCCATTCAGCAACTCAGCGCGCTCTCAACAGAAGACGAGCGCCGCCAGTTCCTGCTGAACCTCATTTGCTTTGCCGGATGTATTGAAGGGCTCTTCTTCTTCGCTGCGTTTGCCTATGTTTACTTTCTCCGCAGCAAAGGCCTTTTGCATGGACTCGCCACTGGCACCAACTGGGTCTTCCGCGACGAAAGCTGCCACCTCGAATTTGCCTTCGAAGTTGTCAGGACAGTCCGCAAGCAGCACCCGCACCTCTTTGACAAAGCCATGGAAGACCAGGTCATCTCCATGCTTAAGGAAGCCGTGGATTGTGAAGTACAGTTCGCTGAAGACCTCCTCTCCGGCGGTGTTGCCGGCCTTTCGCTCAACGATATGCGCGAATACCTCCAATACGTGGCTGACTCCCGCTTGCAGCGGCTGGGCATCAATCCCGTCTTCGGCTCAAAGAATCCCTTCCCATTCATGGATTTGCAGGACGTCCAGGAGTTGACCAACTTCTTTGAGCGCCGTGTCTCGGCTTATCAGGTCGCCGTCGAGGGAGAAGTGGCCTTTCACGACGATTTTTAACCCGCCGCAGGCCAACCCCCACCATCGGGCCTCTGTCTAAATAGGTAGAAAGGAGGCCCCATGGTAGCTCTTCTCGGAATCATGGCGGCAGTTGTCTTCCTCTGTATCCTTGCTGTTCTCTGGAGCACAGGTGTTATCACAACCCGGCGCTTCAATTTCCGTGGACGCTATAAATCGCATGGCCATGAGCCGCCGCAGCCTCGTGCAACAGGCGTAAACTAGCCCCGCTCTTTCTTATTTGGCTATTCCGAGTTACAGTAGCCTTCATACCAATATGAGTGCTACTGCTGTCACCAATCCTTCTGCAACCGGAACAAAGACCCGACTTGTTTCTCTAGATGTGCTGCGCGGCATCACTATTGCCTTCATGATTTTGGTGAACAACGGCAACCAGTATTCCTACTGGCCTCTTCACCACATAGATTGGAATGGCTGGACGCCGACTGATCTCGTCTTTCCCACATTTCTGTTCGTCGCCGGAGTCTCGATGGTCTTCTCCTTCGAATCACGCCTGAGGAAAGGTGAATCGAAGTCCGCCATCTTCTCCCACGCTCTGCGCCGCTCTGTCATTCTCTTCCTGCTCGGACTGGTCGTAAACGGCTATCCATTCTTTCACCTCGGCACGTTGCGTATTTACGGCGTCCTGCAGCGGTTCGCCGTCTGCCTCTTCATCGCCGCCGTGCTCGAGCTGTGGGACCGCGGCACAAAAAGCAAAATCGCCGTACTCATCTTCTGCCTCATCGCTTACTGGATCATCATGCGCTGGGTCCCCGTCCCCGGATACGGACTTCCCGGCCGCGACATTCCCTTCCTCGACAAGGACGCAAACTGGGTTGCTTACCTCGACCGTCACATCTTCCCCGGACGCCTTTACGAGGGCACGCGCGATCCCGAAGGACTCCTGAGCAATTTGCCCGCCCTCGGCACCGCAATCCTGGGCATGCTCACAGCCATCTGGCTGCGCCGCACAGACAAAACCACCCCGCAGAAATTCTTCGGACTCTGGAGCGCTGCATTTGTCTGTCTGCTGTTGGGCAAACTCTGGGGATTCTGGTTTCCAATCAACAAGAAGCTCTGGACCAGCTCTTATGTGCTCTTCGCAGCAGGCTGGTCACTGCTCGGCCTTGCGATCTGTTATTGGCTGATCGAAATCAAAAAATGGACACGCGGCTGGACCTCTCCGTGGATCATCTTCGGATCCAATGCCATCACTGCCTACGTCTTCTCAGAGCTGCTTGCCCCCACACTCTGGGCTTTCCACTTCGGCGCAGCGCACAAGTCCATCGGACAAGTCATTTACGCCAGCATCTTCGCCAAAATACCCGACCCGGCCTTTGGCGCATTGCTCTATTCACTGACCTTTGTCGCCGTCTGCTTTCTGCCGGTCCTCGTGCTTTATAGGAAAAAGATATTCATCAAAATTTGAGCCGACCCTGCATCTACCTAGACTAAAAAGCGGCCGCCTACATCATGAAAGAGGTGCAGGCCTTTACAAGCATGGAAGAGGAGCAGCATGCAGGAAAATACTGAAATTGTACTCACAGCTTCACAGGAAGAAACACCGCAGACGGACCTGCCACCGGCAAAAGCCCCCGGACGCTTTGTGCGCAGCGTCGGAAAGCTAAAACCACTGCTTCCCTACCTCACTGGAGGACTCCGCCTCATTGATCACGGAGCGGCCCAGATCGTCGCGCAGCTTCTCACCCTTGCCACTACCGGCAACACTGCGTCCTCTGAAGCCCACTCCGAAATTCAGTCCGAAATTCAGCAGGAACTGGCCGAAATTGAAGCCAGTCATCGCGACCTGCGTCTCTCGGTCCAGGACCACAGCCTCGAACTTAAGCGCTTTGAAGACCAGATCGTACTGCTTCGTCAGGCCGTGGAAAGGAATGCGGCGGAACACACCGCAGTGGCCGCAGAGATAGACTCGCTCCGCAAACTCGTCATCGGTGTCGGGCTCGGACTTGGCCTGCTGCTTCTGATCATTATCGTTCTGGGCGCCTTCCTCCTCGCCCACTACTAAATGTCACAAATCCAGTTGTTGTTCACTAACTAAACACAAATTTCTATAAAACGGAAACCAAATCACTGCTCGATAGCTAACCTTTTCCAGAGAGCACCAGAAAAAAAGATTGCCAGTTGTTATGTTATAGGACTAGGATACGTGTCAGTTCGGGGTAGTCTGGGTAGTTTTCTGACACACCAGAACTGAAATGCAGTCTTTTTAATCGTTTCACAGGTGCCAATGTAAAATCCACTTCAACAAGCCAGTGTACGGAGCGATTCTCTATGGCGTGGTATGCCTACTGCATTACAGAAAAGCAAGCCTTTCCTGAACTTCTTCGTCATCGTAAACCCATTCCTTTTGAGTCAGTTTCAGGTATCGCGGGTAACCAGGTATTTCTCTATCCGGCAAGCGATCTGGCAGTAATCGTAAGCGAACATTCTCCTGACGATACCCAGCATGAACGCGCCGCCCTCGAACATGCCCGCGTTATTGCGGACTGCTTCAGGACCTCCACTGTACTTCCCTTCCGCTTTGGGACCGTTTTTTCTGACGATGAAAGCCTTCGCCGGTCTGTCCGTTCCAATCAGCGCCAGTTCCTCACGAACATCGAGCGGCTTCGCGGTAAGGCCGAGATGCACTTGAAAGTCGTGCTCGACGACTGCTGCCGCGAACAGGTCCGGGCCTATCCGTATTCCACTGGACGGTCAGAAACAGGCCGCGAATATCTGGCCCAGTTGCGCGAAAACGCCACGCTTCAGCGTGAGCGCCAGACCAAGGCACGTGCCGTCTCGGTCCAGATGCACCGCATGTTCTCACCCCTTGCTGAGGAGATCACCTGCCGTCGCATGGACACAGGCAAGATGCTTCTGGACATCGCCCACCTCATCGAACACAAATCCGTAGAGCGCTACCAGAACAAGTACTCCAGCGCCCTCCAACTCATGAAGGACTGCCAGATGCAGCTTTCCGGCCCGTGGCCGCCGTATCACTTTGTGCACCGGCTCACCACGCGCCATCACCACACGCATCACGCCCCATCGCACGCCATGCCCGCCTGAGGAGCAAAGCAAAGCCCCGGCGGACCCACGAACCGCCGAGGCTTTTTTCTTCTGGAGCAAGAGGTCGAATCAGCCTGAATCAGCGCTCGGCCTCTACTTAAAGGACGCACGTGCGCCAAAAATGTTTATGAAAAATGTCGCTATATATCCCGGGTGCCCCATGTGTCCGCAAAGCCGAAGGCGCGCTGACGTAGGTCTATCCAGTCTGCGCGCAGCGCTCCCGTTCTTCCCATTAAGTGCCTGAGCACCCATCTCTACCGCTTCAGCAAATCCACCGGCTCATTCACATCCGTAGTCCGGAAATACTCCGCCAACACCGGATGCTGCCGTTTGACTGACTCATACATCTCCCAGGCCACGCGCCGGTAGGAGAAGTGTCCCTGCGGCTGCGACCGCAGCTCTGAAATATAGACCGCTTCTGAAAAGTCCATTTTGAAGAGCGCGCGTACACGCGTCCCCAGCGGCAGAACATAGTCAGCGATCTCTCCGCACGAGGCTGCAAGCTTTTCATGCGCTGCGTGGGCCGCATCCATCGCCGACGCATACTGCGGCAGCAGCCCTGCTTCCTCTATGCCCTCTGGAATGTCATATCCATGGGCCGTCGTGTAGCCCTGAAGAATCTGCACACAACGCCGATGCCGGTGCATGTCCCGAAAGCCGCCAATGTCCATCAGAATGTCAAAACGCAGCGCCTGCCCCGCGGCAAATTCCCGCAGCAGCTCGTCGTGCCGCCCACGATACCGAATCCCAAGTGCGATGATCTCATTGCGCTTCGCTTCATTCAGCCCAGCCACATGGTCACGAAGCTGCCGGAAAGAGTAGTGGCTGGCGCGGTACAGCAGCGTCGCAGCAATCTCCACTTCCAGCGCCTCCTCACGCTCCACCAGGTCCACTACCGCAGCGGGAGCAATCGGGACACCCTGCATCAGCTCAGTTGCCGCTTGCGCCAGCTCGCGACGGGTCTCCATTTCGTATGCATTTGGAGCTGCATATTTCACCAGCGTGGGAGCAGGCTTTACCTCACGCATCAGCAGCGCCGCCGCTTTTTCTCCCAATGCCGGATCAAGCCGTGCAATTTCGCGCTGCAATCCCGCCAGGTCTTCCGCGTGTACGTTCCACGCTGCACCCGCAGCTGCGACCCGCAGCCGCTCGCCCAGCTGCTGAATCTCACGGTACGGACTGGAAAGCAGGCGGGAAATCTGCGTCTCCAGCGTGCGTGCGTTCACAATCTGGCCCAGCGAAGTATTGGTCGCGAGCGGCAGCAGATATCTCGCCACATCAAAGGCACGCGCACGCAGAGTACGGTCGTAGCTCTCCTGCTTCAGCTCTGCCGGCTTCGGCACCTGCCTCTTCAAATGCTCGAACATGCCTTCCGAGATCGCATGGTACGCATCGAACAGCGCCTCAATCTGATGCGAAAATTCTGCCTTTTCCGCCTGTTTCGCCCCAAAGTCCGGCAGATACCAGCCGCTCCTCTTGAAGTTCTGGTAACGCGTAGACCGTTCCTGTCCGTCCCATCTCTGCTCATCCACAAGAGAAATGGCGGCCAGCAGTGATAGTCTCTCTATGGCAAAAGCAATATGCGCCAGATCGGCAATCGAGCGGTGCCCGTACTGGAAATAAAATGTGTTCAGGAACTGCTCGGCGCGTTGACTGCTGATTTCCCTTAGCGATTCTTTCATGGAAAGCGCAGAGCGCGAATACTTGGCCATGGCATAGGCCAGTACTTCGGGGTCCACCCCATGCACGGCAAATATCTCGCTCTGGTTTTGAGACTCAGAAGGCGTGACGGCAACGGATTCAGCTACGATTTCAGGCATGCTGGGAACCAGAATACGACATTTGCCTCTGGAAGAGTGGCACCAATCGAAAACTCTCTCCATCCATGATCAACCCGGCATAAAGGAGATCCTCTCCGCCACCAGCCACCGCCCCTGGCCCCTCCCTTCCGGAACATGGGCCATGACCCAACGCTGGAACGACCTGCTTTTCGCCCATTGGCCCATCCCGGCTGCCGACATCGCGCACCTCATCCCTCCCGGCCTTTCCGTGGACACATTCGACGGCTCCGCCTGGGTCGGCATCACTCCCTTCTGGATGGACCGCATTCGGCTTCACGGCATGCCCCTGATTCCCGGCGCAAACCGCTTTCCTGAGCTCAACCTCCGCACCTACGTGCGCGAGCGCCATTCCAATTTCCCCGGCGTCTTCTTCTTTTCTCTCGATGCCGCCAACCCGGCTGCCGTACTCGCCGCTCGCGCCCTTTTCAGGCTCCCCTACTTCTGGGCGCACATGAACATTGATACGAAGGACGGCCGCGAATTCCACTACCAGAGCACGCGCCTGCTCACACTCAAAGAGGTCCGCTTTCGCGCCACCTACCGCAGCCTCGCACAGCCCAGCACAAAGGGCGGACTTGAAAGCTTCCTTACCGAACGCTACTGCCTCTACACAACAGACAAGCACGGCACTCTCTACCGTGGCAACATCCACCACTTGCCCTGGCCGCTGGAAATGGCCGAGGCCGATATCGAAATCAACGAATTGCCGCAAGCCCACGGCATCCATCTTCCTGATACCCAACCGCTCTTCCACTACGCACGTGAGATGGTCGTCTACATCTGGCAGCTTGAACTGCTGCCTGCGCTGGCAAAGCACGCCACGACCGTTGCCGTCCCGGTCGCCAAACCTCTGTAGCCATTACTTCTAGTAATCTAAGACGTATGCTCGATCTTTCATTTGTAAGGGCCAACCTGCCGTTGGTCGAAGAAAAATTGCGCGCCCGCGGTCAGGACCCCGCCGCCCTGCTCGGTGACTTCCACGCTGTTGACGCACTGCGCCGCGAGCGTATTACCGAAATCGAACAGTTGAAGTCGCGCCGCAACAAGCTCAGCGAGGAAATCGGCAACCTGAAGAAATCCGGGCAGGATGCGACTGCCCACATGGAAGAGACCCGCGAGCTAAAGCAGAAAATTGACTCCCTCGAGGCCGCATCTAGGCAGGCCGAAGACCAGCTCCGCGCCATCCTGCAGCGCATTCCCAATCTGCCGCATGAGTCCGTTCCAGTGGGCAGGTCAGAGCACGACAATCAGGAGGTCAGGCGCTGGGGCCAGCTGCCGGAATTCGGCTTTCAGCCCCGTCCTCACTGGGAAATCGGCGAGTCTCTCGGTATCCTCGATCTCGAACGCGCCGCCAAAATCTCCGGTGCACGCTTTGCTGTCTACTGGGCTGAAGGCGCGCGCCTGGAACGCGCCCTCATCAGCTTCATGCTCGACGTCCACACCCGCGAGCACGGATACACAGAAGTTCTGCCGCCCTTCATGGTCAACAGCAAGTCCCTCTTCGGTACCGGACAGTTGCCCAAGTTTGCTGAAGACCTCTTTCGCTGTGCAGACGAGCAGGGCTTCCGCGAAGGCGAATACCGCGACAGCGACCATTGGCTGATTCCTACGGCCGAGGTCCCAGTCACAAACCTCTATCGCGATGAGGTCCTCGACGAGGCAAAGCTGCCGGTTTTGCTCACTGCCTATACGCCATGCTTCCGCTCAGAGGCCGGGTCCTATGGAAAGGACGTGCGCGGCATCATCCGCCAGCACCAGTTCCAGAAGGTCGAGCTGGTCAAGTTCGTCAAACCAGAAGAGAGTTACAACGAACTCGAAAAATTAACATCGAACGCCGAAGCCATTCTCGAAAAACTGGGCCTTCCCTATCGCCGAGTCCTGCTCTGCACCGGAGACCTGGGCTTCAGCTCGGCCAAGACGTACGATCTTGAAGTCTGGCTTCCGGGGCAAGGCCTCTACCGCGAAATCTCATCATGCTCCAACTTCGAGGCCTTCCAGGCCCGCCGTGCCAATATCCGCTATCGCCCCCAGGGCAAGGGGAAGAACGAGTTTCTCCACACCTTGAACGGCAGCGGACTTGCCGTAGGCCGCACCTGGCTCGCCATTCTCGAAAACTATCAGCAGGCTGACGGCTCCGTGCGCGTGCCGGATGCGCTGGTACCGTACATGGGCGGCCAGACAGTCATCGCCCCGAAATAGCGGATGCGCCAGCACCCGCAAAGATGTGCGCGTGCTGCTCGTAGCATTACAATAAAGAGTGCTCCTATGGGCCGTATCCTCAAAAGCTATTTTTTCTGGACGTATGAGCGAGGCAGCTTCCATTACGATGTAATGGTCACGCTGATCCTTGCCTTCATCTTCATTACGCCGCACCTGTGGAACTATGGCGACCACCCTGTCCCCGGTAACTTCGCCCCTACAGAAGTAGTCGTGCGCGCCGATGGACATGGTGGCTTTACCTACATCGTCCCCGCCGACCAGGTGCATGGCCAGCCTGCCCGTCTCGAGGCCGTCGTCGAACGCATCTCCGGCCAGATGGTCGTGGACCACTATGACACCCTCAAAGACTCCAGCGGCAAAGTCACTGCTTATAAAGTGTGGGCGCACCGCTAGGAAACGCAACCGCATCTAATAGTTCCGTGTCTCTACCTTTGAATATGTGCACATTTAGGACCGCCCTTCTGACCGCCTTTGCCGCAGTACTCATCACTGCATGCGCATACGCGCAGGACGACCTTAGCAAGGTCCTCAGCCAGATGGACGCTGCCTCGCAGAAATTCCAGAGCGCCCAGGCCGACTTCGACTGGGACCAGTACACTGCCGTCGTCCAAAGCCATGAAACACAGGCCGGGACCATTGCCTTCCGGCGTTCAGGAAGAAATGTCGAAATGGTCGCCCACGTAAAGACTGACAACGGCCAGCCAGCGCCCAAGGACATCCTCTATAAGAACGGGCAGCTTACCTTCTTTCAGCCAGCTATTAAGCAACAGACCATCTTCTCCGCAGGCACAAACCGCCAGCAGTATGAAGGTTTTCTGACTCTGGGCTTCGGCGGAAGCGGCAAAGACCTTGCCGCGAACTGGAACATCAAGTATGAGGGCACAGAGGCCATCAACAGCATACAGACCGCCAAACTCGACCTCACTCCCAAGCAACCGGGCTCGAACCAGATGTTCTCCCACATCACGATCTGGATTGACCCCGCGCGCTCCGTTTCGCTCAAGCAACAGTTCTTCCAGGAGAGCGGGGACTCCCGCACCGCGCTTTACACTAACATCCAGATGAATAGCGTACCGGGCAGCGCCTTCGCGCTGAAAATTCCTTCCGGAACGCAGACCGTCCGCAGATAAATGGGCACGCCATTTGCCTTTGCAGCGATTGCCGATGTCCACGGCAATCGCGGGCGCTTGAAGCTGTGTTGGCAGATATTCGGCGCACACTCTCCCAGCGCATTGGCAGGAAAACCTGGCTATGCCACTCCAGCCGGGGCAAGCACTCCGCCTTTAAGAAACATCTGCTTGATTCCGCGCAATGCCTGACGGGTGCGCTCTTCGTTCTCGATAAGAGAGAAGCGCACATGGCCATCGCCAAATTCTCCAAAACCAATGCCTGGGCTTACCGCAACTTTGGCATCTCTTAAAAGCTTTGTAGAAAATTCAAGCGAGCCAAGCGAGCGGTAAGACTCCGGAATGGGCGCCCAGACAAACATCGTAGCTTTGGGCATCGGAACATGCCATCCCAGACGGTTCAGGCCGTTCACCAGTACATCGCGTCGTTTGCGATAGTTTTCGCAAATCTCACTTACACAGTCCTGCGGGCCCTCCAGCGCAAGAATCGAGGCCACCTGAATGGGCGCGAATGTTCCGTAATCAAAGTAGCTCTTGATGCGGCCCAGCGCGCCGACCAGCGTCTTGTTTCCCACCATAAAACCGACACGCCATCCGGGCATGTTGTAGCTCTTGGACAATGTGAAAAACTCAACCGCAATGTCTTTTGCGCCAGGGACCTGAAGGATGGACGGGGCCTTGTATCCATCAAAGCAGATATCAGCATAGGCGAGATCATGCACAAGGTAGATGTTGCGCTCTTTGCATAACGCCACCACTCGTTCAAAGAAGTGCAGGTCGGCACACTGCGTCGTCGGGTTCGCAGGAAAATTCAGGATCATCATCTTCGGGCGCGGATACATGAGCGGAATGGTGCGCTCAAGCTGCGCCAGAAATTCTTCCGTGTCATGAATGGCAACGCTGTGAATGTTGGCCCCGGCAATGACCGGCCCGTAGATATGAATGGGATAGCTGGGATTGGGCACAACAACAACATCGCCCTGGTCCAGCGCAGCAAGGCACAAGTGTGCAATGCCCTCTTTCGAGCCAATGGTCACGATGGCTTCCGTGTCCGGATCGAGCGCGATACCATAGCGCTCCTCATACCAGTGGCAAATGGCCTTGCGCAGACGCGGAATGCCGCGTGAAATCGAATAACGGTGCGTCTCCGGCTTACGCGCCGCCTCTATCATCTTGTCCACAATGTGCTGCGGAGTAGCGCCATCGGGATTGCCCATCCCGAAGTCAATGATGTCTTCGCCACGCTTGCGGGCAGCGTTTTTCAACTCGCCTGTAATGTTAAAAACGTAGGCTGGCAGGCGTTTGATTCTTGGAAACTCGTCCACGCGTCAATCCTCTGGATGAACTGATTTCACTATAGAGGATGAGCATGCAATTTTCACTTATCCGCCCAGCGCCTCCTGAAGGCGATCACTGTAGCTGCGGCTTACCCGCAAGGGAGTACCATCTTTCAGGCGCAGAAGACAGTCGCGGTTGGCCAAGGCCTGCATTTCCGCAATACGGTCAAGCCGCACAATGGTGGAGCGGTGTATCCGAACGAAGGCGGCCGGATCAAGGCGCTTTTCTAGAATATGCAGAGGCTCCCGCAGAAGATGTGTTTTTCCATTCACGTGAAGCGCGGCATAGTCGCCCTGTGCCTCAATCCATTCCACTTCATTCGCGGTCACAAAAAAGATGCGACGGCCGTTACGAATGGCGAAGCGCTGCGCATTTCCTGAAGCCTGTCTTGCATGCAGATCAGAAAGCAGAGACTCCAGCCGCTCGCTCAGCGTATTGTCGCGCTCCATCCCAAGCATGCGTTCCACGCGCTCAATGGCCTCATTAAAGCGGACATCATCAATGGGTTTCAACAAATAATCGGTGGCGTGCACCTGGAAGGCGCGCAACGCATATTGGTCAAAGGCCGTAAGAAAAACCACCGCTGGACGCTCGTCAACAGGCAGGCGCTCGAGCATTTCAAAGCCGTCCATCTCCGGCATCTGCACGTCCAGAAAGATGAGGTCTGGTTTCTGTTCTGAGATCACGCGCAAGGCATCCTCGCCATTGGCGCATTCGGCAATCACCTGAAACTGCGTCCAGGGCTGCAGGCGGGAAACAATTCCTCTGCGGGCAAGAGGCTCATCATCTACCACTACCACACGGTATGTCATGGCAATCCTCCCACTATATTTTTTTCGTTTTCAATTTCTGCAGGAGAAGCATAGAGATGGAACGGAATTCGGATCGTAACTTTGCAGACATCGTCTTGGCAGAAATCAATCGTAAAACTGTGGGCATCTCCATAAAGCTGTTTCAGTCGTGTCTGGATGTTGGTAAGCCCGATGCCGTTTCTGAACTTTGTGCCGTTCACAGGCATAATGTCGTTTCTTATCTGAATCACGAGGTCGTTTTCATCCTGGCTGGTGAACATGAAGAGGCGTCCGCCTTCGCGCCGCTTACCAATCCCATGACGGACCGCGTTTTCGACCAATGGCTGCAATAACAGACGCGGGACCGCGGCATCGAGGACTGCCGGGTCCGTTTCATCCACAATGATAAGGCGGTCGCAGAGACGCGTCTTTTCGATTTCAAGATAGAGATTGGTGATGTCCAGCTCATCGCGCAAAGGTACTTCGTAGGCGCCGTCGTCATCTAGTGTTGCGCGCAGGAAATCAGCGAGACGCGCGATCATGCGGTTGGCCGTCGCAGTATCGTGCTCGTAGACAAGCGTCGAGATTGAATTCAGCGTATTGAAGAGAAAATGCGGGTGAATCTGATATTGCAGCGCCTTTAATTCGGCCTGCCGCACCAGCGATTCCATGTGAAGCAGCCGCTCGCGCTCATCACTCTGCGCCCGATAGTACTTAATGATGAAGTAGAGGGCGCTCCACAGCGCAAGCACAAATGCGGGGCTGATGGCGTTGGCGAATGTGGCAAGCCACTCAAACTTTTCCCACGATGGCATCATGTACGTGGCGTCAAGCCACAGAAGAAGCGTTCCGCACACCCATCCCAGCAGATAGCAACTGACTGCAATCGTCCGTGCAACACGCGGCCAGGGGGCCTGTTCACGCCACAATCGCCTGCATACAAGACGCTGGGCAAAGCTCGCGATGAAGCAGATGATACAGAAAACGGTCTTATAAAGCAGCTCCTCGCGCAGCTCTTTCGACGGCAAAAAGCTGAGGAGCTGGACGCTGCAATAGGCCAGCCAGCCTCCCAACTGAAGCTGCCAGAACGTAAGCCGCCGCCGCTCGCCCGCGATTTTCACTCTAAGAATGGTATCTGGAAAGCGGGATTTCCAACACATTTGGCAAGGCCCGCGTGTCGCAAAATTTGCACGGACTGACGCTGCACGGCCTTTACAATGGCTTCCAGCACGATGGAATGGCACAACGTAATTGGCACAAAAGGCCCGGAACTGGATGAGCTGGCACAGCGGTACCACCTGTACCCTCTTCACATTGAGGACTGCCGTCAGCGTCTGGAAAGCCCGAAAATCGAAGAAGGTGAAAGCTATCTTTTTACCATCATCAAGTGTGTCAAATTAAAACCAGCGGCGGCATAGATGGACACGATATCTGCCTGTTCCTGGGGCGCGATTGAAAAAGAAATCTGTAGGAGCGGTCATTTCAGCATTAGCCCGACGCGCGCTTGTACTGGACGAACCTTGGCTCGTGAACTGAAATGGCGTGCCTCTGCTCATGGTAAAAAGGCACTCCTGTGTAACATCTGAATTGGTCCGTCAACTTCGCGAGAAATTGTATCAGCATTCTTAAAGCTGCGAGGCCATGAGTTTTGGCCTTTCACCACCGGTACACTAAACTTATGGTGCAGACGCAGCAGCCCATCCCCTCTGAGTCAATTCGCCTGATTGTTTTCGACCTCGACGGGACCCTCATTGACTCGCGCAAAGATCTGGCCAATTCCATCAACGCCATGCTCACCGAGTTTCACCGTGAGCCGCTGCCTGAAGAAATCATTGCCGAATACATCGGCGATGGCGCCGGAATGCTCGTCCGCCGCGCGCTCGGCGACCCTGGCGATGAAAAGCTGGTCGAGTCCGCTCTGGCCTCGTTTCTTGGCCACTATCGCGAGCACAAGCTTGACTATACCTATGTGTACGATGGAGTCTTTCAAGCGCTCGAAGCCCTGAAGCCCGGACGCACACTCGCCGTGCTGACCAATAAGCCCGTACGGCCCGCACAGGAAATATGCGATGCGCTCGGCCTCACCTCCTATTTCTTTCGCATCTATGGCGGCAACAGCTTTGCCACTAAAAAGCCAGATCCGGAGGGCCTGAACACCCTCATTCGCGAAGCCGGAGTTTCGCCCAGCGAGACAGTCATGGTCGGCGATTCGGATGTGGACATCCTCACCGCCCGCCGCGCAAAAACCTGGGCCATCGGTTGCCGTTACGGCCTTTCATCGCATACAATGGAATCCATACCATCCGACTGTTTAGTGGATTTCCCATTTGACTGGATTTCTGCGCTGGCTGCTGCGAAAATCAAAAATAAACGTTTATAGAAATAAACAGTTTCATAGATTCCTGCTTTTTCCGGTAAGGCCAAACCGCAAACATCAAAACAATCTCTTTTGCAAAAGGAGAGTAGCTTTGTTGCGTACTGCCCTGCTTACTGCACTTCTCGCCTGCCCATTGACCTACGCGGCCGCCGATGCGCCAGTTTCACACCCGGCCAGCGCCGCTGTCGCTACCATCACAGGCACAGTCACGGATACAACCGGGGCCATCATTCCAGGCGCTCAGGTGCAGCTTATAGATTCGACCGGGGCCGTTGTCACCTCCACCACATCGGACAGCACCGGACGCTTTCGTATCCAGCCTCCGCGTACCGGCGATTACACCCTCAACATCAGCCTGCAGGGATTTGAGACTGCGACCCGTCCCGTGCATGTGGGCGCAACCGCAGGCGCTGCCATCAATGTGCCCCTTGCGGTGGCCACAGCAGTGACCCAGGTAGAGGTCAACGGAAACACAAACATTGACCTCACCGCCTCTGACGAAAACGGCGACACCGCCGTCATGACTGCCGACGACCTGAAGCAGATGCCAGTGTTCGACAACGATTACGTCTCGGCCATGAGCAACTTCCTCGATTCCGGCGAAGGCATGACCGCTGGTTCTGGACTCATGGTGGATGGCGTGGAAGCCAACCGCGCCCTTGTCTCTCCCTCCGCGGTACAGGAAGTGCACATCAATGAAGATCCCTATTCCGCACGCTACTACTGGCCAGGACGCGGTCAAATCGAAATCATCACCAAGCAGGCCGCAGATGCCTATCATGGCGAGCTGAACTTCCTCTTCCGCGATGCAGCGCTGAATGCCCAGAACCGCTTCGCCCCCAATAAGCCGCCTGAACAGCGCCGCATCTATGAAGGCAACGTCACCGGGCCACTATGGCACGCAAAAAGCTCATCCTTCCTCGCCTCCTTCAACCGGCAGGAAGAAGACCTGAACGCCATCGTGAATGCCTCCGTCGTTCCCACCCCGGAAAATCCCTCGGGTGCCTACAACGTGACCGTACCCGCGCCGACGAGGAACACGGAATTCTCCTTCCGCGTGGGACATCAGTTCTCAGACAAGAATTCGGCTTCGCTTATGTACTCCTTCCAGGACGCGACCAACCGCAATCAGGGTGTGGGAAACCAGACCCTGCCTGAAGCTGGATACAACACCGAATCGCGTGAAGACGATGTTATCTTCCATGACGACTACATCGTTTCGCCTACTATCCTGAACCAGGCTTCGATCGTGCTGGAGCACACCTATTACCCCACCTCGAATGTGACAAACCAGCCACGCATCAATGTTAGGGGTTATTTTTCAGGTGGCAGTGCTCAGAACGCACAGAAGCGCACGGAATACAACCTGCGCATGAACGAAATCGTATCCTGGGTAAAGGGCAGGCACAATCTCAAATTCGGCGTGAACCTGCCGCATCTTAGCCGCCGCGTTCTCGAAGACCACACCAACTCAGCGGGAACCTACACCTACGGCCCTACCTACGCTCCTGATGGCACCATCCTTGCTACCGCCATCCAGAATTATCAGGCAGGAAAACCCTCCGGCTTTTCCATCCAGCAGGGCAAAACGCGTTTTGTCTACCACCAGCAGGAAATCGGCGCGTTCGTCCAGGACCAGATCAAAATCACGCCCGTCTTTTCTCTCACGCCCGGTCTTCGCTATGACTGGCAGAACTTTCTTGGCGGAGACGTAAACAACTTCTCGTCGCGCCTTTCGTTTGCTCTGGTACTCAACCAGCAGCATGAAATGGTCCTGCGCGGCGGAGGCGGCATCTACTACGACCGCATGGGCTCTGGTCCGCTTTCCGATATGGCGCGCTACGAGCACGCTGCCCTGCGGCTTCTGCAGGTTTCCTCAAACCAGCAGCCGCTGTGCAACCCGATTGAAAATTGCGCCGATCTCTCCGCGCTTCCACCGTCGCTCGTCGAACTTGAACCCGGGATCAGGACCCCATACCAGATCAACTACGGTCTCTCGCTGGACCGCAAAGTCGGCGAGAAAGGCACTATCTCCATTGGTGGCCGTATGAACCGCGGAGTTGACCTCTTCCGCTCCATGGATGTGAACGCTCCTCTGCCTCCCTACTACAGCCAGCGGCCTAATCCGGAGGTCTCACAGCTGCGCCAGATCCAATCCGCCGGAACCCAGAATGGCAGTGCGCTCGACATCAACTACCGCGGCCGCTTCAACAAATACTTCACCGGATTCGCTTGGTATACCTGGAGCCACTATGGTAACAACACCAGCGGCATCTACTGGTTCCCTGAAAACCAATTTGATCCCAACGCTGAGTGGGGCCCTGCCGATTGGGACCAACGTCATCATTTCGGCTTCTATGGCATGTTCAACGCTGACCACCTGCTGAACCTCGGCGTCGGCATTTTTGCAAATACGGGCAAGCCCTGGACCATCACCACCGGCACCGATGCCTATGGCACCAACCTCTTCAACGCCCGTCCTGATGACGTCCCGCGCAACTCCAGGACCGGCCCCGATTACGCCGACCTCGACCTCCGCTGGGGGTACGACTTCAAGCTCCATCCCAAAGAGATGGACAAAAGCCCGACCCTCGGCCTCTCCGCCTCTGCATTCAATGTATTGAACCACCCCAACGGCTCATATGTAGACACGGTGGAAGGCAGCGAAGACTTCGGCGACGTGATCAGCGCCTATCCTCCACGCCGCATGCAGCTGGCGATGCGCTTCGTCTTCTAGGCAGGAACCAAATGCTTCGGGCCTCTTCCAAAGAGAAAGGCCCGAAGCACACAGAATTCATTCACCCTCTTTCAATGCTCCAGAAAAACCTTCCTGCACTCGATTCAGCGACCACCATCGCCCGCATCGCCATCTGGTCTGCAATGCGAACAAACACCCTGTCCTGGGACGCATCCCCCGCCATCGCCGGCACAATTAAAACCCTCATGCCCGCCCAGCACGGTTAAAGCTGACCATCTCAGCAATGGCACATACATACCGCCGTTGGTGGAGCTCCATAGATGTCGCCTATAGTTTAAATCGAACGGATAAGCTAGGGCTCAGACCTTCGCTGCACGCGTCACTGGTGATATCGCTACACTTCTTCCCGCGCGCCGCGCCCATACAATCAGCAGCACACCTGCGATCACCGAACCAACGCTGGCCACCTGCGCATTACTCATGCCCCAATAGAGCTTGGGATTGATGCGGATAAACTCCACCAGAAAGCGCGCCAGTCCGCTCAGGATCAGATACTCTCCCGTAATCTCGCCCGCCGAACGCGCCGCCTCCGGCCGTCCGCGCTTCCACAGGAACCACGCAATCAGCAGCGCCACAATCAGCTCATAAATGGGCGTAGGGTGTACTCGCACTCCAGGAGGCGTGGGCACCAGGCCATTCGGAAAACTCATCCCCCAGGGGAGGTTCGTCGCTATGCCATAATCGCCGTCTCCAGATGTCAGGCACCCCAGGCGCCCTACGCCATATCCCACAGCCGCTGCCGGAGCAGCAAGGTCCAGCATCCCCAGTTTGCTTAAACCAGCACTTTTGCTTTGCCACAGAAGAGCAACAATACCCAGCACAAGCCCGCCAAACCAGGCAAAACCGGCCCGGTCCAGCAGCAGCCCCAGCGGGTCCTGCCGCAAAAGTTGCGGAGACTCAAGCACGTGCCACAACTTGGCCCCGACCACGCCCGCCACCGTGGAAATCGCAACAATTCCAATGGCGTCCGCGTCTATCTTCCAGCGGCGAAAATTGCGATGCAACACCCAGCAGGCGCAGACCGCCGCCAGCCAGAGCATAATGCCAAAGGTGCCGATCGAGAACCGGCCAATGTGGATAAAGGGGTACACGTAATTGAGTATAGCGGTCTATCCTAATCAGTGATGAGCACGCAGACTACGCCCGCCCTAGAGGTCCTCTTCAGCCGCGAACAGATTGCCGAGCGCGTCGCCGAACTCGGCCGCCAGATTGACCAGGACTATTCCGGGCAAAGTATAGTCCTGCTCGGCGTGCTGAAAGGCGCAGCCATTTTTCTTGCTGACATGGCGCGAAACATCACCGTCAACAACACCTTCGACTTTGTCGCCGTCTCCAGCTACGGCAAGGGACAGAAAACCAGCGGCGCCGTAAAGCTCATCAAAGACGTAGATCAGCCCATCGAAGGTAAACACGTTATTGTGGTCGAAGATATTCTTGATACCGGGCTCACACTCGACTTCCTTAAGAAGCTCTTCCTGCAGCACAAGCCGCAGTCGCTGCGCATTGCCGCTCTGCTCGACAAGCCCTCCCGCCGGCTGGTAAAAATTGATGCCGATTACGTGGGCTTCAGCATCCCTAACAAATTTGTCGTCGGCTACGGCATGGACTATGCCGAGCGCTTTCGCAATCTGCCTGATATTTGCCTGATGCCGCCAGACTATCCGGAATAGCATCCTCGGAGTTTGTATTTGAAATGACCACCAAAGCAGTAACCATTGAAGAAGAATTCAGCAACGGTTTTTTTGATGCCGCTGCTTTCACTCATCAAACACTTTCCAGCAAATCCAGTCTCGCCGCAGTCTTTGAACACACGCTGCTCAAGCCTGAAGCGACCCGCGACCAGGTCGTCCGGCTCTGCGAAGATGCCGCCCAGCATGGCTTTGCCTGCGCCATGGTCAATCCGGCATGGGTCAGCACGGCCTGCTCCGTGCTGGCTGGAACAGGTGTCTCTGTCGGCACCGTCCTCGGATTCCCTCTCGGCGCTTCTCTTTCCATCACCAAGCGCGAGGAAACCGTCGAACTTATCAAGCTCGGCGCGCACGACCTCGACATGGTGCTGAACATCGGCTTTCTCAGGTCCGGCATGAACGACCGCGTCCTGCAGGACATTCACGGCGTCGTCGAGGTCGCGCACGATGCCGGCGCCATTGTGAAGGTCATCCTTGAGACATGCCTGCTCAACGTGGAGGAAAAACTGCGTGCTTCTGAGCTTGCCATCGCCGCGGGCGCAGACTTCCTTAAAACCAGCACTGGCTTTTCCACCGGAGGAGCCACGCCAGAAGATGTGGCCCTTCTGCGCGGCATCGCCGGCTCGCGAAGCGGAGTCAAGGCCTCCGGCGGCATTCGCACCCTTGCCGACGCGCGCTCCATGCTGGAAGCCGGAGCCAATCGAATTGGAGCCAGCGCATCCGTCAACATTCTGCGCGAGTTTGATGCGATGTAGCGGAATGCCTCAGTTTTCTTCTCCGTACCGCGTGACAGTCCATCATCGTACCGCGATATCATGCTCCTGTACTTTCTTATTGGGGACGTAACAGGACTTTCGTGAATAAAGAGCAAGCCAGGATCAGAACAGGCGACGAGATGCGCCCCGAAGATCATTCCTTCGAGGGCGATTACCGTCCTCCGTCTTCTGTTCCGGCCAGGACCCAGGTGCGCGTCGATCCGCTGCAAACCGACTTCCTGGTGCGCCTCGCTGACGCCCTCAACACCACGCTCGACCTCCAGACCCTCATGCAGCGCACGGCCGACATGGTCCGCGCCGTCATTGATTACCGCATCTTCGCCATCCTGCTGCTCAATGACCGCACCAACGAGCTGCGCATGCGCTTCCAGATCGGCCATACCCCGGAAGCCGAACGCATGCGTATTCCCATGGGCCGGGGCGTAGTCGGGCAGGCTGCCCTCACTCGCGAGCCGGTACTCGTCCCTGACGTCACCCGGACCGAGAACTACATCAACGTCAATCCCGACGTGCGCTCCGAGCTGGCCGTCCCGCTCATCGTCAAAAACCGCGTCATCGGCGTCATTGATATCCAGTCTGAGCAGCCCGACTATTTCCAGCAGGAACACCTGCACCTGCTCAAGCTCACCGCATCCCGCATCGGGCAGGCCATTGAAAATGCACGCCTCTATACCCGCGTGGCCCGTCAGGCGCAGATGCTTCAGGTGCTGAATGAGATCAGCCGTGAAATTACCTCGATTCTCGACCTGGAATCGCTGCTCGAGCGCATCGGCACGCTCCTGCGCCGCGTTATTGATTACCAGATGTTCTCCATCTGGATCGTCAACGAACAGGATCATGTGCTTGAAAACCGCTTCGCCCTGCGCTTCGGCGAACGTTTTTATCCGGACGAAAAGCTCCCTCTGAATCAGGGCCTTGTAGGCGCGGCCATCGCTGAACGCCGGCTCATTCATGCGCCCGACGTGCGAAAAGATCCGCGCTACCGCATGTTCAATCCCGAGACGCGCTCTGAAATGGCCATGCCGCTCATCTACAAAGGCAAGGTCATTGGCATTCTCGACATCGAGCACACGCGTCCACACTTTTTTAATGAAGACCACGAGCGCGCCATCACCACCCTGGCCGCACAGGTGGCCATTTCCATTGAGAATGCGCGCCTTTACCAGCGTGTTGCCCAGCAGGAACAGAGCCTGGAAGCGGATCTCGCCATGGCGCGCGAAGTGCAGTTGCGCTTGCTGCCATCAGTCAAGCCAAAGCACGCGCGTGCTGAATTTTCCGCGCGCTTCCTCCCCGCCCGCACCTTGGGAGGCGACCTATACGACTTCATCCCTTACGACGCACAGCGCAGCGCCGTCGTCCTCGGTGATGTGAGCGGAAAGGCCGCCCCTGCCGCGCTTTACGCCGCGCTGGTCAGCGGCATCATGCGCTCTGAGGCCACACAGAAGCTCTCGCCTTCTGAGATGCTGAAGACCCTCAACGATGCACTGCAGGAACGCCACCTCGATTCGCAATATGTCACCATGCTCTACGCCGTCTGGAACGACGAAAATCTGACGGTCCAGTTGTCCAATGCCGGGGCCGTGCAACCGCTCTTCTGTCGCGATGGCGAAGTGGAAACCGTCAAGGCCGAAGGCTTCCCTCTCGGCCTTTTTCCCGATGTGAAGTACGAAGAATTCACCCTCTCCACCCAGCCCGGCGATTCCCTCATCTTCTACTCGGACGGAATCGTAGATGCCCAGAACGCCGCAGGCGAAATGTTCGGCAGCGAACGGCTGGCAGTCACCGTAAAAAAGAACATGCACAAATCGGCCTCAAAAATGGCCGACGCCATCATGAGCGAAGTAGGACGCTTCCAGAAAGGGGTTGAGCGCTTCGACGACGAAACAGTAGTCGTACTTAAAGTGCAAGCCGCGAAGTCATGACAAACTCTGCACCCTGAACCCTATACCCTGAGCCCTGCGGGTTGTGTCACAGTTTGGGTTTGTCTTGAAAGAGTACGGCTTCAGCCGTCCCGATGAAAGTGAAAGAAGGACCCTTGCCTTGACCACCTGGCCTGGAACCATTACACTTATATTTTGCGGCGGATGTGGCTGTTGTCTCTTCTGCCTCATCCCAATTTCCAAAAAGGAAATCTAAAGGAAAACCATGGCGAACCATGTTTCGGCGCTGAAGCGCGCCCGTCAGACAGAAAGAAGGACTGCGGTCAACCGCGCCAACAAGAGCCGTATCCGCGGAAGCATCCGTGCCCTGCGCGAGGCCATTGCCAAGGGCGATGCTGCGGCTGTCAACGAGCAGTTCCGCAAGACTGTCTCCCAGATTGACAAGAGCACCCAGAAAGGCATCCTGCACGACAACACTGCCTCCCGCTACAAGAGCCGTCTGGCCGCCCGCGTGAAGGCACTGTCCATCAAGGCCGCCTGAATTCGGCCAGATAAAAAGCACCCTGGGCCAGGATTTCTTCTGGCCTCTTTATTTTCAGGACTTTAGCCATTACCCGGCCCCTAAGTCATTTTCTTGTAAGACTTTACCGGTCAAGTTACCCACCGTATCAACAGCGCAGCGCTCGCCAGGAAAATGACCACCGTCGTTGCCCACCCCAGAACATTCATCACTCGATGATTGGTCCGCTGTCCCATGATCCTCTGCCGGTTCGTCATCAGCAGAATCAGCAACAACAGCGGTGGTGTAGAAAAGCCCTGTACCACTCCGGCAAACACGAGGGCCTTCATGGGATTGATCCCGGTAAAGTTCAAACCCACCGCCACCCCGCTGAAAAAAATAATGGCGATATAAAAACCCTTGGCCTTCCACGGCTTTCGGGAAAGCCCATACTCCCACCCGAAGCTCTGGCATAAATCGTAAGCAGCTCCAGTTGTCATCACCGGAACGGCCAGCGCCCCGACGCCAATCATTCCCAGCGCAAACAACAGCCCAGCCACATGGCCGGCAAAAGGGCGCAACGCCTGGGCTGCATCCGCTGCGCTGGTGATCTCCGTTTTTCCTGCATGAAACAGGGTCGCGCCGGTCGCTAAAACAACGAAATACATGATGCTGCTGGAAAAAACCATGCCGACGATTACGTCCCACAAAGACGTCTTAAGTTCAGCGCGTGTCGTTCCCTTTCGGTCATGCAGTTCGGACTGGCCCGCAGCAATCTTTTCTTCAACTTCCTCATTCGATTGCCATGTATAAATGTAGGCAGAAAGCGAAGCGCCAATCATTGCGACCGTCATCGCAAGAAAATCCTTGCCTGACCGGACCGTAGGCAGCAGCGTGCTTTTCGCCACCTGCGGCCAGTCCGGATGTGCCAGAAATGCGGAAACTACGTAGGCCAGTAGAGAAAGGGCCAGCACACGCAAGGTATTGCGAATGAATGTATAGCTTCCCCAAATCTGCACCACAAGAATCGTGAGGGCAATCACAACGGCAATGATTTTCGCTGAAACCGGAATAAACATCTGCAGTGCCGCAGCCATGGCCCCAATGTCCGCTCCTGCTTCAATCGTGTTGCCAACGACCGCACCCACAAGAACAAGGTAGAGAAAAGGCCTGGAATAATGCCTGCGAATGACCGCGAATAATCCTTCGCCTGTAACCTGGCCCAATTTACCTGAGAGATAAACAACGGACACCATCATTGGCAGAAGCAAAGGCGCCATCCAAAGGAAGGCGTATCCGAACTTTGCTCCTGCCTGTGCGAAGGTTCCTATCGCGGAACAATCATCATCCGCTGCTCCAGTAATCAGCCCCAAACCTAGTGAGCGCAGAATGCGTCGTTGCTTGCGTGGAGGTGCGGCAACAGCAGTTTTTGCGAAAGCCATCAGGAATTCCAATCGCGAGCACGCTTATAGGAAGCCTGCTTCATTGCTCCGGGTTGGACTTCTCTGACTGCCCTTGACTTACCGCTTCAGGAGAGCACCGCAATCATTGCTGTAAGGTTGCTCTCTGCCTGTCCTGAGCAACAGAATCGCTCCCACCAATGCAGAAGTCGTCGACGCGAAGAGTATGGCCATCCGCGCAACCAGATAAAAGCGCGCATCACCAAACGCCAGACCAGCAATAAAGATGGATATCGTGAAACCAATGCCGCCCAGGCAGCTCACAGCAAACAGGCTGCGCCAGGTTGTACCGAATGGAAGCTGTGCAACTCTCATCCTCACCGCCAGCCATGCAAATAAACTTATTCCCAATGGCTTACCAAACAGCAGACCGCAGTACACGCCCATAAATACGGGATGAAGAAAATCCGTCCGCTGAATACCCCTCACCGGAATCCCGGCATTTACAAAGGCGAATAAAGGCACAATGCCAAACACAACAAAGGGATGGATCCACCGCTCCAGGCAGTAGAGCGGTTTTCCCTGCGTACGTTTGCCCTCTACAAGTTCACCGCCTGGAACAACAAACGCAATCAGCAGTCCAGCAAGCGTAGGGTGAATTCCGGAATATAGCAAACACACCCACAGCAGCACAGAAGGCACCAGATAGATCCATAGGCGGGTGATTCCAGCAATATTGGCCGCAACACAAAGTCCCAGGCATAATCCAGCGAACGCAATCATCTCCAGATGCAGAGTACTTGTATAAGCAAAAGCGATTACCAGCACACCGGCAATATCATCCACGATCGCAAACGCCGCCAGAAATACTTTGAGCCCTGCCGGAATTCGCTTCCCGAACGAAGCCAGAATGGCGAGCGAAAAAGCTACATCCGTCGCAATCGGAACCCCCCAGCCTCTTGCCGTAACACGGGAATGGTTCAGCGCATAGTAAATGAGTGCGGGCGTCACGACGCCGCCCAGAGCAGCCAGTAAAGGAAGCAGCGCACTGCGCAGCGAAGCAAGCTCTCCCCAGATGACCTCACGTTTAATTTCCAGCCCCACCAGCAGGAAAAACAGAGTCATCCCGGCATCGTTGATCCAGAAATGAACTGATCGGCCCATGCCCCAGCGGCCGGCCCCAATGGCAATATGGGAGGTAAGAAGTTTGCTATACCAGCCAGTTAAACTTGAGTTGGCCAGGATGAGAGCGCTGACCGCTGCGAAAAACAGTAAGACTCCGCCCGCAGCTTCTAATCTGAAAAATCGAAGAAATGGTTGGATCAAGCGTAAAAAAAAAGTAGCTCTGTTCCGAAGACGCGGAAGCACACTCAGCCATCATGTTTCATGCTACAGATATCGTGAATAGCACGTTGAGAGTTGGAATCTTCAACACAGGCATATCATGCTGCTACCTGCGCAAAAGTAGTCGACCTCACACTGAACGAGTAAGCAGGAACTGCTTTTGCTCCCCACAGTTTCTTGTAGTTTTCAGTTCCGCGCAGCAGGTCCAGAGTCAGCACCCCCTCCTCTCGAAGCGCGTCAAGAAGATACTTCAAAAGCAGGCTTCCCGGACTCACGTGTCTAAATGCGCCGTTAAGCCCGGTGATGTAGTAGTAAGCGCGCTTGCTTTCTTCACGAGGATCCATCAGCACATAGGCCATCGCAAGTACATGATCCTCCGCGGCCAGCTTGTATAGCCTGGCCAGATGGCTCCTACACAGCACCGGAAGCGTTCTTCTGTGGTGGTTCACCACGCGCGTGTCGGAAAAAACACCGGGCTGTCCCTTCTTCTTCCATCTCTGCGCGTGGAGCTCCGTCATCGAAGCGAATCCATCCAGCACTTCCTCAGCGGGGAGGACGTGAAGCCGAAGCTCCCCCAGTGCTTCTGCTCGACGCTGATAATACGCAAGGTTCTTCTTCATTTTTGATGGAATTCGATAATCCAGGATTGGAATTTCCGAGCATGGCGTTATCGTGGCTTCCGAAGATCTTTGCAGGCCAATCAGCCGGGACAATGGACGGAGTGGCCCTAAATGCATAATGTCCCACCTGCTCTTCCACCTGAAAATGAAATCGGTAAATTCAGATAGAAGCTCCCGACAACAGTAAGAAGAAAAGACACCACCCAGGTAATCGCTTGTCCCCGCACCAAGCAATAAAAGCTGCCGCACTTTGTCAGTAGGACTTGCATATATGTAGAGCGGAAACAGAGCAACCATCTCGCCTTGATCATGTGCGACTACACTGAACAACGCTCCACTTGAGTTCCGATCACAAAAACACTCGGCCCAGGGGATCAGCCATTCAGGCGATTGGAAAGGTGTGGTCTCCACATCAGCAAACCACAACCGTTTCCAGCGGTCAGCAAGCGCACGCAGGGCCGCGATGTTTTCGATCAGCTCAAATGTAATCATTACAATACCCGGTCAGAATGAAAGAGGCGAATCCGAAGATTCGCCTCTTTTGCCGTATTATGGAGAACTGGAACGGTATTCCAGCTATCACCTTACTTTGTCGCGGAGCATTCAGGTGCTGACTGATATGCTCCGCTTACTTTTCAGGTGGATTTGCTTCCTTGTTGCCATCCATAGTTTGAACCTCCAGGTTTTGACTGAATGTTCTTTCTATTGGCTGGCCATAGGCTGCTCTCCTTCCTGGAAGATTTCTCTTCCGCTGTATATTAAGAATTCAATAGGCCATCCTCAGGTTGGCTCATTCACTCCGTTTCTTCAGGTGATTCACACCAGCGGCTGCATCAGGCCGGTTTCTACCACCTTCTTCTGGCGACCGCTTTCTTCATTGCTCGTGTGCGATGTATCCCCGGCTGCTATCCTGCGGGCGTTCTTGTATTTACCGACCCCTCAAATGCCGACGCAGGCTGCTGCGCGCCATGGTGGCCGGAGGAATGCGGAAGTCGCCCTGGGCCACGGCCACTTCCAGTCTGAATGTTTTCGCCATAAGAACTCCTGTGTGGTGCGATGCCAATGCACTTTTCTGAAGATGTCTCTTTCGCGCCAGCAACAATCCTCGACGAATCCGATTCCAAATGACTAGATATGCCTCTGCCCGTAACATCATCCAGACCTCCGGAGTTTACTCCAGAACAGGAGACCTGTTACCGCGACATTTTGGGCGCTCTCACCACAGCCGGAATACCTTATATGGTCGGTGGTGCATTCGCACTCCACGAATATTGTGGAATATGGAGGAACACAAAAGACCTCGACCTGATTCTGGAGCCTGCCTTCGTCCCACATGCATTAAAACAACTGAACGCCGTGGGATACACCACCTACATTGAAGACCCCATCTGGCTTGCCAAGGCCTACAGAGGCAACTACTACGTGGATCTGATTACGGGGCTCGGAAATGGGCTGCTGATTGCCGATCCTTCGTGGCTGCAAAATTCCGTCCCTTACGAACTGTTCGGAATTCCCTGCCGCGTCATGGGTGCAGAAGAATGGATGGCGTCTAAACTGTTCGTCTCGCGGCGTGAGCGGTTCGACGGTGCAGATATTGCCCACTTGCTTCGCGCTCGCGGAGATCATCTCAACTGGCAACGGCTCGAATCACTCCTCTCCGGCCATTGGGAATTGCTTCTATGGGCGCTGGTGTTTTTCGCCTACGTTTATCCCGCTTATAAATCAGCAGTCCCGCAGGAAGTATGGAACAGGCTGCTCAACCGTTTTCAATCCCAGCTACCTGAGAACAACGGAAAATTTCGCGGAACTCTGATAGACCCCAATATGTTCGCCATTGACGTCAAAGAATGGGGCGAGCATGACGCATTCAGCGAAGCTTGCCTGAAACATTCGCAACTGCTGCACTTGAATCCACCAGAGGAAAGCAGCCACGCATGAAAATTGCTGCGATGGGAGACATTCATGTTGGCCCTAAAATTCCCGCCCCTGTAAAGGACGCATTTGCATCCGTGCCCCGGCACGCCAATGTACTGGTGATCACGGGCGACCTCACAAATCACGGAACTCCGCAGGAAATCGCCATCTGCATAGGGCTCTTACGGACCATACAGCTTCCAGTCATCACCGTTCTTGGCAACCACGACTATGAGAGTGGTATGCATGAAGAATTCGGCCAGCAGCTTAGAGATTGCGGCATCCATCTGCTGGATGGTAATACATGCGAAATTAATGGCATCGGGTTCGCCGGAACCAAAGGTTTCTGCGGAGGCTTTACTCCTCATCAACTCATGCCTTTCGGCGAACAGGACATTAAGGATTTCGTGGAAGCATCACGTTCCGAGGCCGAAAAGCTTTACCACTCGCTTGCAGCGCTCAAGACAAAAAAGCGCATTGCGGTCCTGCACTACGCGCCGGTCCGGGCAACCATACAGGGAGAACCGGAAGCCATCTCCCCGTTTCTCGGCAGCTCACATCTTGAGGAAGTGATTGATCGCAACAAGCCCGATCTCGTTCTTCATGGACATGCGCATCACGGCTCCTTTGAAGGTCACACCCGTGAGGGCGTAAAGGTATGCAACGTCGCGCTTCCTGTGCTCTACAGCAAGGGAGGACCGGCCTTCGCCATCTTTGACATCGGCAATTCAGACAGTTACGAATAAAGAAACTCTTCCGCCAGGCATGGGAACCATTACACTAGCCCAAGCTGGAGTTTTTCTTTGTTGCCCACTACGCAAGAGATCACCAATACTCACGACCTGCCCCGCGTCCTCGGCGCATCTCACGCCACGGCTATCGTTGTCGGCACAATCATTGGCAGCGGAATCTTCCTGGTCCCGCATGAGATGGTGCGCGCTGTCGGCTCATCAGGACTCGTGTATCTTGCCTGGATTGCGGGCGGCCTTCTCTCTCTTTTCGGCGCCATGACCTACGCCGAACTCAGCGCCATGATGCCCTACGCCGGCGGGGAATATGTCTATATCCGCAATGCGTACGGAGACATGCCTGCATTCCTCTACATGTGGACATGGTTTTCCGTCGCCAAGCCTGCATCCGTTGCCAGCGTCACCAGTGGCCTCGCCCGCACCATGGCCATCTTCGGTCCCTTTGCCTGGCTGGAGCAGCCCGTCTTTCACCACTCCCGCGCGCTCTACTGGTCGCAATTCTTCGCCATTGCCGCAACCTGGCTCATCACAGGCTTAAATTATCTGGGCATTAAAAAAGCTGGAGACTTCCAGCTCGTTTTCACCTGGCTCAAGGCCGTCCTCATCGTCGTCATTGCCGGGTTTTGTTTCGGCTCGCACACCGGCACACTTGTTAATTTCAAAACCACCTTCACAGGCGCGCAGGGCGGGTTCGGCGGATTTATGGTCGCCATGATTGCCGTTCTCTGGGCTTACGATGGCTGGAACGACCTTACCATGGTGGCAGGTGAAGTCAAGCGCCCGGAGCGCAGCCTTCCCATCGCACTCATCGCCGGCATCTTCATCGTCGGCGCACTTTATATGGCGACCAACGCAGCCATTCAATACATTCTGCCCGCTGCACAGATCGCCAACTCGCCGCGCCCCGCAGTCGCTGCCATGGCCGTTGTCTCCGGACATACCGGAGCGGTGCTCGTCTCGGCCGCCATGGCCCTGAGCATCTTCGTCGCCCTGAATGGCACCATTATGTCAGGCGCGCGCATCCCCTTTGCCGCCGCCCGCGACCGTCTCTTTTTTCAGCGCATGGCCCATGTGCATCCGCGATTCCAGAGCCCTTCCACCTCACTGATTGTCCAGGCGCTCCTGAGCACATTGCTGCTGCTTGTCGTCGGACGCTTCCAGCAGCTCTTTGAACTTGCCATTTTTTCCGAGTGGCTCTTTTACATGATTACGGCGACAACGATCTTCTTTTATCGCAAACGGCAGCCCCACGCCCTGCGCCCCTATCGCGTCTGGGGATATCCGGTACTCCCCGCGCTCTTTGTGGCAGCCTCAGCCCTGCTGCTGTACTTTTCCTATGTAGAAAATCTCCGCAACTCCCTCATCGGAACAGCCATCATCCTCGCAGGCATCCCGCTGTTTTTCGCGATTCGCAGGCGCTACGAACAATCTCAGCGCACTGAACAGAAAATCTAATTAGTTATACTGCTTGAAAGCTCGCCATTCTTATCCAGCGTATATTCTAAGAAGCCGTCCACCTCCGTGGGCATACCGCCAACTTCAAAAGGTTTGAAGTTGGCGGCCATTACGGCATTTTCCACACGGGAATACAATACTGCACTTCCGTGTACTGCCCGCACCGATGTGACTTTACCTTGCGTATTAATATGGAGCCGCAATAGCACAGTAGCTAATTGCCCATTTGCAGTATCGTAAGAGACTCCCTCCAAAGATCCAGTGACTGTAGGAAGAGAAACCAGATGTTTGCGAAGTCCCGCTGTACTGGCAGTCAGCACGCCATGCTCGTCCCGGACAACGTCAGGACCAAATTCATCTTCTATCAAACAGGGCACCATCAACATAAGCACTGCCTTGGCAACCGCCATCCCTCCAGATGAATGGAGAATATTGCCGTCAACCAGAGCTAACGTGCGAGTGACATTTCCAAAGAATATGAGAGTACCATCTTTTGAAATCGAAACACCCTTCCCGCTGGGGACCTGAATAACTAAGAAAGGCGACTTCTGAGTACCGCTCAAATCCTTTACTTGTACGTTGCAATCACCTATTGTGTACTCAGTAGGCGCCAGCGCCGGATGTCCACTCGATGAATAAGTACCAGCGTGATGTGTGTTCACTGGGGTGACGGAACCGGTTTTAACTTCAAATTCCTCCTTCATACAAAAATTATTTTTACTGCGGCAGAGTCGTGGGTTGCCCCTGCGAAGGTGGCGGTGGCAAAGGTTCTACTTTCTGCTTCTGGTCAGGATCTTTTGGAAATTGAACAGGCCCCATCGTTGGATGGTCCTTGTCATTGTCCGTGGGCAGCGTCTCACCCGGTTTGCGCAGGGTTGGCGGAGCCTTGGGGGCCGATTGCTGCGCAATCGCTGTTGGGTCCTGGTCTCCTAGCTTCACCTCGCGCATATTGGGTGAGGGAGCCGTGCTCCAGTAGTCCCCCATCTCGTTTTCCGTGCGCACAACCAGCGGCTTGCCCACTTCGCCAATTTCAACGCGAATCACCCTGTTCCCGTTAAAGCGTACAAACTGCGTAGGTTCCGGTGCCTCGCCATAGACCCAGACTTCAAACGGCATCTGCCCATCGCGCTCACGGATCTTTTCTCGCGGCTGCCCCACGGCATACAGGACCATCTCCGTGCTCATCCCCACCAGCACATGGTGGTTCAGAATCGCCTGCTTCAGCCACGGTGGAAGAGTATCGGTATATGCCTGCACCGGAGACTTGACGCCAAAACCCAGCACCGGCGCTAGAAGTGCTTCCACCTGCTGACCAGTAATCTCTGGCACGCGATGCGGAAAGACCAGCGTGACCCTGGATCCCACCGGCTCTGGCCCGCTGTCCTGTACCACCGGGGTTGTGTTGTAAGGGTCCATTCCAATCGAGACATGGCGCAGCCATTTATGTTTTGGATCTGGCCCGCCATTTAAAAGCAGCACGATGCTGTCTTCCTTGATCTTTACATCCGTAATCACGCAGCGCTCACCGGGCTTGGCTGAAACCCCATGCGCGGTAATCACATTCACATAGTCCGCCCCACTGGGCTCAAGCTTGCCATTGGCATGCAGAGTGAGTGTGGCGCGCGGCAACGGACGCATCGCAAAGCCCTGCTCCGCCGTCAGAAAACGCACCAGCTCCTGCCGCCCCCGCTCCGTAAGCGGTTGTGATGGAAGGGAAACATTCGTTGGGTGGAAGTCCAGATAGTGGCCCTCAATCTTCTCCGGGCTCACCGTAAACACCTGCGCTGAAGATATCCCGACGCAAGCCAGTAGGAATATTGTTCCACCTGCCAAAACTCGCAACATACGCCGGGCTGCGAATCCCTGCATGACGGGCCTCTCTGCTCTAGGACTATAAGCATGGCGCGATTTACCGCCGATTGCAAGCCATAGAAGGCAGTCCGTATAAATTCTGTTTTGAACAGAGAAAACCAGTCAACGGCTCAGGTCAACCTTTTCGCCCGCTTTCATCAACAAACTTGGGCTTGTCTGGTTCAGAAACGGAGTTTGTGCCGTTTCCTGAAGAAACTGCGGGAGCAATCTGGACCAGTTGCGGCTCGGGAGGAGGTGCCTGCACACCCATCGCCACTTCATGCTGTCGCTGGGCAATCGCGTCAATGTCCACCGGGATTCCTCCAGCCACGATGACCGGCTGCGCATATCTGCGAGCATAGTCGCGGGTGACTCTTACCAGCACGACTATCAGCGCGAGCACCACAAGCACTGCAATCGCACTCCCCTCCGGGCCATAGTCACCACCCGTCAACCAAGGCGGTCCTATAGTATTCGAAGAAATCACTGGACTGAACTGCACCGATCCGCTCACAGGCAATCCAAACAGAAGCGCAAGGCTCGCGCTCCATGCAAAATGTAACCCCCATGGCACCCAGAGCGCCCGGGTACGCAGGTATGCAATCGAAAGCAGCCAGCCCAGCAGAATAGCTACAAGCACGCTCGCCGCAGTCGCATTCGTGTTCATCATGTGAATCACGGCAAACAGCAGAGGCATAAACAGTGCAGCCAGGGTCGGTCCAATCGAATCCATCAGCCGCTGGAATGCATACCCTCGAAACACCACTTCCTGCGCAAGTGACATCACCACGATCGTCGCCAGGTTAAGCAGCAAAAGAAAGTATTGGTGCCCGCCCCTCCAGAAGGTGATGACCAGGCTGCCCAGAGTGGCGATCGGCAGAACGCATGCAACCACTCCGGCCCATCCCACCGCCGCACCTATGGCGAACTCACGTTTCCAGCCCTCACGCCGCACCAGGCCCATGTCTTTCAGCGGCTCTTGCTGTCGCTGTGCGGAATACCCCATTCCCGCATACCCCACCAGCAGGAGAAACAGCAGAATCAGATTGTTGATGAGCGGAAACCAGTCTCCGGAGCTGAACCCGTTCGCGGCACGGAGCGCAACCTGCCGCGCAAACAGATAGTAAATGGCCGCAATCGCAAACCAACTGAACGAACGGAGACGTCCTTTGGTCGAGATCATGAGGTATAAAACTGCGCGATGTTCCGGAATTTTTCAAAACGGCGCTTCAGCATCTCTTCTTCCGTCAGGACCTTTATTTCGTGGAAGTGCCACTTCAATTTTTCTTCCAGCTGACGTGCTGCCGCTTCAGAATCAGCATGTGCCCCGCCTTCCGGCTCGGGAACAATGTCATCCACGCATCCCAGTCCCTTCACATCTTCCGCCGTCAACTTCAGAGCCTCGGCCGCTTGTGCCCTTTTCGATGCATCGCGCCACATAATGGAGGCGCACCCTTCCGGAGAAATCACGGAATAGATTGCGTTCTCCAGCATCAGAACCCGGTCAGCAACTGCCAGTGCAAGTGCCCCCCCGGAACCGCCTTCTCCTGTGATGGTAGCGATAATGGGGACCCGCAAGCGCGACATGTCCAGCAGGTTGCGAGCAATCGCTTCCGCCTGTCCCCGCTCTTCAGCCCCAATGCCCGGGTACGCCCCTGCAAGATCAATAAAGGTGAAGACCGGACGGCCAAACTTCTCAGCCAGCTTCATAGCGCGAAGGGCCTTGCGATAGCCTTCCGGATCAGGAGACCCGAACTTCCGGTGTATCCGCTCCTTGACCGTGCGCCCCTTCAGATTGCCGATGGCCATCACTTCTTCGCCATCGAACCGCGCCAGCCCACAGGACATCGCCGGATCGTCGCCAAAAGCACGGTCGCCGTGGATCTCGCTGAAGTCAGTGAATATACTCTTGATGAAGTCCATTGGATACGGGCGCTGGGGATGACGCGCCAGCTCCGTTTTTAACCACGCTGCAGGAACGGCCTCTGCCGCCTGCACCTGTTCCACTTTGCCTGCCTGCTCAGTCATAGGACAACGCAAGTCTTACTGTCTGATTGTATGGATTGATGTGGTTGAGCACAAATGGGAAAGCAGCAAGCGATAAACCTGCCAGTGAAAGAGTGTCCAGCAACAACCATCATCGCAGACCGCTGGCGCCGAAGGCGCACTGACTGCACGCCATCAATCAATCGCCTGCACCATTCCCCGCCCCACCAGCTCTTCACACCGCTCGATAAAGGCCCGGTCAGCAGTAACGCTGAATCCCCTCGGCTCCAGCATCACACAGAACTCCCCGGCCTGTTCCAGATTCAGCATCAGCTTCCCTGGCCCGGGTGAAGCCGCAATCGCCTGTTTTAGTTCCTGCAAAGATGCCTCACTCGTCCGCTCCAGCGGAATGCGAATGCGCACATTCTGCGGCAGTCGCACCTTTACATCTTCCAGCGCCTGTATCGAAGAAACACATAGCTTGGGTGCCGCCTCTTCTTCCGCCCGAAGCTGCCCACGAACCAGCACTGGCACTTCAATTTTCAGCACTTCTTTCAGCCGCTCATAGTCCTTCGGAAAGCAGATAAGGTCAATCTTTCCCGTCGTATCTTCGAGCGATGCCTGCGCATACAGCTCGCCGGAGCGCTTCGATTTGGCCACCTTCAGCCCTACGATCATGCCGGCAATCGCGGTCTCATTCTCCAACGCCTGCCCGCGGCGTCCATTACTGGGAGCAGGCTTTGTCTCCAACGCCGTCGCCGTATCAATCACCCCAGGCAAATTGCGTAATTTTTCGTAATACTTGTCCAGCGGATGCCCCGAGACAAAGAACCCAAGTACTTCTTTCTCAAACTGGAGCCGCTGATGCTCATCCCAGTCCGGCACGTTCGGCAAATCATCGGCCTTTGCGGTAACCGCAGGATGGTCATCAAAAATTCCGAACAGCCCGTGCTGCCCTGATTCCAGATCGCGTTGCGTCTTCTGCGCACGTTCAATCGCTTTGTCCACAGAGGCCATCAACTGCGCGCGCCGCCCGAAAGAATCGAGTGCCCCGGCCTTAATCAGCGATTCAATAACACGCTTGTTCATCAGCCGCAGGTCCACCTTCTCGCAAAACTCCCAAAACGATGCGAACTTCTTGCCTTGTTCAGTAAGCTCTCTACGCGCCGCAAGAATCGAATCAATCGCATTGCGCCCAACGTTCTTGATCGCCGTCAACCCAAAACGGATCGCCTTCCCATGCGGCGTAAAATCGGCGTCGCTGAAAAGCACATCGGGCGGCTCAACCGGAATTTCCATCTCGCGGCATTCCTTGATGTACTTCACCACGTTCTCCGGCTTTGAAATTTCCGAAGTCAGCAACGCCGCCATAAACTCAACCGGGTAATGCGTCTTAAGATATGCAGTCTGGTACGCCAGCAGAGCATAGGCCGCAGAGTGCGACTTGTTAAAGCCATACCCGGCAAACTGCTCCATCAGATCAAAGATTTTTGTGATCTTGTCCTTAGGAAATTTCTTCTCGAGCGCTCCATTCACAAACCGGTCGCGCTGCTTGGCCATCTCCTCCGGATTCTTCTTGCCCATCGCGCGGCGCAGCAGGTCCGCTTCTCCCAGCGAGTAACCCGCAAGCACGTTGGCAATCTGCATCACCTGTTCTTGGTAAACGATGACGCCCAGCGTTTCTTTCAGAATCGTTTCCAGTTCGGGCAGCTCATATTCAACCTTCCGGCGCCCCCACTTGCGCTCGATGAAGTCATCAATCATGCCGCCCTGGATCGGCCCAGGCCGGTACAACGCGTTCAAAGCCGTAAGGTCTTCCACCGTCGTAGGCTTATACCGGCGCAGAACATCGCGCATTCCGCCTGATTCAAACTGGAAGACGCCTGATGTCAATGCGCGATGAAAAACCTGCTCATAAGTGTACTGGTCATCTAAGGGGATCTTTTCAATATCCAGCTTCTCGCCCCGGTTTCGCTCAATCAGCTTCAGACAATTATCAATGACCGTCAGCGTCGTCAGGCCCAGAAAGTCCATCTTCAGAAGGCCCATCTTCTCAACGGCCTTCATGTCATACGCGGTAACAATTTCGTCGTTCTTGCTGCGCGATACAGGCACCAGGTCCGTCAGCGGACGCGGCGCAATCACCACGCCCGCCGCGTGCACGCCAGCTCCGCGTACCAGCCCTTCCAGCTTTTTCGCAGTATCAATCAGCTCCCGTATCTGCGGGTTTGTATCGTAGGCCTCCTGCAGCTGCGGAGAATCCTGCAATGCCTGATCAATCGTGACGCCAATCGTCGCCGGCACCAGCTTGGCAATGCGGTCTACGTCGCCATATGGCATATCAAGCGCGCGGCCCACGTCTTTAATCGCCGCCTTAGCCGCCATCGTGTTGAAGGTGATGATCTGTGCCACCTGCTCGCGCCCGTATTTGCGGGTAACATAATCAATCACCTCGCCACGCCGGTTCATGTCGAAATCAATATCAATATCCGGCATGGAGACTCGCTCCGGGTTCAGAAAACGCTCAAACAGCAGCTCATTCTGCAATGGATCAATGTTCGTGATCTCCATCACATAGCCAACAAGAGAGCCTGCGGCCGATCCACGCCCCGGACCTACAGGAATACCGTTTTCACGCGCATACCGGATGAAGTCCCACACAATCAGAAAGTATCCAGGAAATTTCATCTGCTTGATGATCGAGATTTCCCGCTCCAGCCGCGCCTCGTACTCCGAAATGGGATGCCGCAGCAGACCGTGGTCCTGCAAATGCCGGATCGAAGTCTCCAGCCGCTTCTTATACCCCTCTCGGCACACGTATTCGAAATAGCTGTCAATCGTGTGTCCCGGCGGAACAGCAAATTCCGGAAAAGGATTGTCTACTTTGCTGAGCTTCAGGTTGCAGCGTTCGGCAAACTGCATCGTGCGGCTGACCACTTCCGGAGCATAGGAGAACAGCTTCTCCATCTCTGCCGCCGTCTTCACATAGAACTGGTCGGAATCAAACTTGAACCGCTTGGGGTCATGAATCGAGGACGCCGTCTGCACACATAACAGAATTTCGTGCGCATGCGCATCGTCATCGCAGAGGTAATGGCTGTCATTCGTCGCCACCAGCGGAATGCCCAGCTCTTTTTCCAGCTTGAACAAATCCGGATGGATCTTCTTTTCCAGTTCCAGCCCTTGGTCCTGAATCTCCAGGAAAAAGTTCCCTTTGCCAAAGATGTCCTGATACTGCCCCGCAACCGCCTTCGCCGCATCGTACTTGCCAGCCATCAGGTTCTCGCACAGCTCGCCTGCCAGACAACCCGAAAACCCGACCAGTCCCGCCGAATGCTCTGCCAGATATTTCTTACTCACGCGCGGCTTGCGGTAAAACCCATGCAGCGACGCCTCAGAGGTAATGCGCACCAGATTGCGATAGCCTTCTTCGCTCTCTGCAAGCACCAGCAGGTGGTTATAGTCGTCGCCCTGCGGATCGTCACGATGATCATCTTTCTTGCAGATGTACAGCTCGCATCCCAGAATCGGCTTCACGCCGCGCTTCTTCGCCGCCTCAAAGAAATGCACGGCGCCATAGATGTTGCCGTGGTCTGTAATTGCAACGGCTTGCTGGCCAATATCAGCCACGCGGTTGACCAGCTTCTCGACGTCACAAGCGCCATCCAGAAGCGAATAATCAGTATGCAGATGCAGGTGGGTAAATTCAGCCATGAGAGTATGGCTCTATTTTAGTTCTGCTGCCACAGGAGTTTTAGGCGAAGCAAAAGCGCAAATTTTGGCCCAGATGAGGAAAAGCAGTACCGAAAAATTATTGTTTGCCAATAAAGCTTGGGAAAAGAATGATCGAACGGGATGACCAGCTGGTCACTTCTTCTTTAACGATTGGAAAAATACTCACAAAATCTTTGTCCATAGGAGGCCGCCTGGATTGCGAGCAATATGAAGAGATCATTCGCGCTACCGCGATTGTGGTTGATTTTGATATTGCCGCTGCTCAAAATTTCGCAAAACTGCGGTCACGGAGTAAAGAACTTACGGCCTCTCGATGCCATCCAGTTGGCATGCGCTGCAAGTGCTGGAGTAGGCCTTTTCCTGTCGAATGATAGCCGGTTACACGGCGTCCGAGTAGACGGAATCCACGTTATTACCTCGATTAAGCGGCCACTTTAAACGTGCACCCAACCTTGCGCCTTCCAAAAGGTTGGGCACACTTCACCATTGCCTAGTCGTAGTACTCCAGCCCCAGATGTGTAATCAGGTCCTCGCCCATAATATGCCGCAGCGTGTTCTTCAGCTTCATGGACTGAATAAACAGATCGTGCTCCGGATACAGCCCCTCCGCCGTCATCGGTGACTTGAAGTAGAAGCCCAGCCACTCCTGAATGCCAAGGTGTTTCAGCTCCGGAGTACGCTGCGCCAGATCAAGGAACAGCACCAGATCAAGCGCAATCGGTGCCGCCAGAATCGAGTCGCGGCAAAGAAAATCCACCTTGATCTGCATCGGATAGCCCAGCCATCCGAAGATATCAATGTTGTCCCATCCTTCTTTATTGTCCCCACGCGGCGGATAATAGTTAATACGGACCTTGTGGTAGATGTCCTTATAAAGATCGGGGTAAAGTTCCGGCTGCAGAATGTAGTCCAGCACTCCCAGCTTCGATTCTTCCTTCGTCTTGAACGACTCAGGATCATCCAGCACTTCGCCATCGCGATTGCCCAGAATGTTCGTCGAATACCACCCGGAAACGCCGAGCATACGCGCCTTGAATGCCGGGGCCAGCACCGTCTTCATAAAGGTCTGTCCGGTCTTAAAGTCCTTGCCACAGATCGGAGCGCCAGTCTGTCTGGACAACTGCTGCATGCATGGCAAATCTACCGTGAGGTTCGGCGCGCCATTGGCAAACGGAACGCCTTCCTTCAACGCGGCATATGCATAAATCTGCGAAGGTGCAATGTTCGGATCGTTGTTCACCAGTCCTTTTTCAAAGGACTCGACGGTCGCGTGGACTTCGGATGGTTCAAGAAAAATTTCCGTAGACCCGCACCAGATCACCACCACGCGGTCCACCTGCGCCTTAAATGCCTGAATATCTGATCGCACCTGCTGCGCCAGATCGCACTTGCTCTTGCCCTGCTTCACATGCGTCCCGTGCAGGCGCTTCACATAGTGCTGATCGAAAACCGCCGGTAACGGCTTGATCGCCTCAAGATACGGCTTGATGCTCTTCAGATGGTCGCGATCCAGTACAGCAGCGTGTTCTGCCGCCTCATACATGTTTTCCGGAAAGATGTCCCATCCGGTAAAGACCACATCATTCAGATCTGCCAGAGGAACAAAGTCTTTAATCAGCGGTGTGCGTCCATCCGTGCGTTTCCCCAGCCGAATGGTCCCCATCTGCGTGAGCGACCCGATGGGCTTGGCCAGCCCTTTCCGTACTGCTTCTACTCCGGCAATCAGGGTCGTCGCAACTGCCCCCATGCCGACCGTCATAATTCCCAGTTTGCCCTTTGCTGGCTGGACTTTCGATTCCGCAGTCTTAGGCGTAGACATTCTTGCTGTGACCGTCCTTCTATTTGGGATAAAAATGTGGGCTGCCCCAGGCAATTAAGTCTCTGCTCTTGGGCTAACGTTTGGCAAATCAGGTAAATTCAATGGTAAATTGAGCCGCTGAAATGGGACTTCTTCCATCTGAACGGCTACGGTTTAATAAGTCACACACTCTGCGCGCTCCGCTCTGGTTTCACTCTGTTCTTCCAGTGCGTCCACACAAACCACACCACTCCGGCCAGCACCACAATTTCCACACCTAAGTGGAACCGGTGGAATGCCGCCTTGAATCGTGGATCCGTTTCCCATGCCTGCCCCAGCTTCATTCCAACCCATGCCAGCACAAAGCACCATGGCCACGATCCTAGAAATGTATACAGGTGAAAGCGCAACTGCGGCATCCGGCCAATTCCGGCAGGCAGCGCGATAAATGTGCGCACAACCGGCAACAATCGTCCCAGAAATACCGTAATACCACCAAAGCGATGAAAGAAGCGCTCCGCTCGCTCAAGATCATGATGGTTCAGCAGCACAAAACGGCCATACTTCTCAATAAATGGCCTGCCACCCCAGGCGCCAATCCAGTACGCAACCACTGATCCAAGATTGCAACCAATCGCACCCGCCGTTGCTACCCAAAACAGCTTCAGTTGCCCGGTATGCACCAGATAGCCGGAAAACGGCATGATGATCTCCGATGGCAGCGGAACACACGCCGACTCAATCGCCATCAAAAGCGCAATTCCCACATATCCGGATGCTGAAATAGTGGCAATAATAAACGAGGCCAGAATGGCCAGGATCTTCTCACTCATTCAAATTTGAGTATATCTGGCCCGGATATCTGTCAGGGATTCGCGGAGCGTAAAACCCTTCTCCCAGTTGTCTTTTGCACAATACCGTATACCAATTCCGCAAGCACTAAAGCGCAGGCTCTAATCATGGAGACCTGCTTTACGACGAAAGGGAGCTGCCGAAGTGATTCTGGATACTTCGTGGAATAATTCTACCTGATTATTCTTTAATTCTACCATCATCCCTCATTCCCAATTTGCGGTAAAACAGTTCTTGTCTATGCCAATCCCACTAGCCTCTTCGAAAAAGCCCAAGGCCTCCAGCCCAGCGTCTCCCAAAGGCGAAAATTTCAATCCCAAACGGGACCTTGCACCGGAGCGCATTGCAGAACTGCTGAAGCGCCTCGCTGCTGCTTACCCCAATGCGGAGTGCGCACTGCATCATCGCAACGCATGGGAATTGCTCGTAGCCACCATCCTTTCGGCCCAATGCACTGATGCGCGCGTGAACATGGTCACGCCGGAGCTATTCCAGCACTTCCCCACACCCAAAGCGATGGCCGAAGCCCCCCTTCCGGCCATTGAAGAAATCATCCGCTCCACAGGCTTCTACCGGAACAAGGCCAAATCCATCAAAGGAGCAGCGCAGAAAATTACTAGCAATTTTGGCGGCGCAGTTCCACGCACGATGGCTGAACTGCTTACCGCCCCGGGAGTGGCGCGCAAAACGGCCAGCGTCGTCCTCGGTGTTGCCTATGGCCTTGCCGAGGGCATTGTCGTAGATACGCACGTGTTGCGCATCTCGCGCAGATTGCACCTTACGCAAGGAACTGATCCGAAAAAGGTGGAACAGGACCTGATGCAGAACATTCCCAAAGAGCGCTGGATTTCTTTTTCCCACGAAGTCATCCATCATGGAAGACAGGTTTGTATCGCACGCAAACCGAAATGCGCGGAATGTCCGCTGGAAACACTGTGTACATCCGTGGACAAGACATGGAGCAGTCATTCTTAACCTTCATAGGAACAAGGGGCAGGTGCAGATATCGCGCAACAGTGGTAATCTTCGGGCGATGTGTCTGCAAAACCCACCAGCACAAGAAAGGGTGAAATTATGATGAGCCGCAATCAGCTTCTGGCCACAGCGTTGCTTTCCGCAGGGTTGCTCGTGTCCGGATGCAACAAGTCGAATTCCAACAACCAGGAACAGCCGGCACAGCAGCCAGCTGCCGCGCCAGCCCAACAACCACCTGCCGCGCAACCACAGCAAGCTGTACCTGCATCGTCTTCAGCCGCTCCTGCACGGGAACGGGAGCGCACACGCGAGCGTGAACAGGCTTCTGCAGCAGCGCCAGCACCGGCTAGGCAGCCCATCGTTGTTCCAGCAGGAACTCCGCTCTCCGTGAGAATCGGCACCGGAATTAGCTCAAAAACGGCGACCGTCGGCGAAAGCTTTACCGGAACACTTGCAAACTCCGTTGTCGTTGGCGGAGTCACCGCGATTCCGGCAGGATCCACCGTGACCGGCACAGTAACCAATGCCAAGTCCGCCGGCAGATTCAAGGGTGCAGCCGTCCTCGCCGTCACACTCCAGTCCGTTACCGTGCGTGGCAATAACTACCCAATTGACACCACCACCTTCAGCGAACAAAGCACAGGTAAGGGAAAACGCACGGCCACCATGGTGGGTGGCGGAGCCGGCCTTGGCGCGCTGATCGGCGGACTCGCCGGAGGTGGTAAAGGAGCGGCAATCGGTGCTCTGGCAGGTGCTGGTGCTGGAACAGCAGGTGCTGGACTCACCGGCAACAACCGCGAAATCACCATTGCTCCCGAAACCGTCGTCAGTTTCCGCTTGCAGAACTCACTCACCCTGCCGGCACGCTGATTCAGGTCGTTCTTCATCTCCATACAACTGCGCAATCCAAAGCGCAGTTGTATGGAACCGCTCTTCTGCTTTGCGTCTTCAAGCAATCCCATGTACAGTTGTCCCTTAGAGAATCGTTTTACTTGCAGGGACATGACTGGACAATCACAGCAGACGCCCGCCTCACCTCTTGATACCTTGAACACTGTTTCCAGCGTTGCCGAGCGCTCCTCGGAACGCAAAGAGAAAGCCGCCCGCCTGGCTGCGCTGATGAACGAACTGCATCTGGATGCCGTCCTGTTCCAGCGCAATGAAAATATTGCTTGGGCCACCGCTGGACAGGTCGAAACTGTTGTTGCCATTCCTGCCGAAACCGGCGTCGCTTCCCTGCTTCTGACGCGCACCGGGCAAAAATACTATCTGACCACCAACAATGAAGCTGCCCGTCTGGCTGACGAAGAGTTTGCCGGGCTGGACTACGAGCCAGTCATTGCGCCCTGGTACCACGGCAATGCGTTGGAACTTGCCCGCAAAAAATCCGGCGTAAACAGGATTGGCACCGACCTCCCTCTGGACGGCTTCCCGCACGTATACATCTCGCCGCTACGCTCTCCTTTGACGAATGCCGAAATTGCCCGCTTCCGCTGGTTGGCGCAGAACACCGCCGGCGCAACCGCCGAGGTCCTTCTTGAACTGGAACCGGGCATCACCGAAGAAGAGATGTCCGGCCTGGTGGCCCAGCGGCTTCTCTCGCGCAGCATTCTGCCTTCAGTCCTCCTGACGGCGGTGGACGACCGCATTCGCAAATATAAGCATGCTGTGTCGCGCGGTCGCATTCTCGAACGCTATGGAATGCTAAACCTCTGCGCCCGCAAGTGGGGGCTGGCAGTTTCCATCACGCGTTTCGTGTATTTCGGCAAGCCCCCGCAAGAGCTGGTGGACAGTTTCGCCGCCTGCGCAGAGATCAACGCACGCTTGCTCCACGCCAGCCGCAGCGGAGCAACAGCAGCCGACCTGTACGCGTTCGCCGAACGTGCGTATCGCGAAACCGGCTTTCCCGGCGAAGAGAAGCTGCACCATCAGGGCGGTCCCGCCGGATATCTCGAGCGCGAATGGGTGGCCACCCCCCACGGTAAACAAAAAATTGCCGAAGTCCAGGGCCTCGCCTGGAATCCAAGCCTCCGCGGCGCTAAAGCAGAAGACACGGCGTTGCTCAAAGATGGCCGGATCGAGATCCTGACCAAAACTCCATCGCTGCCCATCATAGATGTCGCTGTAGACGGACTCAGCTACCCGGCAGCCAACATGTTGGTGCGCTGACTTTAAGAAGGTCTAAAAGGTTGTACCGATGCTAAGTTTCACAAAAGCCAGATGAAAACAACCATGCGCCCTACATCTTTCGAGATGTAAGGTACCAGTCACCGAAACTGTGCATTTCGTGATATCTTCGCGGCGATGAAAATTTTCTGCTATCTTGTCACGATCCTCCTGCTCCTCCCTGCTCTGGCGTATGCGCAGGATACTTCGCACTACCTGAAATGCGGAGCGCTCTTCGACAGCATCCACGGCACACTTCGCCAGCATGTGGTCATCGAGGTACAGGGAAACAAAATCGCCAGCGTAAAGCCATGGGAGCAGCTGCCTTCCAGCACCGATCTTACCGATCTCTCCAGCGAAACCTGCCTGCCTGGATTGATTGATACCCACACACACGTTCTGCTGCAAGGCGACGCGACCGCGGCCGAATATGCTGAGCAGCTTCTCAAGCAGTCCCAGGCCTATCGCGGCATCATGGGCGCCGTGGACGCCTCCCGAGCGCTCAATTACGGCTTCACCACCATTCGTGACCTCGAAACTGAAGGCGCTCTCTATGCCGACGTGGACATCAAGCACCTCATCCAGACAGGTGTCATCCCCGGCCCGCGAATGCAGGTGGCTACACGCGCCCTCGATGTGACAGGCGCATATCCGCTCCAGGGATACGCGTATGGAATTGACGTGCCACATGGAGTGCAACTTTGCGACGGCGCCGAAGAATGCCGTAAAGCGGTGCGCGAACAAATCTCCTACGGCGCCGATTGGATCAAGGTCTACGTAGATCGCGGATACTTCATGCGTCCAGATGGCGTGCTCGATGATATTCCCACCTTCACACTCGATGAACTCAATGCCATCGTGGATGAGGCACACCGGCAAAACCATCCTGTCGCCGCACATGCAATGGGGCTGCACGGCGTGCATAACGCCGTCACGGCAGGGGTGGACACGCTCGAACACGGCGACTACATCGCTCCTGAAGACTTGAGAACAATGGCGGCAAAGGGCATCTGGTACGTCCCAACCGCTTACGCGCTGGAAGCTGTCGCCGAAGGACGCGCAAGCGACGGAAATCCCGTCTACAAGCAGATGATCCAGACCCACGCTGAGACGATGAAGCGCGCCATGGAGGCCCACATCAAAATCGCCTTCGGCACAGATGCAGGCGCATTTCCCTGGACCACAAATCCGGCAAAGGAATTCGCAGTGCTGGTGAGGGACGGCATGGCCCCGGCACAGGCAATCGAGAGCGCGACAGCCCAGGCAGCGAAGCTCATGCATCTCGACGGCCAGCTCGGCACCGTCGAACCGGGCAAGCTGGCCGACGTAGTGGCCGTCCCCGGCAATCCCTTGGAACAGATCACTCTGATGGAACAGGTAAATTTCGTGATGAAAGATGGAACCGTGTACCGCAAGCCATAGATGCGCTCATTCCGGGTTCCTTCCTTCTCAACAGCCGGAATGAGTAGGCCGCTTGCCGTATCACAGCAGTGCGGTAACTGTCGCCTCAACCAGTCCATGAATGTCATGTGGATTGGCTTCTGCCGCCGGTTCCCATCCCCGTTCGCGCAGCGTGGCGGTAGTAATAGGGCCGATGGAAATGGCTTTGACCCTTTCCCGCAGATCATCCATTCCTGCCTTCTTCAGCAGCGCAAAGAAATTTGTCACCGTGGACGAGCTGGTAAATGTGACGGCATCCGGGATCATGGTCCCACTAAAAGCTGCCTTTAGTAAAGCAACCGAGGATTCAGGGACCTCCGTTCTGTAAGCATCCACCACATCCACCATCGCCCCTGCCCTGCGAAGTTCATCGGGAATAATATCGCGGGCCACTGCGGCACGGATAAGCAGAATGTGCGCTCCAGCAACACGCGCCCGCAAAGCTTCAACGACAGCTTCGGCAACGTACTCCCCGGGAATAAGTCCAACCGGCAAGCCGAACTCGCGCAGCCCTTCCGCCGTGGCAGATCCAACCGCCACGCACTGAAGTCCGGAAAACTTCGCAACACCGATGCCTGCAGAAGCCATCCGCTCCCCAAGTACGCGAACGCCATTCGCGCTGGTAACAATCAGCCACTGGTACTGTTGCAGATTGCGGAGCGCCGCATCGAGCGGCGCATACGACTCCAGAGGAACGATCTCAATGGCAGGAATCTCGAGAACGCTGGCCCCAAGCGCCTCAAGTTCGCGGGAGAGGCGGCTGGCTTGATGCCGCGCTCGGGTGACAAGGATGGTTTTACCCGACAAGCTCACTATGTACCGGTGCCGCGGACCACGACCATGGCGGTGCGCATCAGTATCTTTATATCGAGCCAGAAGCTCCAGTTTTCAACGTAAGCCGTATCCAGCTCAATGTATTTGTCAAACGAAGAATCCTGGCGCGCCTGTACCTGCCACAGGCCAGTCAGGCCCGGTGTCACTTCCAGGCGGCGGAAGTGTTCCAGTTCATATTGAGCGACTTCACTCGCAATCGGAGGACGCGGCCCCACGATGCTCATTTCGCCGCGCACTACATTGAAGAGCTGAGGCAGTTCATCCAGGCTGTACTTGCGCAGAAAGCGTCCCACCCGCGTAATGCGCGGATCATTCGAAATCTTGAACAAAATGCCATCCCGCTCATTCAGCGCAGCGAGTTCCCTCTTCTTTTTCTCGGCATCTTTGACCATCGTGCGGAACTTGAAGCACGGGAAAATGCGTCCGCGCTTCCCCACGCGCTCTGAGATGTAAAAGACCGGCCCTTCGCTGTCCAGACGGACCGCCAGAGCAACCAGCAGCATGATCGGGAATGCAAAAGCGAGCGCGATCAGCGAAAAAACAATGTCAAAGATGCGCTTGAATGCCGCGGAAATCACCTTGGAACGGCTGCGATGCAGTGGCGTGACCGGGTAGACGCCGAGATATTCGATAGACGAGTTGGTCGTCAGGTCGCCAAAAAGGCCGGAAACCGCGCGAATGTCTATGCCAAGCTCGCGCGCTTCTTCGAGCAGCCCAATAATCTGTTCATTTGGCAGCGCCTGGGCTATGACCACTTCGTCAATAAAATGCATGCGTGTTAACTGGTGCAGCCTGTCCATGCCGCCAATCACTTCAGAAACCACAGCGTGTTCATCCGGCGTGGAAAACGGCGCGATATGGCCTATAAATTTGTAACCCAGCCTGAAGTTCTTCGAAATATGTTCACCCAGTGCATAGCTAAGATAATTCGTGCCCAGGATGACCACATTGCGGGTACCCACACCCTTTTCAAAATTGCGATAGCGAGCCAGGCGCAGACCCGATCTCCACGTGCTCAGAGAAATGGCGCTGGTGCAGATCAGCAGCACAACCACCGTGCGCGAGGTAAAGTCCCAGTGCGCCATGTACAGACCGCCGCAAAGCAGCAGCCCGGCAGTAAGTGTCGCCTGCACCACAAGACGAAGTTCATGCATTCCGCTGAATGGGCGGGTCAGGTTATACAGGCCATATCTGCGGCATACAAAGAGAAGAGTGAGAATAAACCAGCCAAAGAACGCAAGATAAATCGGTGTTCTGATCAGCTCAAGCGAATGGAATTCACCATACGAGGCAAAAAATTTGACCTTTAAAATAAGCACCAGTACGAACGCCAGCGAGATAACAAGCACATCACTCATCGCCAGCATAAGCTTGGAAGCAAGCGCAGGACCTGAAAGACGACTGCCGCTTGCAGTCAGACTGGGGAGTGCCTGCCCTGCGCCCCCGGCGCCTGTATTTTTTCGAATGTATTCCGATGTCGCCATGTGCGTCACGTCAATCCAGGTTGGCGTTCTGTTAAACCCTACTTCACGTTCATCAGCGGCTTGCGACTAAGGGAGGCATCTTACAGTCAATGGACAAGTCCCGAACACCGCAAGCTAGTCTTACGGTCGAGGGGAATCCCCCACATGATGAAGTATATACTACAAACGCCGATTTTCTAGCGAGCTCAATTTTGTAACTCATAATGTGACAAAAGTCTTCGCTGAAAAATTGGCCAAAAGTAAGCTTCTACTTATTACTTATTTTCCCCATGTTACAGTCTCTTACAGAAGCAAATGATGAAAAAGAAGTTATATTTATAGCTGAAAAAACCTTGATTTTTTCCTGAAGTCGCGAAACCTGCACGCGCCCCGGACGCATTGGCAATGATTTTCCTGGCATAGCCTTAGAAATTCGGCGGCACGAACTCATAATTTTCTGTCGAAAAGCGGCCGATTTTTCTGCGCGGGCCAAAAGGGCTTCATACGAGGTCAACACCAGGACCGGGTCTTTGCAGATTTCAATCAGATTCGTGCCTGCGAAAACCGCCTCTACGACCGCATCTTCCATGCTCTTTTGTGTCAGAATGCCACCCATTTCCATGTCATCTGAAACAATCAGGCCCGGATATTTGATTTTTCTTCGCAATACTTCTGAAATCCAAAACTCCGAGATAGATGCGGGTTTCCGCTCTTTGGCTGCCTGCGCATAAACAGCGTGCGAAACCATCACCATAGGCAGGCGCCCGGCCAGTGCCCGAAAAGGCGCCATGTCCTCTTTCCACATCGTTTCCCAGCTTCGCCCGATCACCGGCGTCGCCTGATGTGAATCGAGGTCCCCGCCACCAAGTCCGGGAAAATGTTTCCCGCAGCCCAGAATTTCTTCTGCTTCAAACCCCTCAAGAAATGAAGAAGCATAGGCCGTCACTTCCTCCGCCCGCGCTGAAACCACCCGCGTGCGCATCACCGCGCTCGACTCCGGCAGGGCCAGGTCCAGCACCGGAGCAAACACCGTATTGAACCCAAGCAGTTTTGCTTCCTGCGCAATCAGCCGCCCATGCTGCTTATAAAACGCGGGCTTTCCCATAGCAAACACAGCAGCCGCTGACGGCATAGGCGCAATCAGGTCGCGCAGACGATCCACCAGGCCGCCTTCCAGATCAACGCAGCGGAAAATAGACCCACCTGCAATTTCGCTCACTTCGCGCAAAAGAGCAACAGTCTGCTCCACGGTTTCAATGTTGCGCCGAAAAAGGATGACCCCGCCAGGACGGACCAGCTTCAACCACGCGCGTTCGGTCGCCGTCAGTACAGGCCCTTCCAGCCCGGCAATCAACAGTCTTCCTACTTGCCGCCGTAGCGATTCGCTCATGCTTTCCCGCCCTTGATCTCGTTCTGTAACTGCTCCAGCAGATTGAGTGCCTGCAACGGAGTCAGCGCGTTGATGTCAGCTTCCATCAGTCGGTCCAACACCCGCTGCGACAGCGGAGTAAACATGGTGAGCTGCAGCGGTGCCTCTGTTTCTGCCGCAACGTTGTGGCGCTCCGACCGCTCATGCTGCTTCAGTACCTGCCGCGCGCGCTGGATCACCTGCGGCGGCAGCCCTGCCAGCCGCGCAACATCAATGCCATAGCTCTTATTGGCAGGCCCCGGCTCAATCGCGTGCAGAAAGACAATGCCCTGCGGAGTTTCCTTCACCGCAACGCGCAGGTTCTTAAGCCTCGGCAGTTGCTCTGCCAGTATCGTTAGCTCGTGGTAGTGCGTGGCAAATAGCGTACGCGCGCCAATCTTTGCATGCAGATACTCAAGCGTCGCCCAGGCAAGCGAAAGTCCATCGAACGTCGCTGTGCCGCGACCCATTTCATCCAGCAGAATCAGCGAGCGGCTGGTCGCCGTATTCAGAATGGTCGCGGTCTCCGTCATCTCCACCATAAACGTCGAGCGGCCTCGGGCCAGGTTGTCGCTCGCCCCAATGCGGGTGTAGATGCGGTCCGCCAGCCCATAGCGCATGCGCTCTGCCGGAACAAAACAGCCCATCTGCGCCATGATCGTAAGCAGCGCTGCCTGCCGCAGATACGTGGACTTGCCGCCCATGTTCGGCCCGGTCAGCAACAGAATGGCAGCGCCCTCCATATCCAGGTAAAGATCGTTGGCAATAAACCGCCCTTCGCCTGAATCCTCCATCAGGCGCTCAATCACAGGATGCCGGCCGGCAATGACTTCCAGCACCGTCTCAGCAACAAGCTGCGGGCGCGTGTAATGGCGCAGTGCCGCCAGATGCGCAAAGCATGCAAGCATGTCCGCTTCGGCCACCGCCACGCTCGATTTGCGAATGCGGCCCGCGTGTTCGAGAACGCTCCCGCGCAGCTCGGCAAAAATGCGCCTTTCAATCTCGATCGAGCGCTCATGCGCCGTCAGGACTTTCGTTTCGTAATCCTTCAGCTCCGGCGTGGTAAAACGTTCCGCGTTAGCCAGCGTCTGCTTGCGCTCGTAATCCGCTGGAACGCTGGCGAGATTCGCTTTCGTGATCTCGATGTAATACCCAAATACAGAATTGAATCGGACCTTGAGCGACGAAATTCCCGTACGCGCCCGCTCGCGCTCCTCAATCGCCGCAATGGATTGCCGCCCGCTGTGACTCAGGGCGCGAAGCTCGTCCAGCTCCGGGTCTACGCCATTCGCGATCACTCCTCCATCTGCAAGAGTCAGCGCCGGCTCAGGCTGGATCGTCTGCTGAATCTTCCCGCACACATCCTCCAGCACGTCCAGCCGCTCAGCAATCTGCTTCCACAGCGGGCCTGGCAGCGCCGCAAGCACCTTTTGCAATTGCGGCAAATGCTGTAGTGATGCCGCAAGCGTAAGCACATCTCTCGGGCCTGCGCTGTCCAGTGAAATGCGGGCCAGCAGGCGCTCCAGGTCCAGAATGCCATTCAGGCAGCGGCGGAGCTCTTCCCGCTGTACCAGATCGCGCACCAGCAGATCAACCGCCTCATAGCGTTGCTCAATCGCATCGGCATCAAGCAGCGGACGCAGAATCGAAGCACGCAGCAGCCGCTTGCCCATCGGCGTCTGGCAGGCATCCAGCGCGCAGAACAGTGTCGTATCGCGCCCCGCCTCGCTGAACATCGGCTCAATCAGTTCCAGGTTGCGGACCGTCACTGGATCAAGCTGCAGATGCTCCGAGCGCTCATAGAAGCGGATGCTGTCAATATGGCTGATGTCCGTGCGCTGTGTGTGGCGCACGTAGTGCAGTATGGCTCCTGCGGCAATGGCCGCACATGGATGCTGCGAAAGTCCAAATCCGTCCAGTGAGGCCGCGCCCATCTGACGCTCCAGCAAAGGCACGGCATAGTCCCGCGTAAACACCCAGTCTTCAATCAAAGTCTTCGTACGAATTCGCTCCATCGCGGACGATCTGTCAAACTGCGCACCCGCCGCCAGAAGTACCTCACTCGGGGCCGCCTTTTCCATTTCGTCAAGACATTGCGCAAGCGCCTGCGGACCAGCAAATTCAGCCGCCCGAAAGTCTCCGGTAGAGAGGTCAAGCAGTGCCAGCGCGGCCAGCTTGTCTTCCACATGCAGAGCGGCAAGAAAATTGTTCTGCTCCGAACCCAGAGCTGGGTCTATTGCCGTACCTGGAGTGAGCACGCGCGTCACTTCACGGCGCACAATCTTCTTCGCCAGCTTCGGGTCTTCCATCTGCTCGCAGATGGCCACGCGATACCCTTTGCGCAGCAGCCGTGCAATATAACCCTCTGCCGCGTGATATGGAACGCCGCACATGGGCTGCGATTTTTCCCTGTCGCGCGCCGTCAGGGTAATTTGCAGCTCGCGCGAAGCAATCTGCGCGTCTTCATAGAACAGCTCGTAGAAATCACCCAGACGGAACAGCAGCAGCGCGTCCGGGTGTTCGCGCTTGGCCGCCGCGTACTGGCGCATCAGCGGAGTTTGAGCGGCCTCTGCGGATGGAATGGAAGTTTCAGACACAGGGAAAAAGCCAGAATATCGTAAAAGCCACATCTCAGCGACACCGCCAGGCAGGCGCTCACCCCACTGATAACCCCACTGATAAAATGGACTATTACCCATGTTCTTGCTTTGGCTCAGAGTGGCGGCGGTGCTCTATGGACTGGCCAGCGTGTCGGCGCTGCCTGCGGTGCTGGGCGAGCGCCCCAGATGGCAAAAATCCTGCCTCTTTCTCACCGTTGCCGGCTGGTTCGTCCACGTCGTCGCCATGGTGGAAGTCCTCGTCGCTGCCCATCGCTGGATGCCCGTCGGCATGCATGAAGTGCAGTCAACGCTCTCACTTCTCATCGTCACCGCATTCCTGCTCGTCTTTCTGCGCTACCGCACCATCTCCTTCAGCGTCTTCGCCCTCCCTCTGGGCTTCTTTCTGCTGCTCATGCCCTCGCTCGGGCCAGACCGCTATACATTCTCGTCCCCGCTGGTCCGCAGTGGATGGACATACGCCCACATCGCCCTTCTGCTCGCCGCTTACGCCGCTCTTATCTTCAGCCTGCTGGCAAGCTTTCTCTATCTCGCGCAGGAGCGCCGCCTCAAAAACAAACAAACTCCTGGCTTTCTCGAGTGGCTGCCGCCGCTCGACACCATGGACCAGATTGCACAAAAGGCGCTGGTACTCGGCTTCTACTGCATGACTGGCGGCCTGCTCATCGGCTCACTCATCGCGCAGGAGCATGTAGGGCCAACGTACTTCCTTGATCCCAAGGTCGTGCTCTCGTTCGTCATGTGGGCGCTCTACGTACTCATGATCTTCGTGCAGCGCTCCGCCGGGCTGCGCGGCCGCCGCGCCGCTTATCTTTCCAGCGCCGTCTTCGTACTGATGCTCTGCGTCTGGGCCGCCAACCTGCTGAGTTCCGTGCACAGGTACACCACTCCATGAAGATCCTTCTCACGGGCGTGAACCACAAGACGGCTCCGGTGGAGTTGCGGGAACAGCTTGCCATCTCGGCCGAGCGCCTGGGTGAAGCCACACGCGCGCTGCATCAGTTTCCCGGCGTCAGTGAGGCCATGGTGCTTTCCACCTGTAACCGCGTCGAGCTTCTCGCCTGTCATGAAGAATCCAGCCTCGACCTCCTGGGCTTCCTCCGCGAGTTCCTCCGCGTGGATATCACTCAGGTGCGCCCCCACGTGTATGAATACCGCGAAGGCGAGGCCGTTCGGCATCTGTTTCGTGTTGCAGCCAGCCTCGATTCTATGGTCGTCGGCGAGCCGCAGATCCTCGGGCAGGTCAAGGAATCCTACAGCGTCGGCCGTGAGGTGGGCGCCGTACAAACCCACCTCGAAAGGCTTCTGCAAAGCACCTTCACCGTCGCCAAGAAAATCCGCAGCGAAACCCAGATCGGCAGCTCCTCGGTTTCCATTGCTTCTGTTGCCGTAGACCTCGCCAAAAAAATCTTCGGCTCTCTCGAAGGCAAGCGCATCCTGCTCGTCGGCGCGGGCAAAATGAGCGAACTGGCCGCCCGCCACCTCATGCACCAGGGCGCGCATTCCTTACTCGTCGCCAACCGCACCTTTGAGCGCGCTCTTCGCATCGCCGACCAGTTCCAGGGCCGCGCCGTCCGCTTTGAAGAGCTCTACTCCACCGCCGATCAGGCTGACATCATCATCACCTCCACAGGCTCGCAGCAGCACATCTTCCGCCGCGAGCACGGTCAGCAGTTCCTCCACAAGCGGCGCAACCGGCCCATGTTCTTTATTGACATTGCCGTCCCCCGCGACGTGGACCCGGAGATGAACCGCGTGGACGGCATCTTTGTCTATGACATTGACGACCTGCAATCCGTGGCCGCCTCCCACCTCGCCGATCGCGCACGCGAAGCCCAGCGGGCCGAGGAAATCATCGCCGAAGAGGTCATGCGCTTCCAGCGCAAAACGCAGGCCCTGAACGTGACCCCCATGATCGTTGGCCTGCAGAATACCGCCGAAGAAATGCGCCAGTCCGAATTGCGCAGGGCACAGGTGCGCTTGCAATCGCTCACTCCCGAACAGCAGGCCGCCGTCGAGTCCCTCACCCGCGGACTGATGAACAAATTCCTCCACATGCCCATGCAGGCGATCAAGGCCGCAGCAGCACAGGCAGACACCATGATGCTCGAAGTCATGCGCGAAGTCTTCGGACTGCCCGCAGCCCAGCCACAGCAGTGTCCATCCGCTTCTGAGGAAACCAGGGAAGAGGCCATCGCCGCAGGTAAGCAGAAGGCGCATCCATGATCCGCATCGGCTCTCGCGGTTCGCAGCTTGCGCTGTGGCAGGCCAACCATATCGCAGATGCTCTTCGCACTGCCGGACACGAAGTCTCCATTAACATCATCCGCACCACCGGCGACGCGTTTCAGAATATTGCCTTCAACCAGGTCGGCACCAAAGGCATGTTCACCAGGGAGATTGAAGAGGCCCTGCTCAATGGCCGCATTGATCTCGCCGTCCACAGCCTCAAAGATCTCCCCACTGAACTCGACCCCGCATTTACCATTGCGGCCACCCCAAAACGCGAAGACCCGCGCGACGCCTTCGTTTCCATCCAGTTCGAATCCTTCGCCGCCTTGCCATCCGGCGCCATTATCGGCACCAGCAGCCTGCGCCGCCAGTCACAGCTGCGCGCACAACGGCAGGATATCAATCTGATCGAATTCCGCGGCAACGTGGACACGCGTCTGCGCAAATTGCAGGAAGGGCAGGTGGACGCAATCGTCCTTGCCGCCGCTGGCCTTGATCGCCTCAGCCGCACCGAATGGATACGCGAGCGCTTTACCCCTCTGGTCGTCTGCCCTGCTCCAGGCCAAGGCGCTCTCGCCATCGAAACCCGCGCTCATGACGCAGAAACTCAGGCCGCCATCGCCTTCCTTGAAGACGAGGAAACGCGCTTCGCGGTGACCGTCGAGCGCACGGCACTGGCCGCACTCGGCGGCGGATGCCACGTCCCCATCGGGATCTACTGCCGCAATACGCCCGAAGGCCCAATTGTAACCGGAACAGTTGCGAATCCCGACGGCTTCAGGTTCGTGCGCCTGGAACTCTCTCACGAAACGGGCCAAAGCGCTGAGCAGCTCGGCCACCGGCTCGCCCAGCGCCTCCTCGAACAGGGCGCACGCGAAATTCTCTCCCTCTGAAGGGATACACTCCCAGCGCTCTCTATCCTCCCGCGGCAATCCTCTCCGTATGCTGTGACATCTTCGCCGTGCGCTCCAGCTTGTCCCAGTTAAACGGCCGCCCATCAATCGCCCGCTTCAATGTCTTGAACAGCACCAGTGAGAAAATCTGCCGGTACGAGAACCGCTGGATCCAGATATGGAACAGCAGCCATCCATCTCCCTTGTTTGCCGGATGACGCCGCTCCAGCGCAAACGCCAGCGCTGACGTCACAAAATCAATCACCAGAAACGCCAGGAAGTACACCAGCAGCTTCTCAAAGCTCGCAGCGCTCGCCGCCGCCGGATGAAAGTGCTTGTTCCACCAGTACTGGATCGCTCCCGCCGCAAACATAATGTCAATAAAAGGAGAAACCAGCGGCAGCAATATCTGGAAAATCACAATGTTCGGTAGTGCAAACAGCCCCATCGCCCGGTTCGTACGGAAAGCATGCTTGTGCTTGAACACCGCCTGCAAAATCCCAAACGACCAGCGAAAACGCTGCCGCATCAGCCCATTCACCTTCGTAGGAGCTTCGGTAAACGCCAGTGCCCGGTCCTCATAAATCACCTTGTAGTTCTGCTCCAGCAGATTCATCGTCAGATCGGCATCTTCCGCTACGGTATTGATCGGATATCCACCGCCCTTGATCACCGCCGCCGTCCGCCACGCCCCAATCGCCCCTGGGACCACCGTCACTACATTGAACAGGTCCAGCGCGCGCCGCTCAAAATTCTGGCTCGTAATGTATTCAAGCGCCTGCCAGCGCGTCAGCAGGTTCACCTTGTTGCCCACCTTTGCATTGCCTGCAACCGCGCCCACGCGTTCGTCCCCAAAGTGGGCAACCAGCTTTTCTATCGCGTCAGAAGCAATCACTGTGTCCGCGTCAATGCCAACATAAAACTCTTCTTCAATATGTTGCAGCCCGAAGTTCAGCGCCTCGGCCTTGCCCGCATTTGGCTTTGTCAGTACAAGCAATCTTCCATCGGCAATTTCCTTCGGATACGCATCGCGCACCACATCAAATGTCTGGTCTTTTGATCCGTCATCAATCACAACTACGTGCAGATTCCGGTACGTTGAATTCAGCACCGAACGCACCGTGCGCACAATCACCTTCTCTTCGTTGTATGCCGGAATCAGCACAGCAATACGAGGCGTAAAGTCCACCGGCCCATGGATTTTGCGATGACGCAGCCTGTCAATCAGCGCAAACAATCCAATCAGCACCAGGCGCGCGCTCATCAGCACGTCGCCCACAAAAAACACAAACACAACAAAGTGGCTGAAGAAGCCGTAAATCAGAAACGCCACCGCATCAATCCGCGCCTGCCAGCGCAGGTTCGGTGCAATCGGAGGCATCACTTCGGCCGTCGTCTTGCCCATCAGCTCCGATGCCGGAACAAACTCGTAGCCCTTCGCGCGCAGCGTCGTAATCAGCAGAGGCAGCGCCGCCACCGTCACCGATCGGTCACCGCCGCCATCGTGCATCAGAATCACGCTTCCGCGAAAATCCGGCCGTGTCTTCATCTGTTGCAATTGCTGCAGTACCGTGTCCACAATCTCCTGCGGCGCCTTACGCGGATGTTCATTCCAGTCCCCGGTATCAATCTTGTTTCCAAGAATGGTGTACCCCATCTGCTGAATGTGGTCCACCGGGGCCGCCTGGTCATTCGTGTCCGGCTCCTGGTCAATCGAGTACGGCGGCCGGAAGTACAAGGGCTGCACGCCCAGCTCCGCCGCAAACAGCCGTTCCGTCAGATTCAGCTCCAGATCCAGCTGCCGCGGCGAAATTTCGCTGATGTCAGGATGAGTAAAAGTATGGTTCCCCACCTCATGCCCTTCACGCACATACCGTTTCAGCAGACCTGTATGGTCAGCTGCCGCCTCCCCAATCACCAGAAACGTGCCCTTCACATGGTACTTCTTCAGAATGTTTAGGATCTTCGGTGTCCACGTCGGATCAGGCCCGTCATCAAACGACAATGCCACCTTCTTCGGCTGGTATCCGTAGTAGTGCAGCGTGTACGAGCGCGGAAGCTCCGTCATCTCCTCATCGGTGATGGTGAAATTGTCCGCATCCATGCTAATCGTCCGCGTCCCGCGTTGTGGTCGCGCCACGATCCGCAAAATATCGCCTTCGCCCTCCGTGTTGACGTCGTTGCCCGGCGGGACATCCTTCAAAAGCTGCGGAGCGTCCTTCGCGCTCGGATGGTCCCACACCGACCACAGCGATCCATCTTCCTTGCCCAGCGCCCACAGCGCAAACGTCTTCAGCCCCATGCTGCGCGCGGCACGCAGCTCATTCAGCGCCGTCACTCCATCCAGAAACCACACCTGGTGCCGAACGTGTTCATCCTCATCGTCATAAACAAAATGCGGGTTCAGCTCGTCGCCTTCCAGATGCACATCTGCATCCGATTCAGCCGCCCGCTGCCATACTTCCTGCACCGTCAGGTCTTCCGCATTCAGCACCTTCTCGCTCGACTTCTTCTCTTTTTCCGGCAGCGGAACAGACCAGTCATACCCGTAGTTGCCAATTGCACAGATGATCTTGTCCTTCGGGACCAGCCTCAGCACACGCATCAGATTTCCCTCAAACCAGCTCTCCGCCGCAATCGGCCCCGGTGCGCTCGTCGTCTCATGCTGGTCATAATTCATCAGGATGATCCCATCGCTGCCCTTTCCCAGGGCCTTCAGCAGCGAGTCCGGCGCGCTCACCTCCACGTTCACATAGATACGCAGGTTCTTGGCTTTAAAGTCGTTGTAGAGTTCCGCGACCCAGTCAGCGTACAGTTTCCTGTCCTTCTCCGGTACCGCCTCAAAATCCAGGCAAATGCCGCGATAGCTCGGATTGGCCGCCAGAAATTTGTCCAGCTGCACATGCAGGGCCTCGCGCGCTGCCGCATTCTCCAGCATCTTTCCAATGGCATCGCCATTCCACGTGCCGGCAATCATGTCGTAGTCGTTCAGCATCGGGAAGATCTCTGTGTCTTCCTTCGCCGCCGCAATCACGCGCGCTACTTTGTTCTGCTCATCCACCCCATGTACGCCAGTCGAATCCACCACGTCATACACGCGTACCGGAAACAGCGATGTCGCACCCTGTAACCGGCCATCCGGCCGGGTCACATGCAGCCAATCCGGAAAAAGAAGATCAATCTGGTGAATATGCGCCTTTAACGATGAGTAGCTGGGCTCGTCATTGACGTAAAAGGCCGCACGCAGCCCTTCATCCGTATTAAACGGGATCTCCGAGGCAGGCCGGTGGGTCTTCCGCCGTGCCGGACGCTGCGCCGTCTTCCGCAGCTCAGGTGGCTTCAGCGCCTTGTAGTTGCGCTTCTGTGAAGGCAACAGCAGCTCCGGCAGCGACTGTCGCTTCCATACACTGAAAATAAAAACGGCAAGCACCACCGTCAACGCAACCGCGGAAAGGTCCAGCACACGCCTCAAACGCTTCCAGCGCTTCCGCTGCGGATCATAAAAGATTTGTTTCATTCAAATCCGGTCTGCACTTCTTCTCTTCTATTGTATGTGGAAGAAATCATTCTGATTCGTTGGTTTGCTTCTGAATTCAGGGTTTCAAACTCCTCATAATGGACAGCATCCTAGACTGCCTTTGTTATACCTGTCAGTAGGACGCTTCCCATGATTCAGGTGCAGCTTGGGCCGGAAACAGAAGTGCGCATCCTGGCGCAGACACGCGCCAAAGGTCTGGAAGCTGAGGCCTTCATCAAAGGCCTCAACGAAAGCGCTGTCGAACCTTCCCCACTCCGCACCGCTCTGGATCACCTCGTAATCTCAGCGCATTCTTCCAGCACCAGTCAGCAGTTCAGAAAAAAATTCCCGAACTACCTGACAAGCATTTCAACGGGAAAGTTTCTATCAGGTCCATGATTGATGCCTGCCACTGGATACATGATTGATACAAACGTCTTCCTGCAGCAGGTGCCCCATCCTTCGCGTAGCGAAGAATGGGAGCTTTGCAGGATGCTATCAAACCACAAAACCTCAACTGAGCGAAACCTTAATCAGGCCCCGAATGATAGGACCACGCCCCCTCGAAATCACCCGCCCACCTTGTATGATTCACTTGGATGTTTGCTGCGCTCCCTCGTAAATGGTGGATGGCTTTGCTGGCGCTCGCCGCCGGGGCCGCTCTCCGGCTGTGGTTCATTCACGCCTATCCCGGCACAGAAGGCGACCCCCTCGTCTATGGTGACATTGCCAAGAACTGGATGCTGCACGGCATCTACGGCCTCTCCCGCACTGATGGCATCCATCCCACTCTCATCCGCCTGCCCGGTTATCCGCTCTTCCTTATGCTCTGCTTCCGCCTCTTCGGCCCCGAGCATTACAACGCCGTCAGGTATGCCCAAGTCGTCATTGACCTCGCAAGCTGTCTCCTCATCGCCGGCTTTGCCGCAAAAATGGCCTCGCGCCGTGCCGGATGGGCCGCCCTCTGGCTCGCCGCCCTCTGCCCCTTCACCGCCAACTACACCGCCATCCCGCTCACTGAGGTCTTCGAGCTTTTCTGCATCTCGCTCGCCCTCTACAGCATTGCCCGTCTGCTTGAAAATCCGCAGTGGCGCTGGGTCTTCCCGCTTGCCTTCGCCTTCAACTACGCCGCCCTGCTTCGTCCCGACGGAGCACTGCTGGCCGTCGCCTTTTGCCCAGCCATCCTCTATTACGGAGCAAAGCTCTGGGGCACCCCCCTCATGCTACGCATGGCCCTGGCCTGCGCCTTCCTCTCCATCCTTCCCTTCGTCCCCTGGACCATCCGCAACTGGCGCACCTTTCACGTCTTCCAGCCGCTCGCTCCGCGTTACGCCACCGACCCCGGCGAGCCTACCTTCCCCGGCTTCAACCGCTGGACAAAGACCGTCTGCGTAGACCTCACCTGCACCTGGGAAATCTACTGGAACGGCAACGCAGATCAGCTGCACCTGCAAAGCCTCCCTTCACGCGCCTTTGACTCGACCGCCCAGTACCTCAAAACAAAGCAGCTTCTCGAGGACTACAACGCCATCACTACCATCACTCCCGAAATTGATTCACGCTTCGCCCGCCTCGCCCAGGAGCGCATCCACAATGATCCGGTGCGCTACTACTTCGCCCTTCCCATGGCCCGTCTGCTTGATATGTGGTTGCGCCCCCGCACCGAGCTCCTCTGGATCGAACTCCGCTGGTGGGAATACTCAAAGCACCACGCTGAAACCGAGTTCGCCGCAGCCTATGCCGCCCTTAATCTGGCCTACCTCGTCCTCGCCTGCATCGGTTTCTACCGCTGGCCCCGCTTCTCCGGCGCCATCCTACTCTTCATCCTGCTGCGCTGCGCCCTGCTCGCCACCATCGAAGCCCCCGAGCCGCGCTACACCCTGGAATGCTTCCCCATGCTGATTGCCCTCGCTGGAGTCGCCTTCGAGCGAAAAGCAATGTTTCTCAAGCTCTCCCTCTAAGAAAATTTCATCCCGATAATTGTGCCGATAAATCCCCTTAAATTGATAAAATAAAAATAAGAATACCCGCAGCGGCACGAACCCCAGGTGACCCCATGTCTGGGAAACCACTCATCTTTCTTAACAATAGAGAATCTTGACCCTTACCCAACTAACTTATTGAAAATAAACGATCATTGTACAAGGATGACACTGTAAGTCATTGAAAACAAAGCATCCCGTGCAAAAGACGGAGAGGAGGTTACTCTTGGGCACGTAACCCCGGGTCAGAACACCAAACCCCTTTATTTCCATGACTTTACCATTAAATAGGGGGTGCCTACTCCTCCCGCAATACCTCCAGCGGCTTCTGCCCCAGAATCCGAAAGCACGCCAACCATCCTGTAACTACGGCGAGAACAGCCGTGGCAATCACGGAAAGAATGCTGGTCACTACCTCCGGGTGATACGGCACATCCATCTTTCTAAGAAGCACAGCCGTCAGCAGATTGGCAAAAAGCACGCCAACCACCCCAGCCAGCAGCCCCAGCAACGCAAACTCAATGCTGAAGACGCTGGCGACACGGTTGCGCGTGGCCCCCAACGTTTTCAGCACCACAACCTCACGAATGCGGCGAAGGCGTGTGCTGGCAACACTCGAAGCAAGAATGACTGCCCCGGAAAGGATGGAAAAGCCCGCCAGGAATCGGATCACCAGCGTGATCTGGTGAATCACGCCCTCGACAGTTTCGAGAATATCGGCAACATTAATGACCGTGACCGTCGGATAAGCAGCAAACAGTGCCCGCTCCAGGGTCGGAATCTGGACCGGCTGCACATGGACCGTCGCATACCAGACCACAGGAAGCCCCTGCAATGGCCCGGACGGAAAGATGAACTCGCTGCGCGCAAAAGCATGTTCGCCTTCCGGCTTGTAGATGACCGCAACACGGGCGCGAATCTGCTCTTCGCCCGACTGGAACTCAATCACCGAACCGGGATGCAGATTCAGCCGATGGGCCACACGATCCACCACGGCAAGCCCGTCCGCATGACCCGTCTGCCACCACTTGCCCTGAAGCATCTTCACCCCCTCAGGGACCGCATCGGCCCACGTGACCGGCACAGAAGAAAGCATCCGCCGCGGATAGTTTTTAAGCTTCAGACTGGCAGCATTCACACCGTCCACCGCGGTAATGCGTGCCGTCACAATGGGGATGGTCTCCACCTTGCCATTAACGCCCACTTGATGCGCAAGCAACTCTTTGACACCGGCCAGCTCATTCTGGCCAATATCAATCAGAAAGATGTTCGGCGCGCCAGTCGTCGAATCCGAATTCATCCGGTTTACAATGGCGTGCTGCATCAGAAAGACGCTCAGAATCAGCATCACGCCCACTCCAAGCGCTGCCAGCACCGCCGCTGACTGGTTTCCCGGCCGGTATAGATTGGCCAGTCCATGCCGCAGAGCCGAATGCAGATGCAGCCGCGTCTTGTTCAGAAAGGCCCGCAGCGTGCGCAGAGTAAATGTCGACAGCGCCAGCACAACCGCCAGAGTCCCAGCCAGCGCTGCAGTAAACCACTTGCCAACAAGAGCCGAATCCGCCAGCCCCGCCGCAATGGCACCCAGCGCCAGCAAAACAACGATCGAGGAAATCCACTGCGCCTTGTTTTCCCGCAGTCGCGTGCTCCAGGAAGGCTTTTCAGCATCGCCTTCCACCGTTTTGCGCAATACCACGCTGGGCCGAATCTTCCTTACATCCAGCAGCGGAGGCAGACAAAACAATAGCGTCGTCAGAATTCCCGTCCCAAAGGCGGCAAGCACAGCACCCAAAGGCAGCCGCAGCGGCGGATGCAGTGGCAGCAGCTTCCCGAAGAGCGAAGGCAGCGCCCACTCCACGCCAACGCCCAACACGAGCCCAAAAACAGAGCCAGCAAGCCCCAACAGCAACGTCTGGAAAAGATAAATGCGCAGAATGTCGCTCGAACGCGCCCCAATAGACTTCATGATGGCGAGCGTATCAATGCGCTGCTGCAGATGTGCGCGCATCGCCATCGCTACGCCAATCGCGCCCAGCACCATCGCAACCAGGCAGATCAGGCTCAGCAGCCCGGTAGCGTGGTCCAGCCCTTCCGTGATCGCAGGACTGGTCTCGCGGAAGTCAGAAATCTGCGCCTCAGGCAGGATTTTTTCAAGCTCAGCCCGAATCCCCTGCACCTTGCCGCTCTGCGGCCCTAGCTTGAAGAGATACCTCTCCGTCGCGCGGCTGCCCGCTTCCAGCAGCCCCGTTTTCTCGACCGCCCCGCGCGTCATCATCACCCGCGGCCCCATACCCACGCCCGCTGTCAGGCGGTCTGGCTCCTTCTCAATTACTGCGGCGATGCGAAAATATTGGCCGCCAATCCGAAGCTGGTCACCAATATTGGTATGAAGCCGCACCAGCAAATTGTCATCCACTACCACTGTGGAATCTGTCAGCGCACCCCGCAGATCGCCAGCAGGATGCAGAATGATCTTTCCATAACACGGGTAGACTGCCGGGTCCACAACCTTGAGTGAAACCAGCAGCGGCACCGGATCGCCCTGCCGCGATGCCATTGAGACCATCTCGGTCACCCACGTCCGCTCAACCGATTTCGAACTGGCCAGCGCATCGATCTTCGCATTCTCCTGCGGCGTAAGAATGCGGAACATCTGCGCAGAAATATCAGCCGCCATAATGCTGCGCGCCTGGTCAAGCAGCGCCTTCTGGAAAGACTCGCTGAAGCCCCGCACACCCGTAAGCGCGGCCACACCAATGGCGACAGAAAGAATGACGAAGACGAACTTTGTGCGCGAAGCATGCAGTTCGCGCGAGGCGATTTTCGCAGCGGTGGTCCAGCCGAGTGGGGATTTCTGATCACTGTCCATTGTTTTCATCCGCAATGATGCGGCCGTCCTTCACCACAATGCGGCGGTCCGCTCGATCGGCAATCTGCTGATCGTGCGTCACCATTACCAGCGTGGTTTTCGCTTCGCGCTGTCGTTCGGTCAGCAGATCAAGCACATGCTGGCCGTTTTTTGAGTCCAGATTTCCGGTCGGCTCGTCCGCCATCACAATCGGCGGCTGCAGCACAAAGGCGCGCGCCAGCGCCACGCGCTGCTGCTCTCCGCCAGAAAGCTGAATCGGATAGTGATGCAACCGGTCCGCAAGCCCCACCGTTTCCAGCAGTGTAATCGCACGCTGCTTGCCATCGCCATTCGCGTTCAGCTCATAGGGCAGCAGCACGTTCTCAAGCGCCGTCAGCGTTGGAATCAGCTGATACGACTGGAAGACAAAGCCAATCTTCCGTCCTCGCACCTGCGCCAGCTTGTCTTCCGGCAGGCGGCTGATTTCAGCTCCATCAATCAGCACTTCCCCTTCCGTGGGAGCATCGAGCCCAGCCATCAACCCCAGCAGCGTGCTCTTGCCGCTGCCGGAAGCACCCATAATCGCAAGAAACTGCCCTCGCGGAACGGTCAGGTCAATGCCTTTCAGAATCTCTACCACCCGCGACCCATTGCGGATGGTTTTGGTCAACCCTCGGACATCAATCATTCAGAAACACCTGGCTGCATACAATATGGATGTGTCACGACGGCAATTTCTCCTCTTTCTTTTTACGCTTTCTCTCGCCTCGGCGTTCCATTGTGCCCAGGCCGCAGAGGCTCCCGTCATTGTCTGCTTCGGCGATTCACTGACCGCAGGATATGGCGTCGAACCAGGCCACACCTACCCTGACAACCTGCAAAAACTCCTCGACGCGCACGGATACCACTATCGTGTCGTCAACAAAGGCGTAAGCGGCAATACTACAAAGGACGGAACAGACCGCCTGAAAGACGTATTGGCGCTGCATCCGCACATTGTGGTGCTTGAATTTGGCGGGAATGATGGCCTGCGCGGGCTTCCGCTGGCCTCAACCAGGCAAAACCTGGAAGCGCTGATGACCGCCTTCCAGAAGGCCGGAACAAAAGTGCTGCTTGCGGGCATCACCCTGCCCCCAAACTACGGGCCAGACTACATCCAGCAGTTCAACAGCATCTATACTTCGCTCGCGAAGAAGTACAACACGCCGCTGATTCCCTTCCTGCTCAAAGACGTCTACGGCATCCCCGGCTCCATGCAGGAAGATGGCATTCATCCAACAGCGCAGGGATGCAGACAAGTGGCCGAGAATGTGTTCCAGGCGCTAAGGCCACTGCTGCGAAAATAGAAGGTTGTCATTCGAACGGCTTGGGGTGCCCAGGTTCGCGAAGCTGACCTGGGACTTCAAAACGTCAGCGGGCCCCTTGCGCCAGCAGGATTTTCGCCGTGGTCACAAGCTGACCTACGTGGCGCTGCGTGTGGTCGGCCACATGCACCAGCAGTCCGGCGACAGTTGCAGGAAGCTGCTTCTTGCCAACAAAACGTGGCTGCGACAGATCACCGGCGCCCAGCGCGCGCACGCGCTTTGCAGCATCCTCCAGCCCTCGCTCAAATTCAGCAAAGAGCGCTTCCCTGCCCGCATCGGCCTCCATTTCGGTTTTGAGCATGGCAATCTGAGCGCCGGAAAGCTGATTGCCTTCGGCATACGTCAGCAAGCGGTCGCAGCTGCGCACAATATGTCGCAGGTGAAACGCAATGGAAGGCAGTTCCAGAGGCCGCGCATCGAAATCCGCACCGGCCAGCGGGTCGCACCACCGATGCGCATCTTCTTTCGCCAACTCCAGCGCATGCAGAACAGCCCGCGCCACAGGCTGAACTTCGGTCAACGTGCCGCGCAGCCACGGTTCCGGCTGCTGTGCCGGAGCTACTTTCGCTGATTCACTCATCAAAGTCCCTTCTTCTGCCGGAATTCTCGCACCACCTCCGCCGGATCACGATGTTCCGCATCCACGGCCTCATTCATTGCGCGCATCTCGTCTGCTGTTATTTTACTGGCAAGATCGCTGATCGCGCTGCGCAGGACTGGCCAGCGCTTCAGCGCATCTTCGCGCACCAGCGGGACCGCCTGATACGGCGGAAAATAGTGCTTGTCATCCTCGAGCACCTTCAGGCCAAACTCGGCAATCTGGCCATCTGTCGAATTGGCAGCAATTATATCTACCTGTTGCGCATTCAGTGCTCGGTAGAGCAACCCCAGGTCCATCGTGCGGGGCGGTCCCTTAAAGCGCAGACCATACACTTTGCTCAGACCTGGAAGCCCGTCGGGCCGCTGTTCAAATTCGTATCCCACGCCCAAACGCCACCGTGGAGTGTATTGTGCGGCTTCACTCAACGTGTTCAGGTGCAACCGCTGCGCGTCGTCCGCGCGAATAACCATGGCAAAGGTATTCTCAAATCCCAGTGGTGGCATCACGACAATTTGATACCGTTTCTGATACAAATTCTGTACTGTTTTCAGCACCGCTTGCGGATCACAGCTCATCGGCTGCTTCAGGATGGCCGTCAGCGCCGTCCCGGTGTATTCCACGTATGCATCAATCCGCCCTGAAACCAGCGCCTGGTGACAGATATAACTTCCCGCAAGATAAAACCGCCGTTCCACTTTCATCCCGGTTCTGGCTTCAATATGCTGAGCGAGAAGTTCACCCAGAATCACCTGCTCCGTAAAGTTCTTTGCTCCAATGACGAGATAGTCAGAGCGTGGCGGCGCGCAATCCACGATAGAAAGGCACACAAACAGCAGACATCCTGTAATCGTCCATCGCCACATCTGCGCAGTCTGTGTGCTCCGCCCTTTCGTCGCGGTTTTTGACGAAAGGATGGGAGGGTTCGCAGTGCCCTTCACCCTCACGACTTCCCTGCTCCCGGAATTTGCGCCCATCGTTCCAGTAATCCGAGCAGCCCATCCGCGGCCAGCGCCAGCAACGCCGCCGGAACAGCACCGGCAAGCACCAGCCTGTTGTCCACCGACGCAACTCCACGAAAGATAAATTCCCCCAGACCACCCGCTCCTACGGCAGCAGCAATCGTGGCAATCCCGACGCACGTCACTGTCGCTGTTCGTAACCCGGCAAGGATCACACCCGCGGCGAGCGGCAGATCAACCTTGGTTAGCAACTGCATCTGGGTCATGCCGAGAGCACGCGCCACGTCCCGGATCGTCGGATCAATACCGCGAATCCCGGCATACGTATTGCGGACAATGGGCAAGAGTGCGTATCCGGTCAGCGCCATAATGGCAATGCGCGCTGCACGCTCTCCCAGCCACGGCAGAGGCAGCAGAAATCCAAACATCGCCAGGCTGGGAATGGTCTGAATCACGTTCACAAAGCCAATGACTGGACTGGACCAGCGTTCGTGGCGCGTCAGCCAGATGCCCGTGGGAATACCAATCAGGGAAGCAAACAGCATCGCCGCGCCCGTAAGCCAGAGATGCTCCAGCGTAAGCGTGCGAATTTCCGTCCCATACTGCGCCAGAAAGCCGCTCACCGCGCCACCCCGCGATGGAACGCCTGAGCGTATTGCCGCACTTCAAGCAACTCTGAATGCATAAAATCCCGCGCCGCCAGATCAGCTACAATACGCCCGTCTTCCATCAGCACAATCCGCGAAGCCAGATAGAGGGCCTCATCCAGATCATGTGTCACCAGCAGCACCGTCTTTTTCAGGCGCTGGAGCAGAGCACGCAGCATCTCCTGCATTTCAGCACGCGTCAGCGGATCGAGCGCTCCAAATGGCTCATCCATCAGCAAAATGGATGGGTCAGCCGCCAGCGCCCGCGCCAGTCCGGCACGCTGGCGCTGCCCTCCGGAAAGCTGATGCGGCCAGCGGCCGGCAAATTTCGCAGCCTCAAGGCCTACCTGCTGCAGAAGCTCGTAAATCCGCTCTTTGTTGGCGCGCTTCCCATTCAGTTCTGGCACAAGCCCCACATTGCGCTCAATGGTATAGTGCGGGAAAAGCCCTGTTTCCTGTATGACGTACCCGATCCCGCGCCGCAGCTGCACCGCATCCTGATCCGTAACCTCTTCGCCGTGCACCAGGATACTGCCACTCGTGGGGCGTACCATCCGGTTCACCATCCGCAGCAGCGTAGTCTTTCCCGATCCGCTGCGGCCCAGGATGGCAGTCGTTGTGCCTTCTTCCATCGCTAGATGAATACCATCGAGCAATCTTCGTCCGTCCGCCGCGCTCAGGGAAACGTCTCGAAACTCGATAGCTGATGGCATTCAGGTACTCCCAAAATAGTAAAGCCGGACATCACTGTCCGGCCCACTCGATATATCCACCTTCTACGAAGCGGATTCGCTTTCTCCTGTCACTTCTGCCTGCGGCTGCACCGGAGGTGCCCCCTTCACACGCACCACCGTAATCTTCGAGAAGCCTTCCTTAAAGTTCGGCGGACGCAGACGCTCGGCCATCTTGTGCATCACCTCATCGCTCACCACCCGCTCGCGGCGGCGATTGCGCTCCATGCACACTTCAAACGGCACATCAAAGAAGACGGCCTGCACCTCATAACCAAAGCTCTTGGCCATCTTGATCCATTGCCGCCGCTCATGTGGAGACAAGTTCGTGGCATCCACATAGTTCCACGGCATCTTTGCAATCAGCCGCGCGCGCAGCAACGACCTCAGGGTTGAAAACACCAGCCCCTGATAGCGCTGCTCCGTAATGTCATCAAACAGAATGGTACGCAGCAGGTCACTTGACAGTGGTGTGACGCCGCGGCGCTTAAACCATGTCGTTTTGCCCGATCCGGGCAGTCCAATCGCCAGTACAACATAGCCCTTCGGCGCACGCTGCGGCGCGGCCTGCGGCTCCGGCGGAGGAGTGGAAGGTGATTCGGGCTGGGTTTCTACCTCGAACCGGCCAGTATCTCCAGCTGGTGCAGCTGTTTCAGAAGCAACAGAATCGGCAAACACACCCCTGGGGTCGTCCGTCGCCTCGGACCTCGAGGGCAGCACTTCAATCGGCGGTTGCTGCGTATTAAATTCGGGTGTAGTCTCTACCGCGTCTCCATAGCTGGGCTGCAGCGGCGGCAGCTGGTTTGCAGGCAATTCCTGCCCAATTTTTCCTGTGGACTCCGAATCATTCGGGCCACGCTTCGAGCGTTTTCTCATGCGATCGCGCATCCAAAGGCGCATGATGTGGATGTAACACAGGGGCCGCCCTCAGAGCAAACATCTGGAAAAATATGGGTAAACGCACCGCCTCGCCATCTACTTTCCCGCATCCTCGCGAAGAAATAAATTTTGCTGATGCCCGCCAAAGACTTTCTTGATATTGACGACAGTGCTAGCATCATTATTGAGTGGCGCTCCGGCGGCGGCCCAATCATCAACTCTCTGGATCAGCCCCTCAGCAAATCAAACCTTTCAGCAGAAACCCTAGTAAGGAGAACTTTGAATGGCAGTTAAGGTTGGCATCAACGGTTTTGGCCGTATCGGGCGAAACGTATTTCGCGCCTCCCTCGGCAATCCGGAAATCGAAGTGGTCGCAGTCAACGACCTCACCAGCCCCGCAACCCTTGCCCACCTGCTTAAGTATGACTCGATTCTGGGCAACCTGAAGAATGAAATCGTCGCTGGAGAAGACTACATCTCCGTGGACGGCAAAAAGATCAAGGTCTTCGCGGAAAAAGAACCCGCCAAGCTGGCCTGGGACTCAGTCGGCGCACAGGTTGTCGTTGAATCCACCGGCCGCTTTACTGACGCCAACGCAGCCAAGGCCCACCTTCAGGGATCAGTGAAGAAGGTCATCATCTCTGCTCCAGCCACGAACGAGGACGTCACCGTGGTCCTGGGCGTGAATGAAGACAAGTACGATCCGGCCAGGCACAACGTCATCTCCAACGCTTCTTGTACGACCAACTGCCTGGCGCCGATTGTTAAGGTCCTCCATGAGAACTTCGGGATCGTCTCCGGCATCATGACCACGATTCACAGCTACACTAACGATCAGGTCATTCTTGACTTCCCGCACAAGGACCTGCGCCGCGCCCGTGCCGCCGCCATCAACATGATTCCCAGCTCGACCGGCGCCGCCAAGGCCCTTAAGCTCGTCATTCCTGAGATGGCCGGAAAGCTCGACGGATTTGCCATTCGTGTCCCAACCCCGAACGTTTCAGTCGTAGACCTCACCTTCATCGCAGAAAAGCCTGCAACGGTCCAGTCCGTCAACGAAGCGCTGAAGAAGGCCTCCGAGGGAGCACTCAAGGGCATCCTCGGCTATGAAGCCGGTGAACTGGTTTCCAGCGACTTCAAGGGCGATGCGCGCTCCTCCATCGTGGATGCTCCGCTGACAAAGGTCGTCGGCAACTCGGTCAAGGTCATCAGCTGGTACGACAATGAATGGGGCTACTCTAACCGCGTCCGCGACCTCATTCTTTTCCTGGCCAAGAAGGGCCTGTGATTCTTTCTTCTGCTGTCATCCTGAGGCGAAGCCGAAGAACCTGCCTTTCACTCAAATCTTGAAGCAGGTCCTTTCCTTCGCTCAGGATGACAATGAGTTTTCCATCTATTTTCAGGGGCCACCCCAATGCGCCAGAACATCTCAGGTTCCTCGCCCTATGAGCCAATCATCGGCTTCTCCCGCGCCGTGCGTATTGGCAACGCCGTTCATGTTTCAGGCACGGCCCCCGTTGGCGCAGACGATGCCAATCCAGCCGCACAAACCCGCCAGTGCCTCTCTTTGATTCAATCCGCACTGGAAAAAGCCGGAGCAAAGCTCGGAGATGTCGTGCGCACCCGTATGTACCTCACGCATGCTGAGGACTGGGAAGCCGTAGGCCGTGCACACGGCGAGTTCTTCGGCAACATCCGCCCGGCAGCAACTATGGTTGTCGTCGCAAAGTTACTCAATCCATCATGGCGCGTCGAAATCGAAGCCGACGCCGTAATTTCCAATTCAGAAAACCAGTGAGTTCTGCTATGTCAAAACTATCCATCCGCGATCTTGATCTTCAGCACAAACACGTCTTCATGCGTGTGGACTTCAACGTGCCGCTCACCGAAGACGGCAGCGAAATTACCGACGACACACGCATCCGCGAAACCCTGCCTACCATTGAATACGCGCTGCGCCACAAGGCAAAGCTGATTCTCGCCTCACATCTGGGCCGTCCCAAGGGCAAGCCGAATCTGAAATACAGCCTGCGTCCCGTAGTGGACCGCCTGCGTGTCCTGCTCGACCATCAGCTTGGCGAAAGCGTAAACGTCGCGTTCTCTCCGGACTGCGTCGGCGACATCGCAAAGGAGATGGCGCGTCAGCTTGAATCCGGCCAGGTCCTGCTGCTCGAGAACCTACGCTTCCACGCTGAAGAAGAAGCCAACGACCCAAACTTCGCCAAACAGCTTGCTTCGCTCTGCGAGCTTTACGTCAACGACGCATTTGGCAGCGCCCATCGCGCCCACGCTTCCACGGAAGGCATTACCCACCACGTCAGCAAGTCGGCCGCTGGTCTGCTCATGGAAAAAGAGCTTCGGTACATGGGCAAGGCGCTCTCTGAACCAGCAAGGCCCTTCGTCGCCATCCTTGGTGGCGCGAAAGTCTCCGACAAAATCAAGGTCATTGACAATCTGCTGGGCAAAGTAGATGCGCTGCTCATCGGCGGCGGCATGGCCTACACCTTCCTCAAAGCCAAAGGGCAAGACGTGGGCAAATCCCTCGTTGAAGCCGACAAGCTCGACATCGCACAGTCCGCCATCCAAAAAGCCGAAGAAAAGGGTGTGCGCTTCTTGCTGCCCGTGGATCACATTCTCGCCGACAAATTCTCGCCCGATGCCAAAACGCAGACTTTCGCAGGAGATGGCGCCTTCCCTGCCGACTGGATGGCGCTTGACATTGGCCCGAAGACGGTAGAACTGTTCTCCAATGAAATTGCCGAAGCCCGCACCATCGTCTGGAACGGCCCCATGGGCGTCTTTGAAATGCCGGCCTTCGCGCACGGTACGACTAAGATCGCAAAAACTGTGGCAAAAAACAGCGAGGCCATCTCCATCATCGGCGGCGGCGATTCGGTCGCAGCGGTAAAACAGGCCGGAGTCGCAGATCAGATCACGCACATCTCCACCGGTGGCGGCGCATCGCTCGAGTTTCTTGAAGGCAAAAAGCTGCCCGGCGTCGAGGCATTAACAAACAAGTAGCTCACAACCGCGCGGGCCAGGCCCGCGCCTTTTGTTGAAGGAAAACGGAAAGAAACATGCGCAAAGCACTCATCGCAGCCAACTGGAAAATGTACAAAACCGCGGCCCAGGCCAAGGAGTACGTGAAAGCCTTCCTGCCTCTCGTTACCGGACACGATCGCGACGAGATCGTCCTCTGCCCTTCTGATACCTCTCTCTACACCGTCATTCCCGCCGTCACAGGCTCCAACGTCGCCGTTGGCGGGCAGAACATGCACTTTGCCGACGAGGGCGCCTACACCGGCGAAACTTCGCCTGTCATGCTCAAAACCATCGGCGTAACACACGTCATCATCGGTCACTCTGAGCGCCGCCAGTACTTCAATGAAACCGACGAGACCGTAAACAAGAAGCTCATCACCGCACTCAGGCACAAGCTGGTGCCCATTGTCTGCATCGGAGAGGTGCTCGCCGAGCGCGAAGCCGGACAGACCAACGACGTGCTGCGCCGCCAGACAACCCTTGCCTTTGCCGGAATCAAACCCGAAGAAGCGCAGCCTATCGTCATTGCCTATGAGCCGGTCTGGGCCATCGGAACAGGAAAGACCGCCACGCCGGAAATCGCAGCTGAAGCGCACCTGACCATCCGCAGCGAAATCGCCCGTCTGCTCGGCCGCGAAGTGGCCGACAATATGCGTATCCTCTACGGCGGCAGCGTAAAGCCGGACAACGCCACGGCCCTGCTCAGCCAGCCGGAAATTGATGGCGCTCTGGTCGGCGGAGCCAGCCTCGACCCGCAGTCCTTCGCAAAAATCGTAAAGTACTAAACCCTTCGCTGGGTGACAGGTAGCGGGTGCCCCAGGTTCGCGTAGCTAACCTGGGGTCGTTCACCACTTACCTACCCAACCCTTCAATCGCGCCAGAGGCCGCTATCACCTTCCCATCCTTTTTACTCACCAGCACCACCCCACCGCGCTGTGCCCCAATCGTGAACTTCAACCGGGCTCCGCTCACCGCATCACGAATATCCACCGTCTGATCTTCGAGCGATTCATTGGAAAAGCTGTAGAGCACCGCGTCCTCCAGAACCGTCGGAAATGCCAGCACGCCCGGCGAAAGCGTTCCGCTGAATGCGGACTTCACCCCAGCCTCATGCAACGCATACCCGTAAAGCTCAGCAATCGGTTCGTAGCCCTCGCCCATTTCTACCGGGTCTGAGGCCCACAAGATGCGCCCACCGCCGTGGTTGATCACTTCGACCGGCTTTCTATCCGCAAAGCGCAGCACATCCACAGGCGACTGCTGCACATGGCCTGAATACGTAACCAAAAGTGGGTGTTGCCCTGTCAAATTCAATGCAGACTGCCGCACCGCCAGCGGCTCCAGCTCCGCCTTCACTCCCAGAGCGCCCAGACGGTCCACCGTCTGCCAATGCTCGTTCTTCGCCACAGGACCTGAAACCAACAGCGTCCCGCCTTTGCCCACATAATCAAGCAGCTGTTGCCACGCCGCCTCCGTCAGCACCTGCGACGCCGACAGAATCACCAGCCTCGGCTGCCCCAACTCATTCAAGCGATTTTCCGGAAGAATACGCGCGGGTGTGTGGTCGTAATAACAAAGTGCACGCAGCGAGCTTTCCTGCACGGCAAGCGCCAGCGCACCCTGCCCGCTGTATTGCAACGCCTGTGACGTCACAATCGTCACATCCGGTGGCGTAATACGCGTGAAGCTCTGCGGGCTCTTCGCAATAAACGCGGCATAATCTTCCAGCACCCGCGCTTCAGGCTTCTCCGTTCCATCCGGACGCACAGCGCCAATTGGAATCTCGTTGTCGTTTGCCATGTAGGCATTTACATTCCATACCCATTCGAGCGCACCCGCGCCCTGCACAAAAGACATCGCGATCTTCCGCTCCAGTTGCCATCCTTCCACTTCTGCACTGAAGCGCAGATGGTCGCGCTGCGTCAGGCGGCGTTGCTCCCCTGTCTCCTGAATCAGCATCGGCTGGCCAGGAAACTTCGCCGCCAGGGAGGCCCACAGGATCGCATCAAAGTCCCACCACGTGTGGTTCGCGCTGAAGTCAATCAGCGGCCCATAAAAAGCAGGAGAAAGCCGGCTGAAGACGCCATTTTCCTCTTGCCCTACAGTCACAAGCTGCCTGGATCCGCTCTCGCGCATTACGCCACGTACCATCTTCACCCAGTCTGAGAAAACATCCTGCGTAAACAGGTAGTAGTCGTATACCTTCAGTGGGTTGTAGCCCGAGCGCACCGAATCAAAGTTCCATGCTCCCGCCTTCGGCAGCGCCAGCAGGTCCTGGCCTGCAATCTCAGGAGCGGCCGCTGTTGGCTGCAATTGTAGATCACGCCCGATTCCCAGCGACGGCTCTGCCCAGTCATCCAACAGGTCCGCCCGGTTGGGATAGCGTTTCGCAAGCCATTCGCGCCAGGCTTTCTGCTCAAAGATGTCGCCCTGCGGCTCTTCCTTCCACAGGTTCTCGTTTGCACTCGGCTCGTTGATCAGGTCCCATGCAAGAAACGGCACCGCATGAAAGCGACCCACCAGCGAACGCACAAACTCCTTCTGTGCGTGCAGTCCCGCCGAATCAAGATATCCATTTTCACCGCCAAAATTCCCTGGATAAAACGAGAACAGGTTGAACTGTACCGGCAAATGATTGTGCCTCGCACACATCAGGAAGGCCTCAATCGTGCGCAGCGCCGTTTCGCTCACTTCGCCATTCGAGTTCAGCAAGGGCTGCCACGCCGTCCACAATCCAGTGCGAATCATGTCCAGCCCATTGCTGTGGATCTGCGCCATGTCGCGGTCCCACACATATGCATTCGGCTTGATCAGATACATGCGCTGCACATCACTCGACATGTACGTCGTACCGACCACAGGCAGCGGCTTGCCATCCAGTGTGAAATAATCTGGCCCAACGCCCAGCTTCGGGCCTGAAAGCAGATAATCCCAGTCCCGCATCCAGAAGCCGCTGCGATACACGCGCACTGGTTTGCCATCGCGCAGCAGCGTCGCTTCAATCACATGCGGACCGCGTCCCGAAGCAGCATCCGCGGGCAGCACAATGAAATGTGAAGCATCCGCAGGCACGGTAATCTCAACCGGCTTCCCACCCTCTTCCGCCGTCACTTTGATGTGCAGTTGCTCCCCGTCCGACGGGCCATCGTACAGCAGCTCCACCGCTTCTCCCGGCACAAACAGCGGAACCCGCGGACGCAGCGTGAAGCGGTCATTCTTTCGGGCCGCAAGTTGCGCAAGCCCCTGCAACATCGCCGTCTTCGAAAAGAAATCGGCATCCGGCTCGCACGCTACAAAAATCCAGCGCCCTCCTACAAAGCGATAACGGTTGTGATCAATCTCAAATATCGGAGCAGCCACCTTGTGGCCATCTCGCGTTCCCCACGCCAGCGTTGTCAGGTCTGCGTCGTTGTCGCCTGTCGTCCCGCCATCACTGTATTTGCTGATAACCGACAGCCGGATCACCGGACTGAACGCATGCTTCCAGTGGAAATCCGCCATCTCGGGCTGCACATCACCGTTCGGCTCAAACGTCAGCCCCTCTGATCCCGGCGTCTCCTGGTAATCGTGAATGAAAAGTTCAAGCGACGCCGCCACGCTCGGCTCGCGCAGCTTCCACTTTCCGTCAGTTTCATATGCCGCCTGTGTAAACGGCTTTCCCCCGAGCGCCAGCAGATTTCCGCCGCGATCAAGATAGCGCAGAATCGCCGGCCATGTCGCCTCCGGATAGGCCGAGCCATACGGCATCACCAGTAGATTGATTTGCGAATTCTCCAAAACGGAGCTCAACTGCGCAGCATTGGCAAATTCCGCATCTGCAAACGCGGTGCGCAGTGCAGACTCACTCGCAGCCGGTGAATCTGCCGAGGGAAATCCGCTTTCATAAAAAACGACAGTATGAGCAGCAGCGCTGGCGACGAGAGAAAATGCAAAAACAAGCAGAAGAGAGAGGCTGTTCGCAATGCGTTGAATCATGGATAATCTGACCTGTTGATAACGCTATCACAGACCCAACGTCTGATATAGACCACCAACGCTAGTTCTACTGATTCGGAATCTTGTCAGGATGGCTTCGCTTATGGAAATACTTGCGCGAAATATCCGGCCAGAACTCGATCAGCTGCGCTCCAATCGCGCCCTCCGCCGTCACCGTCATCGCACGGCCAAAGGTGAGCCCCAGGCCTCGGTTCGACTGCGGATAATACGCATTCGAGATCGCTCCTCCGATGAGATTGCCTCCCACATTTGCATAATTCGGTCCCCAGGTGCCATTGTCGCGGCGGCACCAGATGGTGGACAGCGCCGCATGCAGAATCCGCCCTCCAACCGGTCCCGTCCCTTTGCGAAAATACCGGGGGTCTTCATGCAGCAGCACAGGCAAAATGGCGTTGCCCCAGAAGTTCCCATCAAAAGTATCGGCATAGGATGCGCCAAAGCGCTTAGAATACCCTCTGGCCCCTTGCCCATACTCCGGAAAGTCATCCTCCGCCTGGCTGATTCCGGCATCCATACCCGTAATCAGAAACACAAATGGATCGGTCGAGCTTTTCCAGAAAAGGTGAAACTTCTGCTTCGGACTTAACGGAGGCGCCTGCGCATTGTTCATCATGTTAAATTCCGGCATGATGCCCAGAATGCGCTGCTTCTCCTCGTTTTTCAGATCGTCAGCAGCCTGGTCCTGCTGTGACTTCTGGACAGGAGCAGGCGTTGTTTGCTGTGCTGCGTTCCGCGCGTCAGGCAGAGGAGCAGTTCCAGGGCTGCTGTATGCGGCCGCCCGCAAAGGAGAGACCCCCAGCACTACGAAAACGACCGCGGGCACAAGCCATCGGCATAATCCAAAAGAACGCATCAATTTCCAATCTGTATTGGGGACTTCAGATAAAGACGTACAACGGGGCGCTGGAGTCTCTGTTGATTTTACAGGCAGCTGAAATTTTTGCGCCCTGTAAGCCATAGTTTCAGGGCCGAATCAAAGGTCAATTTTTTACAATCGTCTTCTCTTCCCATTCCATCACAATGGGCTGCATAAAGGAGATGACCCTATGCCCCAGGTAAAACCCATTCCCGACGGATATCACAGCATCCAGCCCTATCTCCACATTCGTGGGGCCGCGGCTGCCATTGAGTTCTACAAAAAAGCCTTCGGCGCAACCGAGCGCATGCGCATGCCCGCACCCGATGGCCGTCTGCAGCATGCCGAAATTGAAATCGGCGGTTCCTGCATCATGCTTGCCGACGAATACCCTGAAAAGCAGATATACAGCCCGCAGCACCTCGGCGGTTCCGCCGTCAGCATCATGCTTTACGTCGAGAACTGCGACGCCACGTATCAACAGGCCCTCGTAGCTGGTGCCAAAAGCCTGCGCGAGCCCGCCGACCAGCACTACGGCGACCGCATGTCCGGCATCGAAGATCCCTTCGGTTTCCAATGGTGGATCAGCACGCATATAAAAGACATCTCCCTGGAAGAAATGCAGGCCCAACAGGAAAAGTAATCATGACCGCAAATGATTTTCGCCGCCTGGCCCTCGGCCTTCCAGAAGCCGTCGAATCCGAGCACATGGGTCACCCCGATTTCCGTGTTGCCGGAAAGATCTTCGCCACGCTCGCCTACTCTGGCCCCGGTTACGGAATGGTGAAGCTCACCCCACTGGAACAGGACAAATTCGTCAAAAACGCTCCTGACGTCTTCACCCCTGCTCCCGGTTCCTGGGGCCGCAACGGAGCAACACACGTGCATTTGCGCAAAGCAAGCAGGACCATCGTGAAGCCGGCTCTGGAAGCCGCATGGAAAAATACCGCCCCGCGTAAACTCACACAGAAATTCGAGGATTAAATGGAGACGGAAGCAATAGCACCGGACAGCACAGCAGCAAGAGTGGCCTTGTGGCGGGCCTTGCACATCCTTGCAGACCCGCCGCCTCACATCATCACAGATGAAATCGGTCTGAAGCTGGTCGAACCTGAAGAAGGGTGGCGCAGCCGACCCGACATGCATCCGGAATTCACAAAACTCTTTCGCGCCGCCATCGTCGCCCGTGCCCGCTTCATGGACGATCTGATCACTGAGCAGGCCAGCCGCGGCGTGCGTCAGTATGTCATCCTCGGGGCAGGTCTGGACACCTTCGCACAGCGTAGGCCAGAAATCGCTTTCAGCCTGCGCATCTTCGAAATAGACCGCCCCGGCCCTCAGGCATGGAAGCGCCAGCGCCTCATCGAACTAGGCTTCGGAATTCCGGAATGGCTACACTTTGTCCCGGTAGATTTCGAAGCAGGCGCTTCATGGTGGAACTTGCTCGCCCGCGAGGGCTTCGACGTGAGCCAGCCCGCCGTTGTCGTCTCGACAGGTGTCAGCATGTATCTCTCGCGGGAAGCAACCGCCGCAACCTTGCGTCAGGTGGCCGCTCTCGCTCCCGGCTCTACCTTCGCCATGACCTACCTGTTGCCGCTGGACTTTGCCGATCCGGAGGAGCGCATCGGATACCAAGCCGCCATCAAAGGTGCCCAATCCAGCGGCACACCCTTCATCAGCTTCTTTACATCTGCTGAAATCATAGAGCTGGCCCTCAACTGCGGCTTTAAAACAGCTCACCATGTGTCCGCAGCCGATCATACCCAGCGCTATTTTTCCAACAGAACAGACGGCCTCCATCCCGGCAAATCAGAAGAAATTCTGGTGGCCACCACCTGAATCTTTCGTAATCTGTACCACCGCTCAACATTCGCTTATCTTTGAGGCACGACGTTTCCATGCGTGCCTCTTTCCTGCTTCTCCCACTTCTGTGGCATACTTTTCTCGCCCACGCGGCGACGCCGTGTTACTCCCCGGACGAAGCCCTCACCCACGCCAATAAAGACATCTGTATATTTGCCCACGTTTACGATGTAGTCGAAATGGCAGACGGTACCCGCTTCCTCGATGTCTGCAAGCCCGATCTGCCTGACGATCTGTGCCGTTTCACCATAGTCACCCGTAACGCCGACCGGAAAAGCGTAGGCAGTCTGGCTTCATATCGCGACAAAGACATCACCATCCGCGGCACCGTCCACGTATCAGACATGCAGGGTGTCCTCCTCCTGAACGACGCTCGGCAATTCCATGGAGGCAAGGAAAAGTTCGAGCCAAATCCTGCCCTGCTCCGCGGCTTTTCAGCAGAAGATGGACGCACCGCTTTCAACGATCCCTCGCTCAAAGGCGGCGGCCGTCATCGCAGCATCTTCAAGTCAGCACATTAACTTTGCAGAAACGGATTCGACTCGCGCTCTTTGCCAATCGTCGTGGATGCTCCATGCCCCGGAATCACCCGTGTCTCATCCGGCAGCGGCAGTAAGCGATCATGAATCGAGCGCACAATCGCCCTGAAGTCGCCTCCCGGTAGGTCCGTGCGCCCAATCGATCCGGCAAACAGCGTGTCTCCGGCAATCAGCAGGTTTTGCGGAGCAAAATGGAGGCAAATGCTTCCAGGACTATGCCCCGGCGTGTGCAGCACCTGTGCCGGATAATGCTCAAGCCCAATCACCAGTTGGTCTTCAGCACTCGCATCCGGAGGAGCGACAGCCGGAGGTTCTACCCCCAGCCATCCCGCCTGCATCTCCATCATGTCAAGCAACGGCAGATCACTCTGGTTCAGCAAAATCGGCGCGCCCGTCTTCTGTTTCAGCTTCAGCGCACCGCCCACGTGGTCAATATGTGCATGCGTCACAACAATCTGCTTCAGCTTCAGGCCATGCTTGCTCAGACGCGCCAGAATCTCCGGAATATTGTCGCCCGGATCCACCACCATCGCCTCGCCCGTGTTTTCATCGCCAAGTATCGTGCAGTTGCACTGCAACAATCCAACCGGAAAAGTTTCAAGAATCATCAATTTTGATTCTCCGCGAAGCCACCCGAATCGCGCAAAATGCGTCCCAATCTTTCGCTATGGCAAATCGCAAGGAATGGACAGAATGGCACCTCACTCCGCAAGGCTGGCAGCGCGGCGCAACCCGGGTCCAGGGCCAGGGAAACACCTGGGTCGAAGAACCAACAGACCGCGTCCTGAGCTTCGTGTATCAGGAACTCGAAACCGATGGATCATCAGAAGTGGAAAAATGGGCCGAAGAAACATGGCGCTCAAAGAAGGCCGTTAACATAGACGAACTCATCCGGAAATACGGCCCAGCGCCCGAAAAGCTTTGAAGAAGGAGGACCATGCATCCTGCCGCCAGGATGCATGGCCAGCCATCTACGGTTTCTTTTCTGTCGGAATCGCCTGTACATTCGTCATCGGTTTTAGAATGTCATCCAGCAGCGCGGGAGTTCCCTCCGCGCGTTCCAGCTTCGGATACTTCTCTCCATCGTGATAATTCAGGTCAACCGAATACACATACGTGTCCGACTGCACAATCAGGTGGATCGGTGCACTGCTCCCCTTCGCCTCTTTCAGGGCCTGCCCAAATATGTCCGGCGAGAAGGTCCGTCCGTTCACCGCAATGATCCTTTCTCCCGGAAACAGCTTCGCCTCATTAGCCGCCGAGTAAACCCGAACATCAGAGATAACTCCGTCGTGTCCCAGACGCAGCCCCGCCGAAAACCATCCATCGTACGTGCCTCTCCGCGACATCAGCGCCCGCTCGTAACTCGTAGGCTGGTCTGTGTAAACCAGCTTGTAACCGCCGTGCTCAATCCCTGCCAGATCAGCATGAGGATTCAGCGTAGTTACACGCTCGTGCAGAAAGCTGCGCCAGTCATTCGGAACCACTTGACCCAGCAGATTCACCAGATCATCAAACGTGTATGGCACAACCATCGGACCGGTATTTCCGCCCTTTCCTACAAACAACACCAGAAAATCGTGCAGCGACTTCCTATTGTGCGTAAGCTGCCGAATCGTGGTGTCCACATCCAGCCACAGCAGTTCGCCTTCCTGGTAGTAGTCCTGTCCGCGCCGCCAGTTCGACCATGCAGGTCCATCCGCGCGCAGAATAGATGCGGCAATCGCAGTATCTTCTGTATTGCGCCACGTGCGTCCCGGCCTGTTGTCCAGCTGCGCCGCGGTGAAAGCCAGGTCTTCCCTGTACTGCTCCGGAGTGCGAAAACCGGCCCGCGCCGCCAGAACATCCCCCAGATACTCCGTCATCCCTTCATACACCCAAAGCAGCTCGCCCTTCATGGGAGTCGCATAATCCAGCGTCGCCAGCCCCGCCGGACGGCGGTACTTCCCGTTCCAGGAGTGAGTAAATTCATGGCAAAGCAGATCGGCTTCCACCAGCGCGCTCTGGTCATTGGCAAAGGTCTTCTCATCCACGCCGTTGTCCGATGACTGATGATGCTCCAGCCCTTCACCGCCTGCATAATCTGAGAGCGTCAGCAAAAAATGGTAACTGTTGTAATGGTGCGAGCTGTACATCGCGCCTGCTTCATGGACGAGGTTGTTCAGCGCCGTAAGAAACTGCGGCCGCAGATTGACGTCTTCCGGCGCATCTCCCGCCACATCCAGATAATGCTTTGGCGTCACATCCGGAGCAAGCGCAATCTCCTTAAAGTACTGCCCCGTCAGCACAGGCGAGTCTTCCAGCATTTCCAGCGTGACCGGCTCAAAGTGTGTTGTCTCGCCATCTTTTCCTGCTGGAGTCAACGCCGTACCCACGCCCCATCCTGCCGGCACCTTGATCGAAGGCTGCACGTGAATATCGCGCACCGGCACTCCCGCCGGATAAATCAACAGCTTCTCCCACTCAAGCATCGCCAGCTTGTCAGAAACACGCGCCGTCACAATCGCATCTACATGCACCTCAAGCGTCGAAACCCCTTCCGGCACCGTGACATGAAACGCATACAAGTCCACATCATCGCGGCGCCATGGCAGTACCTTTCCACCAGCCCGGAAAACAACCCCGGTGATGTTATCAATCGGCCCCGATGGCATATGCGTGCCCGGAATCCACTTCGCCGCAGTCACCGTCACAGGTCCTGGCTGCACAGGAATTGAAATCTCGGCATGCCACAGCTTGCGCGGCGCTTCCGAAAGGTCCGCTGTAATCGTCATGGGCGCAGCAGCAAAGGCCGGAATGGCCGCAACCAGAAAAACAGCGAGTGTCGACAGGAAATAACGGTATCCGGCAGGAGTAAGTCGGTGCATAAATGAACGTCCTTTCATGAAGGGAGGTTAACCCATCATGTTACGGGATAAATCCGGCATTCTGAACGGAAGAAACCGCGGCCCCAAAACGCTATACTGAATGCATCACCCTGTTTCCCGGACCTTCTGTGCATCTCGAACGCATCCTTGCCAAGACCCGCGAGACTGTCGCCGAACGCAGACAGCTCGTTCCTGCGCGCGAACTCGAAGTTCTCGCTGCGCAACACACGCCGCGAGGGTTCGCCCAGGCCCTGCGCACGCAGGCAAAGACCGCTCCAGCCATCATCGCCGAGCTCAAAAAAGCATCACCATCCAAAGGACTCATCCGTCCTGCGTTTGACGTTCGCGCTCTCGCCTCCGATCTGGAAAACGCAGGCGCAGCCGCGCTCTCCGTTCTCACCGACATTCCCTTCTTTCAGGGCAGTCTCGAAAATCTCACGATTGCTTCCAACACCGTTTCCATCCCTTGCCTGCGCAAGGACTTCATCGTAGACGAGTACCAGATTATCGAAGCCCGCGCCTGCAAAGCCGACGCCATCCTGCTGATCGTCGCCGCCCTCTCAGACGCCGAACTCCGCAGCCTGAATGACGCCGCCCATCGCCACGGCCTCGACGTGCTCTGCGAAGTCCACACCACCGAAGAACTCGAGCGCGCGCACGATCTCGGCTGCGAAGCCTATGGTGTCAACAACCGCAATCTCAAAACATTCGATGTTCGCCTCGAAATTTCACTCGAGCTGGCCGAAAAGCTGCCCTCAGGAGCAGTCCACGTAGCCGAAAGTGGCATCCACACCTCCGACGATATCCAGCGGCTCCGGGCCGTCGGATATCACGCATTCCTGGTAGGCGAGTCCCTGCTGCGTCAGCCTTCGCCCGGCGCAGCGCTCACTCAGCTTTTGCAGGTATAGCTCTATGTGGATCAAGATCTGCGCCAACACCAGCCTCAAAGATGCGCTTCTCGCATACGAAGCAGGCGCCGACGCAGTCGGCTTTGTCTTCGCAGAAAGTCCTCGGCGCGTCACGGCAGAACAGGTCGCAGCCATCACACGGCATCTCCCCAGTACACTCGAAAAAATCGGTGTCTTCGTCAACTCAGCCTTCGACGAAATAGTCCAGACCCTCAACCAATGCGGTTTGACCGGAGTACAACTCCACGCCACCCACGATCCGGACCTCGCATCAAAGCTGCGCGAGCACCTCGGAGCGCACCTGACCATCCTCCGCGTCATCCACTACTCGCAGGACCTCGCCGCACAACTCAGCGCTGCACAGGCCGACCGCAGCATCAACGGCATTCTCGTGGATTCCCGCACCGCAACGGCCGTCGGAGGCACAGGCGTTCGCTTCGACTGGCAGTCCGCACGGCATAGCTTTCTTGCCTCTCATCTGAAATTAGTCGCAGCCGGAGGACTCAACCCCGCAAACGTCACCGAGGCCATCCACACCCTGCAACCCTGGGGCGTAGATGTAGCCAGCGGAGTCGAGGTCGCTCCCGGCCAGAAAGACCCCGACCTCCTCCGCGCCTTCATCTCCGCCGCCCGAGCCGCAGCCACAATTCAGGCACAATAGTTCAAAAAAAATTGCGGGGCAATGGATCACACTGCGCGGGTGCCCCCACGTTCGCGAAGCTAACGTGGGACGAACAAGTCCGCGCGCCAGCGCGATCCATAAATTTGCGCGGGCTTCCTCCATCCAGTTGGGATCGACTCCCGCAATAGCGTAATCTAGAAAATAAGAGGAAACCGTGAGCACAACCCAACTCATCCACACAGCCAGCACCGGGCGCTTCGGCCCTTACGGCGGACGTTATGTTCCCGAAACGCTGATGGCTGCGCTCGAAGAGCTGGAACACGCCTACGACCAGACCCAGGCCGATCCGGCCTTCCAGTCTGAACTGAACACACTCCTCCACGACTATGTAGGCCGCCCCACGCCGCTCACCCTCGCATCACGCCTCACCGAACAGCTCGGCGGTGCAAAGATTTATTTCAAGCGCGAAGATCTCCTCCACACCGGTGCGCACAAAATCAACAACTGTATTGGCCAGGGCCTGCTCGCAAAACGCATGGGCAAAAAGCGCATCATCGCCGAAACCGGAGCAGGCCAGCACGGCGTCGCAACCGCAACCGTCTGTGCACTCCTTGGCCTTGAATGCGTCGTCTACATGGGCGAAGAAGACATGCGCCGCCAGGAACTGAACGTTTACCGCATGCGCCTCCTCGGGGCTGAGGTCCGCGGCGTCAACTCCGGCTCCCGCACCCTCAAAGATGCCATCAACGAAGCCATGCGCGACTGGGTCACCAACGTCCGCACCACCCACTATCTGCTCGGCAGCGTCCTCGGAGCGCATCCCTATCCGACCATGGTGCGCGACTTCCACCGCATCATCAGCAAAGAAGCACGCAAACAGATCCTCGAAAAAGAAAGCCGCCTTCCCAGCGCCATCATCGCCTGCGTCGGCGGAGGTTCCAACGCCATCGGGGCTTTCTACGAATTTATTCCTGATAAGGAAGTCCGCCTCATCGGCGTCGAAGCCGGAGGACGCAGCACAGCTCTCGGCGAACACGCCGCGCGCTTTCAGGGTGGCTCTCCCGGAGTCCTGCAGGGCACCTATTCCTACGTCCTGCAGGACGACGCCGGACAGATTGCCCTCACCCACTCCGTCTCTGCCGGGCTCGACTACGCCTCCATCGGCCCCGAGCACGCCATGCTGCACGACACACGTCGCGCCGAATACACTTCGGCCACCGACGAAGACGCTCTGAAAGCCACCGTCACCCTCGCGCAAACGGAAGGCATTCTGCCCGCGCTCGAAAGCGCGCACGCCGTCGCCGAGTGCATCCGGCTTGCGCCAACGCTCGCAAAGCATGAAATACTGTTAGTCAACCTCTCAGGACGCGGCGACAAAGACATGGGCATTCTTTCGCGCGAACTGAAGTTGCAGGGCGCTACGGAGTAAGACAGCTTCATGCCGATTCGCTTCAACCAGAAACCAGGGCTGGTCATATACCTCACTGCAGGAGATCCCGATCTCGCCGCCACGCACCAGATCGCGCTCGCCACCATTGACGCAGGCGCAGATGTGCTTGAGCTTGGCGTGCCCTTCAGCGATCCGCTCGCCGACGGCCCGGTCATCCAGCGCGCCAGCGAACGCGCCGTGCGCAACGGCACAAAGCTCTCTGACGTTCTCGCACTCGCCGCAGATTTGCGCCGCGAGCGTCCTCACGCGGGCCTCGTCATCTTCTCCTATTACAACCCCGTCCTTCGCTTTGGGCTCGAGCGCTTCTGCACAGAAGCAGAAAAGGCCGGAGTAGATGGCGTCCTCATCACCGACATGATTGTCGAAGAAGCGGACGAGTACCTGAAGCATCTCGACGCGCACCATCTCGCGCCCGTCTTCCTCGCTGCGCCCACCAGTCCTGACGATCGTCTCGAGCGCATCGTAAAGGTTTCTAAAGGCTTCGTCTACGCCATCTCGCGCACCGGCATCACGGGCACCCAGCAGCAGCTCACGTCTGACGCCGAACAGCTCGTCACGCGCCTGCGCAGATTCACAGACTTGCCCATTGCCGTCGGCTTCGGCATCTCCAACGCGGAGCACGTCGCTTCCGTCGGCGAATTTGCAGATGCGGCCGTCATCGGCAGCGCCATCGTGGCCCTCATTGAGAAGTCTACGCGCGAAGAAGCGCCCAGCTCCATCGCGCGATTTATCAAGGGCCTGCGCCAACCCGTTGCGCTGGCCCGGTGATCCCACAAAGTTTTCAAGTCAGCTCACTCAACACACAGGCGTTCCAGCGCCTGAGGAAAGGCATACATGGACATCGCAGACTGGCGTAAAAAAATTGATGAAATTGACCGTCAGATCGTCGCTTTGATCAGCCAGCGCGCACAAGCCGCGCAGGAAATCGGCAAACTCAAGAAGTCCACCAGCCTGCCCGTGTATGAACCCAACCGCGAGCGCATCATCTTCGACAATGTTCGCGCAGCCAACCCGGGCCCCCTGCCCGACATTGAGCTGGTGCACATTTACGAACGCATCATTGACGTGATGCGCGCCTTGCAACAGGACGAGCTGGCTTCACAAAGGTCTAAAACAGCAGGGGAGACAGGAAAGTAAATCATGATCGTTGCCATGCAGGAACGGGCGACCGAAGAACAGATTCAGCACATCACCGAGCGCATGATGGAGTTGGGCTTCAAGGTCCATCGCACCACAGGCGCCGTGCAGACCATCCTCGCCGGCGTCGGCACCCCCATCGTCTTCGACGTAAAAGATTTCCAGGTCATGGACGGCGTCGCCGAAGCCTACCGCATCTCATCACCCTACAAACTCGCCGGACGTGGCTTCCGCCCCGAAGGCACTGTCATCACCTTCAAAAATGGAGTCACCGTCGGCAATTCTGAAGCCGTCGTCATGGCCGGCCCCTGCTCCGTAGAAAACCGTGAGCAGATATTTACCGCCGCCGAACAGGTCAAGGCCGCCGGCGCAAAGTTCCTTCGCGGCGGGGCCTTCAAGCCGCGCAGCTCGCCCTATTCCTTCCAGGGCCTCGGCCTCGAGGGCCTCAAACTCCTGCGCGAAGTCGGTGACGCCACCGGGCTGCTCATCATCAGCGAAGTCATGGAAATCTCCCAGATCGAGCTGATGATGCCTTACGTGGACGTCTTCCAGGTCGGCGCACGCAACATGCAGAACTTCAACCTCCTGCGCGAGCTCGGTCTTGTCCGCAAGCCCGTCCTGCTCAAACGCGGCATCGCTGCTACCATTGAAGAACTGCTCCTGTCAGCGGAATACATTCTCTCAGGCGGCAATTACGAAGTCATGCTCTGCGAGCGCGGCATCCGCACCTTTGAGACATACACGCGCAACACCATGGACATCTCCGCCATCCCGGTCCTCAAAAAACTCTCGCACCTACCCGTCCTCGGCGACCCATCGCACGGTGTCGGCCTGCGCGACAAAGTCCCCGCCATGGCCCGCGCCGCCATCGCCGCCGGAGCAGACGGCCTCCTCATCGAGGTCCATCCCAATCCGGAAAAGGCCTTCTCCGACGGCGCGCAAACGCTCTTCCCCGAGCAGTTCACCAAGCTCATGCAGGAGCTTCGCCTCATCGCATCCGCTGTCGGGAGAAGCATCGCCTGATGTCCATCGAACGGATTGCCATTCTCGGTACCGGACTCATCGGCGGCTCTGTCGGAATGGCCCTGCGCCAGAACGGCTTCACCGGTCCCATCCTCGGGTGGGACCGTGAAGTAGTCCAGGCCGCCATCGCCCTCGGCCGCGAAGCAATTACGGAAATCGCCAGCGACCCCATCACCGCCGCCCAGCAGAGCGACCTCGTCTTGCTTAGTGGCCCCGTTTTCAGCATCCTCGAGTGGCTTGAAAATCTCGCGCCCATCCTGCGTTCGGAACAGCTCGTCACCGATGTTGGCAGCGTAAAGGGCATTCTGTGCGAGCGCGCCTCCGGCCTCTACAACCAGCCCGGCATGCCCGGCTTTCTCCCCGGACACCCCATGGCCGGAAAAGAAATCAGCGGCGCAGCCAACGCCGACGCCAGCATCTTTTACAACGCCGTCTGGCTCTTTACTGAAGGCGCAAACAGTGCCGGCATGTCCCCCGAAGCACGCGCTAAAGCCATCGAGTGGCGCGATTGGGTCCACCGCATCGGCTGCCGTGCCATTGACCTCGACCCGAAACGCCACGACGAACTCTGCGCCTGGGTCAGTCATCTGCCGCAATTTGTCTCAACAGCCTTGAGCGCCTTGCTCGAAGAAAAATTCCGCGACGACGAAGACCTTCGTGCCATCGGCGGACGCGCCCTGCGCGAAATGACGCGCCTCGGCGCCAGCCCCTACTCCATGTGGCGCGACATCGCCCACACCAACGAAGAAGCCATAGCCACCACCCTGCATGCGCTCGAGCAGCGCATCACCCACCTGCGCGAAAACCTGAAGACCCCGGAACTGCGCACCGAATTCGACCTCGCCAACCGCTTCCGCCTCCCCAAGCAAGGCAAGCACAGTGCAAAATGAGAACGGCTGCGCCGCCCTCAGGGCCCTTGCAGTCGCGTCGAGGTTTGGATTTAGTTTGAAGGAGCCAATGACCGAAGCAAAGCGAAGGCACAAAGTCAGGTAGAAGCACCGGGCTTCAGCCCGGTGAAATATGTTCTACTCCGAGAGGCTTTAGCCTCGGTCTTCGTTTTTCCACACTATTTAATTTAGGTCCTGCAATCACCCTGCCCCAGTTCATTGTCCTGCAATCAACGGTCGGCTATTATTCTTTCTGCTCAATTCGGGCGACTTCGCAGTTCACTTATCTCCAGGAGAAACGCCTGTGGCCAGACCATCCAATACCACCATCACCATTGATGGACAGAAGTTTAACGCCTTTTACGCAAATATCTCGCTTTCCACCATCACCGATACCGCCGGAATGCCCATGATGGGCTCGCTCAGTTGCAGCATTCAGGCCAGCGTAGACATGCACGACAACGTCAACATGCCCTTTTCCACCCTCAAAAACCTCTTCAATCTTGCCAACATCGTCACCCGCGACAAGATCAAGGACGTCAAAATCGAGTTCTGGCAGGATGAAAACCAGCAGGACGCCCTCTGCACCTATACCTTTAAAGGATGGATCAGTCACTGGAGCACGGGCAGCGGTGACGGCTCCAACCACATCCTCACGATTTCGATTCAGCCCGCCCTGGATGCACAGCACTTTGTAGACCTGCGTCTGGGGAACTGAGGCATGTACGCACCATCCCTCGAAATCGAGCTGGATCCGGTTGGGCCTCTGTATCGCATCCATCAGGAAGACCGGATGCCGCAGATCACAGCTAGGGCAAAGATCCTCAATCCCCCCGACGAACTGGCCGGCTGGGACAAACGCCCCTATCCGCCCGGATTGACCTATGAATGGGACATATCTCTCGTTATGCATCCTGCGAAGATACCCCACGCGCACGGCAGGACCACCACTCACCCGCAGATACGCGCCCGGACCTTCGGTCCTGAATTTGCCATCCCATTTACCAAAATCCGCGGCGGCGACCTGGGCATCTCCCTCACCGTGGCAGGCACGGGCCTCAAAGTGCCCCTCCGGTCGAAAACACGCGGCCTGAAGGTCCTCGGCAATACTGCTGCGTTTACTGAGCAGACGCTCTACGCCGCCGGTGCATCCGAACTCATGGTGAAGATCATCCGCCACGAAAGCACCATGCGCCAGTTTCGCGACTCCGGCCCCTGGGCAGGATATCCGCTCTTCAGCCAGGACAACCTCGGCGGCGTAGGCCTTACTCAACTCACCAACCCCCACCCCAACGACGACGAGGTCTGGAGTTGGAGGGCTAATCTGGCCAAAGGCATGAGAGTACTGCGGGAAAAACGTGACTTGGCAAAAGCATATCTAACTAGCTATCAGAGTAGTGCGCAATTTCAGTCATATGTAGGCAAATATAACGAGACGAGAATTAGAAATGCTCTCAAAGAAGGCATTCCAATTCCTGCATCTCTTAAGATAGGCCTCCCGCAACCTACAGAGGAACAGCTAGAACGTGAAACGGTTCGAGGGTATAACGGCTGGGCTGGCGGAATTCACGAATACACAGCGAAGGTATCCGGTTCCGATTCAGTGCTCGTTGTACGTGAATCTCCTGGATCAAATATAGCTATAGCATCTTGGCACGAGATAACTGGAGAGGAACGGGAACAGTTATGGATTGCCCGAAAGCAGCTTGACCAGAATGGCCATCAACATACCTCTAGCAGCCCGTGGTGTAAGTAGCGATTTCCAGCACGGCTCTGAACTGTGCGAGGGCATCGCATTCGCGAGCCGGATTCCCTGACGCCGCGCATGCGGTCTTCCTGA
>JAJPKO010000004.1 GCA_021323655.1 Acidobacteriaceae bacterium
CTCAATGCGCGTTCCCGCCGGGACCTTCACATTTACAACAAATTGTCCGGGATCCGTGCGAGGAAAGAAAGCTTTGCCCATCAGTGGATAAAGCGCGAGTGTTAGCACAACGAAAAGGGAAATTCCAATGGTCACGCGCCATGGTACAAGTAGGCACCCACGGATACTCTCATCGTATTTCTGCTGCATCTTCAGGAATGCGGTGTTGAATCCCTGCACAATTTTGTGGAATAGAGTGTGCTTTGCTGAGGTGTCTATGGATGCCTGAAGGTCCTCCTCTACCTCCTCATGCGAACCGTGATGGATGTGCTCAGGATTCAGGCGAATGAAGCGCGCGCAAAAGAGCGGCACGACCGTCATGGCAACAAAGTAGGATGCGAACAGTGCCAGCACTACTGCCAGCGCCAGCGCAGTAAACAGATATTTACTGACTCCATAGAGCATCACGACCGGCGAGAAGACAATAGCGGTCGCCACCGTAGCGGCCAAAACCGCCAACTGTACTTCCTTACCGCCGCGTCCAGATGCTTCTTCCGGTGGCTCACCCATTTCCATGTGACGGAAGATGTTTTCGAGCACAACGACTGAGTTATCAATCAGGCGGGAGAGCACCAGCGCCAGGCCGCCCAAGACCATCGTATTAATGGAGACCCCCCACACATCCAGTGCGAGAAATGTAGCAAGCACGGACAATGGGATGGAGAGCAGCACGGAAACCGTAGCACGTACGTTGCCCAGAAAAAGCAGAATCATCAGCGCGGTAAGTACAAGACCAATCGCGCCTTCGCGGATGACATTCTTGACTGCCATCTTTACAAAGAGGGACTGGTCAAAGGCAACGCTTGTTTGCAGGTTTCTGGGGATGTCGAGCAGATTGGCAACGGCTTTCTTCACGCCATCAACGATGGTGATAGTGTTCGAATTGCCTCCCTGCTTCAGCACCGGTATGTAAACCGAACGCTGTCCATCTACGCGGACAATGTTTGTCTGGAGCTGTCCCGCATCTACTGCCTTGCCCACATCACCCACGAGCACGCTGGCATTACCAACGGTCTTCAGTGGCATGTCGTTGATTTCATCTACGACAGGAACCTGGCTGTTGGTATAGATGTTGTAATCTTTCGGTCCAATGCGAACATCGCCCGCCGGCAGAATCAGATTGGATTTATTGATCGCCTGCACCACATCCATCACGCTCATTTGGTGCGCTTCCAGCTTCAGCGGGTCCACATAGACCATGATCTGGCGATAGCGCCCGCCATAAGGCTGTGGCACAGAAGCTCCGGGCACATTGGCCACCTGGTTGCGGACCGTGAACTGCGCCAGGTCTTTGAGCTCCGTTTCATTCAGCCCTTTGCCTTTGAGCGTAATCAGGCATACCGGCAGGTTTGAGGCATCGTACTTAAGCACCACAGGAGGCAGGGTACCCGGAGGCAGTCTGCGCAGATTGGCCATGGCCAGATTGGCAATGTTGCTTGTTGCTGTGTCGGCATTCGTTCCGGGCTGGAAGTAAATCTTAATGAGGCTCACGCCCGGAAGCGAACGCGATTCGATGTGATCAATATTGCTGCCCAGCGTAAAAAATCGTTCATACGTATTCGTGATGTCCGATTCAATCTGCTGTGGAGGCATTCCCGAATAGAACGTGGCTACTACCACCACCGGAATGTTGACCTGAGGAAACAGGTCTACTGGCATCCGTGTGACGGCCGTGACGCCGACCACAAGAATGATCAGACACATCATCAGAATGAAATAGGGAAACTTAATGGCAAAGGAAGACATCAGTTGCTGCCCTCCTTCATCGTCATGGGCGTAATGACTTTGGGCTGGACCGTTTCGCCCACCTGATAATTCGCTTGCCCCGCGGCAATCACACGATCGCCCTCTTGCAGCCCGCTGGCGATTTCCATTTCATTCGGGGTCTGAAGACCAAGCGTAATATCGCGCCGCTCCACCTGATTTTGTTCATTTACGACGAGAACATAGGCATTGTTTCCGCTTTGAACAACGGCCTGCGTCGGAAGCACGAGTACATTCCTGCGGTCCTGCAATTGAATCGTAGTCTCGGCATACATTCCCGGGCTGAGCGTGAGATCAGGATTGGGAATGTCTACTTCCGTCGTCATAGTGCGCGTGGAACTGTCCAGTGCGCGAGTAAAGCGCACAATCTTTCCAGTCACGGTCTTCCCTGTCGCGTCTATATGGATCTGTACTTCGCTCCCCTGCTGGATGAACGGAACGTCGGACTCAGGCACGGGCATTCTCAGGCGCAGAACGTCACTCTGCGCGATGCGCACCACTGGCATGGATTGTGTCGCCGAGCTGGTTCCAGCCTGAATGAGAGCACCCGTATCCGCATAGCGCATCGTAATCACACCGGTAAAGGGCGCTGTAATCGTGGAATAATCAAACAGCGTTTTCACACGAGTACTGTCGGCCTGGGCCACGTCGAGTTGCTGCTTTGCTGCTTCAAGCGATGATTTCGCTGCGGCAATCTGCGCTTCCGATTCCTGGTCTTTGGCCAGGGCGTCGTCAAGCTCCTGCTCGGCAATGAGTCCTGGCCTGGCGGCTGCGGCCTGCGCAAGTCTCTTGTATTCAGCATGCAGCGCGGCATGCATGGACTCGGCGCGATTGACCTCTTCCTGTTGGCGCAAAATCTCAGCCCTGCTGTGACGTACCGAGGCCTGCGCCCCTTGCAGCTGTGCATCGAGTTCCGGCACTTCAAGTATGGCAAGGACCTCGCCCTGCCTGACGCGGTCGCCGATGTCTACGCGAATCTGGCGAATGTACCCGGAAACCTTCGCATGCAAGTCCACTTCCTGATAAGGCTGGAACTGCCCCGCCACGCTCAGATGGGTGGCGAGGTTGCTGCGCTTTACAGTAACAATCGGCGCCGTGGGTACGGCCGAAGCCGTTACGTTCTGTGCTCTGCGACAACCAGGTAAGACCAGCGCAAGGCACAACGAAAACACTGAAATAGAGAGAAAACGACTGGTAGAGGAGGCACGTTTGCCCATCTGGATTCACATCCTGTCTTGTGGTGATTTCTGGTGCTTTCCGCACCGTCGCAACAGCAGTTCTTATGCTGCTGAAAGGACAAAATCAGTGAAGATGGACTGGGGGCGGGCGAAAAAAGAAGGGCCGTTGCTGGGTGATTTGACCGCGTTGTGGAGAGGCTTCCTGTATCCGTTTGTATTGCAATGCCCGATAGCTGGCAGCAGGCCGGAGCGACAGGAATGCGAGCAAAGAGACGACAAGAAGAAACGTATGGCCGCGTGTAGGACCTTCGGCCTCATGCATGACCGTGCGCTGCAGTGAGAATTTGTCCGATCCCGTAAGCAGCTTGGCGGCAGGAAGATCGGTCGGACCGCTCGCACTGCGATACAGCGATAGCTTGTATTGCAGACCCCACGCAAAGACTGCGCAGGACAGGCATAGCAATCCTGCAATCAGCCACATGGAGAACCGCCGCTTTGCAGGATTTTGCATCATAGTGCCACAACCTTTAGACGCGCCACAGAGGCGATCGTACAAGACGGAACTCATATGATCACATGGCCTATTCTATAACACTCAATTTCCGCCCATGAAAAAGCCAGGCATGCTGCTCAGGAACTGGATCTTCTCCTCTTTGCTCAATTTGTGAGAGCAGCTTTTCCGCCCGCCGATTTGCCTGGCCGGGATCAAACCGGCCCAATGAGGAGACCCGAGGTTCTCTGCTCTCCTTCTGGAAGCAGCGGCATACATGGTGTGGCTTACGCCCCGGTGCTGGAAAACGGCTCACATCAGGTAACAAACAGAAATTGCTCCTGACACAAAGAATGCATTAGCAGCCCGTGGTGTAAGTAGCGATTTCCAGCACGGCTCTGAACTGTGCGAGGGCATCGCATTCGCGAGCCGGATTCCCTGACGCCGCGCATGCGGTCTTCCTGA
>JAJPKO010000039.1 GCA_021323655.1 Acidobacteriaceae bacterium
CAAAATCCGATTGACTCCTGATCGGACGCAGGTGTCGAGTCAGTACCGCCAATGTACCCGAAAACAGCCCAGATTTCCACATTGCGTGAGATTTTTCCACTCCTCGTGTTCGTTTTTGGCCTTTTCCACAGCCTTTATATGTAGAGGGCTTTTTCTGCCCCATTGCACGCTTCCCCCTCACCGAGGTGCATATGGCAACCGCTCGTCCCCAACCAGGACTTCCCCCGCAATGGGGATCGGAGGCACTCGCACTAGCTGAACAAGCCAAGGTGCTTTCGGGACCTAAACTTGCCCAGCTTGTGCGCCGGCTGCAACGTCAGACCGGCCGCTCAGATCAGGAATGTTGGCGATTTGTAATCAAGTACGGCATCAAGGCCGAGACCGACAACCGCCGATGGCAGCCTGAAGAACTCGACGAGGCGCGGGAACTGCTCACGAAATACTCTGTCGAGGAAGTAGCCAAACGGTTGAACAGAAGCCCAAGAGCCGTCTGGAACGCTCTCCACAGAAGGCAGTTGAGCGTCCGCGAGATCCGCTGCGATTGCTTCTCGGTGCAGGCCCTGGCTAATGCAGTGCGCGTGCGCCCCACGGAGGTGATCCAGTGGATCGAGCAGGGATGGCTCCAGGCGACCGTTACGAACCATGGCAGACGAAAGAATTACCGGATCACGCCCGAAGCTCTGGCTGCCTTCTACAAACAGCATCTTCACGATCTGCTAAGGCGCCGCATTCCAAACCACACGCTGTTTGAGGCGTACCTCCAATACTGCTTTTCGCCAAAACATACATCCGGCGAGCAGTTGCTGGAGGTCCGCCGCGACAAGCGCGAACGAGAGGCATTTGCCGTGTTGCAGAACGGTGAGGGGTCTACGCAAGAATACGAGGAGGACGACGATGGCGATTTCGACGCTTGAGCTCGCGCGAATGCGGCAATCCGTCTGCCCGCATTGCGGACATCAGGTTGATTCCCGGCCTCGAGCTTCCTGGATCGAGAGGGGATTAGGAATCCTGGCGGCTGTCGCTTTGGCTTTGATGTTGGCGCCTCTCGGAATCATGGCCTGGAAATCATGCAAAGATTTCCTGTCTGATAGAGATTCGCATTCGATTCGCTTCCATCCGCTGGAAGACTGGACGGATCATTGACTCAGCGCACGCTTTGACGTGAGCGATCAATCGTCGGCCAGAAGGCAAATAATCGGGCACGACGCACCGGCGGATGATACATCGCAGGCATGCACGAGCCGGGCGAGCGCCTTCTTCATTGTCACCAGGTCCGCAATTCTTTCTTCTACCAGCTTCAACTTGCGAGCCGCGATCTCTCGCGTTTGCAGACAGCCCTTCTTCTCTTCGAGCGCGAGCAGACCAGCGATTTCTTCGAGCGTGAAGCCAAGTGCTTGCGCTCTCTTGATGAATCTGACCCGCTTCACTGTCTCCGGCGCGTAGTGCCGGAATCCTCCCTGCGGTTTGAACGGAAGCTGTAGCAAGCCTCGCCGCTGGTAATAACGGATCGTTTCGACATTCACGCTTCCCTTTTTCGCCAACGCTCCTATGGTCAGATACTCGTTCACTTAGCCTCCCTTGACTCTGTACTATGGTACGGAGTGTACAGTGACCATGGAAAGAGTTTTGAAGATGCGATCCCCTATCAACGCGAAGACTGCTCTATTCGGTGGCGTGCTGGCTGGGATTGGCGCGTCGGCTTGCTGCGTAGGTCCTCTTCTGCTCTTGACGTTGGGGATCGGAGGGGCTTGGATCGCCCACCTCACTGCTCTCGAACCATTTCGCCCCGTCTTCATGGTGTTGGCGGCTCTATTTCTCGGACTCGCCTTCTGGAGGCTGTATCTGGCGCCGCAGAGTTGCGCCCTCGCAGGCAACTGCATTGCCGATCGCACTCGCAGCATCCAGCGGACGTTGTTCTGGATATTGGCGCCTCTCACCCTGGGCCTGATCGCATCGCCCTGGCTCATAGCACTCTTCGTTCATTGAAAGGATGGTCGGATGCGGAAGATCTTCGTGCCTCTCCTCGCTTGCTTCTCGTTATCAGCGCTTGCCGCTACTCCCCAGACCGCTACTCTGGATGTTCAGAACATGACCTGCTCAACATGCGCCATCACGATTCGGAAGGCGCTTGAAGCAGTTCCCGGGGTCATTGACGCGAAGGTCGACTACGACCACAAAACGGCAACAGTGAAGTACGATCCTGCCAAGTCAGACACCTCAGCTCTTTTGAAGGCCACGACAAACGCGGGCTTTCCTTCGAAGCTGCACGGTGGAGCACCAAAGCAGTGAAAGCGGCGAACGTCACCCTGGAATCGACCCTGACCTGTCCGCACTGTGGCTATGCAACGCTGGAAGAGATGCCTCGGGACTCCTGTCGTTTCTTCCATGAATGCGTCCAATGCGGTGCTCTTTTGCGCCCGAAGAAAGGTGACTGCTGCGTCTTCTGTTCCTACGGTTCGGCAAAATGTCCGCCGGTGCAATCGCAAGGACATTGCTGCGGCGCCGAGTGATATAGCTCGGGAAAATCCTATCTAGTCAGCGGACTTGCGCGCCCTTGCGAATTCGAAATGATCTATGGCGCGTTCGAGTTGTTTGTCGCGCCCGAGCCGGCGTTGGTGCCAATCGAATTCAACGGCCTCGTCCGGTTCAATTGGCGTGCCTTCCAGAATTGAACCCTTCCACGTGTAGTACGCGCCGGTTGGCAGCGCCAAGCGGAAGCCTTTGCCCACCTTGACGGAAGTCGCGGACAAAAGCCGGCCTGCGGTCTTCTCGCCAATAACTGTGGCAAGCTTGTTCTCTCTGGCAAACGCGACAATCATTTCAGCGGCGCTCGCGGTGTGGCGGTCCACAAGCAAAACAATTTTCCCCTGGAACGGCTGCACGCCGAGTCCTTCGGTCTGGAGCACGATTGGTTTCTTCATCATCAACGCTGGAGCGAATTGCAGCGCTAACCGCCACAATGACTTGGTAGATGGAGGAATCTGAGAGAACCGCCAGAAGCTTTCCTTCTCTGACTCAAGATTTGCAGTGACGCGGCGTCTATCAAGAGCAAAGCCTACCGGGATTCGATCTGGCGTGAGCAGGCTCATCACCCGAAGAGCACCGATTCCTCCACCCGTATTGCCGCGCAAGTCGATAATGAGGTTTTCTGCTGCCCCCAACTTCACAACTCCATTGGAGATTTCGTTTGCAACTTCAACTCCAACTATGCCCGGGAACATCGCAATCTTTACGTAGCCAATCCGCTCTGTGAGTTGCCGCGCTTCCACAAGCGTGGGCTCAATGAAATGGAGTTTCTTTCCTTTTGGCCGGGCCACATCGACGGTTAATAAACGCCGCTGATCATCGCTCCCGACAATCTCCACACCGGTCTGCCTCCCCATGGAAAAGACGGGGTGCTCGGGTGGACTGATTTCTTGGCCATTAACGGTCAGGAGGATGTCTCCTGGCTCGATCCCGGCAGCCGATGCCGCGCCACCGGAATGAACATCCTGAAATATCCAGCGCTTTCCATATCGTGTATCGTCTGCGAGGTAGGCTGCGCTGAGAGCTGCTCGACTAGAAGCCCTGCGTGCGCTGTTATGAAAAAAGCCGATGTGAGAAGTACGCAGTTCCGCCAGGAGATCGCTCATCGCTCTCTCGAATTCGTCGGTCGTTGATGCAGCTTCGATGCTCACCTTATGGCGCTCAACCGCGGCGAGCCAGTCTCCGTTCAGTTTCTCAGGGGAATAGAACCTCTTTTGCAACGCCGCCAGAACGTTCTCAAGTACGGCCCGCCGTTCCCTTGATTCGAGCGGAACCGGCATCACAGCCTCTTCTGCGGAACTCATGGTCATTCGCCACTCCTGGAAGGGGTATTTTTTCGTACCTTGTCGAACAGCTTGCCATAGGGTTCGCCATCCAATTCGACGCCGGCCCAGTAGTACGGTGGGGCGCCCGAATTGAGAATTTCCAGCTGCGCTTTACGCAAAGCTTCGGCCTTCTGCTCACCGTGCGCGAGATGCGCATAAAAACTGGTCATCAACTGAGCGGTGGAGTGGTCCTGAAGCTCCCAGAGAGTGGACACAACGCTCTCCGCTCCGGCTTCTATAAAAGCATTGACAATGTTCTCCACTCCTTCTTCGCCGACTGGCCCCACTCCGGTGTTGCAGGCGGAGAGAGTGACGAGATTTGCATTGATAGGGAGGGTTCTGATCTCGCGAACCTGGAGAAGCCCGTCGTCCGTCGCTGCGCTTTCAGGCGCAAATACTAAAGCAGATCGATCAGGAATTTCGGGATCCACGTATCCGTGCAGAGCCAGGTGAATCACCGCGAAGCGGCTCAAAGGGAGTTGTTTGAAATTGGTTTCGGTAGCGCGATCGCCTAGCAGAACCGTGTTTGGCTTTGGGAGATCCGTGGCTATCGTCTCAACCTCGTGCGCGCTTTCAGGCAAAGCGACTAAATCCCGACGCACCGGTCCCGACACTGAGCGCTGAATCATCGCTATCAAGGACGTCGGTTGGGACTTCGGCACCCACGCGGCCACACCCACATAGGAGAGATCGTCGCGAATGACCTGACCAGATCGGTGTCTCAGAATGGCCAGAACTGTTCCCGACGGCGCTACCGAGATTCCGTAGGACGACACGAGGTAATGCCCTCCATTGACGAGTGCAGCAAAGGGCAACAGATGGAGTTTGCCATCAGGTACGACGATCAGTTTGCTTCTGCCATCGAACTCCCGTATTCCGCCGAGAAGTTCATCGAAAAGGTGCTGGCCGAACGCTGCGTCAGCCTTCTGATGCAGAAGAGTGGAACGGTATTGTGCCGAGTCTCGCTCCAGTTGGTCTTTCGATGCCAGAACGTAGCGATGAACGCTCTCGCGAGTCAAGGCAAGTGCGTATGAATGTGGTTCTCCCAGCACGTATTCAACGAGTACTTCAGGCGGCTCCAGTTGCTGCTGGAGTTCCTTGAGTCCAATCGGATGAGGAGGAGTTTCGGATGACGAACTGTCTCCAAGTTGAAGTTCTGTTGAATAGATCGAATCGAGGATATGAGCGCGCGACACCGAGTCGTCCGTATCCAACAATTTGACGTTCAGAGCTGTCAGTTCTTTCTCTGCGGCTCCGGCTAAATGCGGTGTGACAATTTCGTGATGCGTCAACCCTTGCGCTTCCACGCGCCCGCGTGCACGTTCGATTGCGCGAAAACCGTCGTCTATTCTCCCCTGATCGCACAAGGAAGAAAAGTAGCCCGCGTATACCGTGCTGAGGTCGTCCAGGAGTTGTCTTTCGACAGTTGGAGTAGGGACTTTGCTGAGCAGCGCGTCAAAGAGATCCGCACTTTTTTGGTAGAGATCGTTTGACGCCTTTGTATTCCCGAGCCGTGCGAGGATCTCCGCCTTGATCCCGAGATCCCGTGGCACGAAATACAGTTCATCGGGGATCTTCCGGTTCGCCTCAATTGCCGCATTGATTGAGGCGAGCGCAGGCTGTAGAGATCCCTTTTGGAGGTATGCCTTCGCGAGAAGCCCGTCAACTTGCGTGAGCCCACGCCAGTAGTTGAGCGTTCGAGCATACTGGGCGGACTTGGACAGATCGGCAATGGCGAGATCCTGCTGGCCCATGCGCTGATAGACTCCCGCCCTGACCTGATAGATCTCATACAGGTGTCCCGCAAGATCACGGGAGCTGACCCGCTTTAATTCATCTGCCGCAAGCGCCAGTGCCTGCGCGTTCTGCCCAATCCCACTGAGCGCTTCAATCTTTCCTGTGATCGCGATGGTGGGAAAGGCCGCTCCGGAAGTCTTGTTGGCAACGTTGATCGCTTCGTTCAAGGGACCGAGCGCTTCTTGATATTTGTGCATCTCAACCAAGCCGACGCCGTACATGCTCGCGTAGCGGATGTGCGCTCCAGGATCAAGAGCTTTCGCCACCATCCAGGCTCTGACTACATTCCTCTTCGCGGTGGCGATGTCGCCGAGGAGGAACGCGGCGATCCCCTGTTCTCCCTGCGCACGAGTCGCAAGAAGGTAATGATGTTGTCGCATCGCAAGTGCCTGCACATCCCCCCAGGTCTGACGCGCCATCCCGGCGTCGTAGTTGACCTCAAGCATCCCCAGAATGGTCAGGATGCGCAGGCGGGTCTCATTATCTTTGCCCTCGGGCAGATCAAGGTCCGATCTCAAAAGGGCTATCTGCTTTGGGATTGAAATCGACGATTCGCTGTGTGCCGGCATCTGGCTCACACGTGCGTAAAGAGCCTTCGAAGGTTGATGCCTTTCAATGAACTGCAATTCGGCTTGGTGATAGAGCGGCTCAGCGTTGATCCAGCTGTTGAGCCACGACATCTCGTCGGCTCGCTCCAGCAGCGCCTCAGGACCGTGAGAGATCAACCGCCGGAAGACTTTATACCCGACAATACTCAGCAGGGCGGCAAGAAACAAACCGGCAGCGATGCGAAGGGTGGGGGAAGACGCAATTCGCATAGCGGTCCGATCAACTTGCCTCCCATATTGCCAGAACATATTGGATTGAAGCAACCAATGGTCTATTAAATGATTGATTGTTAACCGATTAGCTTCTTGGCAGCCGAGTGGGTGGAAAACTCAGGGTTCCGGATGATTGAAGTTTCGCCTTTTCTTCTCCTATACTTGCATTCGTGTTCAACCTCCCGGAAAGCCGCCAATGCGACTTCACGATCCGCTGCAAGAAATGCGGAGAGAATATTCCGGCGCCGGTGGGCACCGTGCCGGATTCCTGGATTGTGGCTCGGTGTCCCCTCTGCGGAGAGATCAGGCATTACCTACCCTCCGAAATCTTTCGCGGCAAACTGTCCTACAAGCTCGGCTCCGGAAGGCCGCGCCCGGCGGTGCCGTGATGGGAGAAATGAAACGCGCGATTGCTCGCGAGCAGGCCGCCTGGTTTCAGAACATGCAGGAAGAGAAGCGAATGAAATCGACACTTGTGATCGCCGCGGCAATCATTGCGGCTGTTCGTCTGGCACGAGATCCCGATATCAGCCGACCGTCTCCAAGGCTTACTGCTGTGGTCAATGAAAGCGTTAGCCTGGCGAGGACGATCCTGGATCGGGTCGGACGATAATGCTTTGGTAGCAGCGACTCGCGTCCCTTCGCCTTGCCTCAGTTTTGCTAGGATCGCAAGGAGAGCGTGGAGTTTGATCACCGATCGTGAAATCGAGGAAAGAGCGAACGAGTATCGCATCAACCCAGTCGACGTGGAGAAGGACTACATCTACGGCTGGATTTTGCATGCTCTGTATACCCAATCGCCTCTCGGCAATCAATTGATCCTCAAAGGTGGCAATGGCCTGCGCAAGGCCTATCTTCCAAGCACCCGATTCTCAAAAGATCTCGATTTCTCCTCCCAAACAAAAATCGATCAGACGGTCTTGGAGCGTGAATTGAAAATCATCTGCGGCCTGATCGAGCGCCAGACGGAGGTACGTTTCTCGCCTGATGAAACTATCGTGAAGAACAAGAACTTGCCGGCCGATATCGACGCACTAGAAGCACGGCTGTATTTTAAGGGCTTTTTCGGTGAAGAGAATCTTACTCTTAAAGCCCAACTCGACATTACGCAATTCGACAGGATCTATCTTCCGATTCAGAGTCGACCGCTCCTCCACCCGTACTCGGACGGAGGTGCTTGTGCCGCGACTATTCGCTGTCAGAAGATCGAGGAGATTCTCGCCTCAAAGCTTACGACACTCCTTCATCGACGAAGGGCGGCGGATTTGTTCGATCTCTTCTACTCGATCATCTTTACCAAGGAATTCCAAGTCGAGCGCTTGCAGATAATATCCACATTTCTTAAGAAATCAATCTTTGAACACCAAGCTGCGGCTGTGAAGAGCGAGTTGCTCGCTGTTCCGCTCGATGAATTCCGTCCACTTTGGGCAGAGGTTACCGCTCCAATTCGCAGCCTGTTTAATTTCGACTACGTTGTGAATAATTTCCGCTCGGTTATCGAATCGCTTTTCAGCATGGTAATTCGCTCTTCCGTCTCACCTGGTGTCGGGGCCCCCGGTGGCGGGACGGGGATACCTCAACTCGCTTCTCGGCAGGCGCTCGGATTCGGCACTCCGACCTATTTTGCGTGGGGCGTCAGGAATGCAATCGTCGCAGGCGGCCGGACGCAGACACTCGTTGAACTTGTATACGATGACGGCTTACGCCGTCTGGTTGAACCGTACAGGATTGAATACTATGTGAGAAAAAGTGACGGCGTCGGGCTCGAATACTTCTGGGGATATGACAGGACCGGCGGAAAAAGTGGTCCTGGCATCAAACGCTTCATTTGCGACAAGATTCGATCTGTCCGTCCAACCGAGATTGCGTTTGTTCCGCAGTTTCAAGCGGATTTCTAGCTTGTCTGTCGAATAATGGTCATCGCCGAAGTGTAGTTCCGTATGATCGTCTAACGCCGCAGTGCCCGTCATGTCCTGCTTGAACCCTTCTCTCCGTTACACCACCAGTGGACGGCCTGGATATTGTCGGGATGATCGTCCCTCCACGCCCCTCCCATGCCGCGCGGGCTAATGTGATCGGGCACGATGTCGTAGTAGTCGGTGAACTTCTCGTTGCAGAGAGCGCAGATTCCATTTTGCGCCGCGATCTTTCTGTCCACCAGCTTCCGCATCTCGGCATTTGAACGGACTTCGCGATATCCACGAGGGTGTTGAGGATCGTCAATGCGACGGATTCCCATCTGGCGCGCTCGCTTCTCCTTGGGGATCGGTTCCCGTCCGCAGCAAGCCACAGATCGATGGATCGGGCACAATTGATTTCGGCGGAGTCTCATAGTTCTCTCCAAGAACTGGTTGGGATTTGATTGAGTGCCTTCGGATGGATTGGCTGGAGTCCAATACTGGTCAGTTAGCAAACTGGAACACTGCGTCATTGAATGAGGCCGTAGGCTGGCTATCATAATCAGTAGCTTGTAGTGGTCGTAATGGCAGGAGCGGAATAGGCGAGAGTGCGTCGCTCCTGCGATGTTCTACAGTCTCGCTTCATGCGGTGGGCAGGCGGGTGTGACGGTGGATCGACGGAGATGTCGAGGATGCGGGGCGGAGATGCGCGGCTCGCGGAGTCGGGAGCATATCCTTCCTCAATGGTTGCACCCCTACATCGAAGTGCCGGGCGTGAGCCTCGAACACCGGGCGGTTGATGAAGAAGGAGCTCGCCTGTTAAGGAGTCATGATCTCAAAAGTTTCGCGCTCAACTCGATCTGCACCCGCTGTAACAATGGCTGGATGTCCAGTCTCGAGACAGAGGTGAAGCCAATCCTCCTGCCGCTTATTAATGGAACGCGGTCCGCCCAGTCCCTCTCTGCGGATGAAAGAACAGTGCTTGCACGCTGGGCCTTCAAGACTGCCTTCATGATTCTCTCTGTCCAGAAAACAGACTCAGTTCCTTGGAAGATTTTCGAAGATTGGGCCGTGGCGGGAGCCGGGGCCCCGGACCCGGCGGTGATCTTTGCACTCAGTGACATTCAGAGCACACCAGGCTTCGGCTATCTGACCGAATCGGATGATCTCGAGGACTCACCTGTCCATCCGGTTAATCTACGGGTGTCACTTTGCATCAGATCTCTGCTTCTTGTTGTCCTGCTTCCACTCGACGACAAGGGCCGAGTTCCCAGAAAAGGCCACGTGCTCTTTGAGCTCTTGTGGCCACTCAACACAGAAACCATCTTCCGGCCGACTGATGTGGGTCCCGAGATCAACAGAACGTACGGGGAATTCATCAAGTATCTGGCCGGCTTTGCGCACGCTGGAATTCAATCGCGAACTCTCTGATGCGGCTGATCCAACGCCCGGAGTCTGAGACCCAACTGGATTACCAGGTCAGGCCCGCCTCCCTAGCGTCCGCTTCGGTGAACTTCAGACATTCCTCAGCCCGATCGAACGGGATCACTTCCGAGGTGATGTCTCGGATATCTCCGATCTGAAATCGGAATGGCCCCTCGATTCCGGTCTCGATCGCGATTCGATATTCGTTTTGATATGAGAAGCGCGATGACTTCCTGAATCTGCCAACCTTGCCTGAGTAGCTGTTCTCATCGAAGTACTCGACAGGCGCGCCTTGGAGCGGGAGCTTTTGCTCGAGCGCCGCTTTACTGATCCGATTCAGGAACTCCTGCGTATTTATGATCAGCACCAGAGAGTCTCCACCGAACCAATCATGCTCCGACGAAAAGAGAACATCCCGCACGGGCGTGGTGAGTGCATACAGACAGAACAGATTGCAGCGGGAGGTTCGATTCATGGCGACGGTGATGGGTCCGGCGAGATCTTCGCGGCTAATCTCGATTCGTCCGATTGTCGGAATTCCAGAATCGATGTAGGCTTCGCCGAGATGTTGCGGCTGCAGGATGGAATCGATGCCCTCATAACGATCTCCGCGCGCCGTGTCAGCCTCAAGACGTTGGAAGTACGATAGTGCGTTCATGTAGAGCAGACCGGTTCGGAAGTGCTCCATGTGTTCTTTACGCCCGAGCTTCATTAACACCATCCAGGGCAGCCCACTGGCATTGCGCATATCTTCACCCGTCCTATAGGCCAGAATAATACAATATATTGTGGCAAGCATGCCAGCATGTCTATATATTGCGGCGCTATGCCATTTGATGTAGAATATAGAAAGAAATTCGTGTCGCTCTTCGGCTTCGAGATTAGGTGAACCATCTAGCCTCCCCCCACTGGCAGTTTGGATTGCCACGACTCTATCTGCTTCGTGAACGGCACAGAGCTGGGGGTAACTATGCCGGTTTCCAATCGTCACCACATCATCGAATCCATCGCCCAGAAAATCGAGATTCCCGATTCCGCCTATGAAATTGCCGAGGCTCGGTATAGAGACCTAGGGACTTGGTTTGGACGCGCTGACTCGCATTGCGGACCTTTCTCGCCGCACATCCTCGCTCAAGGATCGTTCCGACTCGGAACAGTCAATCGCCCGCTCAATGAGGACGCGACCTACGATCTGGACCTGAGCTGCAAGTTGGAAAGTGGAATCACCAAGGAGACTTGGACACAGGAGCAACTCAAAACTCTCGTCGGTCTGGATGTGGAGAGCTATCGCAAAGCTCGAAATATTCAAGAGCCGAAGGAAGAAAAGCATCGTTGCTGGAGACTTATCTATGCCGATGAGATGAGCTTTCACATGGATATTGTCCCCTGCATTCCCGAGGAGATGGTTGCGAGAAGGACAATCGAAGAGGCCATGCTCAAAGCGGGATCTGATCGTATGCTTGCCGAGCAAGTAGCGAACCTGACGGTTTCGATCACCGACAATCGGCACCGAAATTATCGCAACCTGTGTTTCGACTGGAAGCTGAGTAATCCTGAAGGCTATGCTCGTTGGTTCGAATCGAGAATGAGACAGGCCAAGGACCTCCTCGAGAAGCGATTGATGGAGATGAAAAAGGCCAAGATCGACGACCTGCCCGCTTTTCGTTGGAAGACTCCCCTGCAGCGTTGCATCCAGCTATTGAAGCGTCATCGCGACATCATGTTCCGCAAAAATCCTGAGGTCCAGCCGATCTCAATTATCATTACGACGCTCGCAGCTCGCGCCTATCAGGGAGAAGGGGATCTGGGCGATGCGATGGAGCGCATTCTAAATGAGATGGGAACATTCGTCCGTGCCACCGCTCCTCGCGTGCCCAATCCCGTCAATCCGGCCGAAGACTTCGCCGATAAGTGGTCTACTGCTGAAGGACGAAAGAACAAGTTGGAAGAGAACTTCAATGCATGGCTGGTTCAGGCAAGAGCAGACTTCACCACTATCGCGCGATCTCTCGATTCCGACTTCATCTCCGAACAAGCTCTCCAAAAGCTGGGGTCCCGCGTCAATACCGGCGCTTTGCGCGGTACCCTCTCGGCCCCAGCAGTGATCTTCACCCCGACCCAACACACGATCCGTGAAGCGCCCGCCAAACCGTGGATGTTGTGAGTGCACGCAGGTACTATGGTCCCGGGCGTTGAAGTCTTTTTACAGCGCTATCCAAGGATGACCTTGCTTCCGATTGCGGGTCGGGAGGTCCTCCTGGAAGGTGAGCTTCAATTCTCCGCGACGGCTGCCAATCACCCTGAGATTTCTGACGCATACCGACTTCGGATTGCAGTGCCAGAAGAGTTTCCGTCCGCTCTCCCCGTCGTGGAAGAGCTGGATCACAAGATCCCTCGCAATGGCGATTTCCACGTCAACCCAGGTGGAAGTTTGTGCCTGGGATCTCCGCTCCGGCTGCTTCTGAAGTTGTCGAAGGTACCCACCTTGCCCGGCTATGCTTCTCATTGTCTTGTTCCGTATTTGTATGCCATCAGCCACAAACTGCAATTCGGAGGAAAGCTTCCTTTCCATGAACTCGACCACGGAAGGCCGGGGGAAATCGCGGACTACGTCGAGCTGTTTGGTCTCCAACGACGAGAGCAAGCGGAACGGGCAATTCGATTGTTGGGCCTAAAAAAGAGGATCGCCAACAAATCGCCCTGCCCGTGTGAATGTGGGCGGCCACTGGGAAAATGCGTCTTCAATAAGAAGCTCGCCAAGATGCGACGGCTGGCGAGCCGTTCTTGGTTTCGCGCCCTGTCAACGCGATAATTGGAGGTCCTGCAAGCGCAGGCCCAGCGCAAAAGAACCGTTCTAAAGCGTAAGGAATGGAGGAATCGACAGTGGCAGATCGGGCCCTGGCAAACGAAAATCAGGAATTCCGAATTCTCTCGATCGACGGAGGTGGGATCAAGGGCGTATTTCCTGCGGCTTTTTTGGCCGAGTTAGAAAAATCCCTTCCTGAGCCCATCTATCGCTATTTCGACCTGATTGCTGGAACCTCCACCGGGGGAATCATCGCGCTGGGCCTAGGGCTCGGCCTCTCCGCGTCAGCAATCACCAGCTTTTACGAGAAGTATGGCCCCAGCATATTTCCAGCAGCATTTCTATCCACTCCCATGAGACTCGTCCGCCAAATCTTCTCCTCCAAGTATTCCCCAGATGCGCTCCGGATCGCACTCGAAGGTGAATACAAACACAGCACTCTGGGTGACTCCAAGGTGCGACTGTTGATACCCAGCTTCAATGTTAATAATGGTGAAGTTCACATTTATAAAACACGTCATCATGAGCGCTTCCGCACCGATTTTCGAGTGAGCATGGTGGATGTGGCTCTGGCGACAACCGCTGCTCCAACGTACTTCCCCACTCATAAGGGAGCTGGTCAGGCACTCTACATCGATGGGGGATTATGGGCGAACAATCCCGTGGGCAACGCGGTTGTCGAAGCTGTCAGCTGGCTCGGTATCAGTCCACAGAGAATGCGGGTGTTGTCCTTGGGTTGCACGCAGTTTCCTGCTTCGCTCACGGGTTTGTCCGGTGGAAGGGACTGGTTGCGTAAGGCACTCGAGGTCGCTCTGAGAGGGCAGTCTGGAGGAAGTTTGGGAATTGCCTATTCCTTGGTGAGCCACGAGCGGGTGATTCGAATCAATCCGGCTGTCCCGGCAAACAAATTCAAGCTCGATAAGGCAAAGACCATCCCAGAGTTAGCCGCATATGGCTACCTTGAAGCTCGAAAGGCATCGTCAGATTTGATTCCTCTCTTCTTCTCTGAACCTGCTCAGCCGTTTACGCCTTTACCCTGATGCGCCTGCACATCCAATGGACCGCCTGGATGTGCTTGTGGAGATCATCCCGCCGCTACCGTAGATCCCCGCTGTGAAGCACAACCAGCGACATCTGCCGCCAGTTGCACCTCAATCACGAAGGCACAAAACTGCCTGCCATCGCGGAATATGGGGTATCCCGCCGCCTAGGTCGGGATTGGCAGGGGGCTTACCGCTCTTGTACACCCCGCATCAACTGAGTAACGACCCTCGACGAAAGCGCACTACAATTCCTGTAAAAGACACAATATCAAACAGATTGCGGGTTGCAATCTGACGATATGCTGTTAAAGTTGCGTCATTTTGCGGCTTGTCCAAGGCGGTACTTGTTCAATGGGTCAAAAGGCCTCGAAGAAAACGACGATCTCTGCCGATCATCCGATCATCAGGCAATACTATTCGCTTCTTAAGGATTTTCAGGATCAGCGAGTCAAGCATGAGGGCGCTGTCAGCACCGCCTTTGAGAACATGCTCACCGCCCTTGCAAAGCAACGCGGGTGGATCTTCATTCCGCTTCTTTCGCTCAAGACGGGAAAACGGTTGGTCCCCGATGGCACGATCCGTGACGGGAACGGCTTGCCGCGCGGCTATTGGGAAGCGAAAGACACCGATGACAACCTCGACGAGGAAATCGCCAAGAAAAAGGCAAAAGGATACCCGCTGACGAACATCATTTTCGAGGATACGCGCGCCGCAGTGCTGTATCAGTCGAAGCAGGAGGTCATGCGCGTCGATCTTTCCGACGGCGCGCAGCTTGTCCGCCTGCTGCAACAGTTTTTCTCCTACATCGAACCCGACGTCGAAGGATTCGAGCGGGCCGTGGTGGAATTCAAGGATCGCGTTCCCGAACTGGCAAAGGGCCTGATGCACAAGATCAAGGAGGCCCACAAGTCGAATAAGAAGTTCATCGCAGCGTTTGAAGCGTTCTATACCCTCTGCCAGAATGCCATTGACCCCAAGGTGACCGTCGAAACTGTCGAAGAGATGCTGGTACAGCACCTCCTGACCGAACGCCTGTTCCGTACCATCTTCGACAATCCTGAATTCATCCAGCGCAACGCCATTGCGCGCGAGGTTGAGACGGTAATCGATGCGCTCGTGAGCAAGAGTTTCAGCCGAACCGAGTATCTCAAGAGCCTCGACAGTTTCTACATCGCAATTGAGAATGCTGCGCGCACCCTGCCCGATTTCACGGATAAGCAACACTTCCTCAATACGGTCTACGAGCAGTTCTTCCAGGGGTATTCTACGCGCCTGGCCGATACGCACGGCATAGTCTATACGCCCCAGCCGATTGTCGATTTTATGTCCGCGAGTGTGGTTCATACACTCAAGGAGCATTTCAGTAAGACGCTTGGCGAACCCAATGTCAACGTCCTCGATCCCTGCACCGGTACGGGCAACTTCATCGTCAATCTAGTCCGCCGTGTCCCGAAGCGCCACCTGACGACGTTCTACAAAGATCAGCTTTTTGCTAACGAAATCCTGTTGCTCGGCTACTACATCGCGGCTCTCAACATCGAACATGCATACTACGAAATCACGAATACCTACGAGGCGTTCGAGGGCCTCTGCTTCGTGGACACGCTGGACATTGCCGAGGCAAAGCAGGCGGGATTCGCCTTCCTGAACGAAGCCAACACCCAGCGCGTCGAGCGGCAAAAGCGCACGCCGATTACCGTGATCATCGGCAACCCGCCTTACAACATGGGGCAGAAGAGCGAGACGGAGAATAACAAGAACCGTTCGTACAAGGTGATCGACTCTCGAATTCGCGAAACCTATGCCAAAGACTCCACTGCAACGCTGAAAAGCAAGTACTACGACCCCTATGTCCGCTTCTTCCGCTGGGCAGTGGATCGCCTCGGGGACAGGCCAGGCGTTGTCTGCTACGTCTCAAATAACAAGTTTGTGGACACACTCGACGGCATGCAGAAGCACTTCCTGCGCGACTTTACCCGGATCTATCACATCGACTTGCATGGAGACGTGAACAAGGACCGCACCCTGAGCGGCACGCAGCACAATGTTTTCGGTATCAAGGTGGGTGTAGGTATAACCATTGCCGTGCGGCAGGAAGGCACGCGCGAGGATGATCATTCGCTCTACTATCACCGCGTCCCCGAGCGTTGGACCCGGATGCAAAAGCTTGCCTGGCTTGCGGAGCTAGGCGATATGTCCAAAGTTCCTTGGGAAATCCTGCCGCCGAAAACCTGGCTCCAGCTCGAAACTGCTGGAGAATTCAATACACTGGTTCCGCTTGGAACGAAGGAGACCAAAGCCGCGAAGCAGTTGACCAGTACCGACGCCGACGCGATATTCAAGAGCTATACCGTGGGCGTGCTCACAGCCCGCGATGATGTCGCTTATGACTTCAATCGCGAGGCGCTTGAACAGAGAATGCGCAAATTCGTCGAAGACTATAACGGCGAGGTGGACCGTTACAAGCGAGCGCAGCAGAAACAGAAAAAGAAAATCGATGTAGATGAGTTTGTGCACGTGGACCTGCTCAAATGGACCCACAATCTCAAGCAGGCGCTGGGCAATGGGCACTATGCGTCGGTCGGAGAGTCAAATTTCAGGCGCTCTCTGTACCGGCCGTTCTGCAAGAAATGGCTGTGTTTTGATCGCCTGCTCAATGAGCGTGTTTACCTGACACCGGCACTGTTCCCCAACGAAGAAGCGGAAGCCGAAAACGTCGTCATCTGCTGCACTACGCACACACAGATGCCGTTCATCTGCATGGTGACCAACTGCCTCCCGAATGAAGCTGTGGGTGGTCGAAACGGCCAGTGCTTCGGTTTCTATACCTATTCCGACGACGGGCATGTCAGGTCCGAGAACATAACGGACTGGGCGCTTCAGGAGCTCAGGGACCATTACGCAGACAGCGGCATCTCAAAGTGGGACATTTTCCACTACGTGTATGCCGTGTTGCATCATCCGCTCTACCGTGAGCATTTCGCACAGAACCTCCGTAACGAAATCCCGCGCGTCCCGCTCGTGAAGGACTTCTGGAAATGCAGCGAAATAGGACGCCAGCTCAAGGAGCTGCATCTTGCCTACGAGTCCGTCTCTCCTCATGCGCTTGAGTGGAGGGAAAGTGCGACCGAACCGCTTTCCTACCGCGTCACGGAATCAATGGTGTTGAGCAGGGAGCATGGTACGATCCGAGTCAACAGCTCTCTTACGCTCGCAGGGATTCCGGCAGAGGCTTTCGATTATGTACTTGGCACTCGGTCCGCGCTTGAGTGGGTCGTGGACCAGTACCACTACGACGCCGCCCCGGAATCCGACATCACATCCGACCCCAATGACCCGGAAGACGAAGAATTCATCGTTCGCCTGATCGAACGCGTGACGACGGTGAGCCTATCAACCGTGAAGCTGGTGAAGCAGCTCCCGCTGAGCATTGAATTTGTAGGCCTCAATTCAGCCAAGACGATCGAAGCCTAAGAAATTGCCTACGGCGGGGCTTCGGTAGAATTGCTACATTCTCTTGTATTTGCGCAATCGTTGCTTGAGGTTCGAGCGTGTCAGAGATTACTGGCAACAAGGAAGCCGTAGCCACTCTTGGGCCGCTTCTGCGGACCACTGATGAGCCGTGTCCGCTCATTTTGCTCGGGGCAGGGGCCTCGTTCCGGTCCGGTGTCCCGACCGCAGCGGACGCCGTGAAACAGATCGCGCGACTTGTTTACTCCGAGCGAGAGCTAAACAATGCGCGCCCGCCGGAACGGGTGAAGCCGTCCGAATGGGAGTCCTGGTTGCACGGATTCGACTGGTTCGTTGCGGGACCTGACCGGCTTGCTGAGAATTTTCCTCTTGCCGTAGAACATCTGCTGGTTCCCGCAGAATTCCGTAAGCGCGTCCTGCTCGACCTGATGCGCCCGGTAAACGGGATCAGCAGCGGTTACAAAACTCTTGCCGACTTCGTCATGCGCGGACTTATTCGCACGATGCTGACGACGAACTTCGATACCTGCCTCCCCGATGCGCTGCGGGAGCGCCAGCCCCATATCAGACACATTCACGAAGTAAACCGCGGTCCCGGCGACTACGATCAGTTCAATATCTACGGCAAGTGCCAGATAGTCTGGCTGCACGGTCGAGCGGAGCAGTATTCAGATAAGAATTCATCCGGGGAGGTGGGCGCGCTCGATCCGGGCCTCATTTCTCTGATTCGCCCGATGCTTAACGCATCGCCCATCATCGTCATGGGCTACCGCGGCTCTGAGCCTTCCATTATGGAGGGTCTCTTCGGACAGAGTAAGGAAGGTCGCCTCGACTTTCCCAATGGAGTCTACTGGTGCACGCGGCATGGCGAAACACTGCACCCGAATGTCGAGGCGTTCGCTCGCCGCCTAGACTCCAACTTTCGGCCCCTCAGGATTGACGGATTCGATGAATTATTCGCGGATCTCGCCAAGGAACTCGCCGGTCATGACCGCTATACGATCGCCTCCGCCGGCAACAGAACCGTACACGACATTCAGGCCTTCGACGAGCGCGTCACTCCTAAAGCAACGCTCGATGACCTCGATTTGGATCTGGCACTCTCGATTCTCGGGGAATACTGCAAGAAGCTCGGCAGGGCGTCGCTTACGCGCGAAGTCCTTCTCCCGCTGATGCGCGAGCAGGGGCTTATCATTGCAAATTCCAGCGGCGATGAAGTGACTGCCGGAGCCTTGCTGCTTTTCGGAAAACGAACGCAGGATTTCTTCCCGCATGCCGTAGTGGCGCTTACGGAAGCAGGTAAGAAACGTGAGATTTATGAGGGCAATCTCATCGCGCAACACCGGGCGCTGCTGGAGAAGCTCGAAAGCGCCGATGTGAATCCGCAGCTTAAGCTCAAGAAACGCCGCCAGCATACGGATCAGCCTGCCTATCCTCCACGCGCTCTGGTTGAAGTGCTTGTGAACATGCTCGTTCATCGTGATTATGAGATCGCGGAGCCATCCACGATTGAACTGATTCCGGGCTCCGACATTGTGTTCACGAATCCTGGTGCACTGACTCAAAAAGTCGCGGGCAAGGTCACGCTACAGAATGACGGGCGCATCATTATTTCCGAGGGTGTAACCGATCAGCGAAATCCCTCCCTTTGCGACATTTTCTTTGGCATCAGCGCAATGGAGCGGGCGGGGACGGGCCTTATCGACGTGGGCGAGCTGACGCTCGCAGGAGGTGGAGGTTCCGCGTTCTACCACAACCCAGCGGAATCGCGATTCAAAGCCGTCATCGCCCAGCCGATGGCCTCTGCCGGATCACGCGGCGTAGCGCGCTCCAGCGTGCCAACGGGATTTTACATCATCAATGTTCTTCCCTTTAGTGTCATTCCCCGGAACGTCTCGATTGTGCGGCTGACCACACCGTTGCGCTACCGGCCGCAGACAATCGCACTCGCAGACTGTGGAACCTTCGTGGACCGGGGAACGGAACTCTGGAGTTTTGTCCCACTGCTCATACTGACGCAGCTGCTCGGCCCAATCGTGGACCTGAAAGCCAGCCAGTCAAAGCCTCGATCCGAAATCGAGTCCTCGACCGATGACAAGCGGGTTCTCTCTTGGCTTCTGCGCAAGCATTTCGAGTATGAGCTTGAGTCCTTTGAAGACGAGCACGGACTGATCCTCGAATGTGGCCGCAAGCATCGGGCTTACTTTGCAGGCAAGGACAAGGGACCGCGCACGATTGTCTGGAACAGTTCACAGAAGCGTGGGAACCGGCGAGAAGTGGTCAAGCGACGGGCCGAGGCGCCGCGAGCGTGGTTTGAAAACGAGGGCTTCGGCTACGAGATCGTTGATATGGGTGGAACCTGGTGCGTCCGCATCAAGCCCTTCTACATGTTCACCGGTCACGACGCTTTTACGCCGCTGCCCGCATTCACGCGCGCAGCGAAGGCGACGCGCCGCATCAAATTTGATCGCAACAAAAGCGTCGAGGCTGACCTGACATTCTGGGCGAGCTTCCTCGGCCGGGGAGCCGAAACAATGAACGTCGGGGATCTCCACGTTGACGACCTCTTGATTGATATGAACTTTTTGACTGTGGAAGTGCCGGAAATAGGATTGAGCAATGACCCTGGACATACGAATCGAATGTCTGCCTGAACCCAACTTGCTCTTCGGCTCCAATGAGAAGGGTGTGGAGCCTCGCCGCATAATGGCAAAGCACGGGGCAGCGGATAAATCCGCGCCACGGGAGCTGCGCATTGGCATTGTCGGACCTGCAGCGGAAGTGCAGCTCGCACGAGCATGGCTGCCGCGACTCAACCGTATGGCGATTGCACGGGAAAAGAGCGCCCGCCGCTACCCAAATTGGCCGGGGGCGCAACAAGCACTCGGGGTCACGTTCGTCATAGAGGACCGCTTCGTCCGGGCTATTGATGAGGAACGGCTGAACCTCGCCTTGCATCGCACATCGTCTGTTGAAAAGTTCGACGAGCTGGTCGAACTCTTCGACGCAAGAATCCAGAGTTTCTTCGGCGACGCGCGGCCAGACTGCATCATCGTCTGCCTTCCCGATGAACTTGCCGACATGCGTATCAGTAATCCCAGGCTTTCCGCGCAGGAGCGTGAGGCGTTAGAGCGGCTGCAACAGGAGGAAGAGCAAGAGCAGATGTCCCTCTTTCAGCCGACACCGGAAGAGCTCAAGGCGGCGGAAGAACTCCGAACACAGGCTGAGGATCTGCTTTTCCGCACGTTTTACCGTGCTTTGAAGGCAAGGATAATGACCCACCAGAATCCCGTGCCGGTGCAAGTGATGCGCCGCGACACATTTCTGCGGGCGGATGACGAGGGACAGAGCAATGCAACACGGGCTTGGAATTTGGCAACGTCACTCTTTTACAAATCAGGGCATGAACCGTGGCGTCCGGCCGACCTGCCAGGTAATACATGCTTCATCGGCGTTTCCTTCCACCATTTGAAGCGGCGCGAGGGAGATGTAGTTTACGCCAGCGTGGCGCAAGCATTTTCCAATGAAATTGAACCGTTCGCCCTCAAGGGCTCGCTTGTGCCCCATGAACAACGTCGGGAACGTCAGCCTTATCTCAACGAAGAGCAGGCTGCGACTCTAATTAAGGAGGTACTCGATAAGTACGAGGCGCTAGCGGGCATGCTTCCCACGCGCGTCGTCGTTCACAAGACGAGCATGTACCAGCCTGAAGAGGAGGCAGGATTCCGCTCCGCCGCAGAGTCTCGCGTTCCGGCATGCGATCTCGTGTGGATGCGCAGTACGGCATTCAGGCTCATCCGCAAAGGTATGCAGGAGCCCTGGCGCGGCACGCTCTGCAACGTCGGCGAAGAGGCCTATCTGTTTACCATGGGTTACGTCTCGTGGTGGGATGAATATCCTGGACCGCATATTCCCGCCCCCCTTGAAATCGGAGCATGCGGAAAGACGGACATTCGCGAGCGGGCACGCGAACTGCTGGCGTTGACCAAAATGAACTGGAATTCCAGCGAGGGGCTGGGGCGCTATCCTATTACCATTTCATTCGCGCGCAAAGTCGGCATGTTGATGACGGAACTTTCCGACAATCAAATACCTAACCCGTCATACCGCTTTTACATGTAATCGGACCTTTGCGATGAGCCAGCCAGAAGTATTCATAATCGAGTCACTCGGCTTTGATGACGAGCGTGCAGGACGCTTCGAGGGGCAAATTGTCTCCAAAATTCTCGCGCTTAGCGACAAGAAATGCGAATACTGCTATATCCGTACAAAACGTGAATTCAAGGAACTGTTGAAACAGTTCGAGTCCTCCTCATACCGCTACCTTCATTTGTCTTGCCACGGTGAACCCGGAGCAATCCACACAACACTCGACAAAATACCCTTCGATGAGCTCGGACCGCTGATTAAGCCATATCTGCGCAAACGGCGTCTTTTCATGTCCGCCTGCTCCGCGACCAATCGCGCTCTTGCGGATAGCATCATGCCCCGCTCTGGGTGTTATTCGATCTTGGGACCGAATCAGGACATCTTTTTTAGTGATGCTGCAGTGCTTTGGTCCTCGTTTTACCACGTTATGTTCAACGCGGACTCGGACGCGATGAAGTACAAGACCATCAAGGCGAAAGCACAGGAAGCATCCGATATGTACCGCGTTAAACTCACGCTTATCGGTCACGATCAGGACAATTCCAAAGGCTTTACGATAAAGAGCATCGCTCCGAGAAAAGAACCCATATAGAGACGTGACTATCCGTTTCGTGAGAGCAAGGGCAACGCTTACGGTTTGACATCAAAGACAGCTCCCCGCTCATCGACCAAGGCAATCTCAATTCCCGCATCGCGCGCACGGGTTGCCAGCTTTTGCGCGAGCTTTAGGGTCGTTTCTGTGTTGGGTACGACCGCAACCTGCCTGCCGCCCTTTTCACGTGCCATCAGCAGCCCAACGGCTTCACAGAGACCCTTACGCAACCGCGATTTCTGTCCCGCATGGCTCGTGTTGACGATTCCGCCCTTGCACTCCGCAATGATCGATCCATCGTCGGTCTTTGCGACAACGTCTCCCTTTCCAGGCGTTGACGTGACGACGATGGTCTTCTGGCCATCTCTGTATGTTCCGCAGTAGGTAGTTGTGCCTTGGGACTCTTTCAGCGCAAAGCCCCGCGCCGACAGCCACCGTACAATTTCAAAACGCTTTGCGTGCTCGCCATCCGGATGAAGCTCGATCTTCTGGAGTTGCGGCACAGTGCGCAGCAAATGCATTCCATAGGCGAGCATCACCGCTGCTTCAGTTAAGTGCCGCTCTTTGCCTTCGCACTTGCCGCGCCTGTTTGTCGGAGGATCAAGTTCGACAATCAGATCATCAAACACCGCAGTACCTCCCGCCTAGGATACATCCCCACCTAACAGCTCCGGCCCGAGACACCACTTCTTAGGATCGACGAGCAGGCGGAACTGATACGTCACACCGATGCGGCGCTTTGCCGTCACCCTGCGCCTTAGATCAGTTCGGAAAGACTGACGCCGATTTCTACACTGAGACGTTTCGTCAGAGCCAATGCCTTTGCGTCCGGCCTGCGAATTGCGCGATTGTCTCTCATGGTCTAATGTTGGCAGTTTCGATGGACCCAATTACGGCTTGCCCGGAGAAGGCCAGTCGGTAACGCTTGCTCAATACGCTCAAGCGACTCGCAAGTGCGATCCGCGCCGAATTTCTGCGCCTGGCACATGCCCGCCCTGCATCGCCGCTTGCTTTATAGCCTCCGCATTCGGCCGTTTTTCCTGAACGGACGACATGAGAGCCATTGCAATCTGGTCCGGAAGCAGGGACAGGACTGTCTGCCAAACGCCGCCCTCGATTCGCGCATCGATTCGGCAGTAGCACAAGGGTAAAGCCGCTTCGTCGGTGATCTTCACTGAATCCTGGCTGTTCTTCTGGGCCCGGAGGGTGAACTGCTGTCCCTCGATCCTTTTGAGATCCCGGCTGAGCAGATAATAGAGAACCAGGTTCTTCGTGCGCTCCACCTTCCCGGCCGCAGCACGAGCACGATCACTCAAACGCGAGGCTTCGTTTCGGCAGAACTGTTCACGAGCCTCCATCATGCGAACAAAGCGCCCGATTCGGTCTACCTTTTCTCCGTGCGCGTCACAGAACTGGTGGAACCGAGCCACGAGATCTTCCGAAGGTTCGCTACCGGACTCCACCTGTTCCTGAATCTGCTCGAGCAAAGAATCAAGTTCCATATCGATTTCAAACAACGAATTTGCTTCGGTAATTGAAGCCATATTGGCACTCCTTTTTCGGAATCGGTTGTCTTCTTAGGGGGCTTACGCAGCGGCTCGTTCGCGCAGCCAAACGGCACGCGCAGCCTGGTATGCAAGTGAATCGGCGCGGGTCTGATCGCGATGGCCATTGTGCCCTTTGAGCCACACCCACCGGACTTCTCTGTTCGCATTGAGTAGCGTGAGTTCCGTCCACAGTTGCCGGTGCTGGATCTGACAACCTCGCCGGTTGCGCCAGCCATCCCGTTCCCATTTGGAGATAAAGCAACTCATCCCGTAGATCAGGTATTGCGAATCGGAGTGCAGATCTATCCGTACGCCTGGTGGCAGCGAGCGAAGCGCCTCAATTGCGGCGACGAGTTCCATTTCCGAGACCGTCGTTCTGGGGCACCCGCCGGACATTTCCCGGCGCCTCGTTCTGTTCATCACGACAGCACCCCAGCCGCCAGGTCCGGGATTTCCGATCGCGGAACCATCCGTAAACACACGATAGGTTTGGTTCACACAAGACCTCCTGATCCCCGCTTCAGTGCACAGAGAACGTGCGCGAGGCTTGAATTGATTTGGTGGTTTGCAGGATGGTCGACGCTTTGATTACGCCGACTGCATTGGGATGACTTCGCCGAAGGGAGCCTGGCGGCGCCCGGTCGAAGCCCACAAAACGGGGTAGGAGGGAGCGCAGGAAGGAAACGATCCGTACAGATCAGTCAGGAAAACCATGGTCTGGGGCATGATCCCGCGTTCCTCGACCCATTCAAAGCATGGCGCGAATTCCGTGCCTCCCCCGCCCATGGGGTTGAGAGAGATTGGCTGGCCCGCTTCGTAAGTCTCGACCTTCTGAACCACCGCGTCAAAGTAGAGCACGTAGACTCGCTCCGGCCGTTGGCCTTCCAGAATGGATCGCGCTTCGGCCTCGAAGAGCCTCAACTGACGTCCATTGATGGAGCCGGAGCAATCGACCGCTATGACGATCTCCCCAACGCCTTCCTTTACCACTCCGGGAAGATAGAGCCCTCTCCAGAGATGGCGCCGGTTTGGACGCATCCAGCTGTAATCAGCCGCAATCGTGTCCGACCAGAGGCGGCGAAGAAGCTCCCGCCAATTTACGGCTGCTTCCGCAGCCCCCTCCATCGTCCGGTCAAGTCCCGCCGGCATTTTGCCCGCCTGCTGGGCAACCGTCATCGCCTGTTTGACCGCGATCTCCCATTCTCTTGCCTGCTCTTGCTCGGTCTCAGAATCCTCGCTCTCCGAAGGTGCATCAAGAACCTGGCCGATCCCTCCATCCGTCTCGGGAGCCGACGGATCGCTTGATTCGTTTTGAGCCGCGCTTCCGTTCGATTCGTTTGAGACCGGGGACTCCTGACCACTGTCACCATTCGGGTCCGTGTCCTCTTCCGATTCGAGGAGGTTATAGATCTGCTCCGAACTCATGCCGCGGAATCGGTTTTCAATGAGAACGCCTTCAGGAAGTGACAGCCCAGCGTCGACCAACAGCGGATTGATGGCGTAGTCGCACGCAATGTTCCATCGTTTCAGGTCCCGGCTCGAGCGCCGCAGGTGATGGTGCAGGGCCGGATGCATCACCTCATGCGCGAGCGTTCCGGCCAAGGTTGCCGCAGTAAGCGATTCGACGAATTCCGGATTCCAGAGCAGTGAAATACCATCAGTGGCCATCGTCTTGACGGCGCGACTCTCCCGATCCTTTAGCCGATACAGGAGAGAGCCGAAGAAAGGATGATCGAGAAGAAGAGAGGTTCGCGCCTTCTGAATGCGCAGTGAATTTGAGGTTTCGTTTCTCATGCGGCGCTCGGCGCCTCCATATAGGCCGACATGTGAGCGAAGATCTCATCCGCGCTCTCGGCTTCGATCGTTTTCGCCGATTCCCGATCGCGAAGAACTCCGTCCATCTCAGCGACGATGTTGGCGGCATCGGCAGCCGTGGTCACGCGGAGCAGATCATGTTTCTTGAGTTCCTGAGCAGAGTGGTTGCACAGCCGCAGCCTGATTTGCTCCGCAAGCCGATTCAGGGCTGCGTCCCCGCTGACGTTGAGCCGCGGAAGGATTTCGACCAGATCGAGGACATTGGTGACCAGTGAACTGTGGAAGCGCGACTCGGGCTCATTGAGCCTGTCGACCATATGGGCGACAACCTCGCGCATCCGCTTCCAGAGGTCTTCCGTTCCCCGCATGAGCGACTGACGAACGTTCGCGTCGATCTCCCGTGCAACCCGCGCCTGCTCTTCGGCCGACATCTGGACACGAAAGTCTGCCCCTGTAGGAATCGGCAGAACCTCAAGCTTCACGCCAAACTTGGCCTTGAGCTTTTCCGGAGAGGGATAGTCCTCTTCGCGGAAGAGGCAGTTCAATTCCGGGCGGACCTGCTCGACATACTGCGGATAGACACGCAGGAACGCATCCACGCCGGCATCGAAGCTCGCTTCGAATTCGCGCATGCGGGCCATGAGATCGAAGTAGAAGTTGGCGGGCAAGAGCCGAAAACCTTCATCGGACCAGGGAAGCGTGACCTTGTAGAAGTGTTGCCGAATTTGGCCCGCCAAGCTCCGCAGTTCCTCGAGTTTCTGCGCTCCATGCAGCAGTTGTTTGTTGTAGCGGCCTGCCCCCTGATGGGCTCCATGCTGATCGGCGACTTCCCGGCTGACCTTGCGATCGTGTTTTACGGCGGTCCAGACGCTGATATGAACCGCGGCAAGCATCGCTTTTTCGGTAATCATTGGATGACCTCCCGGTATTCCACTCCGAATCGCACAAACTCCGGAGTATGCGTGACGGATGTGTCGCGTGCCGCCGCATCTCGCATCGCCATCACACGCATCTCCGTCGGCATCCGTTCGAGATAAGTGATTCCCCGTCCAACTGAACTGTCGCTCAATACGCGACCGAGTGCGGTGGCGATGGCGATCTGTGCGGAAGGCTCTGCTGGAACCCTAGCGCCCGTGGGGTTGAGAAGGATTTCGTCAATCGATGGCAACTCGCGAAACAGCCGTAGGAAGGCGACCAGTTCGGAGGCCGCGGCCTGTCCGATGGTCCCGTCGAGCAACTGCGCCTCAAACTCGCTTGTTCCGGAAAGCAGCCGAGCGTTCGTGCGCCGGGCTACTCCCGACAGAACCCGCGAGGCCATCTCCCAAGAACGGGGAGTCGGCCAGGCGTTCACGTCAGAAGTGACATCGGCCGCGTGCAGCAGTTCAGGTTTGAAGCGGAGGAATGCGATGACCTCCGGGCGAACATGAGCCTTGACCGCCCACTTACACCAGTCGTCGAGATCGGGCTCAAGATCGAGGTGCACGAACCGGTTTCGCAGCGGCCGCGGCATGGCGAAATGGACTCCGCGTTCCGATGCGGGATTGCCGGCGGCGATCACGACCCACTCGTCGGGCAACCTGTATTCGCCGAGGCGCCGGTCGAGAACCAGCTGATAGCATCCCGCCTGCGTCATCTGTGGGGCCGAAGTCAGTTCATCGAGAAACAGGATGCCCTTACCTGACGTCGGCAGAAACTTGGGGGGAACCCACTCGGTCTGATCGGAGGAGATGCGGGGCAAGCCGCGCAAATCGACCGGATCGAGTTGGACTGCGCGGACGTCAAGGAACTCGTATTCGAGATCTCCGGCCACCTGGCCCACGATCTGCGACTTTCCGGTGCCACATGGGCCCCAAATATGGAGAGGCACACGTTCGCCAATGAGCGCACGGAGCGCTTCATAGAGCTTCGACGGTTTCATGGGAATTCCTTCGGGTGATTATGTTGAAATGCGGATTTCGTGGTTCTCGTCAGAGAGCGCGGGGATCGCAACGAAATTGTCACGGACGGCAGAGCGATCACCATTGACGCAGCGTTCTAATGGAAGCTTGTCTTTAGCTCTACGATGCTTTGGCTGCTGCTGGTATCGTCTTGCGTTCTGTTCCAGGAGCCTGAGACCATGACGGTATGGAGCGAGTCGTGCAGATCGGTATCCATCCGAAGCAGGGTCTAGCAGCGCGTGCTCCGAAACAGCCGCGATCACGCGTGTTCTGGCTTCAGGGTGTCACCCTGGGATGGATGCTCATCGAGTTCGGGGTCGCGGTGTATGCAGCGGCCACGGCTCACAGCCCGGCGTTGCTTGCCTTTGGTTCCGACAGCCTCGTGGAACTGTTGTCTGCGGCGATAGTGCTTATGCAGTGGATTCCGAAAGTTTCGATTTCGGAACGCAACGCCGCTCGCGTAGCATCGGTGCTGCTATTCGTTCTCGCCTTCGTCGTTGTGGTAGCAGCCACTACATCGTTGGCCCTCGGCCTGCGTCCAGAGTCGAGTCGCGCGGGAATCGTCATCACGGCCGCCGCATTGCTTGCGATGCCCGTACTGGCCTGGCTGAAGCACAGGGAGGCCCGCCGATTCGGGAATGCCGCACTAGCCGCCGACGCGACACAGTCGGCCACGTGTGCCTACCTCGCTCTCGTCACGCTCATTGGTCTTTGCGTCAACGCACTCTTCCATGTTGCGTGGTTCGATGCCGCCGCTGCCCTCGTCGCCGTTCCCATCCTCCTCAAAGAGGGTAGATCGGCCTGGAAGGGACAGACCTGCAATTGCTGTTGACTCATGTTGCGGAAGGTGCAAGCCAGTGAAAATGCCGGCCTTCGTCCCTCCGGTTCAGGGCGACTCTTTCGATTCGTCAGCGACCGGCAACGGATAGCGAACGATCTCGAACTCCCCGCCTTCCTCGGCGAGATCCACCTCGATCACCTCGTTAATCAAGTCCTCTTTCGGCGGAGACGTGTCCTGAATGATGTCAAGAACGGCAGCGAAGAGCTCGGCCTGCATCTTCCCACTCATCCGTGCCGGACCATTGATGCAAACGAGTCCAGCGTGGATGGAGACATCGGCGTACTGCCCCTTGGAACCTGGCTGTTCGGCCGGCCCGCGGAAGTCCATGCTGTTCCGGGTCACGAAGGTCCAATCCTGCTCGAGAATCAGGTTCTTCAGTTCCCAATCCTTCCAACCTGCTTTGCCAAGCCAGCTGACGTGGAAACTCTCGTGGTATCCCCGGTCCCGCGCCAGTTGGGCAAGCTCTGGGCTCAGACATTCATCGATCAGAAATTTCAGCATCCTTCACGCCCCTATAGAGAGCCGCGAAGTCGCTTCTTGGTGATCGAGATGGGCTTTGCGCCCGGAATAGACACTCGCCGCGGCCTGCCGCGCTGCGGAACCGCCTTCGAATAGATCGAAGCCAGTTCCACCTGCGCCGCGCTGAGCCGGGGATACGTTTCGAGGATTTCCTTGATGGGGACTCCCGCTTCGACCTGTGCGGCGACGTCATGTACCGGGATGCGTGTACCCCGGATAACAGGAGTTCAACTCAGGATTTCCGGGTCTTCGACGACCATTTCCCGGGCTTCTGAGAGCATGTGCAGACGTTCATCAACCGTCTTCCACAGTTCGGAGAAGCGGATCGTCAGATAGTGCTCCCCTATAGTGCAGTCCCTCCACTCTTCCCAGGTCGAGCAGTGCGCCCTGGCATTACGGATGGTCTCAAGGCGGGCATTCGTGGTTAGCCAATCCGCCGTCTCAAAGTAGAAGGCGATCAGGAGCGCGGCGTCGGTTCGGAAGCTCCGCGTAGGGGAAGTGCTGTAGAGATCTTCCGGCAGGATCTTCTCATCGATGATTCGATTGATCTGCGGGACTGACACGCCAGCTGCTATTGCGGCTTCCGTGGTTGTCAGGCGTTCCATCACGGCCTCCATGGCTGCTCCCCCCTTCTCCCCATTATAATCAATAATCATTCCGACGCTCCTGAATAATTATTAGATGAGTCATTCCGTTTCTGGGTTCAGGGAGTCCGGATCCAAGCTATCTTATTTAGGTAGAGCAGCTTACGGTGTGATCGAGGATCGTCTTCACGGCCGGAACTCAGGCAGCATCCTCCACTTCGTCCTCTTCGATGAATCGGTCTTGCTCGGCAGTCTCCGCGAGAATCTCTTGTTCGTCGTCGGTGTCGTCCGCCGAAGTTGCCGGCGGCGCAGGCGCGTCAAAGAGGCTGGCCCCTCTGGCGAGTTCGGGAGGTGAAGGAGGCACAGGCTTCGAGATTTCGGCTGGCTTCGCAACTTCAGGTTTCGGCGCAGCCTTCGTCCCCAATGACTTGCTCTTGGACCGAGCTTCGGTCTGTGCTGCCTTAGCTGCCGCATCCATTTCCTCTTTCACACGGTCGAGTGTGTTCTTAAGACCGAGATGCGCGCCGACGAAATTGACCAGTGTGGGCGGCAGATCACGGTCGAGTTCCTCGGAAGTTCCAGTCACGGTCAGTGGTGTGGTCAGTGCCGCGTTCTCGCCGTCCTTGATCTTTTGTGGGATCACGTTCACACGGATCTGCTCGTCTTCGAGATGTGTGAGGGTCAACAAAACAGCGCGCTGCCGCAGGAGCGGAGCTAGCTCTTTGAACATGTGGATTTCTCCTTGAAGCGATAGATTCCAGGTTTGAGGATTGCTGAACGAAGGCCGGCAAAATTCTATGGCCAGGCCGATTTCACGAGATTGGGTGATCGCTGACACGGCATGACAAGACGAACCCGACTATCATTTCTGGCGCTTCATCGGGGGTGACACATGAGGGATATGCTTCGGCTGTTTGTTGCCACCGCTCTGGTCGCCTTTGCAATCCTGGCAGTTGCGGTCGGACTAGCCAGGAACACCGCTGCGCTGCTGGCTCCGGTCCATCTGATTCTTTTCATCCTGGTAGTCTCGCTTTACCTGTTGCCCAGTGGACTCGCCTTGTACAGGAACTGTAAGGCGATCGCCTGGATAGCGGGATTGAACATTTTGCTCGGATGGACTCTTTTCGGTTGGATCATCGCGCTCGGCTGGGCGGCTAGTGGAAAGATGCGAACGGCGCCTCCTCCAACGGCAGATCACCACGTCCAACCCGTTGCAGGACATTGAGACTCAATGCCGGTTTCACGTGAACCAGACCGGGAGTCGGCAGCGATTTTGAAAATGAGGCGGCGGATCTCCTGAATGAGCGATGCCTAGTGATGGGGTGCGTTCGCCCAAACTCGGACTTAAGGCTATGTGTCGGCAGTCACATCCTGCGGCCAAGGCACCACTAAAAGCATATTCATGTTTTGCCTGGGCCGCGATCCTCTTCTGTTAGGCCTTTTGAGTTCCGGATCGTTCCATTGCAGGGTGTAGCGGCGGCCTGGCGCCAGTTGCTCGCTGCTTTATTTGTTGCGACGAGTGCTCGTTCTGCGCTTCTTTACCTTTCGCCACAGTTCGGGATCAACAGGAAGGGCGCTCATCTGTCCCGTCATTGCATTGAAGAACGCGCCGTGGTGCGTGAGCTTCCCGTAGCGAAACAGTTGCGCCAGCATGGCCAGCGCGCTCGCAGCCAGCGTCTGATTGATGAATGGCTCCTGACGATCGAGGGCTTCCAATGCTGAACAACTCGGGAGCGAATCCTCCCCAACTCTTTCATCCAGAATCTCTGGATAGAGTTCGCTCACCGTGCGCAATCGTTCCGCTTTTCTGCGGTTGCGTGCATTGAGAGGCTGACCAAGAACGTACTGGCCGCTCGAAGCATTGTTCCCGAGATCGAGCCAATAGTGCGCTCGGTTCAGGCCATGCGAGAAGGAATCCTGAATCGCTCTTCGTGCGGCGCGTGTATCCACACAGCCGATGACCAGGTCAGGACACCAGTCCCTTTCTCGGTCGAAGGATTTCGCATGAAACCCGCTGGCGATGGCGGTCCAGTTTGTCCCCCAGAACAGGTTGATTCGGTTGACGAGGACAGTCGCTTTATTGAGGCCGATGTCAGAAACGGAAAACGGCTGGCGAACGCAGTTGGTCTCTGACACTGAGTCCGCATCCATCAATGCGACTTCGACACCGTACCGATACCCCCACACCCGCATCGCCTGATCTAAATAAGGAAGCCCCAGGACCACCGCACTCCCTGTGCCGCCCGCTCCGACAACGAGGACACGCAAAGCGCGATGTCGCAGCAGATCGCCTGATATTGTGTGCTCGATGCGCATGCTGCTACGCCTCTCCTCCGCGCACGAACTGCTCAAGTGTTTGCGGCAATTGGATCAGGGTCTTCACTGGAAACGGCTTCCGCCTGTCGGCAAGATCGGCCCATAGGCCCTCGAATCCTCCCGGGTGCCGCGTTAGCCGTCCCACATTGGCGTGGGTGAAGGCGCTCTCGTAAAACGCGCGCTCCCACGCAGGAATAGAAGAAACCGAGGCATTCTCCGGACAGCGCATCGAACCGGTGCAAACGCGGCCGTCGTCAGACAGGTTCCAGTACGGCGCAACCGCGAGTGCGGTTTCAGCCGTTGGTCGTCGATTCACGGCCAGAGAGCGGATTTTTAAACCCAGGTTGCTGACTCTCCAGACGAGCGCTGGCTGCGGAAACATCCGGCCATTGAATTTCACGGCCTTTCCCTCCGCATTCTCATAGAACATCTGACGGCGGCACGGAGGAGTCCACCACGCAATCATTCGATCGCTCTTCGCAAGCACGTTTTCCGGCAAAACCTCGGCCCTCACTGCGCCAGACAGAGAACGAGCAAGTGACTCGAGAAACCCGATGGTGAGCGGCTGGGCCGGTCCGAGCGTGGGAGCAGCATCTTTGTGGAGTGTGACCTGATGACGCGTGACAAAACTTCGCTGACGATCCCCGTAGACCAGGAGCGCGTCATGCAGCTCGAATCGATGGTTCTCGCCGATGGAGACATGAATCTGCATTCCCCTTCTCCCACTCGACGAGGTCCTCCGCCAACTGGAAGACCTCTTGGTTGAAAGCGATGAAGCGCGTGACAGTACGGATCGCCTTTCGCACCTCATTAGGCTTTTGCGGAGAGAACACGACGCCCAGCGTCGGTTCGGAACTTCCTTCCAGCATGTATTGGCTCTCTTCGTCAAAACAGGCGACGATCGCATCATGCTCTTTGAACGCGATCAACAATGAAGGCAAAGGGATCGTGTCATAGCCGCCTTCCTCTCGAAAGCAGGCATCCGAAGGGAGATGAAGGCGCGAGAGTTGCTCGATCTTCCGGAGCCGCTCGATCCAGCGCTGATACCTGCCTCTCCGATGGGCTGAAAGAAGCCTCTGGGCATCCCGGCCGCGACTGTTATAGCCGCTCTTCAATGTCTGGCCGATACACTCGGGCAGCGCCTTCTCGACCTCGGGAAACTCGTATTGTTCGTGATTCTCCGGATCATCTTCGGCGTACTCTTTCATTCGCTCTTCGTATTGGAATGCATCATCGTGGTTGTAGACCCGCATCACGCGGTAGAGCGCATACGTCAGGGTCCAGTAGAATGCGGCACCCAGACCCTGCGCCTCCGCTTCAAGCGCTTCGATTGCCGGCCCCATCTTGAGAAACCCACTACCGCCGCACTCGATTGTGACTGCGAGCCGGCCATTGCCCAGAAGCATCTCCTCTCCGTCCTGATCGGCAACGTCGCTGATACTGAGGTGGTACTCGACATTACGCTCAAGGAGATTCCAGCATGTCTCACCGATGCCCTGCATGATGGAGCGCTGTGCAAAGAGCACCGCGCTCCCTTCACAATTCCGCCAGAGCTCCGGTCCGGCCAATTCCTCTCGAACCAGCGCTGCACATAATTCGTACAACAACTCCGCGCGGAATTCCTGGCTGTAGACTGCCGGAGCCCCATCAAGAATTGGCAACGCTAGGGAGAAAGCTGGTGCCAGGATCTCTATGCCGGCGGGAACAACAGTTCCGCGCCTGTCGGCAGCACCTGGTCGGCCTCGGCGACGTAGCGGTCCATTGCTTCTGCGAGGCACTGGGACGCTTTGAGCGATTCTCTGCATTGGAAATGCCTCACAAGTAGCTGGTTCTCTTTCGGCGGCGGCCCTCCAGCCTTGGCGCAAAACAACGCCAGCAGATCCGCCGAGGTGATGACTTCTTTCTGCATGTCATCCCTTCGTGCCGATCGCGCGGCTGAATGTGTAGCGGAGGGCCGTTCCGGTAGCCTCGGGGCCGGAGACCGATGCTGTGGCAATTTCAGGGAATTGGGGTGTGAGCAGATCGCGGACCTGGTCTACGGAAAGTTCAGGGCCGGGATCGGGAATGCGAATTCCGTTGTACTGGAACTCGCGGACCAACGCTTCAACCTTGAGGTTGCTCATCATTATTTCTCCTGTGCAGATTCCTTTATCGTTTCGTCGATCACTACCGAGGAGGGCGACTGGCCTCAAACAGTTTTCCCAAAAAACGTCGCTGGGTTTCGGTGTGTCAGGTTTCGATGACAGCGTATAATTTTTGTCGCCCAGAAAGAGTACCTTTTTCTGAAAGAATTCATGGCCGAGTGCGCTCGATGACCTACGACATGCAGCAGCTGGCTACTCTTCTTTTGCAGCACCGAAACGGCAGAGAAGACTTCGGCGAAATCTCCCATCTAGAAGGGAGAGAATGTTCCAGGGCGATTGCCAATCGATTTCTGATCTGCTGCCTACTCGACTTCCAGCAAAACGCTGATGTCGCGTGGAAGAAGGGCGAGGCGCTGACCGAGCAGCTCGGCGGTGCCGAAAATGTCTGGTTGGCGATAAGCGACTTTCCTAGAGAGGCGTGGGACTCGAAATACCACGAATTTGGCAGGCCCCATCGCTTTCACTGGGGCTATGCACGCTTATGGGGCATCGCCAACGCAATATGCACTCGATACAACGGGGACGCCCGGAACATCTGGAGCAACAGGTCCCCGTACGATGCCCTTGTTCACTTGTGGGCAGTAGGAGCTGGCGACCAGATCTCCAGGATGATTGTCGGAGCACTGCGCGAATCTGGTCAGATTAAAGGCGACTCAGGAGACGTGAAAGCGGACGTGCATCTCCGCCGGGTACTTGGCCGAGCTGTCTATGGCCACGAGATTGGGGTCGCTAATGCGGCCCAGATCATCGATTTGACCAGAGAACTTCACCCGACAGATCCGTGGCAACTGGATTGGCCGCTGTGGATTCTCGGAAGATCGAACTGCAAGGCAACGGACCCGAACTGCCTTGAGTGTTACCTGCGACCTCATTGCATCTATGATCGGCAGCATCGCGGCACGGATGCGGTCGAATCTTCGTAGCACCGGATTATTGCTCGCGCTTTCAGCCAGCCCCCTTCCATTTGGTTCTTTAGCACTATTGCTGCTTCGACTACGCGGCACGTTTGCCGATTTCCTTGAGCTTCCGATAGAAAGTCGTCTTGCCAATTCCGAGCAGCCGCGCAGCTTCGAGGGATCTGCGATTCGATCGCTGGTAGGCTGCAAGGATCAATGCACGTTCGGCTTCAGCCATCGTCGGGAACTGGTCCGAGTTGCCGTTCGGCAATGAAATCGGTGACAACGCCGAGTCCATTCCCGGCTGCATTAGGCGTTTTGATGCCTCGGCAAGGAGCTGGCGCGCCTGCTCGAGATTGTTGAGGCATTTTGGATCACGATCTTCTCGACGACGCGCTCGACAGTCCTTACAACTGGTTGAGGTAGCGCCGCGCCGCAGCGCCGACAATTCGCTTGTTCATTCCACTGGACAAGTTCACAATTCCGACAGCGAGTTCTCTCCCGGTCTTCGTTCACGGTGTTTCCTCCGAGGTTGTGAGTACCGAATTCAATCAAACAGGTTGAGTTGCAAATTGGCTTCGGTCGAAGTCGGCCACAGCGTTGTCTTCTTCGGCCTGTCTGCCGTTTTCGTCTTGATCAAGTCGACGCCGAACATCGTAGGCACAGGTTGCGAAGCGGGCATCACCGGCACTTCGAGAACTAGCGTGGGGTCGTCTTCCGACTCGGATTCGACCGCCACTGCAGAGCGTGGTTGGGTCTTCGCGCGCTCTTTATCGAGGTCTCTCCATACTGCGTCGGCGGATTCTCCGACGCCAGCCTTCTCCACCAGTTCGCGGGCCATTGCACTCATGAGGTCTTCATCAGTATCCAGTGCCTGCAATCCCTCACCGGTGAACTTTCCCTCCATCATCAGGGCCACGAGCATCTTTTTGCCCATCAGCCGGAGACAGGTCTCCTGCATGGCGCCCGCGTAGGTGACGAACTTCACGCGCACCGGAAGGCGCTGACCGATACGCCACGACCGGCGACTGGCCTGACGCAGCGTGTGCAGCGAATAGCCGGTTTCGTAAAAATAAAGAGTTGGGAACGCCAACAGGTCGAGCCCGGTCTCGACCAGTTTGGGGTGGCAGATGACGACTTCGACGCCTGTCTTTAGTTGGCGGTCGTACCAGTCCTCTCGCCTGTCTGTCGCGACCGATGACCGAAGCACTGCCGTCCGTATGCCTTCACGCTCAAGGACCGTCTGCAAGCGCAGCGTAACGTCCTTTTCACCTGTGTAAGTGGCATAGACCTGACACCGCCTACCCTGGCGCAATTCGTCCTTGATGTCGGTGATGAGAGCGCGCTCCTTGGCATAGAGCGTGTCACGGGTCAGGTTTTCTGGTTCGGTGACCAGGAACCTCACATACTCCCGTGATTGAGGATCGAAGGCACGCGCCCAGATCTGTTCGAAGTCATATGGATGATCGGGATAGAGCAACAGAGTATTGAGCAGAATACTCATCAGGCTCTTGTTGCCCCGATGCTCCTTCATCGCCGCGCGAATTTCCTCCTCCAACTGCTCGTAGGCTTTCTGGAGCGTTTCATCCATATCGACGGAGATCACGCTCTCGTCGTACCGCGGCAGATTGTCGGAGATGTCTTCGAGCGACAGGAATGCCGTCGAGCTCATGAGAAACTTGCCGAAAAGCAATGGCGATGCCCCGGGCTTCCGCAGGACTCGAACGGTCTTCTTCGTTGCCCGTGAGCAGGCGTTGTCGGAATCCTCGATTTTCTCGATGGTTTCAAGAACGCCGTACTGCTCCTGGAAATCGCGCCTCCCTTGTCCTCCATAAGCGAAGCCTTGGCGCACCATTACACGCGGCTCCATCCGAAAGAAGATGTTAAACAAATCGTCGGCGTAGCCGCCCATCAGGGTTCCGGTAAGGCCGATTAGTCTGTGCGCAGCACGGCCAAGAACGCCAAGACCGTTGCCCTGCGCCGTGTCGCCGGCGAGCTGATGCAATTCATCGGCGATGGCAAAGTCAAACCAGCCCTTCATGTATCGGCCGATGTATTCGACCGGCGCCATACGCTGAATGCGAGTTCGATCTGCCTGCCAAAGCGGTGAGAACTTCATTGTTCCGCCACGGCTTCCGGGCAGAGTTTCCGCGACCTTTACCTTCTCCGCGAAATCGAGACTCGTGAGCTTCTCCATCTCTGAATCGAGGATCGCCATGCCGGAATCCGGATTGACGATACCGCCAAGATTGGGACCCGACTTCGCCTTGATATAGACGTGGTCCCAGAAGTAGCTGAGCTTGCCCTTGTCCTTGCCAGTAATGAAGAAGGTGGGACACGGAAAGCGCTTTTGCCACTCATTCCGCCCCATTCCCCTCATATCCGCCAGGGAGAGCCGCTTTCCTTCATAGACCGTTTTTCCCTTGTTGAGCTTGACTTCGCACACGCCGTGCGGCCGGTTGCGATCGCCTCCATTGCGCATGTCCTCGATCAGGAAGACACGAGCCCGCGGAATCGTAAGGAGCGCTTCACGGGCCCACTTCTGGGTGATGTGCGAGGGACACATCACGAGCGTGGAACTTGGCCGTCCACCGGCGAGGACATGAATCGTGCCAAGCGCCATAAAGGTTTTGCCGGCCCCACATTCGGC
>JAJPKO010000050.1 GCA_021323655.1 Acidobacteriaceae bacterium
CAGGCAAACCCTCAACCAGTAGGAGATACCGGGTGCCTGGGCCAATCCAGCCCCTGCGCACCCCGCCCCAAATAAACCGCAACTCCCATCAGCTCAGGACTTTACCAGCAAACCAGGGGGTACTCAAAGCACACTACTCAACGCGACAAATCAGGCACTTCAGGTACTCCGTCTCCGGAATCGTCAGAATCACAGGATGGTCCTGCGCTGCGCCGCGCCGCTCGATCAATCGCACTCTGCGTCCAGCATCTCCGGCGGCAGCAGCCACCGCTTCCTGAAATTCCGCCAGCGGCACATGGTGTGAGCAGGAACAGGTCACCAGCACGCCGCCCGGACGCAGCATCTTCATCGCGCGCAGATTCAGCTCCTTGTATCCACGCAACGCTCCGTCCACCGCCCGTTTTGATTTGGCAAAGGCAGGCGGATCCAGCACAATCGTGTCAAACATCGTGCCCGATGTGCTCCAGTCCCGCAGAAGATCAAAGGCATTTGCCTCGATCCAGTCCACGCTGCATCCTTTCAGCGCCGCCTCATTCGCCGCCAGGTTTTGCTCCGCCACTTCCAGTGCGGCGCGCGAGACGTCCACTCCCGTCACCTGCCGGCAGCTTCGCGCCAGATGCAGCGCAAATCCCCCCTGATACGTGCATACGTCCAGCGCCTCGCCGAATGCGTAGCGCGCCGCGCCGCATAGTTCTCGCGCTGGTCAAGAAAGGCCCCGGTTTTCTGTCCGGCGTTCGCATCGTAATGGAAAGTAAGTCCGTTCAGCAGAAAGTTGGTCCGGGTCAGCGGGTGCTCCGCATCTTTGGCAAACAGTGGGGCCGCCGAAGGCGCGCTCATCCGCTCCAGCTCACGAATGCGCGCATCAGGCCGCTCGATAATGCTGGCCGGGCCCAGCTCTTCTCGCAGCACATCCGCAATCACCCTCCGCACAGGCTCGCGATCGTGCGCCCGCGTCAGCAATTGCAGAATGATGAGATCACCGTACTTGTCAGCAATGACTCCCGGAAGCGCATCCGCCTCGCTGAAGACCAGCCGGCACGCATTCGTCTCCGCACTCAACAGCGGCTTTCGCAAAGCAATAGCGCTCCGCAGGCGCTCCCGCAGCAGATCCAGCCACTGCGCTTCTTCAATCAGCTCGCTTGAAACCAGCCGCAGCGCAATTTGCGAAGCAGCACTGTAAAGCGCCGTCCCCAGCAGAATGCCGCGCTGGTCAGCCACCGCCAGAAGGCTTCCCGCCTCACCCGTGATCTCAACAATGTCCGACTGATACACCCAGACATGCCCGCCGCGAAGCCGGTCCGCCGCGCGGCGCGACACAATCGCTGCGGAAACATTCATCTCATTTTTTCGATTCGCTTCAGAAGATTTGGGCGCGCGGCGGGACATCTGTTTCATCTTCGCACAAAGAAACTGGCCCTCGAAAAATCCGCATAACACGCCCCTCGTGACCCACCCCATCCTTCCCGGCATATAATCAGATATGGCAACTGCGCAAAGCGCGTCGGTCCAGCCCGCGTCACCACCGGCCCCGCACGATCCTTTTGCGCCCCAGTTCAAAAAGCTGATTGCCACCGTCCGCGCCAACCGGCCCAACGACGACACCGAGATCATCCGTAAGGCCTGGGAGTTCTGCCTGGAACACCACAAGGGCCAGAAACGGGCATCCGGCGAACCCTTTGTCCTTCATCCGCTTGAGGTCGCCATCGTCCTCGCCGAGATGAAGCTCGACTCCACCGCCATTGCCGCCGGCCTCCTGCACGACGCCGTTGAGGACACCCCCGTCACCACCGCCGAAATCTCCGCGAAATTCGGCGAGCAGGTCGCGCACATCGTCGAAGGCGTCACCAAGATTGACAAAATCCAGTTCGCCAATAAGGAAGACCGCCAGGCCGAGAACGTCAGAAAAATGCTCCTGGCTATGGTCAGCGACGTCCGCGTCGTCCTCATCAAGCTCGCCGACCGCCTCCACAATATGCGCACGCTCGAGCACCTCCCGCCAGAAAAGCAGCTGGGAATCGCACGCGAAACACTCGATATCTACGCACCGCTCGCGCACCGTCTGGGCATGGGCAAAGTCCGTGGCGAACTGGAAGACCTTGCCTTCCGCTACGTGGATCCATACGCCTATCAGCAGGTACAGGATGCCGTTGAGGCCCGCCGCAGCGAAGGCGAACAGTTCCTCACCGGAGTCGAGGCCCTGCTTCAGGAAAAGCTGCGCGAAAACAACATCAAGGCGCGCATGGAATGGCGCATCAAGCGCCTCTACAGCATCCAGCAGAAGCTCATCAAATCGCGCATTAATGTAGACCAGGTCTATGACCTGCTCGCCCTGCGCGTCATTACCAACAGCGTGCAGGACTGCTATGCCGTCTTCGGTTTGATTCACAGCATCTGGCGCCCCGTTCCCGGCCGCATCAAGGACTTCATCGCCATGCCGCGGCCCAACCTTTATCAGTCGCTGCACACCACCGTCATGGGTGAAGGTGGACACCAGTTCGAAGTCCAGATCCGCACCGAAGAAATGCACCGCATCGCTGAAGAAGGAATCGCCGCGCACTGGAAATACAAGGACGGGTCACCCATCAGCGCCCGCGACGAGCAGCGCCTGGCCTGGGTCCGCCAGCTCGTTGAGTGGCAGCGTGAAATGAGCGATCCCAACGAGTTTCTTTCAACGCTCAAAATAGATCTCTATCCCGAAGAGGTCTACACCTTCACGCCCAAAGGCAAGGTCGTCGTCTTGCCCAAAGATGCAACGCCGCTCGACTTCGCCTACTCCATCCACACAGAAGTAGGCCATTCCTGCGTCGGGGCCAAGGTCAACGGCCGCATGGTTCCGCTGCGCTCCCGCCTGCGCAATGGAGACATCGTTGAAGTCGTCACCCAGAACGGCCACACGCCAAGCCGCGACTGGCTCACCTTTGTTAAAAGCTCCCGCGCTCGCAACAAAATCAAGCACTGGCTCAATGAACACCAGCGTGAGCGCGCCATCGAAATCGGCAAGAAGCTGCTCGAACGCGAGGCCCGCAAGTACAAGGTCTCGCTCTCAAAATTTGAAGAGTCTGATTACGAGCGCGTCGCCAAAGACTACAGCATGGCCACTCCAAACGACCTTCTGGCCTCTGTCGGCTTCGGCAAATACTCCGCACGTCAGGTTCTGAACCGCCTCGCTCCCGGTTCCACTTCCCAGCAGGCGCCGGAAACCGAACCGGCCGTCTCCACCACCGGAGTTTCCGACACGCTCAGACGTGTCTCCCGCGCCAGCGCAGACTCTCTGCAAGTAGAAGGACAGAACGAGCTCCTCGTCTACCGCGCACGATGCTGCAATCCCATTCGCGGCGAAGAAATCATCGGCTACGTCACCCGCGGTAAAGGTGTCGCCGTCCATGCGCGGAGCTGCCCCAACGTACAGAACCTTCTCTATGAGTCTGACCGCCGCATCTCGGTCGAGTGGGCACGCACTGCGGATGAAGTACAGGGTCGTAAAACAACCTATCCCGTGCGCCTCACCGTTTACTGCGATGACCGCGCCGGCATGCTGAAGGAAATGACCGCCGTCATCAGCGATGACAACACCAATATCCGTTCCGTAGATTCCAAGCCCGGCCCCAACAACGACGCCACCGTCGAGTTCGTAGTAGAAGCAGAAGATGTCCGCCACCTGGATCGCCTCGTTCAGGGGCTCAAGCGTGTCCCCGGTGTCCGCGACGTGCAGCGCTCCCAAAAGCTGTAGAAGCTATCAGGTTTGGGTAGAAGCATCGGCCTGAAGGCCGATGAAAGCTGCTTCAAAAATTGAAGGCCTTGGCCCCGGATTTCGCTTCAAAACCATATATATGAGGACCGGCTTTCGCAACTCTCCTTCAATGAAACAGCCGCCTATATCACATCGTTGAAGGCGCCGCGGAAAAGCTCGTATTCCGCCTTTTTGTCTTTTTCAAAATAGATAGCGAGGACGTCGAAACGTGTGGAAAGGTCTTTTTGCGGAAGCTGGCGCAGGTAGTGTCTGGCCAGCCGGCGCAGTGTGCGGCGTTTGTCCTCGTCTACCGCGGCTTCTGCTGTGGCTACATCGCGCGTGGTGCGTGTTTTCACCTCAATAAAACAGAGCGTGTCACCGTCCCAGCCGATAAGGTCGATGTCCCCGCGCAGATGGGCCGAGCGCCACCCTCGCGCTGTAATGATGTAGCCATGGCGGCGCAGATAAAAGTATGCGGCGAGTTCACCACGGCGGCCGGTGGCCAGATGCTTCGGGCCTTTGCTGCGTCGCGATGCAGCCAGGACAAATGCTTCCAGCAGTTTGAGACGCGTACGTTCAAGCACAGGCATCTGCTCCAGATTTTCTCCGAGCGCAGCCCACACGCCTGCAGAAAATCACTGTCCGGGGCGCTGCTTCACTACACTTTGGTGATCCCCTCCGTGCTCACGGATAAATTTGCCAAGAAGCTCATATTGGTCGCTCGCAATGTAGTCCACACCTGCTTCGAGAGCGGCCTTCCAGCGAAGCTCTGCCGCGCTGAGTGAGCCGAAGTCATACCCGCTGAACCATCCATGGCAGCTCAGGTCCTGCTTGCTGTCTACGCCATCCAGTGTGTAAAAGCGGATCCACAGGCCATTCTGATGCGCGTGTTCGACCAGCGCCCGCAGGCGCAGATTGTCCGTCTTTGTCCAGGCCCCGGCGTTGTTCTGGCCGCCCTGCTCTACCACGCTCCAGGGGTTGTTCCACCAGCGGCGGTAGTTGTTGGCACGCTCAGGTTCAAGGACTTCCGGCGCCGCCATCGGGTCTTTCTCATTGGTATGGGCAGCGCCAAAGACGAGGATCTGGCCGTCGACAGGAGTTTCGCCGTAGAAGACCTTCTCCTGCGCATCAGACTCACCCGTGAGCACAAGGATAGGGCGCACAATGAGCGGCTCGATTTTTGATTCGTCTGCGGTGCGCGGAGCGGTGGTAATCCAATCACGATATTCCTTCAGCAATGCCAGCACGGCCCGAAGATGCTCCGGCTCTTCAGTTTTGAAGTCCAGATTCAGCGTGATGATCGGCCAGTCGCCGCGATTGCCCTCTTTCAGCGCCTTCTCCACAATCGGGCGGACGCGCTCAAAAAAATATTGTTTCATCGTCGGCTCGTGCCCACTCATGGGAACGCCGTGCGTCACCACAGACCATGATTTGCCGGTCTTCGGATCGGTGTACCAACCCAGGTCCTGCTCAATGGCAAGCGGAGTGCCTGCTGACAGGGCGCGGTCTATGCGATCGCTCCACCATTCAAAGTATGGGTAGCAGTTGTGTGCATCCATCACGGAGCGTGCACCAGGGCGGGCAGCATTCTGCGCATGGAGACTTGAAGTGAAGAGGAGTATTGCAGCCGCAAAAAACAAACCTTTCGCGCCGCGCAGGGTGACAGGATTTTTTTGCAGGCTCATTTGTTTTCCGAGTAGTTCAGGTAGATGGGGTTCCCCAGCAAAATCAGCTTGCCCTCCGGCGTAATCACGTCGGGGCGCAACCAGTGCTTTTTGCCGTCAGCAGGAAAGACAAGCGTCACTGCCTGCTCATGTTTCGCAAGGCTCGCGGTGAGCGAGTCTACCGGTTTCCCGTCGAGCAGGAAGCGGAGGCGCAGGCCCTCACAGGCAGTAACGTGCGCCATGATTTCAATTTTCGAATTTTCCGGAGCGGCCAGAGTATCGCCCATCATTGCCTTAGCGCTGCCGTCTTCGGCGGAAATATCAAGCAGGCGATCGCGCGAGGCGCTGAGGTCAATAAAAACGTGGCCCTTGCGAATCGCATCGAGCAGCGAATGCACAGAGAGGTCATCGGCATAGACAACTGTAGTTGGGCTGCCAATGGCATTTTTTGAGCCTGGCGGCAGCTGCGCGTTGTGATTATCGCTACCCCCAATGGCCGTTACGCGCAAACCTTGTTTCAGGTATCGTTCCCAGAAGCCCACACTGGAGTGCGGACCATATTCATCGCCGCCATTGACGGCTTCCATCACGTGAATGAGATGCGGGTTGGTGGGCTGCTTCGGTGTCCATCCGCACCCCATGCACTCCTCTCCGGTTGGCGCATTGGGGTGATTAATAGAGAGGACGGCCCCCATCTTCTCTGCGCGCTCAAAGAGGGATTGCGCTGTGGTGGTGTCCCCCACGCGGAAATCGAAAAACTGCGTGGGCCCAAAAAGATTGGCGTGCCCCCAGAATGTGGTGATCTCGCGCCCGGGAATAAAGAGCAGCTTGTCAAAATAGGGTTGCAGTTCGCGCAGGGCATCGTAATGCGAGTCCGTGTTGTGGTCGGTTACGGCGATGAAGTCCAGTCCGCGCCCACTTGCAGCTTCTGCCGTAAGGAAGACCGGGCATGGGACCCTGCGGCCGCCCTGGCTCGTGCAGCTCCCGTCGCTGTGCCCGGTGTGCATGTGCAGGTCGCCACGAAACCACGCAGGGCCGCTGCGCAACGGCTGGTCAGTGAATGAGCCGACACCATCGCTCCGAGTGAAGAAAATTTCCGCGTCGTATTGCGAAGTCACGCCGGGACGAATGTTCGGGACGCCGATAATGAGCTTCCATGTTCCGGGAACGATCGGGCCAGGCAGATACGACAGGGTAGCGTTGGTCTCGCTGATCGTAAACGTGCTCTTATTCCCCCCGCTCCATCCGCGAAAACGCCCGGGATCGAAGATTCCCAGATCGAGGGTAGTGTGCTGTTCGCGTCCCGTGTAGTGAAATGTAACCGTTATGGATACAACTCCACGGGGAACATCGAAGGGCGCCATCACATAAGTATTATTTTGATTGCCGGAAATGGTGCCGTGCAGCGTGATGTCTGGTTTAGCCGAAGATTGCCCGTATGAAGTTGCCGCGAGCAGAGTGCAACCGAGAGCGGCGAGGGCGAAGCGTTTGATCATCATCAGGAAGAAACAATTGTAATCAAAATGAATTGTCATCGAGGCGCAGGCGAAGGACCTGTTGTTTTTACACTTTGGTCTGCTCTCAGGGGCCAGGAACTCGCTCGGTGGGCACCTACGTCTCGATCTCGAGACGTAGGTTTGCAGCACCTTCCGCTACTATCATGCCTGTGGAGTCTACTAGAACGATAACCGCAGCGCGAACTGCATCACGCGTGGATCACCGGAGAGCGATGTAATCTGCCCTGCCGATCCACTGGTGATGTTCGTGCCAGGCTGCCCGAACTCCGGCGTATTGGTTACGTTGAAGACCTCCCAGCGGGCCTCAATATTGAACCGCTCGATCGGGATTTCGCGCATCAGTGCTGCGTCAAACACATTGATGTGCGGGCCAATGAGCGTGTTGCGTCCACTGTTGCCAAACTGGCCCGAAGGCGGCGCGGCATAGGCATCCGTCAGGTTTGAGGCCATCTGTTTGCAGGCACTGTTTTTCGAGATGTAGTACCAGCATGCAGGGTCGCCCACGATATGCGGCTTGCCTACAACAAACGGCGTGGCTACAGCAAAGCCATACGGATCAAGCGCATTGGCCAGGGTACCACCCGAATTTACAGTAAACGGATGCCCCGAGTAGAACGTGTACACACCCGAAGTGCGAAAGTCCCCAAGGATCCATGAGAGCGGCCCATGGTTCAACATGGTTTTGCCATGACCGAAAGGCAGCTCATAAACATAGCTCAGCGAAACTCGATTGCGAATGTCGAAATCGCTGTTTCCATACCACATCGAAGGATTGCGTCCATTCGGCGCGTCGCCGGAATTGCTTTCCAGCTCTTCCGGAACATCATCCAGACTGTGCGAATAGGTGTACGCGGCCTGGAAGCTCAGCCCGTTTTGAAAGTGACGATTGAGGCTGGCCTGAAGGCCGTTGTAATTGCCATAGCCAATCGCATCGGTGTACTCAATTTGTCCAAAGTTCGGGTACGGAACCACCGGCACGGTCTGTCCGGCACTGTTCTTTGTGTACTGCACCGCATTGCCCATAATCAGCGGCTGGTTGTAATCGCGGATGATGTCAAGATGCGTGGACTTGGTACCGACATAATCCACCTCGGCGGTCCAGGCTGCACCGATGGCTCGCTGAATGCCGAAGCTCCACTGCTGCACATACGGCGTTGGATCATTCGGGTTCATCGAGCGGATGTGAAAGGCCGTAAGATTGCTCAGGTTGATGGTAGAAGGATCAAGGTAATTCGAGGGAAAGCCCTGCTGCGCAATCATGACTGGAGTCGTAGAAGTAGATGCTGCCGATTGCGTCTTGTTGATCAGGAATGGCGGGTTCAGCGAGAGCTGGTCCTCACTCCCATAGCGCTCAAATACGGTGTAGTAGATGCCGTATCCACCGCGTACAACGGTCTTCTGGTCAGGCGAGTAGGCAAAGCCAATACGCGGACCAAAGTTCTTGTAGTTCGGGTGGACCAGGGCGCGCGACTTCAGTCCGCCGGAGCGTGCGAACACCAGGGCGCCAGCAGCGGGATCGAAGTTGGCCATCTGGTCTTTTGCATTCAGCGCGGGCGTGGCAAACTCATAGCGCAGGCCCAGATTGAGCGTGACCTTTGGCGTGACCTTCCAGTCATCTTCAAAGAAGCCGGAGAGCATCCACAGGCGCTGGTCCACAAAGTGCACATTGGTCAGCTGGTTGGACTGCACAAGCCCTAGCAGGCCATCAGCATAAGGAAAGCCCGTGTTGGAAACGCACTGGCTGGACGCATTCCGCTGGCAGGTGAACTGCCCATTGAACGTGAGATCGCCGCGCATTCCCGGCTCATCCTGAAACAGGTTACGCATCGGCAAATAGAGCGAAGCGCCAACTTTGAACGTGTGCGTACCGTGCGTAAGTGAAAGCGTGTCGTTGTATTGGAACTGCTGCGGCACCTGCTGCTTGGGCAAAAAATCCGGTGAGCCGAGAAACGCTCCAATGGATCCGCTAAAATTGGTCAGCGGCACGCCGCCGCCCACAGCAGGATTAATCGGAATGCCGGGAACAAAGTTGCCAGCATACTGCGTCAGCGCAAATGGGTCCTGCTCAGCAAAAGCATAGTTGCGTACCCATCCAAATCGGAAATCGTTCACCAGGCTGGGGCTGAAGATACGTGTCCAGCCAATAACCAGGCTATGGTTCTTGAGCTTCTGGCGCCCCCATGCCGATGTGCTGCTGCCGTCGGCAAGCCCGCCCAGGTAACCTGGGATAAAGCGAAAACGGTTGGAGTAGTTATAGCGCGCAAAAACCGTATCGTTAGAAGAAGGCGTCCAGTCCACGCGCCCGTCATAGCTGTCTGTGTTGTCCTGCGCAAGCGCGTTACGGAAGTAGTTATTGGTCTCAGGCGTCAGCCCATTCACAGTAACATTGGGTTGCGGGAAGAGCGCGATCAGTTTAGCCACCGCAGGGTCAATACGCGTGGAAGGGATCTGGTTATTCGCAAATGGCAGTCCGGTCTGTGGATCATAAATGGTGGGATACTTGATGCCCACCAACGCGCTGGTTGCCGGGCTAAAGTCGCCAATACGCTCATTCGGCAACGGCACAGTAGAGGTACGCGTCACGCCTTGCTTAATGCGCGTGCCCTCATAGTTAAAGAAGCCGAACAGCTTGTTCTTGATGAACGGCCCGCCAAGGCTCCCCCCAAACTGGTTCTGATTATTTTCCGGCTTACGTTGGCCGTGCTGCTTGGTAAAGAAGTCCGTCGCGTCAAAGTACTGGTTGCGTACATATTCATAAGCAAGACCGTGAATTTCATTCGTCCCGCTCCTGGTGTTCACGGAGACCACCGCTCCGGGCGACCGCCCATACTCAGCCGAGTAAGGATTGGTAATGATGTTGAATTCCGCAATCACGTCTACAGACGGATGCGCAGCCTCAGTGCTCAGCTCCTGCACGTTTTCTGAAAAAGTGTTGTTATCAATGCCATCCAGAATGAAGTTGTTCTGCAGCGAGTGCACGCCATTCACGTTGAAGTCGCCAACGCGGCCTGCGGAAGTAGCGCCGCTCTGCTGTGTGAAGCGTGAAATCTGCACGCCAGGCACTGTGCGCAGCAGGTCGTCCCAGTTCCGCAGATACAACGGCGTCTGCTCAATCGTATGTGAAGTAATCACCGTGCCAATCGAAGCATCGTCCGGCGAAAGCCCTTGTGCCTGTGCCTGGACTTCCACGGTCTGCTGCGCAGATCCAACCTGAAGCGAGAAGTCGCGACGACCCTTTTCTGCAACATTCAAAGTTACAGTTTCTTCCACCGCGTTAAAGCCAGACGCCTCAACACGCACGGTGTACTGGCCAATGGGCAGGTTTTGGAAGGAGTAATAACCGGCATTGTCACTCTGGACGGTCCGGTCATATCCCGTCGCAGAATTCGTAGCTTTTACGGTTACATTCGGAATGGCCGCGCCGCTGGGATCGGTGACCAGGCCAGTCAGGCTGGCCGTATTCACCTGCGCGGGAAGACCGGTTACAAGAAAAAGCAACAGCGCGGCAACAAAAACGTAACGATACCACGATGGCAAACAGGAACTTTTCATCATGTGCCTCCTGGGGAAAAAAATGACGCAGATATAAAAATGCTAAAGAGTAACTCTGAACGAATAATAAAGACAAAGTGAACGCAGGATGAAAATCGTGAAGATGTCCTTAAAACAGACTTCTGAAGAAGTCCGCCATTGAAAGGGCGTGACTAACGACCCATCAGGCTTGATGGACCTGCGCAGTTTGGCACACTGAGGACGAAAAAGTCCTCCCCAGGGCTTCACTTCGTCACTTTAGATATGCCCGGACCAAACCAATCAGGTCCTCCGCCAATTCCGAAGGAAGAGGCGAGTTCTTCTCCGTCATATGCAGACGGACATGGTCTTCCAGCACCTCAGCCATGAGGCTGTTGATGCCGCCACGCACGTTGGCCAACAGCATCAGTACGTCAGCGCAATCGTCTCCCTGGGTAAGAGAACGCTCGATGGCATCTACCTGTCCGCGAATGCGCCGGATGCGCGCGACCAGCTTCTGCTTTTCTTTTTCAGGATGGCTCATGCTTTCAATATAGTGTTATCAATCAAGCGCGTGCTGCCGACAAATGCGGCCACAGCAAACAGCGTACCGCTGCTCACCTCGTCAATCTCTTCCAGCGTGTCCGGATCTACCGCCGTAATGTAATCAATCCGCACCGATGGCTCCGCTGCAAGAACCTCTCGCGCAGCCGCAGTTAATTTTCTGGAAGACATTTCACCGCAGGCAGCCAGCTCCTCCACTCGCTTTAGGGAGCGCGAGAGCACCAGCGCCTGCCTGCGCTCTTCCGGCGACAAATACCGGTTACGGGAGCTCATCGCTAGTCCATCCGGCTCGCGCACGATCGGACAAACCACAATCTGGGCCGGAAAATTCAGGTCGCGCGCCATCTTGCGCAGAACAGCAACCTGAGCGGCATCTTTCTGCCCAAAATACGCCTTGTGTGGGCAGACGATGTGAAACAGCTTGCTGACTACCGTAGCCACTCCACGAAAATGCCCCGGACGCGAAGCTCCATCCAGCCGCTCGCTCACGCCCTCCACATGGACAAAGGTGCTCGTTCCCGCCGGATACATCTCCTCTGCCGCTGGAGCGAAAACCAGATGGGCGCCTTCTGCTTCCAGCAGCGTACAGTCCTGCTCAAAGCTGCGCGGATACTTTGCGAAATCCTCATTCGGCCCAAATTGTGTCGGGTTCACAAAGATGGAAACTGCCACAACGTCGCACTCGGCCTTCGCCGCACGCACCAATGAGAGATGCCCTTCATGCAGCGCGCCCATCGTGGGCACGAAGCCGAGAATGCGTCCTTCTCTCCGCAACTGCGCGCACACCGATTGTGTTTCCTGTACGGATTTGAAAATAAGCATGGTTATTCCAAACGATTGTCGTCCGCAGCTTGGCTTACGAACGCAGGCCATCTGGCTGTTCTTCGCAGAGTTCGCGCCCTTAAGCCTTCCGGCGCAGCGGAGTGGCTGTTTCAAACGCGCCGCGCACTTCCTTCGGTAAGTGGTAGCTCTCTTCCTCGCCTGGAAATGCGCGCTGTTCCACATCCCGCACATATCCATCAATCGCCGAGCGGAACAGAGCGGCCGCATCGCCGTACTGGCGCACAAATTTCGCGGGCCTAGCAAAGGTAAGATTCACCAGATCGTGAAAGACGAGGATCTGCCCGTCACAATCCGGCCCGGCTCCGATCCCGATCGTGGGAACACTCAGCCGTTGTGTGATGTGCTGCGCCACTTCGCGCGGCATCCCTTCGAGCACAATCAGCACGGCACCAGCAGCCTCCAGGGCAAGCGCATCCTTCAGCAGTGCCTCGGCGGCCGTCAGCGACTTGCCCTGGACCCGGTATCCGCCCATGCGATGGACCGACTGCGGCGTCAGGCCCAGATGCCCGATGACGGGTATCTCCGCATCCGTAAGGCGCTCCACCAGTTCGGCCCGGTTGGCTCCGCCTTCAATCTTTACCGCCTCGGCCCCGGCTTCCTTCATAAAGCGGGCAGCGTTGGTCACGCCTTCCTGCACGCTTACGTGGTAGGAACCATACGGCATGTCCGCCGCCACAATGGCATGTTTTACCGCTCGCCGAACAGCGCGAACATGATGCAGCATCTCTTCTACTGTCACCGGGAGAGTCGTCTCGTATCCCAGGACGACCTGGGCCAGCGAATCTCCCACAAGAATCAGGTCCACACCGGCCTCGTCCACCAGACGTGCTGTGGCGTAGTCATACGCAGTCAGCGCGGAAATAGGCCTGCCGGCCTGCTTTTTCTCTTGTAGTGTCTGGAATGTAACTTTGGCGCGAACCGCCGAAGCAGGACTACAGAAGTTGCTTACACTCATGTATGGTCTCCAGTGCAGCTCCCACTTTGGGGATGCTACCCGAACATCTTCAGAATATACGCCCACATGTTCCGGGGAACAAGTCGCTTATGGTACTCCCATACAGACCAGCAGTAGCATAAGCTATCGCTAAATACCCTTCAGAAGGCAGTTCCCTTTAAGCTGTAAACCTGTATATACTGCCTTCACACACACCAGAGATTCAGCAACAGGAAGAACCCGATGCCGCTTACCCTTACCGACTGGCTTGTCATTGCCGGATATCTGCTTTTCAATCTGCTGATTGGCCTCTACTACCGCAACAAAGCCAGCGGTTCCACAGAAGACTTTTTCGTTTCGGGGCGCGATGTCTCCTGGTGGCTCGCCGGGACCTCCATGGTTGCCACCACCTTTGCCGCCGACACGCCCCTCCTTGTCTGCGGACTAGTGGCCACGCAAGGCATCTCAGGCAACTGGATATGGTGGAGCCTCTGCCTCAGCGGTATGACCACCGTCTTCTTCTTCGCCCGGTACTGGCGGCGCGCCGAAATCCTTACGGACGTGGAGCTGGTCGAAATCCGTTATGGGGGCAAGCCGGCGGCCTTCCTCCGCGGCTTCAAAGCCATCTACCTCGGCCTCTTCATGAACTGCTTCATCCTCGGATGGGTCACCCGCGCCATGGTGGACATCATTGCCGTCGTGCTCGGTCCGGTCATCGCGCAGGACAGAGTTCTGACGCTCTCCATTGGCGGGCACGCGCTTGCGCACTATACTCTTGGCGACCCGCGCCACACTGCACTGGCCATCTGCATTTTCATACTCGTTCCTTTCACCGGGCTTTACACCTTCCTTGGCGGCCTCTGGGGCGTGCTCGTCACCGACCTCTTTCAGTTCGCGCTCAAGATGGCGATGATAGTCGTCCTCGCCTGGATCGCCGTCGTAGACCTGGGCGGCATGCACGCGCTGAAAGCCCAGCTCTCGATCGTAGACGCAGCCACCCGCGTCGCAGGCCAGCCTACTTCAAACGTCCTGTCGTTCCTGCCCGATTTCCATACAGGCCTGGTCACCAACCATATCTGGACCCTCCCCCTGCTCACCTTCATGATGTACATCGGCGTGCAGTGGTGGGCTTCCTGGTACCCAGGCGCCGAGCCGGGTGGCGGCGGATACGTGGCCCAGCGTATGTTCAGTGCTAAAAACGAGCAGCACTCGCTCGGCGCAACGCTCTGGTTCAACATTGCGCATTACGCCTTGCGTCCGTGGCCGTGGATTGTGACCGGACTGGTGGCGTTAGCGGTCTATTCTCCGCATGGAGGGCTGCATCCGAGCGCTGCTTTTGCCGCAAACCCGCAACAAGGCTACGTCATGGTGCTGCGCGACTATCTGCCTCCCGCGCTGCGCGGACTCATGGTCGCCGCTTTTCTCGCAGCCTATATGTCCACTATCGGAACGCAGCTCAACTGGGGCACTTCTTATCTGGTGAATGATTTTTACCGCCGCTTCTGGGTGCGGCAAGGCAGTGAGCGCCATTACGTCTTTATCAGCAAAATCATCACCGTCATTCTGGTTCTCGCCAGCGGATATGTCGCCAGTAAGCTCACGTCCATCAGCGCCGGATGGGAACTCGTCCTGAACCTCGGCGCCGGAACAGGAGCGGTCTATATCCTGCGCTGGTTCTGGTGGCGCGTCAATGCCTGGAGCGAGATCTCTGCCATGTTGGTCGCCGCTATCGTCGCTATTGCCCTTGAGCACGTACACTTCGCCGGAAACGATGCCGTCGTCTTTGCCAAATCTACTTTGATCACCGCCGGCATCACTACCATCGCCTGGATTGCTGCAACCTTTCTCACCCGTCCGGAAAAAGAAGAGACGCTGCTCGCCTTCTATCGCCGCGTCCTACCCGCAGCTTATGGATGGAAGCACATCGCCGCATTGGCCCCCGATCTGCCGCAGGTGCGCGACTTCGGTCCCAACGCCTTCGACACCGTCATGGGCTGCATCCTGGTCTATGGGACCCTCTTCGGCCTGGGCAAATACGTTTTCGGCAACTGGATCGAAGGCACCATTCTGCTGGCTCTTGCCGCCATCGCCGGATACCTCATCAAGTGGGACCTCACCCGCCGCGGGTGGGAGACCCTCTCCGGGGTGAAGATCAAAGAGGCCCCTGTCACCGAAAGCAGATAAAAACAGCGCCAGCCCTCATGATCGGCACGGCACTGTGAGCTCCGGCGCACAACGAAAGGGCTTCCTCTGCGGGCGTTTTGCTCGCTCTGAGCGATAATGGAACCAGCCAATGCGCCGTTTTCTTTCGTTCCGCGATTTTGACTGGACCCTGCTTGGGTTCGTCATGGCCCTTTCTATCATTAGCATTCTGGAAATTTACAGCGCCACGCTCCACACCAAGTTCGTCGGTTTTCACAAAATGCAGATTCTCTGGCTGCTGGGCGGCCTCGCGGCCATGTTTACCCTTTCCGTCATTGATTACCACCGCCTGCTTGACTGGATCCACTGGATCTATGGCTTCTGTATCGTCTCTCTTGTAGCCGTCCTCGCCGTGGGAACAAAAGTTCTGGGCGCGCGCCGCTGGATCAAACTTCCTGGGGGAGTGCATTTCCAGCCCTCCGAGTGGGTCAAGCTGGTGCTCATTGTGGCCGCCGCGCGCTATTTTGCAAATCTCGCCGGAAGGCAGCTCACATGGCTCGACATCTTCAAGGCCATCGGCATGGTTGCTGTCCCTATGCTGCTGGTCCTCAAACAGCCTGACCTCGGTACCGCGCTCACGTACTCCCCGGTACTCATGGTCGGTCTCTTCCTGGGCGGTATTGACTGGAAGAAGGCGGGCATTATCCTACTCGTCTGTCTGCTGGCCGCCGGTGTGGTCTGGAAAAGCGGCAAGGTGCTCAAGCCTTACCAGAAGGCGCGCCTCACCAGCTTCATAAATCCCGACGCGGACCCGCGCGGCTCCGGCTACCAGATTCTCCAATCCAAAATTGCCGTAGGCGATGGCGGCGTCTTTGGCCGGGGCGCTACCAAGGGCACTCAGACCCAGGGCGATTTCCTCCCGATCCCCTATACCGACTTCATTTTCGCCGCCTACTGCGAGGAACACGGTTTTATCGGCGCGATCATCGTCCTGCTGCTATACTTTTTAATATTGATGCGTTTGATCCAAAACGCTCAAACAGCCGCCGACCTGCCGGGAACGCTCATTGTGATGGGCGTGGTGGCCGTCCTGATTTTTCAGATTACGGTCAACATCGGCATGGTGATCGGGCTGATGCCAGTCACCGGAATCCCTTTACCATTAATGAGTTATGGGGGATCATCGGTGTTGTTCACGTTTCTCGCTCTCGGCATGGTGATGAATGTCCGCATGAGCCGCTTCGTGAACTGAAAAGGCGCAGAAGTTTTTGCGGCTTTCGCCTGCTCGCGAAAGTCAGAAGGAAGTTTAAGGAATTTAATTATTTAGCCGGCCTGAGGCGGATCGCCCTGCCGGTCAGGACCAAGGAATGAGCGCGCTGAGACGGGTAACGGCCCCGCCAGACACATTGGCTGAAGTGGTCACAAAATCTCTGCGCCCAGATCGCCTTCCCGAACTCAACCAAAATCTTCACGGACCACGTCGGTCCCCTGAACTCTGGTGGAACACGGCAATCTCATCGTCATCTCTGGTCTCGTCCGGTTTTCCGGTGTGATCTGCCTCGGCTGTAAAGAGGCAGCATGTCAAAAGAAATATGCATTTCCAGCACGCCGCATGAAACACGGCTTGCGATTTTAGAAAACGACCAGCTCGCTGAGATTTATTACGAGCGGGAAAATGAATATACCCTCGCCGGGTCCATTACAAAGGCCGCGTGACTCGCGTCCTGCCCGGTATGCAGTCCGCCTTTGTAGACCTTGGTCTGGAGCGCGACGCCTTTCTCTACGTCACCGATTTCCTCGAAGAACAGGAAGACTCCGCCGACTTTGAGCGCCTCAGTATGCCCCAGCCGCGGGAGGAGAAGGACCGCACACCTCATGTCCAAGAAGCAGACCAGCCGCAGTATGAATCCCATGAAGCCGAACAGGCCCCTGAAGGGACGCGCCGCTGGAAAGGCCGCCGCGGGCGTCGCGGACGTGATGGCCGTCCGCAGCATGCCTCCGGAGGCAACGGCCAGCAGAGAATGCCGCAGCCTTCGTCGACGGAATCGTGGGAGTCTCCCGAGGCTGTAGAAGAAAGCATCGCCGCCGAACCAACCCCAACGCCCGAGCATGGCGCTCCCGGCGGAATTCCCGCGACACACATCCCGGTGCTTCTGCCCGGCGAGTCACTCTCCAAGTACGGCGGAGGGCCAGCCGCATCGTCAGCGCCGGAAAAGCCAGCCGCACCTCGCCGTGTGTACACCACCTCCAAGCCTTCCACTTTGATTGAAGGCCCTATTGAGTGGAGCGGAGGCGACCTGCTTCCCGGCGAATCGCGCGCATGGCGCTCCTCTCAACCTGCCGGAGAGGCCACAGCAGCCGTCGTGCCGGAGGTCCCCGAAATCCACCATGAGGAAGCCGTCGAGGCCTTTCCTGAAGCCGCCACTCCTGAAAGGGTGGAAACATCCGCTCCGGAACCTGCAGAAGATCCAGCAAACAAGACCCACGAGATCGTCTCGGCACCTCCAGCTGCTGCGGAAGCTCTGGCAGAAGCCGTCCCTGCTCCCGACCAGCAAGAGACAACCGGGCACATCGAAGAAGCTCACGAACATCAACCGAAAGAAGCCGGTGTCGCATCCTTTCCGCCTGCTTCTGGCGCGACAGATGAGCTTTCAGAAGTAGTCGAGCACGTGGAAGAGACCCACGAGTACGAGCCGGAGGAGGCAGAGGCTTCTCACCGCATAGATGTTGCCCCTCCCAGCGAGTTCCGCATCTCCACGCCATTGGAGGAAACGGAGCCAGAGCAGCACGACGTTCAGGAAACTGCTGCCGCTCAGCCCGAGTATGAGGTCGAGTATCAGGAAGAGGAGCAGCCATCTGCACCTGCGGAAACCGCGGCAGAAGAAGAGGAGCACCATGCTCATCCCTTCGCTCCCGGTGCAGGCCTTCTCGAAGAAGAAGTGATTGATGAAGAAGAGTACGACTTCGAGCCCCTCCAGGCGCATGCCGATGAGCAGGACTTCGAGGACCTCGAAGAGCAGACGCTCGACCATGAAGAAAATGGCGCAGATCTCGGCGCCATGGTCCGCGACCTGCACATCAACCAGCGCGTGAATTTTGGCCCTGAAGGCGCTCTGGCGCAGGAGACCGAAGAAGAAGAAGAAGAAGAATGGCCCGTCGAAGCAACTGAAGAAGACGTGGAGGAAGGCGCGGAAGAGGAAACAGAAGAGCAGCCGCAGGAGCAGGCGCACCCGCAGCGCGAGCGCCGCCGCACCCGCGGACGCCATGGCCGTCGTCGCCACACCGGCGGTGGAATGCGTCGCGCCACCGCGCAGGTCGCGGACATTCCAGCCATCACCGAGCTGCTGAAGCCGGGGCAGGAAATCCTTGTTCAGATTGCCAAGGAACCTATCGCAAAAAAAGGCGCCCGCATTACCAGCCACATCGCGCTACCCGGACGCTTCCTGGTCTTTATGCCCACGGTCAATCACGTTGGGGTCTCGCGCAAAATTGCCTCCGACGACGAGCGTTACCGCCTCAAGCGCATCCTCATCAGCGAAAAGGGCACGGCATCGGGCGGCTTCATCGTCCGCACTGCGGCCGAAGGCGCCAGCGAAGATGAACTGCGCGCTGACCTCCGCTTTCTCATCAATCTCTGGAACGACATCAAGCAACGCTCAGACGATGCTAAGGCGCCTGCGCTCATCTATCACGATCTCAACCTGGTGGAGCGCGTGTTGCGCGACCAGGTCAGCGAAAGCTTCTCGACCATCTGGGTAGACAGCGAGACTGAATACGAGCGCGTTGTCCGCTTCCTCAATCGCTTCCAGCCCGCGCTGGTCCGTCGCGTCAAGCTTTATACAAAGGAGATGCCACTCTTTGAGCAGTTCGGCATACAGGACGAAATCTCCAAGGCGCTCAAATCGAAGGTTTGGCTCAAGTCCGGAGGCTCCATTGTCATCAACCAGACTGAGGCCCTGGTCGCCATTGATATCAACACCGGCAAGTATGTCGGCAAGACGGCCCGTCTGGAAGACACGATCCTGAAGACCAACCTCGACGCCATCCCTGAGATCGTTCGCCAGATTCGCCTGCGCGACCTGGGCGGAATCATCGTCATTGACTTTATTGACATGGACGAGCGCAGGAACCGCCAGAAGGTGATGCAGGCCCTCGAAGAGGAGCTGAAGAACGACCGCGCTCCATCAAAGGTCCTTCAGTTTAATGACTTCGGCCTAGTCGCCATCACTCGCAAGCGTGTGAAGCAGTCGCTCGAGCGCACTCTGAGCGTACCCTGCTACATCTGCTCAGGCACCGGAATGGTGAAAAGCCCGGTCACGGTCTGCAATGAGATCTACATCGAAATGCGCAAGATGCAGAAGCACCTGGAGCGCAACGATGTCCTGCTGCGTGTACATCCGGAAGTGGTGAAGTCACTCAAGGCCAACAACGCGCGCTGGCTGACTGAGATGGAAGAGATGACAGGCAAAACCATCATCGTCAAAAGCGACCCCACCATCCACCCCGAACAGTTCGACATCCACTAACCCATCATGCCCGGCGTGCGCGGCTTTCGCACGCCGGGTTGATGCAGACTTGTTAAAGAAACCCAATTATTCCTATATCTAAGAGCCGGCGGTGAAATATGGCCGCAAAAGTCCTCCACAATCATCCCCAGGCATCCACAGTCACAAAGCGGACTCCCTCAGCCAGTGCCTGTCTCACCAGGGTTGCCGTAGCTGCCACCGTATGACCCCGGTCCTGCCCTATGCCTGCCTGGCCACCATCATGCAGCAGCAGATTCGAACCGGCTCCGCGTCGCCGGTTGCGGGCGATTCCCTTCCTAAGATTGGCCAGCACCGCATCCGCCGTCGTTGCCTTCCAGTCGTACCCCATCACATTCCACAGCACTGGCGTCAGGCCAAGCTCCCGCGCCGCACGCAGAACGTCAGGGCGCCGCGCACCATGCGGCGGACGAAAGTACTGCACCCGCTCATCCAGCGCGTCTTCAATGGCAGCATTACAGCTCCTCAGTTCCTCCAGCACTCGTTTCGGCGATTGGAATAGCAGCACAGGATGCGTCATCGTATGGTTGGCGACAAGATGCCCGGCCTCGCGGATCGCGCGCACAATCTCCGGACGCTGGCGCACAAAACGGCCAATCAGAAAGAACGTGGCTCGCACCTCGTACTTCGCCAGAACATCCAGCAGGTGCCGGGTGTGCGGATCGTTGGGTCCATCGTCGTAGGTCAGCGCGAACTCGGCTGCATCCGGACCGCCGATAATGGCGCGGCCAAAAATCTGCGAGGTCGGCCACATGGCCGCATAGGCATAACCTCCGGCAGCCAGAGAAACGGCACCGGCAGTAGCAATCGTGGCAAGCATGACTGCTTCCAGTGTAGACGGCCGGGGATGGCTGAAATTTAAGATAGACACACCTGCCTTCCGAGTGATGACGGGAGCGGGAAAAAATCCAGGCTTTCTGCCTGGGAACGCTTCATTTTTTAGAATGATGACGTAGATACCCAAAACATGATATCTTCGCTTTTTATTCGTCTATATGGCCAACCTCTTCGAGCAGCCCCGTTTCATTGCGGTAGAAGGCCCCATCCGCGTAGGCAAATCCTCGCTGGCGCAGTTACTCGCTGACCGTCTTCATGCGCGCCACATCGTGGAGCCGGAAAATAATCCCTTTCTCGACCGCTTCTATCATGGAGAGCCGGGCATGGCCTTTGCCGCGCAAATGTGGTTCCTGAAAGAAAGGCATGAGCAACTGAGTCATGCGAAATCATCAGATGGGCCGGTCATTTCTGATTACATTTTTGAAAAAGACAAGATATTTGCTTACGTCAATCTCAGCGACTCTGAACTTGCTCTCTACAACCGCTACTATCAGCAACTACGGGAGGACATTCCTGCTCCAGATCTGGTGATCTACCTCCAGGCCACGCCCGAGGTACTCAAGACCAGACTCAGGCGCAAAGGAATTCCCGAAGAACGCGCCATCAGCGATGGATACATTGAGCAGCTCGCCGCCGCATATGAGCACTTTTTCTTCCACTACACGGCCAGCGATCTGCTCATTATCAATACGTCAGACATTGATTTCGTGAACAACAATCGCGATCTGCAACTGCTGCTCAAACGGCTCTCTGAGCCGGTAAAAGGCACGCAGTATTTTCTGCCGCTCGAAGGTACCACACCTACTTCCTGATCTTGCTCGCCAGCCCATCCACGTTGAAGCCATCGGGCGGAAGCGGTACGTTATACGCGGCCTTGTACACGTAGCGCTGGTTCGTCTCATCTCCGTTATGGAAGCGCGTAATGGTAAACGGGGTAGGAATACCGTCTATGGTGTGGTAATCGTCGTATTCTTCCACTTCTTCATTCTTGTCTTTGTAGACCGGGTCACGCCATTGGAACGTGCGCCGCAGCGGAAGGTGCGTGTCCGCATCCATCTGGATGGTCACCGAATCATTCGCGGATGAAATCAGCGTCACCTGGTCCGCAAGATGCCGCTCCGCAAGCGTCTGGCCCTCGTACAAATACATGGTTCCGGGGTCTTTCATCCAGACCTTCACAATCGTCTCAATCGAATGGGCACGCCGCCGGATGAAATCATCCACCTGGTCCTTCGGCATCGGGCTCTTACCCCGGTATGTGATCTCCCAGCCCTGCTGTCCATCAAAAATCTCGATCACATCATGCTTCTTGCTTAAATCCACGCGGTCCTGGCTGGGAAACACATGCCACCAGTAGAAATCACCAATCATCCCTGTCGGCTTTCCCTGATAAAACCCGGATGTCCGCCCTTCAATGTAAGTGTTTTGCAGACTGAGCCAGCGCTCCCCGCCCATCGCCTGAATCATGGCATTGAGAAGATCATGCGCCTTTTTTGCACCCGCATCCTGGGCGAATGCATGGCCTGCCCCCCAGAACATTGCCATACTTAGTGCTGTCACTTTGAGGAGCGCAGCGACGCAGGGCCTGCTTTTTTCTTTCCAACTGAAGCGTAGAATCACTCTCACCCCACCAGAACTGCACCGCCATTTACATTGACGATCTCACCGCTCATAAAGCCTGCAAAGGGCGTACACAGGAACAGGATTGGCCCCGCAATCTCCCGCGGACTTGCCACTCTTCCCAAGGGAATCGTCGCGAGAATCTTCTCCCGCGTCGCGGGGTCATTCAGTGCCGAGACAGACATGTCCGTCGCCACCCATCCCGGAGCCACACAGTTCACATATATACCTTCGTGCGCCAGCTCACTGGAAAGGCTCTTCGTAAGGCTGATGATTGCGCCCTTGGTCACAGCATAATCAGCGTGAAACGCCTCGCCGCGCTGACCTGCCGTCGAGCTGACCAGCACAATATGCCCACCCGCCCCCTGCTGCTTCATCTGCGCAACGGCCGCCTGCACCAGCCCGAAGACGCTGTCCAGATTCACAGCCAGCGTCCTGCGCCACTGTGCGCCGCTCATCTGAGCAATCGAAACATCCTCCAATGGCCAAATTCCGTGGTTCACCACCATGCAGTCCAGTTTCCCGAATGCGGCCACCGTTTTCTCTATCAGCGCGTGCCCGTCCTCGGGCGAAGACAACTCCTGCTCAAAGGCAGCCACCCTGCTGCCGCACGATGCCTTCAGCGATTCCGCCTCCACCTTTGCCGAGCGATAGTTGAAGGCCACCTCCGCTCCGGCGCCATGAAACAGGCGCACACATTCCGCGCCGATTCCGCGCGAACCACCCGTGATCAGCGCCACCTTGCCTGCAAGCGAAAGCGTAATTGGACTCATCCCCTCTTTCGAACTCCGTGCAAACTATTGAAAACAGGAAACTTACAAAATCATGCCATGCAAAGTATAGATAATAAGGCACTTTCAGGTAAAGTCTTGCTATTAAAGAGAAAACCCGCCAATTTCCAGGCGGGCTTCTGAATCTCCTATTTTTATTTTACCGGAGTGGATGTAAATCATCGGCCCATGATTTGTTACTGAATGGGAACGGTGCAGTTGGTGCCGCCTGCCGGGTCGGCCTTGATTTCTCCGGTCATGTCAATACAGAAGCCACGGTGTCCGGTTTTGCCGACGGCCTGGGGGACGGCGGTGGCTTCGTAGCTGGTGTACATGTCCTGATTGTTGACTGTGGTCTTCTGGCAGTTGGTGATGTTGAAGGTGTAGCCGGCCTTCGACCCGGTCGAGAGATCGTGCTGGAGGAGCTGGGCGCTCTGGGCGCTTGGCGGTCCGGCGCTGGTATCGCCGCCGAGGGCCTGCAACGAGCAGGCGAATCCATTGGCCGGATAGTTGGTCTGGTACTGGATTTGTGCCTGATAGATGGCGCGCAGGGACTGGATGGCCGAGGTCTCATTGGCCTGGCTGCGGAGGTTGAGCATGTTGGGGATGGCGATGAGCATGAGGATCAGCATGATGGAGATGACGATCAGGAGCTCCATCAGGGTGAAGCCGGCCTGTCGCCTGCGGCGCGAAGGAGGCTTGTGATTCAGCAGGGCGAAGATGAGTTTGTGCATGGGTCGAGATACTTCCATTGTCGAGAGAAATGCTAAATGAATAAGACGCAGGAAGCCAGCAGAGTGCTCGGGGGCAGGGCGAACACACCACGCCTAACGAGGCCAATCCCTCAGAAGACCTCCCTGATAGCTGAATGAACAGGTGACGAGGCAATTCTTTTGTCGCGGGTAATTTAAAGCCTGCGGTGTATGGCATCGGGGACGTTGCGGACCTGTATTATTCGAGACATGCTGCCGCTGTCTCAAAATGGCACACATCCACATCGGCGTAGTGCGGGTCGCAGAAGGATTGCGCGGCACATTGCTAAAATCCATCTGCGGAGGTGTGCCATAGGTATCAGGAGTGGTGATGCTTGATGTTCATTGGCCTACATATTTTTCCATCCACTTGAGTTCTTCGCGCACTTTGATGTAGCCGTGCCATGGATTTTTATCCAGGGGATGACCTTCGCCGGGGAAGACAAGAAACTGGTGGGGAATGCCTAGCTGGCTGAGGGCGCGCTCCATGAGCACGTCTTCAAGATAACTTACGCGAATATCCGCATCTCCTCCCACCAGGTGGACCGGCGTTTTTACTTTGTTGAACTGGAAGAGCGCTGCTTCTGACTGATAGAGCTCGGGATCGTCCCAGGGTTTTCCGCCGAGGTACCACGCATCATCGAATGTCTCGTCGTCATTGCCCCAGTTGGCGGCGTGTTCCACTGCGCCGGCGCCGGTAACGGCGGCCTTGAAGCGCGTGGTCTGCGTAATGAGCCAGTTCGTCATGTATCCGCCATAGCTGTATCCGCCAATGGCGAGGCGGTCCGGATCGGCGATGCCATCTTTTACCAGCGCGTCTACGCCTTCGAGAATGTCCTTACCGGGACGCGAGACCAGATGCGGTGCGATATCAAGCATGAACTTGTCGCCATATCCGCTGGAGCCGCGGTAATTCGGGCGGAAGACCAGCCATCCATTGGCTGCTGCGAGAGTGGCCCAGTCGTACCAGTCGGCGCCAAAGCGATTGCCGTCTGCATCGGCCGGACCTCCGTGAATGAGGGTGAGCATGCGCAGATGTTTTGCGCCCTTTTTACCCAGCGGATAAATCAGGACACCTTCGACCTGGGTGCCATCGTCAGCCTTCCAGCGATAGGCGTCCCACTCCGGCTGCGCGCGCTCATGGAAGATAGGATTGAACTGCGTGATTGCTTTAGCCTGCGGCAGCGCACCGGGGTCATCGGCGAGAAAGACCTGGGTCGGGTCGGTAATGGTGGAATGCAGGACAATGATTTTGTGCGAATGCAACGCAGCCTGGATTCCCGAATATGTGCCTGCTGTTCCCTTGAGCGGCTCCGCATGGCTTCCGGCAATTTTGTAGAGTTGCTGCTGTGTACCGGTGAGTCCGGCGGCAATGATGGTCCCATTGTCTGTGACTGCATAGTCTTCGAGCGAGCCGGTGAAGTCGTCGCCGAGTCTGTCTACCTTTCCGCTTGCCGGATCTACGGCATACAAGCGGCCCTGCACGTCCTGATACTTGCCTTCGAGTGAGCCGGCTGCGGCACGCACATTGAAGTAGAGGCGCTTTCCATCGGGACTCCACTGCAAACCGCTTTCCACGGCCTGATTGTGCGTCAATTGGCGCGCCTCTCCACCATTGGGGCTGACCAGATAGATTTCATAGGCCTCGGGGCCTTCCATGCGGCGCGAGACGGTCCCGGTCTCAAAGGCTACTTCGCCTGCGGAAGCAGCAATTTCGGTAACTGAGCGATCGTTCTTTGCCAGTGTCTGCGCGGCTGCCGGGAGTGGATGCTCCTCGTCCTGCTTCTTCTTCTGCGGTGCTGGTGTTTTCCGGTTCTCTTCGATGGCGGCCTGCAATGGAATGGCGAGCAGAAGATCGCCGCGGTCCTGCTCGCGCCAGCGCACTACGTCTTTCCACTCCTGCTTTTGCGCGTCCTCCTGTGCTTTGGTCAGAGGCTGCTGGACGGAGAACAGAATTTTCGTTCCGTCAGACGACCAGGCAAAGGCGTGGGCTTCCAGCTTTTCTGTGTAGAGGGGAAACGCTTCTCCGCCCGAGGCGGCGATGATCCAGACGCGCTCGGGGCCTTCTTTGCTGCTCTTGTCCTCGGAATCATCTTCGGCCAGCGGGCGCGAAGAGAGGAATGCCACATAGCGCCCGTCAGGCGACCATGCGGGCTGGGAGTCATTTCCGGACTGCGTCAGCGGCGTCAAGGCGCCTGTCTTTTCCTGCCACAGCCAGAGATCATCGCGGAAGCGGTTATGTTGCCAGTCGGGAGCACCGGTCCACACGACGACGGAGCTTCCGTCCGGCGAAATCTTTGCCGAGTGAATTTCCGTCGTGTTCATAAATTCGTCGAGGGTAATAGAGGGCCTGGCAACCTGTGCTTTGCCCAACTCCAGGAAGCTGCACACACAAAGAAAAATTCCCATCGTCCGAAGCATCATTCTGGTTCCTTTCAAACCAACCTATTGTAGAGGCAGGATGCTTCCTCGCGGCATGAGGAAGAGAAAATTTTCTGAAAGAGAGGTACCTACTTTTTTTCGCGGTTCATAGGAACCACCTGCACGGTGGCGTCGCGCACTTCAGTAAGAAAGCGATTGATGACGGAGCCGCGCAGAAGAACATCAAATCGCGAGCGCGCCGACTGGCCGAAGATGACGTGTGAGATGTTTTCCTTTTTGGTGAAGTTAATCAGCGCGTCGGCCACATTGGTATCGTCCAGCACGACCACCTTTGCTCCCAGGTCGCGGGCCATGCGCTGGTATTCTTCGAGGCGATGGCGCGCCTCGGGGTCTGTGTGCGCGTGGTCTCGTTGCTTGTTCACATGGACGGCATACCAGTTTGTGGCCAGGCGTCCGGCGATGCGCGCGCCGGTACGGATGATCCTTTCTGTTCCGGGGCGCGCCGAGATGCAGACCATCACCTTTTCGGGAATGGGCGCCTGTTCGAGCCCCTGCGTGCGACGGTATTCGGAGGCTGCGGTACTCACCTGTTCCGCGGTGGTACGCAGCGCCAGCTCGCGCAGCATGTTCAGATTGCCCTTGCGGAAGAAGTTGGCGAGCGCCTGTTCTACTTTTTCCGGCGCGTAGATCTTTCCTTCGCGCAGGCGTCCACGCAACTCTTCAATCGTGACGTCTACGTTGACCACCTCATTGGCGCGCTTGAGGAAGCTGTCCGGAACGGTCTCGCGGACCTGGGTGTTGGCCGAGCGCGAGACCGCATCATTCAGCGTTTCCATGTGCTGAACGTTGATGGACGTCATTACGTTGATGCCGGCATCGAGCAGCTCCAGCACATCTTCATAGCGCTTGCGGTTGCGCGAGCCAGGCACATTCGTATGCGCCAGCTCATCCACAATGCACGTGTGCGGATGACGCGCGAGAATCGCGTCCGGGTCCATTTCCCTGAGGGTGACGGAGCGATAGATGACTTCTTTGAGCGGAATGATTTCCAGATCGCCGATGAGCGCTGCCGTGTCTTTGCGCCCATGCGTCTCAATCAGACCGATGACCACATCCACGCCTTGCTGCTTCAGCAGGTTCGCGTCTTCCAGCATGCGGTAGGTCTTGCCGACTCCGGGAGCGGCTCCAAGATATACGCGTAGTTTTCCGCTGCTCATCTCAGCCTACCTCCACTTCATGCCGGGGCGCAGTGGGAGACGCAATGGGCAGGGTAAAGCTGAAGGTGGTGCCCTGACCGAGGCGGCTTTCTACGGACACCTGACCGCCCAGCGTTTCTACCAGACGGCGCACGAGCGCAAGGCCGAGGCCGGTGCCGTCAGAAGAGCCTCTACTGGCGAAGCGGCCAAAGATGTTGGGCAGACGCTCGGCCTCAATGCCGCGTCCGCTGTCCTGTACAACGAACTGGATGCGGTCCTTTAATTCGGACGCCTTGAGACAGATTTCGCCGCCTTCCGGCGTGTAACGCAGAGCGTTTGAGAGCAGGTTGTCCATGATGCTGCGCAGGGCGCGGCGGTCGGCATTCACAAAGGAAAGGTCGGCAAATGCCTGAACCTCAATTTCAATGTTTTTCTCGCGCGCCTTTTCCCGAAAGCGATGATAGGCGTCTTCCAGCACATCAATCGGGCGCAGGCGCTCGATCTTCATCTCACGGCGGCCTGTGTCGAGTTCAGCCACTTCAATCAGGTCGGCCATGAGGTCATCGAGCCGTTCGGCTTCCTGATTGGCGTCTTCCAGAATTTCAAATTGCAGGGGACGCAGCTCTCCGGCATGTCCGCGCGTGAGCGCATAGAGGGCAAGGCGCAGGCGCTGCAAGGGATCACGCAACTTCTGCGAGGCGACGGAAAGGAAGCGCGTCTTGAAGCGGTCAATGTCGCGCATCTCCGTCACATCTTCAAGCACGGTGACGGCACCGAGCAGCTTTCCATCGGCATCACGCATGGGCGCGGTCCGCAGGCGGTAGCTTCGCTCGGCGCTGCCGATGCGTATGGGCAGCAGCGCAGCCTCGCCTTCTCCGGTGGTCGCGCGCTGCATGGAAACGGCATTGCGCACGGCGTTCAGGATCTTGTCCCCGCCCGGCGTGTTGGCCAGGGCCATGCGGTCGGACTTGCCGAGCAGCTCGGTTGCTGCCTGATTGAGCTTAAGCACGTGCCCTTTGGCATCGGTGACAATGACAGGTTCAAAGATGGAGTTGATGATGGCGTCACTCAACTGCTGCTCCATCTGGCGGCGGCCGGATTCGGTCTCGCGCAGGTCGCGCAGGCGGATGGCCATGCGATTGATCTCCGTGCCGAGCGCGCCGAGGTCGTCGTTCATGGTCCATTCAATGCGCCGGTGCAGGTCTCCATGGCCGATCTGCTGCGCTGTTCTGGTGGTGGCACGGATGGGCCGGATGACCAGAAATGCCGTAATGGAAGAAATGGCGAGGGCCACGAAGAGGCTGAATCCGGAAATCGCGATCAGGCGCGCGCGCAGCATGGAGCGTTCATGGTCGAGATCAGCCATGAGAGAAGCGCGCTGCAAAAACAGATTGCGCAGATTGTCGGAAAGCCCCTCATCAATGTTGTCCAGTTGAGGGCGAAAGACATTGCCTGCCAGGTCGCGCCACGCATCCTGATGGTTCAGGTCATCGCGGAGCCGCTCCACGACCTGCTTGTGTCTTTGCGCCAGCGCACTTAAAGGTGGCGCCTGTGTATGCGCGGCCGCGACAAAGCGCTGCTCGGTCACTTCAGCCTGTGCCAGAAGCTGGTTGTAGATGGGGCGTTCCGGGTGTGACGCCAGGGTACCGGTGAGCACCTGTTCGCGAGCCAGCGAGGCCTGAATCTGCGAGAGCGCGCTTACGGCGGAATCCTCGGCCTGCTGCTGCTCGTCGAGCGCAGAGAGATGCACGAAGGAGTGGCGCACGAGCATGCCCAGTCCGCCAACCAACGCAATCAGGAGCAGGAATCCGAGGATTAGTCTCTGATAAAGGCCCAGCATGAAGAATGGCTACAGGATACAGGGTATAGCCTATCTGTGCTTATCTGTGCTTTTTACAGTACCTGCGAATTTACGTCCGGGTCGGGATGGAACTGCACTTCGCGCATGGCGTGGGCGAGTTCGCGGTTCTTCATAAACTGCTCCCAGACGAAGCCGGTGCGGAGGTTCTCGGCCATCAGTACGCTGATGCCCTGGTCAATGCCCAGAATGTCCGGCGCATACCAGTTGGCTTTGGGGTTGAAGGCGTCCACGAAGCCGTAGCGCGTCCAGACCCTGTCACCGTATTTCTCGCGCATATGCAGCAGAACGTGCGAGCACTCAGCGGGAAGAAAGGGCAGAGACCCGGCGCAGGCGCACGGGACGATGGTTCCGTCCAGAGGGCCGATGGCTGGGGGGCCGCCCCATACGCGGTATCCTTCGCGGGAGTCAGAAGCGGTGATGCCCCAGAGGTCCTGATCAATCCAGGAGAACTTGCTCCCGATGATCATGCACCAGAGCTGGTGGACGCGGGTGGCGGCAATGGAGTTGGTGAAGTAGTTGGCGTGCAGGTCGCGCTGATTGCGATAGTCACACCAGGCGTGCGCGTACTGGTGAATAAAGAGCGGAGCAAGTCCGCTGATGTAGTTGATACCGCCGAACTGCACCAGAGGGCGCTGGAGCGCATTCCAGGTCTCTGCCGGAATGGGATGCGTGGGCGAGCCGATGGCCAGCAGATACATGGTCATCAGCTCGGAGTAGATGTCCCAGCGGTGCTTGAGGAAGCCGAGGTCTGGCAGCCAGCCCATGGAAAGCGTTGTGCCGCCGTTGAGCATCCATGGCCAGTTAATGCGGCGGTAGAAGGTGGTGGCCAGCGCTTCGATGCGCGGATTGCCCTCAAAATATTGCCGGCAGGTGAGCACGCCGCAGAGCAGCAGAGCGGTGTCAATGGAGGAAAGCTCGCTGCCAAACATACGCTGGCCGCTTTCCATGTCAATAAAGTGGTAGAGAAAGCCGTGCTCGTGCGGGCACTCTTCGAGCAGAAAGGCCAGCGTTTTTTCGACGCGCTCTTCGCATTGCAGCTTCGGCAGATAGTTACGCTTTGAGGCGATGCAGAGAGCGGTGAGGCCGAATCCGGTGGCGGCGATGCTGGCCACCCTGCCGAGGGAGCGGCCTACGGCCGGAGCGCGGTCACGCACGAGGCCAGTTTTGGGGTGCGCCTCATTGTAGAAGAAGTCGCATCCCCGACCTTCGAGGTCGTCCAGAAGGGCGTCAGCCTGTTTGGAAACCTGAGTGAGCGGGCGGTTGATGAAGACGCCCACGCCTCGCTGATACTGCTGGGCCGCTTCGGCTTCTGTCTGTGGCTGCTGGCCGGGTTTTACCGGAGGCGGCTGCGGCTGGTTCTGCCCGATGGCTGGTACGCCCAAAGCCAGCATGCTGGAGGCACCGGCATTGCGCAGGAGATCACGGCGGGTTATGCGAGAACGTGGCAAAGCTCTACCAGAGTGATTTTAAAGGCAGTTCGGGGCCGTGGAGCCCCTCCCCCACTTTTGTACGAGAACCGTTTGTTTTCAATGACTTACGAATTCATCTCTATATAGATATTGTTTATTTCCAAAGACTTACGCTGCAAAACACGAAGGGCATAGTCCGTTGGGATGCGACTATGCCTTTCGTTGGCAGAATAACAGGGTTGTCAAGAGGTCAGAATCTGAGATATGCGCCCAGCATCGGTTCAGCGGTGTGGGTGAAGGCGCCGGTAGATGAAAAGGCGTGGGTCAGGTCTGGGGCGTGGTAGAGATTTCCGCGATACTGGAAGCGCAGGCCTAAGTGGGGGATGACGGTCCAGTCCACGCCCGCTCCATAGACGAAGACAGGTTTGGTTTCGCTGCGGCTGCCCGGCTGGTCGCTGTTCGGACGGAAGAAGATGAGGCCGCCTCCGGCGAGAACAAAGGGCTTGAGCATCAGGACGGGGAAGGAGACGACCCAGTCGGCGCCGACCTCATGGGCGTTGGCCTTAATGCTTTGCAGATTGTTGTAGTTCTGGTCGGCGCGGTTCCAGGAGTAGTTCAGCTCGTAACCAACGAGCGGATTGGAGATGTGCCTCAGCTCCAGCAGGAACCCGGCGGCGTTCGAGGGGCTCTGGACGGTACCGTTGCCCTCGGTTGTTCCGCTGAAGGCGCCGTAGAAGCTGACTGCCGCGTCGGTTTGTGCGCGGGCGGAGATGGAAAGCCCGGTGATGATCAGGGTGAAAAGGAAAAAAGAGCGGAAGATGAACAATAAAGGCCTCATAGTGTTTACTTTGACGCAAAACGAGGAGGAAAAGCAGTATTGAATGAGGCACAAGCGTGTGAGAGACGGAAAACTGCATCCCGACTGTGTCCTTTTTAGACAGGGCAAAGCTGCGTGTCAGGCCAGGCTGACGCAACAGTAGTATTGGTCCGCAACCGGGAGATAAATCTTCAGGCATAAAACCATTTCGATACATCTGCGAATAAATTTATTTTTCGGGTATTGACGTGGGGATGGACCGGGGCTAATCTGAGCGCAATACGGGCCGAATTTTGGTGCATTCCGCCAATCCGACGCTCTGGCAGCCGCATCTAAAAGGTGTGGTGCCAATCCGTTTGATACCCGTTACCAAACCCCTAAAATTCACTTCTTGCATGTTGACGGCCTGGCCGGCAACAGGAGGTTGTCTCTCCGCTTGATGAAAAAATCCCTGGAAATCACGCCTAACCTTGAGCCCCTTTTCGGGACCCGCGATGAAAATCTGAGATTGATGGAAGATGGCCTGAGCGTGCGCATTGATCTGAAATCAGACGCCGTGCAGGTGGAAGGTCCGCAGGAGGGCCTTGCCCGTGTGGAGCGCATCTTTCAAGACTATGAGCACCTGCGCCGCAATGGTGTGAACCTGCACAATGGCGAGCTGAATGGAATGCTGCGCCTGGTGGTGGCTGATTCTTCGGTGACGCTGCGCGGGCTGGTGGAAAGCGGCAGGCAGCGGTCGGCGGGAATCAAGCGGATGGTGCAGCCGCGCTCGCTGAACCAGCGCCACTATGTGGAAGCGATTGAGCAGACGGACATGGTGTTTGGCATTGGCCCGGCAGGTACGGGCAAGACGTATCTGGCGGTGGCGATGGCAGCCTCGGCACTGCTGGCCAAGAAAGTCAGTCGGATAGTGCTGGTGCGTCCGGCGGTGGAAGCGGGCGAGCGGCTGGGATTTTTGCCGGGCAGTTTGCAGGAGAAGGTGGACCCCTATCTTCGGCCTTTGTATGACGCGCTGTATGACCTGCTGGAGCCGGAGCGGGTGGACAAGATGCTGGAGCGCAACGTGATTGAAGTAGCTCCTCTGGCCTTTATGCGCGGACGCACGCTGAATGACTCGTTCATCATTATGGATGAGGCGCAGAACACGACCAGCGAGCAGATGAAGATGTTTCTGACGCGCCTGGGCAACAACTCAAAGGCAGTGATTACGGGCGATGTGACGCAGATTGATCTGCCGAATCCGCGCAAGTCGGGATTGATTGAGGCAATGGGCGTGCTGGAGGGGGTGGATGGCATCCGCTTTATCCACTTTGAGGATGGGGACGTGGTGCGGCACCATCTGGTGCAACGGATTATTCGCGCGTATGACAGTTTTGGGCGGGCGCAGCAGGAGCTCCCGCTGGGCATTCCGGCCACGGAGGAGACGCGCACATCACTGAAGCCGCAGTAATTTGCGATAATTTTTCTGGGGAGGGCTGCTTTGGCCCTCCTCATTCTTCATGATCCTGATAGAGCCTGATGCCGATACTTCTGAAAACCGCAAGGCGCTGAAGATGCGCGAGCTGCGCAGCTTTGTGCGAAAGGCGACGAAAGCTGCGGGGCTGCATGGGGAAGTTTCCGTGCTGCTGGCGACGGACGCGAGTATTCGCACGCTGAACCGGGAGTTCCGGAAGAAGAACAAGGCGACGGATGTGCTTTCCTTTCCGGTGGACCCGGAGCATCCAGACCCCAGGGTAGCGGGCGACCTGGCCATTTCACTGGACACGGCGAGAAAGCAGGCGGAGGAGCATGGCCATTCCCTGCAAACGGAGCTGAAAATCCTGCTGCTGCATGGAGTGCTGCATCTGGCTGGATATGACCATGAGGCTGACACGGGGCAGATGGCGCGCAAGGAAAAGGCACTCCGGACGGAGCTTGGCTTACCGGTGGGGCTGATCCAAAGAAGTCAGGTGGGGAGAAGTGCGGTGAAAAGCAAAGGCGGCGCGCGATGATGTTTGCGGCCGCAGTGGCGATTGCGTTTTTGCTGGTGGTGCTGACGCTGGCCTCGTATGTAGACCGCATTTATTCGGAGATGGGCAAGTTTCTGGCGCGGGAGTTCCAGCAAAATCTGGATGCTTGGGAAGAGCTGGTGGAGCCGCGGATCGGGCTGAGCCGCGACCATCTGGCGATTTCCGCCGCGGTGCTTTCGCAGCTTTCCCTGGCGTGCCTGACGCTGCTGTTTGGAATGCTGCTGTTTGTGCGGAACTCGGCAGCGGACCGCGTGACGATTCCGGAGATTGCGCAGGCGATTTTTGGGGTAGTGCTGGTGATTGTGCTGTTCAACCGGCTGCTGCCCTATGTGCTGTTTGTGCGCACGCGCGGGTTATGGGTGGCGCGGGTGCGGTGGTTTTTGCGGCTGCTGTTTTACATGGTGCTGCCTGTGACCTTCTTTATGGGGTTCCTCTCTTCGATTGCAGCGCTGGTGGAAACTCCGAAGCGGGAGGAAGAGGATGACGCATCAGAGGCGGTAGAGGCGCTGATTGAAGCGGGCGAGGAAGAGGGCATTCTGGAGGAGAGTGACCGCGAGCTGGTGCGATCGGCGGTGGAGTTTGGCGACAAGGTGGTGCGCGAGGTGATGACTCCCAGGCCGGAGATGATTGCGATTGCGGGCCGGGAGACGCTGGAAGAGCTGCTGAAGCTGATTGAGAAGCATCCGGTGTCGCGCGTGCCGGTGTATGACGGATCGCTGGACCAGATTACGGGGATTGCCTTTGCGCATGACCTGCTGCGGATCCCGGATGACGTGGCGCGGACGCGGACGGTGGACAGTATTCAGCGTGAGGCGGCGTTTGTTCCTGAAACCAAGAAGGTAAATGAGCTGCTGCGCGAGATGCAGCGCGAGAAGCAGCACATGCGCATTGTGGTGGACGAATATGGCGGCGTGGCCGGCCTGGTGACGATTGAAGACCTGCTGGAAGAGCTGGTTGGCTCCATTGCCGATGAGCATGAGACGGACGAGCTGGAGACACCGAAGCGGGAGGGAGACGGCGCGTGGCTGGTGCCGGGGAGCCTGGAAGTGACGCGGCTCGAGGACCTGTACGGAGACCACTGGCAGATGCCGGAAGAGTATGAAGCGACGACGGTAGGCGGGCTGGTGAGCGAGATTGCCGGGCGGATTCCGCTGCCGGGCGAAGTGGTGGAAGAAGACGGGCTGCGGTTTGAGGTGCTGTCTTCGACAGACCGGCTGATTGAGCGGCTGCGCATCTCACGCAAACAGGAAAACGCGGTCACGCCCGGGTAGGACGCAGCGCGGCAATGATGGCCAGCAACGTGATGAGGGCGATGATGGCCTGCGAGATGACACAGTAGAGGCACCAGACCTCAAGGATGCGCGCTTCAATACTGGTGAGATAAAGCGCGTAGGCGAGACCGCCAAGTGAAGCGACCGCCAGCAGGCGGTAACGGCGGGCGAGTGCGAGGATGGCGAGGATGGCGTATCCGATGATGCCGATGGCCGCGACCGGAAAGCCGTGAAACATGGAGTAGCGGCTGTGGTTTACGACACCACAGTCCCAGTGCGCGTTGATGTCGCAGGGCTGCACGTCGGTCACATAGTGGACACGCAGGGCGAGCGTGGAGACGATGAGTCCGGCGAGGGCGAGGATGGCAATGATATAACGCATTGGCACCAGTCTAATAGAATGAAATGAGAGACATCATGCTGCGTTCTTTTCTTGCCCTTACTCTGGCTGCAATGGTAATCGCCCCTGCCGCTCGCGCGCAGTCGAATCCTCAGGAAGCCTTGAAGCCGCCGACGGGCGCGAAAGTGGCGATCATCGAATTTGCTGATCTGGAATGCCCGATGTGCGCGCATGAGAACCCGGTGCTGAAAGATGCGTCGGCGAAGTATCACGTTCCGTGGATACGGCATGATTTTCCGCTGCAAAACCATCGCTGGAGCATGCTGGCGGCAATCAACGCGCGCTGGTTTGACGAGAAATCGAAGAAGCTGGGCGATGATTATCGCGATGCGATTTTTGCCGATCAGATCAATATTCTGACGCCGGATGATCTGCGCAACTTTACGGAGAAGTTTGCCAAAGACCACGGCGTGGCGCTGCCGTTTGTGATGGACCCGCAGGGCAAGCTGGCGGCGGAAGTAAAGGCAGATTACGAGCTGGGCATACGGTTGGGGATCCACCAGACACCGACGGCGTGGGTGGTGACGGACAAGCATGGCGTGATCCACGCCGATGAGGTGAAGGACTTCAATAAGCTCTATTCCATGCTGGATGAAGCCGTGGCGGAAACGAGGAAATAGCCCTTGCGCTCTGGTTTTGTCTCAATTCTTGGCCGGCCGAATGTCGGCAAATCCACCTTACTGAACAAGCTCGTCGGCGAGAAGGTGGCCATTGTCACAAGCAAGCCGCAGACGACACGCACGCGTATCCACGGCATTCTGGAAGTTGCTGCGAAAAAGGGGAAGCATCCGGCGGCACAGATTGTTTTTGTGGACACGCCGGGGGTACACAAGCCGGAATCGTGGCTGGACAAGCGCATGATGCAGGAAGTGCATGATGCGCTGGAAAGTCGCGATGTTGTGTTGTTCATGGTGGATGCGACGCGGCGGCTGGAGTTTGCCGATGCAAAGAGCGAGGACGCGTTTGCGCTGGGGTTGATTCGGAAGCTGGATTGCCCGGTGTTTCTGGTGATCAACAAGATTGATCTGATTGCGAAAGACACGCTGCTGCCGATGATTGCGGAGCTGAGCGCGCTGCATTCGTTTGCGGAGGTGATTCCGGTATCGGCACGCAAGGGCGATGGACTGGACCGGCTGGTGGCGAAACTGGTGGAGCATCTGCCGGAGGGCGAGCGGTATTTTCCGAAAGACCAGTTTACGGACCAGCCTCTGCGCTTTATGGTGGCGGAGCTGATTCGCGAGCGGATTTTGCAGGAGACAGGCGAAGAAGTTCCGTATGCTTCGGCGGTGGTGGTAGAGCGGTTTGAAGAGCCGCAGCCGGAGGACAAAAAGCCGGTAACGCGCATTGCGGCGGCCATTTACTGCGAGCGCTCGGGGCAGAAGGCCATCCTGATCGGCAAGGGCGGGGCCAAGCTCAAAAGCATTGGAACGAATGCGCGCAAGGAGATTGAGTCGCTGCTGGGAAAGCGCGTTTTTCTTGAGCTGCATGTAATTGTGGAAGAAGGCTGGCGCGAGCGGCGAGGGTTTGTTGAGTCTCTGGACTGGCGCAGGCAGATTGAAGAACTTGGGAAATGGGAAGAGTAGCTGGGCCATGCGGTTTGAGACTTTGGGAATTTCTTGTGCCCACCTGGGACGCGAAAATATTTCTTCGATTCGGTGCTATAAACGCGCCATTTTGTTTGAAGGAACAATAAAGACCAGATGAAAGCCCGCCGGTCAATTTTAAGCGATCTGCTGCTTTTCGCGTTCCTGTTGGCAGGACTTCACGGCGAGACCTCTACACCTCAGTCCTTTGCCGCGCAGATTGACAAGCACTACAACGCGCTTCACTCCCTCTCGGTCCATTTCACGCAGAAGTACGACGGGATGGGGATGCACCGCAGCGAAAGTGGCATGCTCCTGCTGCGGAAGCCGGGCAAGATGCGCTGGACCTACTCGAGTCCAGCAGGCAAGCTCTTCGTCCTTGACGGCCATGATGCTTACTTCTACTCGCCTGGCGATACGGAAGTGCCGCGCGTCCCGGCCAAGAAGCTCGATGATTTGCGATCTCCCCTGCGTTTTCTACTCGGGCACACGCAGCTGGAAAAAGAGCTGACCAACCTTCAGCTTGCTCCGGCAGAGAACGGCGCTTACACTCTTACCGGGGTCCCCAAAGGGATGGAGAAGCGCATCGCTTCGGTTTCCATTACGGCCAGCGCTGACGGAGCTATCCGGTCCATGCGCATTGAAGAGACTGATGGTGCCATCAACACCTTTCTCTTCAGTGGTGAAGTGCCAAACGCCCCTGCGCCGGACAGTGATTTCACCTTCCAGGCCCCCGTCGGCACGCACATCGTGGAGGGAACACCTCCGGTTTAGCAGAATGCGCTATTCATAGGCGAGCGCATCAATCGGATCTTTGCGAGCTGCCTTGAGCGCCGGATACAGTGCTCCGAGAATGGACCCAAAAAACGCGATCAGGGCCGCGTTGACACGCCATCCCATTGTCAGCGGAAAGGGAATGGTGGGAAATTTGTAGGCCAGTCCGAGCTTGACCACGTAGGTAAGCGCGATGCCGAGAATAATTCCTGCAATGGAAACCAGCGCCGCCTCGCGCAGCACCACGTTGGTGATGTAGAAGCGCGATGCTCCGAGCGACTTGAGGATGCCGATTTCGCGCGTGCGCTCCATCACCGCGGTGTACATGGTCTGGAAGACCACGATGAAGCCCACAATTACGGCAATACCGATCACGCTGTTCAGTGCGGGCGTAAAGCCGGGCAGGTGCTCGGGAGTCATCAGAGAGAGCCATTCCTGAATGGTCTGCACCTGATACTGCCCCAGGCCCGGCGTCGCCAGAATCTCCTGCCGGACAAGGTTCTGGTTGCTCAGGTCATCGCTCTTGATATAGAAAAGCGAAGCGTTGTCCGGGTTTCCCATGAGAGTGCCCAGGGTGTGGATGGGCATGAACTTGCGCCCTCCCTTGCCGTGCTCAACAATGCCGCAGATGCGGAAGGGATGGTTCTTGATGAGGATGGTGTCGCCCACATGATGACCGTGGTCGGCACGGGCGAAGATGTCGTCCACAATTACATCGTTCGGCCCCTGGAACGGGCCGCCTTTCAGAAACACGAAGGGGCGCAGGGCGTTAAAGCTGTTGTAATCAATGCCCCAGAGGGTCTCGACCGAACCCGCAATATTGAAGTCGGTAATGACAGGCGCGGCGACGGCCACATGAGGCAGTTTGGCAATCACATCTGCAATTTTGGCCGGAACAGGTGCCCCGCCAACACCTGAGACAAAGCTGGCGTTCGGCGGCCGGACAATCAGGTCCGCACCGATGCCGCCGGTCTGGTTTCTGGCATTGGAGACCTGCCCAATCATGATTCCGACAATTGAAAGAATCATGATGACTTCGACAGCTACGGCAAATACGCCGATGAGAGTACGCAAAGGGCGGTGCAACACATTGCCAAGGACAAGCTTATTCATTCAGACATCCTGAGATGGAGCGTTCGCCGTCCATACATATGGAACGGGTAGTTAATCTATAAAATTTGAGTGTAACAAAGGGAAAACTGCTGCCGATTAATATGCAAAATGGCTGAAAGCAAATTGTTTCAATTGGAACTGAGACCAGAATGGGGTTTTTACATTGAAACTCAGAGGAAAATATCTGATTTTGCTTTGACTTCAGCCGTCAGGAGTTTTATGGTTTGCACTAGAGGTTGGGCAAATTCCAACTCGAATGACAATTGCTGTTTTTGATTTTTGAATTAAGATTTCAGACCCCAGAGAGTACCTGTATCGAGACAGCGGAATGGGTCAGTTCGGCGAAGATTTAAAAAAAGAACGGGAATCGCGCGGCGTCACCCTGGAAGCGATTACGGATGCTACAAAGATCAGCAGCCGTCACCTGCTGGCTCTTGAAGAAGAGCACTTTGACATCCTGCCGGGGGGCGTTTTCAACAAGGGAATCGTGCGCAACTACGCCCGTGTGGTCGGCCTGGATGAGGACGTCTGGCTAGACCGCTTTATGACCGCCTACCAGCAAAGCGGCCTGCTGAAAGACGACGATGTCCACTGGATCGAATTTGCGGAAAATGTAAGCAAAAACCGCCCCGAGGAGACGGACCGGCCCGGACAGCGCCTCCGCTGGACCGGCGTTGCCGTGTTACTGGTACTGCTCTCGGTACTGGGGTGGTTCGTCTGGCGCTACGTCAGCAACCGCATCACTGCGGCGAATGTGCATAAGGGCCAGTCGGAGTCTTCCGCTGTGCTGGCGCGGACCGGCCCTTAAAAAACAGTCGTGTCGCAATTTGAATTTCCAAATCCCTCGGAGGGCAAAGCGTCTTCTTTTTTGCTTTTATCGGCACGGCTAGTCTAAAAGCCGTGCCCCTTCAAAACTAACCCAAACTGCGACACAACCCAAGAAACTACTCGCGCAGCTTGCCGCCAAGCTTCTGCAAAGCACCCATGACACTTTGTGACCAGCCCTGCAGCTCTTCTTCCTGAAGAGTGCGGTCCTGCGCCTGGAAGACCGTGCGCAGCAGCAGCGAAAAATGCCCCTGCGGAATGCGCTTGCCTTCCTTGTCGCGCAGGATTTCCTTTGGCTCCACGCGCTGCAGCTCAGCGATGTTGAGGGCGGCGAGCGCTTCGGCAATCTGTGCGTATGAGACCGAGTCGGCAAAGATGAAGGAGAAGTCGCGACGGACGGCCTGGAAGCGCGAAAGTTCACGCATGGTCGGCTGGCGCAGATCCTGCTTATAGAGGCGGTCGAGGTAAAATTCACCCACATAGACCGTCTGCTTCAGCTTGCGGGGCTGCGCCTCTTCCGGATGCAGCTCGCCGAAATACCCAATCGTCGCGCCATCTATAACGACCCGCGCTGAGCGGCCCGGATGCAGCCACGAGGGCATCAGTCCGGAGTCGGACGGGAAGCGGTCGAAGTAGAGCAGCTTTGACACGAACCTTGAAAGCAGTTGCTCGACTGTGCCCTTTACGTCGTAGAAGTCCACAGGGCGCGATGCCTGATGCGGGCCATCCAGGGGCAACCTGCCCGTAGCACCGATGGAGAGTGCTGGCTTCTCGTCTACCTTATCGGTTGAGCCGGAGAAGACAGTGCCCATCTCAAAGAGCATTACGTCTTCCACGTCGCGATTCAGATTGAGCGCGAGCATTGAGAGCATTCCCGGAGCGAGTGATGGCCGCAGCATTCCTGCTTCTTCGCTGAGCGGGTTGTCCATGGGTACGGTAGAGTTCGGCTGCGGCGCAAATGTTACTGCATCAGTTGCAGAGCAGAATGTACTCGAAATTGCCTCTGTCCAGCCCAGTCCGAGTAAAGTACGCCGCACAACGGCTTCTTTCTCAGCGTAGGGAAGCTCGACGACAGCGCCGGTAAAAGAAGGCAGCGTGTTCTTAAAACGGTTGTATCCGTAGACGCGGGCGATTTCTTCAATCAGATCAATCTCGCGCTCAAGGTCAAGGCGCCAGCTTGGGAGTGCGACTTCGTATTCTGCGCGCGAGGCTGTTGTTTCTACTGAAACCGCGCGCGAAGGATCAAGGTTCTGCGCCGGAGCGTTGTACGGCGTGCCGTTTTTCTTCAGCCTGCAACCGAGACCCGTAAGGATGGCCTCTGCGATTTCCGCGGTGATGCCCTGCGGGTCTTCCGTCGCGCCGAGAATGCGGTGCGCCTCACTCAGCGCGAAGCTGATGGCAGGCCGCCTGGCCGTGCGGGCCTCAGCTTCGGGAATGATGACGTCTACCAGATCACCCTCGACTTCGCCGCCGCTCTCAAGAATGATGCTGCTGACCAGCGCCGAAGCGATGGGCGGCGCGTTGAAGTCGGCCCCGCGCTCGAAGCGGTGCGAAGCATCGGTATGCAGCAGGTGGCGCCTGGAGCTGCGGCGGACTGTCCACGGATCAAACCACGCGGCCTCGACGAGGATGTTCTTCGTCTCTGGCGTAATCATCGAGTCCCATCCGCCCATGACTCCGGCGATGGCCAGCGCCTTTTTCTCGTCGGCCACAACCAGATCGTCCGGGTCGAGCGTGCGCTCAATGCCGTCGAGCGTGCGCAGCTTCTCGCCCTTGCGCGCGCGGCGGAGGATGATTCCACCTTCGAGCTTGTCGAGATCAAAGGCGTGTGTGGGATGCCCCATGGCCAGCGTGACGTAGTTGGTCGCGTCCACGGCGTTCGAGATGAGCTTCTGCTCGAGCAGACGAAAGCGCTCAGCGACAATGCCGGTGGACTGCGTGATCCTCACATTGCGCAGCACACGCGCAGTGAAGCGCCCGCAGAGCGAGGGTTCCTCGATACTTACCGGAAACGGTTTGACGGTTGTCTTCGGGCCAGGAAGCGCAGTTTCCAATGGCTTTAATGCAATACCATAAATAATAGCCGCCTCGCGGGCGATACCGTAATGGTTCATGGCATCTACGCGATTGGTGGTGATGTCCATTTCGAAGAGCGAGCCGTTCTCTCCTAAATCAAAGATGCCCTCAACTGCTATGCCGCGTAAGGTGAGGTCGTCGGCAAGCTGGCGGTCGTCGGCCGACAGTTGCGGCAAACAGGAGCGCAACCATGAGCTCAATATTTTCATGCAAACTGCTCCAGAAAGCGGGCATCGCCGGAATACAACAGGCCAATGTCGCTGATGCCGTATTTCATCATGGCAATGCGGTCTACACCCATTCCGAAAGCGAAGCCGGAAATCTTCTTCGGGTCGTAGGCGGGCTGCCTTTGCTGCACAAACCCGAAGACTGCCGGGTCCACCATGCCGCAGCCGAGCAGCTCAATCCAGCCCGAGTGCTTGCATTTGCGGCAGCCTTTGCCGCCACAGAAGGGGCAACTAATCTGCACGTCGGCGCTTGGCTCAGTGAAGGGAAAGAATGACGGGAAGAAGCGCGTCTTGACGCTTGAGCCAAAGAACTCCTTCATGGCGTGGTCGAGCGTGCCCTTCAGGTCAGAGAAGGTAATGTTCGTGTCCACGCAGAGGCCCTCAATCTGGTGAAAGATGGGCGAGTGCGTGGCGTCGGCCTCGTCGTTGCGGTGCACCTTGCCCGGAATCACAATACGTACCGGAGGCGGCTGCTGCTCCATGGTACGAATCTGCACTGGAGAGGTGTGTGTGCGCATCAGCAGGCGGTCGCGCAGCGGGCGGCGCTCCTGGTTGGCGATAACGAGCGTGTCCTGCGTGTCGCGCGCCGGATGCCCGGGCGGAAAATTCAGCGATTCGAAGTTGTAGTAGTCGGTCTCGACCTCTGGCCCCACACCGACCGAATAGCCCATGCGTTTGAAGACGGCGACCATCTCGTGCATGGTCTTGATGAGCGGATGCTCGGCCCCGAGCGCGCGGCGCGTTCCGGGCAGGGTGACGTCAATGGCTTCAGCATCGAGCGCGAACTGTGCGCTGGTCTCGGAGGCCCGCTCAAGGCGCTCTTCAATCAGCGCCTTGAGCTGGTTAAAGCGCTGGCCGAGGGGCTTTTTTGCCTCTGCGGGCGCGGACTTGAGCCACGCATCGCTGATGAGCTTGAGGCGACCCTGCTTGCGCCCGAGCCACAGGAGACGGAACTGCTCGACTGCATCGGGCGAACTGAGCAATTGCGCCGAGGACTCGACCTCGCGGGACAATTCGGCAAAGGCCTGATCGAGTGCGGCCTCAGTGTAGCCGCCCAAGTGTGGAATAGCATCTTGCGACATGGTCTCTTTTGAGGATATCAATTGACGTAAGCCATAGCGATCATAATGGTTGATATTCTGGCGCTGCTGCGCGCTTCACAAGCCTGCTTCAGATTACCGGAGATAAAGACCTGATCGCGTTGCGCAGCAGATATCCCATCCTTACGCCGACAGAATTCCGGGCATGGCATGGATCGAGCGACCGAGGCCGCTTACTTGCGCTTCTTCTTCCTGCGGACAGCTTTTGGCGGCCCGGATTTTTTTGAGCGGCCTTGCTCCTGCTTCTTCGTTTTGCGCGATTTCTTTTCCGTCGCTGCAGAGCGGCCTTTACTGCCTGGGGCAGGCCCTTCCTCCAGAATGGAAAACTGCAAGCGGCGCTCTCTGGCGTCCACACGGTCCAGCACGACACGCACCCTTTGCCCGAAGGTAAATTTGCGGCCCAGGCGCTGGCCGATGATTTCGCGCGTGTTTTCGCGGTACGTGTAGTAGTCCCCGTCTGTCTGACCGAGGCTCTGGATGGGCACCAGCCCTTCGATGAAGAGATCATCGAGTTCGACGAAGAGGCCGTACCGGGTGGGTGTCAGCACCATCGCGCTGAAGTCCTCGCCGATGCGGTCCTGCATAAATTTTACCTTCTTCCATTCGACGAGTTCGCGTTCGGCGTCGGCCGCGCGGCGCTCGGTCTCGCTGGTTTCCTGCGCAATGGCGGCGAGGGATGGACCGTCCAGGCCTTCGCCTCGGGCACGTTTATTTTCGCCGTGCCCGGTGCTCCTTTTGTTTCTTTCTGCAGATGCAGCGTGTGGCTCGCCAGGGAGGAGCTTGCCCTTGCCGCTCACGCTTTCGTCCAGAAGGGCCTTCGTAATGCGATGAACGATCAGATCAGGATAGCGGCGAATGGGTGAGGTGAAATGTGTGTAGCAGGGAGCGGCAAGCGCGAAGTGGCCTTCGTTCTTTTCGCTGTAGCGCGCCTGCTTGAGTGAGCGCAGCATCAGGTAAGAAAGGATGCGCTCTTCGGGCTTGCCTGCGATCTTCGCCGTCAGGCGCTGGTACATGCGCGGTGAAACGTGGATGTCTTCCGGAATTTCGTGCTGGCGTGGAGTGCGTCCGCGCCCATGTGCATTTCGACGTTGCTCGCGGCGCTCGGACTTCGTCTGAAATTTACGGATGGGAAGGTTGCCGATGCCGAGGGAATATCCGAAAGCAGCCGCTGTCTCTTCAAATTCGACGATGCGCTTTGGCTCGGGCTCTTCGTGGATGCGGTAGATGGAAGCCACACCCTGCTGCTCAATCCAGGAGGCAACACACTCGTTTGCGGCGAGCATGAACTCTTCGATCAGGCGATGCGCCCAGTTGCGCTCGGAGCGTGAGACGCTCTTCATGGCGCCGAACTCATCAAACTCAATGATTGGTTCAGGCAGGTCGAAGTCAATCGAACCGCGTCGTTCGCGTTTTTTGTTCAGAATTTGCGCAAGCTGGTGCATGCGCTCGAACTCCGGCACAAACTCACGGAACTCAGCTCGCGTGGGCCCATCACCTTCCAGAATGGCGTGGACCTGGGTGTAGGTCATGCGGCGCGCCGAGCGGATGACGCCTTCGGTGATCTCGTAGCTGAGCACGTCGCCGCGCGCGTCTATCTGCATGATGCAGGAGAGGACGAGGCGGTCTTCGTTGGGACGCAGGCTGCAAATGTCTGTTGAAAGCTCCTGCGGGAGCATGGGAATGGCGCGGTCAGGAAAATAGACAGAGTTGCCGCGCAGGCGCGCTTCAAGGTCGATCGCCGTGCCTTTGCGGACGTAATGCGCCACGTCAGCGATGTGGACCTGGAGCTCGAAGGCACCGTCGCCGTTGTCACGCACGAGGACAGCATCGTCGAAGTCGCGTGCTGTTTCGCCGTCAATGGTCACGATGGGCAGGTGGCGGAAATCGCGCCGTGCGGCAATGACTTCCGGATCGAGGAAGGCGATGCTGCGCGCCTCTTCGAGCACTTTCTCAGGAAAAATATGCGGCAGATGGTGCTTGCGGATGACGATCTCAACGTCTACGCCGAAATCATCTTCCGCGCCCAGGACCTCAATTACCCGTCCGCGGGCGGCGCGGGACATCGTGGGCCATTCGGTGATCTCGACATCCACCACCAGGCCTTCGAGGTCATCGAAGCTGCGGCGTTTTGCTTCTTCTCCCAGAACGCGGTGCGGCGTGCGCGAGGTGCTTTCCGCATTAGGAAGTTCCATGCCGAAAGGAACAAGGATGGGTTGGGTCATGCGCTCGTCAAAGGGCGTGACGAGGTGGCCCTGTGCGTGTTCGCCGCGCGCGTAATGGAAGATGCCGACGACGGTCGGGTTCTTTCGCGTGAGCACGCGCAGGACACGTCCCAGCCTGCGGCCATCGGCGCGCGGAGGCAGCATCTCAACCAGCACCTGATCACCCTGCATGGCACCGCTCAGCTCGTTTGGAGGGATGAAGATGTCCTCGTCGCTGGTGCGGCTGCGGTCCTGCGGGCGGACAAAGGCGTATCCATCGCGGTGGAGGTCAATGCGGCCGGCGATGAGGTTGTCGCGCTGGGCCACGGTGCGGGGAATGCCCCAGTGGTCACGGTCGAGCCTGGTCAACTCGCCGCTGGCGGTCAGCCGGGCCAGTTGTTCGAGGAGCAGGCGGCGCTCGCGTCCTCCGCCCAGACCGAACTCGCGCACAAGCTGTTTGTATCCGGACTTTTGCCCGGGAGAGCGTTCAATCTGGCGCAGAAGTTCGCGGTCAGTCATACAATGAGAGTAGCCCTTTTTCCTCAGGACGATCTCAGCACGTTTTCCAGAAAAAGGTTGAGAATGGGGTGCATTTTTTATCCAACCCTGTTTAAGATGCAGACAGCAGCGCCGACTGCGCGGATTCGGGGGATTCTGAAGGTCCTCCCGAATGGGACGAGGTTCGACGTGCAAGACCTCCGCTGATGCGGGCAAGTACGGATGGGCGAGGGATTCCCACAGCCCCAGGCAGAGGCAAGAATCCAAGAGGAGCAGAAAGGAACATTAGTCAGATGTGGAAACCAAACCAGACCGGAAACTCTTCGCCAACCCCCAGTGAGCCAGTACGCCCGGCCGCGCCAGCAACCCCCAGCTACGAACAGAACGTGCGCAGCAATCCACCCGCGGCACCGTCCGCTTCCGCCGACCAGGCAACCATTGGCAAAAGCCTCATCATCAAGGGCGAAGTCACTGGTTCTGAGTCTCTCTACATTGATGGCAAAGTGGAAGGCTCCATCAATCTCCCCGGCAACCGCGTAACCGTGGGCCGCAATGGACAGGTGACGGCGAACATTTCTGCCCGTGAAATCGTCGTCCTCGGCAAGGTCCGCGGCAACGTGAATGCCAGCGATCGCGTGGACATTCGCAGCGAAGGTTCGCTCTCGGGTGATGTCGTCGCGCAGCGCATCTCGATTGAAGATGGCGCCTTCTTCAAGGGCGGCATTGACATTCGCAAGCCAGGCAATGAGAAGGCTGAAACCAAGCCGAACTCCGCTGCCACGCAGGAAACAGCGAAGGCCGTCACTGTGTAAACCGGCTTATCGCGTGGGACAAAGGCCCCGGATGTTTTCGGGGCCTTTGTGCTTATGAGATGACGGCGCCTGCAGGGTGATGGATACAAGCAGTGTTTTCCATGGCCCATAATCAAAGCAATGGAAAATTACCGCCTGAAGGTATTTCGTGCTGTGGCGGCGCAGGCCAGTTTTCGCAAGGCGTCCGAGGCGCTACATCTGAGCCAGCCTGCGGTCAGCCAGCACATCCATGCTCTTGAAGAAGAGCTGGGCACGCGGCTTTTTGACCGCAGTGGAGCGCGCATTTCACTTACTCCAGCCGGAAAGCTGCTGCTTAAATACGCGGAGCGCTCGGCGCGCGTGCTCGATGAAGCGAAGACGGCGCTGCTCCGGCTGGAAGGCGAGGTCAGCGGCGCATTGCGATTAGGCGCGTCCACCACGATTGCGCAGTACATTCTGCCGCGTATCCTCGGGGCCTTTCTAAAGGGCAATGCAAAGGTCACGCTCTCGGTCATCAGCGGCAATACGGAAGAAATCGTGTCCCTGCTGCTGAAGGACTCAGTTACGCTGGGCATGATTGAAGGTCCTCCACTCTCGAAGGAAGTGCATACAGAGAAATTTCTTGATGACCGCATGGTGCTGATTGCCCCGCGCAGCCATGAGTGGAGCGGCGTGGCAGGCGTGCCACTTGCCTCGCTGGAACAGGTACCCTTGCTTTTGCGCGAGCAAGGCTCAGGCTCGCGACGCGTTGTGGAGAAGGCCATACGCAAAGCAGGGTTGTCACTGAACCGGTTACAAATTGCCATGGAGCTGGACTCAACGGAAGCCATCATCTCTGGCGTGGAGGCCGGCCTGGGGCTGGGATTTGTTTCCGAATGGGCGATTGAAAAAGCGTTCCGGCTCGGCGCTGTTTCTCTGGTGCGTGTCAAGGGCCTGGAAATTCGCCGCGAACTTACTCTGGTCCGGAAGACTGGACCGCTCCCAGAGGGCCCGGCCGCATCTTTCTGGCGATTTGCTCTTGCTCAGCATTCTGAAAGGAAATGATTCGCGCAAAGACTTTCCTGTGGCTGGAACGCCAGTGACTGGGTCAGGAACATAACGAAGCCTGCGAAGGGGACCACACCTGTGTTCGGCTGAAATATCGCGTGACGGATGTTGGCCCATATCCCAATCGGTATGTTCCGATAAGCAAAACGAATCACACATCACAAACCACTCCTGGACGCAACAGGACCGGGCTGCGACGCTCAGGAGTGTATGGCGAAACGTCTCTTTTTTACCGGAATTGTGCTGGCCGCCAGCGGATTGCTTTCGCCTCCGCTGGCGCTGGCTTCGGGGACCGCCTATGGGCTTCTGCTTCGGAACCCGTATCAGCAGGACAGCCGAAATCTGGCGAAATTCCTGCTACAGGCTTCGGTCGTGTGCCTTGGTTTTGGCATGGACCTGCGAGAGGTCATTGAGGTTGGGCGCTCCGGCCTGCTCTACACCGCTGTGGGTATTGCATTTGCACTTGCGCTGGGAGCGATCCTGGGACGCCTGCTGCGCGTGGGCAGAACACAGTCTTTTCTCATCTCCGCGGGGACGGCCATTTGTGGCGGAAGCGCCATTGCCGCGCTCGGCCCGGTTACAAATGCTGATGAGGAAGAAATGGCCGTGTCACTGGGAACGGTCTTTGTGCTCAACTCCATTGCGCTGTTTACTTTTCCAGCTATCGGAGGCGCGCTGCACCTTTCGCAGACACAATTTGGATTGTGGTCCGCGCTGGCGATTCACGATACCAGCTCCGTCGTGGGTGCGGCGGCGAAATACGGTGCTCTTGCCCTGGCGATTGGCACAACCGTCAAGCTGGCCCGTGCGCTGTGGATTGTTCCTGTGGCCCTGGTTGCCGGCGCTGTAAAAAAGAACGGCACACGTGTTCAGCTTCCCTGGTTTATTCTCTGGTTCTGCGCCGCAGCGGTGCTGAACAGCTATCTGCCTCAACTTCATGCCGCTTATGCTTCTGTTTACCGGCTGGGAAAGCTTGGTCTAGCCGTGACACTCTTCCTTATAGGAACGGGAATGACACGGCAGACGCTGAACGAAGCCGGGATCCGTCCGATGCTGCAAGGCGTTCTCCTATGGCTGATCGTCGCGTCTCTGTCGCTGATGGCAATTCTGCGGGGGCTGATTCATTTGTGAAAGGCCGAATGCTGGAGTCAGGGCCCCCTCCCCTATCTCTGGCGTTTTCTTTATTTTTCAACAACTTAGCAGGGGATCATCCCCCGGTATCCTACTGATTCCACAAGAGTTAAGTGCAATCTAGTGTTTTCAATAACTTACGAGGGGGTCTCCATAAAAATGCCCGCTCGGGGCGGGGTGTTCCGGAAATCTGGCTCTTAAGTTCAGGATATCAAAAGAGCCATAAATAACCGGCCCAAGGTATGAAGAAATAATTGCTTTATTTTGTGTTATTTAGGCTCACAGTCTGGTCCGGAAGGGGTTGACAAGGATTTTCCACAGATGCCCTGGTTTTTAATTCCAAACCATCTTGACCGGGATTGCCTCGATCCGGCAGGGCATGTCCGGGGCCACCCTCAGCATCTGCGCCTTGAATTTTTCCGCTTCCTCGCGGGTCTGGAACACGAGGGTGGTGTATACCTGTCCCGCTCGCAACTGTTCGCATTTCCAAAGGGTGTCAGTCATAGTTCAAGTACTCCAAGTCATACATCTGTATAAACACGCAGGGCGCGCCAACGTTTCGTGCGGGCACGCCCTGTTGTTGGTTCGAGCAAATGCCCGTTATTTCTTTTCGTCTACGTCAACGTACTCGGCGTCAATGACGCCTTCGTCTTTCTTCTCGTCTGTGGTGCCGGCTGCCGCCTCTGCCCCGCCCGTGGGAGCACCGGTGGCTGCGCCAGCAGCATTGGCCTTGTACATGGCCTCAGCCAGCTTGTGCGAAGCCGTTGTCAGCTTCTCGCGCGCTGCATTCAGCTCGCTGACAGAGGACGTGCCTTCAAGCGTCTTTTTGGCGTCGGCCAGCGCGGACTCAACATCGGCTTTGTCGCTGCCGGAGACCTTGTCGCCGCTCTCCTTCAGCATCTTTTCGATGTTGTAGACGAGATTGTCGAGCTGGTTCCGCGCTTCAACCTCCTCGCGCTTTGCCTTGTCCTCGGCCGAATGCGCTTCGGCTTCTTTCGCCATGCGCTCGACCTCTTCCTTGCTTAGACCTGAAGACGACGTGATGGTGATCTTCTGGTCTTTGCCGGTCGCGCGGTCCTTTGCCGTCACGTTTAGGATGCCGTTTGCGTCAATGTCGAACGTCACCTCAATCTGCGGCACGCCACGCGGGGCCGGAGGAATTCCGCCGAGCTTGAACTTGCCGAGTGTGCGGTTCTGGGCGGCCATGGGGCGCTCGCCCTGGAGCACATGCACTTCCACTTCCGTCTGCGAATCAGCAGCCGTTGAGAAGACCTCGGTCTTCTTGGTCGGAATGGTGGTGTTGCGCGGAATCATCGGCGTCGCCACACCGCCCAGCGTCTCGATGGAGAGCGTCAGCGGCGTCACGTCGAGCAGCAGGAGATCTTTCACCTCGCCTGACAGAACACCGGCCTGCACGGCAGCGCCAACGGCGACCACTTCGTCCGGGTTGACGCCCTTGTGCGGCTCCTTGCCGAAGAGCTCCTTGACCAGTTGCTGGATGCGCGGCATGCGCGTCTGACCGCCGACGAGCACGACCTCGTCAATCTTGCTTGCGTCCACGCCAGCGTCGGCCATTGCCTTCTTGCAGGGATCAACCGAGCGCTGAATGATGTCTTCGACCAGCTGCTCCAGCCTGGCGCGCGTCAGCTTCTTGACCAGGTGCTTGGGGCCGGTCGCATCTGCGGTAATAAACGGCAGGTTGATCTCGGTTTCGAGCGCGGTCGAAAGCTCAATCTTGGCGCGCTCGGCAGCGTCTTTCAGGCGCTGCAGGGCCATCTCATTGCCTTTCGAACGCAGGTCAAGCCCTTCGTCCTTCTTGAACTCGTCAATCAGCCATTCGACGATCCTCTGGTCAATATTGTCGCCGCCCAGGTGTGTATCGCCGTTAGTGGACTTGACTTCAATGACGCCTTCGCCGACTTCGAGAATGGAGATATCAAATGTACCGCCGCCGAAGTCGTAAACCGCAATGGTTTCGTCCTTCTTCTTGTCGAGACCGTAGGCCAGTGCTGCCGCGGTGGGCTCGTTGACGATGCGCTTGACGTCGAGGCCCGCGATGCGGCCCGCGTCCTTAGTGGCCTGGCGCTGCGCGTCGTTAAAGTACGCGGGGACGGTGATGACGGCTTCTGTCACCGAAGCGCCCAGGTAGTCTTCGGCGGCCTTCTTCAGCTTCTGCAGGATCATGGCTGAGATTTCAGGCGGCGTGAACAGCTTGCCGCCCACATCCACGGCCACGTGGTCGCCCTGCTGCACGACCTTGTAGGGGACCATCTTCATCTCGTCGTTCACTTCGCTATAGCGGCGCCCCATGAACCGCTTGATGGAATAAATGGTATTGTGAGGGTTGGTGATGGCCTGGCGTTTGGCCACCTGTCCCACAAGGCGCTCACCGCTCTTGGTAAAGGCCACGACGGAGGGTGTGGTGCGCCCTCCCTCTTCATTGGCGATCACCTTGGGTTCGCCACCTTCCATGACGGCAACAACGGAGTTCGTTGTGCCCAGATCAATTCCGATAATTTTTGCCATAAACGTGTGCCCCACTGCCTTCTGTGCTGTGGCTTAGAGTGCTTCCTGATACCAAGCTTCGCACTTGAGTCCTTTATTGTCAACTTATCTGATGCGAAAATTTACAGGTTGGATGCTGGAAGTTATTCATAATGTAAACCATTGATTATAAATGAGATGCATTCATGGGTCATCGCCCTTCTGAGCTACTCAGCTACTCATTGACCAACGGTCCTGCCAGGCTGCGGCAGCAATGAAGTTTGGCCACTATCGTTCCGGTAGCATTCTTTTTGGTACAACTGGAGCAGGAGGCTGCGAATGGCTCGTCCGGCGATGACGACGATCACGATTGATGGTGATAAGTTCGATGCGATTTCCACGCATGTGGGGTTTACGACAATTCACGACCATCATGGGCTTCCGCAGATGGGCACTCTGAAATGTTCGATTCAGTGTGTGGTCAACATGCATGACGATCACAACCTGCCATTTCCCACGCTGAACAAGCTGTTTGAATTGGCCAAAATTGTGACCAGGGACAAAATTAAAGACATCCGCATCGAATATTGGAAAGATGAAACCAAACAGGATGCGCTCTGCACCTATTCGTTTCGGGGTTGGATCAGCCATTTCAGCACGGACAGTGGCGAGGGCGCGAACCACCTGCTTACCATCACGTTGCAACCCGCGCTGGATAAGATGAACTTTATTGATGTGAGAATGGGGAATTAGGCCAACAATTCGTTGATTTTCAGCAACCATTCGCGCACGGAAAGGCCCCATCCTTCTGAGTCAATATCTGGGTGGAAAATCCTGACAAATGCACTCTTGATATGGGCATCATCGAATGCCGCCAAAAATTTCTGTATATCTTTTCTTAAACCATCGATCTCTGCTTGGGTTCCTTCCTTCCGGTAGAGCCCAACAATTTCCTCCAATGTATCTCCGTGTATATCGAAATCCTGATGGAAATACCCGCCGAGCAGCGATGCGAGGTTTGGATACTTATCGTCATAGATGTCCACGTGCGTAATACCCGCAGCTTCGGTGCCTGCTACAGTAACTCATCTATTTTCAGCAACCATTGTTTAAGATCCATATTCCATGCGGCGGGAAGCACCCCTGGCTCAAAAAGCCGGACAAATGCCTGCTGCAGATCTGGGCCATCGTACAGCCTCAAAAACCGGCGAATGTCAGATCGGGTACCCACGACATCTTCGGCAGGTGCGCCTTTCTTAAACGAAGAGACGATTTCTTCGAGCGAATTTCCCTCGATGTCGTAATCCTGATGAAACCACCCGCCAACGAGGTTAAATAGATATGGGAATTGTTCAGTGTAGGGTGCACTCATAAAATTGTCCTCAGAGCTGGGGATAAGCGGTCAAAATAAAATAAACTTTTCCTGCTATATTGGTTTGCCTAAGAACAATCCGTACCTTGCTCATTTGCATCATTACCCCCGAATCTCGTACAACGCCATAACCTACAGGACCAGAAGCTGAGTAACTAAAAGCAAATTTATTCTGCCCTCCGCTGTAAGCCCATGTGCGGATGCTTGCATCATTCGCGCGGAGTGCTTCCGAAATGACTTCTTCGGCTTCATGGATCGTAGTAAAGGAAGTGGCCGCTGGAATTCCGGGCTCGGCAGCTAGTCTGGCGCGTAGCTCGGCCTCTGTTTTTCCTATGTGCCTTTCAATCGTGTGCCCGCCTGCGGCTTCCTCTTCGGCGAGGTCCACGCCTGGCTTGGCACCTGCATCCTTCAGTACGATACGGCCAGTTCGAACTGCGGCGATTCGTTCAGCGGCAACAAGCGTAGCGGCGAATAGCGGCACAGCCGTATCCACCACTTGTCCAACAAGCTCAGCCTGTGATGCACTCGCTCCAAAATCCCTTGCCAGAGAAGTGGCAGCCTGAGAGGTAAGGGTCTTTTCCGGCTCGCCGCTCCAAAGCTGGCGAAAACCGGTTGAGACGGTATCACTTCCATGCACCATGAGAATTCCCCCGCCAGCCTTGGTCAGCATAGTCGGTTCAGGGGTCAGGAGAAGCGCCGAGGCACCGGCAAGCTCCAGAGCACCGCACAGCAGCTCCATCCCACCCCATATCCGGTTCATAGCAATCTCGGCAGGACTCAATTGTGCATGCGTCAGGACAGCTTCAAGTTGTACAGGAGACAAAATGAGTCTCAATCCCTCTTCGGTGTCCATAACCCAATATCTAACCATTCTTTCGGAAAATGTGCAGATTCCGGCGGTTTTTTTATGGGAGGCCCGAGCTTATAGCGCGGATTTTAATGGGGTTGTAAGTCATTGATTCTACAATCCATGAATCCAACCCTGCTGTTTTTGTATCTAAACCGTATTCCGCTCGTTTGCTGCCCTTATGCCCGAAAAAGAGGTCAATCCCTGGCTCATCGCCGTCTCGGTCATGCTGGCCACCTTCATGGAGGTGCTGGACACAGCCATTGCTTCGGTTGCGCTGCCCTATATTGCGGGTTCTCTTTCGGCCTCGACCGATGAAGCCACCTGGGTCCTGACCAGCTATCTGGTGGCCAACGCAGTGATTCTTCCTGCGAGCCACTGGTTTTCTCTTCGCTTTGGGCGCAGGCGCTTCCTTATCATCTGCGTGGTCATTTTCACGATTGCGTCGTTTTTCTGCGGGGCGGCACCTTCGCTGGGCTTCATTCTGATTGCCCGCGTGGTACAAGGCGCAGGTGGAGGCGCATTGCAGCCCCTGTCGCAGGCCATCCTGCTTGAGAGCTTTCCCCCGAGGAAACGGGCGGCGGCGATGGCGGTCTTCGCCTTCGGAGTGGTGGTTGCACCTATTCTTGGCCCGACGCTGGGCGGCTGGCTGACGGACACGTATAGCTGGCGTTATGCCTTTTACATCAATATCCCGGTGGGGGCGCTGGCCATTTACATGATCAGCCGTTTTGTCCACGATCCGCCTTACATCAAGAACGCGAAGGCCAGCCCGTTTGACAACCTTGGCTTTGGTCTTCTGGCGGTATGGACCGGCTGCCTTCAGGTGGTCCTGGACAAGGGGCAGGAAGACGACTGGTTTGGCGCTGTCTGGATCCGCTGGGCTGTGCTTGCCCTGGTGGCCGCCTTTGTCTGGTTTGTGATTCATTCGTGGCGCAAAAAAGATGCGCTGGTCAACCTGCGCACGCTGAAGGACTGGAACTTCGCCATTGGCTGCTCGCTGATGCTGCTGCTGGGCCTGAGCGTCTACTCCACCATTACCATGCTGCCGCTCTTTTATCAGGAAGTGCTGGGCTATACCGCCTTTGCGGCCGGATTGGTGGTCGGGCCGCGCGGATTTGGCGCAATCGCCGCGATGCCGATTGTGGGCACGCTGGGCAGCCGGATTGATGCTCGCTATCTGCTTACCTTTGGCTTTGGGGTTTTCGGGGTCACGTCGCTGATCTTCGGCACGGTGACGCCGGACACCAGTCCCACCACGCTGCTCTGGCCCATTATCATCACGGGCTTCGCCATGAGCTTTGTTTTTGTGCCCATCACCACGCAGGCCTACGCCACGCTCAAGAACGAGCAGATTGGCAACGCCAGCGGCATCTTCAACCTGGTGCGGAACATTGGCGGCTCCATTGGCATTTCACTCGCGCAGACCATGCTGACCCGGCGTGCCGACCTTCATCAGCACGATCTTGCTGGCGCGATCTCCCGTTCGAGCTACTGGCTCCAGCAGAATATCAACGGACTCACCAGTTACCTCAGCCATCGGACCAATCCGGCGAATGCGGCTGCGGCCAGCCAGATGCAGCTGTACCAGCAGCTGGGACACCAGTCCAAGCTCTGGGCCTTTGTGGATGTCTTCCGCTATATTGCTCTCACCTGCTTTGGCTGCACGGCCCTGGTCTGGATGTTCAGGAAGGTACGCCCGGGACGCAAGCCTCCTGTGGGCGCTCATTAAAGACTGTCATTTGGTGCCGAAGAAGGGACTCGAACCCCCACACCCTTGCGGGTACATGGACCTGAACCATGCGCGTCTGCCAATTCCGCCACTTCGGCAAAAGGAAGGGAGTAAAGCAGTAATACTTAGATTACGAAGTGAGCGAAGATGTGTCAAACGGCCGACCCGGCTGTATCATCACACCCATAGAGGAACTATCGAGGAACTGATGCCGAGGCCCACTGGACTTCCACCGATTCCAACCGAACAGGCGATCCACCTTCGCCGCATGCTGCACGACCTGAGCAATGCGCTGGAGGTCATTCTGCAAACAAGTTATCTGCTTGGCACGGTGCAGCTTGAGGACCCGGCGAAGCAGTGGTACCAGATGCTGGACCAGGGCGTGAAACAGGCCACTCATCTGAACCGGGAGTTACGCGAATATGTCCGCGCGCAGAGTGAGGATGCAGCTGCGTGAACGGGGAGCGTCCCAGGCCCTGGAGAGGCCCGGGACGGTTTGCACTACACGAGTTTTGCGTCGAGTGTGATTTCCGTGTTCCCTTTGAAGAGGCGGGAGATCGGGCAGCCGTTTTTGGCATTCTGCGCAGCCGTATCGAAGGCCGACTCGCTGGCCCCCGGCACCCTGGCGCGCGTGGACAGGTGGATCGCGGTCACGGTAAAGCCGGCATCGGTCTTCTCAAACCTGACAGAGGCCGTGGTCTCCAGTGACTCAGGGGTGAGATTGGCATTGCCAAGCTGTGCGCTGAGCGCCATGGTGAAGCACCCGGCATGGGCGGCGGCGATCAGTTCCTCTGGATTGGTGCCCACTCCGTTCTCAAACCGCGTGGTAAAGGAATACTGAGTCTCTTTTAAAACACCGCTTTGGGTTGAAATTACGCCTTTGCCGTCTTTGAGGCTGCCTTTCCAGACAGCGTTCGCTGTACGCTCCATAACTGCTCCTTTGTATTCGAGGATCTGGTGTGCGCTATGCGCGGGTCTGCGACCTTGAGGATATCAATGCCGCTCACTCTGCGTCGAATGCTGGTTTAGATGCGGCACACTACCGCTGGAGTAAATTTTTCGTTTAATCTTGGCGTGATGTATCTGCAACAGCCAACCGAGGCACATGGCCCGGAACCGAAGCCTGAGCAGGAGCTGCCAGCTCAGCAGCACCATTCTGTCTATTGCCCGAATTGCTCCTCGCAGCTTTCCGGACATCGCTGCAAGCTTATCTGTAACCGCTGCGGTTATTATCTGAGCTGCGCCGATTATTACTGAGACATGCCATCACCGAACGCCGGACTTATCGGAAAACAAGGCAGCCTGCGCGAGATCATGACTCCTGCGCTTGTTCTGGACCTGGATGCCTTTGAGCGCAATGTGCGCCGCTATCAACAGATTGTGGATCTCCATAAATTGCAGGCCCGGCCCCATGCCAAAAGCCACAAATGCGCCGAAATTGCGCGCCGCCAGATGGCGGCAGGGGCTGTTGGCATCTGCACGGCCACGCTGCATGAAGCAGAGGCGCTTGCTGCCCGGGGGACCAGCAACATCCTGATCACGTCGCCGATCGTCGGCCAGGGAAAGCAAGACCGTCTGCTGGCCCTGCTGGAGCAAGGCATTACCCTCACCATCGTGGCGGACCATCCGGAGCAGATACCGTCCTCTGCATCGGAACACACCCTTCATGTGCTGGTAGACGTGGATCTGGGAATGGGCCGCACGGGAACGCGTGATGCGGAGTCGGCACTCCGTCTGGTGGACACCATCAGCAACACGCGCGGACTGTCCTGGCAAGGTCTTCAGGCATACTCCGGGCAGGTGCAGCATATTGCTGATTTGAACGAGCGGTCGAAAGTGTATACGGACCAGCTTCGTTCCCTTGCTGACCTGATTATGGCGCTCGACAAGCGGGGCCTGAAACCGGCGACCGTCAGCGGCGGAGGAACTGGAACACTCGCCATAGACTGCCGCGAAGGTATTCTTACCGAACACCAGGCAGGCAGCTACATTTTCATGGATGTTGAATACAACGCGGTGGCGCTGGGCGTGCAGGCAGCGTTTGAAACGTCTTTGTTCGTCTACAGCACCGTGATCAGCTCCAACGTTCCAGGGCAGGCCACTTTGGACGCGGGCCTGAAAAGCTTTGCGACGGACGGGCCCCTACCGCGTATTCGTGACGGAGCGCCTTCTGGAACGACGTACGCCTTCTTTGGAGATGAGCACGGGCGGCTTGCTTTTCCTGATGCAGACCACCGCCTGCCCCCTGGCAGTCTGGTTGCGCTGGAAACACCGCATTGCGATCCAACGGTGAACCTGCACGACTATCTGCACATTGCTCAGAATGGGGCCCTCGTGGACATCTGGAAGATTGACGCGCGCGGCTCCTGCTGATCAGGATGGAACGCCGTCTATTTCCTGACTTGCTAAGAAAGGCATTCGCTGGCCTATACTTTTCAGGACGGCAGTAGCTATGCAACAACGCGCCTCGCGCAAGAAAGAAACGGTCACGACAGTCATTCCCGACAAGCTGTACTTTCGCATCGGCGAAGTAGCAAAGCTGTGCCGCGTAGAAGCCTATGTGCTGCGCTTCTGGGAATCGGAGTTTCCGCAACTGAAGCCCAACAAGAGTGGGACCGGTCAGCGCCTGTACCGCAAGCGCGATGTGGAACTTGCGCTGCGCATCAAACGGCTTCTGCATGAGCAAGGCTACACGATTGCCGGAGCGCGTTCTGTTCTGCAGTCAGAATTGCGAGAGGGAAAAAAACAGGAACATCAGCCGGAGCTGCCGCTCAGCAAACAGGCCGGTCAGAGCCAGGCGCAACTGCAACGGCTTCGAACGGAGCTCAAGGAGCTGCTGGGAATCCTCTCTTCAGATGCTCCGGCTGTTCCTCGCCCTCAACCCAGGCCCAGGAAAGTGCATACGCGCAACGCGCCGAATTTATTCGGGGAATAGACCTGTCATCCGCGCGCATGCGCTGGGACTTCCGGCTCGATTTTTCCAGCAGACATAAACCGCTCGACCGCCTGCATCACGCAGCCCTGTCCGCAGAGATGGTACATCTCCGGATTACGGCTTTCTGCCATGTTCCAGGGCAGCAGCGTAAACCGTTGATCGGGCTGGCCTTCTTCAAAGCAAGGGACATTTCCGAGGACAGCCATCCACCAATGGTTTGCACCGCCTTTTTTCTTGCCACAGATGTCGCATGTAAAAGAAACATCCCAGACCATGTGAGTCGGCCTCCGGAAAACTGGCGTAGGAATACAGTACCCCAGATGTATCTGAATTTCCTGAAAATTTATGGCAAAAATAGGAAAAACTTCTCAATTCTGCAGGGGGATTGACTTTGACTGACCGGGCGCGCATCGTACAAACAGGTCCATCTGTGCAGTGCCCTGAATGCAATTCGCCGCACCTGCGGCTATCGAAATTCCGCTCGACGGATGCAGCGCACCTGCTGGCGTTTCGCTATCCGCTTCGCTGCCGGGAATGCCGCGCACGTTTTTTTGTGATGCTGCCCCGGGCCGTTAAGCTTGCCAGGAGGCACAAGCATAAGCCGGAGCAGCACATGAGTGTTTCCTGAATCAGCGCCGTGCCTGCCTGCCGCGCTCCACACCATCCAGCGCGAACCACAGAGATGCAGCAGTCTGCTCCACTGCATTCAATGCTTCCTGTTCGGCTTCCGGATTCCTGTTAAGCTCCCCGGCGATCAGCTCGCGCCACACGTTGGCATGGTGGACGTCTGCTGTCTGGTGCAAGGTGAAATATCGCGTCGTGGCCTTGTCCGCGCCATAGTGGTCCGTGAGGCCGCAGGCCTTCTCTTTGGCAATGGCCGGGACGCGCGATTCATATGCGTAAAAAGCGGCCAGCGCGGCCACCGGAGAACCCCTGCGCGCAACTTGGCGGAACCCTTCCATCAGGGCCCCAGTTTCCGGCTGAAGAGTCCGGGCTTTCACATCAGATGCCTCGGCGCCCATGCCCTTCGCGAAGTCCATCCACAGGTCGCTGTGGGCGCGGCCATCGGGCGAGGTAACGCCTTCCTCGTTGGCAAGATTGCTGGCCACCATGCGGCGCAGCGGGCCGTCTTCCAAACGCGCATGCAGAGCGCCAAGATAAGACGGAAACGCCGAAACATGGTGCCAGTATTCGGCGGCGTATTCGCGCAGGTCTTCGCGCGTCAGCTCGCCTGCTGTCCAGGCGGTGTAAAAGGGATGCTTCAGCAGGTTGTAGCGCTCGATGCGCTCTTCGGCCTGCGCAAAAAATCTGGTCGCGATGGTTTCCACGGGCAGCCTCCTCAAAGGTGAGTTGTGGTTGTTTTTAAAGTTTCCCGGCAGCGGTATCCAAATAGGAAAACAGGTCCTACAATGAACTCGCAGCGGGCCGCCGGGTGTTCCGAATGTACTCCTCCTACGGGATGTAGACTGCGGTCGCCATGGGTCCCTTGCCTCTTGCGCTGATTCTACACGGCCACTTCGGAACCAGCTTCATGCCTCAATCACTGCTACTTTCGCCTTTTTTCCTACGCGGACGACGATCCGGGCGGGGCGATTCCGCACTTCGATGAATCGCTCCGTCGTCGTGGCGCCATCCAGATTTACGCCTGCGGCAACCTGCTTTTCCGCCTCTGTGCGCGACGGTTTCATGCCCAGCGCGACCAGCAGCTTGGCGGTATTGATGCGGACCGGGGCGGAAATCTCTGCCGGAACTTCTCCCGCAGCTACGCTGGAAAGGGCGATCCTGGCTTCCTCGGTGATGGCGGCCGTATCTTTCTGCTGGAAGAGGCGCGACCACTGTTCTGCGGCTTCGCGCGCGGCGTCCTCGGAAGAAAACCCGGCGACGATGGTGTGCGCAAGCCGCTTCTTGGCCTCCATTGGATGCAGCGCGCCGCTCTGAACGTCTGCTCGCATCTTTTCAATTTCGGACTGGCGCAGGTCAGTGAGCAGGGTCCAGTAGCGCCACATCAGCTCATCGCTGATGGACATGAGCTTGCCGTACATTTCCTGCGGGGGCTCGTTCACTCCGACAGCGTTGCCAAGCGACTTCGACATCTTCTGCACGCCATCGAGTCCCTCAATGATGGGCGTCATCAGAACAATTTGTGGTTCCTGGCCGAAGTCGCGCTGGAGTTCGCGTCCCGCGAGGAGATTGAATTTCTGGTCGGTGCCGCCAAGCTCCACATCGGCCTTCAGCGCGACGGAATCGTACCCCTGCATCAAGGGGTACAGAAGCTCATGCAATGAGATGGGCTGCTCATCCTGAAAGCGCTTGTGGAAGTCTTCCCGCTCCAGCATCTGAGAAACGGTAAACTTTGCGGCCAGCCGGATGACGCCTTCAAAGCCAAGCTTGTCGAGCCACTCGGAGTTGAAGCGCACTTCGGTCTTTTCACGGCCGAGAATGCGGAAGACCTGGTCGGTATAGGTCCTGGCGTTCTGCTGGATCTCGTCGCGTGTGAGCGGCTTGCGGGTGGCGGAACGGCCGGTAGGATCCCCGATGAGCGCGGTGAAGTCGCCCACCAGAAAGATGACCTGATGGCCGAGGTCCTGGAAGTGCTTGAGCTTGCGCATCAGCACGGTGTGGCCTAAGTGAAGGTCGGGCGCGGTGGGGTCGAAACCGGCCTTGACGCGCAGAGGCGTGCCGGTCTGGCGCGATTTTTCCAGGCGGTCTCTCAAATCAGAGATGCGGATGATTTCAGCCGCGCCCTTTTCCAGGAGATCGAGCTGCTCTTTGACAGGAAGAAAGTTGGACATTGCTGCATTCAGTATAAAGAGGAGTTCTGGTCCTCTGGCGCATAATAGTCTGCGATGGACATTGAACAGTTGCGCAAATTTCTTCTGAAGCTGCCGCACGTGGAAGAGACGATGCAGTGGGGAGCCAGCCTCGTCTTCTGGGCAGGGAGCAAGGCCGTTGGAGGAAAGATGTTTGCGGTCGCCGATCTGGATGGCACCAGCAAAGGGGTCCTGTCATTTGCCGCCGGACCAGAGCGTTTCCATGAACTGCTGGAAAGGGAAGGCCTCATCCCTGCTCCGTATCTGGCGCGCGCTTACTGGGTCTGCATGGAACGCTGGAACATACTGCCGGAACGAGAACTGAAAGAGAACCTGACGCTCGCCTATGAGCTTGTCTTTGCCAAACTGCCGAAACGGACCAAAGATGCGCTTGCTACGTCAAAGCCAAAACCGGAAAAGCGAGGCGCCTCCGGGAGTAAAAAAACAGGAAAGCGTGATCAGCGCGGCCTGCTTCAATCTCATGTACTATTCTCATCAGGAATGATTTTCTCGGCCGCTGAAATCGCGCAGAAACATGACCGCTTTACCACCCACTGGCATGAGCAGAGGCCCGGACTTCCACCGGAGAGCTACGGCGCATTTCTGGATACGGTGATTGCGCAGCATCAGGCGAACTTTGAGCTGTGGCATACCGAGGACAAGGCCCGCATTCCCAACGCGACCGACCACGACATTGCCGAAGTAAAACGCGCGATTGACCGCATCAACCAGCGGCGCAATGATCTTGCGGAACGCTGCGATGAGCTGCTGCTCGACCATCTGCGCACGCGCAACCTGCCCAATCCCGGGGCCGAGCTGAATTCAGAGAGCCCGGGACTTATGATTGACCGGCTTTCCATTCTGGCCCTGAAGCTGTTTCATACGCAGGAAGAGATCGAGCGGAAAGATGCTCCGGAAGGACACGCGGAACGCAACCGTCAGCGATACGCCATCCTGAAGGAACAGCGGGATGATCTGGTGGATTGCCTGGACCGCCTTTGGCAGCAGACGCTTGCAGGACAGCGCCGATTCAAGCTCTATCGTCAACTGAAGATGTATAACGACCCGGCGCTCAATCCGGCAGTTTACAGATCTTCCAGCTAAAGCTGGCCCTGTGCCAAGGTCCAGCTTTTCGCCGCGTTACTTTACCTGAGCGTTGGGAGGGACAACGGCCACGGCCACCTGCATCTGTGTGCCGTCCGGCAAATGCACATTTTTTCCCTTTGACGTAAAGGTGGCTGAATTCTGATCGTGGATATCACTCTTCAGCTCCACGCCGGGAACACCCTGTTGCGCCTGGGTCTGATCCGGAACTCCCGTGCTGCCCATGCTGGGTGCTGACGGAGGAGGCGCGCTGGTGGTCTGCGCACCACCACCACTACTGCTGCTGCCTGAGCCACCAGAGGGCGCCGGTGCTGCGACAGGGGCCGAAGGAGCGGACATGGGAGCTGCCGAGCCTCCGCCACTCTGGTCCATCATCATGGCATTCATGGGCGGGGCGATCTGAACAATGGTGGCCTTGATGGGAAGCTGCTGTCCGTTTTTCAACTGCGCCTTGTCGAATGTGACCTGAATGACGGAATCGCTCTTGTGCTCAGAGGGCTGCACCTGGTCCACATGGCCCATCAGCACGGTGTTTTTTGGCAGCTCAGGAGCGTCCGGTATTTTTACATCCTGCTGCAGTTTGGCGGTGACGGCATCTCCCTGCTTCGCTTTCTTTGCGTCGAGCGTGTGGTCGAGCGTCGCACGTGCCGGGGCCATCTGGATGGTCCTTGTCTGCTGGGGAGCCGGTACGTCCTGCGCATAGACGGTGCAGACGGCCATGGCACTCAAAATCCATGCACATGCACTGAACTTCATAGGCTAATCTCCTTCTCCTACAGTGGGAGGAGGAATTGGGGCTTTCTGTTGCCTATTGCACGGTCAATTGGACGGGCACGGTCTTCGTGAGTCCATCCAGAGTGGCATTGATGTTGATGGTGTAAGTGCTTGAAGGTGTTGAGCCTGAGGGTGGGGTACCCGAGCCGGAGCCGGAGCCTCCGCTGGCGCTGACCCCACAGGCCGTGGAAGCCAGAAGCGTGACGGAAAGGATGCAGAAGAGCCACAGCCGCAGCAGGTTTTTGCGACTTCTGGAAATAAAGCAGAGACAAGGCAGAAAGGCGAAGGCCAGGGTCGTCATGCGCGGCCAGCGAAGAGCTGCATTCGTGCCGGTTCCGGTGGCGATGGTGACAGTGGCGGTCAGAGTGGCGGTGCCGGAGAGCGTTGCTACCGCAGCAAGGCCGGAGGTGCAGGTAGCATTCTGCGGGAGGCCGGAGCAGGCGATCTGGACAGGACCGCTGGAGCCGTTGACCGAGGCGATCTGCACCGTATACGCAGCCGACTGCCCATTTACGATGACCTGCGAGCTCTGCCCGGTCACAGCGATGGTGAAGTCTTCGCCGGTACCCTTCAGCGGCACGGAGTATGGCACGGGGAGCTGGCCAGCGCTGACCGTCAGTGTTCCCGTGCGCGATTGCGTCTGTGTGGGCGTAAAAGCAACGTCGAGCGTGCAGGCGCTGCCCACTGGCAGAGTTCCCTCGGAGGCACAGGAGTTGTCCGCGATCGCAAAATCGCCGGTGATGGCGAAGGCCAATCCGGTGAGTGCCACACCACCGTTGTTGCTGAGCGTAATGCGCTGCTTGCTGCTGGTGATATTGACGCCCTGTCCGCCAAAGTCTACGGACGTGGGCAGGAGTGTGACCCCGGCGGGAGCTACACCTGTGCCTGAAAGGGCCACCACTTGCGTACCTATCGCAGTGCCAATGCTCAGGTTTCCGCTTTCCGCGCCCGCTTGTTTTGGGGCGAAGGTCACAACGATGGCGCAGGAGGCGTGGCCGGGCAGCAGGCCGGAGCAGTTGTTCTGCGCGAGAAAGTCACCGCTGGGCACGACACTGATCTGCGCAAGCGTTGCGTCTCCCGTATTGGTCAGGGTGACCGTCTGAGGACTGCTTTGATTTCCGACGGTGACAGGTGTTGCGAAATTGAGGTTTGTTGTCGAGAGCTGCGCTGTGGCCTGCGTCTGCCCGTTGCCTGAGAGCAGAACCACCTGCGTACTGGTCCCATTGCTGATGCTGAACGTACCGCTGCGTGCGCCCGATGCAGTGGGCGTAAAAGCAATGCGAACGGCGCAGGCAAAGTTTGGCGGCAGGGAAGTGCCGCAGGTGTTGGCAATGATCTGGAAGTCTCCGGAAATGGAGGGCGGCTGCAGATTCATGCTGACGCCTCCGGTGTTGGCAATGCTGATGTCCTGCGTTGTGCTGGTTGTGCTCACCATGACACTGCCGAAGCTCAGGCTTCCCGGCGTAACCACCAGGGTGCCTGGAGCAAGCCCGCTGCCGGAGAGCGTGGCTGTAAGCTGGCCTCCGGGGAGATTGCCATAAACGATGAGTGTGCCCTGGATGGCGCCTGTCTGCTGCGGCGTAAAAGTGACCTGAATCTCACAGCTCTGTGCGGGCGCGATTGGCTGCTGGAGGCAAGTGTCGGTCTCAGCGAAACTTTGGCTGGCTGTGATGCTGGTGACCGCCAGCGAAATGCTTCCAGTATTTGTGACGGTGATGGTCTGCGGACTGCTCGTGGTGTTCTGCGTTTGCCCTGAGAAGAGAAGCGCGATGGGCGTGAGCGTAGCCGTCGTTGACTGTGCGCTCGAGCTGAGCAGCGGAATCTGCCAGATACCCCGGCCGTACGTCGAGGCCAGCAGGACCTTCGTGCTTCCCGAGGAAACATAGCGCAGTTGCGTGACCGGAGCAAAAGGCAGTCCGGAGCCGAGCTTCGTCCAGCATGAACTGCTCGTATCAATACAGGAGGTGATGTCCCGTGTTGCCCAGACGCCCATATCGGTTGCCACGTAGACGGTGTTGGCATCGTCTGGATCCACGAGGATGCTGTTCGCCGGAACGTCCGGCAGATTGTCGGCGACAGCAATCCAGTGCGCACCACCATCCAGGCTGCGATACACCAGCGCGCCGTTTACGCCCAGCGTGATGAAGCCCTGCCGCGTGACGTAGACGGTGTTGCCCGTTGGATCGTGCGGGTCTACATAGATGCTGGAGATATCGAAACCTCCCGCATTGAATGTGACTCGCTGACCATTGATGATGGGCGACGAAGAAAGATCGTTCCACGTGGCCAGGCCGCCGGAAGCGGGTACAGTGGCAGAATACAAATGGCCCGCGATGGATGCGCCGCCATCGGCCCATCCTGCCATGCCTGCGTAAATCTTTTCAGTGTTGCCGCTGCCTCCCGATGCGGCCAGCGAACGAATCTGCGCGTTGCCATTGCAGTCGCTGGTCTGCTGGTCCGTGTCCAGAGAATTGCTGAGAAGATTGCCCTGGGTCCAGCTTTGCCCGTTTGCGAGACCGCGCCAGATGCGGCAGGTCCCGATGATGATGTTGGCCGTGTTCTGCGGATCAAGAATCCAGGGAACGGCCGGGCCGGCCACATCGTTTGCAATCTGAGCGCTGCCAATTGCAGCTGACCATGAGCTTGCGGACGTACAGCCGGAGCCGGAAGCGCAGGATTCGATGAATGGATTGGAGCCGGCGGGCGCTGCCGTCGCGTACCAGTTCTGCGAGTTCTGCGGATCCATCGCGTTGTTGTCGCCTTCGCCTGCGAGCACCTGTGTCCACGTGCTGCCACTTCCGGTAAGGGCGGCTGTGCCGAATGCTCCCAGAGCGGCCATCATGATGTTTGCGTTCTGCGGGTCCACGGAAAATGCACTGACCTCACTGACAGGGCCCAGATTCCCATTCAGGTTCTGGAAGTGTGCGGCGTCATCTGAAGAACAGACCTGTTTCTGCTGATTGACTGCGTCGGTGGTGCGCCACAGGCCCCCGTCATTGCCGAAGTACATCATGCCGCTTGCCCCGAGCGTGGCATCTATGGCGTGCTGGGATGGCGCCACCTGTGCTGCCGCGCATCCACCCGCGTTGGTTGTGTTTCGCCATACGCAGTTGTTAAGCAGGCTGCACTGGTAGAGGTCCTTCGCTCCGACAAACAGCAGCGTGTCCTGCTGCGCGGGGACAGCGGCAAGGGAGAGGGCATAATCGCCTTGCGGAATCTTCCCTGCCGATTCAATGGGAGTGTCAGCAATCTGCTGCGAAAAGGTGACGGTGGAAGAGCTGCAGCTTCCATTGTTCGCATTGCAGACGTCGCGCCAGAGGCCCTGGTCCATGTTGTTGTTGTCAATGGTGATCGCGAACAGGTCTCCGGTCACAGGCTGCGAGACGATGGTTCCGCGAAAGATGGGGCATTGCAGTGAGCCGCCGCTGGAGCCAGGATTGGCAGGACACTGCGCCTGGTATAACCCTGTTCCTGGCTGGTTCTGGAGCCGCGTCCACGTTACACCGTCTGTTGATTCGTAATAGCCGTGGTAGCGAACGGCCGCATAGAAGCGGTTGCGCACGGGGTTCCACGTAACCGAGGTGGCAGAGTTGCCCGTTCCGACAGGGAAGCGGTCAGGGCCCTGAATCTCCATGCCGGTGCCATCTGTAATGGTCGCCAGGTGCCATGTGGCGCCCGCGTCCTGCGAATAATAAATGCCGGCGAAGCTGCCCACGGAAGGTGATTCGGCGTTGACCATGGCACCTTCGAGAGACCCTGCTACGGCAGCAACCACCAGGCTTGTGTTCTGAGTGCTCCACGCGAAGCCGGCGAACCCTTCGCCAACAAAGGAGTATGTGCCGGCGAGATGGTCTGCCGCCTGCGTGATGGTGCACCACGTCTGGCCGCCGTCGGTCGAGCGCAGAACACCTTCGCCATAGTAGGAGTCGGTTGCGTCATTCGGGTCTCCCGTGCCTGCGAGGACCACGCCTGTGCCTCCCGGCTGCACTGTCAATGCTCCGATGCTGAGCGATGCGATGGCGGGAGTCTGGCAGTTTTTGGAAGCGGGCAGCGTATCTGTCAGCGGCGTAAAAGTGACCGAGCCAGACGTACCGGCGGCATTCGTGGACTTCCATACTCCGCCGCCCGTCGTGCCCACATAAACAATGTTTCCACTGGTGTCCGATGGATCTACGGCGATGCTGGTCACGCGTCCGCTGACTGCGCCGTAAGCAGATGTCTGGATGGCAGAAGGGCCGACGGAGGCCCAGGACGCGGTGAATCCTGCGGCCGGAGCGCCATTGGCCCGAACGCTTGCGGATTGGGCGCGCGCATGAGCAAGCATCCGGGCCGGGCTTTGCATATACATTCCGCGCTGGGACAGAAAGCTGCGGGAGCGCTGTTGCGGGCTTTGGACGGAAAAGGGCATGCGCTGTTGCGCCGGGAGAGCGCACACCAGTGTCCCTGCATAAGCCCACAGGGCCAGCTTCCACCATTGAGTCTTCATGGACCTCACACACACCGGCAGAAAATACGCTTCCACGCGTGCCGGCATGGAAGCGTTCAAAATTGACCAGCTACGTTGCGAAAAGTGGCTTTATTATGCGGGAAGCGCGGCGGGACGCAAAGTTACTTCGGTTTTTGCGGGAGGGATGTTTTCTTTGCTGCTGACATGCTCTGTCGCGATGGTAGATGATTTTTCCTGAAGCGGAGGAACCAGGAAATGAATCGCTTCGATTATGCATGATCTTCAGGGCGCCATGGCCCTCCTTGCCCGCACTCCCACGGCACTCAACGGACTTTTGTGTGGACTGCCGGAAACATGGACACACCGCAGCGAAGGCGAGAACACAATGACTGTCTTTGATGTCATCGGACACCTCATTCATGGCGAAAGAACGAACTGGATGCCGCGCCTGAAAGTGATTCTGGAGCATGGCGAGTCACAGCCCTTACCTCCATTCGATCGCTGGGGGCACAGATCGGAGTGTGAGGGAAAGTCGCTGGACCAGTTACTGGATGAGCTTGCACATCTGCGCGCAGCAAATCTCGTGGCGCTGCAATCGCTCCATTTGCGCGAGGAAGACCTCGCGTTGCGCGGCCAGCATCCTGCGCTGAAAATTGTAACTGTATCTGAACTTATTTCCGCCTGGGTGGTTCACGACCTTACCCATTTGCATCAGATCTCCAGAATTATGGCCTTCCAGTACCGCGATGCCGTTGGACCATTCCAAACATTCCTTGGCGTGCTTCACTGCAATGGACACAGCGCGCCTGCCTGAAAGCGTTTATTCATGAAAGGCCTGAAATAAAAAGGCGGCCCGCGGAGGCCGCCTCCCTGCAAGACAATTCTGGTCTACTCTGGTCTACCAGAGTCCCCAGGCGCGGCTGATGTAGTCGCTCAGCGTCAGCGTAATCAGAACCAGGAATGTGAAAATGCCTGACGCCACCGTCAACTTCAGCAGGCGCGAGCTGTAACGGATGTGCATGAAGAACAGGATCACCAGCACAGCCTTTGTTACGGCGATGGCAATGGCCACAACGGCATTAAAAACACCGAGCTCAAGGTAGGAAGCGGCCACGGTGAGCGCGGTAAAGCACAACAGCGCGCCGAAGACGCCGAGGTAGACCTTTGGGCTGACGACATGGTGCTCATACAGAGTTGGCTCGAGATCAAGCTGGTCATGGCGAGTGGGTTCTGTCATCGTTCAGGTCCTCATTGGTGTCGGCTGATTAAGTACAGCAGCGGGAACAGGAAGATCCACACTATGTCCACAAAATGCCAGTACAGGCCGAAGTTTTCTATGGTTGTCATGTGCCCGGTCGTATAGGCACCTCTCCACGCATGGAAAAGCAGCACAACCAGAATGGAAACTCCCACCAGCATATGGAGAGCATGGACGCCGGTCAGCATAAAGTACAGCGAGAAGTACGCCTGGGTCTTTTCCGCCATGTCGGGAGCAAGCGGCTTGTCCTGCGGATAGCGCTGGTCCACATGGGTAAAGTCATTGATGCTGAAATTCAGGCCCGGGACATGGTGGTGCTCCCATTCATCGTGCCACTCGTAGGCCTTGATCCCCAGAAAGACAATGCCAAAGCAAAGCGTGATGAAGAGATACCGCAGCAACGCCTTGCGATTGCGCATCTCCGCTGAATACACACCCATGGCCATGGTGAAACTCGAGCAGATGAGCACCGTTGTGTTCAGCGTGCCCGCCCACATGATCATCCAATGGCTGCCCGCGACAAAGGCCGGGTAATACCAGTTGCGGTAGATGAGGTAGGCAGTGAACATGCCGCCGAAAAACATGATTTCGGTCAGCAGGAAGAGCCACATGCCGAAGCTGGCGGCCTCGCGCTGCTGCGCCACCGTGGCAAAGTGGTGGCGCAAATGCGGCGAATGCCCGTGCTCGCCATGCGCAGACGTAGGTTGCGTTGCGATTACCTGGCTATCCAACGGTCTGTACCTCGTTTTCATGTTTCGCCAGCCACTCGAAGTCGTAGGCCTCGAAGTCAACAACCGGCGTCTCAATAAAGTTCTCTTCTAATGGAGGCGACTGTACCTGCCACTCAAGACCTGGCGCCCGCCACGGGTTTGATCCGGCAATTTTGCCATACTTCAGAGACCACAGCAGATAGATTCCCGGCAGGATGTAGCCAATCGCCAGCACCGAAGCACCGGCGGTGGAGAGCACATTCAGAATCTGGAACTCCGGCGGATACGCATGATAGCGGCGCGGCATGCCCATGTATCCGAGGATGAACTGCGGGAAGAACGTGAGGTTAAAGCCGATAAACAGAATCGAGGCGGCCAGCCTTCCCAGCATCTCCGGATACATACGTCCGGTAATCTTCGGCCACCAGAAGTGCAGTCCCGCCATGACGGCGCTGACCATGCCGCCTACCATGACGTAGTGGAAGTGCGCGACGATGAAATACGTTTCCGTCAGGTGGATGTTCATTCCCAGCGCGGCGAGAAAGACGCCCGTCAACCCGCCAATGGTAAACAGGCCGATAAAGCTGAATGCGTACAGAATCGGCGTATCGAAACTGATGGAGCCTTTGTAGAGGGTGGACGACCAGTTGAAGATCTTGATCGCCGAAGGTACCGCCACCAGCATCGTCATCAGGGAGAAGACCAGCGCCGAGTAGTTCGAGATTCCCATGATGAACATATGGTGCGCCCAGACAAAGAAGCTGAAGACAGCAATGGCCACCGAGGAAAATCCAACCGCGGTATACCCAAAGACCCTCTTGCGGCTGAAGCAGGCGACCACCTCGGACATGACTCCCATCCCGGGCAAAATCATGACATACACGGCCGGGTGCGAATAAAACCAGAAGAGGTGCTGGAAGAGCAGCGGGTCGCCGCCTTTGGCGGGATCAAAAACGCCGATGCCGGTAAAGCGCTCCAGCATCACCAGCGCGAGCGCAATCGCGATGACCGGCGTTGCCAGCACAAAGATGATCGACGTCGCGTAATAAGACCAGATGAAGAGCGGCAGCCGGAACCAGGTCATTCCCGGCGCGCGCAGCCGGTGAATGGTCACGATAAAGTTCAGCCCCGTGAGAATGGATGAGAACCCGGCGACAAAGATACCCATCGCGCCGGAGATCACGTGCGTATTGACATAGTGCGTACTGAGCGGGGTCGTAAAGGTCCAGCCAGTATCAATCCCGCCCCAGATAATGGTGTACAGCTCAAGAAGACCGCCGGCCACAAACAGATACCAGCTCGTCAGGTTCAGCCGCGGAAAGGCCACGTCCTTTGCGCCGATCATCAGCGGAATGCAGAAGTTCCCAAGCACTGCCGGAGCAATTGGCACCAGGAAGAAGAACACCATAATCAGGCCGTGGATGGAAAAGACCTTATTGTAGGTGTCTGCCGACATCAGCTCCCCGCCTGGAGTGAGCAGGTTCAACCGGATCAGCGCCGCCGCTGTCCCCCCGATCATGAAGAAGAACACGGTGGTGATCAGATAGAGGATGGCGATGCGCTTGTGGTCCAGCGTCAGCAGCCAACTCTTCAGGCCGTATGAGCTATTCAGATAAGACCGCTTGGGCATGGTTGCCGTCTGCTGGTCGGGAAGAACAATACTTGTGCTGCTCATTGCTTCACCGTTCCTTGTCCAGGTGCCGGAGCTGCCCCCGTTGGCTGGATTTGGCTTGTAGTCAGCGTCTGCTGAATACGGTAATTCGAGTTGAGGTTCTTAATGTATTCCACCAGTGAGATGAGGCCTTCTTCGCTCACCTGCCCCTGGTAGGTCGGCATAATGGGTGCAAACCCGGCCATCTGGTGCAATGTTGGATTCAGGATCGCGTCGCGCAGAAACGCATCGTCCACCATAGCAGTGGACCCATTCGCCAGTTGCACTTTGGTCCCGTACATCTGCGCCAGGTTGGGCCCGCGCGCTTCCGGGCTGCCGGAGTGGCACTGGTTGCAGCCCAGGCTGGCAAACAGGCGCTCTCCATTTTGTGCCAGCGACGATCCGCTGGTCGAGGTCGCCGTCCATGCCTGGTAGTCTTCCGGAGACATGGCCACCACTTCGCCAATCATCTGCGAGTGCAGAGTGCCGCAGTATTGGGTGCAGAACAAGTGGTATGTGCCGGGCTGCGTCACCTGAAACCAGACCGTGGTGTACCGCCCGGGAATGACTTCGCGCTTTACCCGGAATGCCGGAATGGAAAAGCTGTGAAAGACGTCCTGCGAAATCATCGTGAGCTGCACGGGACGGTTGATGGGAACATGGAGCGCATTGATCTCATGCTGCCCGCCCGGGTGCTCGGCCTTCCACATCCACTGCTTGCCAACAATATAGATGTTCATGGCGTTGGTCGGCGGGTTATAGATGCGGAAATAGAGCAGCGCACCCCAGACAAATGCAATCAGGAACAGCCCCAGCGGAATAATGGTCCACGTAGCTTCCAGTAATGTGTTGCCCTCGATCTGTGTGGCTTCCGGGTTCCTCTCCTTGCGGTAGAGCACGGAGAACCCAACCACCATCGCCACCACAATCCCGGTCCCGACCAGCGAGATAAGAAGCAGATAAAAATAGAACTCGTCCGTATACGGAGCGATCGTAGACGCCTCGGGTGGAAACAGCGGGAAGCGATGGAGCCACTTCTGCAAAAACTGCCAAAGTACGGGGCTAATGTAATGCATCATCCCTATTTATCCGATCACGTTTTTCCAGTTTGGAGCCGGACTGCGCCGCTTTTGCTTTGCTTCGCGCCGGAACGCCACTAACAAATACAAACCGAGACAAAATACCGTCAGCAGACACGCCAACTGCACCACCCGCGCAATCACCAGGCTGTGCCTGTTCAACATCGGATCGTAGTGGTAGCAGTACGTCAAAATGTTGTCTACTGGGGAGCCGATCTTGTGCTGCGAAGCCTCAACCAGACCCAGCATCAGGTCCTTGGGTGAGTACTCCACACCCAGGTAATACTGCGCAATGCGCCCATCTGGCGTTATCAACTGGATGGCGCTCGCATGAGCAAACTGGTTCAGCCTGCCGTCCGGCCCGGGCACGCGCGTATAGCCGAATCCGGTGGCGCTCGCCAGCGCCTGAATCGCCGGCTCCTGCCCGGTAAGGAAGTGCCAGCCTGCCGCCGTCTCCGGATGCCCGTAGCGTTTGACGTAATACGCCTTCTTCTTCGCGGCCAGGTCATACGTCTCGGTTGGATCAATGCTGATCACGACAATGTCGTAGTCTTTGCCCGGCCTGAACTTCACCATCTCCAGCGCGCCCACCAGCCCGTTCAGTTCCTCGGAGCAGAGCATAGGGCAGTTGTAATACACCAGCGCCAGAATCACCGGACGCTTGCCGAAATAATCTCCCAGATGGACGGCCTTTCCCGTTTCATCACGAAACTCGGTCTCAAGCGGCAGCTTTGTATTCAGTTTCTGCACAATGGTGACCTTGCTCAGCACCGGAGGCAGCTTGTCTCCGGCCGCTTCGCCCATTTGTTTGTCGCCATATGCGGAAACCTGAGCGCGCGCGGGCCATCCAACAACGCACAGTACCAGCACAAGCGCAACGGCGCCTGCCTGCATCCATCTCCGGATTGTTGTTTCTGCCTGCATATACCTCTATGCTAGTCCGTCCGCGCGGCTGCCTCGCTTATCGGCAGCATGTCACTTCAATGGTTGTTCGCATTACTGGAAGCCTGTTCCCCCGGCGTCCGGGACGCGCTGTGCTCTTCCTGCTCATACGCCGTGCGCGCAAATCCGTCTGTCAGCGGCGCCGTAATTTCCACTGGATGATCGCCCGCCATCAGCGGTTCTGCCTGCTGCGGCTGCGGCGCGACCGGCAGCCCGCGCTGGGCAATCAGTTCCATGGCCCTCTCAATGGGAATGCGCACCGTGCCCTTCGAGCGGTCCACCCAGCTGTAGTTTTCCAGCAGCAGGTCTTCCCTCGCATGGAGATCGGCTGTGTCCTGATTGCCGTCATCCCCTTGCAGCCGCGGCGTCGGAAAGGACTGTGTCATCTGCTTTAACTGCTGCTGCTGCAGCGCCGGGTCCGATTCCATGTTGCGTCCCTTGCCGGCGGGAAAGTTCGCCTGGTTCCATTTGTTGGGCGGCCCGTCATGCTTTACCAGCGCATTGTTGATGACCTTGCCCATTCCGAAGCAAAAGACGAAGAAAACGCCCAGAGAAACCGCAAGCGCCAGGAGAAAGACCAGGATGCCCTGCACGCTGACATCGGTAAGCTCATACCCTTCACGGACAGAGCTGTCCATGTCCACCGATTCATTGTGCTGGTGGGTCTCGCGCGTGGTACTGTGCTCGTGCTTGCGCAGATTGTCATTATGCATGGGCATGTTCGGGCTCCAGGATCTCCTCGAGATGCGGGTCGTTGGTGGCAACCAAGGGCCGCGTCTTCAGGTTCGTGAAGTAGTAGGCCATCCAGAAGGCGATCATCGCCACCGGCACCGTCAGGTATTCCAGAATGCCGATGCTGAAGTGCAGGTTCCGGGCTGCGTCCTTAAAGTTCGGCTCAATCAGCCAGAACATGTCCCAGCACCGGGCAAAGATCATCACACAGCAGCAGACCGCCAGGCGTCCTTTGATCCGCTTCAGGTCGCGCGAAAGCAGCAGAGTGAAGGGAATCAGCCAGTGGAAGACCACATCGAGCGTGGCCACCACGCCCCAGTTTCCGCGCACACGATCCAGGTACCAGGGAATCTCTTCCGGTGAGTTGCCTGACCAGATAATCAGGAAAGCAGCGAACGCCAGATAGATATTCAACATGACAAAGGCAAAGCACAGCTTGCCCAGATCATGCTGTTCGGTGATGCGCATGATTGTCTTGATCGGCTCGGCCTTCGACAGGCCGATCAGCGTCAGAATCACCAGCGCCAGCACGCCATAGGCTTGTCCGACGAGGAATTGCAGGCCGTATACCGTCGAGTACCACGTCACATCGAGTGACATGACCCAGTAGATTGAGACGGCCGTCAGCGTCAGCGTGTAGAAGACCACGCCAAAACCGCTCAGGTTCTCAAACTTCACCTGCCAGTAAGGAACATTCGGCGCGGTGTCCGCATCCCGCTGGAGGGACCACTTGTTCAGCAGATGCGTATAAAGCCACCAGCTGGCGAAGCAGAAGATGGACACGCACCAGAACGTCACCGGGTTCAGCAGCGGATGCTTGAAGTAGATGCTGTGCGCCTGTGTTGCAGAAATCAGGTGCTGCTTCCACGCTCCCCACGGGTCAGTGTTGTACCTCGACCATAGATACAACTGCTTGAAGGACATGCCGAAGATGCCGACGGGGAGGAAGTACAGGAAGACCAGCGGAAGCGTCCGCGTCATTGCCTCCAGGGGGCGCCGCACCAGCAGGCCCCACTTGCCGCCGGAGAGATACTGCGTCATCAGCAGTGCCATGCCGCCGCAGCAGAAACCGAAGGAGATCATCGTTCCATGCAGCCAGGCACGCAGGAAGTGGTTCCATCCATCGCCGGCCAAGAAGCCGAGGATGATTCCGAGCGCGCCAAAAATCGCGCCAATCACCAGTGCCCGTGCGCGCCAGCGGTCCACAAATTCCGGAGCGCCCAGATCATGCGGCAGTGTCTTTGCGTGTTGCGCCATCGTCATTCCTTATTGCTTTGGCCCGGACGTTGCCGGAGTGCCTTTCGCATTGCTCTTTGCGTTGCCTTCATTCCTGCTCGTGAGATTGACCGTGTTCGCGTTCCACGCCGGAGCACCCGCCACAACACCCTGCGTTGGCAGGGACTGCACGTTCGTGTTCTGCGCCATGGGCCACGGCCCTGCAAAGCTGGCGGGCAGTCCATCCCGCTCGGCAATGTCCTTCAGGTCCTGCACCTGCGTCCCCTGCGGAACATCGGAGAGCTTCGCATTCTGGCTCAGTTGCAGCGCGCGGATGTATGCTGCCACCGCCCAGCGGTCTTCCGGCGAAAGCTGCGCCGCATAATCCGGCATCGCTCCATAGCCGTTCGTCATGACATAGAAATAGTGGCTGAGCGGTTGGGCCAGGCGGCGTGCGTCGTGTAAATTGCCCGCAGGCTTGTATCCGCGCTGCACGATCATGCCGTCACCATTGCCGACGCGCGAGTGGCAGGGCGTGCAGTAGATATTGAAGCGTTCCTGCCCGCGTTCCAGCACCGTCATGGTCACCGGAAACGGCATCATGTCCTGCTCCTTGCCGTTCTGCAATCCTGTGTAGAAGTACTCGTCCTGGTGGAGCTGGCCGCGGGCGACGGTGTTTACCACCTGCGGACGCGCCGAGCGCCCATCGGCAAAGAAGGCCGACCCGCGCTGCGGAATGTCCTTGGGCTGGTTGTGCATGTCCTGACGGCACCCGGCCACAAGCCCCAGCGCTGCAAGCGCCCCGGCGGCCAGAAGACCCCTCCGTCCTCTGATGCGGAATTGGTCCATTGTCTTAATACTCCACCTCCACCACGGAGACGGGCTGAAAGCTTTCCAGAAAGGCTCTGGACTGCGCGACTTCAAACTTCGGGTCCGTGGCCTCCAGGCAAAGGAAGAACTTGTCCGAGGTTGCACCGCCGCGAAAATTCGGCGCATTAAACAGCGGATGATACGGTTCCGGAAGCCCGCACAGCGCAAACAACCCGAAGAATGCCGAAAGGCCCGACCACAGAATGGTCCACTCATAAGCTGGAACAATGAATGCCGGCCAGGAATAATACGGCCGCCCGGCAATGTTCAGCGGATAGGCCCAGACCGAGATCCAGGTCTCAAGCCCAAACATCGCAGCCACGCCCAGAAGGCCGCCGATGAGGCAGACCAGCGAGACCTCGTCGCGATGGAAGCCGATGGCTTCTGCCGCCTCTTCCACCGGATAGGGCGTGTAGCAATCCATGCGGCGGTATCCGGAATCGTAAGCGGCCTGCGCGGCGCGCACCAGGTCGCCTGGCGAATCGAACTCCGCCAGCAGTCCGTAAGTCCCTTCACGTATCGCAGACATCAGTCACCTGCCTCGGGAAGTGGTTCTTGCTTTGCCTTGATCTTTGCCTGCGGCAGCAGAATGCGCAGCTCAGACATCGGGATCATAGGCAGGAAGCGGATAAACAGGAAGAACAGGAACGTAAACAGGGCGAGTGTCCCGGCAAAGGTCATGTAGTCCCAGCGTGTGGCCTTGTAAGTGCCCCACGAAGACGGCAGATAATCGCGCGTAAGACTGGTGACAACGATGACGAAGCGCTCAAACCACATGCCCGTATTCACAATGAACGACATGATGAACATGAGCGTTGGATTGCGCCGGAACTTTCTGGCCCACATCAGCTGGGGCAGCGCAATGTTGCAGGTAATGAGCACCCAGTATGACCAGCCCATCGGCCCGAACATACGGTTCCACATCATGAAGTATTCCCACCGGCTGGCCGAGTACCAGTAGGCCATGAACACTTCCATCCAGTAGCCATAGGCGACGATGCCGCCCGTAACCAGCATCACCTTGCCCATATTGTCAATGTGCCGAATGGTGATGAGATCTTCGAGGTGGTAGAACTTGCGGATGGGAATGGCCAGCGTGATCACCATCGCAAAGCCGGAGTACACAGCGCCCGCCACAAAGTAGGGCGGGAAGATGGTTGTATGCCAGCCCGGAAGCAGCGCCACAGCGAAATCGAAGCTGATGACGCTGTGCACGGAGAGCACCAGCGGCGTGGAAAGTCCGGCCAGCAGCAGCGACGCCGTCTCATACCGTGTCCAGTGCCGCACCGAACCGCGCCAGCCCAGCGAGATGATTCCGTAGAAGAATTGCGCAAACTTTGATTGCGCCCGATCGCGCAGCGTGCCCAGGTCGGGCACCATACCCAGATACCAGAAGACGACCGAAATTGTGGCGTAGGTCGAGACCGCGAAGACGTCCCACAGCAGCGGCGAACGGAACTGCGGCCACACGTTCATCGTGTTGGGATAAGGGAAGAGCCAGTAGGCCAGCCACGGACGGCCCGTGTGGATGAGCGGGAAGAGTCCGGCGCAGACCACGGCGAAGATCGTCATCGCCTCGGCAAAGCGGTTGATGGAGTTGCGCCAGCTTTGCTTGAAGAGCAGCAGAATGGCTGAGATCAGCGTCCCTGCGTGGCCGATACCGATCCACCACACAAAGTTGACGATGGCAAAGCCCCAGGCCACTGGAATGGTGATGCCCCAGATGCCTACACCTTTCAGGAACAGCCAGGTGAGGGCCACCATGAGCATGAGCACGCCGCCCCCGGCAATGGCGAGGCCGCCCCACCATCCCACCGGGGTGTGGCTGGTCAGGACAATGCGCGAGACCTTCTCGGTGACCGACTTGAAAGTATGTCCCGGCGCAATGACCCGGTACTCTCCAGTGACCGGGTCCAGCATCGGATCGTTGAGTGGTTCCTTGATAGCCATTTTCCGTCCAGCCTTCTAAGCTTCCAGCCCATCGGCCAGTTCTGGGTTGATATTGAGCACCTCGGCGACATACGTCGTGCGCGGACGCGTGTTGTTGTCCGCCAGCACGCCATAAGTGCGCAACTGTTCCTTCAGTTTGCGGACCTTGCTGTTGCGGTCATTGATGTTTCCAAAGACGATTGCCTCCGTCGGGCACGCCTGCTGGCATGCAGTCACGATCTCGCCATCGCGAATTTCGCGGTTCTGCTTATCGGCCTGGATCTTCGCCGCGTTGATGCGCTGCAGGCAGTAGCTGCACTTTTCCATCACGCCGCGGCTGCGCACCGTCACATTAGGATTGCGCATCAGCTTCAGGCTCTCCGTCTCATAGTCTGAAAAGAGCATGAAGTTGAAGCGGCGCACCTTATACGGACAGTTGTTCGAGCAGTAGCGCGTGCCCACGCAGCGGTTATAGACCATCGTGTTCAGGCCTTCCGGCGTGTGTACCGTCGCGCCTACCGGGCACACTTGCTCGCACGGAGCATTCTCGCAATGCTGGCACAGCATGGGCTGGAAGTGCGCTCTCGGGGCCGCAAGATCGCCCTCGAAGTACGTATCAATGCGTATCCACTGCATGATGCGCCCGACGCCCACCTGGTGCTTGCCGACGACCGCGTTGTTGTTTTCCGCATAGCAGCTTACGACGCAGGCGTTGCAGCCCACGCAGGCGTTCATGTCAATGGACATGCCCCATGCGTTCTTGTCGTAGCGGTAGGCGGGGAAGAGGCTTTCATCCGGCTCAGGATCTTCGCGTCCCTCGCCCTCATGGGCAAAGTTCGGGTTTTTCCTGAACTCCTCGAGCGTGGCATAGCGGACAATGGCGCGGTCAATCGCCTCATTGCCTTCGAGCGAATGCGTGCCGCTTCCGTCTCCGCCCACAAACACCGCGCGATGGTCGGTGTAGTGGCTCTTGGTTACGTAGAAGAGGTATGTGTCACCCGTCTTGCGCAGTTCCGCACCCGTTAAATAGAGCGGCGCAGCAGAGGTGCGGACCTCATACGCATTAAAGCCGAAGCCGCTTCCCACGCGACCGGCGCGGCTGCGCCCCTGCCCGAGCGTGAGAGTAATGGAGTTGTCCGGATGTCCGGGAACAGCAAAGACCGGGGCCTTCACCTTGAAGCCGTTGGCGCTGATCTCAACCACATCATGCTCGGCCAGCCCCAGCCTGCCCAGCGTGCCGTAGCTCATCATTGCCGCGTTGTCCCACGAAATGTTCGTGACCGGGCGCGGAATCTCCTGCAGCCAGCCCACATTGGCGTAGCGGCCATCGTAGAGGTGGTAATCGGGCCGGAAGACAATCTCCAGCGCGTCAGAAGATGGCTGCGCGCTCGCCGGTATCTGCGCCTTACCCGCCGCGTTCTTCGGCTGAAACGCTGTGCCGACAATCCAGCCATCGTGCAGGGCCTTGCGCCAGTTGAACTCAAAATCACCTTTGCCGGAAAGCGCCGGACGCCAGTTCTCGCGCACCGCGTCATAGGCTGATAGATCAGGATTGTCCAGCATCGCCTGGATGATCTCATGCGCCGTATGCCCGCCGTATAAAGGCTCAATCAGTGGCTGCACAATCGAGACCGTGCCGTCATATGCGCGCGCGTCTGACCAGCTTTCGAGATAATGTGCGCTGTTGATGTGCCAGTGCGCCAGCACCGCCGTTTCGTTCACGTGCGAATCGAGGTGGACAATCGTGCCCGCCTTGCCCATTGCTTCTTCAAACTTCAGATCGGCAGGCGCGGTGTATACCGGATTGGCATTGAGAACCACCAGCCAGTCCACTTTGCCTGCATTCAGGTCCGCCACCAGCGACTTCAGATCATCCGTCTGGATGGTGGGCAGCGGATTCACCGCCTCGGTGTAGACCACCGTCTTGCCCACATTGCCCAGTGCCTGATTGATTGCAATCGCCGCCAGATGCACAGCAGGCGTCTGGTGCTCTCCAGGAATGACAACGCATTTACCCGCGTTGGCCTTCAGGTCTTTCGCTACCGCGGCCAGAAACTTCTTCGCGTCATCGGTCCCGTTAAAGTCTGCCGAAGCACCTCCACCCAGCGCGCCCGCAAGCGCGGCCGCAAATGCGGGAACATCGCTCGCCCGCAGCGCCAGCCTGTGCTCGGCCTTCAGCCCTGTGGTCGTCGTCCAGCTCTCGACCACATACAGGCGGTTCATCTCCGTCGTGCCGTCCAGGCGCCGCTTGTTGGCGTAGTCCCTGGCCAATTTGTGGAAGCCGGGAAAGATGGCGCTCGAAAGAAAATCCGCATCCAGCGAGAGAACCACGTCGGCCGCATCGAGCTTGTACTGCGCATCCGCATAATCACCGAAGGCGGCCCTGGATGCAGCATAGGCCGAATCGCGGTTCACCGGGTCATACTGCACCAGCTTCGCATTCGGGAAAGCGACCTGCGCCTTCTTCCACTGGGCCGCCAGCGTGGGCGAAGTGATGGTGCTTGAAAGAATGTAGATGCCTTCGCCGCCGGAGGCCTTCTTGTCTGCCAGACGCGCGCGCCACGCCGCCTGGAATGCTCCCCAGTGGCTCGTTTCTCCGCGATACAGCACATGCTGCGAGCGGTCCGGATCATACAGGTCCAGCAGCGTCGCTTGCGTAATCGGGTCAGACCCGCCCTTGATATAGGGGTGCTCCGGGTTTCCGTCAATCTTGATGGGCCGGAATGCGTCGCTCTTCACCAGCACCGGGACTGCGCCCGACGCAAAAGGGCAGGCCGTCGCAAAGTACATCGGCTTGCCCAGAACCAGGTCTTCGGGGGCCTTGATGTACGGATAAATTGGCTCATCCGGCTGCTTGGTGCAACCTGCCAGCCCGGCCAGCGCCAGCGACGCTCCCGCCATCTTCAAAAAGCCGCGCCGTGAGACGGAGTCAATCCACTCCGACGACTGCTGCGGAAATTCGCTGCGCAGCATCTCGTGAAATTCCGGCGTATCAGCAAGTTCTTCGAGACTGCGCCAGTACTTTTTGCCCGTCTTGCCGTTCAGCCTGGCGCGAACCTCGTCCAGCGTCAGACCTTTCCTGACTGGCACCACTCCCTCTTTGTCTTTTCCGTTCTGGCTCATTTGTGGCCCTTGTCTCTGGTCTTCAATGGCGGAAAAATGCTGCTTGTCCCTCATCGGTGGCAGACCTCGCAGCTGGACAACTCACGCGGATTGCGTATGCGGTATTGCCCAATCAGGAACTTGCCCAGTTCTTCCTGACTGGTGAACTTCTGGTAATTCAGCACGGCCGGAACTGCCGCGGCCCCGCCAGCATCGCTGGCCGTGGTCTGCGCATGCAGTCCGGCGGGCATTTGCAGCGATGCAAGCCCTCCACCGCTGCCGCCGCTCGGGTCGTTCTCCGTGCAGGTCACGTCCTGCCCAGTGGGCACGCCTGTCTGCGCCTGTTGCTTCACCGCGCACCACACTGGCTTCAGCTCGCTCGGGCCGGTCCAGGCCATGTTGTAGATCTCGCTCTCAGGCCGCAGGTTCACTGCCGGATTGCGATGGCAGTTGAGACACCACTCCATCTGCAGCGTGTTCTGCTGGTACATGATGGGCATCTCATCCACCCTGCCGTGACAGGTGGAGCAGCCAAAGCCCTTGTTCACGTGGATTTCGTGATTGAAGTAAACGTAGTCCGGCAGGTCGTGGACCTTCGTCCACACAATGGACTCACCCGTCGCCCAGCTCTGCCGCACCGGCACCAGCAGGTCAGCGTTGGTCCATATCTGCGCGTGGCAGTTCATGCAGGTCTTGGTGGGAGGAATCCCCGCGTAGCTGGAGTTCTCCACCGACGTGTGGCAGTACTGGCACTGGAGCCCAAGCCCCTGCACATGGTGTTTGTGGCTGAAAGGCACGGGCTGGTCGGCCCTCTGTCCCTGATGAGTCCACCATGGTGATCTTTGCCATTCATCCAACGTGATGCCCAAAGCGATGACAATCAGTCCCGTTAAGACCAGGCTCATGCGCGCCAGTGCGTTTGAGCTGCGGTCAAAAATCTGCGCCATGTATGTTCCTGTTCCTCGTCAGTCCCTGAAATTGGCAGGGGTTAAGGGTTTATGCCCAAAAATCTTTCGTGCACCGGAATGTGTCTAAATTTTTTGAAGGAACACTATAGTGTCGGCAATGAATTTTTGGCAAGTCTCTCAGGTATCAATAAGCGAAACAGCCGTCTATCCACAGCACCCAATCGCATATTTCTGTTTCCACTTCTGCCTGAACCAATGGAATTTTTCTTCTGCCGAGTAAATTTTTAGATGTCTTCTTCCGGCAGCTTTTTTTACATCACCCGATAAATTTCCGGCTTTCATTTCCTGCCGTCCTGGGTGGGTGCGCCAAAAACCAGTAAAACAAGGCCCCGAGCAAGCAAAGACACTCGTACAGCGCGAAGGGTGGGAAACCACAACCCTGTACGGCGCGCCCTGCCCGCTGTACCCTGTACGCAGTGAAACGCTTCCTCTTCTCCGTCCTCGGCCTGTGGCTTCTTCTCTACGGATCGTTCGCACTCGTCCGTCCGCCGCTTTTTGACGGAGTAGATGCAATGCACGCCGAGGCCGCGCGCGAGGTCCTCGTTACCCACGACTGGGTCACCTTTCACCTGAACGGAGCGCGTTTCCTTGAAACGCCGCCCCTTCTGCCCTGGAGCATCGCCATCAGCTTTCGCCTCTTTGGTGTTTCCACCTGGGCAGCGCGTCTCCCTGTTGCCCTCTATGCTCTGGCGCTGTTTCTGGTGGTGTTTGCTTTGGCGCGCCGCTTTTTCAGGACACCAAAGGCCGGGGCCTACTCTGCTGTCTGTCTGCTTACCGCCAGCGGCATCTTCGGCTTCGCGCACATGCTCCTGCCGGAAACACTGCTCTGTCTCTGGCTTTCCCTGGCCATTTATTTTTTCTGGAAATCGCTGGAAGAGCCGCGGCCTTCACTGGCCACTGCCTGCGGATTCGCCGCCTGTTGCGCGCTCGGCGTGCTCTCCATGGGACTGGTGGGGGTGATTTTCCCGGTCGCCATTGTGCTCCTGTATCTGGCCTTCACAAACAATCTGCACCACATTCTGCGCTGGCATCCGCTCGCGGGGCTCCTTGTCTTCCTCATCATCGCGTTACCGTGGCACATTCTGGCTGCGCGCAGAAATCCTGACTTCCTCTGGGCGTACTTCGTCAACGGACACTTTCTGCGCTATCTCGGCCAACACGTACCGGCGAATGAAGACCCCGTTCCGCTCTGGATCTTCTGGCTGCTGCTGCTGATTTTCATTGCGCCCTGGTGCATCTTCGCCGTCAAGATGCTGTACCGTCTGCGCTCTGCAAAACAGAACGTCCTGCTGCTCCAGGCCATCTGGGCCGCCGTGGTAATGGTCTTCTTCAGCTTCTCCTTCCGGCAGGAATATTATCTGCTGCCCGCCCTGCCGTCTCTTGCGCTGCTGGCCGGCGGCTGGCTCGCCGAAGACGAGGCCTCATCCTCCCCAGCGGGAAGAATCACCGCCTGGGTCTTGTTTATTGCTGGCATCATCGCCGCCATGGCCTCGGCCATCTTCGCTGTGACCTTTAAGCCCCTGCCGGTCGGGACCGACGTCTCCGCCTTTCTGCAGCAGATCTCGCGCAGCCACCATCTCTTCTTCGGACACTTCTTCGACCTCACCCTGCACGCGCTCGGCGCCTTCCGCGTGCCGTTCGCCATCACCACCGCTGCGCTTCTCGTGGGCGTCACTGCCAACCTCTGCTTTCGCATGCGGCGACGGACCGGTCTTGCCAACTGCTTCCTGACAGGAACGGTCATCGCCTTTCTTATTGCCGGACATCTGGCCGTCAACACGCTCTCTCCAGCCGTCTCCTCGCAGATTCTTGCCAATGCCATCCGCCCCGAGATGGACAGCAACAATGTGGTTCTGATCAACGGCACAGTCGAAAACTCGTCGTCTCTCGTCTTCTATCTGCAAAGAGAAGTTAAGGTGCTTGGCGGGCATGGCGCGCAAAACTCCATAGACCAGCCCGCGCTCAACCAGCTCTGGACCGGCGAGCAGCGCGTCTTTCTCTGGACACCGAACGATCAGGCACCGCTACTTCCCCAGCCCGTCTTCACCATAGGCCGCAGCGGCGGAAAAGAAATCCTCAGCAACCAGCCGAACTCGCGCGGCGCCGAATTCTGAGGCAGGGATCAGCGTCCTACCAGCTTCCCGTCCTTCAACCCAAACTCCTGCCCGCGCCACACCACGGTATTTCCTGCGTAACTCCACACCCAGACACCAAACGCAATCACATCTCGCAGCGGCAAAAGCCACAGGTCCCGCAGCACGCGCACATCGTTCAGGACGCCAACCCCCACGGCCAGCGCCAGCGTCACTCGCGCCGCCAGCACGAGACTCAACAGCGCAAGGCTGAACAGGTCCACACCCGACGCAACCACATTGAGCAACGCCCAAGGCAGCCCAAACGTAAACACGACGCCCGCATACCCGGTTTTGCGTGAATCCCGCATCCCGCGCGCCCAGCGCAACTGGTGCTCCCAGAACTGCCGGAAGCTGTAAGCCGGGACCGTTGTCTCCACCACCTCATCGCACAGCTCCACGCGATGACCTTTTCCCGCAATCCTCGCTCCCAGCTCATAGTCATCCGCCAGATAATCGGCCAGCGGAGCAAGCCCGCCAATCGCGTCCAGCGCCGCGCGCGAAACGGCGAGCGTCGAACCCAGCCCGAAGCGAATGCCGCCTTCGAGCTTCCGCGCCGTCAGCACTCCGGCAGCAAAGTCTGTCGCGATCCCCAGCGCTTCCAGCCTGGACCAGACCGTCCCATGCGCCCGCCCGCGATAGAGTGCCGTCACCATACCCACCTGCGGGTCCTGCAATGGGGCCATCACCCGCGCCAGGTACCGTGGTGAAACCCGAATGTCACTGTCATTGATGAGTACATGGTCGAAGCGCGCATGCGGAAGCATCTGCGCCAGATTGCTGACCTTGCCATTTGCCCCCAGCACCTCGGGCGTCACCACCAGCCGCACCGCAACTTCAGGAAACTCAGCCTTCAACTGCTCGACCGCCGCGACTGACGGGTCCTCCAGGCTGCTCACACCAAACAGAATCTCGTACTCACCCGCATACTGCTGCCGGCAATGGCTGGCAAACGCGGCATACATATCAAGATCAAAGCCCTTGAGCGGCTTCAGAATACTCACTGCAGGATGAAATTCCTCCGCACCCATGCGTTTTCTGCGCACAAAGGAGCGCGCACTCCACAGCGCGGCAAAATAAAAGCCCATCCCGCACAGCGCAAAAATGGTCGTGATTGTTTCAACAAGAATGGCGAGCATGAATGCTCAGTGTACAAGGGCAGGATCCAGGTTCGGGGAGCTTGCCTCTCTGGTGTGCTGCAAAGGGCCTTGCTTCGCAGGGCGATCGGGGCATGAACTGAAGTCCATGCAGGTCCTTCGACTGCGCTCCCTTCGGTCACTTCGCTCAGGATGACAAATGGTGAGTCCTAATCCCTGTTTCCTGAATGCTGAGCCTGTGCTCTGCCCCTCACTCGTACCTCAGCGCCTCAATCGGATCAAGATTTGCAGCCTTCCACGCCGGATAAATCCCGAACACCAGTCCAATCAGACAGGACACACTAAACCCTACCATCGCCCACATGCTCGACATGCTCGCCGGCAGCGCGCTCACCAGCAGCCGTATCAGCAGGGTCATGATTCCGCCTACCAGAATGCCGATCACGCCGCCAATCGCGCAGAGCGTGACCGCCTCAATCGTAAATTGCAGCAGAATGTTCCGCTTCGTCGCGCCGATCGCCTTGCGCACGCCAATCTCCCGGGTGCGTTCTGTTACGGAAACCAGCATGATATTCATCACGCCCACGCCGCCCACCATCAGGCCTACGCTGGAAACCGCGACCATAAAGATCGCGAGACCTCCGGTAAGCTGGTTCCACAGGCGCGTCAGCGAGTCCGGCGCAAAAATCTCAAAGTCGTCCGGCTGCTCCACGTGCACCTTGCGGCGGCGACGCAGCAGCTCGCGAACCTCATCTTCCACCAGTGTGCGGTTGCGCTGGTCATCAAACTTCACGCTCACCCACACGCCACTGTTCACCGCATCTTCCGGATGCAGCTTCATAAACGTACCAATGGGGAAGAATGCGGCATTGTCTTCCTGATTGCGGCCGCCGCCAAAGACCTGCTTCTGTTTCTTGAAAACGCCGATGACGGTAAAGACGCTGCCTTCAATCTCTACTTCTTTTCCAATCGCGCTCTCATTCCCAAAAAGTGTCTCTGCCGTGTCATTGCCCAGAATGACCACATTGGCGCGGCGGTCCGCCTCATTCTGCGTCCACACGCGCCCTTCCCTGAAGCTCAGGTCGGCAACCTCTGCTATCGCCGTGCTGTCGCCCTGCAGCATCACGCCCTGGGCCTTTTTGTTGCCGTACTTCACGCCAATCACGCCCGCCTGAAACACCGGGTTCACGTGGCGCACCCCGCCATCGGCTGCCACCACATGCGGGAGCTGACTGATCGCCGCCACATCATCAAAGGTCAACTTTTTGCGCGCCAGCATCTCTGCCGTGGGGCGCACTCCAATCACGGGCATGTGGAAGACCCACAGGACATTGGTCCCCAGGGAGTTCACCCACTGCTGCACGTTGTTGTTCAGGCCGTTGATGACCGAAGAAATCGTGATCACCGTCGTCACGCCAATCACAATGCCGAGGACCGTCAACCCGGAGCGCAGTTTATTGGTACGCAACGTCTCAATCGCCATGCGCACTGCTTCACGCGAATCCGTTACCCTCATAGCTCTGACCTCAACGCAACAATGGGGTCCAGCATCGCTGCCTTGCGCGCCGGATACACCCCAAAGAAAATGCCCACTCCGCCAGACACAAACAGCGCCAGCAGCACCGACCACACCTGTATGTCGGATGGGAAGCCAATGGCCAGCGTCACCAGCTTGGCCACGCCTGCTCCGCACAGCACGCCAATCGCGCCGCCCACCAGCGACATCGTGGCAGACTCAATCAGAAATTGCAGCAGGATATCGGTATACCGTGCCCCCAGCGCCTTCCGCACGCCAATCTCGCGCGTCCGCTCGGTCACGCTCACCAGCATGATGTTCATAATCACAATCCCGCCTACGATCAGCGAGATGGAGGCAATTCCAATCACCACAAAGAAAAATGTCTGGCTGATGCTCGTCCACAGCCCGACAAACGTCGCATTCGTATCCAGAGAAAAGCTGTCGTCTGCCCCCGGAGCATCATGTCTCCGCGAGCGCAGAATCGCCCGTGCTTCGTCCGAAGCCCGGTCCAGCGCTGGCCCTACGTCCCCGGCCTTCACGTAAATGATGATGCTGCTGTTCGTGCCATACTTGCGCTGGTAAGTCGTAATCGGCACAGAGACATAGTTGTCCTGGCTCACGCCCAGCGTCTTGCCCTGCCGCTCACCCACGCCAATTACCGTGTATGGCTCGCCATCCACGCGGATTTCCTTGCCCAGCGGATCAATGCCTGGCATCAGATTGTCCACAATGTCATAGCCGATAATCGCCGTGTGCGTCGCATACTGCTCATCCGACGGAGTAAAGCTGCGCCCCAGCACCACATTCAGGTTTGACAGTTCAGGCATGTTCCAGCTCCAGCCGCGAATCCTCGTGTCCGTGCTCGAATGCGAGCCGTAGACCACCTTGCCTGTCGTGCTCTGCAGCGCGCCAACGTCCTGGCAGGACTTGCACAGGTCCCGAATGGCCTTGTAGTCCTCCAGGTGGATGTCCTTGCGTTTCTGGTACTTCTCGTATTCTTCGTAGCTGAAGATGACCGAGGGCGACTTGCTCAGCGTGAACACGTCCGCGCCATAGCTGTAGACCTTCGTCGCCACATACTTGTTCACGCCGTTCGTCAGCGTAATGACGGCAATGACCGACGCCACGCCAATCACTACGCCAATCAGCGTAAGAATGGAGCGCAGCTTGTTCGCCCAGAGCGACTGCAGCGCGATCTTGATGGCCTCAATAAGTTCCACAGCCGGCAGTTCCTGTCATGAAGTGGCGGTGTCCCAAGCATATCGCAGAGACACACTCCCCCACATGGATCCCCCGCAAAAGGATACGCCAAACGCCCCCATTTCGTTCCCGGAAAACCGCGACCTGACCCCACCCTGGGTGCTCCCTATCTTGAAAAAATGTGGGCCTGCAGGACATCCGGGCGCAGCGCAACACCCAGGTTCATCGCACCGGTGGACCATCTGCCCGCCTGTATCTCCACACCGGATAAGGCAACCCTGCAAGGTGGTTGATCACCCATGCCTGCGCCGTAAGCAGCACCACCGCCGCTTCAATCATGATGAGAAATCGCGGCTCGAAAAGAATTCCCAGGGCAACAATCAATGTCGTCGCACCCGCCGGTGGATGGCTGATGGAAAGTACCACCATGATCGAAGCCGTCAAGGCCAGCGCCAGCGCGGCGGAAAGGATCCTGGGCCAGAAGATGCCCGGCGTACCCGCGGAAAACGTGTGCATCCCCGTCATCCGGAAGGCCGCATATCCACAAACAAGACCTACTCCATGCCCAAGAATCGTGTTCCTCGGGCACGCCACCTCCGCCAGCGGCGTAAAGAAAAACAGATACGCCGTGGGCCCCAGCGAGGGAAAAACAAACGGGCTGTGCGTCACCTCGCCCAGAAGTGCCAGCAGCGCAATCGTAATAAAACTGTTCGCGCAGACATACACCGACCACACAAATTTCGGCGGAAAATGCTTCAGCAAAAAAGGCAGCCGCAGCCGGGTGAGCAGTGTTTCAACGTAGCCCAGATCGTGATGAACAGATGGAAACTCCGCGCCCATGTTCAGATGTTCGGGAGCAGATCGAAGTACTCATCATCTTCGTTCTTTCCGCCCTCGCCTTTCCCCACGCTCTTTTCCGACTCCACAAACTCGATACGCTCAATCCACTTCACCATCTTGTAGCCGAGCTGGTTGTCCACACGTAACCGCAGCGGCGCGCCATATTCGTCTTCTAAAGGCGCACCGTTCATCTCATAGGCCAGCATGGCCCCCGGCTTCATCGCGTTGTAGACAGACTGCGTATCGTAGTACACGCCGCCATACAGCGCCTCTCCAAACGAGTAGAAGACAATCGTGCCCGCTTCTGGCTGCGGCTTTGCCAGCTCAATGATCTTCGCCAGCGGAATCCCGCCCCACTGCGCGACGCCCGACCAGCCCTGAATGCAATGATGCAGCGTCGTCATCTCTTCATGGCTGAGCCTGCGCATCTCGTCCAGCGAAAGCTCCATGGGCCGCTCCACCAGGCCGCCAATCTTCAACCGGAATTCCCGGAATCCGCCTTCCTTCAGCCGTTTCCAGTCTTCCCGGACAGGCAGAATTCCATTGGGCCAGAACCGCGGAGAAACAGGCGCTGCACACGGCACCGGGTCCAGCCGGTTCAGAGTCACCTTATGCACGGGCAGCATCATTGCTCTGGTAAAGTGCTGCACCCTGCGCGGATGTCTCCACGCAACATGATGTGCCACGATCCAAACGAGTATGACGACAGCAATGCCCATCAACCCCAGCCACAAACCTGTCGGGGTCACTTCGTCCTTACCCAGCACAATATGGTTCATGTTGCGGATGAAACCGGTCATGACGATCAGTGTGACGTGGACCACCAGGAAGCACACAAACCCCACCATGGTGAGGAAATGGATGGACCGCGCCGCCTGCCTGCCGCCAAACATCTTCGCAAACCATGGCGCGCGGTTCACCAGCGCGGGCGACATCGCAAGCCCCGTCAGGATGGCAAGCGGCGCCATCACAAACACCGTGGCAAAATATGCCAGTTGCTGCAGCGCGTTATATCCGTAAAAGCCATTCGGCTCAGGCGGAAAGGTAAAGGTGGCGTAGTGTACGAAGGTCGCCCATGCTTCCACAAAAATCCTGGGAGAGGTTGGCACCAGCCGCAGCCACTGGTCTGTGGTACACAGCCCGATCACAAACACCACACCGGTCAGCACAAATCCAAATACGTTCAGGAAATGCCACGACCGCGCCATCCCGATGGTGTGCCGGTAGCCAGGCAGCGCCAGCAGCGGCGAGATATACCGAGCGTCGTCCTTCGCCGTCCATCGCTTGTTCCGCGGCACCTCCAGCGGGGTAAACCGGATCCATTCCGTGCCCGGCGTGCAGTGGTCGTTCCAGTAGAGCCGCGGATGGTCCGCCAGGATGGAAAGCCCGCTGCGGACCAGCATGGTGAGGAAGAGAAAATTGAAGAAGTGCGTCCAGCGTATCCAGCCTGGAAAGCCGTGCGGTCCGCTCACTTGCCCCACATCCAGCGCGTGATCCAACGGAATGTAAGGCATTCCAAACAGAAGGCGCTGCAGCCACGCCGCTCCCACCAGCGCTGCCACCAGCGCAAGCAGGCCCCACAGATACGCGGGACGAATCCAGAGGCGATGCCTGCGGTCCGCTGGAAAATGTACCTTCCTGTGGACTTCATCAAACGGAACCATTTGGCATCCTCCACCTCTGGAAAAGATGTAGTGGTTGGGAACTGCCCTTCAACGCAAAAGCCCCAGGCCTTCAAATGGCCTGGGGCAAAATACAAGCTCCTACGATGCCGCGGCGGTCGCAGTCAGTATCAGCACAATCAGCACCCACCAGCCCACCACAGCCGCAGCCGCTTTTCCACGCGAGACTTTGGCTACAATGCCGACGCCAAGTACCGTCAGCACCAGCGCCCATATCTCAAACACATCAATATGCGTGCCCAGCGCTATCAGCCATCTGGGCCCGTCGCTGCCCAGGTAATATCCGATGTTGCTGCCCAGCGGGTTCTGCATCAGAAAGGAGTCCGGCGCCAATCCGGCGAAGAGCGAAATCACCGCCAGAACATATTTGACCGTCACCACCAGATTGGCATACATGTATACAGCAAAAATCTGCCCGTATTTTGCCGTCCCGCCCAGGCCAAAGTTCACCGTTGCCCACACTACCAGCGCAATGATTGCCGTAAAGATCAGGATCAGCAGCCAATAGATGTAAGCCACCACGCCTGTGACCTTTACAGAGACGGCCTTTATGTTCGCCGCCTGGTCTGCGGGCATCTGCGCCATCTTTTCCTCTTGCTTTGGGGCCTGGTGCAGATTATTTTCATACACCTTTTCCCACCCCACCTTGCTCTGCACCGCAAAGGAAAACACAATGCTCATCAGGATGAGAATTACCAGCGGTCCCCACCACGAAGACTTTCGCAGAATGTCTGTAAATGTCTTCGATGGGGCCACAAACGTATCAACAATACGCTGCCCTTCGCTCAAGGGTGCCCCAGTTGGTTGAGAAATAGCGTCTGCCATGCAAGCCTCCCAATCTAATCGCCGATTGTATCCTGAAGCCTTCCATCTGGCGAGAAAATCCGGTGGCTGTCTCCATGCTTCCCTGAGCTATACAAGCTGCGAAGCAGGCGCGCTGGCTGCTTCATTGCACAATCGCAGGAACCAAACTCAATACTTCCGGCCCCGTTCCATTTCCGGTACTCTGAAAAAGCTCTCGGAGCCCTCCGCGGTCCCGTCCCAATGCGTTGTATCTCTTTTTTCCTTGCTACCGCTCTGCTCGCGGGCACGGGAACATCTGCCTTTGCTGCCGCAAAGAAGCCGCGCCACGGTGTGCACACAGTGGCCGTGCACAAACATAAATCTGTCCACACAAGACACACCCGCCGCTCACGCCGGGCCGCGCTCGAAGCCAGAGACGAATCCCCGGGAACCACCATTCCTGAAGTGCCCCTGAAGCACGCCAAACTGGTGCTGCTCCCTCCGCTGAAAGGGTCGCGCGCCTCACTTGTGCGCCAGAATGAGCGCGCCGAAGCCGAAGGACTGGAGCGCATTGAAGATGACGACCAACTGAACGATCTGCGCCGCGACCACGAGCTGGTCGCCGTGCCTGTCAGCATGTCGCTGCGCATCAATCCTGAGCTGCCCGCCAATCGCCGCTACTGCCGTCCATGGACATCGCGTTTCCTCAGCGATCTGGCCCGCGTGCACTACGCCCGCTTTCACCGCCCGCTGCAGGTCAACTCCGCCGTGCGCACCGTCGAATATCAGCGCCGGCTCATCGAAATCAACGGAAACGCCGCTCCCGCCGAAGGTGACATCGCCTCTCCGCACCTCACCGGAGCAACCATTGATATCGGCAAAAAAGGCCTTTCTGTCTCAGAAATCGCCTGGATGCGCGCCTACCTGCTGCCGCTACAAACTGCTGGAAAAATTGACGTGGAAGAGGAGTTCTATCAATCCTGCTTCCACATCACCGTCTACAAGTCGTATGCTCCTTCCGCTAAACCAAAGCTGGAGCAGAAGAGGCGCAACAGCAGCACCCTGCTCGCCGCCGGAGTGCAATAAAACCTCAGCGGGACTGCTGAGCGCCTGTCAGCAGTCTTGCCTCAGCCGTGCCGCGCGGCTTCAGTCGCGGCAACGCCAATCTTCTTCAATCGTCATCATCGTGGCAAACGATCTGGGCCAATCCAGCAGAGAACCCCACCACAGAAATCCCTTCCAGGCCGTAGAAACAGCAAAGCCCAGGTCTTCAGGAAGCCTGGGCTTTGCCGATAAAGTCACAAGCCAGCCGATCAGGCAGTTGCTTCTTCGCCCTTCACCGTTACCTTGATGTGCGCAGTGACTTCGCGGTGCAGTTTCACCGGAATCAGGAATTCGCCTACCGACTTCAGCGGCTCATCCAGGTTCACCTTGCGGCGTTCGATGTTGAAACCCTTGGCTTCGAGCGCCTGCGCGATGTCCGCCGACGTGACCGAGCCAAACAGGTGGTCGTGCTCGCCGACCTTGCGCTCGAACACCAGCGCAACGTCGTTCAGTTGTGTCAGAAGCTGTTCCGCCTCTGCCTTTTCCCTGGCCGAGCGGCGCACAGCGGCGGCCTTCATCTGCTCAATCACGGCCTTGTTGGCCGGGGTCGCTTCCAGAGCGAGCTTTTTGGGCAGCAGGTAGTTGCGGCCATAGCCGTCCGCCACCTTCACCACGTCGCCGCGATGGCCCAGGTTCTGTATGTCTTCCTTCAGAATGACTTCCATGTCGAATCTCCAAATAACGCTGACAGCGCCAGAATGCGCGCCGACTTGCTGACAGCCTGCGTAGCAGGCGCTGACCGCTAAAAGCTAGTACTTCACCGCGAACGGCAGCAGCGCGATGTTCCGTGCCTGCTTGATGGCGCGCGTCAGACGGCGCTGGTGCGTCGTGCATACGCCCGTCAGGCGGCGGGGAACGATCTTGCCGCGCTCAGCCACAAACTGCTTCAGCAGATTCACATCGCGGTACGAGATCGCGTCAATCTTCTCTGTGCAGAACTTGCAGACCTTCTTGCGGCGGAAAAATTTGCGTCCACCAGGAGCTCCGGCCGGACCACTGGCTGGTGCCCCTGCTCCGGGACCAGCAGACCGTGGACCACTGGCTGCGGGGGCCTTCTGTGTTGTTTCGTCAGACATAAATCCCTATCCTTTTGCTTGCCTTGCGGCAAAATGAAATCTCAGTGCCCTTTCTCCGCAGTGCGAAGAGCGGGAAACACGATACCTTACGCACTCGCCTGAGCGTGTTCAGCCGGGGCCTCGGGCGCTTCAGCCAGCGGAGCGGCAGCAGCCGGCTCCGAGCTTACCTTGCGCCGCGTCGCGCGGATGGCCTTGATCTTGTCCAGCCGCTTCTGCTCTTCATCCATGCGGACGGTGATGAACTTGATCACCTGCTCGGTCACGCGCAGACGGCGTTCCAGCTCTGATACCAGCGCGCCATCAGCGTCAATGGTCAGCAGAACATAATTGCCTTCGCTGAACTTGCGCACCAGATACGCCAGCTTGCGCCGACCAAGCTTCTCTGTCGAGCGCACCGCACCGCCGCCATTGGTCACCGTGGCTTCAAAGCTGGCGATGAGCTTGTCCAGGTCTTCGTCCTGCACACCCGGCCGGACGATAAACATCACTTCGTAAAAACGTTGCATTATTTCTCTCTTCTCGGCCCGCAGCTGCTATAAGCAACTGTGACCGTTACAAAATTTCATTCCGCCGGACCGTCCTGCTCGTGCCCCGGAAAACCTGCCCGGTTAAACTCGTTCATCGCAGCTGCCGTTCCCTGCGACACAATCATCTCAACCGCTTTGGCCGCTCTGTCCAGCACCGGATCCAGTTCAGCCAGATCAGCCTTTCGCATGGGCGTCAGCAGATAATCCTTGCCCCGCCTGCCACTCATCTCTCCCGGCTTCGGCCCCACTCCGATTCGCACCCGCGTCCAGTCCTGCGTCCGCAGTGCTCCGTTGATGGACTTCGCGCCATTATGACCACCGTCGCTGCCACCCGCCCGCACGCGAAGCGTGCCCAGAGGAAGCGCCAGCTCGTCATAAATCACCGCCAGGTCACGCTCCGGCTCAATCCCGAGCTCCCGGACCAACGCCTCCACGGAAATGCCGCTGAGGTTCATGTACGTCTCTGGTTTGGCCAGCACAACCTCGCGTCCCGCCATCCGGATCGTCGCCGTGACCGCCCGGCACCGCCGGTTTACGACCTGCGCGCCATAGTCATCGGCAATGCGGTCAATGGCCAGAAACCCGGCATTGTGCGGCGTGAACTGGTATTCAATCCCGGGATTTCCCAGACCAACCACCAGAAACACGCCCGTGTCCGCACCCAACTACTTCTTCGCCTCGCCCTCAGCCGATTCCTGCTTGCCCTTCTTGGCCACCTCAGGCTCCGCCGGGGCCGCAACCGCTGCCGCAGCAGCATCCGGAGCAGGCGCAGCTTCTTCCTTAATCGCAACTACGTGCGCAACGGTGCTGTTCTCGTCCGTCAGGAACTTCAGCTTGCCGCCGTGCGGCAGATCAGAGACGCGCAGAACATCGCCAAATGCAAGGTCCGACACATCAATGTCAATGTGGCTCGGAATGTCTCCGGGCAGGCACTCCACTTCAACTTCACGCAGTACCTGGTCCAGAATGCCGCCCTGCGTCTTCACGCCTACCGGGACGCCCACAAGCTGGATCGGCACTTCCACGCGAATGGCTTTGTCCATCGCAATCCGCTTCAGGTCAATGTGGAGCAGCGAACCTTTCACTGGCTCATACTGCCAGTCCACGATCATCGCCTTGGCCTTCTTACCGCCAATCTCCAGATCAAAAATCGAGTTGTGCCCCGCTTCTGAGTGCAGAATGCGAAGAATCTGCCTGGGGTCTACTTCCACGGCCACAGAAGGTTCCTGTGCGCCATACACTACGGCGGGAATCTTCCCCTTTACGCGCACGCGGCGGGCCGCATTCTTGTTGAACTTGCCCTCGCGGGGCGTTGCTGCTACAACTTCCTGTGTAATCATCCTGTCCTTTTCCTTCGGGCACGGGAAGAGCTGTCAGTGTTTAGTCCCAGTCCCCAGGTCTTTGCAACCTGAGGCGCGAAACCAACAGCTATCAACGCTTCAACTTCCGCTCCCTTTTTCAGGTCTCCAGTCACCGATTCCCAGGTTTCACCGCCGGGGACTAGGGACTGACGACCAACAACCCTTTAACTGAACAACGTGCTTACGCTCGTCTCCATATGGATGTTCTCAATCGCAGCGCCTAACAGCCCGGCCACTGAGAGCACCTGTATCTTTGACACCTTCTTTGCCTCTTCGCTCAAAGGAATCGAGTCTGTGACCACGACCTCTTCCAGCTTGGAGTTCGCAATCCGCTCCACCGCCTGGCCTGAAAGCACAGCATGTGAAGCCCCTGCGTACACCTTCGTCGCGCCCTTCTCAATCAGCGCGTCCACCGTCTTTACCAGCGTGCCGGCCGTGTCAATAATGTCGTCAATGATCAGACACGTCCTTCCCTGAACGTCTCCGATCACGTGCATCACTTCCGTCACGTTGATGTCAGTCCGGCGCTTGTCCACAATCGCCAGCGGAACACCCATTTTCGTCGCAAAGTGGCGCGCGCGTTCCACACCACCCGCATCCGGCGAAACCACAGTCAGGTTCGGCAGGCTCAGCTCCTTAAAGTGGCTCACCATCACCGGACTGGCGAACACATGGTCCACCGGAATATTAAAGAACCCCTGGATCTGCGCCGCATGCAAATCCATAAACAGCGCACGGTTTGCTCCGGCGGTCGTCAGCAGGTCCGCCACCAGCTTCGACGAAATCGCAACACGCGGGCGGTCTTTGCGGTCCTGTCGCGCGTATCCGTAGTACGGAACAACCACTGTAATCCTTCCAGCCGACGCCCGCTTCAGCGCGTCAATCATAATCAGCAGCTCGACCAGGTGCTGGTCCACCGGATAGCACGTCGGCTGCACCACAAACACATCAGCGCCGCGCACATTCTCCAGAAGCTGGAAGTAAACTTCGCCATCCGAGAAGCGCTGCATCCTGGTTTCACCCAGCGCCACCCCGATGTGCTTGCAGATATCCACCGCAAGCTGGTGATTGGCCGATCCGGAAAAGATCTTGAACCGCCTGCCCTCGTTGAATCCGCGTGGCCGCTTGCGCTCTGCCGCCGGTTTTCCCCGTCCGTCCTGCGCTTCTTTCGCCGACTCCGGCGAAACTTCCTCTACCGTCGCTTCGTTCTTCACAAGAACCTCCCAAGCTGGTTTGCGTTGGTTGTCCTTATGCTGGTCCGGACTGCATAGACCAGCGGCTTTTATTGTCACGCCGTGCTGCTCCGGAATCGTTGGCCCCGGAACACCACCGCGAAAATCTGGCTGGGCGACTAGGATTCGAACCTAGACAAAGTGCTCCAAAGGCACTTGACCTACCATTAGTCGATCGCCCAGTAAAAAGACAGTTGTGAGTTGTTGGTTCCCAGTCTTCAAAAAATACTGGCAACCGGCAACTAAGAACTAACAACTATTCAACCATCGTCGCCCAGTACGCTTCTCGCGGCAAGGTCTTTGTCCGCATCGAAGCTGTTCCATGGGCCGACAGCCTTTTCTCCGCTGCCACCGCGTCCTCTTCCGACAGGTACAGCCCAAACAAGGCCGAACCCGACCCCGAAAGCGCCGCATATACGGCCCTGGGCTCCAGAATGCGCTTGATTTCACCGAGAGACGGAACTTGACAAAAAACGACTTCTTCAAAGTCGTTCTGTATCCCGGTTCGGACAAGCGCGAGAAGTGGATTCTCAGGCCGGCCTTCCCTCTCAGAGAAGGCACCGGAGAGGCACGCCGAGTAGACGCGGCTCAACTCTTCGAGTCTATCGGATGCCGCCGCCGCGGTCAATCCTTGTTCCTGGGCTGCGCCACTTCCTGGCAGGTCTGCAACCGCATTTTGCAGCGCGTCCCAGTCTCGAAATGCTTGCGGCGTCGAAACCCCGACCTCCGGTAACGCCACCACACAATGCGTCTCCGGCAAATCCGGTACGGGATACACCTCCTCACCCCGCCCAAGGCCCAGCACCGCCCCGCCAATCAGAAACAGCGGCACGTCCGAACCGACTTCTTCAGCCATGCGCAGCCGTTCCGCACCCGGCAGCCGGTCACCCAGATCGCGCTCCAGCCCAATGAGCGCAGCCACCGCATTGGCCGACCCGCCCCCCAGACCACCTTGCACCGGAAGACGCTTTTCAATATGGACGCGTACCTCGACCGAACGCCCGATCCGTGCAATGGCGCGCTCCAGCATTTTCCAGACGGTATTCCGTGAGTCAGTCGGGACACGCTCATCATTCGATGTAATCGTGATCACCGGCGCATGCGCGGAGAGCGCCTCCACAGTCACCACATCATGCGCCGCCAGCGTCTGGTACAGCGTCGTCAATGAATGGAATCCATCGGGGCGCGACGGCCCGATGGCCAACCCCAGGTTGATCTTGCAAAAGGAACGAACTCGCGTAGGCATGCAAAGTGGATTGTATCTTTTTCCTGAAAACGGAAAAGCCCCCGGAAATCCGGGGGCTTTTCCCAGTTCGAACAGCAGTTATTTCATGTTTCCCTGGCTGTCAATCACAATGCCGCCAGGCGTATTGTTCTTCTTCTGCTCGTTTTCTTTACGCGTGCCCATGGCCTTCTCGCGCCATTGATCGGCCTGCGCAATGTCTTCCTTGCGCGCCTGATCATTGCCGCATTCCAGGTTTGCCTTCTGGCGATACGTCAGGTTCATGTATGCCATGGCGTCATCGTAATTGGGCCGGATATCCAGCGCCTTCTGCAAATACTGGAGACCTTCGCTCACCAGCTGGCCATTCTGTTCGGCCAGCTTCTGGCATGCCGCCTTCGGCATCTTCGGGTTGCCGTCGCCCTGGTCCTGCAGGCCCACAGCGGACAGCGCAGCCACCTGGTTCTTGTGCGCCACACCCCAGTCGATCACGCCGATGGTGTAGGCCGCCTCAGCATCCTGCGGGTCAACGGACAGGACCTTCTGCTGCCATTCTCTGGCCTTGTCGAACTCGTCAATCTGGAAGTACAGGCTGGCAATGCCCTTCAGGCTGCTGACGTCCTTCGGGTCCCTGGCCAGGACCTGCTGGAAACCCTCAATGGCAAGGTTCGCATTCTTCAGGTTTTCCGGGGTCTTGAGGTCTGGCACAACCTGCTGCGCATAAGCGGTTGCCAGATAAAGGCGGGCCATCGGCAAAGAGGGATCCAAGTTCACCGCATTCTGGAAATGGCCGATTGCCTCTTCATATCTGGCATTCTTATAGGCCGCTACGCCCTTGTTCAACTGGTCGCGCGCCTTGAGGCGGTTGCACCCGGTCACCATGGTCAGCATCGCCAGGAACGCTGCAGCCAATGCCGGAACACGTGCGAATCGTTTCATTCTGTTTCTCATCTCCTCTTTGATCGCCTGATTGCCTGCATGCGGACAGGGATTACAACATCAGAGCTTTTGCCGCCATCGTGACAGGCCAGCAGCGCACTGTCCCGCAAGGCCCATGTTTAAACCGCGCACAGACCAGGATACAAATCTCTCTGCGCTGTGATTGTAATTGGTTTCCGCCGAATGGCAAACCTTCAGGCGTTGGGCCGAAAGCTGGCGCAAAAAGCGGGCCTACTGGCCCGCTTCAATCTTCGGAGTGACCAGTCCGATATGATCAATCCCCAGCCCTCGGGCCATGTCTACCACTTCGGCGACTGCCTGGTAATTCAGGTCTGCGTCACCCTTGATGAACATGACCTTCTCAGCGCGGATCGAGAAAATCGCATTCAGCCGGTTCTGCAGGTCGCTCTTCGGCACCGTGTCCTGGTTGATCATGTAAGTCGGCTGGGCGCCGCCATGGGCAACAATCGAAACAACAATGTTCAGATCGTTTGCCTTCTGCTGCTGCGGGTTCTTCGGCGGCTGCGGCACCTGCGCCTCCAGGCCGTGCGGCGTGACCGGCACAATCACCATGAAGATGATCAACAGCACCAGCAGAACGTCAATCAACGGGGTAACGTTAATATCTGCACTCAGTCCACCCGGACCGGAGCCAGTTCCCATTGCCATAAGTCAAATCCTCGTTTCTAAGCGGTCTCAACAGTTGACCTGTTGCTATTGCCCACCCACCTGGTTCGAGCGCTGCTCAGTCAGCAGATTCACCTGCTCGACGCCGGTGGTGCGCACCGCATCAATGGCGTCCATCACCGTCCCGTAATGCGCGCGCGAGTCGGCGCGGAAATAAACGACCTTGTTGATCTTGTTTTGCAGCATGTCGCCCACCTTGGGACCAAGATCGGAGATTGACACCTCGTTCTGCCCCAGGAAGACCTTGCTGTCGCGGGTCACGGCCACTACCGCTGCATCTTCATGGTCTGCGTCAGGCATGGCGGTCGCATTCTCCGTCCGCACCATGTCCACGTTCACCTTGTTCTGCAGCATTGGCGTGATGACCATGAAGATGATCAACAGCACCAGCATCACGTCCACCATAGGCGTGACGTTGATGTTTGAATTCACCTTCTTGCCTTCATCTCTCTTAACTAATGCCATCTTTACTCCCCTGAATCGGGCCTTCTCATCAACTCTTGCCTGTATGCGGGCCTTGACTCACCGCCGGAGGCGGGGCGCAAAGCACCCCGCTCCAAACCGCAGGATTCCCGCAATCGAACAGTACCGTCTTAGCGGCGGTTGCTTTGCTTCAGGAAGTAATCAATCAGTTCGCTCGAGGAGTTGTCCATCTCGACGTCAAACGCTTCCACCTTGTTGGTGAAGTAGTTGAACGTCATAACGGCCGGAATGGC
>JAJPKO010000046.1 GCA_021323655.1 Acidobacteriaceae bacterium
CTCAGGGCCGAAGCCCCTTTCTCGTTCGACTTGCATGTGTTAGGCACGCCGCCAGCGTTGATTCTGAGCCAGGATCAAACTCTCGTTTGAAACCTGATGATTGCACTCGCCCGACGGAGGTCAGACGAAGCAATCGCCCTGCAATGCTCGAAAGATTGCAAGGTCTAAATTAGTGAGAATGATCAAACCGATCTTCTTCCATTCTCACGACTGGCATGTTCAACCTGATTGTCAAAGATCCTCAACAGAACTGCCTGGGCAGACTGCTTCAGGATCGAGTCCGCAGCCTCGCTGCGTGTCCCCGAACTTGTTGCGCCTTGTTTTTGCGCGAACTTTTTAAGAATCTCAAATCTTTACCGGCTTGTCAAGAGCCTTTCAAGCTTTCTCGACTTTTCCTTCATCTTGCCACCATAATAACCACACTGCAGCAAGCACCGGCATTCTTAAAACCCACCAAAAGGCGCGAAACCTTAAAAAGATCATCCCGCAGAGCGTACTCAGCGGCGGGCCCTCAGCCCTGAGGGAGTTACCCCCCCCCTGCTTGCAATGGATTGTCCGTTCAGATTAGCGCTTCAGCGCCCTTGAACTATGTCCAGCTCCCTCATCCGCTCTGCGCCATTCAAGGCCGGGGGCGGAGCTGCTCATTTATCCCACTGCTTTACGTCGCATTCTCACTATAGCCGAGGCTGCATTGCTTTGCAAGCCATCGGCGTTTTGAGAAGCGCTTGTCGCGTTCTTCTCTGTGTGCCAGCGACAAAACCAATCCTACCAAATGGATTCCGCCACATGCAACTGTTGAAAACTGTGAATAACTGTTGAAAACCAGCGCTTTCATCCGAATTACTTATATTCACCATTTGCGACGGACGAAGATTTCTGTGGCGCGGCCGGAGTGGGTAGAACGCCGGCCGTTCTGTTCGATTTCACGGCCACTGGACCAACCCTGGCTGGCACACCTGCAGCGAACCCAGCCAGTAATCATCGGTCCGCTTCTTGCGGGCCCATTTCCAGCGCTCCCGTAAGGTCCGCAACGCGTTCCACATGGTGACGCACGCACCAGTGCTCCAGCCCGTGCGCAATGCGCTCTACCGCCCGCGGATCAGCATAGCTCGCCGTCCCTACCTGCACCGCTGTCGCCCCCGCCAGCAAAAACTCCACCGCATCTTCAGCTGTGGCAATTCCACCCATCCCAATCACAGGAACACGAACGGCCTTGGCTGCCTCCCACACCATGCGCACAGCAATGGGCTTGATCGCCGGTCCGGACAGCCCTCCGGTTACATTCGCAATACGCGGCCGCCGCGTGCTCACATCAATCGCAAGCGACACAAACGTATTCACCAGCGAAATCGCATCCGCTCCCGCATCTTCGGCGCACCGCGCCATCGCCGCAATCGAGGTCACATTCGGCGAAAGCTTCACCACCAGCGGACGGTTCGCCGCCTGCTTTGCTGCCACCACCAGTTCGCCCAGCAGCTTCCAGTCCGACCCGAACGACATGCCTCCATGCTTCGTGTTTGGGCACGACGCATTCAGCTCATACGCCGCAATGCCGCGTGCTTCATTCAGCGCCTCCACCACCGCGACATAGTCTTCCACCGTATAGCCAAATACATTGGCAATCACCGCACAGGTTGGATACTTCCCCAGCGCCGGCAGCTTGTTCTCAAGAAATGCCTTCACTCCAATGTTCTGCAGGCCGATCGCATTGATCATCCCTGCCGGCGTCTCAATAATGCGCGGCGCCTGGTTCCCCGCCATCGGCTCTCGCGAAAGACCCTTGGTCACAAATCCGCCGATGCGGTCCAGCGAAACAATGTCTTCAAACTCAATGCCGTAGGCAAACGTGCCGCTCGCGGCAATCACCGGATTGCGCAACTCTACTCCCGCAAACCGGACCTTCATATCTGGCTTCACTGCTGCTGTCGCTCCTCTGCTGCTGCCTTCTTCGCCGCTGCGCGCGTTCCTCTGTGGGTCCGCACAGGCGCCGGCTTGGGATACACCACCGACGCCACCGGTTTTAACGCCTGCGTCAGAATATGCCCCACCGACGCCGACGGCTGGTTCACTCCCAGCAGCGATGCAAATGTCGCCGCCAGATCCACCGGCTCTACCCGCCCGTGGTAAATCCCCGGGGCAAAGGGCGCACCATAAAATCCAAGTGGCACATGGCGATCATACGAGTACGGAGTAAAGTGTGTCGTGCCTGTTCCCTTTTCCAGACCCATCTGGAAAGCAGCCGGGACCACGCGCACATACCAGCCGCCATTGGGCGTATAGCTGTGTGCCAGCAGATCGCCAAATTGCGTATGCGGCAGGTCTCCATCCGCCAGTTGTATCCGGGTATAGCTGCGGTAAAGCACCGGTCTCGGCGGCAGCTTCGATTGCGCAGGCAGAGGCGTGTCCGGCGGCTTCGCCAGCGACTGGAAGACCTCCGTCAGCGCCGTCTGTACCGCCGTTTCCGCTTCCTGCTCGTTGATCCCCGCGCGCTCAAACGAGGGCTGGTTCAGCGAGATATATGGCAGCTCCTGATGCGGCAGAATGTACTCCACCTTCTCGCCCGGCGAAAACTTCTGGTTCATCGCATCATTCAGCAGGCTGATCAGCTTGCCCGTATCAATCTGCGCAGCATTCATGCCCAGTTGTGCCGCCACCGCAGGCGAAGGTGCCACTCCGTGGTCCGCCGTCAGTGCAATCCACACATTGCCCAGTCCGCCATCCACGTTCTTGTCCAGCCAGGTAAAAAAACCATCCAGATCTGTGTCCAGCGCGTCTACCAGAGCATGCTGTTCATCGGCATCTGGCCCTACTCCGTGCCCCAGAATGTCCGTGCTTGAAATGCTGAGCGTCAGCATGTCCGTCACATCGTTCTTGCCCATGTGCTCGCCTTGAATCAGTGCCTTGGCAAAATCCAGCTCATAGCTGATGGCCGCCGGCGTCCGCCCCACTTCCACCTCGAAGTTCTTCGGGTCCTGGACACCTGACTCCTGGATTGCCTGCTGCAACCGGCCGCTGGAATTAAAAGCCATCGCCCAGCCCGGCAACTGCCGCATGTAATAGGTCGAAGTCTCAAAACGCCCCGTCGCCTCATCTACCCAGAAAGCGCCATTCGCCGCCGCTCCCGAAAGCAGAATCGCCGCGCGGTCTTTCAGTGACACGCCAAATACCCTCGCCAGGCCCTTCGTGTCCAGCCGCAACTCATCCCCTACCGTCGAAGCCAGCAGGTTGCGCGGCGACCGCCCAGGCCCTGTCTCGCTCCCCGTCGGCATGCCCACAATCGCATAGCGCTCATCTTCCACTGACGTTACCGGGCGCTGCTTGTTCCGGCTCAGGTCCCACCACTGGTTCGCCCCGATCCCATGCCCGTCCGTATACGCCCCCGTCCCAATCGTCGAGTGCCCCGGCGCTGTCAACAGATTCGAGTAACCGTAATAGCAGTCCGGGAAATACGCCCCATGGTCCAGAAACAGCCGGAACCCATGCTGCTTGAAGTCCGCACGGTAACGCTCCAGATAGTCCTCCCGAAACTGGTCAATCACCAGAATGACCACCAGCTTCGGATGAGCATCATACGCGCTCGCATCCGCGTATGGAGCAAATCCGGCAATGAGAGCAACCATCAGGAAGAGCGAAAGAAAGCGCTTGCGCATCGGCATAAAAATCCAAACAACATGGTACCAAGGGATGCCTGGCATCCGTCCGTCTTCGATCGGAACATGCACGATTTTCCTGTACACCGGACACGTGAAAAATAAAAAGACACGGCAAGCGCCGTGCCTTTTTACTTACCCGCAAAACCTACCGCAGCTTCTCCGCCACCGACTTGGCCTGCGTAAACAGATACAGATAATCCGGGCCGCCTGCCTTTGAGTCCGTCCCAGACATATTGAACCCGCCAAACGGATGCGCACCCACCATCGCGCCTGTGCACTTGCGGTTGAAGTACAGATTGCCAACATGGTATGTCAGCCGCGCCTTGTTCAGCTTCTCGCGGTCGTTGCTGTAGACTGCGCCAGTCAGGCCATATTCCGTGTTATTGGCAATGTCCAGCGCATCTTCATAGTCTCTCGCCTTGATGATCGCCAGCACTGGCCCAAAAATCTCTTCCTGCGAGATGCGCGCATTCGGGGCAACATCTGCAAACACGGTCGGCTCAATGTAGTATCCGCGTTCCGCTGTCTCAATCTTGTTGCCGCCGCTAATCAGACGCCCTTCTTTTCTGCCCGTTTCAATGTATTCAAGAATCGTCTGCATTGCGCCAGCATTCACCACCGGGCCCATGTTCGGATTGGCAGCCGGGTCACCCACCGTCAGCTTCGCCACACGCTCCCGCACACGGTCTATAAACACGTCGTAAATCGGCTCTTCCACAATGGCGCGCGAGCACGCCGAGCACTTCTGCCCGCTGAATCCAAAAGCGGAAGCGACTACGCCTTCGACAGCGGCATCCAGATCAGCATCCGCGCTTACCACAATCGAGTCTTTGCCACCCATCTCCAGAATCGTGCGCTTGATCCATATCTGTCCTGGCCGCGCCCTGGCTGCGCGTTCATGTATGTCCAGGCCCACTTCCTTGGATCCGGTGAAAGCGATAAACCGCGTCTTCGGATGCTCCACAATTGCATTTCCGAACGTCGCGCCCGAGCCGGGGCAGAAGTTCACCACGCCACCCGGCATGCCCGCCTCTTCCAGAACATCCACAAACCGCGCCGCAATCGTCGGAGAATCGCTCGACGGCTTCAGAATGACAGTATTTCCAGTCACGATGGCCGCGGCCGTCATGCCCGCCATAATTGCAAATGGAAAGTTCCATGGAGGAATCACTGCACCCACGCCCAGAGGAATATACAGCAGTTCATTCTTCTCGCCCGGATACTGGATGGGCGTAGTTGCTCTGGAGAGCCGCAGCGCCTCGCGCGCATAGAACTCAAGAAAATCAATCGTCTCGCCCACGTCCGCATCGGCTTCGGCCCAGTTCTTGCCCACCTCGTAAGTCAGCCATGCGCAGAATTCAAATTTGCGGTCACGAATGATCTCCGCCGCATGCAGCAGCAGCGAAGCGCGCTCTTCTGCGGACGTGTACTGCCAGTGTTCATAGGCCTTCAGCGCGGCCTGCATCGCCAGCTCGGCATGCTCCGCTCCAGCCTTTTGATGAATGCCGACAATCTGCTCAGGGCGCGCCGGGTTGCGCGACTCGATCTTGCCCCGGGTCTTGAGCCGCTCGCCACCGATCACAAGTTCGTATTCATGCCCCAGCCGGTCCCCCACATACACCAGCGCCTCTTTCATCGCCTGAGCATTTTCATGCTTTGTAAAGTCGGTAAACGGCTCATTGCGGAACTCGCCTTTGGGCGAGCGCGGAAGGATCACAGTAGAGATTTTGGCAGTAGCCATAACCGACTAGTTTAGCTCACCGCCGAAAACATTACCAAAGCTTTAGTCGTTGCAACAACAAATTCTCAGGATAAAGAGCAGTCCTTCCTTGAGCGAAAAAGTACCCCCGTGCCCCGGAACCTCTGCGGTACCATGCTCCGGAGATGAAAAATTTCGCCCGTTACCCAAGTCTCGAAGGCAAAGTCGCCCTCATCACCGGAGGCGGTTCCGGCATCGGCGCCTCCATCGTGGAGCACTTTGCAGACCAGGGCGCGAAGGTCGCATTCCTGGACATCGAAGAAGAAGCCTCAAACCAACTGGCCGCCAGCCTTGCAGGCACATCTCAGCATGCGCCGCTCTTCCTGTGCTGCGACATGACCGACATTACTGCCCTGAAGGCCGCCATCCAGCAGGCCGAGTCGACCCTTGGGCCGGTTGAAGTTCTCGTCAACAACGCCGCCAACGATGAGCGTCATCCCTGGCAAGACACCACGCCCGAATACTGGGACCACATGATGGACGTGAATCTGCGCCATCACTTCTTCGCCATCCAGGCCGTTGCGCCCGGAATGAAAGCGAAAGGCAGCGGCTCCATCATCAACCTCAGCTCGATTTCGTGGATCATTCCCAGCACCGGACTCCCTGCCTATGTCACTGCGAAAGCCGGAATTGTGGGTCTCACGCGCACCATGTCACGCGAGCTTGGCCCTTTCGGAGTTCGAGTGAATTGTGTGCTTCCCGGCGCCATCGCCACAGAAAAGCAGCGCCGACTCTGGTGGACACCGGAGTATGAGCAAACAATCATGACGAGCCAGAGCCTCCGGCGTCAGCTCACGCCAGAGGATGTGGCCCGCCTTATCCTCTTTCTGGCCGCGGACGACTCCGCCGCTATCACCGGACAAAGCCACATCGTAGACGGAGGCTGGGTCTGAGAGCTAACCGGTGACAAGCGCAATGGCGAACCCATCGTGGCCTTTGCTGCCGACCGTCTGCTGCGCCGTCGCAATCACGCGCGGTTCCGCAGCAATCATCTCAAATAACTCGCGAGTGCCGCGAATGTCAGGGTCAGTGCTGTCGACATCCAGAATTTCACCCTCGCGCACCACGTTGTCCACGATGATGAGCGTGCCTTTGCGTGAAAGCTTCAGCGCCCACTCAAAATAGCGGGCATTGTTCCGCTTGTCCGCGTCTATAAAAATCAGATCGAACGGCCCTTCCACTTCAGGCAGAATGTCGAGCGCCTTGCCTTGCCTCAGCTCAACAGCATCGGCGAGCCCAGCGCGGGCAATGTTCTCGAGCGCCACCTGCGCATGCTTCGGATCGGCCTCAACCGTGACCAGCTTCCCGCCTTCCGTTAACGCGCGTGCCATCCAGATGGTGCTGTAGCCACCCAGCGTCCCGATTTCGAGGATCCTTTTCGCGCCCTGCGCTTTCGCCAGCAAATACAGCAGTTTTCCCTGGCTCGCCGTCACGCTGATCTGCGGCAGGCCGGCAGCCTTCGCCGACTCCAGTGCAGCATCCAGCGCCGCGTCAGAGGGCGCAAGCGTCGAATCAATATAGTGGTCTACCGCCGTCCATTTTTTCTTTGACATGTCCCGATTATTCACCAGCCGCCTGCTCTTCACCATTCTTCGGCGAGAACCTGCGCACCAATAATGGCATGACAAACAGAATGGCAAAGATAGTCGTCAGCATTCCGCCAACTACAACGCGGGCCAGAGGCTGCTGTGCCTGCGCACCAATTCCATTGGAAACAGCAGCCGGCAAAAGTCCAAGTCCGGCAGCCATGCAGGCCATGACGACAGGCCGCATTTCATCCAGGCACCCTTTTTCCAGCCCATATTCAAATCCCTCTTCGCGCTGGGCGCGCCGAATTCCAGAGAGGAATACCACCGCCCCAAGCGTCGCCACACCGGTCAGCGATGTGAAGCCGACGGCAGCAGAAATACTGAACGACGTGCGCGTAAGAAAGAGCGTAAGAATGCCCCCAATGGCCGCGAAAGGCAAGGTCCCCAGCACGATGAAAGCATCGCGCCATGTACGGAACTGAATGTACAACAGCACAAGAATCACACCCAGGCTCACCGGGATGATATACGTAAGCCTGCGCTGCTCCTTTTGCAGACTGTCAAACTCACCCGCCCAGGTGTAGTTGTAGCCGCTCGGCAGCTTTACCTTGTCTGAAAGTTGCTGCTTCAGGTCCTGCATAGTGCTGGCCAGGTCGCGTCCGCGGACACTGAATTTGATGGGAATATAGCGCCGCCCACCTTCGTGGTAGATCATGAAGGCGCCGTTCCTGATGCTGACGTCAGCAATCATTCCCAGCAGCACCTGGCTGCCATCCGGAGTGGGCAGCAGGATTTTGCTGATCGCCTCTGGCGTATCGCGAAATTCCGGCAAGTAGCGCACCGCGAAATCAAAGCGGCGGTCACCATCAATAATTTGTGTAACAGGAGCACCACCCACGGCCGCCTGCACCACGTTATTTACATCCTGCGCCTGTAGACCGTAGCGGGCAGCCTTGCTCCGATCAATGGAAACCATCAGGCTCGGCTGTCCCGTGACCTTGAAGACACCAATGTCCGTCACACCCTGCACGTGGCCCATCACACCTTCAATCTGATTGGCGAGCTGCGTCAGTTCGTCAAAATCATTGCCAAACAGTTTGAGCGAGTTTTCGCCTTTTACGCCAGACATGGCTTCTTCCACGTTGTCCTGGATGTTCTGGGAGAAGTTGAAGTCCACGCCCGGATACTGCTGAAAGTCGCGCCCGATGGCAGCGATCAGCTCTTCCTTGCTGCCATGAAATTGCGGACGCCACTCGTCGGCCGGCTTCAGGTTGGCAAGAAATTCAATATTGTTGAAGGTGCTTACGTCTGTGCCGTCATCGGGACGGCCCATCTGCGAAAACACCTGCGTGACCTCAGGATAGCTGCGCAGTGTGGCCCTGATTTTGTCGGCCAGTTTCTCAGATTGCTGGAAAGAGATGTCCTGCTGCAGCGTGGCGCGTATCCATAGATTGCCTTCTTCCAGCGCAGGCATAAACTCTCCGCCCACAAAGTTAAAGATAACGACCGCTGCAATCAGCGAGACCAGCGCAATCAACCAGGTCGTTTTGCCAAACCTCAGAGCGCGCTTCAGGCCGTTGTCATAATGGCGCCGGAAAAATCCGCTCAACCATGTCTCTTCCTTGGCCTCTTTCTTCGGCTCCTTGGGAACAGCAAACGAGCCAAGCACCGGCGCAAAAACCAGGGCAAAAATGAGCGCCCCCGTCAGCGCAAAGCCATAGGTGACTGACATAGGCGCGAAAATCTTGCCTGGAACACCCTGCATCGTAAACAGCGGAATAAACGCGACGAGAATAATGAGCGTGGCAAACAGGACAGGCTTGGCCGCGTCACCCACGCCTTCCATAATCAGCTCGCCGACTTCTTCTCCCGGCACTCGCCGCGAAACTTTGCGGTAAACACTTTCAAGCACAACAATCGAAGCATCCACCAGAATGCCGAAGTCAATCGCGCCAATTGAGATGAGGTTCGCCGAATGGTTCGTGAGCACCATCATGGCAAAAGAGAAGAGCACCGCAAACGGAATCGTAATCGCCGCTATAGCAGTAATGCGGAGGTCGCCCAGCATGCTCAACAGCACCAGCGTCACCAGAATCAGCCCGGTGATGATCACGTGCCGCACCGTCTTCGTCGTCGTGTTGATCAGGTTCGTGCGGTCGTAAATCGTCTTGATCTTCATGCCCGGAGGCAGAAGATTGCCTTCATTCAACTCCTTGATCTTCTGCCGCAGCCCAGCAAGCGCAGGCAGCGACTTCTCATTTTTTTGCAGAAGCACAATGCCTTCCACAATGTCGGGCTGTTCATCGAAACCCACCTTGCCCAGACGCGGTTGATGGCCTTCCTTTACCTCTGCCACGTCCTTCAGCAGCACAGGAACACCATTGCGTTCAGCAATGAGGATGTTCTCCATGTCCGCAATAGAGTGCAGCAATCCGATGCCGCGCACGTTGACGCTCTGGCTGCCCAGCGTCAGGTAATTGCCGCCAGCATTCGCATTGCTGCTCTGGATCGCATTCAGGACCTGCGTCATGGTCACGCCATAAGCAAGCAGTTTGTTGGGGTCCACTTCTGCCTGATACTGGCGCGTTGTGCCCCCGAACGTGGCCACGTCAATAATGCCGGGGACCTGCTTGATCTCGCGCACAACAAACCAGTCCTGCACCGCCTTCAGCTCATTTAGTGTGTAACCCGGCCCGGTCAGTTGATACCGGTAGATCTCGCCAATCGGCGACTCCGGCGAAAGCTGCGGCTGCAGATTGTTCGGCAGGCTGACCGATTGCAGACGGTTCAGCGCTTCCTGGCGGTCTGTGAAGTAGTCGCTGTCAAAGGTGAAATAGAGCTTTACGTCGCTCAGGCCAAAGATGCTGATCGAGCGGATCTGTTCCAGATGTGGCGTCCCATTCAGTCCCGCTTCAATCGGAATCGTGACCTGCTGCTCCATCTCTTCGGCCGACCACGACGGGTTCTGCGTAATGAATTCAACCATCGGTGGCGAGGGGTCTGGATACGCCTCAATATCCAGATTCACAAACGCAATCGTTCCGCCCGCCAGCGACGTGATGAAGAGGATGAGGACAATGTTGCGATAACGCAGTAGAGTCCGAATCAGGCCCTGCATCTTATTGCACTCCCGCTTCGCGCAGAAGCTCTGGGCCCGTGCTTACTACCAGATCACCATCCTGCAGCCCGTGGGTCACTTCCACATTGTTTTCGTGCGTCTCACCCAGTTCCACATCACGGCGCGCATACTTGTGGTCTGGCGTGGCCACGAACACATAGTTCTTTATGCCGTCCCGGATGACGGCCGTCGAAGGCACCACGATCGCTTCACGCTTCAGGTTCGCCACTGAAATCGTCGCGTACATCTGCGGCTTGTATTTATGCACGGGGTTGGAGAGCACAACACGCACCTTCAGCGTCAGCGTCGTCGGGTCCACCGCGTCCGAAATGTTATCAATCACTCCTGTCCGGACTTCATTCGGATATCCATTGACGCGCACCTCCACAGCTTGTCCCCGGCGCACAGCATCCACATCGCGCGGATACAAATCGCCCACCACCCAGATGGAATCAATGTTCGCAATCGTGGCAATGGTGGTCGCGTTGTCCAGTGAACGCTGCATCTCTCCCGGAGCAGTGTTTACATCAAGCACCACACCGCTGATAGGAGAACGCAGCGGCAGGTTCGGCGACGTATCGTTCTCTGAAAAGCCAAGATTGCGCAGCGCCTGCCGTGTCCGCTCCAGCTCGGCATGGTCGGCATCATCCAGCGCCTTCATGTCGTCATAGTCTTTCTGGGCAAGCACTTCGTGCTGAAGCATCTCTTTGGCGCGCTGCAATTGCAGATCAGCCCGGGCCGCTTCAATCTTCGCTTTCTCGTAGTCAGAACGCGCCGATGCCGCATCGCTGCTCTGTATCTCACCGATGGGCTGGCCCTTGCTGACCTCCTGTCCTGGAAGCACCTTCAGACTCAGAATGCGTCCGCTGACGGGCGGATACACGTGCACAACATCCGTCGGGTTCGCCATCAGCTTCGCAGGCAAGTCAAGCCGTTCCGTCACCTGCTGCATATGCACAGTAACTGTATTCACCACATCTTTGCCCGGAGCAGGCGCTGGCCCCTGTGCTTCATTGGTGTGCTTGCATCCGGCAAATGGAATAGCGCAAAACAGCAGAGAGAAAGCAAAACTTTTTTTCTTCATGGAACAATCTCCGTGGCAGCGGCAAAACTGAGTTGATGTACAGCGAGCCAGACCTGCATATTGGCATTGAGCGCATCCAGATGGATTCGACGGTAGTCGCGCAGCGCATCCAGATAATCCAGCAGCGTGGAACCACCGTGGCGGTAGCTGAACTCAAGGTTGTCTCTCACGCGCTCCGATTCGTGCACATAATGGCTGTTGTAGCGTTGCGCCATGCGCATGGCCGTCTCGTATGCGGCCCAGGCCTGGTCCACGTCATTCATCACCTGATTCCGCGCAGCGATTTCCGCAAAGCGGCTTGATTGCGCCTCATAGCGCGTGCGCTGCTTCTCTCCCTGATTACGGTCAAAGATGCGCAGCGGAATGCTGACCTGGAATCCGGCACTGTTGTAAACGCCGACGCGTTCGTATTCGCCGCCAATGGTCGGATCGGTAGTACCCATCGCATCGGCCAGCTTCACATTGGCATCCGCCAGACGCACGGATTGTTCGGCAGCCAGATAATCCGGCCGCGACTGGAGCGCTTCCTGCTCAATCTGCGAAAGGGACGCTGTAATCGCTGGAGGATCCAGAGTGCCTGTAATGTCGAAATTGTCCGATGGCTTCTCCACCCCCAGCAGGAGTTGAAGCTGGTCGCTCGCCTGGGTAAGGTTCAGTTTCGCGTTGTCGTAATCGGACTCAAACTCGGCCAGTTGCAGGTCAATGCGGTCAAAGTCGGTCCCGCTGATGTCTCCTGCCTTCAGCCGCTCGCGGCTCAGGTCTACGGTTTTGCGGTAGCCCTGCAGGTTGTCATCCGCGATTTTCAGCGCTGCCTTTGCCGCCAGCATCTGCGTAAAGGCCTGCTTGACGGCGAGAATGGCCTGCCGCTCCGAGTCCTTATATTGGCTCTGCGTCACATCGGTCGTGGCGCGTGCCGCATCCAGCCGCCAGCGGCGCTTTTGCCCGCGCTCAAACAGGCGATTGATGTTGCCCACATAAGAATATGGACTGCTGGGATTATTTGCCGGAAGGCTGACGTCAGCACCGGAAAGGGTGAAGTTTGGATTCTGCCGCAGCCCTGCCGTGATTTCGCTCGCCTTCGTCGCAATCACATGCTGCTGGCCAGAAAGCAGCGTAGGGTTCTTCGAGCGTACGATATCCACCGCCTGCTGCAGCGTCAGCGGCGCAGCGGGGACCTGAGCATAGAGCAGCACTGAGAACAGTGCCATGGTGCTGCTGCACAAAAGTCGTCTCATAAACACATGCCTGAGGGCTACAGCAATGTAGCCGGAATCAATTGAGAATTGCGTAACTTAAGAAAATCAGAAAGTCAGGCGCCGGCGGGCGGAGGCCGGTTTGCCATCTCACGCAGACTTCCATCCAAAGGAGATGTTTCGGCAAAGAGCGGTACCAGCCATGCATAGGTACGCTGCTGCGACATATGAATATCGAGCAGCCCGTAAATAAGAAGAGGTAAGCTGGCTGGCTGATCGTTTACGGGCAGCATGTCTATGCGCCTGTTCACATGCTCAAGTTCTGAGGTGGCAACCATCGCCTGCATGTCGTCGGAAAGAGAGACCACCGGCAACAGGATCAGAATCAGCATCGCCAGTGCCACGCACTGCACCCGCAGGCCCGGCATTTCTCTCTCTGCATGACGATAGCGGACCAGCCACACAATCCCTAAAGCGAGAGAGATGGCGATCCAGGCCAGGTTGGAAAAGATTTCCACGCGATAAGGCGATTGTACCCGAAGTACTTTGCCTCATCGCAAAAATATGGATTACAGCAGGCGTAGCGGCGCGCTACGCGCTTCGGCCGGAAACAACGATGGAACGGTATGTCAAAGGTGATGCCGCACCGCCCAGAATGGTCTGGCCCTCAAGCACAATCCATGCGTGAGAAGAAAATTCTCCCTCTACGGTACGTGAAACTCCAATATGCAGCTCGCAGGCGCATCCCTTTCGCCCTAGCAGCAATTGTAAAGCCAGCGCCTGCGCCAGACACTTTGCACCTGGCACAGTGCGGGCACAGCGCGTGATCATCCATGCCAGTTCCCGCCCCAGCGCATCGCAATTTTGTCCGGATAGATGATCGGAGCTACCGGAAATCCGCTTTCCCAAATCCAGCAGCAGTCGCGCAGGAACAACCAGCAGGCCAATCCGCATAGAAACCAGCACCAGCCAGCACTGCATAAATTGCAATTTGCGCCCAAAAGGCAGTGCAGCAAATTTTCTTGCTGCGGTCAGGACACGGTTTGCGGAAAATAATCTCATTTCACATTGGGCCGCAAATAGGCAAAACCTTTGGCTGATGCGCCAAGAATGCGCCGGAAATAATAAGCAACGCGCCACTTCCAGATCGGAGCATATTTAGTCAAATCCTGTGGGTTGACCCAGGTAATTTTACGCAGCAGATAGAAGAGCCTGGACCCCGAATTCTGCATAACAGCAAAATGCAGGCGGGAGCGCTCCACATCATTCTTCGCTCCCATAAGTCCGGCGAGAGTACGCTGCGCCAGCATGGCTGCCTGGAACTCCATGGATGCATTTGCCTTGAGCGCTTTTTGCAGGGGCGCAGGCACTGGCGCCTGCAAAAGCTCCCGTGCCAGCCCAGCTGCCAGCAAGACTACGTTCCTGCATCCGTGCCTGGTAGCATGCGCCAGTTCCCGTTTCCAGTCCAGAACATTGGCATAGTGCCGAAAGAACTGCACAATATCGCAGAGCCATTTCAGGCGGTCCCAACTGTGCTTGGTTCCATGCCCGCAAAGGGCAAGAAATTCATCTTCAGGAGACAGCGCCAGAACGGGAAATTTTCCATCACTCTCCCTGGCCCGGCTGAAAACAGCGCAAGAATTAAGCTGCTTTAACAGAAAGTATTCCGGCAGAATGGCATCGTGCAATTCGATCACGGCGTAAGTCCCCGGATGGACCAGCCTTGCTTCATGCTGCGTCTTCTGCCAATAAGAGAGCTGCTGCTCATTCAGCCTTGAGCTGGGAATGATGTATCCCATCTGATAGAGCACTTCCAGTGCCCGGGGGCAGTCGCGCGCTGGCGCCAGCAAATCAATATCGCAGGAAGTCCGATAGGAACAGCTTCCATATAGCCGCGCAGCCAGAATGGGGCCTTTCCATAAAAGCACGTTTAGCCCCTGCGCGCGCATAAGCTGGTCAATTCGAATCTGTTCACCCAGCAGGTGCAGCGATCGTTTTGCGCCCTCCTCAAAATTCCGCTGCAACCGTTCCCGCACCTCCACCGGGACCGCCTCTTTCCCGGCCAGGACCTTGTGCAGCAAAGGCAGGACATCATGCCAAGTGGCCAGCTCCAGCACCTCGTCCCATCGCAAAGGTCTCTGCAAAAGGTTGTTCAGGTCATCCTGCCGCTCCGTGCCCAGCGCGACACGCAGGCACGCTACCAACAGGAGGCACTCACCCTTGGTTTCGAGCTGAAGATGCATCCGGGCCTCTATGCCACATCCGCGAGTTGGAGCAGTCCTTTTTCCGTCAACTTGCGTAGCAGCTCTTGCAGGTCGTTCTCAAGCACTACCGGGTCCACGTCATATTCTTCGAGCAGTGTCTTGTGGACTTCCTGCGGGGAATGGCCTGCGGCAAGCAACTCCCACGTCCGGCTCGCCACCGGAGTCAGGCCAAAAAACAGGCCGCTGTCCATGTTGAGGACCACCGTTTCTTCTGCCAGCGGCTGGAATACCACACCTTCAGGAATCTTGACTTTTGTATTGGTAAGCATATGGGGACCTCAGTTCGGTAAAGCGTGCCCGCAGGACTGCCGTCTCTTGCTTTCCATGTGCCACAGTTGGGCAGCCACTAACAATGCCTTTGCGTCGTTGCTGTGCATACGCTTGCGCAGCGCGGCCACAAGTTCCGGCGTGTCGCACAGATCAAGGCATAGATCACAGATGCTGCTGTACTCGCGACGCTGATGGAAATGCTGCTTCAGCTCGGGCGTGTCCTTCAGAATCTGGTAAAGCCCGTACGGCCCAACCAGATTCAGCGCCTCGATGACAGGATCGTCCACCGAGCGGGCAAAGATCGTGTCCAGGTCTTCTTCATTCGTATTGCCCAGAATCAACGGCGAGGGACGAAGACTGAAGCGCCCCGGCCCGCAGCAGGCATAAACATTTCCATCCGGCTCAATCGCTGGAGAAAGCACAATGGAGCAGCGCCCTCGTGGCAGTTCGTCTGCATAATAAAACTGCTCCTTCGGCAGGGCTTTCGCTGACCCAAGACGTATCAGCCGGACCGGCTGATATTGAATGGGCACGCCCTCAAAAATCTTTTCCTGTCCCTTATACGTGCAGGTTGCGGGAACAACACTTCGCACCGAAATTTTGATCCCGGTCTCATGTGCTAGCTGCGCGAGCAATATCGCCTGCTCTTTGGGAGACCATTGTTCGTGGTAATCGTCCCAACTGATGCACAGCGAATCTAGCCCTGCTTCTTTGAGCAACGTGACGCGCTCGCGCGCAATCTCTTCTTTGTCCACCCGCACCCACCCCGCTCCTGAAACTATCGTGGTGCGCAAACCAACCGCTGTGGCCAGCTTTGTCAATTCAAGGACTTCATTGAAGTAAAGGAAGGGCTCACCCCCGGTAAAACAAACCGTGTCACTGTATTTCGGAATCACTTCCAGATACCGCGCAGCAACTTCCTTTTTCATTTTCCCGGTGGCTTTGGGGGAGGACTCAATAATGCAGTGCGCGCACGAAAGCGGGCATGTGCGCGTATACAAAAGGCCGACGACTTCATAGCGAATCAATGCAGCACTTCTTTCAGGTCCTCACAAATGCAGCCATATACTTCCGGAAGCCGCGCCAACGATCGAGGAACGTGCAATATTTTGATCGGGACCTCTGCCGAAAGCTGGCTGAGCTCCTCAAAACGCTTGCGCAGCACAGGACGGTACGCAGGCAGTTTCTGGTTCGCAAGGTTATACAGGCTGTGCCCGAAAAGGACAGATGCGGCCGCAGACCCCTGCAATGCGCAGGTCCGTACCGCATCGTCCGGCGGTGCCGCCCGCAGCAGATATAGCGCGCGCAGCGGACGCTGTACGGAAGAAAATTCACTCACACGCACACCCAGGTCTTCGACATTCCTGTTCGGCCGGTAGTAGGGAATCGACGGCGCCACCATGCCCTTTCCACCCCTGGGCAGAACAAGATGCTCGTCCGTGCAGAAGCTATGTCCATGCGACAGGAAATGCTCCACCAACGTGGACTTGCCAGTGCCGGATTCAGCGAGAAACCCAACGACAGAACCATCCATCACCACTGCCCCTGCATGGAGTAGCTCAACCCGATTACTTAGCAGCAGATAAATAGGAAGCGCCTGCTGTAATATCCAGTAATAAATCAATAACTTACCGGCATATTGAGTCATAAAACAGGAAATAACCTGGCGCTTCCAGTCAAAGTAAAACTGGATAAAATCTTCAACTTGCAGGCAAAGTTCTTGGCCATCGGCATATATATTGATATTTCTTGCCTGCGCCAGATAGCTGTGCAGTTTTTTAATCGGAGGAACTGCGAGCTTTGTTGCCGTGGAAAACGTCAGGGTCACTGCCACAGGCCCATCCTCGACCAATGGCAGTGGCCCTAAGTCATACTCGCTTTCTATGCACGAACCAAAGGCAAAATAGCGCATCCGCAAACTACCGGATTTCTAAGTACTTATTATTATTATTTAATAATACTAAAGGACAGTTGCTGTTACTGAGAGCAGCGCTTCCGGCTCAGGAAATCCAAAAGCCGCAAACGGTCTGCCTCCCTGCGTCACCTGCGAAACAGAACCGTATTCCATTATGTCTGGCTTGGAATACGTCTTACGGGCCCGTGTTTCAGAGGAACCAGAAACAGATGAATGTTCTTTCTGCATTACCTCCTCCTTGTAGAAAGTAACATTACCCGAAAAATCCTTACCTAGCAACCAAAATAATGAAGAATTCTCAAATCATATTACTTAGGTAACTTTCTTAATTTTTGATAGTTTTTAACCTGTGATCCGCATTTAGGCATTGACACCCTCATGTTAGCGGCAGTAATTAACATGGTGGCTAAAGGAATCGCCTTCTGGTGATCACTGACGCCACTTAAAAAGCATTTCCTCTCCTATTAGTTCATTTGAAGAAAGGAGGATGTTATGCTGCCGATTAGCCTGCCAATCACCATTGGCCTTACGCTGCTCGGGATCAGCTTGCTGAGCCTGACCATCTCGTAGCCAGAATCCACAACATATGTATTTGCACTGGGAGACCGCTTTCTCTTTCCAGCGAAAGAGAGGAAAGGAGAACACCGTGCTGCCAATCACTATCACTCTTACGTTGCTCGGGATCAGCCTGCTGAACCTGACCCTCTAACCATCCTTATGCACTGCGCTTCTTCGCAGAATTTGGCAAAAAACCTGATTTCTCCTTCGATTGAGAGGAAGAAAGGGGGAACAAATTATGCTGTCTCTGCCACTCGTTGTAACTCTTACACTGCTCGGACTGACTATATCTCTGGGCCTCCTGTAACTGCCTGCTTCTCGTTGAGAACAAACAAAAACAAGGTTCCGATACTTTCTGCATGAAAGCTCGGGCCAATAACCTCAGATACAGGCTCGTAATTGAGATAGAAAGTGCGGGCCTGTATCTTCCATAACTCAAAGAAACGGCTGATAATAACGCTCTTCCGGAAATGCGCATCCCAGGCACAAGGTCTTTCCATCGCGGCGCACAAATCGGTCGTAATTGATTCCTTCTCCGCACACATCGCAGCAAACGCGCTCGCCTTTATACCCAGGCATTTCATTGGGGCCTACAGTGACCCGCACCCATTCTTCCGTAAACAGGTCGCCATCGCTCATCTCGCGATAGGCCCGCATCTGCTGCTGATTTTTATTCTCAATTCCCGGATACATCTCCTTTGCCCGCGCCTTCGACGATTCTTTTGCGCAGATGCGAATCGCGCGGCCCGCCGCAAGGTCCACAAACGTGGCCGCCATTTTTCCCCAGTCGCGGAACTTCAACGCGCGCTTGCCAAGACGGCACCCTGTCACCGTACCGATCGCATCCGTCGCGCAGCGGTCTATCTCCACATACGTTACAAGCCGTTTCCGGTCTTTGCCGCGCGGGTCTTCCATGCCGAGCCTCTCGCAGCCCAGCATCGCCATCCGCACCCCCAGAATCTGCCCCGCGCACAAGTGTCCATGTGCGGCCTCAGCCTGTCGGAGAAGTTCATCGAAACTGTCCATGCCTGTAATGGTATTCCTGCCGGAAGTCGAAGGGCCCGCAGCACGGGTGCCTGGGCCAAATCCCGTCCGCGCGAGCGTACTCCAAACTCTTTACTCCTCAGACTTTATAAGCAAAGTAGGGGACTAATCCCCGGGTTTCCCATCCTTTCACGCAGCGAAAGGATGGCTGTGGATTCTGCAAACCGAAGCGGCGTGACGGGCTCTGCTCGGAGCCCTTGATGCAAAAAGACTGCTCAAATGGGATGGATAACGTAGGATTTCTTTCGCACAATTGGTTCGGCTTGTAGGCTTGGAAGGCTGGTACAAACAGGGGGAGCGAGACCTCCGGGACGAGGACGATGGAACCAACC
>JAJPKO010000018.1 GCA_021323655.1 Acidobacteriaceae bacterium
ATAAGGCCTTATGCTGACTCGCTGACTTGCTGACTTGCTTGATACACTCATTTGTTTGCAAGGGAGACATGGATGAGTGATATCAGGACAGTGGGCGTCCTCGGTGCGGGGACGATGGGCAACGGCATTGCACATGTGTTTGCGCGCAGCGGGTTTGCGGTCAGACTGTGTGAGGTAGAGCAGCGCTTTCTGGACCGGGGCGTCGAGACCATCAGAAAGAACCTTGAACGGGAAGCGGCGAAACATAAGATCACCAGCGAAGAGGTCGCGGCGGCGATTGGGCGCATTCAAGGTACGCTCGACCGGAAATCGCTGGCTGGATGCGATTTTGTTATTGAAGCAGCGACAGAGAAGTTTGAGATCAAGCGGCAGATTTTTTCTGACCTCGACGGCATTCTTCCGAAGCACGTCATTCTGGCCTCAAACACATCTTCCATTTCCATCACAAAGCTGGCTGCGCAGACCATGCGCCCGGAGCAGGTCATCGGAATGCACTTTTTCAATCCTGTTCCGGTGATGAAGCTGGTGGAGGTGATTCGCGGTCTTCAGACTTCGCAGGCCACGTATGACGTGGTGAAGGCCTTGGCGGAGAAGCTGGGCAAGACTCCGGTCGAGGTAAACGATGCTCCAGGATTTGTCTCCAATCGAGTTTTGATGCCGCTGCTCAACGAGGCCATGTATGCGGTGATGGAAGGCGTCGCTACTCCCGAAGCCGTGGATGAGGTGTTCAAGCAGGGGATGGCGCATCCCATGGGTCCTCTGACACTGGCTGACTTTATCGGGCTTGATGTTTGTCTCGACATCATGCGCGTTCTGCATGATGGGCTGGGTGATCCGAAGTACAGACCCTGTCCTCTGCTGATCAAGATGGTGGACGCAGGCTGGCTCGGACGGAAGAACGGGCGAGGCTTTTACAAGTATGAGTAGCTAACGTTGAGGGCTTGGGAGTATCCCCACCCTTCCGCGCAAAACCCTGCGCGAAAGGATGGTGCAACCGCAGGTCCTTCGACTGCACACGATCCGCGGAGACCGCTCCATTTATGTGGAGTGGGGCTTTCCTAATTGCCGTAGCCACGATGTTCAAGTGAACGCAGCTTTTCGCCTGACGGCCAGGAGATGGTCAGCAGGAACGCGGCATCCTCAATTGCTTCCACGTCGTGCTTGATGGAAGGCGCGAGCGTGAAGAGACCATGGGTCTTCAGTTCATGCGACTGTCCCTGCGCGTTGACGCGCACTGCTCCCTGAAGAACGAGGACCGAGATGGTTCCGTCGGCATGGTGTTCCTTCATGCGGGCGTCGCGTTCCATGGTGATGAGTACGGTGCGGAAGTCATCGCGCTTGAAAAGCGTTTTGGCATACAAGCCGGACTGCCACGGTTTTTGCCGCGCAGAATCTTCTATTTCGCGGGCAAGATCAAAATGCGCCATTTCGCCGGAGAGAGTTGCTGTTGTCATGCGTTACTCCTTCAAGAAACAGAGATGCAGGTTTCTTCAGTGGTGTTTGTGCCTCACTCTCGAATGTGCAGCATGGGCAGCGCGTGCCGGATGCCGTCGTGCGTGCTTTCGCTCTTTCACGGGGGCCACAGATGTTTTAGGTACGGCCTGTTGCGGCGGTGGCGGAGGTGCTGTCCCGGGCGGCGGCGGTGGTTCCACTTTGCGGACCACTACGCCTTCAAGCCGGTAGGTCAGCTCGTCGGTATGCGCAGGATGGGCGGCACCGGTGGCTGGATCAATTGCTACGGTATCATCGGTGGCAACTCTAAAGGAAAAAACCGGGACTGTGCCGATCTTGTCGAAGTTCTGCGTTCCCACGTGTACGGGAAGATACCCCTGCAAATTCCGCTGCCGGAATGCGGTCTCATAGCGGTGCTTCTTTGTGTTCCAGGTGAAGACGCGTACCTGATCAAAGTCATAGGGCAGGCCGTCTTTATATGGCACAAGGACAGTTACATATTCCGGCACCTGGCCGCCGGGCACGGTGGATTCGGGATCGCTGACGGTCGCGAGCTGATAAGCGCCAATCATGCGCTGTCCTTCGGAGTATCCCGCAATCGCATCCGGAACATCAATGTCCAGGCGGCGAGAGAGCGTCCATCCCACTCTACCCTGTGCGTCGCGGACCAGCCACCAGTCTTCCATGGGCGGTCCTTCCGGAGCCGGCGGTTCGGCCGCTTTGCCTTTGCTCTTTGCGTCTGTTTTTAAAACTGGCTTGGGTGCAGGCACGGGCAGGGCCTGCGGCGGAACAGGTTTGAGCACAGATGCCCGGACCAGCATCTGGAGCTTGTCATTCTCGGGAAGTAGATAAAACCTTTCCTCCTGCCGTCCGGGTTTTACGTGCAGATAAAGATCGTCGCGCAGCGTTGCGGTCGCGATCACAGGATCATTGACGTGCTGCTTCTGGAGGTCTACGAATTGCTGATACATGTTCTGGTCAATGACGCCATGTTCTTCGATCCAGCCAATTTTGCCTTTGTCAGTCTTTACTTTGAGAAAGCGGCGCGAACGCTCCAGAACTTCCAGCCGCTGTCCGTTGCTCACATCGGCCACATGGTTCGAAATGGCGGCGATGCGGTCGCGTAAAAACGTCTGCTTTGCGGAGACGTAGACATATTCTTTAGGTGGTTTGGGACGAAGGCGTCCACAACCTGAAAGAACCAGCAGAACCAAAAACGATGCAGAAAGAATTCGGCGTGAAGGCATGGGCAAGCATTGGAGGAAAAGCGCGTTTTGTGTGCTTTTCCTCTATAGCTTTGAGCATAGCATCGAAAGATGCCATATTCTTCCACCTGAATGTACCTGGTTAATATGTCAATTTGTTGCGGCCACTACCGCGGCGCCCGCCGGAGACGTGGATGAAGTTGAAGCTGTAGCAAGCGATACAAGCTGTCCCGCAGTGGAAGCAGAAGTATCAATCGTAAAGACCTGAAAATCAGGTGTGCCACCGGAACACGCCACAGCAATATAAGCATGTGAATTATCTTCGGCCAGGTCTACTGGCATAGTGCCTGTGCTGTACGGCGAATTCGGTAATGCGGTCAGCGCTCCATTGGCTGACAAGGCGAATCCATCAATGACATTCTTGGTGCGGCTGGCTACATATACATATCCATGGGTAGAGACAAGGACGGCAACCGGCCCCAGGTCAGTCTGCACGGGCGAGGTGGAGAGCTCAGTGAGGCCTCCATTGGCTGCAATTTTCAGCACGCGCAGGCCGCTTGTGCCATTTACGACTGTTCCTGTTTCGGTCACAAAGAGATAACTGCCACTTGAATCAATGGCCAGTCCGTAATCTGCATTGTTTGAGTTTTTGGGGTGCAGGATCTGCGATGGCGCGTTCAACACTCCAGAGCTTGCGTTGAAGGCCAGAATGTCCACCCCACCTGTAGCGAGCGAGATATACACAATCTGGTTGTTCGGAGTCATGACAATGCGTGTGGGGCTGCCCACATCCAGTGTTACGGCATTGCCTTGCGCTGTGAGAGCACCGGTACTGGTATTAATAGCAAAGAGATAGGCGGAACCGTTTGATCCCGAACCGTTGTCTTGCGCTGCGATGAGCCAGCTTCCTGTGGAATCTACTTTCAGGGCCGAGGGAAGGATACCGGTGACGAGCGCATTGCCGCTATTCAATACAGAAAGAGAACCATTGCTGTTGATGCTGTAACCAAAGATTCCGCCGGCAACACTGGCAACATAAAGGAACGTGTTTTTTGGCGTGACAACCAGTGCGCTCGGCTGTGCTGCGCCGAAGTTGAAAGGTGAGCCGGAAATGGTGTTCAGCTTACTGTTGGCAATGGAAAACGCGGCTATGGTGAAAGGGTTGACGCTGGTATTGGCGACATAGAGATAATCGCCGCTGCTTGTCTTTCCGCCTCCCCCGGTTTCCTTGGGGAAGAACTTGCCTCCGCAGGCAGACAGAAACAACACGCTGACCAATGGCAGAGATGCTAGACGTTTCCAGACAGGCTGCATTTTTGAAAGGCCTCGCTCCATTTTCTACGATCTGAACAGGTATACTTCCCCTTACGTTATGTGCATCCGTTTCTGCCTTGTTTTGTTGATATCACTGCTTGCCATGTTTTGTCGCCCTGCCCGGGCTGAAGGGCCGCGCTTCTGCGACAAGTGCGTCCACGCCGATGAAGACTTTCTTGCCTCTGACGTGCTGCGCGGTCGCGGTAGCGCTACCCGCGATGAACACATCGCCGCTGCCTACATAGCCTCTCTTTTCGAGGGCTTCGGACTCGAACCTGGCGGAGACAACGGCAGTTTCATCCAGAAGGCCCCTTTGCCCAACCCGCTCCCTGACCGGGTGCAAAGGCACCTGTCACAGTTTGAAAGCGTTCCGCGCACGGAGACATGGAACGTTGTCGGCATCCTGCGGGGCTCCGACACGAAGACGCAACAGGACGCGATTCTGCTCACGGCCCACCTGGACCACCTGGGTGTGGGAAAACCCGTGAACGGAGATGACATTTATAACGGGGCCGATGACGACGCATCGGGCACGACGGCGGTCATCGAACTGGCCCGCGTGCTGAGCCAGGGCAAGCGGCCAAAGCATACGGTGCTTTTTGTCCTCTTCGGGTCAGAAGAGCTGGGCGGATTCGGGAACCAGTATTTTCTGGAACATCCACCTGTGCCGCTTGACCACATTGTTGCCAATCTGGAATTTGAGATGATTGGGCGGCCGGACCCTGCCGTGCCTGCCGGAAACTTCTGGCTTACTGGATACGAGCGCAGCAATCTCGGCCCTGAGCTGGCAAAACACGGAGCGCACATCGTCGCTGACCCGCACCCGGAGCAGAAGTTCTTTCAGCGTTCCGACAACTATGCTCTGGCAAAGCGGGGCATTATTGCCCAGACGGTCTCGAGCTTCAACCTGCACAAGGACTACCATCGCCCAAGCGACGAAATCAGCAAGCTGGATTTCCCTTATATGACGACGGTGATTTCATCCATGGTAAAGCCGGTGCTGTGGCTGGCAAATACGGACTGGAAGCCTGCGTGGAACGCAGGCGGAAAGCCCTAGAGGCAACGGATGGCCTGGCGCCCAGGTCTCCGCGGAGAGACCCGGGCCTTGCAGGAAACCTACACCGTTACTGCTTCTGTTTGCGCAACTCGCTCTGCGTCGAGCACTGCGCCAATGGCGTGAATGACAGACGCCACTCGCACGACTGCGAGAATGGTCTCTTCCGTCACACCTTTTTCCCGGACAACTTTCTCATGCGAATCAATGCATTTGCCGCATCCGTTGATGGCGGAAACGGCCAGCGACCACAGCTCGAAGTCATTGTGGTCTACGCCATGGGTGCGCATTACGTTCATGCGCAGACGTACGGGCATGGTCGTATATTTCTCGTTGGAAGTCAGGTGCAGAAAACGGTAGTAGATATTGTTCATCCCCATAACAGAGGCCGCGGCCTTTGCCGCTTCCAGCGCCTGTGGGGAGAGATGCTTTGCTCCTTCGGCGAGCGCGGCTGCCGTGAGGTCAGGATTGCGTGTAGCAATGGCGCTGGCCACGACCGTTCCCCAGAGCTGCTGCGGCGTAAGTTCTGTATTCTGCCGCACCAGGCTGGAGTAGTTCAGCTTCAGGTCTTTGGCGTGATTGGGAAGTGAATCGATCAGTGGATCGAGTGACATAGAAAAATCCCTTCTGGGCGAAAATGGTGGGGCAAAAGCCCCGCCTTGTTTGCCTGGACGGCCAGTCCCTAGACAGTCAGGGTTGCTTCACCCTTCTGCCAGTTGCAGGGGCAGAGTTCGTCGGTCTGCAAAGCATCGAGCACGCGCAGCACTTCCTGCGGGTTGCGGCCAACGGACAGATCAGTGACGTAGACGAAGCGGATGATGTTCTCCGGGTCAACGATGAAGGTCGCGCGCTGCGCCACACCGGCCTCGGGGTCGAGAATGCCGAGCCGCTCGCAAAGATCGCGCTTGACGTCAGCGAGCATGGGGAAGGGCAGGTCCTTCAAGTCTTCGTGGTTGTTGCGCCACGCCAGATGGACGAACTCAGAATCCACACTTCCGCCGAGAATCTGCGCGTCGCGGTCTGCGAACTCCTGGTTCAGCTTGCCGAAAGCGGCAATTTCTGTGGGACACACGAAGGTGAAGTCCTTCGGCCAGAAGAAGTAGACCTTCCACTTGCCGGCGAAGCTCTCGTGAGTGATGGTTTCGAATGCCTTGTTTTTGTCCGTACTTACGGTTGCGGTTACGGAAAACGCAGGAAATTTCTCGCCTACACCAAGCATGGATGACTCCTTTTAAAACGTTCGGTTGTTATGAAGAAAACTTACACCGTCTTTTGCTGACATGCGGCACATAGGCCGAGCACGTCTACTGCATAGCGCTGGGCCAGAAAACCGCCGGGAAGTGTCCCGGTTTTTTCCGCCAGCCCCAGCTCATTTGCGTCAATGTCGAAGATCGCCTTGCACGCGGTGCATACCAGGTGATGATGCGGTTTGCTGTTAGTTTCCACGCGCAGCGAGCCGTGGTGCAGGCTCACTTCGCGGAAAATTCCGCTCTCCAAAAAGAGATGAATGTTTTTGTAAACCGTTGCTAAAGAAATTGAAGGGATCCGGCGCTTTATGCGCGCGTAGACCTCTTCCGGACTGGGATGCCCGTGCATGTTTTTAAGGACCTCAAAGAGCACCTGCCGCTGGTGCGTCACCGCCAGTCCAGCGCGCTTGCAGACCTCTCTGAACTCCCTGCTTTCAACCGCATTCATCACTTTCTATTAAACGATAATTATTATCGTTTGTCAAAACAGGGCGATGGCTGGTTCGTGCATCAGAAAAAAAGCATGAGGTCAGGCAAACACTGCAGACCAGTCCTTCTCCGGTGCCGGTTGCGCTGCTCATGATTGGCCCGTGTGCTGGATACCGGTGTACATTTAACCGGAGGTGTTAACGAAACCGTACTGTTGTTCCCAGAAGGAGGCCCTGCTGGGTAGCATCCAGTCCAAAGGCGATTCCATCCTGACGGTTGAAATAAAGGCGACGGTAGCCCAGTTGCAAGGTCGCCTGGGGCAGTACGCGATACCCGGCTCCATACGCAATCTGCCAGATGGGCCTGGAGCCGCCGCCGCCGGCATCGCCCATAAGGAATGCGCCAATTTTAGGCGTGATGCGAAACAGAAAGCGCGCTCCACCCAGGGCGTCGGCCCAGTTGTTTGAACCCGCATAGGATGCGCTGCCCAGAGGCGCTGCACTGATGTTCAGGCCAGCGCCGAGGTGGTAGATGCGCATACCACCAAGCACATCAGCGGCGAAATGCTGATCTGAGTAGACGCGATAAGCGAGTTCTGGAGCGAGGGTGAATGTCGTCGTCGTCACCTTGACCTGGGCGGGGAAAGAAAGCAGTGGAACCACGATTGCTTTCTGCTCACCGACACGGAGGAAAAGCAGATCGGTCATGATGCCAATCCTTCCTCTGCGTACTTCTCCGAGCCCCATAAAGCCAAACTTGAAATTACTTACGATATCTCCGAAAGATTGATGTACGGCTGCCTGATGGCCGGCTACATTCAGGTTTCCTTCTATCCCGGCAAGCCACAAGTAAGGAGAAGCCGAAATATGCCATGTGTCTGTAGCGAAGGTGAGATTATCAGGGGCCGACTTTGCTTCAACCTGGCCATAGAGTTTTGGAGCAGGATGGGCAAGGGAAAATGCCGTCAGTAATATCGGGATCTGGCTCCAGCGTAAACAGCAAAGGCATTTCTTTGTCATGGCAGGTCTCTTCCTGACTTACGGACAAGCAATGCAGGCAACTATATCATCCCTGCATCTACCGGGATATTTCACTTTAAAAACTATTTCCCAGAAATTGATGGCGCGTAAAGCCATCTGTTTGCAATAATGACTTTCTTCACCAGGAGGGCCTATGTCGTGTCTCAAAGGCAGAATTGCAACCTGGCTGCTGGGTATTGCCACGTGCTCGTGCGCCATGGCATGCACACGGCTTGTCTATCAAGGTGCAAATGGAGACGTAGTTACGGCCCGCTCGATGGACTGGTCCACCGACGTGATGACCAACTTGTGGATCTTCCCGCGAGGGATGCACCGCAATGGTGAAGTCGGCACTCGCTCTATTCACTGGACTTCGAAGTACGGCAGCGTGATTGCTTCGGGCTATGACATTTCTACTACCGATGGAATGAACGAAAAAGGCCTGGTGGTCAATGCTCTCTGGCTGGTTGAATCTGTTTATCCCAACCCTGACAATGGCAAGCCCGGTCTGTCTCTCTCTGCCTGGGCGCAATATGTGCTCGACAACTTTGCCACTGTGGATGAAGCAGTGGAGACACTTGAGAAAGATCCGTTTGTCGTTGTCACGGACAAAGTACCCGGTCAGAACAGACTTGCCACTCTGCACTTTTCCATCTCTGACTCAACCGGCAACAGCGCCATTGTGGAGTACCTCAACGGTAAGCCTGTGATTCACCATGGAAAGCAATACCAGGTGATGACCAATTCACCCACATATGATGAGCAACTGGCCCTCGATCAGTACTGGAAAGAGATTGGCGGAACAGTCATGCTGCCCGGCACAAACCGCTCAGCAGACCGCTTTGCACGCGCGTCGTTTTACGTAAACGCGATTCCTAAATCAGAAGACCCTGTCGTAGCCATTGCCAGTGTTTTCAGCATCATTCGGAACGCATCCGTGCCCTTCGGTATCACAACTCCGGACAGGCCGAATATCTCTTCTACGCGCTGGCGTACGGTGAGCGACCAGAAACGCCTGGTCTATTACTTCGAATCAGCACTGACGCCCAATGCATTCTGGGTTGACTTAAAAAACGTGGACTTCTCCGCCGAAACAGGCAAAGTCCTGAAGCTCGATTTAGGCAAAGACCAGCGCAATGTGTATGCAGGCGATGCACTCAAGGACTTCAAACCAGCAACTCCGTTTAATTTTTTGGGGATTCCGCAGTTGTAAGCCAATGCCGGTTCCGGTAATAAATTGAAAAGATAATCAGTTCGGCCTCCTGGTTCTTCCAAAGCGCTCATCCACGGGCTGTCTTCCGCGGAAACCTGCATCTACCGTATGCCAGAAATCAATGCGCGGTTCGCCCATCTTCCAGCAGAGCAGGACGATCTCATTCTGTAACATGCAGGGGAAATCGAGCAGTCCGGTTTCGAGGTCCTTTACCTGCACGCCGATGGCGTCAATTTCGGCGACGGCGTCTTTTGCCTGGCGCACAAATTTTTCCGCGGCGGCCTTCTGCCGCGTCACCGAGAGGATGTCCACATGCATGCCGCCGGAAAGAAAGATGTGGTGGCGCAGTTGCTGGAGCTTTACTTCCATCTCCTCTGCGGCGCGCTTGCCTTCGATGGCGCGCTTCAGCAGCGATTCCAACACCGGCAGCAGCGACTGCGCCTCATCGAGTGTGAACGTCTTCATAAAGAAATTTTAAATTGCACAGTGAAAAGAGCCAGCATCAACCCGTTTCATTTTCAAACCATGCTACTTCGTAGTCTTGACCGCCGTAGAAGGCCCCAAGAATATGAACACGATCGGAAGAAGGACCTTAAAGGCAATGATGGCCCGTTTGCGGTAATGCGTAATTCGGAGACCAGAGCGGACATGGTCACGTTTCACACCGCGAAGCGGAAAGTGATCAGGCTTCCGCAATACGTCGCAATCGCAAGCAAGATTGTTGAAAAGGCGAGAGATTCTGGCCCTCGCCTCACGAGAATTGCGATGATGCAGTTTACACTTCCAGCATGCGGTCGAGCGCGACGCGCGCCCAGTGCTTTACATCGTCGCGGACCTTGATCTGGTTTACAACGCGGCCCTCGACGAGGTTCTCCAATGCCCAGGCCAGGTGCTGCGGGCTGATGCGGTACATCGTTGTGCACAGGCAGCCCGTGTCGTCGAGCGTGATGATCTTCTTGCCCTTGGGCGCGAACTCTTTTGCCAGACGGTTGACGAGATGGATTTCCGTGCCAATGGCAAACATCGAGCCTTCGGGCGCGTCACTCACCAGCTTGATAATGCGTTCCGTCGAGCCAAGGGCGTCGGCCTTCTGACAGACTTCCCACCGGCACTCGGGATGCACGACAACCTGGATTTCGGGATACTTGGCGCGCACCTTGTCCACGTGTTCGGGAAGAAAGCGCTGATGCACCGAGCAATGGCCCTTCCACAGAATGACCTTTGCTTTGCGCAGGCGCTCAGGCGTGAGTCCGCCGTTGATCTGATACGGGTCCCACACGGCCATCTCGTTGAGCGGAATGCCCATGGCATACGCCGTGTTGCGGCCCAGATGCTGGTCAGGCAGAAAGAGAATTTTCTCCGCGCGCGCAAAGGCCCACTCGAAGGCGCGTCCGGCATTGGACGAGGTGCAGACCAACCCGCCGCGCTCACCGCAGAAGGCCTTGATGGCCGCGGTCGAATTCATATAGGTGAGCGGCAGAATTTCCCCGGGCTTAAGACCGGCAGCCAACAACGAGTCCCAGCAGTCTTCCACCTGGCTGATTTCGGCCATGTCGGCCATGGAACAGCCGGCGTTCAGATCGGGCAGGATCACCTGCTGGCCATCGCGGCCAAGAACGTCGGCGCTTTCAGCCATAAAATGCACACCGCAAAAGACGATGTACTTTGCCTCGGTCTCGGCTGCGATCTTTGAGAGCTTGTATGAATCGCCGGTGTAGTCGGCAAAGCGAATCACTTCATCGCGCTGGTAGTGGTGCCCCAGCAGGACGGTGGTCTTGCCGAGCTTTTCGCGCGCAGCGGCAATGCGGGCGTTCATCGTGTGGTCCGGCTGCGCCAGGTAGTTATCGAGGGAACAGACTTCCTGCACTGCTTCTGCAGGGGTGGTCAAAACTTCTTCCGCAAGTATGCTCAATTCCTTTTCCGCCTTCAGTCCGGACATGCCGGACGGGGATGTTGAAAGCCATTCACGGTTGCAGTGAGTTCGCTGCGGAGCTTCCGCCCAACCCACGGAGATGTTGCAACCCTGTTCTTTTGATGTGCTTTTAACAGAAACGTTACAAAAAGTGTGCCGTCTCGTTGAAGCAGATCGTTACATTTATTTTAAAAGCAAATTTCCCGGATGGAAAATGGTCCTTACAGAACAAAGGCTTGCGCTCTGGTAGAGAAAACGGGCGGTGCTTATTCCACCCGCAGGGCCTTCATCGGCTGCACCATAGATGCGCGCAAGGCGGGCACAATGCAAGCCAGCAGCCCCACAACCAATAGCAACGCACAGATGGCCAGCATCATCAGCACATTCGTGGTCGCGCCTTCTATCCAGTGCGCCAGCACGCCGTGCAGCCCAAAGCTCAGCACAATGCCAACAACAATACCGGAGCCGATACTGAATCCAGCCGTGGCCAACACGTTCTGCAGAATGTGCCACCGCTGCGCACCCAGGGCCATGCGGATACCAAACTCGTTCATCCGCTGCGCCACACTGTAAGACACAACGCTATACAGCCCTACGCTCGCCAGCACCAGTGCCAGAATCGAAAATACCGCGGATAGAACAGCGCTCAGGCGTCCCCGCGACCACTCCGGCTGGAACTGGATCCTATCCATCAGAGTCATAAACGGATAAGAAACCTGCTGTGCCGGGTTGATCTCCGCAATCGCGCGTCGAACCTCCCGTTCCAGTGCCTGTGGATTTCCCGTGGAGCGGACAAAGATCTGTCCAATGTTCACCATGTAATACGTGAACGGATAATAAATCTCAGGCCGCGCCGGGCTGTCCAGCCCATCGTTGCGCGCATCTCCCACCACTCCGATAATCTGCGCCCATCCGCCACTGTTCTCCACGGTCAGCTCGCCGGGCGGATGGCCGGTAATTTTCGGCACGCGTACAGAGTGTCCCAGAACATCGCCATTTGGAAAATACTGTTTCACAAACGCCTTGTTCACGAGCACAAGATGCGCGCCCCGTGCTGCTTCTGCCTGCTCCCATATGCGACCTTCAACCAGAGGGATGCGCATTTGCCCAAAAAACTCCGGTCCTACAAAATTCACATTCACCAGCTCCGAGCCGGTGTCTGTCCGCCCCAGTATCTCTGCCGGAAAATTCCATTCGCTTGAAGGCGGGCCAATCAGCGCCAGCGATGCCGACTCGACTCCGGGCAACTGTGCCACCCGGTCACGAAGCTGCCGGAAGTAGTTCGCGCGCTCCTCCCATGTGTTATATGCACCTTTATGAATGGGGATGCTGTAGTCCGCAATCCGCGTCGGGTCAAAACCCAGGTCGGCCTTCATCAGTTGGTGGAAGCCCTCAATGGCCGTGGCTGCCGCCGTCAGCAGCACCATCGCCAGAGCAATCTGTCCTGCGATCAGCACCGCGTGCAGCCGCTTTCCCGCGACGCTGCCGGCAGCCTTTCGCGTGGTGGACTGCATAATCTCGCGTATCTCTGGCCGCGCCAGCTGCAGGGCCGGGAACAACCCGAAGAAGATGCTTGTCAGCACGGCCACAATCACGCTGAAGACCAGGACCGGCAGATTAATGGGAATACTGATGCCTCTGGGGAAAAGCTCAAATGGCAGCAGGGAAGCCAGATAGGGCCTGATCTGGTACGTCACAATCACGCCTAGCACGGCCCCGGTCATACCCAGAATCAAAGACTCCGTAAGAAGCTGCCGCAGAATACGCCCCGTGCCTGCTCCCATCGCCGCGCGCACAGCAAACTCATGCCGCCGTGCCGCGCCGCGCGCCAGCAGCAAAATCGAAACGTTCACGCACGAAATCACCAGCAGCAGCAGCACCGCCGCAAACAGAACGTACAGTGTTGTGCCCAGCGACCGCTCAAACCGCTTCTGGATACTGATGACCTCTGCCGTCATGCCTTGGAGAATTGAGTGCGGATGGTCATGCAGCATCTGCTGGAAGATGCCCATCAGCTCTGTCGTCGCCTGCGCCTTGCTCACATTTGTCTTCAGGCGGACCACCGTCATATAAGTCAGGTGGCTCGGGTCTGTGGTGTCCAGCGGAACATATACGTCCGCGTCCCACCAGGTAAACTCGCGTGGCATCACGCCCAGAATGGTGTAGGCCCGCCCTTCCACGCGTATGGTCTGGCCCACGATTGCGGGGTCTGCATTGAAACGCCGCTTCCAGTATTGGTAGGTGAGCACCGCCACCGGCTGATGATCATCTGAAGGCAGAAACGTGCGCCCCATCATCGCCGGAACGCCGAAGAACTGAAAGGCGTTCTCTGAGAGAAACACCATGTCTACGTCCTGTGGAATGTCTGTGGTCGTATCAGACTGCCACAGTTCGTCCATCAGCACCACATCTTCAACAGACCGCGCCTGGCGCAGTTGCTGAATCTGTTCCCGGTAAATCGGCGGAGTATATTCAAAGTCCGTTTTGGCGCGGATGTTGTATTCAACAATGTGGTCCGCGTCCCTGTAAGGAAAGGGATGCAGCAGCACCCGGTTGATCACGCTGAACACAGCAACGGTGGCCGCAATGCCCAAGGCAAGAGAGAAGACGGCAGTCAGAGAAAATCCCGGATGCTTCCATAACTGACGCAAAGCAAACCGGATGTCCTGGAGGAATATCGCCACGGCGCCTCTGGATTATGGAAATTGGACCGCAGACTGATTGCTTCCTAGTGTATCCGATTCACGGGGCGTTTACAGTGGATCTGAAAATCGCTCTCTTACCAGTTCCAGGACTTTCCTCTGCACTCGCGCCTCATCTCCGAAGCCATGCATCCAGTACATTTCCGGCTCTCTTCGGAACCAGGTCAACTGCCGCTTGGCATAATTGCGATGTCCCTGCTGGGCCTGCGCAATGGCGTCTATTTCGCGGACTTCACCACGCAGCAGGGCCTTTGCCTGCTTGTATCCAAGCGAATCGAATGGACGTGCATTGCCGTATTTCTCCAGCAGCATCCTTGTTTCTTCTACCAGGCCGTTCCGGAACATCGCGGCAGCACGTTGATTGATCCGCGTATAGAGATGTTCGCGGTCAGGTTCCAGCCCGACGCGCAGAATGCGGAATCCGCGCAGCGCATTACGCCCTTCCTTCCATGCTTCTGACATGGGCTGGTGGGCAGAGATGCACACCTCGATGGCGCGAATCAGTTTGGGCCTGTCGTTCGGGTGAATGCGCTCGGCAGATTTCGTGTCCAGCCGCATCAGGATTCGATAAAGCCAACCAGTGCCATGTTTTTGCGCGCTCGTTTGCAGCCGTTCCCGCAGTGATTCCGAGCGTTGCGGACCGGCGAAAAGCCCATCAATCAACGCGCGAAGATAGAACCCGGTGCCTCCGGTCACGATCGGTACCCGTCCCCGGCCGGCGATTTCCCTGAGCGCAAGTCGCGCATCACGGCTGTAATCGCCCGCGGTGTAATGCTGCGTGGGTGCAACAACATCAATCAGGTGGTGAGGAAGCCGCTGGCGGTCTGCCTTATCGGGCTTGGCTGTGCCAATCTCCATGTCGCGGTAGATGGCCACCGAATCGCAGCTCACAATTTCACCGTTAAGCTGCTCGGCCAGATAGAGTGACAGGTTCGTCTTGCCGCTCGCCGTAGGGCCGGCCAGCACAATCAGAAGCGGGTCTACCAAACGTGCCACCATCCATGCGGAAAAATTGTGTGTGCAGGCGCCCGCAGAACAGCAATCATCAGCACGGCCGCAGCAAGGACCAGCAGACCGAGAATCTGCCGTTTGCGGTACTCGGTAGGGATGTTCACGTTGCTATCAGGGTAGCAAAACAGCGGCATGGGTCCTGGGCACTCAGCTAAGAAGCGGCCAGCCCATAACACTTTTAGCTGACCTTTTATCGCTGGCCGGTCTTTCGCAGACTCGCAGCCTACTCATCTCCAGGCTTAATGTTGTATAGGAACAAAAACCGCAGCTCCAAAAATGGACCCTTGAACTGCTTCGGCAGCGGAGGATAGGGTGACGCGCCGGTAATTCCGCCCCACGCTGCGCGATCAAGTGCCACATCTCCGGAAGGAAGCTCCAGAATCATCTCCTTCACGCTGCCATCCGGCAGAATCTTGAAGCGAATGCCGACCTTGCCCTGCTTTGAAATTGGAGGCCGCGCCGACTCCGGAATGATCGGCCACCATGAGCGCTCCGTGTCATAAATCACGCGGCGGATATACGGGCCAAAGTCCACGCCCATCGTGTCACTCAGAATGTCCACTGCGCCATTCACGCCTGGATGCGCCGACGGAGCATTCGCGCCCATGTCGCCCCCGCCGCCCACCTGGCCTTGGCGCATCGCATTCCGTGCTGCCTGCTGGATCGCCTGTCCAGCTGTCATCCCGCCCGTATTGAAGTTCGGCTGCGTAGGAGCAGGCTTCGGCGCTTCCAGTTGCGCCTGATCATTCTGGTGCAAAGGCTGCGCTGGCTGCTGGCGTTGCTGCGGCATCGGTTGAGGCGGTGGCGGAGCGGCCTGCGCCTGCTGCTGTTGCGGTGCAGGTGGTTGCGGGGTCTGGCCTTGCTTTTCGGCCGGCTGCGGAGCAGGCGGTCCTGCCCTCTTCATCGCCTCCAGTTCTTCCAGTGTCTTGCGGTCCAGCGTAGGACGTTTGGACTGCGCCACGCGGTCCTTATCGGAGATTACGTTTGGGTGCTTCGGCTTGGCCTTCTGTAGATCCGGAGGCAGATCCAGATACGTCAGTTGCTTCTCGCGGTCCTTCAGCACAGAAAACGGATCGCGCACCCTCACCTGATGAAAGACATACTTAGGCCCATACAGCAGGAACCAGAACACCACCATGTGGATGATGATCGAGACCCAGAAGACCTCGCGCAAACGCGCCCGCGAGCGCTCGTCCTGCAGCTCATCCATCACCTGCAGCAGTTCATGGCGTTCCAGGTGCTCGTATTGTTGGCTCCGGCGATTACGCGGCGGCTCCGGCGGAGCGCCAGCGGGACTGGTTGGGACTTCTGTGATGGGCATTCGAAAACGGTTTCAGGCTGCCGACCGGGTTTTCCTGTATCTTCTTATTCTCTCATACTGAGACCGAAACCCTGCCTGTTGGACTCACGGGCGTCCCAAACGATAGTTGCCCGCTCTTGTCCCGGTACAATCAAAAAGTATGCCCACCGCGGCCGTCATCACTGTGAGCGACTCCTGCTTTGCGGGCACGCGCCAGGACCTTTCCGGTCCGGCGGTCGTCGAACTGCTCGCAGCCCACGGATTCACGGTTGCCTGGCAACTCGTCATCCCCGATGAGCAATCTTCCATAGAAGAGGCCCTTCGCAACTGCTGCGATCAGGCTGCGCTGGTCGTCACCACCGGAGGCACAGGCGTTGCCCCGCGCGACGTTACACCCGAGGCCACTCGCAGTGTCTGCGAGCGTCTGCTCGATGGACTCGCTGAAGTCATGCGCGCGGAAGGCCGCAAGGAGACACCCTTTGCTGCCCTGAGTCGCGCCGTATGCGGAACCCGGGGCCAGTCACTCATCGTCAACTTGCCAGGAAGCCCTCGCGGAGCGACAACATCGTTGAAGGCCGTTCTGCCGCTGCTGGCACATGCCCTCGGCCTGCTTGCCGGAACAGAAACGCACGAAATCTCCAAAGCAGGAAACAGATAACCGCCTTGAAACGTCTTTCTCTCTTGTTTCTTAAATTCAGCGCGTGGCTTGTCGCCGTGCTCAAGCCGCTCGGCTTCTGGGGGGCGGGCGTTCTCGCCATGCTCGACTCCAGCACCCTCCCCGTGCCCATGGACCTCATTATTTCCGGATATGTCTGGGCCGACCACAGGCACTTTTATCTCTACGCCATCATGGCTGCCGTGGGCTCTTCCATCGGCGGACTGCTCCCATTCTTCCTGGGCCGCGCCGGAGGCGAACTTTTCCTCCTCAAGCGTATAGACCGCGAACGCTTCGAGAAAATGCGCGACCGCTTCGAAAGGCAGGAATTCGTGGCCGTTTTTGTCCCTTCCATGATGCCGCCACCCACTCCATGGAAGCTCTTCGTCTTCGGTGCCGGCGTCTTCGAGATGCGCCTGCGCAGCTTTCTGCTCGCCGTCTTCCTGGGGCGCCTTGTCCGCTTCACCGCAGAAGCGCTTCTCGTTATCCGCTATGGGCCGCAAATCGTGACCATGATCCACGAGCTTGCCCGCCAGCACCTGTCTGCGCTGCTCATCGGAATCGGCATCATCTTTGCAGTGCTCATTATCATCGCACTGCGCAAAAGCATGCCGAACTGGAAAGGGAAAAAAGAAAGCTTAGACGCGAAGAACTGAATTCATGCAAGCACCGCAGGCATCTTGAAACTCTCCGGGTGTGTCCCACATCTCGAAGAGATGTGGGATGTCCCATTACATCGCCCGCTCCAGCTCAAGCAGCTTCTTCTTCCGCTCGATCCCCCAGCGATAGCCCGTAAGTGTGCCGTCGCTGCCAATCACGCGATGGCAGGGAACGACCACGGCCACGGGATTCGTCGCACATGCCCGCGCCACCGCACGCACGGCCGTAGGTTGGCCGATTTCTCTGGCGATTTGTGAGTACGTCCGCGTCTCACCGCGCGGAATCCGCCTGAGTGCATCCCAGACACGCCGCTGAAAGGCCGTCGCGCGCACATCGAGCGGTAGTTCCAGCGCTACCGGATGCTCCGTCATCTGCGCCAGGATATTTTTCACCGCTTCACCCAGCCCATTCGGGTCGCGTTCGAGCTTCGACAGAGGGAAACGCGCGGCAAGGTCATCTTCGAGCTCACTCGCCAATGATCCAAACGCCGTCACGCAAACCCCAACATCGGTTGCCGCCACCAGCATCTTCCCCAGCGGTGAATCGGCAATCGCATAACGAATGACAGTCCCGCTTCCGCCGCGGCGGTACTCTGTCGGAGTCATGCCCAGATGTTGGTTCGCCGATTCGTACAACCGGCTGCTCGACGCAAACCCTGCCTCATACATCGCCGTCGTTACGCTGTCGCCGGTAGCAAGGTTCTGCCGGAAGCGCTCCATCCTCCGCGCCTGTTGATACTCCCGCGGCGAGATGCCGAGATATTTTCGGAAGAGCCTTTGCGCATGGAAGGTGCTCAGACCCATCACCCCGCCCAGCTTCTCAAGTTTGATGGTGCTGTCCAGATTGCGCTCAATGTAATCGCATGCCTGCGTCAGAAGGTGCGCCTGCGGATGTTCGCGGTTTGGCGAGCATCGTTTGCAGGCACGGTATCCTGCGCGCTCGGCCATTTCGCTGGTGGCGAAGAACTCGACGGAAGACCGCGATGGCCTGCGGCTGGGACACGAGGGGCGGCAGTAGATCCCCGTGCTCCGCACCGCGTAAACAAAGAGCATATCAGCAGCTGCCTGCCGTGATTCCACCATCTGCCATGCCCGGGCCCAAACCTGAAGTGCACCCATGTCAACCTCGCTTTCTTCCTTCAGGTTTGATCTTCGCGCAGAGGGTGTGGATGCGGCACTCCGCTTCTTGCTTTCAAATTTTGGCTTTGTTCGCACGCTTTTAACAGCGTAGTTCATCTTTCCCTCTACCGCGGACAGTTAGAACAGATGATGGCCCCCTGAAATGGGCAAGAAGCGAGCATCGCCTGCATGTCCCGGACAAGGTGCGCAAATTCTTCCTCTGTTCCACACCCGGGAGCGCGGGAAAGCCCAGGCAATGGGGGAAGGGCCATTCATTCGCAAAGCAAAAAGGGCAGACCCGAAGGTCTGCCTTTTCCTTCCCTGAACGGGCGGTCTTACTTTGCCACTGTTTCCTTTATCCCGGCCTGCTCGCGCAGAGCGGCAGCCTTGTCGGTGGCTTCCCAGGTGAAGTCCTCGTCGTTGCGGCCAAAGTGCCCGTAGGCTGCGGTCTTTTGGTAGATCGGGCGCCGCAGGTTGAGGCTTTCGATGATCCCCTTTGGCGTCAGCTTGAAGTTGGCGCGCACCAGCTCCTGCAGCTTTGTGGATTCGATCTTTCCGGTGCCGAAGGTATCCACCAGCACGCTGACCGGCTCGGCCACGCCAATCGCGTAGGCAAGCTGGACCTCGCAGCGGTCAGCCAGCCCGGCGGCCACAATGTTCTTGGCGATATGGCGGGCCATGTATGCAGCCGAGCGGTCCACCTTTGTCGGGTCCTTGCCGCTGAAGGCGCCGCCGCCGTGACGGCCCATTCCGCCGTAGGTATCCACAATGATTTTGCGTCCCGTCAGGCCGGAGTCGCCCATCGGTCCGCCAATCACAAAGCGGCCCGTCGGGTTGATGTGGTACTTCGTGTTCTCGTCGAGCAGGTTCTCCGGAAGGACGGCCTGAATGACGTTCTTCAGAATGTCCGCGCGCAACTCTTCATTCGAAACGGTCTCGGCGTGCTGCGTGGAGATGACGACAGCATCAATGCGGGCCGGCTTACCGTCGGCATCGTACTCCACCGTGACCTGGCTCTTGCCGTCCGGACGCAGATAGGGAAGTTTGCCAGCCTTTCGGACAGTGCTCAACTGGCGGGTAAGTTTGTGTGCCCAGGAGATGGGGGCCGGCATGAGCTCTTCGGTCTCGTTCGTCGCATAGCCGAACATCATGCCCTGGTCGCCTGCGCCGCCCGTGTCCACGCCCATGGCGATGTCGCCCGACTGTTTGTTGATGGAGGAGATCACCGCGCAGGTGTTCGAGTCAAAGCCATAGAGCGCATTGTCATAACCAATAGCAGCAATCACACCGCGCACCAGCGTCTGGAAATCTACATATGCCTGGGTGGTGATTTCACCCGCAATGACCACAAGGCCAGTCGCGGTCAGGGTCTCGCAGGCCACACGGCTGTAGGGGTCCTGTTCAAGGCAGGCGTCCAGAATCGCATCAGAAATCTGGTCTGCGATTTTGTCTGGATGGCCTTCAGTTACGGATTCTGAGGTGAATAAAAATTTGTCGCGTGCGGACAATCGAGTTCTCCCTTACTGTTGCGATGGGCCTGCACAAGCAGGAATGCACCTTTACGATGGTACTAGACCGCCATAAGTCAGGCAAAGCATCGCAGCGAAAAGGGCAACAGCGTTGTCCGGCGGGGAATTAAGCCCCCTGAACGGGAGTACCGCGTCCTCGCCGGAACATGACTTGTTTGCATCCAAAACGAGACTACTGCAGGTCCATTTCTAACACCTGGATCGAATACCCTGGCATCGTATGGTGGAAATCGCTGCTGACGTCCTTCAGCGCGCTTTCTACCGGAGCAATGTTCTTCGGCCCATCCATCGTATTTGTCGCCTGTGTTCCGGCAGCGCTCAGCGTCGTCAGCTTACCCGTCTTTGCCACCTTTGCTCCATCCAGTTTGATCTCCACATCCTGCGGAGTTGAAAGAGCATTCACCAGCTTTACATACAGCTTCTTCTTTCGGGTGTCCTTCGTTACCGAGTAGAAGAGCTTCGGGTTCGTCGCATCCACTCCATCAAACGATGCCTCCGGCCGCTCATCACCCACATTGCCGGCAAACATCACCTGCGCGTAATAGCTTGGTGAACCATAGCTGTGCAGTGCATCGTAACCAATCAGGTCCGTCTCCCACTGCATTCCATTCACATTCACCAGCAGCGGAGCATACGAGGCCATGATGACGATGTCGCTGTTGCGCTCCAGGCCCGTCATCCACGCCGCATCGCCCAGCGCCGCGCCAAAGTTCGGCGTCGGAGAACCCTCCCGAGTCGCCCACTCACCTACAAAAATCTTCGGCCCGTTGCGGTCCGCCTTGTCATAGTGGTTCGCATCGTGGAAGAACTGCGACGCCCGCAGGTAATAGTGCTCGTCAATCACATCCGGACGCGTGCCCTTTACCGGCGCCGTCGCAATCAGTTGCAGCTCAGGATACTTCGCCTTGATCGCCTTGTAGAACTGCGCGTACCGGCCATCGTAGCTGCCCGAGCGGTCAAACTGGTCTTCATTGCCAATCTCTACGTATGTCAGCTTGAACGGCTGCGGATGCCCGTCCTTCACCCGCTCGGCACCCCACTTCGTGTTCGCGTCTCCGGTCACATACTCAATTTCATCCAGAGCATCCTGCACATAAGGCTCCAGGTCTTTGCCCGGATTCACATGCTCGCCCTCCAGCGAATACCCGGCATAGACCGCGAGCACCGGCTGCATGTGCAGGTCCTCACACCACTCCAGAAACTCGAGCAGCCCCATTCCGTCAGACGAAAGATATCCCCATGGGCTCGGGTGGGTCGGGCGGTCTACCAATGGGCCGATCGTCTTCTTCCACTCGTAGCGCTCGGAAATATGGTTGCCTTCCAGATAATTTCCGCCAGGGAAGCGCAGAAACTGCGGATGCATCGCCGCCAGCTTCTCCATCAGATCAATGCGGTTTCCATTCTGACGATTGTGATACGTCGGCGGAAACAGCGATACCAGGTTCAGCCACAGCGTTCCCGGATGCGCGACCGTAATCTCCAGATGGTTCTCCACTGACTCCTGAATCGCGCCCGTCTTCAGCGTGAAGTGGTACTGTTTCCAGTCCGTCCCCACTCCGGATACGGTCGTGCTCGCCACCACCTGATTGTTCAGGTTATGCACCAGGCTCACCGTCACCGGCCCCAGTGCTGCTGAGTCGGCCTTCGCATAAAACGAGCCTTCATACGTCGTGTTCGGACGCAGCGCAAATCCCCAGTAGCCTTCATTCAGCACGCCGGCCTGGTTCTTTTCGTCCGCTTTCTGCACATCAATTCGCAGGCTTGCATCGAGCGCCGCGCTCGGGCCGGTCTGCTTGTCCAGATCAAGCCTGGCCTGTCCCGTTCCGTCCTCGACCAGATACCAGTAACGAATGCCCGACCAGTCTGCGTGAAACGTGCGGTTGCGCACCATCTCGGCATACAGGCCGCCGTCATAGGAGTAGTTGATCTCTTCGGTCATCAACCCATACAGTGTCGGACTCACCTTGGCGGCCGTCTGGTCCACATGGACCGTGAGCACCGGAGCATTCTGCCCCAGCGCGAGCGGAGCAATCAGGGCACAAGCCAATGCCGAAGTGATAGCAAACGTTTTCTCACTCATTGCAGAAATCTTTCCTTCAGGACGAAAAGTAGATGCCGCGCCAGTATATCGCACGAAGATTGCCCACCAGAGGATGGGAGAAGGGCAGGAGCCTTCCCAGTCAGACAAAAATCCTACACACCCTTTTCCAAAGCCGTCCGTAAACTGAACACCGCCAGCACCGCCGTAGCAACCTCATGTGTCAGTGGACGAAAATCAAATACATTCCCAATCCAGCCGTCCAAAAGCAAACGCCGCTGCAAACCACCCAAGACACCCCAGAAAATTCACCCACGCCAGCGCAGCAATACCCACCCGGACGCGCGGTCAACAATCTTCACTTGCTCTCCTCGACGAACTTCGCATACGCGTCCATAACGTGTGGCCAGCCGCCGCTTACACCTTCACGCAGCTTTGCCGCCAGGTCACCATGCCGCTCAATCTTTCGGTGCTCCAACTCCACACGTGTCACTGTGGCTGACTCCGGAACAAACCTCACCTCCACCTCGCTCGCCTTCTCGGGATCAGGGTCATACCCCCAGCCCGGCTGCAAATGCCAGGCCAGCACCACGCGTTGCGGAGGCTCCCACACCTTCACGTGTCCCCAGTCGCACTCCTCGCCGTTGGTCATCCGCTCATACCAGCGCCCGCCCTCCCGGCCTTCCAGAATGGCCGTCTCAAACGGATGCTTCCCGATATGGTGCGTCGAAGGCCACCATCCCCCGAAAAACTCGGTAAAAATGCGAAAGGCCTTCTCCTGCGGCGCATTCACAGTCACGGTCTTCTCCACCGGAGCAAGTGTTGCTTCAGGCATTGTGCGGTTCCTCCCATGTTTCTGCGGCCCTTTTAAAGGCAGACAAGGCGTCGGTCCACACTCTGTCCAGCTCCTTCCGAAGGCGGGCCACGCCCTCCGGATCCACTGCGTATACGCGGCGCGTCCCCGCCTTGCGATCTTTCACCAGGCCAGCGTCCTTCAGCACCTTCAGGTGCTGCGACACAGCCGGGCGGCTCACTGGAAAAAGCCCCGCCAGCTCGCCTACCGCCCGCGGACGCTCCGTCAGCGCCTCAAAAATAGCAAACCGCGTGGGATCCCCCAGCGCTTCGCACCCAAATTGTAGGTAAGCACCCACTTACCGTAAGTGAATACTTACATACGGGAACCTGTCAAGCGATGAGATAGAAAGATGCCAACCAAACCAAAAAAAACTGTCATCTTGAGGGAAGCGAAGCCGAGGGATCCACATTGCAAAGCGATGCGATTTGCTGCGCAGCAACAATCCTTGCAGAATGCAATCTCACCCCAAATCCACAGACGCACCTTTTTCCCCGAATCCGGGTTCCTAACAGGAAGCCCCGACTTTATCGCCGATTTACATCAGGTGTCTATAAACTAAAAGGGTGGGTCATTTCCCGCATCTAAATGGAAACAGAGATTCGCCCATACTTTCTTCCTTATGAAGTGGAACCGGTTTCAACTTCTGATTGCTTTTCTGCTGGTGGTTGCATCGTTGGTTGCCTCCGCCGAGTCCGCGCCGTTTGACTTGGCCGGCCCCAGGATGGACGTGCGTGTTTCGCGTTCTGGCAAAACGCTGCCCATCGGCAAGGTGCCAAATCTTCAGGCCGGAGACCGTCTCTGGATCCACGCCCAGATGCCGCCCGGGCAATCCGTCAAATATCTTATGGTGGTTGTCTTCCTCCGCGGCTCCACCAATCCTCCGCCAGACAAGTGGTTCTATAAGGCGGAAACCTGGGACAGGAAGGTCTCTGAAGAAGGCATCTTTGTCACCGTGCCCGATGGCGCGCAGCAGGCCGTCGTCTTCTTCGCTCCTTCCACGGGAGGCGACTTCAGCGCCATTCGCGATGCCGTACACTCGCGTCCCGGCTCCTTCGTTCGTGCCTCCCAGGACCTCAATCAGCTCAGCCTGGACCGCGTCCGTCTCGACGCCTATATTGAAGCCGTCCGCGAGATCAACGAAACCAATCCCGACCGCCTCAAGGATGTGTCTCCGCTGCTTGCCCGCAGCCTCAGCATTAAGCTCGATCAGGACTGCCTTCAGAAAGTCGTCGAACAGCAGGCCTCCTGCCTCGTCCAGAAGCAGGACCAGCTCGTCATGGACGATGGTCACAGCCTCTCGGTCACCGACGCCCTCACCAGCGGCGCCTCCAGTGACCTCGCCATGCAACTCAGCTACACCCAGCGTGCCGGAGGAGGCTATTACAGCCCCTACATCGCCTCCGTCATGGACATCGCCAAGATCCTCGAAGGCCTTCACACCGCGCAGTACCAGTACATTCCCGCGCTGAACATCATCAAGAATGATGAGATCGAGCTGAAGCTCAACACGCCGCCCTCCTTCCGCAATCCCAAGTCAGTCATTGTCGTGGCGCTGCCCGCCATTGATAAAGGCCACCTGCCGCCGCTTCGCCCCGTGGACGAAAAGCAGGTGCAGTGCATCGCCAAAGACCATCCCGTTCTGCCCGCTGAAGGCGCGCCCCTGGCCTTTGCCACCGAATACGCCCACGATATGTTTCTGCGCGTCAAAGGCAAGAACGGCAAGGACGTTGATATTCCCGTCAAGGCCGATCCCGCGCAGGGCGGTTTCGTCGCCGATACACACGGCATCTCTGTCGCCAATATCGGAAGCGACACAGGAACGCTGCATGGCTGGTGGGGCTTTGAGCAGTATACTGGCCCCGTCTTCCACCTCCAGAACGGCGAATCTTCCAAATGGGAACTCGCCGCCACGGACAAGCATGCTCTGGTCGTCGGACGCGAGGACACCCTGCACCTTACCTCAGGCGACGCCACCTGCGTGGATGCCGTCATCGCCAAAGATGCAGCCGACAAAGAGCTTTCCACGACCTGGAAGGTAGACCAGCCCGATCAGCTGGAAGTAAAGGTTCCACTCAAAGACGCAACCCCCGGTGCTGTAACCCTGATGGTCAGGCAGGCCGGAGCCAACCAGCCCCAGGTCATGCACCTCACCAGCCTGGAAGAAGCCGGAAAGTTTGAAAGCTTCACCATCAACGCCGGAGATACGCAGGGCGTCCTTGCCGGGAACCGTCTCGATGAGGTCGCCAGCCTCGACCTCAAAGGCATTGTCTTCACGCCCGGCAAGCTCGCCAATACTGAGACGGGTGATGCGCTCACTCTCGAAGCCGACGCAAAATCCGCCTCTACTCTTCATGCCGGAACAAAAACCACAGCCCAGGTCATTCTCAAAGATGGCCGCGTGCTCGATGTACCTGCCTCCGTCGTCGCTCCACGCCCCAAAGTCCAGTTACTGAGCAAGAGCGTGCAGCCTGCTGATTCGGTCAAGGCCACGCACATCCAGCTCACTGACACTGACCTGGTGCCACTCGACAGCAAGCTTACGTTTTCCATCAAGACCATCACCCCGGCCACCTTTTCTCCGGATGAAAAGATTGAGGTGGCCACAGCCGACGGCTCTTTCCACACCACTCTGAGCATGGCCGACGGCGGCATCACGCTTCAGGATGCAAAGACGGCGCTGGTGTCCTTCGACCCGGCAAAGAGCTTCGGCAGCTCCGCCTTCGGCCCTCTGCGCTTCCGCCCTATCAGCGGAAACGGCACCACGGGCGACTGGCAGCAGCTGGCCACTCTCGTGCGCCTGCCCGTCCTCGACGCGTTGCAGTGCTCCGGCGGCCCTTCGCAGATGTGCACCCTCAAAGGCGGCAACCTCTTCCTGCTTCAGGCGGTGGCCGCGGATTCGCAATTTGCCCAGGGAATGCAGGTGCCCGATGGCTTTGCCGGAAACGCTCTCCAGGTGCCGCACCCGGTCAATGGCACGCTCTACATAAAGCTGCGCGACGACCCAGATGCGGTCAGCACAGCCGTCCTGCCGCGTCCCGCGCCGCAAAGGGTCGCTTTGGTTCCTGCCGCCGCCTCGACCGCGCCGCCAGCGCCTGTTCCTGCGCCGCCACAGACCGCGCCCTCCGAACCATCCACCACACAGGCCCCGGCCCCGGCTCCAGCGCAGCCCCAACCGCAACCTGGAACACAAACCACCCCGCACTAGAGCGGAGCAGAGAACCCTTAAACCGGGTGCCCACGTTAGTAAAGCCGAAGGCGTGCTGACGTGGGCCTGTTTAAGTCTGGGCGAAGCGCACTCCCACAACCACAAAATTTCAGGCACACAAATTCCGCATCTTCCACACCCTTCCACAGCACATGCACCACTTCTGCGCCTTGTTCCCGGCCTATCGAGGGCATAGGCTCGGAAAGTGGTATTTACACAGCGTTCATCTTCAGCATGGACGCGGTCTTTTCACGTTCTCCACAGCCAAAGTTCAGAAATAGAACACTCCCGATACCTATTTGCATCTAAAATACAAGATATAGTGGTTTCTACTTGACACACACTATTAACAGAGCTACCTTCACCTCTGCGGCATAAAAATCCGCCGGAAGTCATCGGCCATGATTTTGCGAGTCAACAAGCCGAAAAAGCGATGTTTTGCCGGGGTAGCTCGCGCCCCTGAAGCAGTTCTTTCCCAGAGCTGATTTTCGATTGCATTCCCGGGTATTTCCGCCCGGCTTTCGGCCCTTTTCGCCGAAAAAAACAAGGTTCATCTCTCCAGAAGGAGTCATCATGGCTGAGGCCACTAAAAAGATCACCAGTTCCGCTCCCGCCTCCACCGCCAGCCAGCGCGCCTCCGGGCTCACGTTTGAGCGCCTTTTCTCGAAACCGGGTGTTTCGCCTTACGACGAAGTCCAGTGGGAGCGCCGTACCGCCTCCATCACCGACGCAAAGGGCAACACCATCTTCGAGCAGAGGGACGTTGAGGTCCCCATAGACTGGTCCATGACGGCGACCAACATCGTCGCCAGCAAGTATCTGCATGGACAACTTGGCACGCCTGAGCGCGAGACCGGAGTGCGCCAGCTCATCGCCCGCGTGGCAGAGACCATCCGCGACTGGGGCCTGGCCGGGGGCTACTTCTCCACTTCAGAAGACGCTGCCATCTTCCATGACGAGCTGGTCCATCTGCTCGTGACCCAGAAGGCTGCCTTCAACTCGCCTGTCTGGTTCAACGTGGGCTGCGACCGCCTTGAGCCGAACTCCGACGCGCAGAACTGGCACTGGAACCCGCACACCTGCGCCATCGAGTTTTCCGTCACCGGATACAGCAAGCCGCAGTGCTCGGCCTGCTTCATCAATGCCGTGGACGACTCGCTCGACTCCATCCTGAACCTGGCCAAGACCGAAGGCATGCTCTTCAAGTGGGGGTCCGGCACCGGCACCAATCTCTCGCCTCTGCGCGGATCCATGGAGCAGCTCTCAGGCGGCGGCACCGCCTCCGGCCCGCTGAGCTTTATGCGCGGCTTCGACGCCTTCGCCGGAGTCATCAAGTCCGGCGGCAAGACGCGCCGCGCCGCCAAGATGGTCATTCTCAACGTTGACCATCCCGACATCATGGACTTCATCGAGTGCAAGATGAAGGAAGAAGCCAAGGCCTGGGCGCTGATGCGCGAAGGCTACGACGGCTCTGGTCCGGACAGCGAAGCCTACTCGTCCATCTTTTTCCAGAACGCGAACAACTCCGTTCGCGTCACCGACGAATTCATGCGCGCCGTCGAGAAGGACGCCGAATTCTCCACCTACACCGTCAAAGACCGCACCCCGGTCAGGAGTTACAAGGCCCGCGAGATCATGCAGAAAATCGCCGACGCCACCTGGCACTGCGGCGACCCGGGCATGCAGTACGACACCACTATCAATAAGTGGCACACTTCCAAGAACACCGGGCGCATCAACGCGTCGAACCCGTGCTCGGAGTACATGTTCCTCGACAACTCCGCCTGCAACCTGGCCAGCTTCAACCTGCTGAAGTTTGTCACTCCGGCAGGGACCTTTGACATTGCGGCCTATCGCCACGCCATTGACGTCATGATCACCGCAATGGAAATCCTCGTGGACAACTCCGGTTACCCCACCGAGGCCATTGCCCGCAATTCGCACGATTACCGCCCGCTGGGCCTGGGCTACGCCAACCTGGGTGCGCTGCTTATGGCCTTCGGTCTGCCGTATGACTCCGATGCCGGACGCGACTTTGCCGCCGCGCTGACCGCCATCATGTGCGGCGAAGCCTATCTGCAGTCCTCGCGCATTGCTGAGAAGTGCCCGTCGCTGGCCTCCGCCACTCCGCTCACCGCTTCAGTCGAGCGCGAAGGCGGCGCCTGCCCCGGCTTCTACGTCAACCGCGAACCGTTCCTCGACGTCATTCGCATGCACCGCGCCGAGGTCAACAAAATCGGCAAATCGAAGACCAGCAGCGAACCGTTTGTTGTGCCTGAGCTCGATGCCCTCATCGCCGCCAGCAAAGACTGCTGGGACAAAGCGCTCGCCCACGGCGAAAAGCACGGTTACCGCAACTCGCAGGTCACAGTGCTCGCGCCCACCGGCACCATCGGCTTCATGATGGACTGCGATACGACCGGCATCGAGCCGGATCTCGCGCTCGTCAAGTACAAGAAGCTGGTTGGCGGCGGCATGATCAAGATCGTCAACAACACAGTGCCCTCCGCGCTCTTCAAACTCGGCTATAACAACGCGCAGGTGGACGCCATCGTCAGCTACATTGACGCGACCGGCACCATTGAAGGCGCTCCCGGCATCAAGCCCGAGCACCTGGCTGTCTTCGACTGCTCCTTCAAGCCGGCCAAGGGCACGCGCTCCATTCACTACATGGGCCACATCAAGATGATGGCCGCAACGCAGCCATTCCTCTCCGGCGCGATTTCAAAGACCGTCAACCTGCCGCACGACTGCACGGTAGACGACATCGCCGAAGTCTATCTCGAAGGTTGGCGGCAGGGCCTCAAGGCCATTGCCATTTACCGCGACGGCTCCAAAGGCGCGCAGCCGCTGAATGTCTCGGACGGCAACAAGGCCAAGGAGATCAAGCATGGGCCCTCCGCTGCCGATGCCGCCGCCGAACGCATTCTGGCCGCCGTTGCCAGCGGAAAGGCCGCTTCTGAAGTGGATGTGAAGACGCTCGAAGCAAAGGTTGCGGAAAAGGTCGAGGTCGCGGCGAAGTCCGTGCTTGACGCTGCAAACGCGTTCGTAGCAGCGCTTGACTCCATTGCGCGGAGCGGCTCGCCGTCCGCGCAGGACCAGGACCTGAATGCGCCGCCACGTGCCGTGCGTCATCATCTGCCCGAGGAGCGTGCTTCACTCACGCACAAATTCGCCATCGCCGGGCACGAAGGCTACATCACCGTCGGCCTCTACCCGAATGGGCAGCCGGGCGAAATCTTCATCCGCATGGCGAAAGAAGGCTCAACCGTTTCCGGACTGATGGACAGCTTCGCTACTGCCGTCTCGCTCTCGCTCCAGCACGGAGTGCCGCTCAAGGTCCTGTGCGAAAAGTTCGCGCACTCGCGCTTTGAGCCTTCCGGCTGGACCGGCAACGAGCAGATCGGCTACGCCAAGTCCATCATGGACTACATCTTCCGCTGGCTCCAGTTGCGCTTCCTCTCCGGCCAGCAGTTGTCGCTCTTCGCTGGCCTCGCCGCTCCGTCCGCTCCCTCTCAGGGTGTCATTCTGAGCGAAGCCGCAGGCGAAGCGAAGGACCCGCTTTTGTCACCGGAGCAGCACGCGTCCACCCGCGGCATGGGAGCAACTTCGGCGCCGCAGCGCGGAATTGTCTCTGACCTGATCGCCAGCACTGAATCCAAAGTAGACCACCTTCACATGGAAGACCGCGGTGTCTACCACGCCGCCGACGCCATGAAGGACCTCTATGACATGGGCGACGCGCCCAGCTGCCACACCTGCGGAGCGATTATGGTCCGCAACGGAAGCTGCTACCGCTGCATGTCCTGCGGCAGCACCAGCGGCTGCAGTTAAGAGCGGGTATGTGAACGCAAAAGCCCGGCTTTGTGCCGGGCTTTTAAAATCCAGGTTTTAGGTTTAAAGCAGGTTGTTTATGCACATGCCGGGTTTTTCATCTTTCGCGCAGCAAAGGATGGGAAAACCACAACTGCAAACCTCACAATTTTTTTCACCCTGAGTAAAATCGAAAGAAGCCGCACCAGCCAGGGCGGTCCATCATGGGCAGAGTCGATTCAGGAATGCAGCCCTAAACCCCGACACCGTATTCAGCAGCAGAAATCTGGTCTCCTGCATGCGAATAGAAATCATAGGGGGTCCGGCGGTTGAATTTATACCGCTGGCGCAGTTCGCGACCGACATACAGACCTACGGCAACGACTCCCAAGGCAACCGACGTCCAGCCAATCGCGCGGAGGGCAACCGCAGACTCATCTTCTTTTTTCAGACATGGCAAAACAATCACTGCGGCCTTCTTTCCTGACCTCAAAAGCCCTTGTTTCCGTGGCTTCATGCCGTCATCATAGCGCACTTCGCTGTTATAGTGCGCATCGGCGGGGCTCCGTATCTCTTTAGACACTCTGTTCTATTTGATGTAACCAGCGCACTTTTTGTTCCGCTGGAAGAAAACTCGCTTCAATGGAATTGGATGCCAGTTCGCGCAGATGCTCCTGCGTAAAACCAAATTCGTTATGCGCCAGCAGAAACTCCTCTTCCAGATTGCTGCCAAACATCGCCGGGTCATCCGAATTCAGCGTTACCATCAGCCCCGAATCAAAATACTTCCGCACCGGATGGTCCACGACTCGGGCACAGCACCCTGTCCGAAGATTTGATGTCATGCAAATCTCTACAGGGACCTGCCGCTGGGCAAGCACATGCATCAGCTCCGGATCCTGAACGGCCGTCAGCGCATGGCCCAGCCGCTCTGCGCCAATGTTCAATGCGCCCCAGATGCTCTCTGGCCCTGCCGCCTCCCCCGCATGGACGGTCAGGTGCAGTCCCGAATCCTTCGCTTCGCGGTATAAATCACGAAAGAGCTCAGCTGGCCCGCGCCGCTCGTCTCCGCCAATGCCGATGCCGACAATGCTGGGATGCTCGCGCTTCATCTCCGCAGCCTTGCGGAAAACACGCGCCGCGGGTTCTGCTCCGAAATGGCGGACGGCATCGAAGATCCAGTACAGGCTTATGCCAAACTCCTGCTCTGCCCGGACGCGCGCCCGCTCCATGCCTGCAAACAGCGGCTCAAACTCGGACCGGCCCCAGAAGTAAATCACCCCGGCCGCCACATACACCTCAGCGTGAACAACACCGTGTGAGGCGAGCTGTTCGGCCATTCTGTAAGTAATCAGCTCATAGTCTTCCGCCGTCCGCAGCCGTTCTGAGACGGCCTTGAACGCCATCAGAAACCCGGTGAAGTCGGTGTACTGGTAAAGGGCCTCGGCCTGCGTCAGCGTCATTGGTTCGGCATCGTGCCGGCGGCTCAATTCCACCAGCGTCTCCGGCGCAATCGTACCCTCAAGGTGAAGATGAAGCTCGGCCTTCGGCAGACGGCGAAGGAAAGAAGCCAACGTAGATGACATTCGTTAAACCTGCCCCGGTGAGATGGCCTGAATGCCTGAAAAGCGGAAAATATCTCGCGTATTCAAAGTCAGAATCCGGGACTGAAGCCCGAATTGTAGCTGAGGCTGCACTGCGTGGAATTACGGTAGAGCAATATCTCTGGCCCGAGTTCTAACTGTACAGTCATGCGTGTCCTTCTGAATTGAGAGTATCGCAAGGCAGTGACAGATTTCCAGAAGCGCTAAGATCGAAAACGCGGAGGGCAGAACTCACTCCGCTTGCGGCTGTAGAAGAAGTAAATTACCAGCCCAATCCCCAGCCACACAAAGAACCGCAGCCATGTCATAATCGGTAGACCCGCCATCAGCAGCACGCAGAAGAAGATGCTCAGCACGGGAAACACCGGCCCTCCGGGGCAGCGGAAACTCCGGTGGCGTCCCGGGTCTTTGTAGCGCAGGATCAGCACCCCAGCCGAAACCAGCACAAACGCAAAGAGCGTCCCAATGTTTGAAAGATCAGAGAATGTGCCAATGTCCAGCAGTCCCGCCGGGACGCCCACCACAATGCCCGCCACCCAGGTAGAAACCGCAGGCGTGCGATAACGCGGATGCACCTTTGAGAAGACCGCCGGCAGCAACCGGTCGCGCGACATGGCAAACCAGACCCGCGCCTGCCCGATCTGGAAGACCAGAATGGACGAGATCATCCCCAGCAGTGCGCCAATCAGAATGACCAGCCGCCCCCAGTGCAGTGTCTCGCTATGGTTCGTCGCAGAGAGCTTTCGCAGCGTATTCACCACCGGAGCAGCATCGCCCACCAGCGTGTTCCACTTGACCAGCCCGGTCAGCACCACCGCTACTCCGATATAGAGCACCGTGCAGATCAGCAGTGTCGCCAGTATCCCGATCGGCACATCGCGCTGCGGGTTCCTGCACTCTTCCGCCGCCGTTGAAACTGAATCAAAGCCAATATATGTGAAGAAGATGATGGACCCGCCCGTCAGCAGCCCCGACCATCCATTTGGATAAAACGGATGCCAGTTTGATGGGTGAATAAAGTGCGCGCCAAAGGCGATAAAGATCAGGATGGCCGCAATCTTCAGCAGCACCATGATATTGTTCGTTTCCGCCGATTCGCGAATGCCGCGCACCAGCACCACTGTCAACACCATCACGACGAGAAACGCCGGCCAGTTAAAGCCGAAATGCCACCCTGGCGCATACAGCGTATTTCCGTGAAAATCCTGAAGTCCGCTGGGCAGATAAGCCGGAGAAATCCACCGCGCAGACGGGTGGATCCCGAGCCAGTCCATCAGGTCCACAATATGCGCCGCAAACCCAACGCACACCGCCATATTTGAGAAGGCGTACTCCAGGATCAGGTCCCAGCCGATGATCCAGGCAATCAGTTCGCCCAGTGTGGCATAGGTATACGTATAAGCCGACCCGGCAATTGGAATCATCGAAGCCAACTCGGCGTAACAAAGCCCGGTGAAGGCGCACACAATCGCTACCAGCACTAGAGACAGCGCCAGCGCCGGTCCTGCCCCGGGCCGCCCCACCAGGGCCGTGTGATGCACCAGATAATCCAGAACAGGGGTGTTCAGAATAGAGGAAGTATCAAACTGCTCGCCCGCAATCGCAGTTCCGATCACCGTAAAGATGCCCGAACCAATGACTGCCCCAATCCCCAGCGCAGTCAGGGACCACGGCCCCAGCGTTTTCTTCAGGCTGTGTTCCGGCGCTTCAGAATCGCTGATGAGCTTGTCTATAGATTTTCGGGCGAAGACTTGATACGACAGGGTCTGGCTCCTGCGGACTTAATGAGGGGAGTGTACCCGCTCAGGGCCTGCTCTGCAAAACAGGCCCTGACGCGCACTAGCGTTTGCTCTGGCCACGCACCAGCTTCTTTACCTTCTTCTTGTTCGATCCGCGTGGCGTGGTACGCTTCGGTTTCGGGGCGGCCTTCTTGCGCGCCGCGCGCTTCACTTTTTTACGTTCTTCTTTGTTCTCGATCTTCTTTGTATTTGCCATTCTTCTCCTTCAGGCAAGGCCCATCCGCACACTCCACAAATTTCTTCGTCCTGAGCGGAGCGAAGCGAGGTCGAAGGACCTGCATTTTCCATTTTCGGTGCAGATTACAGCCGCTCAAGCTGGGCAAATTTCTCCACCAGCTTTTTCACACCGAACCTTGTAAATTGTACCGTGACTTTGGCGTCTTCCCCATCTCCCTCGCGCCGGAAGACCACACCTTCTCCATATTTCGGGTGCCGCACCCGCTGCCCGCTCTTCAGACCCGCAGAGCCCTTCGGCGCAGCCGTCTCTGCTTTGGGCCGTGAAACAGGCACCTTTCCCCGCCCGCCAAAAAACCGGGCAATATTATCAAAGGAGTCCCCGCCGCGTTCGCGAGCCGTCGGACGCTGGTCTTCGTCCTCGTAGTTGTAATGCCGGCTGCCTTCAAAATCATCGCTGTATTGCGAACGCCTGCGCACCCAGGAAGGCTGCTGCGTTGAAGCAGCGGCATACCCGCCCCAGCTCGACGCCGGACGCTGCCCGCCGCTCAGATCTTCCAGCAGGTGCGGCGGCACTTCTTCCAGGAACCGCGATGGCATCGAGGCCTCTGGCATGTCACTCCCATAGCGCCTGCGATATCGCGCCCGCGTCAGCACCAGCACATCCATCGCACGCGTCATGCCAACATAGGCCAGCCGCCGCTCCTCTTCCATCTGCTCCGGATCGTTCAGCGTGCGTGAATGCGGAAAAAGCCCCTCCTCCATTCCGGCCAGCAGAACCAGGGGAAACTCCAGCCCTTTCGCCGCATGCAGCGTCATCAGGGTCACGCGTGAGTTGGCATCGTACTGGTCGGTATCACTCACCAGTGCGGCATGGTCCAGAAATTCGTCCAGCGTCTCGCTGCGCTCCTGCGCATCCTGCGCCGCATTGGCCAGTTCCTTCAGGTTCTCAATTCTTGAGAAGGCCTCCGGAGTACCCTCTTCCTCCAGCGCGCGAATGTACCCACTCCGGTCAATAATGAAGCGGATCAGCTCCGGAAGGGTCGCTGCATCCCCAGGCTTGCGGAAGCCAGTGTCCTCTGCTTCAGCATCAGCTTTGCTCCCCACCTCTTCTTCGAATGGATTGAACGAAACATCATCTGAGAATGCGAACCCGTGCTGTGTCTCGTTCCCAAAATCAAAGCTGGTGTCTTCATCAGAAGAATCCGGGGTGCCCAATCCTTCGCCTTGCGAAGGGTGGGATGCGCTCTCCACATCGCCACTCAGCTTCTCCGCCATCCGCCCCGTGATCATCGCCCGCGCATCTTCAATCAGCTTGCGAAAGCCATCCAGCGCAATGCACGCGCGGGTTGGAACAAGCCTCTCCGCCAGCGCGCGTTCGATCGCCGTCCATGTGCTCGTGCCCGTTTCCAGCGCGATCCGTTCCAGTGTCTCCAGCGTGGCTTTGCCAATGCCGCGCGCCGGAACATTAATCACGCGCTGCAAGGCAATCGAGTCATGCGGGTTCTGCACCAGCTTGAGATAACTCAGCAGGTCTTTAATCTCAGCGCGCTCATAGAACGAAAATCCGCCCACCATCGTGTAGCTGATGCCATAACGCCGCAGCGCCTCTTCCACCAGGCGCGACTGCGAATTGGTCCGATACAGCACCGCCACCCGCACATCCTCGTTTTCCTGCCCCGCCCTGCGCAGGTATTTCTGGATGTAATCGGCGACAAACAGTGCTTCGTTTTCGCCATCCGGAGCTTCATAGTAGCCAATCTTCGCGCCGCCTTCGCGGGCCGTCCACAAGCGCTTGCCCTTGCGCTGCGAGTTGCGCGCCACCACTGCCCCTGCCGCTTCCAGAATGATGCCGGTCGAGCGGTAGTTCTGCTCCAGGCGAACCACCTTTGCGTTAGGGAAGTCCTTCTCAAACTCAAGAATGTTGCGGATGTCCGCGCCGCGCCAGGAGTAGATGCTCTGGTCCTCATCGCCCACCACGCAAACGTTCTTCGCTTCCCCGGCAAGCAGCTTCATCAGCTCATACTGTGGACGGTTTGTGTCCTGATATTCATCAATCAGCAGATAACGATAGCGCCGGTTGTACTTCTCGCGGACCTCGGAAGAGACCTTCAGCAACCGCACCGCTTCCAGCAGCAGATCGTCGAAGTCCATCGCATTGTTCTTGCGCAGTTCTTTCCTGTACGACTCAAAGATGTGCGCAACCTTCTCGCTGATGGGGTCCGCCGATTGCAGGTAATACTCCTGCGGGTCAATCATGTGGTTCTTCGCCCAGGAGATGCGCGAGAGCACCACGCGCGGCGTCAATTGCTTGTCATCCAACCCCATCCGCCGCATAATCTGCTTCACCAGGTTCTGCTGGTCGCTTTCATCATAGATAGCAAAGGTCTTCGTCAGCCCTTCATTGCCAACGCGCAGTGCCTCAATGTCCCGGCGCAGCATGCGCACGCAAAAGGAGTGAAACGTCGCAATCAGCGGCTTCGCCAGTGTCGAATGTCCAATGAGCTTCTCAACGCGCTCGCCCATCTCCGCCGCGGCCTTGTTCGTAAACGTCACGGCAAGAATCGAATCAGGAGCCACACCGCGCTCATGGATCAGGTAAGCGATGCGATGGGTAATCACACGTGTCTTGCCCGACCCCGCGCCGGCAAGAATCAGGACCGGGCCGTCCACGGCCTCTACCGCTGCCCTTTGCTGCGGATTCAATTTGTCGAGTAACTGCTGCAAAATGATGTCCGGAATGTTCCTGGAAGGCGTTCCCTTCTTCTAGTGTACCGTCCCCGCGTCACCCTGAGGCACAGCAAGCAAGGGATCCGGCTGACCCACCCCTTCGCGCAGCGAGAAGGCGGAAATCCACGTATCTGAACTACTCCAAAACCAGTTAAACTCCTCTTGATGCCATCACCCGCGCAACTCCGCATCTGCGTCTTCTGCGGTTCCTCCGAAGCCGCCCATCCGTCGTATGCCCAGGCAGCCAAAGAACTGGGCCAGCGCATCGCTGCTTCCGGAACGTGCCTCGTCTACGGCGGGGCCACCGTCGGTCTCATGGGCATCGTGGCCGATGCCGCGCTTGCCAGAGGGGCCGAGGTCATCGGCGTGATGCCAGATGTATTGATGGACCGCGAAATCGCCCACCCCGGCCTGACGAAACTTCACATCGTCCGCACCATGCACGAGCGCAAGGCGCTCATGGCCGACCAGGCTGACGCCTTCATCGCGCTCCCCGGTGGCTACGGAACGCTCGATGAATTCATCGAAATCGTCACCTGGAAGCAGATCAGGGTCCATCAGAAGCCTTGCATCCTGCTCAATATCAACGGCTATTTTGACGGCCTTCTGACTTTTCTCGACCACGCCGTCGGACAGGGCTTCATCAAGCCTGAAAACCGGGTCCTCATTCAGGTCGCAGATAGCCCCGAATCAGCGCTCGCGCTGGCCACACCAGCGCCCAAACCAGGTCATCCTGAGCAGAGCAGAGATATCTGTTTGTCATCTGAGCAAAGCATCAGATTCTAATCTTTTTCGGATTGAACGGCGGCTCCGGATACTTCAGGTCCAGCTTGCCGATCGCCTCCACCAGAATCTCTGAGATGGCCACATTCCGGTACCACTTGTGGTCGGCCGGAATGATGTACCACGGCGCAAATTTGCGGCTGGTGTTCTCAATCGCATCCTCATAGGCCTTTGCATACTGTGGCCAGAGATGGCGCTCGGCAAAGTCGGCTTCGCTCAGTTTCCAGTGCTTGTCCTTTTCCGCCAGACGCTCTTCCAGCCGGCGCGTCTGCTCCGCCCGGCTGATGTGCAGATAGAACTTCAGCAGCAGAACATTGTTTTCCGCCAGCATGCGCTCGAAGTCCACAATCTGCCGGAAGCGCTCCTTCAGTTCTTTGCCGGAAACCTCTTTGTGGACACGCGTGACCAGCACTTCCTCATAGTGCGAGCGGTTAAAGATGGCAATCGTTCCGTATTGCGGAACGACGCGGTGCGCGCGCCAGAGAAAGTCGTGCTTCAACTCCACCGGCGTGGGTGCTTTGAACGAAGCCACATTGCACGCCTGCGGATTGACTCCGGTAAAGATGTGCTGGATCGTCCCGTCCTTGCCGGAGGTATCCATGCCTTGCAGCACAATCAGGACAGAGTGCCGGCAATCGGCCGTCAGCATCTCCTGCAGAGCGCCGAGCTTCTGCCGGTGGCGCTCCAGATCTGCGGCGGCTTCCTCTTTGTTCTGGTAAGGCCCGGTCTTATGGGATGGCGTGTGAGAGAGCCGGACCTTCTGATGCGGTTTGACGAGATATGGGCTGGGTATAGGCTTCACAGGCGTACAGTGCTTTCTGGCCGCCTGCTCATGCCGGGAGCTTACTTGGTCTGCGCCGTGGTGGCTTCAGACTTCGTAGCGTTCTCCTGCTTCTCGCTGTCAGACGTGCCAGTCCCTTTGATGCCGTCTTTGAAGCCGCGGAATGCTTCGCCAAGTCCTTTGCCCAGACCGGGCAGTTTTGAGGGGCCAAAGATCAGCAGCGCGATCGCCAGGATCAGCAGCAGGTGCTCGGGTTTTAGCAGATTGTCCAACATAAGGGAATACTATCCCACGCGCAGGGCGTATGGGAACTTCCTCCATTGCCTTTATTGTCGCACAGCACCGGCAATACAGCACCCCGGTGCCTGTCCTACTTCTTTACCGGCTCAACATCCGTCGTCCACTCTTCCACGGGCCCAAGATCCAGCTTTTCAATCTGCGGCTGGATCTTTGCCTTGTCTCCGACGGCGACAAAGACCATCTTCTCCGGATGAATGTATTTGAGCGCAGCCGCTGCGGCCTGTTCTGACGTCACCGCGTCAATCTTTGCCGGATAAGTGCGGTAATAATCGAGCGGCAGGTTATAGGTGAAGATGTCGGCCATCCTGCCTGTGGTCTCTTCCACCGTCTCAAAGTCCCCTGGAAGCGACCGGATAAGGTGGTCCTTGGACATTTTCAGCTCGTCGGCTGAGAGCGGGGTCGTGCGGATGCGGTCCAGCTCCGAGACAAGCTCACGCAGAGCAGGCCCTGTCACATCCGTGCGCACTGAAGCACCAGCCAGAAACGGCCCTGCTCCACGCATGAACTGGAACATGCTGAAGGCCCCGTACGTGTAACCGTGCTCTTCGCGCAGATTCATGTTGATGCGGCTGGAGAAGAGCCCACCGAGCATTGTATTGACCACATTGAGCGTCGCGTAGTCCGGGGTCGAGCGCGGCACGCCCACGCCCGCGGCCCAGATGGCTGTCTGCGGCGCACCCGGCAGGTCTACCAGAATCACGTGACGCTGCACAGCTTCCGGCGCGGCGGGCGGATGCGATGCTGTGCCCTTTGAACTCCACGATCCGAAATACTTTTCCGCCAGATCGCGCGCCTGCTTTTCCGTCAGGTCTCCGGCGAAGACCAGCGCGGAATCCGAAGGAGCATAATGCCCCTTCCAGAAGCTGGCGAGGTCATCCCGCGTGATGGACTTCAGGGAAGGCTCGGTCCCGATGCTGCGGTATCCATACGCATTGTTGTCGCCATAAATGGCGCGATTGGCGACGGAAAAGGCAATCTGCACCGGCTGGTCTTTGAGTTGCAGCAGTGACGTCAGCCGCTGCTTGCGGATGCGCTCAATCTCCTCATCCTTGAAGGCCGGGTGCTGAACAACATCAGAGAGCAGGTCCAGCGCCGGATCGGCCACGTTGCTCAGCGCGCTGATCTGCACATAAGCAATGTCGTTAGAGGCGTTCTTGGTCAGCCTTGCGCCAATCTGGTCGGCATCGTTGGCAATTTTTGTTGCGCTGCGCGTGGTGGTGCCTTCTGTCAGCATCGCCACGGTAAAGCCTGCCACGCCGGGCTTCTTCGTGGAATCGCCTTCACTTCCGCCGAGCGTCACCAGTGAAGCGCTGAAGACAGGCAGGTTGTGCGATTCAATCAGATAGACCTTCAGCCCATTCGCGAGCGCGAAGACTTTCGGCTCCGGAAGACTGGGTTTGGGTGCCGCTCCGGCAGTGGGCGGATTCCTGCGCCATGCCTGGGCCGCCTCAAACTCAGCCGAATACTCCGGCGTAATCTTTACGTTCGCGTCCGTACCGGCGGGGCTGCGCGGCACATCCTGCACAACCTTTGGGCCGGGGATGCCAAACACGGTCACACGCTGGTCCTGTTTCAGGTGTTCCTGCGCGAACTTCTGTACGCTTGCCGGAGTCAGAGCGTCATAGCGGGCCAGGTCCTTCGGCAAATAGCCGGGATCGCCTGTGTATTGGTTGTAATAGTTGAGTGTGTCAGCAATACCGCCAAAGCCGCCCACGCGCTGCAGGCCGCGAATTTTGGCCGATTCAGTCACAATGCGGGCGCGGTCCACTTCTGCCTGGGTGGGGCCATTCTGCAGAAAATCATTGATGACGTCGTTCGCCGCTTTTTCAAGCTGCTCGGCGGTGACTCCGGGCCGCGCCACCAGCTCGCACGTGGTCCATGACTGGAGCGCCTGCGACTGGTTATAGCAGCTGACAGACTGCGCAATCTGCTGGTCGTACACCAGCTTCTGGTACAGACGGCTGGTCTTTCCGCCGCCCAGAATATAGGAGGCAGCATCGCCATCGGCATCGCCCGGCGCAAATGCCGGAGGGGTCAGCCATCCAAAGAGCACCTTCGGGAGCTGCACTTTGTCGGTCACTGTGAGCCGCTTCTCCGCGGTGATCGGCGGGGTGGCAACGTGTACTTTGGGTACGTCCGGGCCTTTGGGAATGGGACCGAAATACTTTTCGATCAGGGCCTTTGTCTTTGCCGCGTCAAAGTCACCCGCAATCGCCAGCGTGGCATTATTGGGCGCGTAATAGAGCTTGAAGAACTCGCGCACATCTTCCAGGCGCGCTGCTTCCACATCGGCATGGGAGCCGATCACGTCGGCGTGGTATGGATGCTCCTGAGGAAACAGTGTGTGCATCAGCGCCTCATCCACCAGGCCATAGGGCTGGTTTTCGATACTCTGCCGGCGCTCATTGCGGACCACGTCCCGCTGGTTGGTCAGCTTCTCGCGGTCCAGAGTATCCAGCAGGAAGCCCATGCGGTCGCTTTCAAGCCACAGTGCCAGCTCAAGCTGATTGGAGGGCAGCGTCTCGAAGTAATTCGTGCGGTCAAACGAGGTGGTGCCGTTGATGTCGGATGCTCCGGCGGCTTCCAGATATTTGAAGTGGGCCTTTTCGCCTACGTGCTTGGAGCCTTCAAACATCATGTGCTCAAAAAGGTGGGCGAAGCCGGTGCGTCCCGCGCGCTCATTCATCGGCCCCACGTGATACCAGATGTCCACGCCGACGATGGGCAGACGATGGTCTTCTGACAGGATGACCTGGAGACCATTCGGCAATGTGTAGCTCTCGTATTTGATTTCCGGCACTTTGAGCTTTGCTGTTTCTGCGATGCCGGAGATAGTGGATGCAGCCATGGACAGAACTCCTAAAAGAGCAAGATGTCTTCGAGACATGGGTTGAAACGCGCCTCCCCTCAAGATGCGTTTAAAACAGCCCTGAAATAGGGATGATAACAGGGTGTGGCATCCATTACTCTTATGGGAGTGAAACGCCTTTGGCTGCTTTTGTTCTCGCTGCTCCTCGCCGTCTCGGCCCAGGCGCAGCAGATTGCTCCGGTCATTACCGTAGACAACGGCCCGAACGCCCTTGTCCAGGAGCAGAAGCACTATGTCGTGCTGGTCTCGCTGGACGGCTTTCGCTATGACTACGCGAAGGAATATGGCGCGACACACCTGCTCGACCTGGCAAAGCATGGAGCCAGCGCTCCCGATGGAATGGTGCCCTCTTACCCCTCGCTGACTTTCCCCAACCATTACACGCTGGTCACCGGGTTATATCCGGAACACCACGGCATCGTTGCCATGAGCTTTTACGATCCGCAGCGCCAGGCGCGGTATTCCTACAACGACCCGAAGACCGCTGCAGACGGATCCTGGTACGGAGGCACTCCCTTATGGGTGCTGGCCGAGCAGCAGGGGATGCGCTCAGCGTGCTTCTTCTGGCCCGGCTCAGAGGCCGAAGTCCGCGGCGTGCGGCCCAGCTACTATCTGCACTTTGATGACAAGTTTCCCGACGACAAGCGCATTGAGCAGGTAGTGGCGTGGCTGAAGCTGCCGGAAGACCGCCGTCCGCACTTCATCACCCTCTACTTTTCCAACGTAGACCACGCAGGCCATGAGTTTGGTCCCGAGTCGCCGCAGGTGGCCGCAGCCGTAAAGCATGTGGACGGGCTGGTCGGAAAGCTGCACTCTGAGCTTGACGCGCTGCACCTGCCCATTGATCTCATTGTGGTCAGCGACCACGGCATGGCAAAACGCGAAGGTGATTGGATCAATCTCGACCAGTATGCCGATCTCTCCCACTTTGTCACGGTCGGTTCGCTGCTCTACGCCAATTCTGACGAGGACGCCGAACGCGCCTACCAGAAGCTGAAAGCAGCCGACGGAAAATTCATGGTCTATCGGCGCACGCATGTGCCCGCATGGCTGCACTACAACGACAACGCCCGCATCGGCGACCCCGTCATCGTGGCCAAAGGCCCCTATGCGATACGCGCCCACGCGCCGGAATCCGGGACTGCGGACCACCCTCCAAACATAGGCGTGCATGGATATGATCCGCGCGACTTACCTGAAATGAAGGCCATCTTCTACGCCGTGGGCCCCGACATCCGTCCCGGCGTGACACTTAAGCCATTTGAAAATGTAAATGTGTATCCGTTCATTGCGAAAATTCTGCGGCTGACGCCTCCTCCCACAGACGGCAGCCTCAACATCCTTTCCTCCGCTTTGACTGAAGCGGCCCTGCAATAAAGAGGACCATGGCCTTTTATTTAGGATTCGACGCAGGCGGCACCAAGACCGACTGCGCCCTCGCCGACGAAACCCGCATCCTGGCCCGCACCCAGAGCGGGAGTATCAAGCCGCTGCGCGTCTCTGCCGAACAGGCAGAAGCAAACATGTGCGACCTGCTTGCCGAAATCGCGCGCCAGAGCCGAGTGGACCTGAAACACGTTGCTGTCTCCTGTGTTGGTACGGCTGGCGTGCGCCTTCCCCAGACGCGGGAATGGATGCAGCAGATCATCTCAAAATATGCAGGTGGCGAAATCCTTGTCTGTGGCGATGAGGCCACCGCTCTCGACGCGGCCTTTCCCGGAGAGGCCGGCGTGCTCGTCATCAGCGGAACAGGCTCAAACATTCTGGGCCGCACCAGCACCGGCGAGACCTTTAATGTGGGCGGATGGGGCCCTGTTCTGGGCGATGAAGGCTCCGGCTACTGGATTGGCCTTGAAGCGCTGAAGGCCGCCTGCCGCGCCCACGATTTCCAGCGCCCCACTATGATTCTGGATCGCGTCATGCGCTTCTGGTCCGCGCCTACCATTGGCGATATTGTGAACAAGGCACACAGCACGCCCGTACCAGACTTCTCTCAGCTCGCGCCTCTGGTTGTCGAGTGCGCAGAGTCAGGAGATGCGGTCGCCTTCGAAGTCCTTGAGCTGGGCGGACGCATCCTGGGGGAAGGCGCAACCCACGCCATCCGCCGCCTCCGCGCCCTCGAACCGGATGCTCCAGTCCCCGGAGTGGCCTATGTCGGCGGCATCCTCAAGAGCGTGCGCTTCGTGCGCGAAAGCATGATCGAAACCATCCATCAGAGCCTGCCCATGGTACAGGTGCTGCCCGAGGCGGTAGATCCGGTCATGGGAGCGCTGTGGAGGGCCCGGAACAGAGTCGCATAGCGTAGTTGCGTTGAGCCCGCCGCCACCCGTCCGGTCAAAGCACTGCGAACAGAAATGAGGAGCGTTCCAGCAATTACAATCGTCCAGAAAAGGGAGGACGTTCTTTCATGCAAACAAACCGTTGCACGTACCTACTGCTGCTGGTAATTGCCATTGCTCTGGTTGCGATTGCCGTCCGGCCTTACACGACGCCTCATCCGGTCCAGGCACAATCGCTCGCGAATGCACCATACCCGTACTACTTTGAACCTGGAACTCAGATGCTGCGTGATCCCGACGGAAGCAGGCAACTCTATGGCAGGGTGGTCGTGGATATGCGCACCGGCAAGGTCTGGGGCTTTCCCACAAATACCCCGGATACCTATCCTATGAATCCGGTAGACAATAAACCGCAGGTCTCGCATCCCTTATATCTGGGCAGGTTCGCCTTTGAAGACATCAACCAATAACAGAGCAAAGAAATTACGGATGCCCCACGTCCTGCAAGGATGCGGGTTGGGCCTCTGGCTGTTTCTGCTTCCGGCCTTCAGCCTGGCCCAGGCCCCAAAGTCCGGCCCGTGGGAGATGCAGTCGAGCGGCACCACGGCAAATCTGCGTGGCATTCATGCTGTCGGCGGGGGAGTGGCCTGGGCCAGCGGGACAAACGGCACCGTCCTGCGGACAGAAGATGGCGGATATATGTGGCAAAGCTGTGCTGTGCCTCCGGGAGCGGAGAAGCTGGACTTTCGCGGCATCTGGGCCTGGGACGCGAATACGGCCATTGTGATGTCCAGCGGCCCCGGCGACCAGTCGCGGCTGTACGAGACCACGGACGGCTGCTCGCACTGGACGCTGCTTTATACCAATCCGGACAAGGACGGCTTCTGGGATGCGGTCGTCTTCCAGAACAAACGTAGAGGATTTCTTCTGGGCGATCCGGTCAACGGAAAGTTTGTTTTTCTGACCACCGAAGATGGGGGTCAGCATTGGGTCCGCTCAGAAGGAAGTGGTCTGGAAGCGGACAGCAAGGCGAAGGGCGCTTTTGCGGCGAGCAATTCCTCGCTGCTTGGCAGGCCACAGGAGCCGGTGATATTTGGCACAGGAGGGGCCTTCGTCTATAGCCGGTCATTTTTCGCCAAACCAGGAACTCCAATCAAAATGGCGGAACAGTGGAAGCGCTACTCTGTTCCGCTGGCCAACGCTGGTGATGCCGCAGGTATTTTTTCTCTGGGCCACCATGCTGGCAAAGGTACGCTCGTCGCCGTAGGCGGAGACTATACCAAACCGAACGAGTCCGCCGGGACCGCGGCCTGGAGCAGCGACGGAGGCCAGCACTGGACCGCGGCCACAAAGCCGCCGCATGGCTACCGCTCCGCTGTGGCATGGGATGCGGACGCCAAAGCCTGGATAGCGGTGGGGACCAATGGCTCCGACATCAGTTACGACGATGGAAAGACCTGGCAGCCGCTTGATGACGGCAACTGGAACGCTCTGAGCTTGCCCTGGGTAGTGGGGCCGAAGGGAAGGATTGCCAGGCTGGGTCTTCCAAATTCATCCCATCCATAAGGATGGGGCGCCAGCAGGGTGAGCGAAATCTGTTCTGCCTGCGTCTTTTCATCAGACTTTAAAGGCAGTCCCAAGTCCCCTCTGGACAAAGTCCCCCAAAAGCGGGTCCGGCCTGCAAAACTAGTATTTTGGTAGAACATGGCAGAGTTTGTCATCAAGCTGGCCGATGAGCGCGGTCACGTGCAGGAGCAGGTGCAGTCCGCCGCCTCTGTCGAAGAACTGCGCCAGCGCTTCACGCAGGCAGGATACTATGTCTACTCGGTCAAGCCGCGCGGACTGACGGCTGTCCGCAAAAAGGTCAAGCTTGAGACTTTCCTCATCTTCAATCAGCGGTTTCTGACGCTGATCCGTGCCGGGCTGCCCATTCTCAGCTCGCTCGAAATGCTGGCCAAGAACCAGAAGAACGCCAACTTTGCCGCGCAATTGCAGAATGTGGCTGCGCGTGTAAGGACAGGCGAGTCTATCTCCTCAGCATTCGATGCTCAGGGCGGCTTTCCGCTTATCTACACGACAACACTGTTGGCCGGAGAGCGCAGCGGCAATCTCGAAGAGGTACTCGGGCGGTATCTGGCCTTTCAGCGCGTTTCGCTGGCCTTCCGGAAGAAGCTCCAGGCCTCGCTGATTTATCCCGCGCTGCTGATTACGCTGGTCTTCGGGTTGTTTATCTTTCTCATCAGCTTTGTGGTGCCCCGGTTTGCGCAGCTCTATGACCAGATTGGCACCAAGCTGCCTTCGATCACGATGTATCTGCTGGCACTGGGCAATGCGGCGCAGAAATACGTCTTTTACGTGCTGCCCGCACTGGTCCTGCTCGGTTATCTGCTCTTTCGCTGGAGCCGCACCGACTCCGGCGCGGAGCGCATAGACAGCGTGCGTATCCGGCTGCCGGTCTTTGGAAAGATCTGGCTCAAGTACCAGGTGGCGCTCTTCTCGCGAACGCTGTCCACGCTGCTTTCCGGCGGCCTTCCGCTCGTTCCATCGCTTGAGACGGCGGCGCGCTCGATTGCCAGCAAACGCATTGCAAAGGCCGTGTTTTCTTCGGTGACCAGCGTGCGCGAGGGCAAGAGCCTGGCGCGCAGCCTGGAAGGAACTAGGGTCTTCCCTGAGCTTTCCACGGAAATGATTGAAGTCGGCGAATCCACCGGCGCGCTGCCGCAGATGCTCAACTCGGTCGCCGAATTTTTTGAGGAAGACGTGCAGACGGCGCTTACCGCCTCGCTCTCCCTGATCGAACCAGCAATTCTAATTGTGATGGGCGTCGTGGTTGTTATCATTCTCATCGCGCTCTATCTGCCCATCATCTCGCTCAGCCAGGCAAGCGGTTTTCAGACATAAGGACGTACTATGGCACAGGCACCAGCATTTATCGCCATCGAGCAGGACGAGGCCGAGCACGCAAAGCGCCTGGCCGCGCGCTACCGTTGCGAGTTCGTGGACCTGAAACACTTCCGCATCCAGCACGACCTCTTCCGTACCGTGCCCGTGGACATGATGTTCCGCTACAATTTTGTGCCGCTGGAGCAACTGGAAGACCGGCTCGTCATCGCCGTCAGCGACCCCAGCCGCCTGATGTTGCTCGATGAGATTGCGAGTCTGCTGGGCCAGCGCATCGTGACGCGCGTTGCTACGCTTTCGCAGATCACTGACCTGCTCAAAAAGACCGAGCAGTCGCAGCGCGTGCTCGAAGAGGCATCAGAAGGGTTGACGTTTGATGTTCTTTCGAGCGAAGACAATGCGGACGAAAACCTTTCTATCGAAAAACTGACGGCGGAAGAGGACATCAGCCCCATCATCCGCCTGGTGGACACAACCATCTTTACCGCCCTTGAACGGCGCGCCTCAGACATCCACATCGAAACCTATGATGATGGCGTGATCGTGAAGTACCGCATTGACGGCGTGTTGCAGCAGGCCATGGCGCCGATTGCGCGCGAGCACCACTCGACCATCCTTTCACGCATCAAGGTCATGAGCGAGCTCGACATCGCCGAGCGCCGCGTCCCGCAGGACGGACGCTTCCGCGTGCGCTACAAGGGCCGCCTGATTGACTTCCGCGTCTCCATCATGCCGACGGTGCATGGCGAAAATGCTGTGCTGCGTGTGCTCGATAAGGAATCCATGAGCGAGAAGTTCCGCAGGCTCACGCTCGATGTGGTTGGCTTTGCTGAAGACGACCTGCGCCGTTTCCGCCGCTATATTCGCGAGCCATACGGCATGGTGCTCGTCACCGGACCCACCGGCTCCGGCAAGACGACGACCCTTTACGCCGCGCTGAATGAAATCAAGAGCGACGAAGATAAAATCATCACCATTGAAGACCCGGTCGAGTACCAGATACGTGGCATTACCCAGATCCCAGTCAACGAGAAAAAAGGGCTTACCTTCGCCCGCGGACTGCGCTCGATCCTGCGCCATGACCCGGACAAGATCCTCGTCGGCGAAATTCGTGACCAGGAGACAGCACAGATTGCCATCAACTCAGCACTCACCGGACACCTGGTCTTCACCACCGTTCACGCAAACAATGTCTTCGACGTGCTCGGGCGCTTCCTCAACATGGGCGTCGAGCCATATAACTTCATCTCGGCGCTGAACTGCATTCTGGCGCAGCGGCTGGTGCGTACCATCTGCGAATACTGCAGACACTCGGTGCGCTATGATGACGACGTCCTCACCAACAGCGGCCTGGATCCTGCCGAGTGGCGCGACTTCGATTTTCATGAGGGCGCGGGCTGCATCGAATGCGGCGGCACCGGCTATCGCGGTCGAACAGCCATTCACGAACTGCTTGACCTGACCGATCCCATCCGCGAGATGATCCTCGACAAGAAACCCAGCTCAGAAGTGCGCAAGCTGGCAGCCAGAGAGGGAATGCGCTTTCTACGGGAATCGGCGCTGGACCGTGTGCGCACCGGAGTCACTACACTGAAAGAAATCAACAAAGTCACATTCATTGAGGCGACGCGCTGATGGCCTTCTCTTTTCTCATGCCGGATACGCATCGCCGTCCGCCACTGGCCTGCGAGTTTCTGCCAACGGGCATTGTGGCCGCGCGCCTTGCCGATGCCGGACAGGCCGTGACCGCATTCGCTCCGCTGCCTGAAGGTGCTCTTTCCCCTTCGCTCAAAGCGTCGAACATCACCGACAAGGCGGCTGTTGTGGCAGCTCTCAAACGTGCCGTCGGGTCTGTCGAGTCTCGTGAAAAGCACCTTGCGCTGGTCGTGCCAGACGCAGCGGTGCGTGTTCTGCTGCTCGACTTCGACACGCTCCCGGCCAAACCCGCCGAAGCCATTCCCGTTGTGCGCTTTCGTCTCCGCAAGCTGGTCCCGTTTGAAGTGGATGATGCGGCGGTAAGCTATCAGATCATGCGGCAGACCGCGGAGGAAGCACGCGTGCTGGTGACGGCCATTCCTCACGCCGTTCTTGCCGAATATGAAGAAGCAGCGCGCCTGGCCGGGTACGAGCCGGGAGCGGTGCTGCCCAGCACACTGGCAGCGCTTGCCGCGCTCTCGCAACAAGAGCCCACGCTGGTGGTCAACAGCAATGGCCATTCCGTCACCACCGCCATTACCCGCGGAGAAGAGCTGCTTCTGCATCGCAGTCTGGACCTGCAGCAGGAAGTCGACCTGCGCCAGGCCGTCGCCGTATCGCTCGCCTATTTTGAAGACACGCTGGCCTCCACTCCGCAGGAAGTGTTTTACGCCGGCCCGGGCGGAGCTGCAGAACTGGCGCGCATCCTCGAACAGGAGCAGTTCCGCGTGCGCGACCTGGTCCCCGCTGCCGTCATCGGCGAAACAACAAACATCCCCCGTGGCCTGATGGCCGGGGTACGAGGAGCGCTGGCAAGCTGAATGCGCGTCACCATCAATCTCGCTTCCCATCCTTATGTCGAGCTGCGGCCCATCTACGCGCGGCTGCGCCTATGGATGATCATTCTTGCTCTGCTTGCTGTCCCCTTTGGATGGCTGCTGCATATTGAGAAGCAGCGTGCGGCAGCGGCCACGGCCCACGTGCGCGCCATGCAGACGCGCGTGGAGCAGATGCAGCGCCAGCAACAGAGCTACCAAACACTGATGCGCCAGCCGCAGAACGCCGCCGTGCTCACACAATCGGAATTTTTGAACGGCCTCTTCCGGCAGAAGTCCTTCTCATGGACTGCCACCATGACCGATCTCGAAACGGTTCTTCCAGCGGGAGTGCAGGTGCAGAGCATTGACCCCATCATGTCGCCCGACGGCCACGTCACCATTCGCATGCGCGTCACAGGGCAACGCCAGCGCGCGCTCGAACTGGTGAAGAACCTGGAGCGTTCCAAGCATTTCGCCTCACCACGCCTCTCCGGTGAGGCCCTCGCCACCTCCAGCCAGGGCAATCAGCCTGCGCCTGTCAGCACGTCAGCCTCGGATGTGAACTTTGACGTCCTCGCCGACTATCGCCCGTTTCCGGAAGTGGAAAAGGCCACGCCACCGCAGCAGCGGAAAGGAGCAGCGGAATGAACCCGCGCAAGCTCTTTTCTCTGCTTAACCTGCATATTGCTGGTGTCGCCATCCTGCTCGTGCTGGATCTCGTCCTGCTCACCAGGCTGTTCTTCGCATGGCATGATGCCAGTTCCGACCAGTCAGATGAATACGCAGCCCAGCACATGACATACATGCAGTTGCAGGCACAAATGTCGCACCTTCAGGGCCTTCCGCAAAAAGTAGACCAGGCCCGCACGGATGCGCAGAAGTTCTTCGACCAGCGCATAGCACCCAATTATTCCACCATGGCGGGCGAGCTGGGTTCGCTTGCCGCAAAGAACAATGTGCGCCTGACACGCGCGCAGTACACCCCCTCCCCTGCCATCAACGGACTCACTGAAGTCCGCATTGATGCCAGCCTCAGCGGCGAATACGCTCCGCTGATGCGCTTCATCAATGGTATTGAGCGCGACAAGGACCACGTCTTCTTCATCATCAATCAGGTTGCCTTCAACGGGCAGCAGGGCGGACTCGTCAACGTGCGACTGCGCATGACGACATATCTGCGCTCCAGCAGCGGTCTTCCTCCATCCACAAATGAGCAGGCACAGACGAGCACAGAAGCTGCATCACTCCGCTCTCCGGAGGTGCGCTGATGGCCCTCAAAGTAGGAGCAGAGGACAAAAAGAAGGCCATCGCCGCAGGTGTGCTGGGGCTGATCGTTCTGGTCCTGCTGGCCCGCTTTCTTATGGACTACTTCGGCGGAAGTTCCGCGCCCGCGCCACAGCCACAGGTTGTGAGGCAGACAGCAACGCCGCCCGCAACTCGACCGGCACAAAATGAGCATGCCGCTGCCAAACTTCCAGGAGCGGTCCTTGGCCTTGATCCCACTCTGCATCCGGAATGGATGGCCCAGGCCGAGTCACTAGAATACACCGGCAGCGGACGGAACATCTTCTCGCAGTTCTCCGCTCCCCCTGTTATCGAGCAGGTCAAGGCCCCGGTCCGTCCCGGCAAACAGATGCCGCAAGTCCTGCAGGGCCCGCCCCCGCCTCCGCCGATTGATCTGAAGTTCTTTGGCTACGAGGCGCACAAAGACGGCGCGAGAAAGGCGTTTCTTCTGCATGGAGATGACGTCTTCATTGCATCAGAAGGTGATGTGGTGGACCATCGCTATCGCGTTCTGAAGATCAATCCGTTATCTGTTGAGATCGAAGACATCCCGTATCACAACGCCCAGCCATTGCCGCTGACGCAGAACTGACGATGCTGTACCGTTTCCAATCCGCGAACAAAGAATCAGGCTTTATTCTGCTTGCGGTGATTTTTATGGTGGCGCTGGTGCTCATTGCTCTGGCAGTGGCAGCGCCGCGTATCGCCGCATCCATTCGGCGCGACAAGGAAGAAGAACTGATTCATCGCGGGCTCCAGTACCGCCAGGCCATCAAGCTCTACTACAGAAAATTCGGCCGCTATCCTGCTTCCATTGACCAGCTCGTCAATACCAACAACATCCGCTTTCTGCGCAAGCGCTACCTTGATCCCATGACCGGCAAGGATGACTGGAAGCTCGTCCACTTTGGTCAGGCGCACGTAAAGGCAATGGGGCTCTTCGGTCAACCGATCTCGAACAGCGGAACCGCAGGTAGCAGTGTCCTGGGTGGAGGCATCGGGCAAACGGCCGGCCCCGGCGGTGCTCTCGCCGGATCCGCTGGCTCCTCCAACTCAACCATAACTTCGTCCTCGAACACCGATTCATCCTCATCGGACAACGGCAGCACCTCCAATGGCTCTACCAGTACTCCGGGAAGCCCGTCCTCGCCCGGATCGCCTTCCACCGGCTCAGGCAGCCTCTTCGGCAACAGCAACCAGACATTCGGTGGCTCGCCCATTGTCGGCGTCGCTATTCCTGTCGAGAAGGCCTCCATCAAGGAGTACAAGCAGCAGAAACACTACAACGAGTGGGAGTTTGTTTACGACCCCCTTGAGGACATGCAACGTGCCAACTTCTTTGGCGGAACAACAAACCTGAACGGCACAAACAGCACTGGAACCAGCACTCCAGGTACGTCCAATCCCACCAGCCCATTCAGTTCCGGCCCGCCAACTTCTACGCCTATCGGACCGGATTCAAATACCCCTCAGTAAAATGAATTGTCTATCTATTCTGACAATGATATGATCGATCTACTCTATAGTTAGTAAGTACTTTTCTTGTCTGCCTCTTTCTCCCGATCTCGTAGTGCTGTGAATAACTCTGCGCGGTAAGCACAGGATTTTCATCTGTATTTCATCAGAGATAACTGCTGTTTTACACAGGTGTGATAGGACTACGGTCACGCACATCACAATCGCGGCATGCTGAATCGCCTGCAATTTGCCGGGGACAGTTTGCATTTCGAACAAATGGGTGGGGCATCTTGGGGTTGTAAGTTGTCTGACGGAAGTTATACGGATGTTATCGTCATGTAACACACAATGTTACAGAGCGGATATATGAATGATGTCAGCCGGTTGGTGTTCTCGAGAGGAGGACCGGATGCAGGGGTGCTATCAGGGCTCTTTTCCGTTGACTGTTGCACAACGTGGTCTTTGGTTCAGCCAGAAAATTACGCCGGGTGCTCTGATGAACATTGCCGAAGCTGTAGAAATCTTCGGCTCCGTTCATCCTGAGACATTCCAGCGCGCCCTCCGCCAGGTCATCGCCGAAGCAGAGCAATTGCGTGTCCGTGTTTTTGAAGCAGATGGCAGGCCGCAGCAGGTCCCTCGCCCCGTTTACGAAGGGGACTTTCCATACGTGGACCTCAGTCATGAAGAAGATCCGCAGGCCGCCATTACAAACTGGATGACAGCCGAGTGGAGTCGGCCTCTCGATCTGGCGCGCGATCCACTCTGGAGCTCAGCGCTCCTGAAGGCGGGTGATAAGCGCTACTTCTGGTACCAGCGCGCCCATCACATTGTGAACGACGGCTACGGCGGCGGTCTCGTCGCGCGCCGTCTCGCGGAAGTCTACACTGCCTATGTCAATGGAGCGCAACCATCTGCGAATCAATTCTGCACCGTACAGGCCATGGTGGAAGCTGAGGCCCGTTATCGCAACTCCGACCGCTTCCGGCGCGACCGCGAATACTGGCTTCAGCAACTTGCCGGAATGCCTGAGCCCGTCACGCTTTCTCGCATCCAGGACCGCCGTGAGCTGAGCAGCACGCTGCGCAGAAGCGTGGGCTACTTCTCATCTGCGATGATTGCAAAGCTGACCGAAACGGCAAAGCTTTATGGCGCAAGCCTTCCCCAGGCGCTGATCGCCCTGATTGCGGCCTACTACCACCGCTTTACTGGCGCCGATGATCTCGTGTTCAGAATGCCTGTCTCCGGGCGTCTTGATCCTGCTTTGCGCTCCTCGATTGCCGTTGCTGCCAACATTGTGCCAATCCGTCTGTCCTTCACTCCGCAGACAACGGTCGCTGACCTGTTCGCGCAAACTGCGCGGGTGGTGCGGCAGGCGCTGCGTCATCAGCAGTACAGGTATGAAGACCTTCGCCGCGATCTTGGCCTGGTCGGTCAGAACCAGAACATTGCGTGGCTTGGTGTGAATATTGAGCCCTTTGATTACCGGCTGGACTTCAACGGAGCGCCGGGCATTGCGCACAACCTCTCGAACAGCGGCGCCGAAGACCTGACCATCTTTGTGTACGATCGCGGCACTGGTGCGGATGTCCGCTTCGATCTGGATGCCAATCCAGCCCTCTACAGCGCAACAGAGCTGGAAGACCACAAGCGCAGATTGATTCGTCTTGTCGAGCAGGCAATTGCTGGCCCGAGCAGGCCGCTGAAAACGCTGGACATTCTCGGAGACACTGAGCGGCAGCGTTTGCTGGTGGAATGGAATGCCACCGCAAAGCCGCTGTCCTATACCAGTCTTCCATCGCTGGTGGAGCAATGGGCGCACAAGACCCCGGATGCTCCTGCGGTTGTATTCGGGGATGCCGTCATCAGCTATCAGCAACTGCATTGGCGTAGTGCCAGCTACGCCCGCCACTTGATGGCAAGCGGCATAAAACCTGGCGACATTGTAGCTGTGGCGGTCCCCCGCAGTGAGCAGCTCCTGATGGTCCTGCTTGCCATTATGCGAACAGGTGCGGCTTATCTGCCTCTCGATCTCGATGGGCCTGTCGAGCGCATGTCGCTGGTGCTTGAAGATGCTTCACCGGCTGCACTCATTGCCCAGCCCCAGATACATCAGCGCCTGGCACATGGCCATTGCATGAGGCTCGTCCCTGAATCCGCAGAAACCGCAGCAGATCACGTGCCGCCAGTACCCGACTTCAGTTCGCCAGACCGCGTTGTCTATCTTCTCTACACTTCAGGATCCACCGGAAAGCCGAAAGGGGTGGAGGTCACGCACAGGAACCTGGCGAATTTCCTTGAGGGCATGCGGCTTGAGTTAAGGCCCACGGCAGACGACCGTTTTCTCGCCATTACGACGCTCATCTTTGATATCGCAGCGCTTGAGCTTTATCTCCCCCTGACCGTCGGTGCCTGCGTCGTCATGGCAGGCAGTGACGCATTGCGCAATCCGCCGGTGCTGGCGCGGCTCATCCAGCGTACTGGCATCACCCACATGCAGGCCACGCCGTCCCTTTGGCGCATCCTGTTCGCCAACTCCAAAACCAGGCTGAATGGTGTGCACGCGCTCGTCGGCGGAGAAGCCCTCAGCTCTGAGCTGGCCTCGCGCCTCAAAAACATGGCGCAGCGTGTGACCCAGTTTTATGGCCCGACAGAAACAACCGTGTGGTCTACAGCTCTCGAGCTGAACGAGGTAGGCGACACGCCGCCGCCCATTGGACGCCCCATCCTGAATACGCAACTCTACGTGCTCGACGAGGACCAGCAACTGGTCCCCACTGGCGCAATTGGCGAACTTTATATCGCTGGCGAAGGCGTTGCCAGGGGCTACCTTAACAGGCCGGAACTGACCGCAACGCGCTTTGTTGCCGACCCGTTCACCACCGGCGGAGGCCGCATGTACCGCACCGGCGATCTGGTGCGCTGGAACCACGATGGAGTGCTCGAGTTCATTGGTCGCGCCGACAACCAGGTCAAAATCAACGGCCATCGTGTGGAGCTGGGTGAAATCGAAAGTGTCCTGCTCCAGCATTCCGCGATTGCGGAAGCAGCCGTAGCAGTACATCGTGATGCTGATGGGAGCATCTCGCTGCATGCGTATCTTGTCCCCTCCGGCGGCAGATCCCTGGACATCAGATCCGTGCGCTCGTTTCTGTCCGGGCGTCTCCCGGGCCACATGATGCCATCCAGCCTGACACTCCTCGAAGCCATGCCCCTTACGCCCAATGGAAAGTTGGACCGAAAGGCCCTCCCCGTTCCCCAGTGCACCAGCACAAATCTGTATGTTGAGCCGGCAACACCGGTGGAAAAGAAGCTGGCCTTGATCTGGCAGGAGGTCCTGAAAGCAGAGCGTGTCGGCCTGCACGATAATTTCTTTGACCTCGGCGGCGATTCGCTTTCCGCGGCAGAGTTTATCGCGCACTTCCATGCCAGCTTTGAGATGGAGCTGCCGATGGGCACATTGTTTGAAGCGCCCACCATCGCCAGCCTTGCCTCCATGGTGGAACGCATTAGTCGCGAAGGTGCAGACCCGCTTGCCGTTGTGCTCCCGCTCCGCAGCCCTGCGCACAGTGCACACCGCCCTCTGTTCTGCATTCATCCCATGGCGGGAGTCAGTCTGGGCTTTTCCAGCCTGCTGCGGCACCTCAGCCCGGAGATTCCTGTCTACGGTTTGCAGTCCCGCGGCCTGCGCGGAGGCCACCTCCCATCCAGCATTGAGGAAATCGCCGCCGACTATATGGAACAGATCCGGCGCATTCAGCCTGAGGGGCCGTATCGTCTCCTGGGCCGCTCCATGGGTGGACTCATTGCTCACAGCATCACTCATCTGCTGGAACAGCAGGACTCCAGCGTGGAGCTGCTCGCCATGATTGACAGCTTCCTCTTTCTTCCTTCTGAGTTCGGAAGGCCGCTTACCGAAGCAGAAGAAGTAAAGGCCGCTCTGACTTTTATGAATGTCCATCTGGACGAAGATCAGGCACAGCGAACACTGAAGGAACTGGGTGAGTTCTTGCTGCATCCGGACAATGCTCACTCCGTTCCTCTCGCCCATCAGGGAATGATGAAGGTCACGCAGATGGTCATGAAAAATGATCCGGAATTCCTCGAAAATCTGACGGCGGTGATGCTCAACAATCTGAAACTGGCGCGTCAGTACCGTCCGCATAACACTACAGCGAACCTGTTGTATTTTCACGCCACGGAGATGTTGGGCGATCTGAACGAGATCATCCATCGCAGTCCATCGGCGTGGCTGCCATTTGTTACAGGCAAGCCTGAGGTCCATGAACTGGCCTGCCATCATGAGGCCGTGCTTGATCCTCAGCCTGCTGCACAGATTGGCAGGGTGCTGCAACAACGGCTCTCCAGCCTGGACAGCCGTACGACATTGAAAATTCCTCCTCTGGCCCTGGAAGAAGCAGGAGAAAACACCGCTGCTTATGTCTGAACTGAAACCCATTGTGATTTTCACCATCGGCACCCAGGGCGATGTTCGTCCCTGCGTGGCATTGGGTCAGGGCCTACACCGCGCAGGATGGCCCGTGCGCATTGCGACAAGCAGCAATTTCGCCGGGCTCGTCCATGAAGCAGGGCTGGAATTCTTTCCCATGACGGCCGACTTTCAGGCCATGCTGGAGACAGACCGCTCCATCGCCGACCACGGCCTCGACATCCGCGCCATGGTGCGCATTTTCCGCGAGCGTTACGCTTCCTGGGCTGTGAACTGGGTGCGCGAAGGGCTGGCCGCCGCCGAAGGTGCGGGACTTCTGATCGGCGTCAGCAACAGCATCCTGCTCGCGAGGGCGCTTTCCCAGGCCCTTTCCATCCCGTTTGCCATCGCCAGATTGCAGCCCTGCACTCTGTCAAAGGTCCTGCCGCCCATCATGCTGATCAAATCTCAGCGCCGTTTGCCTGGAATCGTTGGCCTCAGTGCGCACGCTCTCATGTTCAAGCTCTTGTGGAGCGTCATGCGTCCAGCGATCAATGACATTGTGCATCCGCAGCTCGGGCTGCCACCGTATCCCTGGTATGGCCCCTACTTCCGCGATCTGCATCAATCCAAAGTCATCAATGGCTTCAGCCAGCATGTACTCCCACGTCCTTCTGACTGGACGCCGAACTCCCAGCTGACTGGCTACTGGTTCCTCAATCAGCAGAGATGGCAGCCTTCTGATGCGTTAAGCGCATTTCTGGCGTCAGGGCCCAAACCTGTCTACATCGGCTTTGGCAGCATGGTAAGCAACCAGGCCAAAACATTTACTGAGACCATTCTCAAGGCCGTGCAGAAGAGCGGACAGCGCGCCGTGCTCGCCACCGGATGGGGAGGACTGGAAGGCGAAGAAGGCCCAAAAAGCGACCGCATCTTTTTCCTGCACCATGCACCGCACGATCAGTTGTTTCCGTTGATGTCCGCCGCAGTGCATCACGGAGGCGCCGGGACCACCGCTGCTGCCGTGCGCGCCGGAATCCCCTCCATCATCGTGCCGTTCTTTGGCGATCAGCCTTTCTGGGCCCATCGTCTTCATGCGCTGGGCGTGGCCCCGCCCGCGCTCGAACGCAAAACACTTACCTCCGATGCGCTGGCATCTGCGCTGGTCGCCGTGCGGCAGGCGGATATTGTTGAGAAGGCGGAAGCGCTCGGACAATCTGTGCGCGCAGAAGACGGTATCAGCCAGGCCATTCACTGGCTGCAGACATGGGGCCTGCTTCCAGCCACAACAAGAGCTCCTGTCGAGGCCATGGCATGACTTCGGATCGCAACACGGATCAACGCTCCGGGCGTCCGCTGACCATGTACGAGCGGGCGCTCTACCTCGGCGCGGGCTTTCACGTAAATGTAATGACGACGGCCCGCATCAGCGGCCAGATTACAGAAGAGCAGATCACACGCGCTCTCCGGAAAATCCAGGACAAGCACGCCGTGTTGCGCTGCCTGGTCGAGCACAAAGGAGACCGCCCGTGGTTTGTTCCCCAGGACCATCCCGCGCCTATTCCCTTGCGGATCCTCGACCGGCAAACAGACCAGGACTGGTTTGATGTATCCACACAGGAGTCGCTGCAGCCGTTTGATGGCTCCAGCGGCCCGCTTGCGCGAGTGGTCTGGCTGCGCGGCCCCATGGAGAGCGAGCTGCTGCTGGTTTGCAGCCATGCCTTGTGCGATGGACGCTCACTCATGACGCTCCTGCGTGAGCTGCTGCTTTTGTGTGACCAGCCAGATGCCGGCATCGGTGCACCAACTTCGCTCAATTCTCTCGAAGAAGTATTTCCTGCGGAAGTGCTGGCTGATCGCAAACTGCGCCGTCGCATCCGCTGGAAGGTGCGCGTCACAAAATTGATGCTGCGCTGCGCCCGCCTTGGCAAGCCGTGGATCTACGGCAGCATTTATCGCAGCCTGTGGACAGTGGATGAGCAGACTTCACAGTTACTGGTGGCCCGCTGCAAAGCGGAAGGAGCAACCGTCTTCTCCGCTCTTGCCCTCGCCTGCATGCTGGCATTTCGCAGAATCTGCGGCCCAAGGCAGATAGAAAAGTTTGAGGCCCCGGTAGATTTCAGGCGCTATCTTCCTGACCTGCGAAGCGACAGCCTCTTTGCCATCGCACCCACCATCGTTCTTTCGCTGCAAAAGCTGCAAGGCATAGATCCTGATACTTCCGACTTCTGGGCAATGGCGCGCGCCCTCAAATCAGATATGTCCGGAAAGATGGACAGGCTTAAATCCACCGCCTTTCCTCTTTTTCTCGGCATCGAGCATCTGCATGACTTTTACGCCCGCATGGCCGTCTACGCGCGGTCCAAACGCGCCGGCCGCAAGGTGTCACTCAGCTACGTCGGCAAAATTGATGCAGGGCAGAACTACCGTGGCTTCCGGCTTGCTGAAATCTGCGACATTTCCGCCATGATGACGCCCACCCCGGCCCATCTCATTGCAATGTACAGCTTCGGCGGCAGGTTTCATTTTTCTTTTTCCTCCGACGAATCTTCATTGCCTGAGGCAACTGCTCTGCAAATCAGAGAGCAGATCGTAGCCATACTTCACGCATCCCTCACCAGTCCGGATACGTTCCCGATCACAGTGGCGGCCACATCCGCTGTTGGCGCGGAGGTCTCATGAAGACCGTCAGTCATCTGTCTGAAGCCGAACAGGCCCCAGTGCTTCCGCGTACACCTCTTCGCATCGTGCGCCCATCCCGGCCCATGCTCCTGCCGGAACGCACCATGTTTCGAGATGGCCGAACGCCATTTTGCAGCATCTTTACCATCCGCCTCCTTGGCGCTTTGGAAGAGCCCCAGCTGCGGCACGCATTGCGCCACGTTCAAAGCAGGCATCCTCTGCTGCGCTGTGTCGTCCATGAACAGCACTTCGTGCTCCAGGACCGGCCTTCGCCCATTCCGCTTCGCATGGTCGAACGCAGAAATGAGGACGATTGGGAGAGAGAAGTGCGTCGCGAATGGACAGCGCCATTCGACCCGGAGCGCGGGCCTTTGGCACGAGTCGTATGGCTGCGCTCCGTCCCCGTTCATGAATTGCTTCTGGTGGCACATCATTGCATCTGCGACGGGCAGTCCGGAATCACCATTCTGCGTGACCTGCTGAGCGCCTGCGATCATTCTGACCAGGACCTCGCTCCTTACGATTCGCTCGGCGCCATCGAGGACATCGTCCCGGCAGATCTCTTGCACAGCTCCAGCTTTCGGCGGCGCGTCCGCATCAAGTCGGGAATGCTGCGGCTTGCCTTCTTCCTGAAAAAGTTCCAACGAAGTCAGGCACCTGCTCTTCCCATTACGAGGGAGCAAATCTACTTCCATCGCTGGTTTCTTGAGAAAGCATCTGCTGCGGCCCTGCTTGATCGCTCGCGGAACGAGGGCGTGACCGTCCTTTCCGCCGTGGCCGTTGCCTGCATGCAGGCCTTTCGCGATGTACGCGGAACTGAGGCATTGCGCAAAACCTACACCATGGTCAACGCGCGGCATTTCCTGCCTCGCCTGCGCCCCAACACTCTTTTTGGAATCGTGCCGGGCGTCGAATTGCGCATGAAAGACCTGCCTCCCGCGCACCAGATGGCGATAGGAAGCTTCTGGTTGCGTGCTCGTGCGCTCCGCAGCGATATGACGCAACGTATCGAGCACCTTGGCTCTGGCGTGTACACCTATATGGTCGCCCTCGAACGCCTGCACGACAAGTACTCGTATCTGGTTGCTGCTACGGACAACGCACCTGCCGTGCGTCATCTCACAATCTCCAACATCGGCAAGGTTGATCTTCCGCAGCATTATCGCCGCTTTCAGCTCGAATCGGTCTTCAGTCCGCTGGTGATGGTCTCGCCCACTCCTGCGAATACTCTGGTGCTCTCCAGCTTCGGCGGCCGGATGGAGTTTGCCATCATCTCCGACGAATCTTCCTTGCCAGCCGCCGGGGCCCTGGCAATCCAGCACCGCATGATGGAAATCCTGTCCGCAGCCTTGTCCTCGCCAAACAACTCGGGCCTTACCAACCCGGCTTCGGCAGAGCAGACACAATGAATACTTTCGGCCTCATTTTTGTCCTTTACCAGCCGACCGAGGAATTCCTCGGCAACCTCGCCAATGCCTGCGCCATTTGTCCGCAGGTCGTCGTTGTCGACAACTCTCCTGAGGCCGACCCTCGTCTGCATGACTCGCTCCGGAAGCAGGAGGTCCAGCTCATCTTCAACCGAAATCAAGGGGGCCTCGCAGGTGCCTATAATCGTGGCGCAGAGGCCCTGCTCGCGCAGAACTGCGATGTCATCTTCCTCCTCGATCAGGATTCGGACATTGACTCATCCTTCTTTGAAAACATGATGCAGGCCTGCCGCGCACTCGGGGTCGAAGAGTTCCTGGTCGGCCCCAAAATTTACGAAATCAATCTGCAAAGATGCATGCCGGTCTTCCAGCCGGGCAAACACCTTCCGCAGCGTCTCCACATAGACGACCGCAGTGCGGGAATGTTCCCGTCTTTGTGCATCATCTCTTCCGGCTCTGCCATATCAGCCGCGGCTTATCGCCGGCTTGGCCCTTTCCGCGAAGACTATTTCATTGAATATGTGGACATCGAGTACAGCCTGCGTGCCGTAAGCCACGGCGTCCCCGTATATATGAATGCCGCCGTCACGCTGCGGCAGATTACCGGTAAAATCGAGCGGCACGGCAAGCGCTACACCACAAACCATTCCGCGTGGCGCCGCTACTATGGAGCACGCAATGCCGTGCACTGCCTTCGCCTCCACCGCGAACATTGGGGACTGCATTGGGTAAGCACATTTCTTGCCTTCCTCCAGATTGTGCGCGTGCTTCAATACGAGCCGCAGAAGCTGAGAAAAGTTACTGCCATCCTCAGCGGCTATCTTGATGGCCTGCTGGGGCGGCTTGGCACCTTTGAAGACCGCCATCCGCGCATCGCTGCCTTTTGTAAAAGCACGCCACGCGCACAAGTCGCATTCGACAACAGTCCGCCAGTACCGATGACAGGAGACCATGCGTGAAGCGAAAACTCTCTGCCATCGAACACATGATTGATGGCAACATCGTCTACGTTGCAACGCTGGAAGGCAGCGTCCCGCCCGAACGCCTCCGCCGCGCGCTCGACCAGGTGCAGCGCAAACACCCTGCGCTGCGCGCTGTGCTTCGCCAGGAACAGGATGGGCTTTATTACGAAGAAGACTGCGCTCCCGAAGTCCCCTTGCGCTTCGTTCCCCGCACAAAGGCAGATGATCTCCAGCGCGAGTGCCACGCCGAACTCACCACGCCCTTCGCTTTCGGGCAGCCGCAGTTAAGGCTTGTAAGTCTTCAGGCAGAACAGGAATGCGACCTGCTGTTTGCCTCCTCGCACCGCATCTGCGACGGCATGAGCATGCTCACCATTGTGCGAGAAGTATTGCGGCTGCTTCATGCCGACGAGGAACTGGTCCCATATGCCCACGTCACCACACGCAACATAATCGGAGACTATCAGCCTCCGCATCCACGGAAGCGAAAGCTGAAGGCGCACATGCTGAACGCCGCCCTGATGCTGATTCCGGTTTCACGGCGTCAGCCTGAAAACAAGGAGTACCACCTTGCATGGGCCCTCGATCCCGCCCTCACCCATGCCGTAAAGGAGCGCTGCAAAGCCGAAGGGACCTCCATCCACGCCGCCCTCTTTGTCGCCCTGGACCGCTCTCTCTGTTCCGTTCTGGGCAGAAAAAAATTGCCCGCATGGATTGAAAGCCCCATGGATGTTCGCCGCGGACGTTCCACCAGTCTCAAGCCCGACATGCTCTTCTTCGGTGGAGGCAGCCTCAAAATTCACACCGGAGAAGCCATTGAACAAGACTTCTGGACCAGGGCCCGCGCCATTCATCAGGAGCTGCGAAACAAGATTGATCAGGAACTGTTCGACATCCCCGGCCGCTACCACTTCAATGAATTGCTTCGCCCCGTTCCCAATGGCCGCATCCAGACGATGGTCCAACTCGGCGACCTCTTAAAAGTCAACGGCAGTTGGAACCGTTTTGCCTTGTCAAATCTCGGCAACATCGAAGTCAGCGATGAGGGCTCCCCGTTCCGCCTCAAAGACCTCTGCCTCTATGTGCATTCTTTTAATTTCAGGCTGCTGGGCCTCGTTGCTTACACCCTTCATGGCAAAATGCGCTTCTACTACGCAGGCGATGAAAGATGTCTCACCCGCGCCCAGGCGGATGCCCTGTGCAGTGCATTCACAAACCTTCTTCAACAGCAGACGGCGCAGGTCCAGCAAAACGAGCTACAGGGGCCATTGAGTGCAATCGCCCAATGGTCTCAATTTTCCGTCACCGGAGAGAAAACAGCATGAGTGCGATTTACGTCTTGTGGTTGCGGGAGCTGAAGCGTTATCTGCGTTCGCGCGTGCAGATCATCGGTTCGCTCGCGCAACCTGCTTTTTACCTGCTGGCCCTTGGTTTCGGTTTTAATTATGTTTTTGAAAAAGCAGGGCAGGGCAGCTACATGCAGTTCATGGCGCCCGGCATGATCGGCATGACCGTGCTCCTCAGCGCCATCTTCTCCGGAGTCACCATGCTCTGGGATCGCCAGTTTGGCGTGCTCAAGGCCGCCCTCGTTTCTCCCGTCCCGCGTCTCTCCATCATGTTAGGGCGCACACTCGGCGGAGCAACCGTCGGTGTCTTTCAGGGCGTTCTCATCCTGCTCCTGTGCATGCTTGCCGGCTTTCGTCCGCAGCATTGGTTTGCTGTTGTTTCCGCATTCGGTTTCGTTGCCGCCATCTCTCTCTCTTTTGCCGCACTCGGAACCATGATCGGCTCCGCGGTCAAGGACATGCAGAGCTTTCAGGTCATCGGCAACTTTATGGTCATGCCCATGGTCTTTCTCTCTGGCGCGCTCTATCCGCTGAGTCATCAGCCCAAAGTCCTCACCATCATCACTACCCTTAACCCGCTCTCTTATGGAGTGGACGGCCTCCGCGGAACACTCATCGGCTCATGGCACTTCAGTTATCTTCTGGACATGGGTCTGCTCACCTGCCTGGGAACACTCTTTCTCGTCCTGGGCGCGTGGTTCTTTTCACGGCTGGAAATTTAAGGCGCCCGCATCATGAAGGTCATCCTCTTTGCTGCCGGGTCCGATGGCGAAATCCACCCTCATCTCGGAATTGGCCGCGCTCTCATGGAACGTGGCCATCACATCGTCTTCATCACCACGTTTAACTATGTCGCCGCGGCGCAGCAATGCGGCTTTGAAGTACTCAGTTTTCTCGGCGAAGATGAAAAGCAGGATTTTCTCAGCAGCACAAACCACCTTGGTACCATCGCGAAAGTAAGAAGCTATCTTCGCTTCCTGGCGCGCAAGGCCGCTGAAATCTGCGATCTCGCTGCCAGCCACCTCGATGAGCAGACACTGCTCGTGGGCCCGCCATTCTTTTATGTCATCGCAAGGCTGTTGCACGCCCGCTATGGAACTCCTTACGCCTCGACCGTGCTGGTTCCCGCGCATCTTTATTCGTTGAAGGACCCTCCGGCCTTCAAGTCCCTGCGGTGGTTCTCTTCACTGCCGTACTTCCTTCGCAAGCCCGTCTTTCAGGCTGGAGAACGTCTGCTCATAGATCCCTTCTTCCGCACGCTGCTGAAGAGGCCCTGTAAACAAATGGCCCTGCCCCTGCCGCGCCGCGTCATCAGCAGGTGGTGGTATTCTCCGCAAAAGATCGTCGCCTTGTTCTATGACTGGTTCTCTCCGGCCCCGGAAGATTGGCCTGATCAGATCGCATTCGCCGGGTTTCCTCTGTTTCATCCGGTTGCGGACAGCCAGTTGAGCGTGGGCCTGTCGCATTTCCTCAATGCCGGACCGCCTCCCATAGTTTTCAATCCCGGGACCGAAACGCAAAATCCGCGCCTGTTTTTTCAAGCCACCCTCGCAGCCGTGCAAAAGCTGGGAGCGCGTGGCGTCTTCCTCACCCGCTTTGCGGATCAGCTGCCGGACCTGCCCGAAACCGTGTGGCATGAGACCTACACGTCCCTGCCGCAGTTACTGCCAAGGGCCAGCGCGCTGGTGCATCATGGCGGAATCGGTACCATCGCCCTCGCGCTCCAGGCAGGTCTTCCGCAGCTCGTGCTGCCCACCTGGACCGACCAGCTCGACAATGGACAACGCGTCGAACGCCTCGGTTGTGGTCTCGTGCAGCTCGCTCCATTCGACACTGACGCTCTCACCACAAAGCTCCACCACCTGCTCACTTCATCACAGGTACAGCAGGCTTGCCGCTCCATCCAGCCCCAAATCGAACCAGGCGAGACCGTATGCGGCCGTATCGCGGAAATACTCCAACAGGAATTTGACCGCCAGTCCTCCCACCGGCCCGGTGCGGCCGCGCCTGAAAATCCTTAAAATAAAAGCAGGATGCCCTTCACCGAGCAATATGATGTGGTCGTCGTAGGCGCCGGACACGCCGGCTGCGAAGCGGCCATGGCTGCGGCCCGCATGGGCCTGCGCACCGCCCTGTTCACGCTCAACCTCGACCTCATCGCGCAGATGTCCTGCAATCCCGCTATTGGAGGCATCGCCAAAGGCCATCTCGTCCGCGAGGTAGACGCGCTCGGTGGCATTATGGGCGAAGTCGCCGACGCCGTTGGCATCCAGTTCCGCCTGCTCAACACCTCGCGCGGCCCCGCCGTCTGGTCTCCCCGCGCCCAGTGTGACAAGCAGCAGTATCGCGTAAAGATGCGCGAAGTGCTCGAATCGCAGCCCAATCTTTTCATCAAGCAGGCTGAAGTCGCCGACGTTGTATTCGGCAATAATTCAGCTCCCAGCGGGAGCGGCATATCAACCCCTGCCGCCAGGGTGCCCCATGCTTCGCACAGCGAAGGGTGGGAAAGCAATGGACCAGGCCAGCCACTCAAAATCAATGGAGTCAAACTCCGCGATGGCCGCATCGTCCACGCCGGGGCCGTCGTCATCACCACCGGAACATTTCTCAACGGCCTCATCCACTGTGGTGAAGAAAACTACCCCGCCGGACGCAGCGGTGAGCCGCCCTCCGTCCTTCTGGGTGAAGCACTCAAACGGCTCGGCCTCCGCGGATGCCGCCTCAAGACCGGAACGCCGCCGCGCCTCGACGGCCGCACCATCGACTGGTCGAAGTTCGAGGAGCAGCCCGGCGATGCCGACCCCACACCCTTCAGCTTCCGCACAAAGAAGATCACCCAGCGGCAGATCTCCTGCCACATCGCCTACACCACGCCTGAGACATTGCGCCTCATTCGCGAGAACGTGCACCGTTCCCCCATGTACTCCGGGCAAATCCAGGCCATTGGGCCGCGCTACTGCCCATCTATTGAGGACAAGGTCGTCAAGTTTCCAGACAAGGAGCAGCACCAGTTCTTCCTCGAACCCGAAGGGCTGAACACGCACGAGGTCTACGTCAACGGCATGTCCACCTCGCTGCCCATGGAGGTCCAGTGGCAGATCGTCCACTCCATCCCCGGCCTTGAAAATGCCGAGATGCTGCGTCCCGGCTACGCCATCGAATACGATGCGATTGATCCAACGGAGCTCGACCGCAGCCTCCGCGTAAAGAAGTTTTCAGGTCTCTATCTCGCCGGCCAGATCAACGGCACATCAGGCTATGAAGAGGCCGCCTGCCAGGGCATCATGGCTGGCATCAATGCCGCGCTTTACGTCAAAGGCGAAAAGCCCTTCACGCTCGACCGCACCGAGGCATACACCGGCATCCTCATAGACGATCTCATCAGCAAGGGCACCAACGAGCCTTACCGCATGTTTACTTCGCGTGCGGAATTCCGCCTGCACCTGCGCATTGACAACGCTGACCGCCGCCTCACCCCCTACGGTCGCCGCCTCGGCCTCATTCGCGACGGCGCCTGGGTTGACTACGAAGCGAAACAGGCGCGCGCCGTCGCACTGGAAAAACTGCTGGCAACAAAAAAGGTAGGTCCCGAGCGGATCGCCGCCCTCGCGCCAGACCTGCAACTGACCGGCATCGCCGGGCAGACCTATGCCCAGCTCCTCAAGCGGCCTGAAGTGACCATTGAAAAACTCTTCCCCGCAATCCGTGAAGAACTTGCCAACGCAGAGAGCGCGCTGTTTGCATCATGGCTCAGCCACGAGGCCGCCTCGAGCACAAATGAAGGACCTGCTTTTCTCCCAGCCCACATTTCCAACGAGCTCAAGTCCGTCGAAACCGAAATCAAATACTCCGGCTATCTCGACCAGCAGAAGAAGGCCATCGAAAAGCTGAAGAAATCCGAAGAGCGCATCATCCCCGATTGGTTCGATTACAAAAACGTCAGCGGCCTCTCACGCGAGATGCAGGAGAAGCTCATCCGCGTCCGTCCGCAAACCATCGGACAAGCCAGCCGCATCCCCGGCATCACTCCGGCGGCCCTGTCGCTCATTAATGTGTATATCGAAATTCAGGCTCGGCGTACCAACGCAACCCCGGCCACGTAGAAAGAGAGCCGCTTCACCGAAAGCGGATGGAAAAATCCTTGTCAACCCCCTTCTGCTTCCAATTTCCAGACAAGCTATACAAAACAAAGCATTTATTTTTTTTGAGAGATGGCCGGTAATTTCCACCCAATTTGATATCCTGATCTTAAAGAACTTGAGTTTCATGGAAAAACGCCCGCTGAAAGCGGGCGTTTTAACAGACCCTCTCGTAAGTTGTTGAAAATACTAAGACGCAGTTAACTTAAGCAGAATCAATAGGATAGCGGGGGATGATCCCCCGCTAAGTCATTGAAAACAAAGAAAAGGCTCCTGGGCAGGGGGAGGGGATACCCCCCGCACCCGCCTCCAGGTGCCTCTAGGTAATGTCCTCGGTATCGAAGGTTTTCTTGCGTTCAATCGGGGCGCCATGCACCTCGCTCACCAGGTCGCGCACAATGTCTTCCAGTTGACGCTGGCTTTCAATCACCTCGCTCATGCTCTTTAACTCAGACGGGTCTTCCACCTTCTCAAGCAGGACGACGGCATGGGCCTGGGCCACGTGGTCGGCGCTCAGGCCTTCGGGCGTTTTTGCCTTGATGCTGACTGCATTTGGCTTCACGTCAAGAAGCTCAGCCACGTGCTCGCGCAACTCGCCGGCAATGGGAGAAATTTTCGGCGCCGCAAGGACCAGTGTCGTATCCACATTTAGAATGCGGTAACCGGCGTTCTGTATTTCTTCGAGCGCAAGGTTCAAGAAAATGGCGGAGTCTGCGCCCTTCCATCGCGGATCACCTGGTGGGAAAAAGCTCCCGATGTCGCCTGCGGAAACTGCGCCGAGGAGCGCATCTGTAATGGCATGCAGCAGCACGTCGCCGTCCGAGTGTCCGGCAAGTCCCTCGGGATGGTCAAGTAATACTCCGCCGATCTTTAAAGGCACACCTGCTTTGAAGGCGTGCGAGTCCCATCCAAATCCAATCCGCATGCTCATAATCTCTTCTTATTAATGTACTAGGGCTATCGGCGGGAAAGATAAAACTCCGCCAGTTCCAGATCGCCCGGCTGCGTGATCTTGATGTTCGCAGGCGAGCCAGGAACAACGAACACCTGCGCACCGGAGCGCTCCACGATGCTCGCTTCATCTGTGCCGGTAAACCCATCGGCCAGCGCCTCGGCGAAGGCCCGCTTCAGCAGCCCGCAGCGAAAGCCCTGCGGCGTCTGCGCCAGCACAATATACTCGCGCGGAATCGTAGCTGTAATCATTGCGCCGTCTGCTGTGCGCTCCACCTGCTTGATCGTGTCAATCGCAGGCAGCCCGACGAGCGCTGCATCGTGTTTCTCTACCGCCTCGATGGTACGCGCGATGGTTCCAGCATCAATTAGCGGACGCACCGCATCATGCACCAGCACGATGTCGTCGTCCGCGCATTCGAGTGTATTCAGGGCGTTGGCCACGCTCTCCTGCCGCGTGTCGCCGCCCGGAACAATCCTCACTTTTTCTGCAAACCCGTGCTCTCGCACCTGTGTTTCCACTCGGTCCTGCTCGCTGGGCCGCACCGCCACATAGATTGCAGCCACTTGCGGCACCTGCGCAAAGGCGCTAAGGCTGTGGATCAGGATCGGCGCTCCTGCCAGTTCGAGGAACTGCTTTGGCTGGCCCGCTGCCATGCGCGTACCCAGTCCCGCTGCCGGAAGTATGACGAAAACCCGCATAATATCAATCCAAAACTATGACTATACAGGAAGCCGGGCGGAGGCTGCTCCCAGGTCGCGCAGCACTGCCATCGCGGCATTCCGCCCGTTGATGCCAATGACGCTTCCTCCCGGATGCGTGCATGCTCCACATAAATAGACGCCCCGCATGGGCGTTCGCGCACTCAGGCGATTGGCCCACATATATTCCGGCAGGCACTCGCCCTGAAAGATGTGTCCGCCGGTAAGGCCAACCTTCTCTTCAATGTCAGGAGGGCCAAGCACCTGCGCATCTACAACCGCATCGGGAATATTGGTGCAGAAGCGCGCCAGCGAATGGAGCGCCAGGTCTCGCACTTCTTCTCGACGCTCGCTCCACGTACCTTTTGCGAAGCTGTACGGAACATACTGCGCAAAGACACTCATGGTGTGGTACCCGCGCGGAGCAACGCTGTCGTCATGCACGCTCTGAAAGTACAGTTCGCACCAGAGATGTTCGGGCAACTGCCCCGCGCGTGCTGCCGCAAATCCCTGCTTCCACTCAGCTTTGGTGAGCGGCGCATTGATCTGCCCGAAGTGATGTGGCGCCAGCTTACCCGGACGAGCGCTGAAATCGGGCAGCTCACTTAAGAGCACATTCAGCTTTACTGTGCAGCCCTCGATCGGCACCGATTCAATTTTCGCCTTCCATGCAGGATCAGCGGCAGGGCCTAGCATGGCCAGCGTACGTTTTGGATCGGCATTGGAAACCACAACCGGTGCGTGAATGCGCTCGCCGCCCTCGATCATGACGCCTTCTCCCGGCAGAATCGCAGAAACAGGAACGCCCGCTGCAACCACAGCTCCGGCTTCACGTGCCGCATCGCAGAGGTAAAACGAGACCATGCCCATTCCACCTTTTACGTATCCCCACATGCCGGGCATTCCGCCGAGCCGCCCGGAAGAATGATGAAAGCGAATCGAAGCCGTCCCAGCATCAAACGGGCTCGCGTTTGTGCCGATCACTCCTTGCCCCAGCAGGGCAATTTGCAGCCGCTCGTCTTTGAGATAGCGCTCCGCAAACTCGGCCATAGACCAGGTGAAGAGCACATTCCTGGCCTCTTCATCGCTGCCCAGGCGTTCTTCTATCTGTTCGCGTGTGGGCGCATCGCCTATCCAGACATCATCGTCGCCTTCAGGGCGCAGCGCATCCCGCAGCCGGCGAACTACATCGCACATCGCCTTCCACCCATCTACATCACCACGGCTGAAGCGGCGGATCTCCTCTTCACAGCGGGCATCATCGTCGCACAGCTGCACACTCGACCCATCCAGAAACGGCACAAACAGGCCGTTGACGGCCGGCGTCCATTCGAAGCCGCGCTGCGGCAGATCCAGTTCCTCAACCACACGCGGATGAAGCAAGCCTGCAAGATACGCGCATGGAGACATACGCACACCAGGGAACGGTTCTTCGATCGTGCATGCTCCGCCAATTCGCTCGCGTGATTCGAGAACCAACACCCGCTTGCCTGCGCGCGCCAGATACGTGGCACACGCAAGCCCGTTGTGCCCCGCGCCGACCACGACCACGTCCCATCTGCGCTCCGCAAGTTCTGCCACCGGCATCGGCAGTCCGATTTTCCCCAATACCTGCGCTGTCTCTGACATCTGTTAGCAAGCAGCTTACATGAGAGCGAACCGCTCGTGCACTTCATAGCGGTGGAAGCATCTTTCCTCAACCGGTGAATCAGCCAAAGAGTTGGCCCTTCAGGCGAGGGCTTTCCCAAAGAAACAGCCAACCCGGCTCCTCCTTTACAATCAAAGAGTGCAGCCGATCATCACCGCTGAGAATCTTTCCAAGAAATACCACGTGGGCAAGATTGACGTCCTCGCTCTCCGTAACGCGACATTCAGCGTAGAGCGCGGTGAGTTCGTCAGCATCGTCGGCCCTTCCGGGAGCGGTAAATCCACGCTCTTTTACATCCTCGGGGGTCTCACGCGCCCCACCTCCGGCCGCGTCATGATTGATGGAGCGGACTTCAGCACACTGGACGATTCCGAGCGCACTGCCATGCGTAAGTCAAAAATCGGCTTCGTCTTCCAGCGATTCAATCTGTTGCCTACCCTCAGCGCTCTTCAGAACATAGAGATTGCCTACGAAATCTCAGGACGCAAAGAGCCACTCGACCGCAGCTACCTGGACCACCTCACCGACCTGCTCGGCATTCGCGGGCGCCTCTCGCACCGCCCCGCTGAGCTTTCCGGAGGCGAGCAGCAGCGTGTCGCCATGGCCCGTGCGCTGATTACGCATCCGGCCATTATTCTCGCCGACGAACCGACAGGCAACCTCGACAGCAAGAACTCTGAGGCCGTCCTTGACATGCTCATGCGTTCGAATCGCGAGCTGAACCAGACCATCCTCATGATCACGCACAATCCTGAGGCGGCCGTCATCGCCGATCGCATCCTGCATATGAGGGACGGCGAAATCATCAGTATTGAGGCCGGAAAAGGCGAGGGCCGCGTCAGTTACGTCGGAATGTAGCCTCACTTCTGCGGAGCTTCCGGGACCAGCAGGACCTTTCCCCAGAATCCCCGAAGGCAGCGGCTCCAGATGGTCCAACGTCGTAATCAACGAACACGCTGCAAAAACTCATCTGGAAGATACGGGTAGTTCTTCACGTTGCTGTGCGGATCATCGAGCGCCAGCGCATAGACCGGCTGTATCTCCACGCCGCCAATGCCGCCCTGCTTCATCACACGCAGCTCGCGTTCCAGTTCGCTGTTCTCTGCAGCGGGACCGGACCACCACCCAGCGCATCACGCGCGCGTCATCAGGAGGATGCACAAATTGGCGATACAACGACTGTGCATTTGCAGGCAGAGCAAAAGACAAAAGAAAGGCATACAGCAGAGAAAAATGCCAGCGGGTACGACTCATCGGAAATTTCGTCTCGAAAAAAGGAAAAGTTCAGGCCGACTGCAAGAAGGCCACCGACTGTACTCCCGCTACTTCAAATGACTTACGGCAACGGATGTTTTTGCACGCCACCTTGTCTTCCTTGCGCACCATATATGACTGCGCTTTGGCGAAGCGTGCGCGGTCGCGCTCATCCGCATGGCGTGGCAGCGATGCTTTTTTCTGGCGTACAATCCACCCCAGCTGGTATTCGTCTGACTTGCCGCAGTGCGGACAGGTCAGAACATGGGTACGGTGCTCATGTGTTTCGTTAAAAAATTCCCGTTCTTCCATGGCGACCTCCCTTTTTGACTAACGAGGAAAGTATTTCACAATAAAAATAAAAGAGGGCGCGCATGGCGAAAAAGAAATCAAAAAAATTCTCAACGGTCAAGGCGGTCAAAGCCAATGCGCGCGAGCGCGTAGGCCAGCCAAAACCGGAGCGCGTCATGGAAGAAAAACCGTCGCGCGAGTCCCGTAAAGCGAAACACAAGCCCACAATGGGAGAAATCTTGCAGGGAGAAGATTTCTAACTTTAAAGGGCTGTACAAACAGGGTAGGTCCACTGAGTGCAGGGTCCAAATCCGGGTACCCCAGGTTCGCAAAGCCGAAGGCGCTAACCTGGGTTTATTCAGTCTGCGCCAAGCGCACTCCATGGTCCCCGCATCCTTTAGCTTGAATACGCCTCATTCCTGCGCTTCTTCCGCTCTGAGGCAACATACACCGCCACGCCCGCGCCTACCAGAAACAGCGTTGAGACAATCACCTTGATCACAGCCAGCCACTTATGCGGCTCCTCTTCCGCAGGAATCACCGAAAGCACAATTGTGAGCAGCGTCGTCAACAGTCCGATAGCAGCCACTACTTTTCCTCCAGGGATCCGAACCGCGCCCTCGGCCACCGGCTCGCGCTGCAATCGAATCATTGAAGCAAACAGAAACAGAAATGGAATGAAGTAAGTAATGATGGCCATGCTCACCAGCGCGTCGTAGGCGCTGCGCACCGTACTTCCAGCCTGACTCAGCAGCGCGCATAGCATCCCGGCCAACCCGTAAAAGCCAATCGCTACCCATGGCGTGTGCCATCGCGAATGCACCCGCCCGAACACCGGAGGCAGATAACGGGCAATGCCCGCAACGAACGGCAGCCGCGAAGTGGAAGACAGAAACGCCGCCGCCCCGCCAATGCTGTTCAGCACAATCAGCACCATCACCGGAATCACCAGCCACGGCAGATGCAACCGTGCGCTCAAAGTCTCCACCGCACTCGCGAACCCTCTCACGCCAGTGATGGACGAACTGGGCAGCGCCAGCAGCATCGCAATCGTTCCTGCAATGTAGCAGAGAGCCATCACAGCTCCGGCAAGGACCAGTGCCCGCGGGATCGTGCGCCGGGCATCTTTGATCTCCTCACTCATAAACGATCCCGTCTCGCATCCACCAAACGCAAAAAAAATAGTGGACCAGAAGATCGCATTTCTCAGGTCCAGATGAGGAACAAGCTGATGAAGGGAGAAATCTGTCGCCGTGCCATATTTGCCGGCCGACACACAAGCCAGCGCAATCAGCACAGCTACGGAAATCCACGCTCCCATCGCGCAGATGTTGTTCAGCCACTTGCCTTGTTTCAGCCCGGCAATATTGAGCGCTGTAATTACAACCAGCCATCCCAGTGCAAACAGCAGATAATACGCGCTGTTGTTTGCCAGATGCTCGCCGCGCCTGCCTGCGGCAAACAGCGCGCTGCCCGCGCCAAAGTAGAGCACTGCAGGGAAGTAAGGCAGGTTGCTCATCCAGTAGGTCCACGCCGCAATAAATCCTGCAAAATCGCCAAACGCGCGCTGCGTCCACACATACAGGCCGCCTTCCTGCGGATAGCGCGACGAAAGCTCCAGCACGCTGCCCGCCAGCGGCAGAAAGAAAAAGCAGCAAGCCAGGATCCAGACCACGATCGTGCCCGGTCCCGCCGCAGCCGCTGTCGAAATCCAGCGCAGGCTCAGTCCTCCCGACAGGTAGAAGAGGACCAGGTCGCGAAACGTAAGCTCGCGCGCGAGGCCGGACGTGACAGATTTCTGCGGCATACCGCCTTCGCGCCAGCATACTTCCTGCCATGCTGTTTCGCATAGCAATACAGAAGCGCGCCACGGTCTGCAACGCGTTGGTAAGCTGAATGCGCCAGCAAAGGAGCCAGTGAACATGCATGTCAGGAGGGCCATTTTTCTCGCAGCCACATTGTGGATCGCCGCTTTCTCAGTACACGCGCAGTATGCCGAGCTTTCGCCGGAGCGCATCCATCAGATTGAGGCAATGTTGCCCGCCGCCCCTGCTGGTTTCGGACAGCCCTGTTCTGACCGCGCCGCATGGCAGCCGCTCGCCGCGCAGCTTGCTCCCCAAGTCAGGCGTGCAGAAACACTGCTCACGCAGCCTTTTCCCGCGTGGAGTGACGATGCTTATCTCAACTTCAAGCGCACCGGAGACCGCATCGTTGGCGAAAAGATGATGCTTGCCCGGCAGGACTGGCTTCCCACTCTGGTACTCGCCGAGTGTGCCGAAGGCCGCGGACGTTTCATCGCACGCATCGCCATGGTGCTGGACGAACTTGCGTCGCAGAAATCCTGGACGCTGCCCGCGCATGATGGTAACCTCGACAGTTTTAGCGGCAGGCATTATTTCGTCGAGCTGAACTCCGCCGATCTCGCTCACACCATCTCCGAAACACTCTATCTGCTCGGGCCGCAGTTGCCCCAGGCCACGCGCGCTCACGTAATGGCCGCACTCGAGCAGCGCATCTTTGCTCCTATGCGCGAGTCATACAAAAACGGAAAGGGAAATGAATGGCTCCGCAGGAAAATGAACTGGAACTCCGTTTGCCTCGATGGAGTCACAGGCGCGGCCCTCACCGCCTTACCCAACCGCAAAGATCGCGCACTCTTTGCTGCTGCCGGTGAACATTATGTGCAGTATTATCTCCAGGGTTTTCAAGACGACGGCTACGGCGTTGAAGGCATGGGCTATTGGAATTACGGTTTCTCACACTTCGTAAAGTTGCGCGAGACGCTCTGGCAGGCCACACAAGGAAAGGTCGATCTTTTCTCGAGCGAAAAAGCAAAGAAGATCGCCCTCTTCGGCGCACAGTTCCCTATGTTTCCCGGCAATGTTGCCTCCTTTGAAGACGCGCATTACATGGTCGGTCCCGACCCGGAACTGATGCGATACGTGGAGCGCGTCTTCGGCTTAAGGCCTGTAGGCAATGAGGCGAACGCCAAGCCCGGCAAGATCGAAGCAACCGGGCTGACTACCCTCACATGGGTAGTTATGACTCTGTTTCCCAACCATGCCGCGGAGCTTCACAACACCATTCCCGGCGGAGATGTAGTCGGCCTTCGCACGTACTATCCGCAGTCGCAGGTGCTCGTCTCAAGGCCCAATCCCGGCGGGAAGCTGGCCATCACCATCAAAGGTGGAGGCAACACCACGTACAGCCACAATGACATTGGTTCTTTTGTCATCGGGCTCGGTGCCACGCAACCCGTGGGCGATCCTGGCGGCCCATCGTATTACACTGCGGAAACCTTCAGTAAAAACCGCCTGCAATCGCGCCTTCTCAACTCTTACGGACACCCGGTCCCAGTCATTGATGGCCATCTGCAACTGGATGCGACTACAGTCACCGCACAAATCACCGCTACAAAATTTACCAACGCGCAGGACTCCATCACACTCGACGTAACCCATGCGTACAACACGCCACTCCTGCGCAAATACCTGCGCACCATGCGGTATTCACGCGAAGGCGCAGGCTCTGTCGAAATGGAAGACCACTTCGATCTCACCGGCCCTGCTGAAATTGAAGAATCTCTCCCCACGCACGGAAGCTGGGGCCAAATAGATGACAAAACCATCGAATTTACCGCTGGCGAAGAGCGTCTGTGCGTTGTCATCCATGCGCCGGGAAGGCTGGCATTTTCCGCAGATAAAGTAGATGATTACGGCAATCCATTTACGCGCGTCGCTGCGCGTTTTCACCTGGAGCATTCCGGCACGGTGAAGTTAATATTCACCCCGAAATAAAACAATCCATGTTCAAACCCGGCTTCCTGAAAAAAGATTCCGGAAACTTTCATCTCCGTATGCCGTTCATTCCATCGTGCCATGGAGGTGGAATGAGATGAGGTTCAGCACCGCTGGAATTCTTTTACTTGCCGCGCTTGCTCTTTTTGCCGGATGCGCTAGTCATCCTGCCTATTATGTTGCGCCGCCGCCTCCGTCCGTTGCCGCATATGTTCCGCCTGTGGTTCAGGTCGCGCATCAGAATGGATACGCCGACGGTCTGCGCATTGGCGAACGCGACCGCATCGAAGGCCACAGCTTCCGCCCGACTTACAGCGAACATTACGCCAATACTCCCGGATACAGCCCTCAGCTCGGCGGCCCATTCTGGCAGTATCAGTCTGAATATCGCCAGGCCTATATGCGCGGATATCGCCGCGGCTATGCACAAGGGTGACCGTGTATAGTCCTTACAGGAGCGGATACGCCATGCAAAGTCGCATTCAGGGAACCACCATGCCAGTGCTTGAGCTGCTGCTTGAGCCAAACGAATCTGTCATCTCAGAGGCGGGCGAGCTTTCCTGGATGAGCAGCTCCATCCAGATGACCACCCACACGCAGATGGCCGGCGGCGGTGGCTTCTTCGGCGCCATCAAGCGCGTGGTGGGTGGCGGCACGCTCTTCATGACCGAGTATCGCGCCATCGGAGCAGCAGGCGAGGTCGCCTTCGCCACAAAGGTCCCCGGACACATCGTTCCGGTCGAAGTCAGCGGCGGTCACGAATATTACATTCATCGCCACGGCTTCCTCTGCGCTACTTCGCATATCCAGCTGGGTGTGGGCTTCCAGCAATCGCTCGGCGCAGGCATCTTTGGCGGCGACGGTTTCATTCTGCAAAAAGTCAGCGGAACAGGCATGGCATGGCTGGAGCTTTCCGGCGAGCTGATTGTGAAAGACCTCGCTCCCGGAGAAATGCTGCGCGTGCATCCCGGCCATGTCGGCGCATTCCAGGGCACGGTGTCCTTCCAGATCACGCGCGTCCCCGGCATCCGCAATATGATCTTCGGTGGCGATGGCATCTTTCTCGCCGCGCTCACCGGTCCCGGCCGCATCTGGCTCCAGACCCTGCCCATCTCCCGGCTTGCGCACCAGCTTATGCAGTACATGCCCTCAGAGCAATCCCGCGAAGCCACGGAAACCGGAGTTGTCGGCGGCCTTGTCGGTTCTATTCTGAAAGGGATGTAGCCTCCAGCCGCTCGCGCAGCTTGCGCATCGTATCCATGTAGTACGCCAGGTTGTGCAGCGTGTTCAGCACCGCCGCCAGCGGCTCCTGTGACGCCATCAGGTGCCGCAAATAAGCGCGGCTGTATCGCTGGCACACCATGCAGTGGCATTCCGGATCAGCCGGCCCCTGGTCTTCAGCAAAGCGCCTGTTCTTAATGTTGAGGCGGCCTTCCGAAGTGAACAAAAGTCCATGCCGTGCTGCGCGTGTCGGCAGCACGCAGTCCATCATGTCCACACCCATCTCCGCGTACTTCACAATCTCGTCCGGATAGCCAACACCCATCACATAGCGCGGTCTATCTTTCGGCAGAAAGGGAAGGACCTCAGCGATGATCTCGCGGGTCAGCTCGCGAGGTTCGCCTACACTCAGGCCGCCAATGGCATAGCCTGGGAAATCCATCTCTACCAGGCGCTCCGCCGACTCGCGCCGCAGGTCTTTATACATCCCTCCCTGCACTATGCCAAAAAGACTGGGGTACAGCTCCGAATTTTCTGCGCCCTGTCCCCCCCACGGACGCTCATGCTTATGCGCATCAAAGTGTCGCTTGCTCCGCTCGGCCCAGCGGAGCGTCAGGTCCAGCGACTTGCGCGCCCGCTCATAATCCGCCGGATATTCTGTGCATTCATCAAACGCCATGGCAATGTCAGAGCCGAGCGCAATCTGCACATCCATCGAGTGCTCCGGCGAGAAGAAATGCAGCCCGCCATCCAGATGTGAACGGAATTGCACGCCTTCCTCAGTGACCTTGCGCAGCTCATTCAGGCTGAAGACCTGAAACCCGCCCGAATCGGTAAGAATGGAACGGCGCCAGCTCATAAAGCGGTGCAGTCCCCCCATGCGCCGTACAAGTTCATGACCGGGTCGAAGATAAAGATGATAGGTGTTGCTCAGGATGATCTGCGCATTCAGTTCTTCCAGCAGATGCTGTGGAACAGCCTTGACGGAAGCCACCGTCCCTACCGGCATGAATACCGGCGTTTCAACCGCCCCATGCGGCAGAGTCATGGTGGCACGTCGCGCATTTCCGCTCGTAGAGTGGAGTTGGAATTTCAGTGACACGTATCCCAGCTTAAACAACTGCGGGCCTGCGCGCACTCCTGAAGCAGGTGCCCCATATCCTGAAGAGATGTGGGATCAAAGAGGCTGGAGAAAATCGGCTGCGACCGGGTTCTCGTATAACGAATAGTCCCGTGTGACAACAGTCAGCCCTGAAGGCGTCACAAAATAATTACGGCGATCTTCATTCTGGTCGTAGCCAATCACCGTGCCTTCCGGAATATGTACATCACGATCAATGATCGCACGCCGAATCCGGCAGTGCCGCCCGATATTCACATGCGAAAAGATGATGCTCGAATCCACTTCTGTATACGAGTTCACGCGAACATCCTGGGACAGCACGCTGTTACGCACCAGCGCGCCGGACACAATACATCCAGCCGATACAATCGAATTGATCGCCATGCCCGTGCGACCCGGCTCGCCAAAAACAAACTTTGCCGGTGGATACTGCCGCACACGCGTCCGCATTGGCCAGTTCTTGTCATACAGATTGAAGATAGGCGAGACGGAGGCCACATCCATATTGGCCTCAAAATACGCCTCCAGTGTGCCCACATCGCGCCAGTACAGGGCGTCCTGCTGGTTCTCGTCTACAAAATTGTAGGCATACATCTTGTACTTGCCCAGCAGCCCGGGGAGAATATTGTGTCCAAAGTCGTGCTTTGATCCCGGATCTTCGGCGTCCTTAATCAGCGCAGGCAGCAACACATCTGTATTGAACAGATAGATGCCCATCGAAGCATCCACCATCGTTGGATTGAACGGCGAACGCAGCTCAGTCGTCTTCGGCTTTTCCTGAAAGCCGATGACCTCGCCCGAGCGCGCCACTTCCACCACTCCGAAACGCGATACTTCAGAAGGATCAATCGGCAGCGTCGCGAGCGTCACGTCTGCGCCCGAATCAAGGTGCTGCTGCAGCATCTTGCCGTAGTCCATTTTGTAAATGTGGTCGCCCGACAAGATCAGCACATGCTTCGGTTGCTCCGCGCCAATCGAGTAAATGTTTTGATACACGGCATCCGCTGTGCCCATATACCAGTTCGGGCTTACGCGCTGCATCGGCGGCAGAATTTCAATAAACTCACCGAGCTCATGCGCCACCACGCTGGTCCAGCCTTCGCGAATATGCCGGTTCAGAGACAAGGCCTTGTACTGCGTCAGAATGTAGACCTTCCGCAGATCAGAATTGATGCAGTTCGACAGCGTGATATCAATAATGCGGTAATTTCCGGCGAAAGGAACGGCCGGTTTCGCGCGATCGCGGGTCAGAGGGAAGAGGCGCTCACCCGCCCCACCTGCCAGAAGTACGCCCAGAGTGTCTTTCATCGGCTTATGACGCCCTTTTTGCTGTTGTTTTCGCTACAAGCTGTTATTAACCTAAAACAGCGGTAGAGGGCAATAAGCCCTTATTCCTCTCGTTCGTCGTCCTGCACCGCAATTCGCAGGGAACGCAGAAAGTGGACGTCCTGCGAGGAAAAAGCACCGCTGCCATCTATTGGCTGATCAAGGGCATTCGATGTCTCCAGAGCACCTTCGGGTTGCTGTTCCAGTTCATTCAGGCCAATCGTTGCTTCCAGCATCAGAAGCACTTCAAAGCCTTGTCTGCGAATGTCCTGCACTACACCGGCAATGTGCTCAGATTCCGAAACGGTTTCGTGTATGGCTTCCCCCAATTGTTGAACGAGTTTTCGCAGGTTTGCGTTCAAGGTGAATGTCTCCGTTTCCGCAGGCGCACTGGAATAGTCCTACATTACTTCTGATGTCCGCAACCGGCAAGGAAGATTCGAGCAGGCTGCTAAACTTTTTTTATGGAGCCGAACACCGTCGGCCGCAAATTCGGAATCGGCCTCCGCGTGGCCTCCAGAATGCTCATGGAGCGCGCAGCGCAGTCCGGTCAAAAGACCGCGCGTGCCGAAGCTTCCCGCCAGAAAGATCAGCAGAAGTCCGCGCCTCTGCCTCAAGTGTACGCCCACCGCGGCAAGGCTGTCGCCCGCGGCGCCCGCAAATTTGGCGAGGCCATCTGGAAACCCGTCGTCCACGCCAGCGGCATCATCTGGCTTCAGATCACCGGACTGTTCTTCTCTGTTTTCGCCCTCGTGTTTGCCTCCAATACATATAAGCTGCGCCAGAACTGGTCCGCCGGACCAGGCCACGCGCGCTTCATCACCTACGCCATTGTTGCTCTCATCTTCGCTTACTTTGCCGGTAGCTCGTTTTACCGCGCGAGCAAGCGTCAACGCGGCAAATCCAGGCACTGAGCCCCCTAAGCTGGGCCCTGACCCCCGCACCCTGTTATCCTTCTTCGTTCACCATGTCCGCCGAGCAGAAGTCCGTTTACACCCGCAAAGACCTCGAATCCATCGGCTTCGATCCACTCAGCGATCTTGGCTTTCCCGGTGAATTTCCCTTCACCCGCGGCATCCAGCCCACAATGTACCGAGGTCGTCTCTGGACCATGCGTCAGTACGCCGGAATGGGCGACGCCGAAGAAAGCAACCGTCGCTATAAATTTCTTCTGGAGCAGGGGACCGCGGGGCTCTCCGTCGCCTTCGATCTCCCCACACAGATTGGCTATGACTCCGACGATCCCATGTCTCTCGGCGAAGTTGGCAAAGTCGGCGTCGCCATTGACTCCATCGAAGACATGGAGCGGCTCTTCGATGGCATCCCGCTCGACCGCATCTCCACTTCGATGACAATCAATGCCACCGCCAGCATTCTGCTCGCATTCTACGTCGCCGTGGCGCGCCGCGCCGGTGCGGACGTGAAAAAGCTTTCCGGCACCGTGCAGAACGACATCCTCAAAGAATACATCGCGCGCGGGACCTACATCTATCCCATCCGGCACGCCATGCGCATCATCACCGATATGTTCGCGTGGGCCAATCAGGAAGTCCCCGAGTGGAACACTATCTCCATCTCCGGTTACCACATGCGCGAAGCCGGTTCGACCGCCGCGCAGGAAGTCGCCTTCACCCTCGCCGATGGAATGACCTACGTCCAGGCCGCCATAGATGCAGGCCTGGATGTAGACAAGTTCGCGCCACGCCTTTCCTTCTTCTTCAACGCGCACAATAATTTTCTTGAAGAAGTGGCAAAGTTCCGCTGTGCGCGCCGCGTATGGGCGCACATCATGCGCGACCACTTCCGCGCAAACAACCCGCGTTCCTGGATGCTCCGCTTTCACACCCAGACCGCCGGTTCCACGCTCACAGCGCAGCAGCCTGAGAACAACATCGTCCGCACCGCCATCCAGGCCTTGTCCGCCGTGCTTGGCGGCACGCAGTCGCTGCACACCAACGGGTACGACGAAGCTCTCGCCCTTCCCACCGAAGAAGCGGCCCGCATCGCCCTGCGCACGCAGCAGATCATTGCCAGCGAATCCGGTGTCGCCCAGACCATAGACCCCTTCGCCGGCTCGTATTACATTGAATCACTCACGCATCAGCTCGAGCAGCAGGTCAATGCCTATCTCGACCGCATCGCTACTCTCGGAGGTATGCTCCGCGCCATCGAGCAGGGATGGGTGCAGCAGGAAATCCAGAACGCCGCCTACGATTATCAGCGTGCCGTTGACACAGGCGAGGCCGTTGTCGTCGGCGTCAATCGCTTCACGCGCGCCGAAGAACCGCCCATTCCCATCCAGCGCATTGATGAAGCCCTGGAGCGCAGGCAAGTCGAGCGCCTTCGCGCCATGCGCCAACGCAGAGACACGTTGCGCTGGCAATCCGCCATCAACCAGGTCAAAGACCACGCCCGTTCCGGCGCCAACCTCATGCCCGCCATCCTCAATGCCGTAGAGAGCTATGCCACCGTCGGTGAGATTGCCGCAGCCCTGCGCGAAATCTTTGGCGAGTATCACGAATCGGTAGTGATTTGAATGGCTTTAAGCGATATGCTTCTCCTGCATAGAAAACGTTCTCTTCAAGGGGATTCATGGAACGCGTATCGCTTTTCTCGCTCGTCCTTCTCAGCGCTTCTCTGCTCCTGCACGCTCAGACAAAAACTCCTCTGCTCGCTCCCACTCCGCCCATGGGCTGGAACAGCTGGGACTCCTACGGCCTCACCATCACTGAAGATCAGTTCAAAGCCAACACCGATTGGCTCAATCAGCACCTCAAACAGTACGGCTGGAAATATGTCGTCATTGATGAAGGCTGGTATCTGCAGCATCCTGAAAAGGCCGCAACCAAAGGCGCCGACCAGGGCTACACGCTCGATCAGTACGGCCGCTACATCCCTGCGCCTAATCGCTTTCCGTCTTCTGTCAGCGGAGCTGGATTCAAGCCGCTCGCCAACTATGTGCATTCACTCGGTCTCAGGATCGGCGTCCATATCATCCGCGGAATTCCCAAACAGGCCGTAGACAAAAACCTTCCCATCGCCGGATCCAAGTTCCACGCCGCTGATGCCGCCGACAAGGCCGATACCTGCGCCTGGAACCCCGACAACTACGGCATAAAAGACAACGCCGCAGGACAGGCCTACTACAACTCCATCGCGAAGCTATATGCGGGCTGGGGTCTTGACTTCATCAAGGTGGACTGCATCTCATCGCCCTATAAAGCCGACGAAATCCGCATGGTCAGCGCTGGGCTTAAAAATAGTGGCCGCGCCATCGTGCTCAGCCTCTCGCCTGGCCCCACTCCGCCCTCTGAGGCCTCCGACGTCCGCAAGCACGCACAGATGTGGCGCATCTCCAATGACTTCTGGGACATCTGGAAAAAGCAGGAAGGCGAAGAGTGGACACCCCAGCCCCTCCTCGACCTGTTTCAGCTTCTCGCCTCCTGGTCGCCGCACATCGGGCCGGGCCACTGGCCAGACGCAGACATGCTGCCTCTCGGCTACATCGGTCCCATCCCGGGATGGGGAAAGCCGCGCCAATCCAGCTTCACTTCCGATGAAGCCAGGACCCTGCTCACGCTATGGTCCATCGCGCGCTCCCCGCTGGTGCTCGGTGCCAACCTCACCAAAATGGACAGCGCCACCGAATCTCTGCTGACCAATCCTGAAGTCATTGCCGTAGACCAGCACTCGCGGGACAACAAGCCCGTTGTCCAGACCTCGACCACAGTCATCTGGACCGCAAAGGGCGCCGCCGGAAAGCAGTACGTCGCCGTCTTCAATATCAGCGACCAGCCGCAGCAGGTCTCGCATTCCTGGAAAGAACTCGGCCTGCCCAAGGCCAGTTATAAGGTCCGCGACCTGTGGCTCAAAAAGGACAGCGGCTCAGCCTCCGGCCTGAAAGTCTCTCTCGCCCCGCACGCCTCTGTACTCTACGCTGTCGAATAAACGCTAAATAACTCCTCCACCCTTTCATAAAACGAAAGGGTGGAAGATCCATCTGGCACAAGGCTTTCGGTGTAGCGGGACAGTACACTAATCTCGCAGCGCGACCGTGATCTTGCGCGAATCGCCGCCCGTGGTCTTCATCACAATCTCGCCATTGGCGCGTTTCACCACAGAAGGGAACTTGTCACCCCATTCGACAAGTACAATGCTGTCGGGTGTGGATATTTCATCCAGTCCAAGCGTATCGAGCTGCCGCTCCTGTTCGATACGGTAAAGGTCCAGGTGATAGAGCATCACAGGCTCATCCTTGCCGCCTTCGTGTCGAGTACCTTCATACTCGTGGATCAGCGTAAATGTCGGGCTGGTGACCTCGTCTGGCTCGGCGGCATCGAGCGCTTCAGCAATGCCTTTCACGAGCGTCGTCTTGCCGGCCCCCAGGTCGCCTTTCAGAATGAGGAACTTTGGCGGTGCAAGCAGCTTCACAATCTCGCGGCCGACACGAATCGTATCTGCGGCGCTGCTGGTCTCGAATTCGTGGACGCGGGTTCCTGTAGCCTGGGTCATTGCGGCAATCCTTGTATCCAAAGATAACCGCCTTTGTCTTCCGCGCGAAAGCGAAAAGCTCGTGAAAGATGTGCGACGGTATCGGTGGCCAGCAGTGTATGTTCGTCCTGCTCCCGCACTGCCAGGTCCGCGGCCAGCCCATGCAGATACACTCCAGCGTTCACTGCTTCAGCTACAGTCTGCGGATATTGAGCCACCATAGCCGCTAAGATGCCGGTCAGGATATCTCCGCTGCCCCCTTTGGCCATGCCCGGGTTCCCGGTCGTGTTGATCGCAATACATTTGTCCGGATGTGCAATCAGCGTGCGCCAGCCTTTCAGAACCAGAGTCACCTGGTGCTTTGCCGCAAAGTCCCGCGCCAGCGCTTCGCGGTTTGCCTGCACTTCCTGAATGCTCAACCCTGCCAGTCGCGCCATCTCGCCCGGATGCGGCGTAAGCACCATCACGCGCCCGCCGCCCGTGATCTTCTCGCGATGCCGCGCAAGCATATTCAATGCATCTGCATCGAGAATGACTGGCAAGTCTGTGGCATCGAGCAGAGACAGCAGAAACTTCTCCGTTTCAGGATGTTGCCCCAGTCCTGGGCCAATCGCCAGCACTGTCTTTTTTTCAAGCAGTTCGTGCAGTGCCTCGCGATCCAGATTGCTGCTGCTGATTTCTCCATGCCCGCCAGCGCGGAGCGGAAGAGTCATCAGCTCAGGCGTAATCCGCGCAACGGATTCAAGAATCGGCTGAGGCACCGCAGCCGTGACCAACCCGGCACCCGCGCGCAAAGCAGCCAGGGACGACATGGCCGCCGCGCCTGATTTGCCATATGATCCCGCGATCACCAGCACGTGGCCATACTTGCCCTTATTACTCTCTGCCGGGCGCGGGGCTTCCGCCACCTTTTTCGACGCTCCCGCCCATGTAAGCCGCAGATTCGATTCGATCGCCTCTTCCGGCGACCCGATCGGCGCAACCACAATCGGTTTGTACGCACTGTTCGTCAGGTTCCCGCAGACATGCGCCAGCTTCGGCGCGGTGAAGGTCACAACAGCATCCGCTCGATACGCACCTTCCACCTGATATTCCCGCGAGTCCGCGTCCCATCCTGACGGCACATCCACAGCGACCACTGGGGCCGTCAGCGCGTTGATTCGGTCACGCAGGGCGGCTGCCACTCCACGCAGCGGCGGTTTGAAGCCAGTCCCCACAACCGCATCCAGAAAAAGCTCGGATTCCCGCAACAGCGCCGCGACCGGTTCAGAAGAAAGCGAGACTTCATCCGGCGCGAGCATTGGAACGATCTCCATCTGCTCATACATTGCGGCGGCATCACCCTTCAGATCGGCGGCGAAGCCAAGAAGCAGCACACGAACCTCGCGTCCAGCCTGGCGCAGTGCGCGCGCAGCAACAAATCCATCACCGCCGTTGTTGCCCTTGCCGCAAAGAACAGTAATGCGCTTTGCCTCTGCGAACTCCCGCAATACAAAACACGCTACCGCCTGCCCGGCATGTTCCATCAGCGTAAGGGAAGAGACACCATACCGTTCCACTGTCGCCCGGTCGCAGGCGCGCATCTCGTCCGCAGTCAGGATTTTCATCTCAGCCGCCCTCCCCAGTATAGACTTGTAAAGTCGTCATAACAGGTGAGTTGGATGCTGAAGTCGCACGAGATACTTTCTGTGGTTCTCTCAACTAAGCCAGATAAACTAAGTAATTGAGTGAAGACTTATAACATTCACTTCCGCCCATCCACAAAGATCCGCTTGACCGGATGCTGGTCGCTCAGGCCAACGTCGAAGGCATCACTCTGCTCACAAACGACGGCGTAATGGCGCGTTATCCGGGGCCAATCCGCTTGGTATAAGGACTGGGGGTAAGCCTACTGTGCGGATCCTGCCATGGCTGGTTTTGCCGATGCCGTCTCCGTAGCAGGCTTGCTGGCAAAGTAGTTCTTGTCCCACAGATTGCGGTAGAACACACCGGTCAGCTCCGCCGCTTTGGGGCCGAAAGTAGGCCGTCCACCTTCGAGGAAGAACACTGTGACGATGCGCCCGTACTGAGTGTCGGCATAGGAAGCGAACCAGCCATAACGCGTGCCGTTGTTCGAGCAGGTCCCGGTTTTTCCCAGGATGGGGAACTGATTGAAGTTGGCCCGCAGCGAACGGGCAGTGCCATATTCCACTGCCGCGTGCATTCCGTCCTGAATTTCAGGGAGGATCTTCGAAATATCCAGTGTGCGCTTCACCCGCGGCTGGAAGTTCAGCACGTCCTCTGGTGTCGTTGGGTGCTGGAGATAGTACAGCGTTCCGCCGTTCGCAATGGCCGCCACCAGGGCCCCAAGTTGCAATGGGGTCATGGAAACGCCTTCGCCGAAAGAGCACATGCGGCCCACGCCGCCTTCACTGTCAGGAATCGGCTCGTCGGGATACGTACCCAGGTGCTCTCCGGGAATGTTGTAACCGGCCAGCTCGCCCAGCCCGAATTCGGTGGCGTAATGGCGCACGCGCTCAAAGCCAAGCCGTCGGCCCAGCGTTTCGAAATAGAGGTTATTGGAGTGGGCCAGCGCTTCGGTCAGGTTCATGCTGTAATGCCTGCCCAGATTCACCGGGGTGTCCTTCGTGATGATGCCTTCAGAAAGCGCCGCCAGCGCGACAGAAACCTTAATGGTGGAGCAGGGCTCAGCGCCACTTGAGAGCGCCAGCTTCTGGTTCACCATTGCCAGAATGCGCCCGTTGCTGGGGTCAATCGCGACGACCGTGCCGTTCATATTGCCCAGTGCGTCCACTGCGGCCTGGCGGACCACCGGGTCTTCGCCGCCGGTCAGGTCCCCCGACGTGATTTCATCCAGGTCCGCAAAGGAGTTGCCGGTAAATCGCTCGCAGTACCGGTGCCGGACACGCAGGCTGGCGCGGCGCACGCGCCCATGCCGCACAGTGATCGAAGCTGTTTCCAGGTGCGCAACGCGTCGTGTATGTTGCAGATGCGTCATCCGCTGCCGTGCCCGCGAGGACTCGACAACATGGGAGCGGCGTGAACTGTGGCGGGCCGTAGACGTGCTGCCCGCCATCAGAGAGACAGGGAGAGCGACCAGTCCCAGCAACAGAAGGTATGCGATGCGTTTCATTCCGTATTCACCCCAGATCCAGCACCTGCAACTGCATCGTACAAGTTGAAAACCAGCCTGGAACTTCACTTGTGACAACATTTTCCGGTCATAGTCCAAGAATGGGCACGCTTTCCCACTCTGAGATGGGGGCTACTTTCTATGGATGCTGACACGCTCCAGCCAGGAAAGATGCCCTTCATCATTATTCCTTATGAATGGCTTTCAGATGAGTAATATGTCCGTCGAATATCTTCAATATACCCATCTGAAAGCGATTTACAAGCCCCCGCGCCGCATAAATGCAGGAATGTCCAGTTCATCGCTGTGCTCTTCCGGCTGCACCTGGTGGAACACAGTCGCGGGCTGGGCCACCGGCTCGGCTACTGCCACCGTCACCGGCCCTGGTTCCGGCTCAGGCACGGCGACGGGAACAGGCGCCGGAGCTGGTGTGTTGACCGGAATTGCCGGACGCCATATTTCAGGCTCCTCTTCCTCGCTCATAAAGCGCGGAGTACCCTGTGCTACGGGTTCCACTTGCATGCGGGAGGCCATCGGCTCGCGCAGTGCCACGTTCAGCATGCGCTCCCGCCGCTCGGCCATCTCCTGTTTAAAGCCGGTGGCGATGACCGTGATCTTCACCTCGTCGCCCATGTTCTCATCGAGCACCGCACCAAAGATGATGTTCGCGTCTTCGTGCGCTGCGTTCTGGATCAGTGTCGATGCCTCATTCACCTCGCTCAGCTTCAGCGAGCTTGAGCCGGTAATGTTGATCAGGATGCCCTTGGCCCCGTCAATGGCGCCGGCCTCCAGCAGCGGAGAAGACATCGCCGCCTGCGCCGCCTGGAGAGCGCGATTTTCACCCTTGCCAATCGCCGTGCCCATCACCGCATAGCCCATGCCCGCCATGGTGGTCTTTACATCGGCAAAGTCACGGTTAATGATGCCCGGAATCGTGATGATGTCCGAGATGCCCTGCACGCCTTGGCGCAACACATCATCTGCAATGCGGAAGGACTCGAAGAAGCCCGCATCTTTTGCCACCGCCAGCAGCTTTTCATTGGGGATTACGATCATCGTGTCCACCGACTCCAGCAGCTCTTCCATGCCGCGCTCGGCCTGCATCATGCGGCGCTTGCCTTCAAAGCCAAAGGGCCGCGTGATGACGGCAACCGTCAGCGCACCCATTTCGCTCGCCAGTGAAGCAATGACCGGGGCCGCGCCCGTACCGGTTCCGCCGCCCATGCCGGCAGTTACAAAGACCATGTCCGCGCCTTCCAGCGCCTCAATGATCTTTTCCGAGTCCTCAAGCGCAGCCCGCCGCCCCACGTCCGGATTGGCGCCCGCACCCAGGCCGCTTGTCAGCTTCAGGCCAAGCTGTAATTTCACCGGAGCATGCGAAAGCTGCAGCGCCTGCGCATCAGTGTTGGCAACAATAAATTCCACGCCTTCCACGCGGGCGGCAATCATGCGATTTACTGCATTGCCTCCACCGCCGCCCACGCCGATGACCTTGATTTTCGCACCGCGCGGCACCTGTTCGTGATAGTGGATACGGATTTCTTCTGACGGATTCATGGGCATTGGCTCCTGGATACTTGGTGCAACTCTTTAGTTATGCAGAGACCCCGCGCCCCTGCAATCAACCGTTCTGTAAGGGCACAGCTTCAGCCGTGCGTTTGTACGTTTCTCCACGGGGGTGTTGCCCCTGAGGGAATTCGCCTTCCTGAAAGTATCTCCTACACGCTTCCTGCAAATATGGCGCGCAGCTTGGCGCGCAGTCCCTGGTCTTCCGCCGCACGGGTCACGCTGGTGCGGTGGGCATACAAAAGCATTCCTGTCAGCACGGCATACTCGGGCGCCACCAGCTCTTCCGGCATTCTTGAAAGCGCCACCGGAGTACCTACGCGCGCGGGCGTCCGCAAAAGGCTTTCCGCTGTGTCCAGAAGTCCCGGAAGGCGCGCACCGCCCCCAGTCAGCACGCAGCCTGCGCCCAGTGCCTCGAGCACGCCGCCCTGACGCAGGTTATCGCGCAGCAGATGAAACAGCTCACGTGCACGCGGCTCCAGAATCTCCGCCACAAAGCGCTGCCGCACCGATCTCGGTCCGTGCCCCGGCATTCCGTACAGCTCAATCTCATTGCCTGAAGGAACGGAGGTCACCACCGCATGCCCATAATTGCACTTGATCCACTCCGCCTCTTCGACCGAGACGTGCAGGCCAACCGCGAGGTCATTCGTAAAGTGGTCGCCGCCCAGCGGAATCACCGCGGTATGTGCCACCGAGCCTTCAAAAAAGACCACCAGCTCCGTCGAGCCTGCGCCAATGTCCGCCAGGCAAACGCCCAGTTCGCGCTCATCGGCAGAGATCGTCGCCTCAGCCGCGGCAATCGCCTCAAAGACAGATTCGGTGGCTTCCAGCCCGGCCTTGTTCGCGCAGGTCACAATGCTTTGCAGGGCACTGGCCGAGGCCGTGGAAATATGCAGGTTCACTTCCAGCCGGTTCCCGATCATCCCCACAGGGTCATGGATACCCGGCTGCTCGTCCAGAATGAACTCCTGCGGCAACAGATGCAGAATCTCGCGGTCATTCGGCAGCGAAACCGAGCGCGCGCGGTCTACCGCTGCCCGCACATCCTCGCGCGTAATTTCGCGCATGCGCGTGCCCAGGCTGATGCCGCCCCGGCTGTTTACTCCGCGCACATGCCATCCGCCTACTCCGACCACGCAGCGGTCAATTGTCGCCTGGGCCATTGCCTCAGCCATCATGGCCGCATCATTCACGGATTTCGTCGCCTGCTTCAGTTCGGCAATCACGCCCTTGCGCATTCCTTTTGAGTCCGCGACGCCATGGGCACGGTAACGCAGCGCGCCCTCATAAAGCTCGGCCACCAGTACGCGCGTCTTCGCGCTTCCCACGTCCAGCACTGTCAGCAAATCTTCTGTCTTCTGGCTCATGCTCTCTTCCTGTGGGGATGGGCGGCCGCCCGCGCCTTTGCTTTTGCCACTTTCGTTGCCAGTTGCTGCTGCGGAACAGGGGCCGCATCCGGCACTTGTGCCGGATGGTTCGTCTCCGCAGTCTTTGACATATTCAGCACCACCTGCCGGTCATAGCGCAGGTCTACTGAGGCAAGATTGGGATACTGCTGCTTCCACTCCGCCAGGTGCTCCTTGTATTCATTCCAGCGGTTCAGAAAATTGTCCTGACCAAAGTGCAGCAGAATGTCTGATCCATTGGCCGAAACCAGCCCCTGCACATCCTCCGGGTCAGAGATATCAATTTCGCTCAGTTGCTGTGACACCTTCTCGCTTCCGGTGTCAATGTCGTTCATAAACTTCTGGTAGAGCTTCATCCGCGGGCGCCGCACTGAAAGCGGGTCCTGCGGGTCAATGCCCGTCACCACCGGAAAAGAGTAGTGCTTTGCCGCAAGGGCAGCCGGGGCCATGTCCAGCAGCACGCCGTCCCCATCCACCAGCTTGATCTGGTTGCCGACGCGGGCAAAGGCCACCGGTACGCGCTCCACAATTGAGACGCGGAGCTGGTTTGGCAGAATCCGCATCACCGTGGCATGCGCCACCCACGGAAGCTGCTCCAGCTGCTCCCGCCGCTGCGTCAGCGGCACATAGAAAAGGTTGCGTCCGATGTCTGCCCCGAACACCGAGAGCAGCTCAGGCCGCGTCAGCTGGCTGTTGCCATCAATCTGAATATTTGAGGCCGACTCAATCCGGAAATGCGGGTCATGGTTCAGAAAATTCTCGACCGCCATTACTGCCATCCACACCAGGACCACCACCAGCACTGCTGAGAAGCCCAGCAGCACACGTCCTGGAACCGTCCTGGTGAGGAAAGGAGGCAGCAGGCCCTTGCGCACAGGAACACGTTTGCGCGCGCGCAGGAACACCTCGTCTTCTACCGTGCCGTCATCGTCTATATGAGGACGGTACGGCAGAGGACGCGTCCGGACCTTCACCGCAGGACGCAGAAACTCGTCCAGCTGTTCCTGTTCCGTAACCGTGGGGCCGTCTTGATAAGAACCGATTTTCGCCACGCCCGAGCCGAGTCGTGAGAGTCGCCACGTCTACTATAACGTGCAACCTGCTGTGGATGGATGAATTTCCCCCGGGTGAATCTAAGAAGACAATCTCAAATCAGTTTTCGCGATCAAAACCACCAGCACCGTCATTTCGGCTCTCTCTGCCGCGCCAGCCGCTTCTTCACCTTGTCTGACAAGATCCACGCCTCCGTCACCCGCTCCAGTTCTCCGATCCTGTCTCCGCCCGCAATCACAATCCCCGATAGCAGCGTTATCAGCAGCGAAAGCATCTCCTGCCGAGCAATGTCATTCCGGAAAACGCCGCTTGCGATTCCTTCCTGGATCATCTCTTCCAGCCCCTGCCTCCAATGGAAGTGCATCTCTTCCATCACGCGCTGCACCTCCGGATCGCGCTTGCCCCGCACTCCCAGCTCAAGGTTCACCAGTAACAGGCGTGGCTCGCAGGCAAAGTAATACCGCGAGTCCGAGAACTCCTGCCGCAGCCGGTCCAGCGCCGGAAATCCCGAAGGAGCGGGCTTCGGCCCGTGCACCACAATAAACTTTGCCTGAAGATACTGCGCCAGTCCCTGGATCAGGTCCTGTTTGGTAGGGAAGTAGTAGTGCAACGTGGCCACATTGACCCCGGCCAGCGACGCCACCGCCCGCGTGCGCAATCCCTCAAATCCGCTCTCGGCCACTGCATCAAAGGCCGCCCGCAGCAGCAGAAGCCGCTTCCTGCTGTGGTCGTCCCTGGGTTCTAGCCAGTGCTTGCACCATTCGGGTATCTGCGACTCATCCATTGGAGGATGTTAATCAATCATTTGATCAGAGTCAATCAGCTGATTGATTTATTTCGAGAAATCCTTCCGCATCAGAATCTCCTTGACTCGCCCCTGCCTGGGCGTAGACTGGACATATCACCTATGACCCGGTTCAGGGTCCGACGGGCTGGATATTTGGGAATCTCCACCGCTCCCACTTGTTCGGCCCGTTCTTGCATTCACCCGAAATTCCCGGTACCGGCCCAGCAGCGACGCAGGCCCGGCCACCGTCATCCGCACCAGGTTCCCGCGAAACTCCCGCTCGCGCAGCAGGCTCCCGGCACCCAGCGCAGCCAGAACATCCCCCCGCGACTGCGGAATCTCAAACGTCTGCTCCATCACCGGATCGCCGACCAGGGCTTCATCCACGCGCTCGAGCAGCGCATTCAGGCCGGTTTCAAATTTTGCTGACACCAGTACCGCGCCATGGTTCAGCAGCATCTCCCGCTCATGCTCAGTCAGCAGGTCTATTTTGTTCATGACTTCAATCCGTGGCTTCTTCAAAACATCGAGCTCAGCCAGCACCTTTTCAACTTCCGCCTTCTGCTCGTCCTTCACCCGGCTGGAAGCGTCGCGCACATGCAGCAGGACCTCGGCCTTCTGCACCTCTTCCAGGGTTGCTCGAAAGGACGTCACCAGCGTATGCGGCAGGTCCTGAATAAATCCCACTGTGTCCGACAGCAGAATCTTCCTGCGCGATGGCAGCAGGATCGCCTTCAGCTTGGGATCGAGCGTCGCAAACATGCGTGCCGACTCGAGCACCCCTGCTCTTGTAAGCGCATTAAAAAGCGTGCTCTTGCCCGCGTTGGTATAGCCAACCAGCGCTACCGTCGGCACCGGGACTGCCTCGCGTCGCTGCCGCTGCTGGCTGCGTACCCGCCGCACCGCCTCAAGTTCATGCCTCAGATGTACAAGACGTCGTTGAATCTTCCGCCGGTCAGTCTCAAGCTGCGTTTCGCCCGGCCCGCGCGTCCCGATGCCGCCGCCCAGTTGCGACATCGCCTTTCCCCGCCCAGCCAGTCGCGGCAGCATGTATTCAAGCTGCGCCAGCTCCACCTGCAGCTGGCCTTCACGGGTGCGTGCGTGGCGGGCAAAAATGTCGAGAATAAGCTGCGTTCGGTCCAGAACGCGACAGGGAAGTGCCGCTTCCAGGTTTCGCAGCTGGGTAGGGGTCAGGTCGTGATCAAACAGCACCACATTTGCGCCTGTGGAAGCAGCTACGCCAGCCAGCTCTTCCACCTTGCCGCTGCCAATCAGCGTTGCTGGATCAGGACGAGGACGCCGCTGCACGATCTCTCCGGCGATCTCCGCCCCGGCGCTCACCACCAGGTCGCGAAATTCGCTGAAAATGTCTTCTTCGTGCGCAGGGGGTGCTGGATGCAATTCTGCATTTGCCGCGCTGGAAGACAGCTTCTGTGTCTCCCGCGCCACTAAGGCAGAGGGCGGCAAAGGCAATTTTCGCGCGGAGAACTCCACCGCTACCAAAAGAGCGCGGTCTTCTGTGCGATGAAGTCCATCCACGAAATACTGTTTCCGGTTATGCGCTCTGCTGTTCCGTCGCTGGAACACTGTTGCTCACAGTGGACTGCGCCGTGGTATGCGACGACGGTACCTTGTGCTCCGTATGCAGCACAGACCGCGAGCTTACCACCGTCGAAATGGCATGCTTGAAGATAAGCTGTTCCTGGTTGTTATTTTCCAGAAGCACTGAATACTTATCAAAAGAGCGAATCCGGCCTGTAAGCTTTACTCCGCTTACAAGGTAGATGGTGATGGGGGTTTTATCTTTCCGGACCGTATTGAGAAATGTGTCCTGAATATTTTGTGCCGGCTTGTTGTCCATGTGCCGATCTCCTGTGCTTTTATCTTTAAGATTTTTACTGCGTTAAAAAACTCATGCCAAATGCCCGAAGGCAAATGCTTCTGTTCAGTTTAAGTAAACACAATACGGGGTCTGCCTCAATCATGCAAATCCCGCCTACAACCCAAGGTGACGCGCAAACCACCTTAGACAAACTTAGATGCAGAATTTCCTCGCTGGATGCTCGGGAAAAGTCCTGGCTGAAGGTGCAGACACCAGATAGTGAGTTTCCACCCGTCACCGTTGCAAAAATCTCTCGCCCAAGACGGGTGACCCCGCGTTCGCGAATCAAACGTGGGCCGAACTAGTTCGCACAAAGCGCGCTCCAAAGAGGCTTCAGCGCCACATTTGGTGTCACCCGTGACCTAACCTGGTTCCTCCTCCCATTTCCGACGCGTCTTCCACACACATTCGCAGTATCCTGAACAGCATGGTTCGGATGACGGTGCTTGCCAGCGGTTCGAAAGGCAACAGCACCATTGTCTCTACCTCAAAAACACGCATTCTCGTGGACGCCGGCCTTTCCTGCCGCGAGCTGTTCAAGCGCATGAGGTCAGTCAACGAAGACCCCACCACACTTGATGCCGTCCTCATCACCCACGAGCATCAGGACCACGTGCAGGGGCTTTCTGTTACCGCACGCAAGCTGGGAATCCCCGTCTACTTTACCGAGGCCACGCATCGCGCCTGGATGCGCTGGATGACTCCCCGCAAGCGCCTCACCTATGCTGAATGGCTGGAGCAGCGCAGGCAGGAAGCAGAGAAGAAGAAGGCCGAAGCCGAAGCGCAAGGCGCCGAGCCCGCTCCGGAGATGGCCAATCCTTTCTATCGCGAGCAGCAACTCGCCGAATGCGCCGTCGAAGAAGAGGAACTCAAATCAGAAGAGAAGCAGGAGGCCGACCCCTGCGCCCTGCCCGCCGTTGAATATTTCCGCGCCGGCAGCCAGTTCTCCATCGGCGACATCACCATCAGCGCCTTCACCATTCCGCATGACGCCATTGATCCCGTCGGGTTCGTCTTCCAGGCCGAGGGGGTCCGCATCGGTATTGCCACGGACCTGGGTTACATGCCGCCCAACGTCAGTTTGCAGTTGCGCGGCTGTGATGTTCTTATGCTGGAATCGAACCATGACCTCGAAATGCTGCGCGATGGCCCCTATCCCTGGTCCGTCAAACAGCGGGTCATGTCCCGCGTCGGTCACCTGTCAAATGACGCCGCCGCCAGTTTCCTGGAATCGCATTACGACGGAAATGCGTCTTATATAGTGTTGGCGCATTTATCGGAAAGCAACAACCTTCCCGAACTTGCGCGGCTCTCAGCAGAGCATGCCTTGCGGGATCGTATGAGATTGCTGAGAAACAAGTTAGTGCTGGCTGAACAAAGTACGGCAATAGGGCCTATTCTTCTGTAGACGGAAGTCGTTTTATACTAAGGGGAGTTACCCGCGGCTCTATTGTTTGTTTTTTGGAAACATCACGCAGCGGATTCTAAAGGCGTGATCGCCAGCAAACCGAATTGAAGCGGAGAAAAGCAATATGACATCCTGCACTGATCCAGTGGTTGGCGACATATTATCCAGTTGGAGATATGACATCTCCGGGATTTCCCCTGAGATGCGCACCGATTACGAACAGCATCTGGCTGAATGCCAGCATTGCCGCTCCCGCCAGCGCCTGCACCGCACCGTGGACGTCGTGCTCATTGGCTTGGCCACTGTCTCCTCTCTCGCCTTCCTGCTGGCGCTTGCCGTCATCCATCGCATTGAACCGCTGCGCAACTGGGCAGTGGTCAACCTGCACCTCCATCAGATGGATGTGGTGCTCACCCTGCAGGCCGCAGCCGTCTTCGGTCTGCTGGTCTCGATCCTCGCCTGGATTCTGGTGGCCATCGCCACCCCGGTTCCGGTCTATCTCACCAGTATGGCCCTGACCCAGGCCCGCGGACTGCATAACCGCAACCGCACCCCCAGCAAAGCCGCCTGATCTTTCCACCCTTTGCTCTGCAAAGGGTGGAAGAACCAACTCTCAGAGGCTAGGAACAATCCGGGTGCCCCCACCCTTTCGCAAAACGAAAGGGGGAGAAAGACCAAACTCTGAACCAGATGCCGGCGCACCAAATGACCTTCAACTCACATTAAATCAAGGCTTTAAAGGTAAAGTAGGGGGGCTCCTAACGCCCTCGGAGCCGCGCCAGCTGTCTACGATCGCGTTTGGAGGGCCTTCCTTCAAGAAAATCGAATTGAGGCATCGCCCTTCGTTCCTCGGCGAGCTTCTGGCGAAGCTCGCGGCTGGCCTCTGTCTCCTTGTAAAGCGTCTGAGCGGCGGAAGCCGGGCCGCGCACCTCGCTCAATTGCAGAACTTCGACCTGGAACTCACCACTGTCGTTCTTGATTTGCAGCAGGTCGCCCATACGCACTTCACGTGCCGGTTTGGCTGGCTGGCCATTCGCACTGATCCGGCCCAGCTCACACGCCCGTGAGGCAAGCGCGCGGGTCTTGAAGAATCGCGCAGCCCACAACCATTTGTCGATGCGTACACCAGTCATCCAGTGAAATTGTAATGGACGGACCACAGGGCCTTCAGACGCGCGGTTCCCAGCCCTTCTCATAAGTGCGGCGGCGCAGTTTCGTTGCCTCTTCGTCGCCGACAAAGGCGCTGGTTGCAGGATCAAGCTTCAGTTCGCGCTGCAGTTCCCAGGCGATGTTGGACATGAGCAGAATGCCGACCGAGATGCTGGCGTCTTCGATTGGTGAATCGAGCTTCGCTGCGGTACGGATGCCATCCATCAGGTTCTTGAAGTGCAGCTGGGTCATTGAATCGCTGCCGACAAGGTCTGCGCTCGATGTTTTGCCTGCTTTGGGGACGCGATACTGGTCGATGAGCTTGCCATGCAGATCGCGGACTTCATATCCGTCTCGGTCCACGATGACTGTGCCCTCGGTGCCGTGAATCGCTGAGCCGCGGTCCCGATCGTAAAGCGGCATTCCGTTGCAGGACATGTTCTCCCAGGAAATCATCTTGTCGCCATACTCAAAGCTGGTGACGAGCGTGTCGTAGAACTGCCAGTCATCTTTGAACTGGTAGCGGCCTCCGGAAGAGGTGATACGCTCGGGCCATTTTGCATCGAGCGCCCAGCGACATACGTCAACTTCGTGCGTTCCGTTATTCAACGCCTCGCCTGTGCCATAAATGCGGAGCCAGTGCCAGTTGTAGGGGTGAATGTTGTCCTTATATGGGCGGCGCGGAGCAGGGCCTTGCCACAGGTCCCAGTCGAGGTTGGGCGGGACAGGCACCACTTTACCTGTGCCCATGGATTTCCGGGTGTTGCTATACCAGGCCTTAGCGAAGTAAGCGCGACCGATGAGGCCGGAGTGGATTTTCTGGACAATCTCGATGGTGTGCGGTGAAGAGCGCTGCTGGTTGCCCATCTGCACCAGCTTGTTGTATTTCTTCTGCGCCGCAACCAGCAGCTCGCACTCATGCACGTTGTGGCTGCACGGCTTTTCCACGTACACATGCTTGCCGGCTTCGAGGGCAAGGATCGCCATAGGCGTATGCCAGTGGTCGGGCGTGGCAATGGTGAGCGCGTCCACGTCTTTTGATTCGAGGGTCTTGCGAAAGTCCTGGTCGGCCTGTGGGGCGGAGCCGGTGACCTTTTCCACAAAGCCCGCGTACTTCGCCAGGATGTTCTTGTCCACATCGGCCACATGCGTAATGCGCGCTGTGTCGCGGTTTGCATGCAGTCCGTCAAAATGCGCATAGGCGCGGCTGTTCAGACCGGCGACGGCGAAATTGATGCGCTCGTTTGCCCCGACAATCTGCGAATAGCTCTTCGCAGTTGTAGCAACGGCAATTCCGGCTGTGGTGGAGGCGAGTCCCTTGGCAAATTCGCGGCGTGTGAACATGGTTCTCCAGAAAGAATGATTGTAAAGCGTTGAAGGCGCAAAATTACGGCAGCGCTGGCGTGCTCGAAAATTCTGCAAGAACCAAGCCTACCAGCACCCAGGCCCGATGCGTACCGATAGCGGAAACAAGGGGCGAAATGAAAGAAGCCACCCGGCAACAGGGCGGCTTCTTTCGTTTAGGGAGAATAGTTCCAACGGAGGCAAAACCATCAGAACTTTCTGGCGAAATACTATGGGCACGCCGGAGGGGTGTCAAGGCAAAATCCCAGAAAGGTGTAAATCATTTTTTAATCAATCATTTAGATTGAGGAATTTTTAATAGGGAGTCAGGGTCCGCGTTCGCCTTTTGTTCTCCAAACATATGCCTTGTTTCATGCATGGCCTTTTTTATGTGTGGGTTAGACACACATTGCACCAGGTTTTGTGCAGTGTGCGATCTGGGGTCACTTCAATTTGAGCCGGATGAACTGATCGTCGCTGAGGGAAGACGCCGGTTTGCCTCTCATGCGTCGCACCAGCGCGCGGGCTCCACCGAAAAAGAATCCGAGGATGACAGCTGTGCCGCCGATGATTCCTGTTAATGCGGCGATGCCCAGAAGCAAGCGTGCTGTCTTCGATGATTCGCTGACATAGCCTTGCGGGCTTTCTACGGTGATGTCAGCGCGGTAATTGACTCCTTCGAGAAGCTTGTGCGCTTCGCTTGCAGAAAAATTTCCGCTGGTCACGGCGACGATGGGTCCGCTGCGGCGGACCTGAAGACTCTCTTTCAGGCTGTCAGTGAGCGGCTGCGGCCATTGTGAGTTGCCGCCTGCGTTCAGGAAATCAGTGAGCACCCTGGCGCGATTGATGGCGATCTGCGGTGTCGGATACATCAGCAGCGTAAGGGTGCCGTTACCGTGTGTGGTGGAATAGTGCGCAGTGACTGCCTCAGCGTCGCGATCGAAAGCTAATTCGTCCGGAGGAAGTACGCCTCCGCCCTGGCGGTAAGACTCGGTGCCGACGGCATAGCGGACGCTGCTGGCATCGAGCGATGCGGGTGGGAGGTAGCCCGGAAGCGGCGGAGCGATGGAACTGGGGCCGGAGATGCTGGGCAGGTCCTGTGCCAGCTCGCGCAACTGCGCAGCGGACATGGCGGTGATGTGATCGAAGGTGGCATCTACCAGGGTTGCGCCTTTCCAGAAGAGCACATGCGAACCGTCGAATGCGCCCTCGCTGCCAATGTCCTCTTTGCGCATCCCAGGACGACGATAAAACGTGAATGCTCCATAGGCGCCGGTAGCATCCTGAAAGCGGATGGCGCGGACGTTCAACTTGTTGTCCGGTTGAACATAGTTGGCGGAGGCAAACTCAGCAAACCCATACTCGCGCAGGACCGCGACATTTGCTTGGTCGGCGGCCTCGGCTGCTGTGCTTTGCTGTGCTGGTGCGGACTGGTGCCATCCTGCGAAATCAGAGGGCAGAATGGGAGACTGCTGAGAAGAAGGCGCGGCCTTTTGCGCCGAAAGCGAGGCAAAGGAGAACAGGGCGAGCGCAATGGAAAGCAAAGGGCGCGACATAGAGTACTGCCTGTTTTGAGACTACCACCGCGTCTTGCTTTATGGTTTGGGCTGCGTGGACTTCGCTTCTGGAATGCTTCTGCCAAAACGGTAGGCGAGTCCGATGGAAGCGCGCGTGCTCCAGCGGCTGTCCTTGAGGAGATCGTTGAACAGATGGTTGTAGACCTGGTCTGCCTGCAGACGTAGAACAATGTGCCGGGTGGCGTTCCAGTCGAAGCCACCACCGAAGCCGTAGAAGCTGGCCCAGCTGATTTTATGTCCTGAGGGCGCGAGCTGGGAGACGATGAGTGCGGCAATGGGATCACGCGGATGCGGAGTGGCCACTTCGCGAATGGCACCGATGTCAGGACGCACAAACAAGGTGACTGGGACGAAGTGCCGGCAATTGAATTGTGTTCCTGCAGCGAATGTCTGGGTAGTGGAGTCAGTAGGCACGGAGAGTTGATAGCCGGGAGGAAGCAGGCCCTCGAGCGCCAGGTCCTTGAGTGCCGTTGTGATCTGGAGTTGCAGAGAATCAGTGAGCAGGTTAGCGGTGAGCGAGTTGTGTCCTGTGACTATGGAGTAGTCAAACCCAACGGTCAACATGCGGGTGGCGTTATATCCCGCCTGGAAGTGATAGCCGTGCTCGGCCAGGTTGAGGCTTGGCGAGTTTAAGAAGGTAAATCCAGAGTAGAGATCGAAGCGCTGGACATCTGTTTGCTGGGCGCTTGAAAGCAGTGAGCAGAAAAGGAATGCAGTGAGAAGGCCAGTCAGCAGTTTGCTTATCATGCAGTCCTCCTTGGGGGCAAAGAACAGCGCAGTTCTGAAAGAAAATCGAGATTACTGACAAGAAGGGAGAGTTGGCAAGCGGGAATTTGCAGGTACTGAAACCTTTCTCTGTTTGTGTCCTCGAATGATCAGCCCGACAAAGACAAAATTGTAGTTACAGTTTCGTGATTGCTCTCACCAGGCGGAAATAGCGTTGCGCTTGCTTCACGTCGCGCAGGATTTGCTCCTTTAGCGCTTCGGGCGAGGGGAAGCGCATTTCAGATCGGATGCGGCGCAGGAAGGTGAGCTCAAGCGGTGTTGTTTTTGAAAGGTCTATCGGGCTGAAGTTCAGCAGATGGGTTTCTACGGCGAAGGAACCTTCACCGAAGGTTGGGCGATTGCCGATGTTTGTTACGGAATCGAAGGCTGCTACATCGCCGATTTTCATGCGAGTGATATAGACGCCGTTGGCCGGGAGCAGTTCCGAATACGGGGCAAGATTGATGGTTGGCACCGTTAGCTTAGAGCCGATGCCGCGTCCACGTGCAGGAGTGGAGCGGATGGAAAAAGGCCGCCCGAGCAGTGCGCGTGCCGCGGTCAGGCTTCCGGACGTGATCAGCTCGCGGACCTTACTGCTGGAAACAGGAAATCCGCGCACGATACGGGTGTGGTGAGCAATGACGGCGAAGCCCAGATGCTTGCCGAATTCGGCCAGCTCTGCAATGCCGGCCTGCGCCTGATGACCGAAGCGAAAGTTATCGCCCTCGTGGACCTCCACGGCATGCAGAGCATCGTGGAGCACGTTTTGGGCGAAGGCTTCGGCGGAAAGATGGGAGAACTCCTCCGTAAAGGGCAATACCACGGTGGCGTCGAGGCCTGTCTGTGCCAGCAGCCGCAGGCGCTCGGGCATGGGAGTAATCAGGCGCGGTGCAACTTCAGGGCGCAGGACGCGCACGGGGTGCGGATCAAACGTTACGGCGATACATCTGGCGCTGAGCTGGCTCGAACGCTGGCGGACGTGCTCGATAATCCAGCGATGGCCGCAATGTACTCCATCAAAATTGCCGATGGCAATGACCGTGGGGCCGTAGCTGGCGGGAACTTGAGAAAGCGAACGAAAGACCTGCATGGCTATAGCTCAAATGGAATGCGAAGTCTGTCATAAGCGAGGCGGACGTGCGGAGGAAGCTCATTTTCTGTTTCGGCGTGGTGAAGATCATGCGAGATGTGCGTGAACCACGCGCGCCGGGGTTGCAGGACCTCAATCCAGTGCAGGGCCTCCTCAATATTTGCGTGACTGGGGTGCGGCTTTTTGCGGAGCGCATCCATAATGACAATGTCCAATCCCTGAAGCAGCGGTAGACTCACGTCCGGAATGCGGTTCATGTCTGTGAGGTAAGCGGCGTTGCCGAAGCGAAAGCCCGCAGCTTCCTGTTCGCCATGGATCAGAGGCACGCGCTGGAACGTCACTCCCTGAACCTCGACGGATTTGGTCCCCTCCAGACGGTTCATCTTTACTCGCGCTCGCGTTGGATATGTCGACTCAGGAGAAAAGGTATAGTCGAAGACCTTTTCGATGATGCTCGCTGAGAAATCGTCGGCGTAAAGAGGAATGTGCCCGTTCGGGTGATGAAAGCTGAGCGGACGCAGGTCATCGAGACCCAGAATATGGTCAGCGTGCGAATGCGTGTAAAGCACAGCATCTATATGGCGAATGTTTTCCCGCATGGCCTGCATGCGGAAGTCGGGGCCGGTGTCAATCAGAACACAGTGATCTTCCCACTGCACGGCAACGGACGGACGCGTGCGCTTGTCCCGCGGGTCGAGCGAAGTGCAGACGTGGCACTCGCATCCGAGCGTAGGTACGCCCATGGATGTGCCGCTGCCGAGTATGGTGAGAGTGGCTTGCATAGAAAACAGGTCCTGCACTTCACTCAGGATGAGAAATCATCAGAGAAAGCGAGGAGCGGCATTGTTGGTTTACTTCTTTGGCGGCGGTGGTTGATGTGCTGATTTCGAGATTGCATTGGTGATCTCGACATACATCATGCGCAGGTCAAAAAGCGCGTTCTGCAACAAGCGCTGCTCTTTTTCTGTGAGATTGCCCTTTGTCTTCTGCTCCAGAACAGCGAGCATATCAATACTCTGACGTGCTCCGATGATGTCCACGCGTGCTTTCTGGCCCGGTTCTGTGCCTGCGCCCATGGCGACCAATGCGGAGAGATAGATGGACTGGATTACATGGTCGAAAGTGACCTCCTGCGGTGCGCCCATTCCGGGATTGGCCTGACGCAGCATGTCATCTATTTCGCGCGTGGAGTGCTGATATGCCTGATGCTGGGCAGCAGACTCCTGAGCGGAAGGGCCGGCCGTTTCCTCGGCTGGCTGCGGCTCTGGCACGGTTGGCTTTGGCTCCTCCTGCTTAGGAGAAGGCATGGTGATGACGCGCGCGCTGGTTTCGGCAGGCTGCTCCTGCTGCTCGGACTTTGGCGCATCATCGCGCAATTCGCCTTCTGAGGTGAACTTGCGGCGGTCGGTGACGATAAAAGATGGTGGCTTCTCTTCCATGATTTCCTTTCCTGATCAGGGCAGGGCCAGCGGTGCAGCCAGAGGCGTTGCTGTGCCTCCGGCATATGTAATTCTGGCCTTGCGTTCCAGAACTTCGACGCGGACAAACCCGAGACCGAGGGCCTGGGTAAAGCCCGGCAGCGCGTAATGCGATGCGCTGGTGATTTCGCCGATTGGCTTATCATCGCCTTCGGCATAAAGCTGTGTGCCCGGTGGCGGTAGTTTGCCATCCAGCGCAAATTGCTGCAATGTGCGGTGGACAGTGGCGCGGGAGCGGATGCGCTCGACAATCTCCTGACCGAGATAACAACCTTTGTTGAAGTTCAGCGCGCGCATCTGGTTGGTTTCCTGCGGCAGAGAGCGGTCGGTAATGTCTGTGCCGTACTGGGGTGTTCCTTCATAGATGCGCAATGCATCGAGGGCTGCACTTCCGGCCGGCTTTGCTCCCGCACTCGTAAGTGCCTGCCATATTTCTTTGGTGTGTTCTGCAGCAAGCCACAGTTCGAAGCGCGGAACCAGGACACGCCAGGCGTTGACCAGAGTGACCGGAATACCCTGGATGCTGGTTTGCGCAAAGGCCATTTCTTCCGGTATTTCCACGCCGAGCGATTCAAGGAGTGCTGGCGCCTCAGGGCCGGCGAGGCCAAGAGTCGTATCTGCTGCGTCTAACTCCTGTAGCTCCACATCATCCATGATGATGAAGTGGTCGAGGTGGGCAAGCAGGCGAGGTGATTGCTGGCGGTCGGTTTCAAAAATGTAATGGTCAGGCGAGCGGAACACCCAGCCGTCTCCCTGAATACGCCCCTGGGCATTCAGAACAAAGCTGTAGAGCCCGGTACCTTCGGCCATGTCGCGTGTGTTATTGGTGACCATTCCGTTGAGCCAGCGCACGCGATCTTTTCCTGTAATACGGATGCGTGTGAGGTACCCGAGATCGTAGATCGCGGCGGAGTGCATCAGGTGGCCGAGTTCGGTGGAGCAGTCTTCAAAAGACCGCGGGGTGAGCCGACCGAGGTGCATCTGGAGGTCAGGCGTGACGCCGAGAGCGGCCAACGGGGTGCGTTCGTTCTCAACCAATGGTGGCGTTTGGCCCATGACAAAATTATAGTCGGGCGAGGATTTTTAGAATGAAGATGGTATTACGGCTTGCTCTGGTAGTGATGATGACGGCAGGAATGTGTCTGGGGCAGGCCACGGACAGCGCCGCGACCCAGAAAACAAAGCCTTCTGAAACGCACATTACTCCGGCGCAGGCAAAAGAGCTGTTCCATTCAGTGGGAGTGATTCTGAAGTTTGCTTCCGATGATACGGCGCTGCCGATCCGGCACGAGGTAAAACGCAAGCTGACCACGCGCGAGGCGGTAGAGAAATACCTTGTCGAAAAGATGAATGACGACAAGGACGCCAAGCGGATGGAGCGCTCTGAGATTGTGCTGAAAAAGTTTGGATTGCTGGACCGGGACTTTCAGCTTCGGCCATTTCTGCTTGCGCTTCTGAAAGAGCAGATCGAGGCGTACTACGACAGCAAGACCAAGACTGTGAATCTGCTGGACTGGGCCACGCCGGACACGCAAAAGCCGGTGCTGGCGCATGAACTGACGCACGCCCTGCAGGACCAGCATGTGGATCTGGACAAGTGGGAGGATGTGACGAGCGAAGAACTCTCCCACAACGTTAAGCAGGACAATCAGCATATCCAGACCGATGAGGCCGATACGGCGCGGGAGGCCGTGCTTGAAGGGCAGGCCATGGCGGTGTATGTGGACTATTCGCTTGCGCCCTCGGGCAAGAGCCTGTCAAATGCGCCCGATCTGGATACGGATGATCTGGGCGGAGATACGTCGGATTCCCCTGTGCTCTCTCGTGCTCCGCTGGTGCTGAAGGAGTCGCTGCTGTTTCCTTATCAGGATGGGCTGCACTTTGAGCAGGTGCTGATCAAAAGCGAAGGCAAGCAAGGCGCCTTTGCCGGCGTGCTGGACCGGCCGCCAGCATCGAGCTACGAAATCATGAATCCACGCGCATATATAAGGAAGCAGAAGGTGCCCGTGCTGAACATGCCCGATGTGCATTCGCTGCTGGATGCCGATTACAACCCTTATGACGTAGGCGTGATGGGTCAGTTGGATGTACGGATGCTGACGGAGCTCTTTGGCGGGGAACAGTTGTCCAGGACAATTACTCCGGAGTGGGACGGTGGCATCTACTACGCGGTGCAGAGCAAAAAGGCGAAGACAGACGCGGAAAAAGACTCGACGGCTTCGATTGGGCTGCTGTATCTCTCGCGCTGGAAGTCGGCGGAAGCCGCGAGCGCGTTTGCAAAAATGTACGCGGATGAACTGAGCAAAAAGTATTCCGGCGTGAAGCGTGACACTGACTCTGAAGCCGACCCGACGGAGCAGGTGTATCAGACCAGCGAAGGCCCGGCGTTGATTGTTACGAAAGACAACATGGTCTTTATCAGTGAGAGCTTTGATTTGCCGCTGGCGCGCAAATTCGCATTTCTAATGATCGGCGCACAGGGAGGAGAAGGCGGTCTTCAGGCTGCAAAGCTGGGTTCCACCCCTGAACTTGCCGCCAGCATGGTGCACTTCTTTGCGGGATGCGGCATGATGCGGGCAGAAGCGCAATAGCGCCATTCCGCTGTCACGCATAACGCAAGGGGGGCGAACTCTCGTAAACGCTTGTCTGGCCGAGGAGTTGCTCCTAAGAATAGACATACGCCGGCTCCTGGAATGAGGATGGATACGGGCAGAATTTGATGCCAGTTATACTGGGAATTCACATTTCACATCCCTCGGAGCAAGTTTTGCAGCAGGCAGAAATTGGAATTATCGGGGGCAGTGGTCTGTATGACATGCCCGGTCTTACGAACACGCGTGAAGAGCGCGTGGAAACGCCATTCGGCCAGCCGAGCGATGCGTTCGTTTTGGGCGAACTGGAGGGGCGGAAGGTTGTTTTTCTGGCGCGGCATGGACGCGGGCACAAGCTGCTTCCTACAGAGCTGAACTTTCGCGCCAATATTTATGCGATGAAGACGCTGGGTGTGGAGAGGATCATCTCCGTCTCCGCGGTTGGATCGCTCAAGGAAGAGCACAAGCCCACGGACTTTGTTGTTCCAGACCAGTTTATTGACCGCACCTTTCATCGTGAATCCACGTTCTTCGGAAACGGAATTGTGGCACATGTAGCCTTTGGTGATCCGGTCTGTGCGACGGTTGCGAAGGCGATTGCTGATGGCTGCGATGCTTCTGCGGTTGTGGGTAAGCGTGGAGGAACGTACGTCTGCATGGAAGGGCCACAGTTTTCAACACGCGCGGAATCGAACCTCTATCGCAGCTGGGGCGCCGATGTAATTGGAATGACCAACCTGCAGGAAGCGAAGCTGGCGCGTGAGGCCGAGATTTGTTATGCCACAATGGCGATGGTGACCGACTATGATTGTTGGCACGAAGGTCACGATGATGTGACCGTGGAGCAGATCGTTGCCGTGCTGAACCAGAATGCCGCGAATGCCGCGAAGGTGGTGCGCGCGGCGGTGGCTGCAATGCCTGGAGAACGCAAGTGTGCGTGCGCATCGGCGCTGCAGTATGCGATTTTGACCAATCCGGCGGCAGTCCCGGCAGAGACGCGTGAGCGGATCGATCTGATTGTCGGTAAATATCTCAAAAAGGGCTAAGGAACATTCATGGCGATTCTGGTGGTGGGCAGTGTTGCGTTTGACAGCATAGAGACGCCTTCGGGCAAGGCGGAGCGCTGCCTTGGCGGGGCAGCTACGTACTTTTCGCTCTCTGCCAGTTACTTTACCGATGTGCGGGTAATCGCGGTAGTGGGCGAGGACTTTACGGCACAGGAAGAAGACGTGCTGAAGCGGCGCGGCATTGATACCAGAGGTCTGGAGCATGTTGCGGGCAAGAGTTTCTTCTGGCGCGGGTCATACATGAAGAACCTGAATGAAGCCCAGACCCACGAGACACAACTGAACGTCTTTGAGAGCTTTTCGCCGAAGATTCCGGTCGAGTACGCGGATTCGGAATTTCTTTTTCTGGCGAACATTGATCCGGTGTTGCAGGAGACTGTCCGCAAGCAAATGCCGAAGGTACGCATGGTGTGCGGCGACACGATGAATTACTGGATCACCGGGCATCGTGAAAATCTCGAAAGAGTGCTGAAAGGGCTGGATGGCCTGCTGATTAATGACGGCGAGGCCAAGCTGCTGGCGGCGGACAACAATCTGGTGCGCGCGGCGGAAAAAATTCTGAGGATGGGGCCGAAGAGCCTTATCGTGAAGCTCGGCGAATACGGAGCGACCGCCTTCTTCAGCGACCGGCTCTTTCCGGGAGAATCAAAGCATCTTTCGCTCCCGTTCCGCGCTCCTGCGCTGCCGTTGAGCGAGGTGGTGGACCCGACGGGCGCGGGTGATTCCTTTGCCGGCGGGTTCTTCGGGTATCTGGCTTCACAGAAAGAAGTGACTCTGGCAGTATTCAAGCGCGCAATGTTTTATGGCGGCGTGATGGGTTCTTTTGCCGTGGAGCGTTTTGGCACAGAACGGTTGCAGAAACTGACGCGCGAAGAAATTGAGCAGCGCTTTGCGCTGTTCCGCGAGTTGTCTCACCTTGATTGACAGCAAGACCGAAAGAGCAGATCTAAGCAGTGAAACATGGCTGGTGGCCTGCGCCGCGCTGGCGCTGTCCCTGATGGCCCTGGCGTATTGCTTCCCGCGCGGAATGCTGCTCCTCTATGGGGACGCGGTAGCGCATCTGCATATTGCACGGCGCGTTTTTGATTCGCTTGATCCCGGATATAAACAGCTTGGCTCGGTATGGCTGCCGTTGTCGCATATTCTGCTGATTCCGTTTGTGCAGAAGATGTCCTGGTGGCAGACGGGGCTGGCTGGGGCGTGGCCTTCGATGGCCTGCTACGTGGCGGGCAGCGCGGGCATCTACCGGCTGGCTCGTATCTGGATGTGGCCCTCTGCGGCGTTGATTGCGGCTGCTTTTTATGCGCTCAATCCCGGGTTGCTCTATATGCAGACGACGGCGATGACGGAGCCGCTGTTTCTGGCAGAGATGGTATGGAGCGTACTGCTGCTGGCTGAGTTTGGCCAGGCGCTGAGATTTGAAGAGTCTGCGCGAGCCGCGCGATTGCTCATCTGCCTGGGACTGGTGCTGGTCTGCGCTGTCTATACCCGTTATGATGGTTGGATTTTTGCTTCATGTGCATGGCTGCTGGTGCTGTGGAAGCTGCGTGGACACTGGCGCACTTGCGCTGGCGGGGCTTTTCTGCTGTTTACGGCGATGCTGATTTTTGCGCCGCTTCTTTGGATGGCATATAACGCGCGCCAGTTTGGCGATCCACTGGATTTTTTGCGCGGGCCATATTCGGCGAAGGCGATTGAAGAGCGCACCGCAACTCCGGGAGCCCCGCATTATCCCGGATGGCACAGTATGCGGGTGGCGGCGCTGTATTTTCTGAAGGCGGCGGAACTGGGCGCTGCTCCGCTGCGATTTGCAAACAAATTGTTCTGGTTAAGCGTGGCAGGAACCGTTGTTGCCGTGTGGAAATGGCAAGGGCAAGGTATTTCAGCTGCGCTGCTGCTGTGGGTGCCACTGCCGTTTTACGCGTATTCCATTGCGTACGGATCAGTCCCGATTTTCATTCCGCTGTGGTGGCCGCACAGCTGGTACAACACACGCTATGGCATGGAGATGCTGCCTGCGTTCGCGCTGTTTCTAGCGTTTCTTGCGGCATGGCTTGGCAAGCAGTGGCCGCGAGCGCTGAGGTGGACAGAGGCAGTTGTGCTGGTGCTGGTTGTGGCTGACAGCGCGGTGTTGATGCGCGCTCGCCCTTTGGTGCTGGCAGAAGCCTATGCCAATTCACGCACGCGGATTCCTTATGAAGCATCGCTGGCCGGGGCGCTGGATGCGCTGCCGCAGCAGGGCATGATTCTGATGTACACATCGGAGCACATCGGCGCGTTGCAGCGCGCGGGTATTCCGCTGAAGCGCACAATCAATGAGACGGACTACTACCAGTGGCCTGCGGCATTAGAGCGTCCGGCGCAGGCAGCGAAGATTATTGTTGCAACGGACAATGATGCTGTGGCCAAGGCAGTCGTGGCGCATCCCGAGGGGCTGACGCTGGTTAACATTGTGTGTTCCACCGGGCAGCCTTGCGCCCGCATTTACGTTGCAAAATGATAGCATCACGCTCAACAGCCATGACGATTCAAGCTCCTGGACACATGCTGAGCTTTAACGCGGTGGAAGAGGCCATTCTTACGGGCGGCGCCGCAGGACGCCTGCTGCTGGCTGCATTGCTTGGCGGCATGATTGGCCTTGACCGCGAGTACCATCACAAACCATCTGGCGTAAGAACGAACCTGCTGATCTGTTTTGGTTCGGCGTTGTTTACCTTCCTGTCCGCTGTTGTTGCGGGCGAAGGCAGCACAAACAAAGGACAAATTGCATCAAACATTGTGCAGGGGATCGGCTTTCTGGGTGCCGGGTTGATTCTGCATAATCGGGATCGCGTGAGCGGTTTGACGAGTGCTGCGACAGTATGGGCGGTCGCTTCGATTGGAATGGCCTGTGGCGCGGGGCTGTACATTCCGGCGGTGTTCTCTGCAGTGCTGGTGTTGGTCGCGCTCGAAGGCGTAGGCGTGCTGGAGCGCTCGGCGAACCTGAAACTTTATGCTGTTATATATGAGGTGCGCGGTCCGGATGCAGTAAAGATGTCCACGGCGATTTTGCACGCGATGGACAGGATGAAGCGGCGGCTGGTGCATCTGGAGCAGGACAATATCGGCGAGCTGAACCGCATCAATTTTACGGTTTACGCCACGCGCAAAGGGCATGATCAATTGCAGGCCACGCTGAATGCGTCACCTGTAATTGATGAGGTCCTGATGTTTCCTCACGTGGAGGATGATTGATTCGGTTTGTAAAGGCACATGCCTGCGGCAACGATTTTCTGGTGGTTGAAGCGAGGCAGATCAGCGCGGAAAGGCAGCGCGAGATGGCGATTCATCTTTGCGCGCGCAATACCGGAATTGGCGCGGATGGCGTTGAGTATCTGGAGTGGACAGGAGAACGCGCCGGACGGATTCGACTGTTCAATGCGGATGGCTCGATCGCGGAAATTTCTGGCAATGGAACGCGTTGCGTGGCGGCATGGATGGCGCATGAGAAGGGCCTCCAATGCGGAGACATTCTGACGCTTGAAACGGATGCGGGGCCTCGGGAGTGCCGCATTGTGGATGCGTCCAGCAGCCACTATCAGATTGCATCGCGCATGGGTATACCGGAGATCAGCATGCGCAGCGTGGATTTGAATGGAAAGCAGGTTGAGGGTGTGGTGGTATCGGTTGGCAATCCACATTTTGTCATCTTTGTGCCGGACGGGTCCTTCACCATTCTTGGCAGAAGCTGGCAGGAGATTGGGCAGGATATCTGCTTTCATCCTGATTTTCCGCAGCAAACCAATGTTGAGTTTGTCCATATTCTGAATGTGAATGAAATAGAGTTTCGCATTTTTGAGCGCGGCGTCGGGCCGACGGCATCATCTGGGACGGGCGCGTGCGCATCAGCGGTGGCAACGATCTCGCAGCGCGGAGGAGCGAAGCACCTGCTGGCGCGCTCCCTTGGCGGTGAACAGCGGGTGGAGTGGGACCGTACAGGTGAAATTCTGCTTACCGGACCAGCGGAGCTGATTGCGCAAGGTGAGGCGTTCTGATGCTGAAACCCGCTGCGGTTGCTCCAGATGCACGTGTGGCCGTGATTGCTCCGGCCAGCTCATCGAAACCCGAGCGGCTGGTGCGGGGTATTGAGGCGCTGCGCGCGCGTGGATATGATGCCGGGTTCGGCCAATTTGCGCAGGGGCGGCTTGCCCCCTATTTTTCCGGGACCCCAGAGGAGCGGCTCGCGGATCTTCATGCTGCTTTTGCTGATCCGGAGGTGCGGGCCATCTTCTGTACGCGGGGCGGATACGGGTCGAATTATCTGCTGGAAGACCTGGACCTCGACGTCGTGCGGGAGAATCCCAAGCCGCTCTTTGGATACAGCGATCTGACGGCGCTGCAGACGTGGCTCCTGGATGAGACGGGCCTGGTCGCTTTTCACGGCCCGATGGTAGCGGCTGATTTCGCAGTAGACAACGGTGTACACGACGCGAGTCTGGATGCGGCGCTGGATGGGGACCTGATTTCTATTGGCGCCGCTGAGGGATTGCGCGTGCTGAAACCTGGCCGGGCACAGGGCACGATGTATGGGGGCTGCCTAAGTATCCTGACGTCAACGCTGGGAACGCGCTTTGCGCCGCAGACGGAAGGGAAGCTGTTGTTTCTGGAAGATGTGGGCGCGAAGCCTTATCAGATTGACCGGATGCTGCGACAGATGGTGCTGGCCGGAAAGTTTGATGGCGCGACGGGGTTCATTTTTGGAGAGATGCTGGAATGTGCATCGCCGGGAGCACCTTCGGACCTGGTGGCGCAGGTGATTCTGCGCGTGCTCGATTGGTTTGATGGGCCAATCGCGATCGGGCTGAGATCAGGCCATGTTTCGCACGGCAATGTGACGCTTCCATTGGGGATTGAGGCCGAACTGATGCTGGAGGATGTTCCGCGGTTGCGGTATCTTGAGGCGGCAGTAGAGAGTGAGTGAAATGTTGATGCCAGGCGGGTGCGCTTCATTCCCTCCCATCCTTTACTGCGCAAAGAATGTGACACCCGGTTGAAGGCAGGTCTTTCGGCTGCGCTTCAGGATGACAAGAACAGATAGGCACAAGATTACAAATGCAGAGTAAACATATACATCTGATTGGGATTTGCGGCACAGCAATGGCTTCTCTCGCAGGATTGCTGCAACTGAAGGGGCATCGCGTTACTGGATCAGACCAGGCGGCATATCCGCCGATGTCTGATTTGCTGCGCAGCCTGCGGATTCCGGTAGCAGAGCCGTTTTCCGAAGAGAACCTGAAGCCACATCCGGATCTGGTCATTGTGGGGAATGCAATTTCGCGCGGCAACACCGAACTCGAATATGTACTGGACCATCGGCTGCCATTCACTTCGCTCGCCGCGCTGATACACTATGAGTTTTTGCGAGGGCGCGAGTCTCTGGTCGTGGCCGGAACGCACGGCAAAACAACGACGACTTCCATGCTGGCCTGGATTTATGAAGTGGCGGGGCTGGCTCCTTCGTTTCTGATTGGTGGTGTGGCGGAGAACTTCGGAACGAGCTTTCAGCTACATGAGAGTAAGCCCTTCATTCTGGAAGGAGACGAGTATGATACAGCCTTTTTCGATAAAGGCCCGAAGTTCATGCATTATTTTCCGGATGCGCTGGTTCTGACGCATGTAGAGTTTGACCATGCGGACATTTATCGCGATCTGGAACAGGTGAAGACGGCCTTTCAACGGCTGGTGAACCTTGTTCCGCGGCGCGGACGTATTGTGGCCTACGATGGCGACCCCAATGTAAGTGAGTGCGTGTCTCGCGCCTTCTGCAAAGTGGAGCGTTACGGGTTTGCTCCTGATTCCGCATGGCGGACGGAAAATCTGAATTTTGCCGAAGGTCAGACGCATTGGAACGTTCTGCATGATGGAAAACCGTGGGCGGATCTCACGCTGAGTATGGCCGGTGAGCATAACGCTTTGAATGCAACCGCGGCTGCTGCGCTGGCTGCGGGCAATGGCGTTCCGGTGAGCGTGATTCAAAGGGCGCTGGCCACGTTCAAGAGCGTAAAGCGCAGGCTCGAGGTCCGGGCTGTGGTGGATGGCATTACGATCATTGATGATTTTGCGCATCATCCTACGGCGATCCGCGAGACGCTGCGTGCTCTGCGGGCTGCGCATCCTGATGCGCGTTTGTGGGCCGTGCTTGAGCCGCGCTCGAATACACTGCGGCGAAATGTTTTTGAGCGCGAGCTGGTAGAGAGTCTTTCGCTGGCAGACCGCATTGTGCTTGCCGGTGTCTTTAAGCTGGAGAGCATTCCGGAGGGTGAGCGGCTGCATCCGGAGGCCGTTGTTGCCGGACTCAGGCAGACAGGAAAGGATGCGGCGCTGTTTGCGAACGCAGACACGATTGTCGCAGCGATTACACCTGAGCTGCGGGCAGGTGATGTGGTGGCCATTCTCTCAAATGGTGGATTTGACGGCATCTATGAGAAACTGCCGCGGGCCCTGGAAGCGAGGACGCTCGTTCGTTTCTGAGTCATGCTTTCAACCTTCGCCGTTTTACTGACTTATCTTCTCTTTGGCATTCCTGCTGCGATAGTGGGGCTGCCATGGACGCTGATGACTAGCGACATTTCTCTGCTGTATCGCTGGTCCATGTGGATCGCCAGGAGCGGTATCCGGGCCGCTGGAATTCGCGTCGAGGTGGAGGGCCTTGAGCGCCTGGATCCAGAGCAGCGATACATTTTCATGTCAAACCACGTTTCCAATCTGGATCCGCCGATTCTGCTGCCACTGATTCCGGGGAGAACGTCGGTCTTCCTGAAGCGGTCACTGATGAAGATTCCCGTTCTGGGGTATGCGATGCGGCTCGGAGACTTTATTCCTGTGGACCGCGATGGACGAGTGGAGAGCGCGAAGCAGAGTGTGGAGAAAGGCAGGGAAGTTCTTGCTTCAGGTCTCCAGGTAACTACGTTTGTGGAAGGGACCCGCTCGCGGGATGGCCGTCTGCTTCCCTTTAAGAAAGGCCCTTTTTATCTGGCCATCGAAACAGGTGCTCCGGTGGTGCCCGTCTCGATTTCGGGCACGGAAAGCATGATGAAGAAGGGCAGTATTCGCATTGCGCCGGGTACAGCACATGTGGTGTTTCATTCACCAGTGTGGCCGCATGATTATGCCACGCGCGAGGAACTGATGACGGCGGTGCGTTCTGCGATTGCCTCGGGCCTGCCGGAATGGATGATCCGATAGCTTCCATTTTCGCCTGATTTTCGCCTATGCTTAATGGCATGCAGTTGCCTGTTCCAGGACTGGTTCGCTGGCTTTATCTTGACCTGAACTCGTATTTCGCGTCGGTCGAGCAGCAATTGCGTCCCGAGTTACGCGACCGGCCCATAGCAGTCATTCCTGTGGAAGCTGAGACGACCTGCTGTATTGCAGCCAGTTACGAGGCGAAAGCATTTGGAGTCAAGACAGGCACGGTAGTCAAAGAGGCGCGGCGACTATGCCCTGAAATTATGTTTGTGCCTGCGCGGCATAAGGAATATGTGCGCTTCCATCATCTTGTGCTGGAAGCTGTCAACCGCTGTACCCCTGTGGAGCGGGTGCTTTCAGTAGACGAGATTGCGTGCCGCCTGGTGGGCAGGGAATGCAAGCCGGAGAATGCTCTTGCGCTGGCGCGCGAAGTGAAGCAGCGGATACGGATGGATATAGGGGAGTATTTGCGCTGCTCCATTGGGCTTGCCCCGAATGAATTGCTCGCCAAGATTGCCACGGACATGCAAAAGCCCAATGGGCTGGTGCGGCTGGATACGAGCGATTTGCCGAAGGCGCTCTATCCGCTGAAGCTGCGGGACATTCCGGGGATTGGCAGCCGTATGGAAGCGCGTCTGCGGGCGCAAGGCATCCACTCGGTGCAAAGTCTGCTGGAACTGGATGCAAAACAGATGCGTTCGGTATGGGGCAGCCTGTATGGTGAGCGCTACTGGTATTGGCTCAGAGGGTATGATTTCGATCAACCCGCGTCCGTTCCGCAGAGTATTGGGCACCAGCATGTTTTACCACCTGAACTGCGCACCATGCAGAAAGCATTCGCGGTGGCCCAGAAACTGCTGGACCGTGCTACCGCGCGTCTACGGGGAAGAGACCTCTGGGCGCGGGGACTTTCTGTCTATATGAGTTTCACCATGGGCCGCGAGAAGAAGATATGGGAGTGTCACACGCGCATGGTAGAGTCGCAGAATGTTTTTTCCGCGCTGGAAATGCTGAAGAAGATGTGGGCGGATTGTCCTCGGGGAACTCCCACATTTATAGGAGTGGACCTGTACGATCTGGTTCCTGGCACTCAGCACACAGAGGTCTTTTTTCCTGAAGAGCAGCGGCGGCAGAAACTGGCGCAGGCAATGAATGCGATCCATGCCCAGTTCGGAGAAAAGGTGCTGTATCTGGGTGGAACGCATGCAGTTCGAAATGCGGCGCCTGCTGCCATTGCTTTTGCTTCGATTCCGGAGAGCCATGAATTTCCTGAAAGCAAACCGGCGAAGAATACGCATGGCGAATGGAGGAGCACATCGAAAAAAGCGAAGCGTCCTCCTGCTTAGAGGTTGATGAGCGGTGTTGTTAACAGCGGGGATGCAGGTGCATTGACAGGCGCCTGTAAGGTTGTCGAAGGCAGACATGCAGCTCGTGATGTTCCCGGGCTCCTGCGGCGGCGTTAGATTTAACCTTGTTTCTGGAAGAGCGGTGTGAATTCGATTTCGACCACACCATCCAGTTCACCCACGGTTACATCATCCAGCGATTCGACGATCCAGTCGGCGTCTTTCAGGTCCTCTACCGTGTGGGAGAAAAGGGTGGCGAGGACCTTGCATCCCGCTGCATGACCGGCCTTTGCTCCCGATGCTGAATCTTCGATGACCAGGCAGTCTTCGGGTTTCTGGCCGAGGAGGGCTGCGCCTTTGAGATAGGGTTCCGGACTGGGTTTGCCGTGGGTGACCATGTTGCCGGTGATGATGCGTTCCGGGATGGGGACACCGGCCTGCTTCAGGCGGACGCGAGCGATGCGGTCCGTGGCCGAAGTGACGATGGTCCAGTACTGCTGTGGAAGTGTGTCGAGGATACGGCAAACGCCCTGGAGGACCTCGATGTCTTCCTTGTCCTCGACCTCGATCTGCTCAATCAGGTTCAGTTCTTCGATGTCGTTGAGGTCGGGGCGGAGAAGGCGCACGGTTTCGATGGCGCGGCGGCCGTGTGCCGTCCTGATGGCGAAAGCCGGATCCACACCCCGTTTTTCGGCCCATTTCCGCCAGCTACGCTCGACCGAGCCGAGTGAACTGACGAGAACGCCATCCATATCGAAGAGAATTCCGCGGACGTGGAGCTTCACTTTTGAGCTTTCTCCCTTGGAAGTAGCCGTGAGCGGGTGGGAGCGTGCCCCTCCCTCTCTTTTGTACGGGGGTCGTTTATTTTCGGTAAGTTACAGCTCGTTGTTGTACGGAGGTTTTCTGTTTTCAACGGCTTAAATGTAAGTGATTGATTCCATTATGCTTGGCTAAGGACAGCACCAGCCACACTCTATACCTGCTTGATTCCAGCATAACATGCAGGCGGTTATTTTTCCGGTAATTCTATGTTTAAACGACAATGGAACGAAAGTCTCGCCGTGCAGGCTTGAACTGGCGCACCTTCGACGCTTCTGCTCTTCTATATTCAACAGACATGGGCGCCAGCTTCCAATCGTTCGCAGAACTATGCCGGTCGTTGGCTGAGACTACAAAGAAGCTGGAAAAGCGCGCTCTTATTTCGCAATACCTCAGGTCGCTGCCCGCCGAAGACGCAGGCCGATCTGCGCTTTATCTTTCCGCACAACCCTTTGCGGAAACCGACAGCCGGGTGCTCAACGCAGGCGGATCGCTGCTGTCCAGAGCAGTTGTGCAACTCTCCGGCGCCAGCCAGAGTGCGATGTATACCGCCTACCGCAGATACGGCGACATGGGCGGAGCGGTGCAGGACCTGCTCGCATCGCAGAACAGGTTCGCTCCTTCGCTGACGCTTGAAGAGGTAGAGCGCAGCTTTGCCGCAATTGCGGCAGCCCGCGGCCCATCCGCAAAACTGCAGCTCATCCTTGGTCTGCTAGGCAAGGCCACGCCTCTGGAAGCGAAGTACCTCGTCAAGCTCATTACTGGTGACATGCGGATCGGCGTCAAACAAAGCCTGGTGGAAGAAGCCATCGCACACGCCTATGGCGCGGAAGTTGCCGATGTACGCCGTGCCGTGATGCTTACCGGAAACCTGTCCGAAGTTACGGCGATGGCCATGTCCCATTCGCTCCAGCAGGCACGGATGCGCCTCTTTCATGCGCTCGGATTCATGCTCGCCAGTCCAGTTGCTACGGTCGAGGAGGCGCTGGAACGCTTCGCCCAGGAAGTGGCAGAAGAGCATGGTGAATCTGGTGCGAAGCCGCAGGAAGCCATACAGGAAGCACAGCTTGAGGACAAATACGACGGTATCCGCGCGCAACTGCACTGCGGCGACCCGGAACAGCCAGGCCGTGTGGCGCTCTTCTCGCGCAATCGGGAAGACATCAGCGAAAGCTTCCCTGAACTGATCGAAGCGTTCACGCACATCTCCGGACCGGCCATTATTGATGGCGAAATCGTTGCCTGGAACACAACTGATGGCCGCGCCCTTCCGTTTACATCGCTTCAGCAGCGCCTGGGACGCAAGCGCGTTTCCCGTGAACTGCGCGAGCGCGCGCCCGTTGTTTTTGTCGCGTTTGATCTGCTCTATCAGAACGACGACCTGCTTCTGGAAGAGCCTTTGCGTGCACGAAGACAGAAGCTCGAAGTCTTCATTGCCCGCATCTCAGAAGCAACGGCCACTGCGCCGGAACAAGGCCAATCCCATCTCTTTGCCGATACGAACGCCACAACGCGTTTTCCACGTATTGTGCTTGCTCCGGCCATGCAACTCCGCAGCGCCGAACAACTCGATCGCGCCTACACGGAAGCCCGTGAGCGCGGCAACGAGGGCGTAATGGTCAAGGCGTTGAACAGCACCTACCAGCCGGGCCGTCGAGGACTTGCATGGCTCAAGCTGAAGAGGGAGCTTGCAACGCTCGATGTAGTGGTGACCGGAGCTGAGTATGGGCATGGCAGGCGCATAGGAGTGCTTAGCGACTATACCTTCGCTGTCCGGGATGGCGATGAGCTGAAGAACATCGGCAAGGCCTACTCCGGGCTCACAGATGCGGAAATTGATGAGCTGACGCGCTTCTTCAAGCAGCACACGCTTGAGGATTATGGCCACTTCCGCACGGTCGAGCCACTCGTCGTTCTTGAAGTCGCCTTCAACAACATCATGCGCTCTGACCGCCACAGCAGCGGCTTTGCGCTGCGTTTTCCGCGTATCCTGCGCATCCGCAAAGACAAGCCTGCCAGCGAGATTGACACTCTGCAGCGGGCTGAGGAGATCTACAACTCCCAGCCCGATAAAGCAGTGGAAGAGTAACTACTTTCCGGCATTTGCTGAAAACAGAGAGAGCGGGGCGCTGTTTGCCATTGCCGCCTGGCCTGCGGCGAAGGATGCAGATGGTCTCCGGAATCGAAGGCCGGAAACAGTCGCCTTCGAAAATATACCTGTTTTTCCACGGCTGGGCCTCTGTTTCGCTTCCCAAACGGAACCGTCCCCGGCGGAATTGCGTATTCTGTTGCATGAGCGCAGCCGGCACCATAACGTGGAGTGAATGGACGCCCAGACCCGCGACTGTGAGGCGGGAATCATTGGGGCCATACAACGCAGGCGTGCGCGAAACAAACCGTCTGCAGGGCAAGGCTGGAGAGAGGCGTTTGGAAGCGGATTGGCAAGTGGTGGTGCGGCGATGCCTGGACGGGGATTCCCTCGCCTGGACGGAACTGGTCAAGGCGCATCACCGCCGCGTCTATGCACTCTGCTATCGCTTTACCGGTTCGCCGCATGACGCTGAAGACCTTACCCAGGAAGTTTTCCTGAAGATATACGGGAACCTGGCCGCCTTCGATCTGGCCAAGGGCAGCTTTCCTACGTGGATCACAACCCTGACCCGGAATCTTCTGGTGGACCACTTCCGTCGTTCCAGACAGCAACGCATAACAGATTCTATGGACGCGAACTGGGACGGTGGAGAAGACCAGCAGGGCAGCCCGTTGTCTGAGCGCATCTCAGACCCAGGGCCCACACCGCACGAACAGGCGGCAAGAAAAGAATTAGAAAAAATGGTGCAGCAGGCGCTGACGCAGGTCTCGCCCGAGCTGCGCGAAGCAGTCATACTGCGCGATCTGCAAGACATGGACTACAAAGAAATCGCGCAGGTTTTACGTATTCCTGAAGGGACCGTGAAGTCGCGCATCAGCCGCGGAAGAGCAGAGCTGGCACGTCTTCTCGATCGTAGTGGAAGGCAGGTGGTTTAAATGTCTGAGCGTAATCCATTCCGTCAAAATACAGGGGGCCCGCTTGAGTGCGAAGAGTGGGAGGCCCTTCTCGCCGATGCCCTGGACGGTGCCCTTTCGGCCAGTGATCAGGCTGCATTCACCATGCACAGCAAAGATTGCGGGGCGTGCGCAGAAATGCTGGCCCAGGCAAAGCAGGGTCGCGAATGGATGCAGTTCCTGCACGAAGAGCCGGCCGCCCCGGATGATCTGGTCACCAAAATTCTTGGCCGCACCAGCGGCGCCTCCTTGCCGCAGCTGGCCGTGGCAGGTGGCGCGGTCCAGCCCATGGCCCCGCACATTGCCCAGGTTGCCATGCGGCGCGCGTTTCATGACTCGCGCCTGCTGATGACCGTAGCGATGGCCTTCTTCTCCATTGCTCTCACGCTGAACATGCTGGGCGTGAATCTGAGGGGCATGCACCTTGCAGACCTCAAGCCCTCAGCGCTGCAAACCACCATAGCCCGCCAGTTCTATGGCGCAAAAAAGCAGGTGGTCAGCTATTACGAAAACCTGCGCTTTGTCTATGAGCTCGATTCCAGGCTGCGCGAGCTGCGCCGCGAGGTGGAAACAGAACAGCCACAGCAGAAAGACCAGAAAAACGATAAGCAGTCCCACAAGAATGGTGGAAAGATGATGACTCCCAGGGACGTCATTGTTCCTCCGGATGTGTTGCTGGGGCAACGGGTGCTCGCGGACCTGACAGTATGCCACCCCGAGCCGCACTCCACTGATATTTATAATTCTGAAAATTCCGAGGGCCGGAACGATGCAAATCAGAAGACATCAGAGGTAAATGAATTGGCTGGCAGATTTTTGGCAGCCCAGGCAGAAAGGAGCCTGGCATGAACTGCGCAAACCATCCTGAAATTCCGGTTGCGGCCTATTGCCAGAACTGCGGCAAACCGCTTTGCTCTCAATGCGTACGCTCGGTTTCCGGCGTAGTTTATTGCGAACAGTGCCTTGCGGCAAAACTCGGCATCGGTGGGACCGCCTACAGCTCCTCAGGCACCACGCCCGCCGGTGAGACCTATAACATCAGCGGCGTTGCTCCGGCGCCGTCGCAGCCCGACATTCCCAATCCCGGCCTGGCCGCTCTGCTCGGATTTATCCCCGGCGTGGGCGCTATGTACAACGGCCAGTTCATCAAGGCGCTGGTCCATGTGCTGGTGTTTGTCGTGCTCATCGGCATTACCGGTGACCACGGCATCTTCGGCGTCTTTATCGCCGCCTGGGTCTTTTATCAGGTCTTTGACGCGCACCAGACCGCCAAAGCGCGCCGCGATGGCCTGCCTTTGCCTGATCCCTTCGGCCTGAATGAGCTGGGCCAGAGGCTCGGCATCCCCAACCGCGCGTGGCCTCCTGCCGCTCCCCATGTACCCCCGGTTTCCGGAGCAGTACCTCCGGTGCCGCCTACGCCTCCTCCACCGGGATACGAGCCGGTTCCGCCTGTGCCGCCCGTTCCTCCTGACCAGGCGACGTGTTGTGGTCCTTTCGGGCGGCGGCCTGAGCCTGTCGGCGCCATTGTGCTCATTGCTGTAGGCATGCTCTTTCTCTTCAGTACACTGGGCATTCTTCGTTTTGACTGGATTGGCCGCGGATGGCCCATCATCGTCATCGTTGTGGGCGCATGGCTTCTGTTTCGCCATATGCGGGAAAGTGGAGGCGCGCAATGAACCAGTACATCTTCTTACAGCGTATTACCGGTCCGGCGATGATCCTCACCTTCGGCGTCACGGCGCTGCTTGATGAGTGGCACATCATGAGCTACGGAAAAAGCTGGCCGCTGTACCTTATCGTTCTTGGTGTGATTAAGCTGGCACAGAGGGCTGCTCTGGCCAACGCCGAGCCGCCCGCGTACGTGCCGCCTGGTTCTCCTGCCGGGTACACGCAGCCCTATCCGCCCGCGCCCCCGGCACCCACAACTCCGGCCCCGACAGAAAACACTTCCGGAGAGGGGAGGTAAATCATGGCAGCCGCGCCTCCGCCCTATGATCCCCGGACTGTAAAGCAGCAATGGAAAGATTATGCCCGCGCACAGAAGCAGGCCGCCCGCGCCCGCAGTTTCTACTGGCGGTATTATCATCGCTCATCCGTTGCTGGCCCATTGCTTTTGCTGGCCGTCGGGCTTGTCGCCCTGCTGATTGAAACCGGACGCATAAGTGCGGCACGTTTCTGGGTATGGTATGCACAGTGGTGGCCAGTGATCCTGATCGGCATTGGCATTGTTCTGTTGCTTGAATACTTCCTCGACCGTAACAGTCCCTATGCCGGACGGCGCACGTTCGGCGGTTTCGGCTGGATCATTCTGCTGGTACTCTTCAGCGCCTGGGGAACGCACGCAGCGCATGTCTGGGGCCCATTAAGCGACCAGTTTTCTGACAATGGCGACGACTTCTGGTCCATGATGGGCGAGGAGCACGACAACGATGTCGAGATCAGCAACGCTATCGCGCCAAATGCCGCTGTGCAGATCCAGAATCCGCGCGGCAGCATCACCATCACTGCTTCCAGTGACGCTCAGGCCCATGTCCGTGCCCATCAGATCGTGCATACTTCCTCGGACGATCAGGCACAGAAAGTCTTCAATGAGATCAAACCCAAGCTGATTGTTTCCGGATCGAGCGCGGTCCTCAGCGTGGAAGGCCGGAACAACGCGCGCGTGGACCTGACCGTGGAGCTGCCTGCGGGCGTGACCACCGTCGTAAATGCGGGCCACGGTGATGTAGCCATAGATGGACTGAAGGGTACTTCGGACATCACCACCAGTCACGGCGACGTGAAGTTTGACAACATGGGCGGCAATGTCCACGCCCGTATGGACCATGGAGACTTTTCCGCCCACCAGATCACAGGCGATGTCGCGGTAGATGGACATGCCGGCGACATCACGCTCTCGGAGATCAAAGGCAACATTACGCTGGACGGGGATTTCTTCGGCGATACGCACGTGGAACAAGCGGGATCAGCTGTTCACTTCCACTCCAGTCGTACCGATCTTGCCATTCCCCGGCTCGCCGGTGACATGACCATGGATGCAAGCGATCTCAGCATCACCCAGGCAAGCGGCCCGGTGCGTGTGGTCACGCGTTCCAAAAATATTGACCTTTCTCAGATTGCCGGCGATGCTCACGTCGAAAACAACAATGGCGACATTACCTTCATCGCCGCCGTACCTCTGGGGAATGTGCAGATCACCAACCGAACAGGCAATATCTCGGTCACGGTGCCAGACAACGCGAGCTTTTCTGTGACCGCGGCCAACAACGATGGCGATCTCACTACGGACTTCCCCATCAGCGTGAATGGTTCTGAAGGGCACAAATCAGCGCAGGGCCAGGTGGGTAGCGGCGGTCCGCATCTCGAATTGACCACCTATCATGGCGACATCGTCCTGCGGAAAGGCGGCCCGGGAGAGATCGTGCCGTCAGCGTCTCCAAAAGTGCCTGCTCCGCCTACCCCTCCCGCGGGGCCGATGAAGCATCTACGTGGCTCGCATGACCGTGGTGAGCATCCAGCCGAGCAGTAACCAGGGACTCAATCCTTGCGACGACCTGGTCCAGAGTCAGGTTTGTCGAATCAATCACCACCGCATCGGGCGCAGGCTTTAATGGGGACTGTGCCCGTGTCCGGTCCCGCTCATCCCGTTCGCGAATCTCCCTGAGAATAGCTTCCTGTGAACCCGCGCCTCCGGCCTGGGCGTAGCGGCGTTCACTGCGCGCTTCCGGCGATGCATCAAGAAAGACCTTGATGTCGGCATGAGGAAAGACCACTGTGCCAATGTCGCGGCCTTCCATCACAATGCCGCCTCCGGCCCCCAGCTCGCGCTGCAAATCCACCATCCATCGGCGAATGGCCGGATGCACGCTCACCTGCGAAGCGGCCTGCGTCACATCCGGCTGTCGAATGCGCGCAGTTACATCAATATCATCCAGCAGCACCCGGTTTCCTGAAGGTGTGGGCTCCAGCCGGATATTGGTGCTGGCCGCGAGCTGCTCCAGGGCCGCGCCGTTGGTGGGTTCAATGTGCTGTTCCAGCGCCTTCAGGGCGAAGGCGCGGTACATGGCTCCGGTCTCCAGATTCAGCAATCCAAATCGCGACGCGAGCCGCGCGGCGACCGTGCTTTTGCCTGCTCCGGCTGGGCCGTCAATCGCAATGATGAGTGGACAAGGCTCCGTGCTCATTCGCCAGAGTCGTCCTTTCTCTTGGGTGGAAATTTCCTGCCGCCAGGCCTCGGCCCAGACCTGGGCCCAAACTTTCCGCCCTGCTTTGCGCCAAATCTGCCGGATTTTGGCCCAGACTTTCCGCCGAATTTCGATCCGGACTTCGCGCCCGACCTGGGACTAAACCTGGTGGCGGACTTGGGAGCTAAACTCCCGCCGGAGCGCCCGCTGAACTTCGAGCCAAATTTTCCGGGGCGCGATTCGGAGCGGAAATCGCTGCCTTCGCTCCCAGGCCGCTTGCGTTCCTCGCCCTCCTGCTCAGAAGAGCGTTTGCGGAATGGCCGCTCTTCCCGCTTGAATGGCTTTTTCTTGTCAAAATCGCCCGTCTTGCGGAACGGCCGCCCACCCTCTTTATGGTCGGTTCGCGGCTTCCATTCGCGCCGTTGTCCCGTTTCAGGGCGGTCTTCACCTCTTTTCCATGCGGGGCGCTCTGCTCCGCCATCGCGACGGGGAGCGTGAAGGCCGCCCTGTGGCCTCGGCTTTCCACGAAATTCGCGCTTCTCGCCACCGCGTTCCGGACGCGGGCCCTTTCTTTGCTTCGGTCGCGGCGTAAATGCTTTGCGCGGATGCTCCGTAGCCGGAGAAGCGGACAGCGCGGCCGGTTCAGGTGCAGCTTCCACTAGCGCTTCAACCGCAGGAAATTCCGGCAGCCCTCCCGTAATGTAGAGCAGAGACTGCGTTCCCAAAGTCAGCGTGCTCAACTGGCGCGTAGCCAGCAGGCCGCGCGCCACTTCACGAATGCGCGAGCGGGGCGCTAGCGGCGAGAGGAAAGTCTCAATCTCTTCAGCGCTCGCCACAATCACGGAGTCAAGGTAAAGCGAAATCAGCGCAGACAGCGCCGTGGTCTGTCCTGCTCCGCCGCCCATCTGCATCGCTTTCTGGTTGGTCTCCTCCAAAAGCGACCATGTGGTCGGAGCACTTTCTGAATAAACGGGAACAACGTACATTGCTCCCCACAACTCCGTCAGCGCGCGAAGCACAGCCGCTTCGCTTACGCCTCGCCCAAGCTTGTCCTGCAACTCCAGTGCGGTAAGTGCGCCATCCTTCTTCAGTAATTTCCAGATGTCGGCAGCCAGTTGCGAGCCTTTGCCCGGGCCGCGCTTCCAGTTGCGGTCTCCCCGCAATGAGAAAACATAAGGAAGGGCCTCAGGCGAAACGAAAAAGTCCGGCTGTTCTGAGACCGTCCCCAGCAGATTCAACGGAACAGCGCCACCTGAGTTGAACAGGCGGACTGCCAGCAGAAATGCCTCGTGGATTTCTGTCATCCCCGGTCTGGCCAAGCTCATGCCGATAAATGCTTCTACAAACGATGGTGCAGGCGCATGGAACTGTCCACGCCGCGGCACAAAGAAGCAGAGGCCCATAGACTCGACCCACTGCGCCGCATCTTCCAGCGTAAGAACCGGGACTCCGAGTTGGCGCCAGCGCTCTGCGCGCGCCGCGTGAAGCTGCTCTAAGGTCAATGAAATCCTTCTTGATAAACGAATTGTCTACATTTCACGCCAGGGGCTGAAACAGAAACAAAAGATATTCAAGTTTAACGCAGGAGACAGAGCTACCAAAAACTGCCGCATCATGACACAATCTCATCCATATTCCAAGCGAAGATGCCCGACCGCCGTAATTTCCTCAAGTCCTCCCTTGCTGCCGCCGTACTGGCCAGAGTGCCGGAAACGAACCAGGTGCAGCGCAAGGGCCGCATCCGCCAGTCTGTCGCCCGCTGGTGCTATCAGCAGATCCCTCTGGACCAGCTTTGCGCAGCTGCCGTCCGGATCGGACTCAAAGGCATTGACCTGCTTCAGATGGAGGAATGGGAGGTCCCGCGCCGCTATGGTCTTATCTGCACCATAGGTTATGCCGGAGGAGGCACCATCTCCGATGCGCTCAACCGCCTCGAAAACCACGATGCCATCGAGGCCGCATTCCGCAAGAACATCCCTCTCGCCGCAAAGGCCGGTGTTCCCAATGTAATCACATTCTCCGGAAACCGCCGTGGCATGTCTGATGAGGAAGGCGCGCGCAACACCATCACCGGGTTAAACCGCCTGAAGAAAATCGCCGAAGACAATGGCGTCAATATCTGCCTTGAACTGCTCAACAGCAAGCGCAATCATCCTGACTACATGGCCGATCACACCGCCTGGGGAACGCGCGTTGTGGGTGAAGTCAATTCACCGCGCGTGAAGCTGCTCTATGACATCTACCACATGCAGATCATGGAAGGTGATCTGATCACCACCATCTCTCAGAACATGGATAAAATCGGCCACTTCCATACGGGAGGCGTTCCCGGCCGACATGAGATTGACTCGACCCAGGAGATCCAGTACGTGGCCGTCATGAAGGCCATTGCCGACCTGAACTACAAAGGCTATGTGGCGCACGAGTTCATTCCAAAAGGCGACCCGCTCACCTCGCTGCGTCAGGCCGTTGAGTTGTGTGACGTGTAAAGCCTGCGACGAAAACCAGCGCCCGGCATCTCTCTACTGAGGAGAATGTTTGTATGGAGCCACGTCTGGATTATCAGCACGCATTTCCCGAGGGGTATCAGGGCATGCTTCATCTTGAGGCCATCATCCGCCGCAGTGGGCTTGAGCCTTCCTTAATAGAGCTGGTCAAGATTCGCGCCTCGCAGTTGAATGGCTGCGCATTTTGTTTGGACATGCACACAAAGGATGCACGCGCCCACGGTGAAACAGAGCAGCGCATCTACGCACTTACCGCATGGCATGAGGCGCCCTTTTTCACCGAGCGGGAACGCGCCGCTCTGGCATGGACCGAGGCCATCACCAATATTCAGCAAGGACATGCATCAGAAGATGCCTATGCGCAGGTACGACTGCAATTCAGCGAAGAAGAACTGGTAAAGCTCACCTACGCCATCACGCAGATCAATAGCTGGAACCGCATTGCCATCGCGTTTCGCCCGGAGGTCGGCAGCTACCAGCCGCCCAAAGCTACAGCAAAGGCCTGAACCAGTGTTTGTCGGAAAAGAACAGGCATGCCATCCGAGCCATGCCTGTTCTTCCTGTTTCATGCAAGCCGCTGTTACTGTGCAGCAGCAATGGATGTTAAGCCTGCTCGACCTTTCCCGCCGGGGTAAGCCTGTCAATAATAGACGGCAGGAACTGCGCCAGTTTTGCAGATGCTTCTTCAGGAGGAATGCCGAGCCTGGAAGCGATGGCATTCACCCGCTCCTGACCCACAACCTGTTCGATCTGCTGTGCTGTGATGGCCTGATTGTCCTGATTACTTACCCAGGAGCTGACCACGCCGCCCAGCCCTTTGTCATGAAACTGCTGCACAAATCCCTGCAACCCTCCGGTCGCTGGATTGTTCACCATCTCCATGACGTGGCCCAGAAGTCCGGCTTCTTCGCCCTGCGCTGCCTGACCGCCGACCATCTGCTTTACGTTATCCAGAAGAGACATGCGCACCTCCGTTACTTCGACTGTTTCGCGACAACCTTGCTGGCAATCTTGTTGTATGTCGCCTGCGGAATGATCTTTTTCCGCACAAGGTCGGTCTTTTTAGCATAAGGACGCCCGTCTACGATCTTCTGGGCATAAGCATCACCAATGCCGGGAAGCGCCTTCAGTTGGTCCAGGCTGGCCGTGTTCAGGTCCACCAGGTCAGACGATTGCGTCTGCGCCGATGCCGCCTTCGCCGAGGATTTCGTGGACTTCGCCGTGGACTGCGCAAAACCCATATTGGTTCCGAACAGCAGTGCTACAGCCAGCGCCACCGCTGTCATCCATGAATATTTCCGTTTCATTCCTGTTCTTTCTCCTTAAAGTGAGGGGGGATTACTGCTTGGCTGGTTTATATCCGGCCTTGACTGCATCCTGCTCCGTCATCCATTTGCCCTGCTTGGTCTTTCCATACCACCGCGATCCGGCCTTGTGATACACACCCGAATCCGTATTCACCCAGACCATTCCCGGCGAAGGCGGCGTCTGCGCCTGCACAGAGCTGGCCGAGCTCTTTGCTTTATGCGTGGAGGCAGTAGTGGATGAAGAGGCTGCTGTAGAAGAACTGGCCGGAGCGCTGGAAGCGGTGCTCGCTGCCGGAGTACTGGCCGGGGCGGCTGCTGTTGAGGCATCCGCAGAAGCATTCTTCTTCTTCCGCTTGGAAGTGCTGGTGGAAGCCGTGGCGCTCTGGTCCGCGCTCGCGCTTTGTGAAGCTGGAGCGCTGGCCGAGGTGTCTGCGGTTTTGTCCTTTTTTTTCTTCTTCGTTTTCGTCGTGGTGGAAGTCGAAGATGTGCTCTGGTCCTGCGTGCTTTGCCCATGGAGTGCGCAGGGCACAGCAAACCCAAAGAAAAATGCCGCCAGAACAATAGATGAGATATGACGTTTCAGATGCAGCTTCATTCAGCCTCCTTTTGCTGACTCCTGCAAGTGGCTTCAGAATAGGCGATGCATGTCACAAACTCATGAATCTGCCGTTCTTAGGCTCCGGGCGTTCATACTCTTCTGTCCCTGGCCAGCTTGTCAAGACACCAGATGCCTCATCCATGGCCAGGACAGCGCTGTTGCGCCGCAGATGGCTTCTACATGCCTTTGTTTTCAATCTTATGCACCGACCAACGACTTTCTCTGCCGCTGCCGCGTCCATAATGGAGAAAGGCCCATGCGATCTCCCTCCCCAAAAACGTTGCCCCTCTGTTTTGTGTTGGTTCTGGCTGCGAGCGCTCAAGCCCAGCAGCAGAACCCTCCAGTCCGCGTCTTTGAGTCACCGGAACCCGCGGCCGCTCAGAGCAAAAGCGCGGTCACACCGGCCACGGTCGAGGTACGTCCCGGCGTGCAGCTCATCCAGGCCAAAACTCCGGACACACAGGCGCTCTCATCGCGCAAAAGCTCCTACTCTTTCAAAGTGTCGCCGGGCGACTGGACTGACACTGGCGTCATTGTTGCTCCCGGTGACCACCTCGATTTTTCCGCCAGCGGAACCATCACTCTCGCCGACAACCGATCTTCCTCGCCCGCCGGGATCTCGCGCGGCTGGAAAGACCTCATCCGCCAGTTCCCGCTGAATACTGCCGACGCAGGCGCGCTGATCGGACGCATCAGCAACAGTGATGCCTCCGTCCCTTTTCTCATTGGCACGAGCAAGCAGATGGACGTGACCATGACCGGACATCTGTACCTCAATGCCAACCTCAGCAGCGATCTTTCCGGCACAGGAGACTATTCCGTCAAGCTGAAGATCTCAAAATCACAGGCCACTGTTACTCCCGCAACTTCAGTGGACCTCGGCAACCTGCTCTCGCCTGATCTCTTCCGCAACATCCCTCGTACCGTGCAGGACGAACAGGGCCGACCCGGCGACATGGTGAACTTTGCCATCATCGGCACCAAAGACCAGGTGCAGAAGGCCTTCCAGGCGGCCGGATGGACCGCCGTAGACAAGACCACGCAGGACGCTATTCTCCACGGCCTCCTCGCCACGCTCTCGCATGAGGCCTACACCGAAATGCCGATGAGCACGCTGTATCTTTTTGGCCGCCCGCAGGACCTCTCTTTCGCGCGAGCCGATCCCATCGCAGTCGCGGCCGTGCGCCATCATCTGCGCGTCTGGCAGACCAGCGAAACGGTGGACGGCAAGCCGCTGTGGGTCGGCTCCGCTACACATGACAATGGTTTTGAAAAAGACCAGCGCACCGGAGGCGTCACCCACCACATTGATCCCAACATTGACGCCGAGCGCGACTTCATCCAGCAGAGCTTTGCTGCGGCGGGCGTGCTCCAGGGCGCGGCCTACGTCATCCCTACAGACCCTGTGAAAGAGGCCCATACTGCCACCGGGGGCGGATTCCACTCCGATGGCCGCATCGTCGTGATGATGCTGCGTTGAAGAAGTAAACACGATAGGATGGTTGCGGCTCTACTCCGAATCATCCTATGCGAACCTTCGACCTCCTTTTTGGCCGCCCCTTAGCATCTTCAGAGGAACGCGCAGAGCAGATTGGTCCTGCCGCTGGCATTCCCATCTTCGGTCTTGACGCGCTCAGCTCCGCCGCGTACGGCCCCGAAGCTGCCCTTACCCTGCTTATCCCGCTCGGAATGGCAGGCGTTCACTACATCGTCCCCGTCAGCCTGGCCATCATCATTCTGCTCGTCATTGTTTACTTCTCGTACCGCCAGACCATCGAAGCCTACCCGCAGGGCGGAGGCTCCTACACCGTGACCACAGAAAATCTGGGCGATGGGGCCGGACTGCTCGCAGCTGCCGCGCTCATGATTGACTATATCCTGACCGCCGCCGTGGGAATTTCAGCCGGCGTCGGCGCGCTGGTTTCCGCCGTGCCCCGCCTGCAACCGCACACGCTGTCCCTGTGTCTGGCAATTCTTGCTCTGCTCACCATCGTCAATCTGCGCGGCGTGCGCGATACAGGTGTGGCCTTCATGGTCCCTACCTGCGCCTTTTTGCTCACCTTGCTGGCGGTCATCGTTTTCGGAGGCTTTCAGATGCTCGTGCATGCAGGGCATCCGCTTCCCGTAGTCGCTCCGCCAAAACTTCCCGCCGCCACAACCACGCTTAGCCTCTGGCTTCTGCTCAAGGTATTTTCGAGCGGCTGCACCGCCATGACCGGAGTCGAGGCCGTCAGCAACGGCGTCATGGCCTTCCGCAATCCCCGCACAAAAAATGCAAAGCTCACCCTCACCATCATCATCGCCCTGCTCATCGTCCTGCTCGCGGGAATCGCCTTACTCTGCCGCGCTTATAACATCGGCGCAACCAACCCCGGCGCTCCTGGATACCAGAGCGTGCTCTCACAGTTGACCGCCGCCGTAGCAGGAAAGGGGATCTTCTACTACACAACCATCGGCTCCATCCTTCTGGTGCTCGCTCTCTCCGCCAACACCGCCTTTGCCGATTTCCCGCGCCTTGCCCGCGCCATCGCCATGCGCGATTACCTCCCGCACATCTTCATTCTTCGTGGGCGCAGGCTCCTCTACTCCCACGGAGTCATCGCCCTGGTCTTCTTTACCGCTCTGCTGCTCATCTTCTTTGGCGGCGTCACCGATCGCCTGATTCCGCTCTACGCCATCGGAGCCTTCCTTGCCTTCACTCTGTCGCAGGCTGGCATGGTTATCCACTGGCGGCGCCAGGGCAACGCCACTGGACGCATGATCGTGAACGGTATCGGCGCAACCGCGACCGGAGTGACCGTGCTCGTGGTGCTGGTGGCAAAATTTGCGGAAGGCGCCTGGGTCACCGCGCTGCTCGTGCCGTTCCTGATCCTCATCATGCAGGCCGTGCGCAGGCACTACCGGCGCGTCCAGCAGGAAACCGCCGAACCCGGCGCGATTGCAGTGCAAGGCCTCCGCCCCCCGCGCGTCATTCTCCCCATGGACAAATGGAACCGCATCACGGAGAAGGGCCTGCGCTTTGCACTGATGATGTCCCCTGAGGTTGAAGTCGTACACGTGGACTGCGGCGATGAAGAGGACAGTATCTGCGAAGTATGGAATGAGAAAGTTATTCAGCCGATTCAGCAGGCCGGACTGCCTGAGCCGCAGCTGGTCACCATCAAGTCGCCGTACCGCTTCTTCATTCAGCCGCTGGTGGACCATGTTCTCGCAGAAGAAAAAAAATACGGCGACCGCCAGATCGCCGTACTCGTTCCTGAACTCGTCGTGCGCCACTGGTGGGAGAACCTGCTCCACAACCAGCGAGCCAACCTGCTCAAGCTGATCCTGCTGGTCAAAGGCAACCAGAAGATCATCGTCATCAATATCCCGTGGTACCTGACCCGGACGGCCTAAACCTCGCTATAGCGGGTCGAGAATTCGCGCCTTTGGAACAATCTCAGGGTAGAAGCACCGGGCCTTTAGCCCAGTGAGCAAAGCCCCGGCGGAAACAGGCCTTCAGGCGGGGATAATCTAGTACCGCGACCTGCGGCCTGAATCCCGTCCGCCGCGTCCGCGATTGCCACCGCCGCGGTTGCCCGACTGTGCCTGATAGCAGCTCTTGCAGAACACCGGACGGTCGCCGCGCGGCTCAAACGGGACCGTGGTCTGCTGTCCGCATCCGGCGCAGATCACTGCCGTTCCCTGCGGCGAGCCACCCCAGCTGCGCTGTCCGCCGCCGCCAAATGAATCGTTCTTCTTCGCCTGACGGCAGGCCTTGCACCGCTTGGGTGTAGAGTATCCACGCTCCTGGAAAAATGCCTGGTCGGCTTCCGTAAAGGTGAATTCCTGTCCGCAGTCGCTGCACGTAAGCTGCAGGTCTCCAGCCATAGATATAGTTCCTCGCTTTCTTGCGTTCCGGCTGGAGAATTCCTGTAAAAAATCGCGCTTCTTGGAAATCCGGTCAGCGGCCCGACGATTGGCTTATTATCGCACTTCCCGCCCCGCTGATAAACTGAAAGCGATTCATCATGTTTGAAAATCTCTCAGAAAAGCTCCAGCGGGCCTTCAAAAACCTTCGCGGACAAGGCACCATCAGCGAAGAAAACATCGGCGAGGCCCTGCGCGAAATCCGCGTCGCCCTCCTTGAAGCCGACGTGAACCTCAATGTCGTCAAGGACCTCATCGAGCACATTCGCGCCAAGGCCCTTGGGCAGGAGGTCATGACCGCCCTCTCGCCTACCGAGCAGGTCATCAAAATCGTCCGCGATGAGCTGATTACCCTGCTGGGCAAGGACACTGCCCGTTTCAACTTCGCTTCCCGTCCACCTACAGTCATCCTGATGGCCGGACTTCAGGGGTCCGGAAAAACTACCACCTCCGGCAAGCTCGCCGCATGGCTGCAAAAAGGCGGCCATCGTCCCATGCTGGTCTCCGTGGACGTTTACCGCCCCGCCGCGCGCGAACAGTTGAAGGTCGTTGCGCAGTCCATCAAAGCCAATCTTTACGAAGGCGATACCAAAGGCGAGCCCGCAGGCACAGCGCTCGTCGAGCGGCTGGCCAAAGAGGCGAAGCGCGAAGCCGTCATCTCCGGCTGTGACACCCTCATCGTGGACACTGCCGGACGCCTCCACATTGACGAAGACCTGATGGGCGAAATGGAGTCGCTCAAAAAGTTGCTCTCGCCACAGGAAATCCTCTTCGTCGCCGACGCCATGACCGGACAGGACGCCGTCAACTCCGCCAACCAGTTTCACAAGCGGCTCGGCCTGACTGGCGTCATCCTCACCAAAATGGATGGCGACGCCCGCGGCGGCGCAGCGCTCTCCATCCGCCACGTGACCGGACAGCCGGTAAAGTTCATCGGTGTGGGCGAAAAGCCCGACGCCTTCGAGCCGTTCCACCCCGACCGCATTGTCGGCCGCATCCTCGGCATGGGCGACATCATGACGCTCATCGAAAAGGCGGAAGAAAAGCTCGACAAGAAGAAGTCCGAAGAGTTTGCCCGCAAGGCGCTTTCCGGCGACGGCTTTTCGCTTGAAGATTTTCGCGACCAGCTCCGCCAGATTCGTAAGCTCGGCTCTCTCCAGAGCATCATGAAGATGCTGCCCTCCGTTGGCCCGCTCGCCGGTATGCAGCAGATGGCCGACCAGGTGGACGAGAAGCAGTTTGTGCGCGTCGAAGCCATCATCAACTCCATGACGCCCAAAGAGCGCAATAACCATGAGATCATCTCCGGCAGCCGCCGCAAGCGCATCGCCGCCGGCTCCGGAACGACCGTGCAGGAAGTCAATCAGCTTCTGCGCCAGTACGCACAGATGCGCAAGATGTTTAAGAATGTTGGCAAGGGGGGACTGCTCCAGCGCCGTGCCATGGGTATGCTGAGTGGCATGCGTAGCGGCTTTCGCTAAACAAGCCTGAAAACAAACCAGATGGAAGCAACAACCCGGCTGACTTACAGAGAAAGACTCATGCTCGACCTCGATCACCGCCTCCAGGACCAGCTCGACGAAATTACTGCGAACACGCGCAAGCTTGTGCAGCCCGAGCGGCTTGCCATCAGCGAGCAGGCAGTCTCCGACCTCTTCGCCAGCGGAATCGAGCAGCAGATTCTACCCATCGGAGCAAAGGCCCCTGAATTTGCTCTTCCCGACGCCTCTGGACGCATCGTCCGTTCCTCCGACCTGCTCGCGCTCGCGCCCCTCATCATCAATTTTTTCCGTGGTCGCTGGTGCCCCTACTGCGTCACTGAGCTGGAAGCCTGGCGTGACATCTATCCCGTCGTCCGCGAGCGCGGAGCACTCCTCATTGGCATCTCTCCGCAATCGGTCCGGCAGAGCGACTTCGCTGTTATCCAGCACAGCATCCCGTTTCCGCTTCTGCATGATTCGCACTGCGATCTGGCCCAGCACTTCGGACTTGCATACAAAGTGCCGCCCTTCCACCAGAACTACTACCGCAGCATTTTGGTCAACATTCCCTTCATCAATGGGGATGAAAGCTGGCTGCTCCCTCTGCCCGCCACCTACGTTATTGCCCAGGACGGCACGGTACTCTTCGCCGAAGCCTACGCGGACTTCCGTGTCCGTCCTGAGCCAGGCGAAGTCCTGAAACACCTGCCCAGGCGATAAAGGGAACTCACTACTGATGTCCGGATACGGACAATCTGCGTCCGAAAATGGACATGCCGGTCATCGGCAAAGATAAAAATCAACCTATCCCGCTGATTTCAAAGGGAACACCCTCGTCGTCGAATTGGCAGACCGTTTGCAACTAACAGGCATGGGGGTTGCCTTTGCAATCGTTCGTGCAGGATTTCCGATACGCCATTCGCCAATTAAGAAAATCGCCTGGCTTTGGGTTGACCGTCATTACGACTCTCGCGCTCAGTGTCGGCATCACCGCCGCCATCTTCAGCGTGCTCTATGCCATGGTCATCCGCCCGCTGCCATATAGCCACCCGGACAGAATCGTCGCGCTGCACACCTACTCGCCCGAAGGCTACACCCAGCCCGCCTCCTGGCCGGAATATGAGGACTGGCGCCGCATGGGCAGCAGTTTTTCCGCGCTGGCCGCCTACAACGATTCCTCCAGCGTGAATTTTGAAGGGCCATCCGGACCCATCGCGTTCCACGCGGTGCAGACATCCGACAATTTCTTCAACGTTTTCGGGATCAATCCCATCCTCGGACGTACCTTTGTTTCCGGCGAAGACCAGGACGGCAAAAACGATATCGTCGTCCTCAGCTACGAAATCTGGCAGCAGACCTTTGGCGGGCAGAACAACGTCATCGGCCAGAAGGTAAAGCTCGATGGCCGCCCCTACACCATCATTGGCGTTATGCCAGCCGGTTTTCGCTTTCCCATTGGAAAGCTGAACGCCATTTACACGCCGCTGCACATGAGCAAACAGCAGCGGGAAAACCGTGGCAACCACTGGCTCCCGACCATCGCGCGCCTCAAGACAGGCGTCACGCTCAAACAGGCCGAGGCCGGGCTGAACAACGTCTTTGCTGACCTCGGGCGCAGCTATCCGGACACCAAAGGCCGCCGTGTCAAGCTTCTGGACATGGGCACCTTCATTCTGGGCAAGACGGACAGTTCGCTCCATTTGCTCCTGTACGCTGTCCTTGCTCTACTGGCCATTGGCTGCGTCAACGTCGCTGGACTGCTGCTTGCCCGCGGCGTCAAGCGTGAGCGTGAAATGGCCCTCCGCTCTGCCATCGGCGCAGACCGCCTGCGTATCATCCGCCAGATGCTCACCGAGTCGCTGCTCTTTGCCGTTTGTGGAGCATTCGGCGGGGTCCTTCTGGCCTATGGACTGCTCCGTTTCATCAGACTGCTGCTGGTTACAGCGCTTTCTCGCGGAGCTGAAATCCATATCAATCTGCCTGTCCTTCTGGCGGCGCTATTTGTATCTGTGATGGTTACAATGCTGGCCGCTTTGGCTCCGGCACTGCGTCTCTCCGGAACATCACCCAGCGTCGCTCTCAGAAGTGGAGGCAACGCAGGCGTTTCGCGTGGTCAGCACCGGCTGCGCGCCGCCTTCGTCATTACGCAGGTGGCCCTCGCCCTTGCACTGCTCGTTGTCTCTGGCCTGCTGATGCACATGCTCGGCAGCCTGAAGAGCACCGACCTCGGCTTCTCCCCGGACAACATCCTGACCGCAGAGATTGATCTCTCTCCGGGGCGTTATGATGGCCGCGATATAATGACCGGCTTCTACAATCCACTGTTCGACAAGGTACGCGCGATTCCCGGAGTGCAGGCCGTCGGCATGATCCAGGTGTTGCCCATCCAGAACTGGGGCTGGAACTCTGAGATCCATGTCGCCGGTACACCCGTTCCGCCGCCCAATGTAGAAACACTGGCTGAGATGCGCTTTGTCTCGCCCGGCTACTACGACGTTTTTCAGGACAAGCTTGTGCGCGGAAGGCTGTTTGACCCGTCCATAGATACGCCTTCCTCAAAACAGGTCATGATCGTCAACGAGGCCTTCGTTAAAAAATTCATCCCCGCTGGTCAGGACCCAATCGGGATGCACCTTGACCAGGACGACAAACCCATCATCATCGGCGTGGTCAAAAACATCCGGCAGAACATTTATGAGCCGCCACTCGCGCAGATGGACTACGTCTCTACCCAGACACCAAAGGAATGGATGATGCAGGTGCTGGGCCACATGACGCTCGTCGTCCGCACCAGTGTTCCGCCGGAGAGCATCATTCCCGCACTGCGTCATGCTTACCAGCAGGTAGACCCGACACTCCCGTTCCGCACGCCTGAAACCATGCGCACCATCATTGCCGACACGCTCATCTTTGAGCGGCTGGAAAACTGGCTCTTTGGCACCTTTGCCGCTCTCGCCGTGCTGCTGGCCGTGGTCGGCCTTTACGGACTCATCAGTCACGAAGTTGAGCTGAGCACCCGCGACATCGGCGTGCGTATGGCCCTCGGGGCATCGCGTGGACGCATCCTCGCCGGCATCTACCGGCGCGTAAGCTGGATGCTCGGCCTCGGTGTTTTCATCGGACTTGGCGTCACCTGGGCTGCGAAGAAGTACATCAGTTCGGTCGTGGCGCTGCACTTTGAAAAGGATGCGATGCGGGTGCTGGCGCTGTGTGCCGGGCTCATCGCAGCTGGCCTGCTGGCAGCGCTTTTCCCGGCGCGCCGTGCCTCTTCCATTGAACCGGTGGAGGCCCTGCGGGAAGAGTAAAGCCGGAATCTGATAGACTGTAAAGGCGTTAGAACCGGACCGGGCAAAAGCAGCACCTCGCCCAGTTGCAAGATTCTGCCAGTAGTTGGCTCCGTTCGCTCCAGCGCAATCCCAATTAGGAAATAGCATCACATGGAACAAGGTACCGTAAAGTGGTTTAACGACGCGAAGGGTTTCGGCTTCATTTCGCGGCAGAACGGCGAAGATGTCTTCGTGCATTATTCCGCCATTGTCTCGAGTGGTTTCAAGAGCCTTCAGGAAGGCCAGGCCGTGCAATTCAACGTCGTGAAGGGGCCCAAGGGCTGGCAGGCAGCGGACGTTCAGCCGCTCTAAGATGCAACTGATTCTTAAAATTGAAACACTGATTTCAATTCTGAGGCGGGCTGCGGCCCGCCTTCGGTTTTTATCGCGGCAGGGAAGCGCCCAGCAACTCGCGATTGACCCGCGTTAGACGGTTCACAACACGGTAACGGTCGCCACGATACACCGAACGGACGTGCTCCACAGGCTGGCCACTCTGGACATACGCAATCCGCGTGAACAGAAACGCCGGGTTGTTCTTCGCAATTTTCAGCAGTTGCGCCTCGTGCTTGCTCGCAAAACCTACCTCCACCACTTCATCAGCAACGGCAATGTGGATTCCATAGCTTCGCGCCAGTGCTTCATAAAGCGAAGTCGCAGGGTCGAAGCGATCGATCAGGTCCGGGCATAAGCGCCGCGGCAAGGAGCAGTATTCAATGCCGAGCGGCAGCGCATCGGCCAGCCGCAGCCTCGCCAGATGCAGGATTTCCTCATCCGGTTTCAGCCGAAGCGCATCGGCAACCTCCGGCGACGGGTGCCGTACCTCGAACTTTAACACCCTGGTGCCGGGAACCGACCCGCGGGCCTTCATGTCTTCAGTGAAGGAAAGCACCTGACGGAAGTTCTTGTCTATCTTGATGCCGGAGACAAAGGTCCCTTTCCCCTGCTCACTGTAAATCACGCCAAGCTCGCAAAGCGACTTGATGGCCTGCCGGACGGTCATCGGGCTTACACCCAGGGCCACCGCTATTTCCTGGGAAGAGGGCAGCGGATCACCCAGCTTGAACACTCCCGCCTGGATCTGGCCAAGCAGACGCTGCTCAATCTGGTGGTATAGCGGAATGACACTTTCGCGGTCGAGTGGTGGTAGGGAGACCATGGTCATGCGTGCGTCTGGCTGACTTGACTATATAACATAATGACTAGCTCCCTTCGCAAGGTAAATCACGCTGCCGCATCCTCTGTTGCAACTGTTTTCGCCTGCCCGCGAAACTTTTCAGACTGCTCCGGTGTTACAGATGGCAGCGCCAGTTCCGGCGCAAAATCAGATCTTCAGCACTCTCTTGCTGGGCAGTGCAGGTTTCGCTTCTTCTCCGAGAGGGCACGTATTTTAACAAAAATGCGCGTTTGCGCAAGCGGGAGACCTTTGCCTGCAAGAGTCTGCGGAAAGAGAAGTGACCCACGATGTTTTCGAAGAATTCCAGTAAGACGCTACTGCTCTCTCTCTTATCAGTCTCGCTTGCGGCCCTGCTGGCAAGCGGCTGCGGCACCACCCCCAACGCCTCGCCTTCTTCCAGTTCCGGCGGCAGTTCGGGTTCTTCCTCCAATACGGCCCTGCCTTTGTGATCGGAACAGATGCGCCCCGCGCCGGCGTGACCTCGTTTGCTGTGCAGGTGCAGGGCATCAATGCGATTGACGCCAACGGAAACAGCGTTCCATTGCTGAGCGGTTCTCCAACTGTAGATTTCGCCCGCTACAACGGCCTGCAAACCCTGCTTGATATGAACGATGTTCCGGCTGGTACTTACAACAGCATTGTGATTACCCTGGGCAGCGCCACACTCGGATATTTGCAGACGCAGCAGGGCGCAGCCCCCACCATCCAGACCATGCCCGCTGTGCTCACGCAGTCTACGATCACTGAGAACCTGAGCACGCCGCTCGTCGTAGCGCAGACTGGCCCAGTCGGCATTCGTCTGGATTTTGATCTGTACAAGTCCATTCAGGTTGACAGCAACGGGCAGATCACAGGCCAGGTCACGCCGACTCTCGACGTGAAGGCCATTGGGCCCAGCGATCCCGGTGCTTACATTGACGAGTTCGACGCCGGTGTCGTCAGCGTTAACGCGTCGGCCCAATCCTTCGTCATTCAAGGTCCGCATGGCCATCAGTTCACCGTCCAGGTCAATGGCCAGACTGAATGGGACAACGGCGAGGGCCTGAATCAGCTCAGCAGCAACAGCATCGTGCAGATATCGGGTGTGCTCGACCGTGCTGACTCTACGATTGATGCCGATGAAGTTGCCATTCTCTCTCAGGACGGTTTCTACGCTGCCGGACAGATCACTTACGTGCAGCCATCCTCTGGAACAGCCTCCAGCTTCGATCTGTATGTTCGCGGATTGCTGCCCGATTCTACCGGACTCTCGATCGGGCAGATCGCCCAGATCAACCTGACCGGCAATGAGAAATACTTTATCTACTGGATGCACAATCGGCTGACGCAGTTCCTCTTCAATTCCGGCTCTCTTGTTCCCGGACAGCATGTCTCCGTTGGCGGCCCGGCCAGCGGAGCCACAAATCCGCAGGCAGTCACAGTCAAGCGCGTCGTCTTGCGCCACTGGGGCTATGTGGGTACGCTCGTCCCCAACAGCATCAACGGTAATACCTTCCAGATGAACGTCACCGGATTTGCCGGCTTGCTGGTGCCCGGCCCAGTAACGGTCTACGCCGGCGATGGAACACACTATCGTGGGGGCCTGAGTGGCCTGAACGATGTCACTTCCGTGACCAGACTCCGCGTAGTTGGCCTGCTCATCAAGGACCCATTCTCCGGGAACCTGGTGCTGCTCGCCCACTATGTAGATGACGTGGACCAATAAACCAAACGCCGGACGCCCTGGCCCACGCTCGAGCGTCCGGCAGTACACTGCCAACCTCTCTCTGTGATAGCATCGTCAATCTCTGAAGACGCTCCGCATTTTTGAGCGCCTGCTGGCCTATGGACCACAAGGACGGCAGATTCGGTCATCAGACGCCTTTGACGACGCCGCAGCCAGGCCCCTGCCTCGTCCATTCCCGCGCTTCTCCTTGCCGTAAACCGCAGCGGCAGTCCGGCTTTTAACTCTCCGCATTTCCACCCATCCAAAAGGAGTCCGCCATGAAGTCTTATCAGGGAAGTGAGATCCGCAACGTAGCTGTAGTGGGGCATGCGCACAGCGGCAAGACCTCGCTCGTCTCCGCTCTGCTGCATGCCGCAAAAATGACGCCTGCCCCGGAACCCGTGACCGCTTACGACGAAGAAGAGGTTGCCCGCGGCACAACCATGTTGAACGCCGTTGCCTTTGCCGAATGGAGCGGCGTCAAGATCAACTTCATTGATACTCCCGGCTTTCATATGTTTGCCCATGAGGCCCGCTGCGCCATGCTGCCGGTGGAGTCCGCGCTCGTAGTGGTCCACGCAGCTAACGGCCCTGAAGCCATCACCGACCGCGTCTGGAGCTATGCCGACGAGTTCAACCTTCCGCGTATCACCGTCATCAATCAGATGGACCATCCCCGCGCCGAATGGCAAAGATCGCTTGAAACCATGCGGTCGCGCTATGGACGACATCTGGTTCCCGTACAGTTGCCCATCGTGGATTCCAGTGGCTTCCACGGCATCGTGGACCTGGTGACCATGGAAGCATTCTTCTACACGCCCAACGGCGACGGTCACGGCAAAATTGCGGACATTCCCGCTGCCATGGCGGAAGAGGCGCAGAAGGCGCATGAAGCGCTCGTGGAACTGGTCGCCGAAGGCAAGGACGAGCTGATGGAGGAGTTCTTCGCCGAAGGGACCATCCCCGAACAGCACCTGATTACCGCGCTTCACGAGGCCATTCGTGAAGACCGCATCTTCCCTGTGCTTTTCGCAAGCGGCGGCACAAATGTCGCTACCGACCATCTTCTCGATTTCCTGAAGGTGTACGCGCCTACTCCGGTCGAGCGGGAATCCGTGGCCGCGCGCGCCATGCTACAGGCCGTGGCCGCCCACGCCAATGGCGGAGGAACCAGCGAGGGCAATCCGGAAATCGTCATGCGGCGGGTAGATGACAACGAACCGCTGGCGCTCTATGTCTACAAGACCATGAGCGACCCCTTCGCCGGACGCATCTCATTTTTTAAAGTCTTTTCCGGTCATCTCAGAAATGATGCTGTCGTTGCGAATTATTCGCGCAAGGGCACCGAGAAGTTTTCCCATCTCTCCATCATGCAAGGACGCACCCTGGTCCCCATCGGCGAGCTGCATGCCGGTGACCTCGGCGCAGTTGCCAAGCTCAAAGAGACATTCACCGGCGACACACTCGGCGAAAAAGGACACGAGATTTTCTTCGATCCCGTGAGTCTGCCCGAACCTGCAATGACCTACGCCATCGAGCCAAAATCGCGCGCCGATGAAGATAAGCTCGCGCCTGCCATGCACAAGCTGATGGAAGAAGACCTGCTGGCACGCTTTTATCGCGATCCGCAGACGAGCGAATTTCTGATTGCAGGCGCAGGGCAGCCGCACATCGAATCGCTCGTATCCAAGCTGCGCAAGCGCTACCACACGGAAGTGACCTTGAAATCGCCCAAGGTCCCGTACCGTGAAACCATACGCGGCTGCGCCGAAGCCCAGGGTCGCCATAAGAAACAGACCGGAGGACATGGGCAATTTGGCGACTGCAAAATCAAAATGGAGCCGCTGCCGCGTGGCGCAGGGTTCGAGTTTGTGAATGACATTTTCGGCGGGGCCATTCCGCGTCAGTTCATTCCCGCTGTTGAAAAAGGCATACAGGAAGCCGCAGCCCGCGGCTATCTGGCCGGCTATCCCGTCGTGGACTTCAAAGTCACGTTGTATGACGGAAGCTACCACGAAGTGGATTCCAATGAGCTGTCATTCAAGCTGGCCGGCCGTCTCGCCTTCCGCAAATGCATGGAGCAGGCAAAGCCCGTTCTGCTCGAGCCTGTCATGCACGTCGAGATTGAAGCCCCCGAATCCTATGCGGGAACCCTGATGGGCGACCTGAACCAGCGCCGTGGCCGCGTACAGGGTATGGAAAGCCGCGGCGCCACCACTCTCATTCGCGCTGAAGTGCCCATGGCCGAAATGCTGACCTACGGGCAGAGCCTCACTTCCATGACCCAGGGGCAAGGCACCTTCCATATGGAGATGGACCATTATGACGTCGTGCCCCAGCAGCTCGCTGACAAAATCATTGCCAATGCAAAAAAGCCGCAGGAGGAGGAAGAAGAATAGAACAATTCAACTTGTCCCATCCTTTGCGAAAGCAAAGGATGGGGCCTTCGCGGGATGTCGAGTTATCAGCTTGCAGCACGCCAAAGCGTTTGCTGATTGTTTTGCGGACGCATCTCCACCGGCATCTGAATGCTGAATACCGTGCCATGCCGTTCGGCTCCGGTCTTTGAGCGCACGCGGAGCCTTCCTCCATACCGCTCCAGGATGGACATGGTCACCCACAGGCCCAGACCAGTTCCCTGGTGGCCTTTCGTCGTAAGAAACGGCCTGCCAAGCTTTTTCACCATGGCAGGATCAATGCCGCATCCGTTGTCTGCAACAGTGATGCGAACGCCCTTCTGGTTTCCGAGATTGGAGGGTCTGATCCGTAGAAATAACGACCCCTCCTGCGGGCACGCCTCAATTGCATTAGCAATCAGGTTGGAAAATACCTGGCGCATCTCGCCGGGAAAAACCAAAATCGTTTGCGGGGACCTATACTTCCTGACCAGGCGAATGCGTTTTTCCTTCAGCCTCCGCGCGTAAAGCACCAGCACTTCCTCCACCAGGTCTCTCACCAGAATGGACACCGGCGCAGAGGCTTCGCGATAAAAGTTCAGCGTCTGTTTGCTGATCTGAATTACGCGTCCCAGCTCCTGCTCTGCAAGCTGCAGATACGACTTCGACTGCGATGGAAGCTCCGGGTCCTGCTCAATCAAATAGAGAAGGTTCGCAATGGCCTCAAGAGGATTGTTGATCTCGTGGGCGATGGAACCCGCGAGCCGGCCAATGGCGATGAGCTTCTGATTTGCTTGCAACAACTCATCCACATTGGTAGTGGCATTCTGGTTCATACTGTCACTTCGCCGGGATCGGGTATGTTCCTCTTCTCTGGGTCTGCCGTGAAACTTGCTGATACTCAGGACCTGCATATGTTTCCTCCGAAGCCATCCACAGAAATGGCGCATCCTGAGCCCTTGCTGCTTCCGGTGCAGGGCGCCGTCGCCTGAACTACAGATGGAATCCTGTGGCAAAACCGTTTACCGCCTGCCCGGAAGGGCCATATTTACTCCCTCTGGTTCGATGTGCGGACAAGAAGACTCTGTTGCCTTAAAGCCACACTAAAGGGTTACCCCAAAGTTACAGAACCTAAAGTCTGCCATATGCTTTTCACAAAGATTTTTGGCAACCTCAGCCATGCCGCGTAATCTAAAAGAGAAGCCAAAAGATTGAATTCAGAGGATTTTGTATCGTAATGCGCCAATGGAAGCGGGTTGCATGGGGGCTATTGCTGGGTTGTTTGGGAGCAGGCGCAAGCCAGGCCCAGAGCAATCCGCACAATTCGGCTTCCAACTCCTATTACGGAAGCGTCCAGGCCGTTCCTTATACGCCGGACGTTAAGCGGCTTTCACTTGATGATGCGATACAACTCGGAATTGAAAATAATCTTGCCCTCACGCTCGCCCGCGAAAACCAGAAGAGTGCTGAAGCACAGACCGCACAGACGCTGAATGTCCTTCTGCCAAACATTGATGTAAGCGGCGGGACCAGTTTCCATCAGTTCAATCTTCAGACCCAGGGCTTCCGTCCCGGATTGCTGTCGTCGTTTGCCGCTCTGGTGCCACCGTCGCAGCTTGCCCATTTTCCTTTCATCGTCAAAACGGACGTGACTCAGGGCCAGGCCAGCCTCTCGCAAACTCTCTTTAACTGGGCCGGCTGGGACCTGTATCGCGCCGCCAAAGCAAGTGCAAAGTCGGCATATTACAACGCCCAGTCCTCGCGCGGTTTGGTGGTGCTCAACGTAGGCACGGCCTACTTCCAGGTCATTGCTGACCAGTCGCAGCGTGACTATGCAAACGCATTGCTCAAGAGCGATGAAAACATGCTTTACCAGGCCGTCGAAGAACATAAGGCTGGTACAGCAGCAAATCTCGACGAACTGCGTGCGCGCGTCCAGTACCAGCAACAGCAGCAGGCCGTCATCGCGGCGGAAAACAATCTGGAAAAAGATGAGATTGCCCTCAAGCGGGAAATCGGAATGGACCCGCGGCAGAAAATCCAGCTGACTGAGTCCGTTCCCTTCGCCGATCTGAACGTGAAGAACATCGAAGACGCGCGGCGTCAGGCCTACTCCAGCCGTCAGGACTATCAGTCCTTGCTCCAGCAGTTGCGTTTTGCTGAACTGGAGCGCAAGGCCGCGACGCACGAGCGCTATCCCACTCTCAGCTTCAAGGGCAACTACGGCGTCACCGGCATTTCCGGCGGTCCATATCACGGGACGTTTGTGGCAGCCGCAACATTAAGCGTGCCCATCTTTCAGGAAGCCAAATTTCGGGGCGACCGTGACTTGGCCGAGGCGCAGTTGCAGAACATTCGCTCGCAGCTGGCCGACTTGCGCAACAAAATTGATCAGCAGTTGCGTGATAGCCTGCTCGATCTTCAGTCCGCCGCCGATCTGGTACGGGTTGCCCGCAGCAATGTAGACCTGGCCACGACCGCCCTGCAGCAGACCACCGAGCGATTTCAGGCAGGTGTAGACGACAGCCTTCCGGTCGTGGAAGCGCAGTCCACACTGGCGCAGGCACAGGCGCGCTATGTGGACAGTGTTCGCCAATATAACCTCGCAAAACTGGGGCTGGCGCGTAATCTCGGAATCATTGACACCCAGTACAAGACCTATCTCCAGGGCGGAACGCCTGCCGAAATCAAGTCAAAGCGGGCAGCCCAGCCCTAGCAGGCAATACGACCCATGTAGGAGCTGAGTTCTTTCTCATGGTTAGCAGCTCAGGGGATCGAATCTTATATTCCTGTTCGGAAGCATCACTCCTCGAATGATCGCTTCTATGGCATCGATCCCTTCATCTACCATCCTGAGACAAACAGCTATCGAAGCTGAAGAACAATCCTTCCAGAGCCCCGACAGCAATGCTCTTCACCATAGTCCTCTGCACTTTGAGGAGCATGTTTAAAAGGGTCTTCGACCACCGGAATCGAGCCTACCTAGTTCTCCTTCCATCATCGCGGCAACATGCTGGCTCGAATCCGGTGACGTACAACAGATGCTTTGGTGCTATGGTGAAACAACGAGATGGTTCCCAACGCTGCTGACGCCGGGAGCTGCCCATGCTGCACGTTCGGCTTCCTCACGTTCCAGCCAGGAACGAACATTGCCGTATAGTTCTACCTTGCCATTGTGAGCACTCACATTGATACGGCGGGCATCCACCTCCGCCCTGCGCCGCAAGGCATCTTCAATGCGCTCCTTGACCATGGCCGGAGAGATGCTTGGCTTGATGCGGATGTCGTTGATGACGCTGCGGACGCCGCTCACATTGCACACTGCGGTCTCGGCGGAGTCCCGCTGATAATTCCACTCCACACTGCCTTCCAGTGTCACAAATCCATCGCGTACAGTCGCCTTAATGCGGTCGTCGGGCACGAATGCGTGCATCTTCAATGCCTGCAATGCATCACGGAGAATTTCCGGGTCAGTACGCGCAGAAGCCGGCTTCACCTCGATGTCGTTGGCAAGAGAGGTGACCCCATATACCGACTTGGCCGCTCGCTCGGCAGCGTACTTTTCCGGAAAGCTATGCACAAAGCCGGTAAGAGTGACGATCCCGTCCTTGACCTTCACACTGATGTCTTTGGATGTCACGGCCGGGTCCCATTCGATCTCCCGAAGCACCATGCTGCGGATCTGCTCATCTGATAGATATTGGTGGCTCGACATAAGCCGTCCTCCTTTCATAGAGTGACCTCAGATTAGGCAGGACTGCAGCGCTCCGCTGTGACACGAATCACACTAATGACCGCGACACGAAGCCAAAATGAACATTTGACCTGTCGTGCGAATGTTCTCATCCGTTCTTCGATATAAAAGACGCCAGCACCTTCCGGTACAAACCCAGAGCGAATTCTCTGGGGACTCACTCTTCGGCCGACACTCATTGATGAGAAGCGAATTCATTTTCATCCTTATTTATTTGATTTGCGTATGGTAAGAACCGGGCAGGTTGCATTCGCCGCAACTTTATATGCGGTTCCACCACCGAAGTGAGAAATGAGCCCTGCAAGCGCGCCTGCTCCACGTGCGCCCATAACAATCAGATTGGCATCATGTTTTTTGGCCTCTTCCAGAATGATCTTGTCTGGTGCACCAAATCTGACGGTACAAAGCGGCCTGCTTGGAAGCCCTTTCTCAGGGGAAAGCTTCTGAAGTTTTTCTAAAGGTTCTGCGCTTGCCATGGTCCGCTCAAAGGTAAAAGGCACGCCCTCATCGTCTTTGACATGGAGCAGAATCAGCTCCGCCTGCTGTTCCCTAGCGATGGATGTGGCATAGGCCAGGGCAATTCCTGCACCAGAAGAGAAATCTGTAGCATAAAGGATCGTCTTGATTGCCACCGCGGCCTTGCCATTACATGGACAATGGGGTCCAACCGTTAACACCGGGATGGTGGAGGAACGAAAGATGGCTTCCGCCGTCGATCCAAGGGCCGCCTTTTCCAAGCCGCTTCCGCCTGCGGTCCCGACCACAACGAGGTCCGCGTCGCTTACAGCATCAAGGAGGTCTTGAGTACCTCCAACGCGGAGCATCGTGGTGCAATGGATGCCATGAAGGAACGAGGCCTTCGTCAGGTTGTGCAAACGGTCCTCCAGGCTTTGCCGCACCTCGTCCAATGTCTCATAGACCAGAATCATTTCTGGTGCCGCCCACGCAGCGGTCGGCGGAACATAAGCATGCACTAACACGATGCTTGCGTCATATGCACGCGCAAAGGTGGCCGCATACTCGAGGGCCGCATCTGCACCTTTTGAAAAATCAGTCAGCACAGCAATTTTCTCGATTTTTAATTTTGGGGCTGGTGTTATCTGCTGGGTGGTAGCCATGAGACCCTCCGTATGCAGCTTCATACTCGCTGATCCTCACCACGGCAGGAAGTGATTTCCGTCACACGTTGAATGAAGTGTGTTTTGTGTCACATCCTGCTCTCTCGTGACGCCTTATTTCCGCATAGCCGTGGGCTGGGGCTGTGCAGAACTTGTGCTGTGGGCGGCCCAGGATGAACAGCAAATGGAACTCGCGCTCTTTGACCTGAAGAACAGCATTCGTTTGCCCGTATAAGGAGCGCGTCAAATAGAGAAAACGGGCATGTAGAGCGGCGACCAGGCAGATTACAATTTAACGATTTAAAATCCGCCTCTCCATCGCCAGTTCAATCTTTAATATGTCACAATATATGCGAAGACTCGAATATTCCAATGTGATTGGAGTGCAACATGCCTGACTCGCTGCGCCGTTTTAAGGCCGACATCTTCCAGGCGCTCGCTCATCCGACGCGAATTGCCATCATCGAGCTGCTGGAGAATGGAGAGATGTCAGCCGGTGAGCTGATTGAAAAGCTGGGGATGGAGCAGGCGAATATCTCCCAACATTTGGCCGTGCTCCGAGCAAAGCAACTGGTTGTGAACCGTAAGGTGGGAAATCAGGTCTTCTATTCCGTCCGCGACCCCATCATCATTAAGGTGCTGGCTCTCATGCGCCGTTATTTTCAAGCACACCTCAAAGAGTCCTTGGAAATGCTTAGCGAGATGGAAGCTTCTGCGGAGGCAAGTAAGTGAGATCAGGGGGCAAGAGTTTTGCGGTTGGCGTTTTGTCGCCTGGATGGCTCGGCGTCTTACACATTTTTCCTGGAGCAAGACCGAGTAAAACAGCAGAGGTTCTTTCGTGAACGTGCATTTCCTGATCTCAGGCTGGCCAGGCCATGCTCTTCCTTCTTTGCTGCTGATTATTGCTGCATGGGTGGTTATTGGCCTTGCTGGTTTGCTGCGGCCCCACAGTTTGCGCTTTGTGGCCCATCTACTCTTTCCTCTGGGTGCTTTAGGATGCCTCTGTGTCGCGCTGCTGGCCGGAACCTTTCTGGTTTCAGGCCATGAGCCAGAAGTCCTGGTACTTCCACTTGGTCTGCCGGATCTGCCGTTTCACACGCGCCTGGATGCGCTGTCTGGTTTTTTCCTCCTGCTGCTGGGCCTGGCAGGGGCCGGGATCTCGACATTCGCTGCGGGATATTTTCGCTCTGGTGAAGGGACTGCTCCAGCTTTGCTCGGCCTGCAATATCATGTGTTCCTTGCAAGCATGGCCGTGGTCATACTTGCCGATGACGCTTACCTGTTTATGGTGGCATGGGAGACGATGGCGCTCAGCTCCTATTTCCTGGTTACATCGCAGCACCGGATTCCTGACATCCGCCGCGCGGGTTTTCTGTATCTCATCATGGCCCATGTGGGCGCCATCTGTATCCTGCTCAGTTTTGGCGTGATGCAGGGTGGCAGCTGGCAGTTCACTTTTGACGCGATGCGCGGCGCCTCGCTTGCGCCTGTATGGGCGACTACAGCTATTGTCCTCGCACTCTTAGGTTTTGGGGCCAAGGCCGGCCTGGTTCCGATGCACGTGTGGCTGCCGGAAGCCCATCCGGCAGCTCCTTCGCCGGTTTCGGCGATGATGAGCGGCCTGATGCTGAAGACAGCAATCTATGGAATGCTGCGGATCAGCTTTGATCTGCTGCATGTCCGTTACTGGCAGTGGGGAGTACTGATGCTGGCGCTCGGACTCTTCTCCGCACTTTTTGGAGCAATCTTTGCCGCCGTGCAAACCGACATGAAGCGCCTGCTGGCCTATTCCTCAATTGAGAATGTTGGCCTGATCTTTACAGGCATTGGCCTTGCCGCTCTATTTGAGGCAAGCAACATGCGCTTGTTTGCTGCGTTAGCGCTTACTGCCGCTTTGGTCCACGCGCTGAATCATGCCCTCTTTAAGAGCCTGTTGTTTCTGGCTACTGGTTCTGTTTTGCATGCGACGAAGCAGCGTAGCCTGGGCAAACTGGGGGGCTTGATTCGCCGCATGCCGTGGGTGGCCACTCTGGCGCTGATTGGTACGCTCTCGATTGCCGGGCTGCCTCCGCTCAATGGTTTTGTTTCCGAGTGGCTGTTGTTGCAATCCTTTCTCTTTACTCCGCAGCTTCCTCATGCCTTCATCAACATGCTGGTTCCGCTGGGCGCTGCCGCGCTGGCATTGACCGCCGCGCTGGCGGCTTATGTGATGGTGAAGTTCTACGGCGTGATCTTTCTTGGGCAGCCGCGGGAAGCCTCACTTGTGGAGGCGCATGACGCAAACTGGCTGGAACGCCTTGGCCTTGGCTGGCTTGCCCTGGGGTGCGTTCTGATCGGCATATTGCCGCAGCTTGCATTGAAGGCCGCTGGCGCGGTTACGGGCAAACTTCTGAGCGAAACCATCAGCCCTGGGTTTTCCATCTGGCTCATTGCTCCAGTTACGCCGGAACACGCTTCTTACAGCGCTCTCATATTCCTGGCCGGAATTACTGCGGTCATCGGCATAGCGTTTGTTCTGGTGCGCATTCTAGCCCATGGACGTATACGGCGGACAGCGGCCTGGGATTGCGGCTATCCATGGCAGACCTCGCGCATGCAGGACACAGCGGAGGGATTTGGCCAGCCCATCCGGCACATCTTCGGGACCTTCTTCCGGATGGAGCGTCATCTGCCGTCACCCTCTGATAAGTCTCCGCATTATCGAATCCATATTGAGGACAAGCTGTGGAGAGCAATCTATCTGCCGATTGGCCGCGGAGTGCAGCGTCTGGCGGATGTGGTCAGCGTTTTGCAGGGTGGGCGATTGTCTATTTATCTGCTCTATAGCTTTCTGACTTTGCTTGGTTTGTTGGTGTTTGTGCTATGAGGGGAATTACATTTGTTCGACAATTCGGCGAGGTAGTGCTGGCCATCGCGATAGCGCCACTCTTTGCCGGATGGATTGCGCAATGCCGTGCCTGGATGCAGAACCGGTCCGCTCCGTCATTGGTGCAGCCTTATCGCATGCTGCGCAAGCTCTTCCAAAAAGATGCAGCGCTGGCCAAGAATGCTTCTCCGCTGTTCCGCACAACGCCCTATGTCCTGTTTGGAACGATGGTGCTGGCAGCCGCGATTATTCCCTCGCTCGCTACCGATCTGCCCTTTGCGCGAGCAGCTGACGCCATCGCCCTGATCGGCCTGTTTGCGACAGCGCGCGTCTTCGTCTCACTTGCAGCCATGGATATTGGCACGGCATTTGGCACGCTTGGCGCGCGGCGCGAGATGATGATCGGCTTTCTTGCGGAGCCGGCCCTGCTGATGGTGCTGTTTAATGCGTTTCTGTTGTCCGGGAGCACGGCTTTGCCGAGCCTGGTGGAGTTCTATAACGCGCACCGGTTTCTGATTGATCCAAGCCTGGCTTTTGCTGCAATTGCATTCGTGATGGTGTTGCTTGCTGAGAATGCACGCATCCCGATTGATAATCCCACAACGCATCTTGAGCTTACGATGATCCACGAAGCGATGTTGCTTGAGTATTCCGCGCGGCACTTAGCGCTGGTGGAGTGGGCGTCGAGTCTGAAGCTGTTCAATTATGCCTGCATCGGCTTTGCTCTGTTTATCCCCTGGGGCATTGCTGCAGGTGGACGAAATGGAAGTGCGGCGACCCTGCTGGCCATCGCCGCCTTGATGGGAAAACTTGCGGTTGCCGGTGCGGCGCTGGCACTGATCGAATCGTTGTCGGCCAAGCTGCGCATCTTCCGCGCTCCTGAGTATCTTGCGACAGCATTCCTGCTGGCTGTCCTCGGCCTGCTGGTTCATTTGCAGATAGGAGCCAGATAAGATGGTCACACGCGCTTCCATCGGACCCCTGCTTAATGTTCTGGCCTCAGGATTATTGCTCATTTCTTTCGCCATGCTCTCACGGCGGCGCACGCAGCGGTTGATTATCCTCTTCGCTTGGCAGGGAGCCATACTTTTTCTTTCGACCTGCCTGGTGGCCTATAGTTCCGGTCTTACCGAGCTTTATTATTCGGCTGCTCTCACCCTGATCCTGAAGGTCATTCTGCTTCCATGGATTCTGCATCGGCTGATTTCGAAGCTCGGCGCGCAATGGGACAGCGAAACTCTGGTCAACATCCCTACAACCATGCTGGTAGGGCTTGTCCTGGTGATTTTTGCGTTTGGTCTGACGCAACCCATCAGTACGCTGGCAACGACAATCACGCGCCATACTCTCGGCATGGCGCTTGCTGTCATCCTGCTTGCCTTCCTCATGATGATCACGCGTCGCAAAGCACTGACCCAGGTGATTGGCTTTCTCGCAATGGAAAATGGGCTGTTTTTTGCTGCAACCAGCGCGACCTATGGCATGCCTATGGTCATTGAACTGGGCATCGCGCTCGATCTGCTAGTAGGGGTGTTCATACTCGGAATCTTTTTCTTCCAGATTCGGGAACAGTTCGACAGCCTCGACCTGCACCATCTCGAAGCATTGAAGGAGGACTGAAATTGGAGATACTGCTGGTCCTTGGTCTGCCGTTGCTGGGCGCGGTCACGCTGGCGTTGTTCGGCGCGCGCCGCTTTGCTCCGGAACTGAATGTCGGCTTCAGCCTGGCCACGCTGGCTGCCGCTGCGCTGCTGGTCCTGCGCGTCATCCACTATGGACCCATGCTGATTGGGCGTGAACAATTCTTCGTCGATTCGTTCAACGTATTTCTGGTTGCCCTGACCGCCTTCGTAGGTTTCACCACAGCCATCTTTTCGCGGCCTTACATGCGCATCGAGGAACTCCACGGAAGTCTTAATTCGCTGCGCTTGCGTCTCTACCACAGCATGTATCAGCTCTTTATGGCGGCCATGTTTCTCGCCCTGTTAACGAATAATATGGGACTGCTCTGGGTCGCAATGGAGGCGGCAACATTATCTACAGTCCTGTTGGTTTCGCTTTACCGAACCAAAGCCAGCCTCGAAGCCGCATGGAAATACTTTATTCTCTGCGGCGTCGGCATCGCGCAAGCATTATTTGGAACCATTTTGTTGTACTTTGCGGCCGAACAAACACTCGGGCGCGAAGGAATGACTGCATTGCTCTGGACGCACCTGAATGCAGTGAAGGGACACCTTGAGCCAAGAGTATTAGGGCTTGCCTTCGTCTTTTTTCTGGTGGGATACGGGACGAAAGTTGGTCTCGCACCCTTGCATAACTGGCTTCCAGATGCACATGCTGAAGGCCCTACTCCGGTATCGGCTGTTCTTTCCGGCCTTCTTCTGAATGTCGCGCTCTATGCTGTCATCCGTTGTAAGGTGCTGGTCGAAGGTTCAATCGGGGTCTTGCTTCCCAGCCGCATGCTGATGACCTTCGGATTGTTGTCCGCCATCCTCGGCGCATTCTTCCTGTGGAGGCAGCGCGACATCAAGCGGCTTTTTGGTTATTCATCCATCGAGCATATGGGCATCATCACATTTGCCTTTGGGCTGGGTGGTCCTGTAGCAAATTTCGCCGCACTCTTGCATATGACGGTCCACTCGCTCACCAAGTCCTCGATCTTCTTTACCGCAGGCCACGCTTCGCAGGCTGCAGGCACACAGAATATGGATGGCATCCGCGGGCTGGTCGGCGTCAGTCCTACGATTGGCTGGGGGCTGATGCTGGGCTCGCTTGCGATTCTCGGTATGCCGCCGTTTGGAGTGTTCTCCAGTGAATTTCTCATTCTCATTACAGCTATGCGAGGGCATCCCTGGGCAACACCGTTTCTTCTGATTGCGCTTGGCGTGGCCTTTGCGGGTATTTTCGGCAAGGTCCAGCCCATGGTCTTTGGAGAAAGCGATGCGCAACCCCTGCCGCATTCACCTGCTTTGGTACCGGTCTTTGTTCATCTGGCCATGGTGCTGGTCCTGGGACTCTATATGCCGCCTGCGCTTGCAGAGTGGTACCGGGCTGCTGCGAGGCTGATTGGGTGATGCATGAATTTTGATTTTCCTGAGCAACAGCCAGTCCAACTCCCCGCGAATATTCCAGCGGGCTGCTTGCGCGTAAACCGCGAGCAATGGCTCCAGACCGCCAAGGCGCTGCACGATGCCAACACACGCTTGCTCGCACTCTGGGCCGCAGACGACCGTGATCGCGATGGATGCTTCCGAGTTTATGCGATGTATCTTCTGCCCGAGACGATACTGGTAGTGGAACATGCGATTCACGATGCATCGAATCCAATGTATCCGAGTATTGCAGCATTGTTTCCTTCCGCATTGCGAATGCAGCGCGCTGTCTATGATCTGCTGGGCATTGCAAGTGACGAATCCGATATGCGCGGCTGGCTGCGTCATAATGGTTGGCCGGAAACATTGTTCCCATTGCGAAAAGATGTTGATGGAAGCGCGCACTACTCCATTGCGCCTGCCTCGTATCCCTTCGTGACGGTGGAAGGCGACGGTGTTCATGAGATTGCGGTTGGCCCCGTTCATGCGGGCATTATCGAACCCGGACATTTTCGTTTTTCTGTAGTCGGAGAAAAAGTATTGCGCCTGGAAGAGCGCCTTGGCTATACGCATAAAGGCGTAGCCAAACTCTTTGAAGCGTTTTCGCAGCAGGATGGTCATCGGTTGGCGGCGCGCGTTTCCGGAGACTCCGCTGTGGCCTTCTCTTGGGCCTACTGCGCGTCGCTGGAAGCCATCACAGAGACACCGGTCCCGTTGCGGGCAGTCTACCTGCGCGCTCTGGCTCTTGAGCACGAACGGTTGACCAACCATTTGGGCGATCTTGGCGCGCTTGGCAACGATGCAGGGTTCGCCTTAGGCCTCACGCAATTCTCACGCCTGAAAGAAGACCTGCTTCGGACCAATACGGTTGCCTTTGGTGCGCGTTATCTGATGCACTACATCGTGCCTGGAGGCGTCTCTGTCGATCTGCCCGGGCGCGCTCGTGGTCTGCTTTTGAAGCAGTATCAGGAATTGGAGAGGGGAGTCGTCAAACTACGCTCAATCTATGACGAGCATGCCGGAATTCAGGACCGTTTCCGTGAGGCAGGCCGTCTAACAAACGAGCTGGCCGAGAGGCTTGGCGCAATTGGATTGGTCGGGCGCGCGTCGGGCATAGCTTGCGATCTGCGCGTCGATCATCCCTGGCAACCCTATGACAAACTGCGGCCCAAATTGATCACGCAGGCCTACGGAGATGTCGCGGCGCGTGTACAAGTGCGATTTGACGAGGTCCTTGAAACATTGCGACTGTGCCGCGCGCTTCTGGACGATCTCTCCTCGGGACCAATACAGGTACAGGTTCCTATCGCGGAGCCGGATCGCATGGGAGCCGGCGTTATCGAAGGATGGCGCGGTCCTGTGATAGTTGTCCTCGAAACAGGCCGTGACGGCGCCATTCGACGCTGCCACGCGCATGATTCGTCATGGCAGAATTGGCCGTTACTGGAGTATGCAATCCTCGGCAACATTGTGCCCGATTTTCCATTGATCAATAAATCCTTCAACTTGTCCTATAGCGGACAGGACGGGTGAGGTGACGTATGTTTGATGTTCTTTCGCGCATAGTGCGCACCGGAATACTGACCGAGCCTTCTGCATCTCCTTCAATTGAAGCTTTGCAGAAAGATATCTGGGGCATCCTGGGGCGCGCCCTCACGATCCGCCAGGTCGATGCTGGTTCCTGCAATGCCTGCGAGCTGGAAATCCAGGCGCTCAACAATCCTTATTACAACCTTGAGGGCATGGGGATAAAGTTTGTCGCAAGCCCACGTCATGCCGACATGCTTCTGGTGACCGGTCCTGTATCTGTCAACATGGAAGAAGCGCTGAAACGCACCTATGATGCGGTCCCTGATCCGAAATTAGTGGTTGCGGTTGGAGACTGTGGAGCATGTGGCGGAGTATTCGGCACGAGCTACGCCAGTCGCGGCGCAGTTGCGAATGTCATTCCCGTAAACCACACCATCACCGGTTGTCCTCCAGGTCCGGCCGCGATTCTCAAAGGCATCTTCGAAGCCGTGCGTTCTACTTTCTCTGGAGTTCACCGATGAACATCCTCTACGGAGGCATCATCAGATTTTTCATGAGCTTTCCGTCATCTCCAGAGGACCGGCCATGGCTGAGATTTCACCATTGGCATGTGGGCGAATAGCAGTATCAAACTGGTGTGACACAACTATCACATACATGATGAAATGTTTGGAGGATACTAAAGAAGTGACACATGCAATGGCGCAGACTTCGTCTTTTTCGCCCCCCTGCCCCCACAATTGCTCAGGGTATGGTACGCAGAGCCGTTGTCCACCACTGATAGTGTTGGCGATGGCCCTTACGATGACTCCGTTCCCTCCCGCGCCAGCGACATGCCTTTGCGGTGCCCTGCGATATTGGCAAGGTTCTTGCAGCGGGCTTTTGCCTACAAGCCGTCTTAAATAGCTTTCTGGATAAACATCGCATTAGAAAAGCAGCACGGTTTTATGAGGGCGATGCCTTTGTCCTCGCGACGAAATATCGTCTCCATTCTTCGTCTCGCCCACATTCCCCTGGAGACGCTTCCCGTTCCCATTTCAATGATTTAACTCTTTGTTTTCAATGTATTAGACCGTTTACAGGCATGATGAAAGGGTTTGGCGACTCAGTTGCCATATCTATTAATAGAAAGCTGGTAGAAAGCGTAGGTTGTTCTGAAAGTTTCGATACAAGACGGGGTTGGAGTGCTCACTTTGAAGATCGAGGGAAGGGTTGTTGGGGAGTGGGCCTCTGAGCTGGAGCGAGTATGGGCCAGCATCAGGCCTTCGCTCAACCACAGGAAACTTAGCCTCGATATTTGCGATCTGCTCTATCTCGACGGCAAAGGGAAAGAAATTCTAAGAGGCATTGTCGAGACCAGCGATACCGAGATCAAGGCTGGTTCGCCGCTGACAAAACAATTCGCCGATGAGGCAAAGCAGAATATGAGGAAGAGAAACAGAGAGGGGAACAAACATGCTATGCGTGAACGAGATTGAGCAGCGTCAAAATTGCCAGAATTGCAAACTGAAGCAGGATGGTTTCTTCTGCCATCTCAGTCCAGCGGCGACAAAGGAATTCGAGTCCATCCGATATTCGTCTGTCTATCCAGCTGGCGCGATGCTGTTTCTTGAAAACGAGTCCGCCCGCGGCGTTTATCTGCTGTGCTCCGGCGAGGTGAAGCTCTCAGTCAGCTCAAGCGCTGGAAAGACGCTGATTCTAAGGATCGCCAGGCCAGGGGAAGTACTGGGACTCACTGCAACCATGTCAGGTGCCCCTTATGAAGCCAGCGCTGAAACGCTTCATCCCTGCCAGGTGGCCTATATTCGCCGCGAGGATTTTCTTGGCTTCGTCAAACAATATCCTGAGGTCTATCAGGCGGTCATCCGGCAGTTGAATTCACAATATAATCACGCCTGTGAGCAATTGAGAACGGTGGGGCTCTCATGCTCTGCCCAGGCGAAGCTGGCGCGACTCCTGCTGCTCTGGTCTTCTGAGGGAAGACTGACGAAAGAAGGGACCCAGATCACGGTGCCGTTGACCCATGAGCAGATTGCAGAATGTGTCGGGTCCACCCGGGAGACCATTACACGAACGTTGAGCGAGTTCAAGAACAAGCACCTCATCATGCCCAGAGGTGCAACCGTAATTATCCCGAACCGAGGCGCCTTGGAAGCTATCTGCAGCACGTAGTAGTGACAAACTATGGCAGAGATTGCGACGACGATCACAGCGTTCCTTTTGTGTATTGATTCCGCTATAGTTCGATGGCCTGAGCGAAAGTCCGTTAAACGGAACTGACCTTTTTCGGCGACTGGGATCTCATTTGAGGAGACGCTCACTACAACATGCAAATCCCCCCTATAAAGACAAGCCTCCGGTGACAGAATCCAAAAATTTAGCGTGGCAGGCCCCTCAGGAACACCGGCGAAATTCAGGTATGCCCAACGGATAGAAATATCTTCCGCTTCGGGCACCTTTGGGTTCTAATGGTGGGTTAGATTGGCAGCTAAAGCCGATATGCTGACTCAGTTGTTCCCAGGGATGCAATATGACAGGGGTGTTCTTAGAAGGGGAAATTTCGGAGCGGTCTCAGGCAATCTTCGAGAGGTTTTTTGAATGCTTGCCGGACGCGATTCTGGTGACAGGCTCCGATGGCTGCATCCAGGCAGCCAATCCCCGTGCAGAAGAGCTTTTTGGCTACTCACGGCAGGAACTGATTGGGAGCCCCGTGGAGATGCTTCTGCCGGAGCATCTTCGCGAGAAGCACATCCGCCAGCGGGGAGAATATCAGGTCGCACCACGCATGCGTCCAATGGGCGCCGGGCTGGAACTATACGGGCGGCGCAAGGACGGCAGCCAGTTTTCAGTCGATATTCTCCTTAGCCCGGTCGAGGCCAATGGACAACACCTGGTGCTCGCTGTGGTGCGGGACATCTCTCAGCGCAAAGCGATGGAGAAGGCCGAGGCCATCTTTAAGAGGCTGTTTGAATCTTCGCCAGACAGCATTGTGGTGACGGACCGCGACGGCTGTATTCGCGAAGCGAATCCACAAACAGAACGGCTTTTTGGCTATTCGCGGGATGAACTAATTGGAAATCCTGTTGAAATGCTCATTCCGGAGCGCTTTCGCAACATGCACGTGCATCACCGTGGCGATTATGATGCAGAGCCACGCGTTCGACCTATGGGCATCGGACTCGACCTCTTCGGAAGAAAAAAAGACGGCAGCGAATTTCCGGTTGATATCATGCTCAGCCCTGTCTGGACAAATGGAGAGCACGTAGTGCTGGCCATAGTGCGGGACATTACGATTCGCAAAAACTCAGAGAAGGCCCTGCGCCAAAGCGAAGAACGCTTTCGCCAGCTGGTGGATGGCGCACGGGACTATGCCATTTTCATGCTCGATACAGAAGGTAGGGTGACGTCATGGAATCCCGGGGCAGAGTGCATCAAGGGCTATCGCGCGGAGGAGATTCTGGGCCAGCACTTTTCAAGGTTTTATACCCAGGAGGACATCGACCATCGCAAACCCTGGCGAGCATTGGAGGAAGCAAAAGAGAAAGGCAGATACGAGGACGAAGGGTGGAGGTTACGCAAGGACGGCTCGCGCTTTTGGGCCAATGTAGTGATTACAGCGCTGCACGGACAAGACGGCCGGTTGATTGGTTTCTCTAAAGTTACGCGCGACTTCACCCACCGCCGCAGGGCGGAGGAGACGCTTCTGCAGCATCTCAGCCGGGCCATGCTTTCCGGGCTGGACGTCCGAAAGACGCTCAGCGCCATTGGAGACAGTATTCAGAGCGTCATTCCGCATGACTACGCCGCACTTGCTCTTTACGACAAAGATACAGATTCCCTGCGGGTGCAGGAACTCCTGTCCAGCACGAATGCGCATTATTCTGAAGCATTCTTTGTTCCGATTAAGGGCACCCCGTATGGAAGGGCGTTTCAAAGCCAACAACCCCTTTTTATGAATATTTCAGAGGGAGAGGGCTTCGCGGCAAAGGCTTTGGTCCGCTATCGGAACGCAGGCGTGAGATCAGGTTGCTGGTTGCCCCTGAAATACGAGGACGAAGTCGTTGGCGTGCTCTTTATCGGGAAGCGGCGTGAGAAGGGATTCAACGAAACAGAGCGCGAGATGCTGTTACAGCTTGCCAGCCAGATCGCTGCGGCCGTGGACCATATCGAAGCGCTGCGGCACATTGCAAATCTAAGCGACAGGCTTAAAAAAGAGAGAGAGTATCTTGAAGAAGAGTTGCGCACGGAATTCAACTTTGGAGAGATTATTGGAGAGAGCCTTGCTCTGAAACGCGTCCTGAAGCAGGTAGAAACCGTGGGCCCAACAGATGCAACGGTGTTGATCCAGGGAGACACGGGCACCGGAAAAGAGTTGATTGCCAGGGCCATTCACAATCTCAGCCCGCGCCGGGAGCGCACGTTTATTAAGCTGAATTGCTCTGCGATCCCGTTGGGGTTGCTCGAAAGCGAGCTATTCGGACATGAGAAGGGTGCATTTACGGGGGCCATCGCCCAGAGGATTGGACGCATGGAACTGGCCCATCAAGGGACATTATTTTTGGATGAAATTGGTGATCTCTCCCTGGAATTGCAACCTAAACTCCTGCGCGCATTGCAGGAGAAGGAAATTGAGCGGCTTGGTGGCAAGAGAACGATCCCGGTGGATGTCCGCCTCATCGCCGCCACCAATCGCGATTTAGCGAAGATGGTCAAAGAAGGCCAGTTCCGCAGTGATCTTTATTATCGGCTGAAGGTTTTTCCCATCACAATTCCTTCGTTACAGCAACGTCACGGCGATATTCCGCTGCTGGTGAATTATTTCGTGACCAAACATGCGCGCCGCATGAAGAAGAACATCAACGTTATTCCTGAAAACGTTATGGCCGCGCTTTCCAGGTGGCACTGGCCGGGAAATGTGAGGGAGCTAGAGAACTTCATTGAACGGGCGGTGATCCTTACGCAAGGTCCGGTGTTGCACGCACCTCTGGCCGAGCTGGAGTTGGCAGAAGAAATGCAAGCTCCAGCATCTGCGAATCTTAGAACTACAGAACGGGAGCATATCCTGCGCGTACTCCGGGAAACAAAAGGCGCCATTGGCGGACCGGGCGGGGCTGCAGAACGACTGGGGTTGAAGCGGACCACGCTGAATTCCAAACTGAAAAAGCTCGGCATTAGGAAAGAGGACTATACATAGCCCATCTCGGCCAGACACCGCGCAGACTGCGCTGTGACCAACTGCCGACTGCGCACATATCTCTTATATCAGCCTCGCCTCAACATCTATTATATGTTTGATGTGACTGGCATCACTGCTGCTGAGAAGCGTGCGCTCTATTCTGCTGGATGAAAATGCTGATAGGGCCGCAAGGAGGAACCTCCATGGCGCCAGACATTGCAGCAGAAATGCTGGCATTTGTGCTGATTGGGGCAGTCATCGCCCTTCTCTGGTTCGACTTCAGAAATGGAAAACGAGGCAGCAAAAAGAAGAAAGAGAAACCAGACTCTACTGTGCTTTGACGTTTCCTGTTTAGTGGTCCAGTCGAATGTCTATATAGCTGTTGCGAGGGTTCCACAGCATCCAGCCATCCGTGCCGAAGTCTTCGGCCGCGCGGATCTGAGCATTGACCTCCTCAGCATCGAAAGCGCGGCGGTCAAACGCGTAATCCTTGAACGCTTGCAGCCAGGGACGAAAATGCTTTGGTGAGACATTGAGCCGTTTCTGCGCATTTTCGAGCGTGTTATGGATGATTTCATAAGGATAGGCGACTGGGTTGGTATATCCAGGGATGCCATATTGAAAGCAGGATGGGTAGAGCATAGGAGATATGTAGTCGACAATTTTGATGATGTCTTCGAGTTGTTGTCCGATGCCTGTGTCGTTCTCGTTCCAGCATACGTAACCAAAAATATCCACTGCCAGATAGACGTTAAAGGGCGCAAGCTGGCGGCGGGCTTCTATAAGGAAGTCTTCGATTGCCTTGGTGCGGGCTGCTCTGGTGGTTGGTTGGGAAAAGTGGAGCTGGCGAGCCACATCCGGAAAGCGGACGTAATCGAACTGGATTTCGTCGAATCCTGCACGCGCTGCTTCCACAGCAATAGCGATGTTATAGTTGCGGACTTCGGGCTGAAATGGATCAGTCCAGGCAAGCCCCTCGCGGTCGCGGAATATCTGGCCGTTCGCGTATTTCACTGCCAGATCGGGCCTGGCGGTAGCAAGCGGTGTGTCCTTGAAGACGACGATTCTGGCAATGGTGTAGATGCCTTCACTGTGGAGCTTGCTTATCAGAGCAGGGAGATTGGGTATTGTTGTAATCGCCCGCGCTCCGTCTGTTCTTACGAGAGGAATTTCACTGGGGTAGGGAACCAGTCCACGGTCGCCTTTCATATCGATGACGAGTGCATTTAGCGGGCCTTTATGCACGAGATCGAGGGCCGCGCCGCGCAATGCCTTTGAACCTATGCCGTATACCGAGAGATAAAGGGCTTTGGGCGCGAATGGTATCAGGCGCAAAGCCCCGCCTGACTGTGCAAGCGCCTCAGGAGGATACTGGGCTGCGCGATAACCTGGAGCGCGTACCAGGATCTGGCTTCCTTGTGCATCGGCCTCAAAATGACCTTCGCTATCGCTTTTGATCACGCGGCCTCTGACGGTAATAGTTGCGTCTGCAATGCCAACGCCGGTCCTGGCATCCACTACCTTTCCTTCGATGGCCCACGCTGTAGGGCCTGTCAGCAAAGCAGTGAATAAGGCGAGCCAGCGGCGGACATGCCTATTCATGGTGTTTTGCTCCCGCGTGGCTGTCAGCAATCAGGGACGCAAAGCGCGCTTCCTGATCTGCATCGGAGACCGGAATCCGTGGAATCGCGAACAAATCGCAGCCTGGATGCGCCGGCCCACCGGTATAAGCGAACGCCGCACGGTAGCCGGCGCGCGCAGCAGCCTGCTCCAACTCAGGGTCATAAATCCCAAAAGGCCATGCCAACATGCTGATCTTCGTATTGAGCTGCTTCGCAAGAACTTCTTTCGAGCGGGTCAGTTGAACTGCAACGAAGGCCTGGTACGCATCTGGCGATAATCGCGCGCCCTCCTTCTGAAAATTAGGGTGCCAATAGGTATGAGATTCAATATCTACCAACCCAGACTGCTGCATGATGCGCAATTGTTCCCAGGTCAGCGCGTAGGAAGCCTTTGAGATGGCCGAAGGATAAATGAACAGCGCGACAGGGATGCGATACCGCTGAATGACAGGAAACATCTCCATGTAAACGGAACGGTGGCCATCATCTGCAGTGATGACAACCGCAGGTAAATCAACTGCGGAAGAGTTTCCTTCAAGAAAATCGATTGCGGCGTGAAGTGAGACGAAATGATAGTGATGTTCGGTGAGCCAGGCCATCTGCTTTTCAAATACCAGCGTGCGTATGGTTGTGGGGCCTGCCTTCTCCGTATCAAAACGGTGATAGACAAGGATCGGAATTCCCTGCGCATTTGCCGTTGTCATGCCCAGGAGAACCGATAGAACCGCAATCACAACTGCGCTGATGGCATTCAAAAGACGAACCATGCACCAATCTTCTGCGGGACCTCAAAGAGTATGCTGTGATGCTTGTCACCACATCAAAGCTGATGCCATGATCAATCACATGTTGAGGCAAACATTTCCAGACACCTCACTCTATTGCAAGTGTGCCCATGCGCAGAAGTGCTGGATCTCCTGCGAGCTAAGGCGCGCTTCAAAATGAAATGGCCGATAGTACCAGAGAGGCATTTTCCCCTCCGTCATCATGGTGCATGCGTCAAGCAGGCGGATCCTCGACATCTCTGGGCTCAGACGATCCCACTGGGAAAAATTCAGACGCGCCAGGGCTTTCTGCCGATCATGCTGTATCAGTAAGGATGAAGGCCAAATGCTGGCATACCATGGATATTTCGGCTGGTCAGAATGGCAGTTAAAGCATACGCGATGAATCGTGTTCTTGATCTGAGGATCAGCTTTCAGCATTACCTCCATGCTGGCCGATGGTGGACTGCATGGTTGACCAGCGATGGCGCTGCTCGAAGAGTGGAAGACAAGCAGTATAACGAGAGCGGTAATTGTCGCAATACTCAGGATCATCAAAACTCTTCTCATAACCCAAATCCCTTCCCAGTAGTTGCCTGGTTTGATAACGATGTGTTTGCATTCCCTTGTGTGGAGGGAAAAGCTGGAGGCGCAATGTACTTGTCCGGTAAGACTCCAGTAAGTGACTTGAGAAAGGAAACAATCTGGCCGACTTGCTCGGGCCGGAGGTTCTCACCGCACTGATATTTAGCCATCAAGCGGACTGCCTCATTCAAGGAGGCAATCTGCCCGTCGTGGAAATACGGTCCCGTCTTCTCGATATTGCGAAGTGTGGGGACCTTGAAGACCAGCCGGTCACGATCCATCAATGTCACCTGATAGCGACCGAGATCGTGCTGGTCTGGCCAAGCTGTCAGATAGCCAAGTTTCTGAAAGGAATTGCCGCCGAGGCCTTTCCCCGCATGACAGGTAGCGCATCCGACCTTCAGAAAAAGCTTCAATCCCTTCTTCTCCTCGTCGTTGAGCGCATTTGTATCGCCCTCTAGATAACGGTCCCAACGCGACGGTGTAAGCAGGCCTTGTTCAAATGCTGCAACCGCTTCTGCAAAATGATCGAACGTAACTGGGTCGGCAGAGTCCGGAAACGCTTGCCGAAACGCTGACACGTAGCCCGGAATACTCTTGATACGGACGACAACCATATCAGCATTGGGCACTCCCATTTCCACTGGGTTCAGGATGGGGCCCTTCGCCTGCGCCACCAGATCCCTGGCCCGCCCATCCCAGAACTGCGCCAAATTCAATGCTGCGTTGTATACGGTTGGCGCATTGCGGCCGCCTAACTTTCCATCATGCCCAGTTGAAAAGCTGTGTCCGTCCACGCCATAGGCGTTCAGGAGATGACAGGAGTTGCAGGAGGTGTTCTCGCCTGCCGATAGCCGCTTGTCGTAAAAGAGTTTTCGCCCAAGATCGACACGGGCCTGCAGGGCCGCTGGTATGGCCGGGGCTTTAAGGGCAGAAAACCGACTGCGCAAAACTTCTGGTGAGAGGTCTGTTGAGGGATCGGAATCAAAAGAACTGCACCCTGGCAGTGCTAACAGGATGCTCAGCCCGAAAAGTGCTGCAAAAATCCGGATCATGTCTCTCTCCTCATGAGCAATACAATGAGGACAAGAGCACCTGGATGGCCATTCCATGGCGCTTGGAAAGTGCTGAACAAGTAACAAGATCACTGATCAACTCCCATACAGAGTTCAACGGTTTGAACGAAAAGTTTCATTTTTTGAATTCGAACTCGAGATCCATTGGAACGTTTGTTTCAAATGACACCAGGTTGGCACCTAAGGTGCATTACTCCATGTGGACTTCAGTGCCCCCTTGGTAAACGGAATGCACAAACGATCTGAACCTATGAATGAAAATGAACATCGAATCCCTCACCGCTTTTCCTTTGCAGACGGTATCGTCAGTCGCTCGGTAATTGGCTCGGTTCATCTTGCAGTCCTGTTGGCTTTCTTTGCCATGCAGTTTGCCTTCACAGCATTCATTCCCATCCCCCCAACTCCCGTCTTCTTTCTGGTCGCATTTGGCGCAGGTATTCGTATTATGGAGATCCTGACCGCTCGGCATGTTCCAATTCAGGACGATGCCAGGAACCGGTTGTTTGCTGTACCGTCGATCGTCTGGACTTTGCTCTTGGCGCTTCTTCTGGCAGTACTTACGCGCCAGCCGGACACCACCTACTTTGGCATGCTGATCTTGCCAATCCTCGAAGCGGCGATTTATTTCTCGCTTCTCACGACACTGCTGGTAGCGGCATCGGCTGCTTCCATCTCTGCATTTTGGGTCGCATATGTTTCGGGCTTCCATTCGCCATTCGCAAGCGGCGAGATACTGGAAGCAAGCACGTTGATTTTGGTGTACTTTGTTGTCGGATGCCTGGTGTGGCTACTGGTAAACCTGCTGCGCGATCGAGAAGAACGCCTTCGCCAACAAATGGAAGACCTGAATGCCGCGCGCAGCAAGCTGATCGAGAAGGAGAAGCTTGCCGCCGTTGGTCGCCTTGCCAGCGCCGTTGCCCACGAGATTCGGAACCCTGTAGCTATCATTTCAAGCGCGCTCGAGACTTCGGCTTCCGCATCGATTTCAGTAAACGAGCGTGAAGAGATGTCCAGAATTGCCACCCTGGAGGCCAGGCGGCTCGAACGGCTGACTACTGAGTTCCTTACATATGCCAGACCAGCAAGTTCCCCGTTCCAACCAGTGGATATTCCTACGCTGGTTGGCTACATCATATCGATTGTTCAACCGCATGCCTTGCAGAAGAGCCTCCAGATTGAATCCCGAGTGTGCGATCATTGCCTGCTATTCGGCGATGAGGGCCAGCTACAACAAGCATTGTTGAACCTGATGCGCAACGCAATCGAGGCATCCCCACAAAATGGCCACATTTCGGTCGTGGCAGAGCGGTCCTCCAAAGAGTCCTTTCGAATCCGAATTAAAAATACCGGCAGTGCCATTCCGCCCAATATTGCACAACACATCTTTGAGCCATTCTTTACCACGAAGCCAGGCGGAACAGGATTAGGCCTCGCGATCGTACGGAGCATCGCTGAGCGTCACCACGGTGAGGTGCATCTGGAACAGAATGATCCCGATCAGATTGTTTTCACCATGATTCTTCCTGTGTGTGATGGGGGAGATATGCATAGGACACAAAAAGAAATGGAGCTTTAGGTATGGCACGCGTTCTGATCGTTGAAGATGAACCAAACATGCGTAAGGTGCTTTCTGCGAATCTGCGGCAAGATGCACATATGCTTATCGAAGCGTCCACGCTCAAGGAAGGCCTGCAGGCTGTTTACGGTAACGACTTCGATGTTGTTTTGCTCGACCAGAAGCTGCCGGATGGCGAAGGCACTGAGGTGCTCAAGGCGATCCAGCAGTCGGAGCCATCCACCGCTGTGGTGATGCTCTCAGCTTATGGGACCGTAGAGTTGGCCGTCGAAGCCATGCGCATTGGCGCCTTTGACTTCCTAACCAAGCCCTTCTCTCCGGATAACCTCCGGGCCGTCGTTCGGCGAGCTGCGGAACGTGCTCAGTTGCACCGTGAAAACTATCTTTTGAGGAGCGCGGTTGATCGGCTTGAGGGACAATCGGAGATACGGGGTAGCAGTCCAGCTGCCGTCAAGCTGCGTGAATTGATCTCACGGGTTGGGCCGACCGGCGCGACCGTCCTCATCACGGGAGAGACTGGCACCGGCAAGGAATTAGTCGCGCGTGCTATACACAAGAGCAGCCAGCGGGCAAGCAAACCGCTCATAAGCGTCAACTGCGCTGCTTTTTCAGAAACACTGCTCGAAAGTGAACTCTTTGGACATGAACGCGGGGCCTTCACCGGTGCGGATAGGACGCGGTATGGACTCTTCGAAGCAGCGCATGAGGGAACACTCTTTCTCGATGAGGCCGGGGAGATGTCCATTGCCGCGCAGGCAAAACTATTACGCGTGCTGGCAGAAGGAAAGATCATCCGCCTGGGGTCTACAGTTGCGCGCGATGTCGACGTTCGGGTATTGGCGGCCACGCATCGCGATCTCAGGAAAGAGGTCCGGGAGGGAAGATTTCGGCAAGATCTCTATTATCGACTTGCCATTGTTCCAATCGAGGTCCCGCCCCTTCGCGAGAGAATTGCCGATATTCCAGAGATCGCGCAGTACCTCTTGCACCAGATCGCCAACGATCTGAAGATCGCCCCGCGGGTACTTCATCCTGACGCAGAGCAACAACTGATGGCCTACAACTTTCCCGGCAACGTGCGAGAGCTCCGCAATCTGCTTGAGCGTGCCTGCATACTGAGTACCGGTCCGGAAATACTCTGGTTCGACCTGCCTGAAGTTGTCTCGGACCTGGCAAACACAAAGTCCACCCTGCAGTTCTTCAATGGAGCAACTTTGCCTGAAGAGCTTCATCTGCGTAGCGCGCTCGCGTCATTGGAACGGGCGATTATCGAGCAGATGCTGATGAGGACCGGCGGGGTGAAGAGCGAGGCGGCGCGACGGCTTGGACTTTCGAAAAGCGACCTCAGTTATAAATTAGCTAAATACAATCTTTAGAGATGTACACCAGGGGTTCAAAATCCTGAACACGCTGTTTGAATTTTTGTCCTGCTCCCAGGCAATCTACGCCGTGAATGCATGATTATTCAGTAATGGCTCAATTTGGTTTGGTCATATGATTGCTTTTCCCATGGTAGCCGTATGACGCGTCCCGTCGCCAAATTGCTGCTAACCGAACTCGCTATCTCAATCTTCTTGCCTTTCTGCATGCAGGCCCAAAGCGCGCAGCAACAAGACCTTTCTTTACGCGATGCCATTACATCTGCTATTCGCAACCGTCCTGAGTTGCAGGCTGCAACTCAGAACGAAGAGGCAGCGGTTCAGCTTCGCCGGCAGGCCCGCATTATTCCAAATCCGCGCTTGTTCTATCAATCAGAGAACCTGCGTCCCGGAGTCGATTTCCCGCAGGGTGTCGATACTTATGCCTACGCCAGTGAGTTGCTGGAGGTGTCCGGCCGGCGAGGTGCTCGCATCGCCGCAGCCGATAGCACTGTTCGCCGCGCTCAGCTTACCTTGGAGCTACAACGGCGAACCATTGAGCTTCACGTGGCCCAAGCCTACTGGGAGGCACTGCGGCTGCAATACCTGCGGACACTTGCCGATCAGAATGTCGGCTACTATCGCGAGATTCTCGACTATCACCAGAAACGTTTCAACGAAGGAAAGATTGCTGCGGTCGACCTGCTTCGCGTACGACTGGAGGAGGCACGGGCCGAGGCCAGCGCTGAATCCAGCAGACTCGCCGAGGCCCAGGCAAAGCAGAAACTAGCCCGTGAGATGGGATTAGTTACCGCGAACAACTGGAGGCTTACCGAACCCTTCGATGTGCTCAATCCACCAAAGGAGCCTGCTTCTACAAATAATCCACAGGACGAGCGCATCGAAGTGGGCCTGGCCAGGCAGTCAATCGATGCGGCACGCGCCAACCTGATGACACAAAAGGCACAGGGTAGGCCAGATATCGACGTACTCTTTGGGTACAAACGAACGGCGGGCTTCGACACAATGATTGCCGGCTTTCAAGTGAACCTTCCAGTTTTTGACCGCAATCAAGGGGCAGCATCCGCCGCACGATTTGATGTCGAAGCCAGTCAGTCCATGCTTGCCGCAGCACGGCAGCAGAGCGCGAACGATCTTGAGCTGGCGCGCATCTCCTTTGACACATGGCGCCGTCAGGTCTCGGAACGATATCGTCCCCTGCTCGACCAGGCAATCGATATCGCGAACATTTCTCGTGCAGCCTATCGCGAAGGAGGCACTGATCTACTTCGCCTGCTGGATGCTGAACGATTACGCGTCGATACGCAAAGCGCTTGGGTGGAGGCTCTGGGTAATTATCACCAGAGCGTCCTTTCGCTGGAGTATGCCGAGGGCCTTGAACCATGATCATGGAAACCAGGAAGGACCCACGACCTGTGACGAGATCGCATACTGCGGAACGTAGAGCAACACATCCGGCACACGCAATGTGTGTGCTTGCAGCAATGGTCGTAGTGATGAGTTTCGCCACCGGTTGCCGCGGTTCGGCTTCGTCGGTAGTTAATACCCAGCCGAACCCATCGAGCGGGCCTGCCGCTGCGAAGAGTAACCCGGACGGCGCTGAGATTGTTCTACCTGTCGAGGAACAACGAGGTACCATCACCACCACAAAGCTTATGGTCCAGGACGTACCTGCGCTCCTGCAGTTTCCTGGAAAGATCGTCTTGCCTGACAACGAGATCTGGCACGTCGGCGTGCTGACCACAGGGCGCATCGAACGCGTCTACGCAAACCTGGGTGACTATGTGCACCAAGGCACTGTGCTGGCACGGATGCACAGCCACGATGTACACGAAGCACGCGCAGCATATGCCATGGCGCTTGCGGAAAGGAACCGGTTACAGTCAGCGGAGTCCCTCGCACAGGTGAACTATGATCGCATGCAGCGCCTCTACAATCTCCGCGCGGCATCCGTCGAGCAGACGGAGCAGGCTCGCCAGGAGTTAGTTAATGCCAAAACTGCTCTCGCAAATGCAGTAACCGACGTCGTTCGCACCAGGACTCATCTGGAGGAGAATCTTGGCATACCTGCGGACCTGCCTGCGAACAGAAATAATGAAGACGCTGAACTGATTCCAATCATCGCGCCTGCGAGCGGATATGTTCTGCAAAAGAACGCAACCCCTGGCACGACCGTAGCACCCGCTACCGACATCTTCATCCTCGGGGACACAAGGCACCTATGGATGATTGCCTCTGTCGGCCAGGAAATTCTTGGGCAATTGAAGGTCGGACAAAGCGCGTGGGTCACGCTTCCTGGAGTTCCGGGGCAGCGGTTTGTTGGGCGTATCAGCAACCTCGGACAGGAGTTCGACCCAACGACGCGGCGTCTGCCGGTCCGCATCGATCTTGAACATCCTGGCACCATTCTGCGTCCTGAGATGCTGGCGACCGCAGAGATCGCCATCGGTGAGACGCACCCGCTCATTGTTGTCCCCCCTGAGGCCGTGCAGCAGGTTAACGGGCAGGATGTCGTCTTTGTGCGCAAGTCCTCCGACCGCTTCACGCTCCGTCCGGTACGCGTCGGCAACTCGGTCGACGGCAAGGTCGTTCTTGCTGAGGGAGTGCATCCGGGCGAGGAGATCGTCACTCAGGGCAGTTTTTTGCTGAAGTCCCAGTTTCTTAAAGCTTCCATGCAGGGAGATTGATACGCCGTGTTCGGCAAGATTCTTACGTTTGCCCTGAGTCATCGCTGGAGCGTGCTGCTTGGAGTTGTGGCACTCGTCGCAGTTGGCGCATGGGCGGTCAACACCATCCCCGTCGACGCATTTCCAGACCTGACCAACAACCAGGTGGTCATCGTCACAGATGCTCCGTCGATGCCTCCCTCGGAGGTCGAACAGCTTGTCACCTATCCGATTGAACGCACGTTGATGGGAATGCCCAACCAGTTGGGGGTGCGTTCGCTCTCCAAACTGGGTCTTTCCATGGTGACGGTGGTCTTCGACGACAGCGTTCCCACTTACTTTGCCCGGCAGATGGTCAACGAGCGTTTGCAGCAGGTGACAACCTCTCTTCCGCCAGGCATTCAGCCTGTATTAAGTCCGCCATCAACAGCATTCGGTGAGCTGTATCAGTACACCCTGAAAAGTGATCGCCTTACTCCCATGGAGTTAAAGGAGGTCCAGGAGTGGCAGATCAAGCCGTGGCTCCGAACTGTTCCGGGCGTCAGCGATGTCAATACATGGGGCGGTGAGACACGGCAATATCAGGTCAAGGTCGACCCCGCTCTACTCCAGCAGTATGGCTTGACTCTCAAAGATGTCGCTACGCGTATTGCCGAGAACAACAACAACTTTGGCGGCGGCTTTATTGAGCATGCCTATGAGCAGTACACGTTGCGCGGATTGGGCCGCACCTCCAACGCCGACGAGATCGGAAAGATCGTTTTGCTTGCCAATCAAGGCGCTCCGGTTCTGCTTCGCGACATCGCCGAGGTAAAGATTGGCCCAGTTCCCCGTCAGGGCGCGGTTCTGCGCAACGGCGAGTCCATCTCAGGCATGGTCATCATGTTGAAAGGGGAAAATGGAAAGAAGGTCATCGAACAGGTAAAACAAAAGATCGCTGCCCTGCACCTTCCTGAGGGAGTTTTCATCGAGCCATTCTACGACCAATCCACCGTGATTGATGGAACTATTCATACCGTCGAGCACAACCTCTTTGAAGGCTTTGTTCTGGTCACGGTCGTGTTGTTACTTTTCCTGGGCAGTTTCCGTGCCGCTCTTATCACTGCTTCGATCATTCCGCTCTCTCTGCTCATTAGCTTTCTGGGGATGAAGCTCTTCGGCATCAGCGCGAACCTGATGAGCCTGGGAGCAATCGACTTCGGCATGATCGTTGACGGCGCAGTCGTCATGATCGAGAACTCAGTGCACCGCATGCACGAACACGGGCACGAAGAAGATAGCATGACCTCCATATTAACTTCCGGTTTGGAGGTAGCTCGACCCATGGCGTTCGGCGTAGGCATTATCATCGCCGTCTACCTTCCCATTCTTTTTCTCCAGGGGCTCGAAGGACGCATGTTCCGCCCGATGGCGATTACGGTCTGCACCGCGCTGCTTGGATCTCTGTTGCTCGCTCTTACAGTGATCCCCGTGCTCAGCTCGTTCGTTTTCCGCAATGGCCTTCACCACAAGAAGAACAAGGCCAACGCAGAAAATTGGATGGACCGGCTGGGCCAGCGTTACACCCATGGCCTGTCCTGGGTAATTCGTCATCGTATCGCTGTCATCGCCGTAATGGCTCTTGTCATGATCGGATCGCTTGCTTCTCTGGCGTTTATCGGCACCGAGTTCATGCCGCGTCTCGATGAAGGGTCCATCCTGGTTGAAACACGCAAACTTCCCGGCATCTCACTCACTGACTCCATCGAGATCTCAAAGCGTGTTGAGAAAACGCTGCGTGCCTTCCCGGAGATCCAGGATGTTACCACCAAGATCGGCCGGCCGGACTTTGCCACTGAGGCCATGGGTATCAACGAGGGTGATGTGTATGTTGCTCTGACCCCCACAAAGCAGTGGACCCGGTTCCACACAAAAGAAGAGCTGATCAATGCCATGGATAAAGCCTTGGCACAGATTCCTGGCATTAGCTATGACTTTACCCAGCCGATGGCCATGCGGCTCGACGAAACCGTCTCTGGCGTGAAGGCCGATCTGGCCATCAAGATCTTTGGCGATGACTTCCAGCAGCTCGACACCCTGGCGCAGCAGGTACTGCGCCAGGTAAACACCGTACAAGGAGCGGCAGACGCCCAGATGGAGATCAACTCCGGCGTTGCCGAGCTAAGCGTCAGGATCCGCAGAGATGCGCTCGCACGATACGGATTAAACGTAGCTGATGTACAGCAAGCTGTAGAAGCTGCCGCATCGGGAGCCATTGTCTCCGAGGTGATCGAAGGCCAGAGGCGCTATACCATCGCGCTCCGTCTCCCTGATCGATACCGTAGCGACGCACAATCCATGAGCGCGATTCCTCTGCATGCTCCGGGCGGAGAAACAGTCACCCTGGGGCAGGTGGCAGACGTTGTCGTGACGCGTGGCGCAGAGAAGATCAACCACGAACAGGGGCAACGCCGTATCGTTGTCATGTCAAATGTACGAGGCCGCGATCTTGGCAGCTTCGTCGCAGAGGTCCAGCAGAAGGTCGGCCATAACGTGCATCTGCCCGCCGGCTACACAATCACATACGGTGGTCAGTTTGAAAACCAGCAACGAGCGATGCAGCGGCTTTTGCTGGTCATCCCACTGGCACTCGGAATCGTCTGCGGCCTTCTCTATATGACCTTCCACTCCTTCAAACAGGCTGTCCTGATTCTGATCAACGTGCCGTTTGCTCTGGTGGGAGGCATCGCCGCACTGTGGATCTTTCATCTCAACCTCAATCTTTCGGCGTCGATCGGTTTCATCGCGCTTCTCGGAGTCGCCGTGCTCAATGGCGTCGTGCTCGTCAGCTCGATCAACCAGCTAAGAGACAAGGGAGAATCCATGGATAAGGCTGTCCTTTATGGTGCCGGTCGGCGTCTAAGACCGGTGCTCATGACAGCACTCGTCGCAAGCCTGGGATTCATCCCTATGGCCGTCTCCACCTCAACGGGGGCCGAAATTCAGCGCCCCCTGGCAACAGTCGTAATAGGCGGGCTAATTAGTTCTACAGTGCTGACACTGTTTCTTCTGCCGACGCTCTATGAATGGTTCGACAAACGTACCCCATTCACGCGCGAACTGCAAATGCAGCAAGATTTCTCAACCAAGTAGAGGAGCAGATACGGCTATCGTTCACAAGAGCGCCACCAAATCAACAGCAGCAACCGCTGTCGAACCGGAACCGGAGGATGGGTCGTCGTCTGTCTGGGTGTAGAGCAGGATGCGCCGCTTGCCAAGGCAACGCGGCGGCTGTGCAGAGTCGCCGCGAGATTCAATGTCTATGGCTGGACTGATCCTGCAATCTCTATATCCATCTGCACTGTCTTCTGTAAACGGAAGAGGAAATTACTGGGGTCCTTCATTCCCCATTCAACGAAAGGAATCACGAAATTTGTTTTGGCAGAAATCTCATTGCTTTCGCGATGAACCAGAACATCCAAAGCGATGCGATGGCGCGCACCGTGCAGATTCAGCTGGCCCAGGACTTTAATGTGGGACTCTCCCTCAGTGATGTTTCCTTCCAGGGAATCCGCCATGAAGATACTGAATGGATAGCGATCGCTCTCGAGAATTTCTTTGTGCATCTTCTGGTCTCGTATATGGTTCCCACTGTTTCCGCTGCGAACGTCAACTGTAATGCTTCCGCTGATTTTATGCGTGGCAGGTTCAAGTATGAATTTTCCTTCTTTGATCAAAAAGCTTCCATGCACAGTGTGTAGATTGTCAGCTGCTGTGAAGCCGATGTGCGAATGGTCTGGTTGCACTACGACCGTAACTGTCTGCCCTCGGGAAGTACACGAAAAAGCAAAGCAGCTGATAGTAAAAAGAACAACGGAAAGCTGCGTGAATCCGTAACAATGCCATCTCATTTGTGGATTCCTTCTGCCTTCCATAGAGCCGGTGTCGTGTGGCCGCGATCTCTATCAAGCACCGGCGGTAATGAGTCGATATGAAATGACAAAGCGAGTCGAAAGAGCGCCGGGGCAGATTGAAAGCACCTTAGGACCACTTTGCGTAATTGTGTATGTGTGCTCATGTGCAGCATAAGTCGTGACATGAGTTGCGCGCGGCACGAAATAAGTGCATGGCCTCGTTGATAGATCTGTAGATCTCCTTTGCTCAATGCTTCCGCCAGCAGCAAGGCCTGACGGAAAGCCAGCATCATACCTTGTCCGCTGATAGCATCCACTGCCCCGGATGCTTCTCCAACAAGCGCGGCCCTCCCGTAAACAACCTGTGGTAGTGAGCGGCAAAGCGTCAGCGCTCCGCGATCAGTAGAGGAGTGTGGCGCAGAGGCCAATCGCATTGCAAGTCCGGGAAAGAACCGAAGACCACGATCGAAGCGAATGTCACGACGTCTGGTAATAATGGCCACACAGATTTCTTCCTCTCCCACTGGGGTGACATACGCTTGTATTCCTTGTGCCCAGTAGACTTCAACATGGGTGCTCCAGGGGGCGATCTTGTAGTGCCGCCGCAAGCCGACACGTGCAGAATTTGTCTGCGGCTGAATACCCATCCATCTGCGCACAAGAGAGTTGTGCCCATCAGCGCCGACAATCCATCGGGCGGAAATCCGCCTTTCCCCAATGCTAATCTCATCTCCTTCGAGGTTACGAACAGGAGTGTTCCAGAGAAGCTGGGCCCCCAGTTCTGCGGCCTTTCGGGCCAGGAAAGCGTGCAGCCTCGGCCGACGGACCCCCAGACCGCTGCCTTCGCGAAAGTCTGCCTTTGCTATATATTTCTCATCGCAAAAGGTGATACCTGAAAATGGATGGCCTCCCAGTGTATGTACTTCGTCCCCCAGTTGGCTCAAGGCATCCAACCCATCAGGCATAATGCCTTCACCACACGCCTTATCAACA
>JAJPKO010000011.1 GCA_021323655.1 Acidobacteriaceae bacterium
AGTAGCTCAATGGCAGAGCATTCGGCTGTTAACCGAAGGGTTGTAGGTTCGAGTCCTACCTGAGGAGCCAATCAAATCAAAAACTTAGAGCAGATCAGAGCAGCCAAGAATCCGCCAATTTTTCAGATTGTGCCCATTTTTGTGCCCACTCCCCTTCAAAGCGGATGCAATGTCCGTAGCAATTCTGCTCAGTTGTTCTCCTTCTCAGTGAATCGAATCGATCGCCTACAGCTTTTCGGCTGACTTGCCGATTTGCACGAGTTCGCCTCCTGCTCCATTCTCCATTCGCACTGGGCCATTGGTACTAGTGCCAAACGAGTGACAGGAGTGATCGATGGCAATTTTTCCACGCGGCAAAATCTATTGGTACAAGTTCTACTTCGCCGGGCAGCTGATCCGGGAGTCGTCGAAATCGACTTCAAAAACGGTCGCTAAGAACGCCGAGAATCAGAGACGGCGCGAACTCGAACAGGGCTTCAACAACGTTCAGACCAGACGGGAGATCCGCATCCGTCAGTTGCGCGACGTGGCCGAGGACTACCTCGGCGATTACCGACTGCGTTTTCGAGGCGTGACCTTCGCCGAATACGCAATCGGGCACGTCGTTCGCCACCTCGGCGAAAAGCTCCTCATCGATATCGATGAGACGACGGTTCTGGCCTACCAAACCGCCCGTCTCAAGGAACAGGCCTCTCCGAAATCGATCAATGAGGAGGTTCGGTTCCTCCTCACCATGATGGGGGAATCCGGCGACGTCATCCGAGTCCGGCTGCGGAAGAAGAAGAAGCTCAAGTTGCCCGCGCGGCGGAAGATCGGGAAAGCATATGAGCCCGAGGAGACACAGAGGATGGGCGACGTGTCCCGGAATTCACGTTCTCCCCACATCCGGCTTGCGCTCACGCTCGCTTTGAACGCAGGGATGCGCGACGCGGAGATCAAATCGCTTACGTGGGGGCAGATCCATCTGGATAAGGGCTACCTGCAGGTAGGAAAAAGCAAAACGGCCGCCGGTGAGGGTAGAACGATCCCCATCAACTCCGTTCTGCGGCAGGCCATCCTCGAGCATCGGGTGCAGTATGAAAAGAAATTCAATACCATCGCGGACGAGTGGTACGTCTTCCCATTCGGTAAACCCCGTCCGAGTGATCCCACCCGGCCAGTCACGACGCTCAAGACCGCCTGGAAGAATGTGCGGAAGAACGCGAAGGTGACCGGCCGCTGGCACGATCATCGGCACACGCTCATTACGCAACTCGCCGAATCCGGTGCCGGAGAGGAAACCATCCGGCAGATCGTTGGCCACGTATCGAAGGAAGTCCTGCGGGACTACCTCCATGTCCGCATGAAGGCCAAAAGAGAAGCACTCGAAGGCATCGTGGTTCAACCGAGCGCAAATAAAGAAGAAGAATAGAACGGTCGCCGCCCGGTCAGCGCCTGATTTGACCGAATTCTGAGATCACATTACGTTCAACGCCTGCATGCCTCGGCTTTCGTTTGGCCAGGTATGCAGGCCCTTTCATCAATACGAGGTGCTTATGGAATCCCTTCTTACGGAAAACGAAGTCTCGGTTCATCTCAAAGTCAGTTTGGCTTGCCTGCGCCGCTGGAGGTTGTGTGGTGAAGGCCCTCAGTATGTGAAGGTCAACAACCTGGTCCGGTACCGCGAGTCGGATCTCAACAGCTGGGTGTCGGAGCTGCCCAGCGCTGGCAATGGAAGAAGGCTCTCTCCGCGAAGCGTTATTCGGACCAAATTGGCTGCAAGTGCCTGACAGTCCGAGAAAACGACCCGCTTGCCGATCTGAAGAAACACAAGGGGCTGCGATGTTTGACTCGATTCGAGATTTTTCCGACAGACTGCGCCGAACGGGGTATTTCATCGACCCAGTCATGACGCAAGTGGTGTTTCTTGCGATCAAGCTTCACAAGCCCCTGCTCCTCGAAGGGCCCGCTGGCTCGGGCAAAACGCAGCTCCCAATCTCGATAGCGGAGGCGGCCGGAACACACGTGGAACGCCTGCAATGCTACCGCGGGGTGACAGAAGAAAAGGCGATCGGACGCTTCGATGAAAGTCTCCAGCGGCTCTACATGGATTACGCGAAAGGGCGGCACGAGAACTGGCAGACTTTGCAAGCCGACCTGAAGGGGCGCGATTTCTTTCGTCCCGGCCCGCTTATGCGGGCCCTCGAATACGAGCGCCCCTGCGTGCTGCTCATTGACGAGTTGGATAAGGTTGACGAGGGTTTTGAGGCGATGCTCCTGGAGGCTTTGTCAGCCTGGACTCTCTCGATCCCCGAGTTTGGCACCATCACGGCGAAGAGTATTCCGTTCGTAGTGCTGACCAGCAACGAGGAGCGTAGGCTGGGTGACCCAATCCGCCGACGCAGCTTGTATATCCGGGTCGAGCATCCGACGCCCGAGCGCGAGGCCGAGATCATCGCCAGTCGCACCCCAGAGGCTGACGACGGCTTTCACCGCGAGATGGCGGGAATTGCACTTTCATTCCGGAACTATTCGCTGGAGAAACCCCCGTCCGTGTCGGAGATGATCGACTTCGCCAACGCTCTGCAGTTGCTTGGGACCAACCACGTGACCGAAGAGCATCGCGACGTGCTTCTTCCATTTTTAGCCAAGACTGAGAAAGACAGGCGCCACCTCCTCCTTCGCGAAGGATTCAAGAGCCTGCTCGACGATGGAGCGCGTATCGCAGAGCGGATGACAAGGCGAGGAGTGTCAGCGGCATGAAGTGCGTCCTGATTATCGCCGGCCTTTTGATCGCCGCAGGCCAATCCGAGGCCGCCAGCTGTGCAGATGCATATAGGTGCGTGCAAACCTACGCCGCTCATTACCGCGTGTCTCCAGATTTCATCGCGGCGCTGATCGACGTTGAATCAGGCTGGAATCCGCACGCCGTATCGAACAAAGGAGCGATTGGATTAATGCAGCTCATGCCAGCGACAGCTCGCCGGTTTGGCGCCTTTGATCCCTTCGATACCGAGGAGAACATCGCTGCCGGTACGCGGTATGTCACTGCGCTGATGTGGGAGTTTCACGGGGATCTGCGCCTGGTGTCCGCCGCTTACTACGCAGGAGATCGCGGCATCGCACTCAAACAACTGAACTATCGTAACCCGGACGTCGTGGCTTACGTGCAAGAGGTCAGAAGGCGTTACATGCTTCGCAAGTACCCCATCGCAAGACGATCTCGGAGGTAATTCCCATGAGACTTCGCTGGTTTATTCCGATTGCACTGTTGTTCCCGCTCAGCCTGGAGGCTAAGAGCCCGGTCGTTGGTGCACGTGTCGCCACGATCACGATCAATCCGAGAGAAGTCACCGTACTGCACTTGCGGCCGGAATTTGAGTCGACGATTCACATGCCGGAGGAGGTCACCTCGGTCATTCTTGGCAGTCCGGGCCAATTCAAGGCGGAGCACAACGAAGGTGAGCCAGACTACGTCTACGTCAAGCCCATCACCAAAGAAGCAGCGCAATCGAATCTGCTGATCGCGACCAAGTCGGGCCAGCATGTGGCCATGGAACTCGTGAGCGACGGTGTTGCGACAGCGGATGAAACTCAGCCGGTTGATTTTTTAATTGAATACAGAGCGGCGCGGAGCTTTCTGATATCCGATGATCCCAGCCCTGTGGCGCTCGTAAACGCGCCAGCGAAAGTGATTGAACGTGGAGCGACAGAGGGCGGTGCCGCCCCCAGGTCGCCGCTATCGAGTCTGGACGAAGCATTCAGGCAGGAAGAAACCGTGAACGCTCCGAGGTGGACGAAATGGGAGGAGAAACAGATCGAGACATCGATTGGCGATATACGGCAGATGGGAAACCGAACAATGATCTCCTATTCGATCCTGAATAACTCCAATCAGGCCATCGAGATCGTGCCTCCACAAATCCAGATCACGGGTCGCAAAACCACAAAGAAGAAAAAGCGAGAGGGCAAAGGCATCATCTCGGATCAGCTTGAAATCCGCGACTACAAGTTGAGCGCAACCCGTCTCGAACCAGGAGCCCGCGCCGATGGCGTGGTTGTCTTCGATAGACCCAACTTCAAGGAATCAACCGAAAAGCTCTACCTCCAAATCGCCCAAGCTGACCAGGTGGACCGACCGATCCTGATCCGCCTTCCATTCACTCCGCCCGTCGCCATCGATAGCAAGTAGAAGGGAGCCGCGTCCATGAACAGCAAGGGAAACAACCAGAATGGTGGCATCGGTGTCACCGCACCGGGGCCCGAAACAACTGAGCGAATAGTTTCGCAACGATCGACTCAGCCGCCTGAAGCAGTTGATTCGAACTCTAAGGAAGAGTCTGGCGATACGAAGTTTGCGACGAGAGCCGCCAGGACAGCCGACGGAATGAGCAAAGGCAAACTCATTCTCCTTGGAGGTGGGCTTCTCGCAGCGGTGCTCTTCTTCGTTTTCACCGCGACCGTCAGCAAATCACCGAAGAAGCAGGCTGCCACAAAGCCTTTGTCGCAGCAAGCGAAACAGGATTCGCCAAAGCAGTCAAAAGAGAGCGTGACGCCGCTCATGGAAATGGCGAGAACGGAGGCGCCAGATAACACGAGTGGCCAACTCGGGCCTGGTGATATCCGGCGAACACGTTCGATCGATAAAGACATCACGGGCAAGACCCCGGGCACCAAGACTGCAGCGGCCGGTTCGCTGGGCAGTGTCCCCTCTTTTGCGGATACGCAGCAGAAATGGGTGGATCCGGCCCCCTATGGTGGAGCCCCCGCTGCAGAGGGACCTCCAAATCAGCAGAACGCCTTGAAAGAGCCGTCGCTCGTCTTTGTTCGGAGCGTGACGCAAAATCCAGTCGCTGCGGCATCCAGGCCCAACACCGACAGTGATGGCGCACGACGGTTGGAATTGACTCCCGGAACGCGCATTCAGGCAAAGCTCGAAACGCAGATATCGAGCGCCGTATCGGCCCCGGTTGTAGCAGTGGTCGAATACACCTACGCGATCGGCGACAGAATCGTGGTTCCCGCAGGTGCCCGCGTGTATGGTCAGCTTCAGCAGGCGGATCGAAGTGGATTGGTGAGCGTTAAATTCGACGAGATCGAACTTCTCGACGGAGCGCGAGAAATGATCGACGCCGTCGGTACGGGATTGGATCTCGGGCCGATCAAAGGGAGCGTGTACGGCAAGAACACAGGAAAGAATTTCCTTGTACGGGCCGCATCAGGCCTCGGATCAGTGCTGGCGGAAGTCGCCGGAAACAACACCAGCGCTGCGTTCTCTGAAGATGACATGCTGCGCGAGCGCTTGGCCGAAAACATTGGCACCGCTGGCGATTCGGAAGTTATGACCCTCAATGCAAGTAGCCGCATCGTGGTCTCCGTGCCGGCTGATACCAAAATCTACGTTGTGTTCACCAAGCATGAAGAGACTCCGGCTGCGCTTTACAAGGTGACAGCAAGCGCTCAATAGCTTGGCAACAACGCGGCTTCTTCTTGCCCTGGTCTCCCGGTACCAGGGCATTTTTATGCTTGAGTAATTCCAACGATTCCCCGTGTGCATCCATCGCACTCTGACCCTCGGCTTGGGAAATTATCCGTCCCGATTTCCCAATGTGCAGATGAGCAATCTGTCGTCCCGTGAGAAAAGATCTTTCCCGATTGTTCAGTTTTCGAACTGAGCAATTGACCGTCCCGATTTCCCAATGTGCCATTGAGACATCGGGATGTTCAATTTCCCACTTTGCAGATTGAGAAAGGATCCTTCCCGATGACTCAATGTGCGGTTGAGCAAAGATACTTCTCATTCACACGTATCTGATTCAGCCGAGACTGGTCGATTCGACCGAACTGGCCAACAAAAACATATCGGCTCTTTAGGAGAGGATCAGTTGAGAGTTTCCGCATCGGCGGCAGATGTACGTATGCTCCCAATTCCGGCGGAGGTGAGGGTAGACTTCGCGGTTATACCGGCTCACTCTGCGGATACTGTTAATCAGCCCTGCGAGGGAACCTATGCAAAGGAAAAGAATTATTAAAGCCAAATTCACCTTATAAACCGAAATTCCGCGGACCTGAAAGACAGCTCCCAGCCCTATAAAAGTCCAAAGAGCGAGAAACATAACCATCGGTCCCCAAACCAAGAAAGGACGCCGGTAGCCACGTGGATGCGGTGGCGCAGTCGCCTGAGCGGAAAAGGACTGGGTCGTCCCCGAACCAAACCTAGTGGAGTATGTGTGGGTTCCTTGCTGATAGACCAGTGGGGCGGCCACGACGTTCGTCGCTCCGCATCGGTCGCACTGATAGGGCGTCTGCTGCTCAACTACGGTTCCCATCTCGTTGTCCCAGACCTGGCGACAGCTTGCGACACCTGGTTCCTGAACACAGATTCTAGCGCGGTTCTTCAAAACAGGTCGAATCCTGTCCCGCAAAACAGAAGGGCGCTCGATACTCCGAGACGAGCAAAGGCACAGTAAATGCTCAGGATAGGTCTTTTCCCGATCCGGTCCTACGCTGCCATTTGACCGAGTTTTCGTTCAGAACGATTCTCTTGCTCGACACGGATGCCCCGAGCAGCCGCGTCCAGGAGAGAAACGTATGAGAACCGCTTTAGGCTTCTGGCGGCGCTCGAAGGCGCCTGCCTTACCCACCGCAAATGTCCTCTATCGTCCCGACGAAATCAACTGGATGCACGTCGCGCTAAAGTTAGCGCTCGGTCTGATCCTGATCGGCAACCTCGCCGCGCCATTTGCTGCCCGGGCGCAGAACCTCGGCACACAACCCGCATTCGGACAGGCGGTGCAAGGCCAGCAAGCGACGACTGTCGAAGGCACGGTGCTCAACATCGTCAACTGGGGCTGCAATGTCATCGCTCCGGTCATAGCGATCGGGTGCCTTGGTATCGCGGGATGGCACTTCAAATCCGGACGAGGCTATTTCGGCTGGGGCGTCACTGGCGTTGCCTTGATGGTGATTTCCGGACTGGGGCGCATGGCGGAAGGCTTCATCACCCAAGCACAAGGCATTCAGTAAACGGGAGCGCAGCGTCATGCAGGTTCCCCGGTTCCTTCTCGACCTTCTCCAGTTGCTGCTTGATCTCGCGGTGCCGGCGGCGTTCTGCACGCTGGCCGCCGCGGGTGTAAGTCTCCGGCATGAAGGCGGGATCAACTTCCACGTGAACGGGCGCACGGGCAAATGGATTCTCTGGACGGTGGTTCTCTTGACGCTTCCGCAACTCCTGTCATGGATCGCTGCACAGGGCATCAATATGCCCTCGGGCAGCGGATCCGTGGGTACCAGTTGGATGGCCAGCATGGAGACAGTTTTCAAGAATTTCGTAAACCAAATTGTGGTCGCCAGACTCGTGCCGATTATCGCCGCCTACTTTGTCCTGAAAGCCACGCTCGACGGGGCGTCGGGCGAAAACCCGATCGGCTCCATTGTTGCCGCGCTTTTCCTGATGTCGCTTTCAGCAACAATGCAACTCCTCCAGGGATGGAACTCAGGGGGGCAATATGCGATGACCGACATGCTTTCGTCGCTTTGGAACTACATCGCAGGCCAGATACTACCTGCCGCGGCGGGGTTGGCTTGTGTGGGAGCCGTGGTCAATTTCGTCCGGCACAGGCCGTGTGCCCGGCTGGTCTTTGCGGCGATCTCTTTCCTGAGCGTGAGCGGTCTTCTTTCGCTCTTCCGGTCGATGGCCGCGTGAGGTAAATACATGAGTCTCGATGGAGCCATCACGAACCTTGCATCCTGGGCGGGCAACACGATGATGCCCACGATGGCAGGCATGTTCTTTGCGGGTGCGGTGTATCGCTACAGCAAAGGCGGCCCATTTGAGCACTTCCTGTACGGCGGCTTTGGCTCCTTGATGTGCTCAGGAATGTTGCGCGCGATCGAAGGGTTTGTGCAACACGCAGGCGCAACGAATGCCGATGCGTTCTGGATGGCGACGATGAGTCTCGTGAACTGGACGGCTAATGTCATCCTCCCCATGTTCGCATTGACGCAGTTGGCAGCAATGGCTCTGCACATGGGGGGTGTGGTCTCAGAAATCTATCCGGGCTCGACCTGGATCAGGAAGTTTATTGCGGCACTCGGCGCACTGATGGTTTCGGGCATGGTGCGGTTGGCTGAATCGATGGTCACGCAGGCGCACGGAGTGGGAGGGTAGGAGAATGAGTCTCGAACTGACGCCGGTTCATCGCAATCTGCATACTAAGGTCACCTTCCTGGGCCTCGAATTCGAAGACCTGATTCTGGTGCTCGCGCTCGCGGCCTTGATGAATCTGCTTGCGCACTTTGTAAGTGGAAACGCGCATGTGTTTGGGATTCCGCTCAACGTATTCATGGAGTTCGTCGTGCCCGCGCTGGCGGTGCCGTTTCTGATTCTGTTCTAGTATGGGCGACCGCGCGGATACCTCACTGATCTGGTCCGATCGTTCTTCGCTCCGAGAGCATGGTGCGCGCTTGAACGAGATTCAGAGTTGACAGAAGGTTATCTGGTCGAAGGCGAGGAGTAATGCCATGCAGGCGTCAATCACAGCAGAGAGAAACGGGACGGTCATTGCCGTCTTGGATGCGGAGGCGGCGCGCACTACATTTGCGTGCGTGATCTTCGCAGCCCGCATTCATGAGGAGATCGTTCCACTTGCTCGGATCGTCGAGCAGCAATTGCAGATCGAAGGTATCGGGATTGCCAGGGGAGATATCAGTCATGCCCATGACGCAAACAGAACACGATAGAAGCCTCAAAGCGCCTGCGGTGTGCGAACTGTTGCCGCTCCGGGACTTGCCAATGGGTGACGACATCATGGTGCGCACGAATGGGGCGTTCGTCGCCGGCTATGAACTGAAAGGAATCGAAAGCTACTTCGCGACTGACGAGGACCGCAACCAGAGCAAGTCCATGCTCGAGGCCTTGTTTCGGAGCGTTCCCGATGTCAGCATGCGCATCCAGTTTCGTTATGAGATCTCCGAGCGCCTGAATGACCTGCTGGATAGATACCTCCGTGAACAGCGGACGGAGCAGTCCGAGGTTATGGCTCTCGATTCGCACCGTTTACAGATGTGGAGGCAAAAGGAACAGGGCGGCTACTTCTTCGAAAACCGGCTTCGCGTGTTCTTCATCTGGGATCCACGCATTCATGCGAGGCTCTACCACTCCACACAGCAAAACCACAGTCTTGGTGGATTCACCCTGAGCCAGACAAAGGCCATCCAGCGTGCGCGGAAGGAGCACGAGACCTATCTGGCGGAGTTTGAATCCATCCTCCGGGGCATCGAGGGGTCGATGGAGGCGGCGAGCCTCGGGCCCCGGAGACTCCAGACTCAGGATCTTTTTGAGGAACTGAAACACGCCCAGCATCCAGTTCGGCGCGACCGCCGGTCGTTTGTCCCGGGTGAGGAGATGATCGGGTATCGCAGCGCGCGGGAACAGGCGGCTGACGCAAGCATCCTCAACGAGACGGAAACCTACCTCAACATTGATGGTTATCTTTACGGCGTCGTCAGCCTCAAGGAACTTCCGGATGCGACCTTTCCGGGAATGCTCAAGGGTTTCTCGACGCTCGGGTTCCCAGTTGTAGTCAGTGCTCAAGTCGTAATCCCCGACCAGGTGAAGGTGCTCAAGAGCTACAAGAAACGCCTTCAGAAAATGACCGCGGCACAGAAAGACGCAAATGGCAACTTCAAATCCAATCCCGAAGCTGAGGTCGCACAGGCCCAACTCATCCAGGTTCAGCGCGACATCATTTCATCCTCATTAAAGACGGCGAAGCTGAGCCTTTCGGTTGTCGTCCGAACTTCGGAGGCCGCAATCACCCTCAGAGATCTTGAGCGGTCGGAACGAGAACTAGCCAACCGCACGCAGGAGGTGCTGAACGCGTTCACGCACATGAATGGCGCGAAAGCTGTGACGGAAACCATCGCAAAGCGCCGGATCTTCATTGGGACGCTGCCGGGGATGGCGGAATCGGACAAACGGGATCAGGACATGCTGACGTTGAATGTCGCCGACCTGGTTCCAGTCGAGATGCCGTGGATGGGGACGCGGCGCAGCCCGCTCATTTTATTCGAGACACCCTATCGCCAACTCATCCCGTTTTCTATGTTCGATCCCGATCTATCGGATGCGAATGGGCTATTGATGGCGAAGAGCGGTGGAGGCAAAACACTTGCCGCTCAACAAATGCTGTTGATGGCCGCTCGCGCAAATCCGCTGATTTCTATTCTCGAGCGCGGGGACTCTTATCAGCCGCTGGTCGAATTGATGGGTGGCGAGATGATCGAAATGTCTCTCGACAGCGATCAGACGATCAACCCGTGGGATTTGCCGGCCGGAGAGGCGACACCTTCGAACGACCAGATTTCGTTCCTCAAGAATCTCACTCGCCACATGCTTGGGGAGAATACGCCTCCGGATCTCGATATCGATCTACTCGACAGCATTCTGCTTGAGGCCATTGCAGCGACCTATAAGCGCTGCAGCGCCAAGACCTCGAATCCGATTCCTCTGTTCGGGGACCTGGCCGCGGAACTTGCGCACTGGCAGGATCGTGACCGCAATCAGAGGATCAATGCTATCGCGCAGATGGCGGCAACGAAACTGCGTGCATGGGTCGACGAGGGGCCATATGCACTGCTGTTCGACCGGCCCACAACGGTCCAGCTGAACAATCCGTGGCTCTACTTCAACGTGGAGAAGCTCAAAGACGATCCGCGCCTGGAGCGAGCCATGAGTCTTTTGATCGCGCACACGGCCACCTATCGCGCATCAGGCGCCACTGGCCAGCCGAGCATCGTGCTTCTCGATGAGTGCTGGGCACTGCTCGAATCCCCGATCCTCGCGGGCGTCGTCGTGCAACTCTTTCGTACTGCGCGAAAGCGCAATGCAAGTGTCTGGGGAATCAGCCAGACCCCAGAGGATTTTGTTGGCACTCCTGACCGGCCCAATGAGCACGGAGCCGGGATTGTGAAGAACGCGACTACCAAGATCATCGGCAAGCAACCGGGCGATATGACGGCCCTCCGGGAACATGTTCACCTGAATGAGACAGCACTCAACCAGATCAAAACGTTTGCTCACCCGAAGAAGGGACACAGCGCCGAGTTCCTGATCACAATCGGGGAGAAGGCCGAATCGACGCATGCCATTCGGATCGTTCCGAGCCCAGTGGATTACTGGATCACGACTACCTACGCACGGGAGCGGGTCTTCCGCAAATGGTGGCTGCGCCGGCATCAGCAACTGCCGTTGATTCAGGCATACGAGGAACTGGCGGCAAAATATCCGCGAGGATTGGCAGAACTGGGGCCGTTACCGATTGAGCTATCCGGAGAGATGCAGGAGGTGATTGGCAAATGACGGAACACAGCAAACCCGGACCGCCTCTGCTTCTGAATGGTGAACCCTATAAGGACGGGCCAATATGCGGTCAACTCCGGCGAAGCGGTTCTCGATGGAACAAGCGCGTGCTGATTGGTGTTCTGGTACTCGAATCATGTTTCGCTCTGCCGAAGCTGGCGCATGGGCAATTCCTGAGCGTTTTTGAGGCGATCTTCAGTTCGATTCAAAACGACATCGGAACCTCTCTCAAGGCGATCAACCAAGTCGCCCAGCAGATGCAGCAGCTTTATCAGACCACGGTAGCGCCACTCGCGGCGATCAACCAGGCTCGCGGGTTCGTTGCAAACTCCATCAATACCTACCGTGGTCAGATGAACCAGGTGTTCAACACACCTTTTGCGAGCGCCGTAACACCCGGGCCTCAGCAGTTCGAGAGCCTTCTGCACAGCCGTGTATCGGCGGAAATCCCGGCTCTCCAAGCGAGCTTCACCTCGAACTTCGGCAGCATCCCAATCGTGAACGCAGCTTCTCCGCAGGACCGGGTAATGATGGACGTGGACGACGCGCTCGTACAGGAGAATCTCAAGACCACACTGATCGCGGATCAGGGTGCAGACGTGGTTCTCCAGACTGCCAACCAGATGGAGAACCAGGTGGCACTCAGCACACCTGGTTCCAATCCATTTCTCACCGCTCAAGCCCAAGTCGCTAATCTTCGCTGCCAGGCCTATATCCAGAAGATGTTCGCGGCGGAGTTGCGCCAGGAAGCGGGCCGTATAGCCCACGACAACGTGCTTGTAAAGCGCAAAACAGCCGCGACTAGCGGAGTCAACAGTCTGATTACCGGAGCCCTGACGGCGCGGTAGGGAGCATTCGATGACCGATCCGAAGAAGAACCCGAATAAGCAGCGCAGGTCGTTCTTTTGGCGTCGCAACCCCATTCCTGTGCCAAACAGGGAAAAGCCAGCAAGCCAGCCTGAACCGATGTTGCGCGATGCGCAGAAGTGGTATCGTCCAACGCTGCTCAAGGGTGCGGCGGTTGCACTTGGTATCGTCGCAATCCTGCCGAAGAGTGCCAATGGTCAATTTGGCATTGACACGGCGGCGATTCTCGCTGCGCTGTCCAAAATGCAAACTCTGATGAGCACCTACATTGCTGCGCCGCTGAGGACGATCAATCAGTACGAGCAGAGCACCGCAAAGTATGAGCAAGAGGTGATGTACCCGCTCGCGGCAATCAATCAGGCCAAGACCTCGGTGACGCAGTTCGAGAACCAGTTCAACCAAGTGAGTGGCCTGTTCCGAGTCAACGTGGCGAGCGCCACGCTGCCTCAGTCTCAGAGCCTTGAGGCTCTCCTGCTTTCCCGCAGCGCCACAGATGTTCCCAGTGTTTCCGGGCAATTTCAGAACGTCTACGGAGTCGTTATGCCGCAGAACGCTGCGTCTCCGCAGGTGCGATCAATGACCGATATGACGGACGCGGAGGCACAGGACGCAATGAAGCGTGCAATCGAGATCGATGCCCTTGCTGATGCGGAGCTGAATGAAGCGAATCAGATCGGGCAGCAGATCTCGCAAGCAGCGCCGGGAAGTGCCCCGATTCTCGAAGCCGAAGCAGACGTGTGGGTGGTACGCGCGAATGCCTATACACAGGCTGCACTTGCAGAACTGATGCGGACGCGCGGGATGGACCTCGCTAACCAAAGTGCTCGCACGAAGCTTGCGACTACGGACAATACCACGAATAACGGCCTCATCAGTGGAGCACTGACCAACAGGTAAGAGATATGACGTTCGCCCACCTTAATCCCGTCGCGATGGTTGCGTTCTTCCAATCGACGCAGCTGAATCTGTTCGAGCGGTTTCTGACCCAGGCCAGGTCCGGTATTGACTCGACGGGTATTACTGCTGGGATGCAGAACGTAGCCTATGTGGTTCTGCTCGTCGGGTTCCTCTGGCAGGTCTACCAATCGGCCTCGCACGGAGGGGATGTTCGCGGCTTGGGTACAAGCCTTATCAAGTATGTGGTGACGGCAGTTGTGGTTATGAACTACGGAGCTGTGTTTACAACGATCAACCAGGGCTTTGTGAGCGCCGGAAATTGGGTGAGTAACGCGTCGGGTGGAAATGTCTTTCAGGACTGGGCAAGCGATTTAAAGACACAGTACAGCCAAGCCGGCTTCCAACAAATGTGGGGCTTGATTACCGGTTCGATTGCTGGATTGATCGACGGAATTCTAGTTCTCGTTGCCTACATACTTTACCCAGTTGTTGTGGTGGTATTCGGTTTCTTCTACATGTTCTACGGCAGCATTCTCTATATCTTCGGGCCAATCGTCGTTGCTCTTATGCCTCTCGACGCGACCAACCGTCTAGCGAAATCGTACGTTGAAAACATTTTTGTTTGGAATGCCTGGCCAATTCTCTATGGAGGATTTGGAGCACTTCTCTCAGCGGTGCAAATGGGGCAGGTTGGACAGATGCTCAATCAGAACGATTTTCTAGGTGGGCTGGGCAACCTCGAGGGCGCGTTCTTATTGGGCATTGTCAGCATCGTGTACTCGTTGGCGATCGCCGTGATCCCGTTTGTTGCCAAACGTATCGTAAGCGGCGATGTAGGGAGCACTGCCGCTGCCATGGTCGGAGCGGCCGTGACTGCACTGACCGCGGGTGCTGCTGGCATTGAAGGAGCCGCTGCGGGTTTCGCGGGTGTGAGGACCGGGGCTGGCGGCGCAACTGGAGGGGGGATGTCGTCGAGCGCGGCGACCACCGCGGCCGCACGAGCCCTTCCGGCATCGACTGGTGGAAACCTTCCGGCTCCTCCCCAATCCGCGCCAATTGCCGCTTCGTCAGCAACAGGCGGGTTCGGGTTTGATGCCGGCGCTCCCACTCTTGAGGGCCATGCAGACCTTATTCGGAACTCCATCAGCAACGCAATGGGTACCAATCACGCGGATGAAGCCAGCAGCGAGGCTGTTTCTGTTTCGAGCGGCAATTCGAGTCCTTCGCAGGGTGATTCGGGGAGCCCTGCCATGAAAAGAAGCTCCAATGCCGGATCAGGCGGTTCTCAAAGGAGAGGGCCGAGTGTACACAGGTACAACGTAGGCACCTGGGGCGCTTATCACGCCGCGCGGCTCGCCGCGAGTGGAGTTGCCAAGGCGACGAGATCTAGGACCGATGAAGATTAGGGAGGTTTCATGAAAACCAGCACCGTCAGTGGAGACCAGGCAGCTCTGGCAAAGCCGAAGTATTACGAGATGGATGGAGCGCTGAGGGCAAATGCCAACCGGGCGTGGCTGTTGGCCTTCCTGACGATTCCGATTGCACTCCTTGCCATTGGTTTCGCCGTCTTTGTCCGGATGCAGCCGCCAACGGTGATCCGCATTGGTCCGAACGGGGACGCATCAGTGTTGGGCAAGCCCGCCAGAGGATCGGTCTCCGACCTTTCAACGGGCGGCACGGACCAGTTTCTCGATGAAGCGTTTGTGAAGCGCTTCCTGTCGAGCTATCTGAACTACTCGCCGACAAACGTTGACGATCATTGGGCTGCCAGCCTGAATCTGATGACCCGCAACCTGCGCGCCTACACCTTGAAGGCACTACAGGACAACGACACACGCGGAAAGATCGATGACGGCCAGATTCAGTCTGTGTTTCACCTCAGAGAGCTGGATCCCGTCACAGGCGAGCCTCTGACGTTTCTGGCATATGGGGTGAAAGATGTTCACCACATCTCGAACGGGACAGAAACAACGGACCACTTTGTGAACGAATACCGCGTGCGCCTGATCGCCGATAGACGGTCGGACACAAATCCGGACGGCTTGTGGATTGCCGAATACAGTGAACGGCCGATCGACGGCGAACGCCGAGATCAGATTCTGGCCGCGCCAGATCGAAAAGACGGAGGTCAATGATGAGTACAGCAACGGTTACGGCCATACCCGCACAGGTACCTGCGAGACAGAGCACGCAACCGAAGAGACCGCGGAGATCACGGCAACAGAGCGAAGAAGTCGCCCGATTCTTTCTTGCCAAGGATGGGTCTTCTCCCACAAAGCCGGAACTCGGTGAAGAGGCTTCAAGCGAAGGGGAGGCCCTTATCAAGGCGTTCCAATCAAAGTCCGCAATCGTTTATGTCCTTCACGCCTACAAGGCGGAGGCGGAGATGAACGGAGGATCTCCGATCTTGGTGAAAAAGCCCCTGCAAAAGTAACGGGGTTAAGTCAGCGCGGATTCAAAGAGGAGACAAACCTGAAATACGGCTCATGTCGCCTCCTTTGACCCTTATCGCAAATGCGATGAGGAATTCCGCTGACCCGGTTTCGAATCTCGATCCTGGTTCGGCACACAATCCACCCCTAACCCGGGCGGCCAGGCGAAGAGAATCGGGAGACCGGCGTCA
>JAJPKO010000016.1 GCA_021323655.1 Acidobacteriaceae bacterium
ATGAACAGGCTGGCCGAAGTCCGGGCCATCGCCTGAGCCGCTTTGCCAGTGGTCCCCATGGCGACCACTGGCAAAACAACGTCAACCAACAACCTTCCTAAGTTCCAGGGAAGATCGAAAGTGCGAAACTTACTGGACACTACCTGGACACTACCGTCGGTAAAAACCAGGCGCGGCAAGGGGACAAAGTGAATAGTACTGGTCGACGGTCAAGGGTCTTCGACTGGGAGTTCAGCTGGAAAGTGCCCTCCGGCCGAAGTTACGCTTGCGGAAGCCACATTTGAAGAAGTCCGTGTCCCGTGGCAAAAGCCCAGGCACGTGATCGCCGATGCCGGTTACGGTTCTGATCCGCTCGTGTCGAACCAGAGTCGGCGGAATTGGACCAGCCAGGCGTCGGTTCGCTCCACAATCCAGAGCAGATGACCTCAACTGGGCTACACCAAACACCCACACTGGTACAAATTACCGGGCAGGATACACAGCTCACGCGATTGGGAAGGTAACTCGACGTAAGCGAGTACTTTGTGCACCGATTGGAACGAGCGTGGCAGGCGCAGACTGGCCGTTTTTGCGGAGCAGTGTACCGCTCAAAACAGTTCCTGGTTGATCGAGCGGGTAATCAGGATTAGTTCCAGTAGCGGCTTTCGGCACAAAACCAAAACTACGATTCCGTTCAGCGGCTGGCAATGCGAGATCTGCATCTGCATCTTTCGACTTGGTTACGTAGTAGTCCGTCAGATTGCTATGGGCATAGGTTTTTACAGTTTGTGCTTCGCTCGGGACCGGCAAAGCGTAGAGCAGCGGCCCATATTGCAGCGCGACTTCCTCTCCCAATGCCCGCACTTCGCGGATCTCCTGATGGAAATGAATGTGAACTGTATCTCCGGCCTTCCATTCCCTCCGTACCTGCCAGAAGGTTCCGCTCCGGCGGATACGGGCACCGGAGCAGGAGATCTTCGTCTCATCCGACCATTCAGGGTCGCGGAGCCACAGGCAGAAATAGACAGGCCTTTCTGGATGCACAGTAATTTCAATCTCATTCGCGTAAGGATACTGTGTATCTTCTTCAATCCTAACCATGACACCTGCGATTTGCGTCTTCATCTCGCATGGACCATAAAGCGTGGCAACCAATGCGGGCTCCTCGCATGTTGGTCGCATCCACGCGTTACGAATGAAATAGGAGGCCACACGAGTAGAGTTGGGGCAGCAGCACACTGCCACCTGCTCATGCGTGGGAGAGAACCTTTGCCTTTTTCCCATCTCGTCATGGATCGAGAGCCGGTTTTCATAAGAACAATAGAGGATGGCCGAACCGTCAGGCTCACGAGAACCCTGGGCTGCATTGAACCAGAGATGCTCGGCCGCCTGAAAATAAGCAGCATCACCCTTCTTCTGACCTGCGTTGAGGAGAGTCACTTGCCGCTCAAGAATCGAGCAATATTCATAACCTACGTTCCATGGACGCGGTGGCGCATCTATGCTTTCTTCACTAACGACGGCGCCGCTTGGCATCACGAATTCATTCATAGCTGCAATAGCGCTCACACCAAATTTCAAATATTCCTCATCACCGGTCGCAAGCCAAAACCAGAAGGGCATACGCATGGCTTCAACCACAGTGGCACCGTGTCCGTTTCGAAAGCACTGGTTGAATTTGTTGTCTATGATAGGTTGCTGGAAAAAATCCGTAAGTTTTGGGCTTGCGTGATAAAGACGCAATGCAAAATCCAGATAAGATTTTGACTTTGTCCTCGTGTACAGGTCCTCAAGAACGTCCGTGTACAGGGCATCGTGCCAGGTAAGGTTAAGTTCCTTGTTCCGATACCCTTCGATAGTACAATCAACGGCGCGCTTTACTGCATCATGGACTTGTTCGTTTCCAGTCGCATCCGCGTAGGCGAGTAGTCCGCGGAATAGGCAGGTTTGGGTCCAGAGCTCGCCATTGCCGCGGTAACGAAGCTCTGGGGAAAAGATACCGATGTAACCATCTGCATCTTGCGACGCAAGAATATGCTTCACGTAAGCGTCCGCTTTGGCCATGGACTCAGTATCTCGAGTAAGACACGCCATCATCATCTGGCCGCATCGCCAATTGCCTTCGCTTTCCCCGTTCCACCATGGATCGGCAGTAACATTCGCGTTGTTTGGTTTGCCTGGCCGGTTTCGCCCGGAAGAAAAAATGTCACTCGACACCTCATGGCAAAATTCATCAAGATGGCCCGCAAAGCCAGTCCGCAGATCGCGCTGCATCTGCGCGAGTATCCACCCTTTAGGCACGATTTCACCGAATACGAGCGGAGTAAAGGCGGGCTGTATTGCAAATCCGTCGTGGGCTGGCCCTGTTACCCGCGGCTTACCTGTCGCCATTGATCGGGCCTGCGTAACCCATCCCGCCGGGAGCATGATGCTGCCCGTCGCTGCCACTAACAGCTTTAAGGAATCCCGTCTGTTCACTTTCTGCCTCCTTTTTTGACTACGCCCGGTCCCTGACGCTGACAAGCGGCGCATCATAGGTCAAATTAGCGACATCGGTCCCTGCGCGCCAGGACAATCCACCGCAGAGAAATCAATACCCATAACACAATAGTACAGCTACTTAGAGCTATGATAGAAATACACTTCGAATAGAGTTAAGGTAGTCCATCCCGTACAGCGACTCAGGCTCAAGATAGCTGCCTTCTGTCCATTCGTTCCACGCATTAATGGTTAATACCTTTGGAATATCGGAATGAGAATCCATATGCGCCTTCGCCTTGGCAAGGGCCGTCCGAAATAGTTGCGGAGTATTCCCCTGCAGAATTGGCGTAAAGGGATACGTACCCTGCTCGTAACGATCAGATTGGCAAGATCTGGGGCTTGGATCCCAACCCATGCTGACGTCAGTATGGTATGGCACCCCAAATCGGGACGGCGCAGTGCGCCAGTAGCCTTCAGCCTGCACCAGCACGTCAGCATAGTCAGACACAGGGAAGCCAGTCATTTTACAGTGATGGATCCAGGTATACGAGGTAACACTACGAACGCCAAGGGAGCTGAATATATCTGACAAATTTGCGAGACCGTCAACCCCCCACGCCACCGCATTCAAGTGGACATCCGGGAATCCCGCAGCACGGACCTTCTCCCGAAATTGCTCAAATGCAGTTCGCGCAATCTCGATTCCCCCCATCCTCTCGATCAGGTTTTTCAATTCATAAATCGAGAAATATGGAGACCCATCAATCCTGAAATAGGATGGTTGCTTAAAGTAATGCGAAATAATGTAATCAGTAACTTTGGCGAAAGTAGCCGCATCATATGTGCCTTGATAAATAATCGGCCTTTGCAGCTCAAGCCTCCTTGCAGGCATCAGGTTATACCAATCATGGTTCGCCCACATCAAGCAAAATTTAACTCTATCTTGATTGGATGCTCTGAGGTATCCTTCCTCTAATGCACGGTTTAAAAATGGCTTATCTTCGTACCAGTACCAGTCAAAGATGAAGTGCCCGATACCTGCCTCGGCTGCCAAATCTATTTTTTTTTGGAACACATTGGGATCCGCTTCATCTTCCATGCCCAATAGAGGTTTCTTGGGCTGGTGATGACCAGGAAATTTTGGCTCGCCGCGCTTCAAAATCTCCCATTCAGTCCATCCTTTGCCGTGGATGTATTCATTTCTCGGATCTACATGAAAGTTCGGAAAATAGTAGGCCCCAATTTGATAATGCCCCTCTGCTTCTTGCCTCTGAGGGGGCATGCCTATGGCCAGGGAGGCGCATGCGCCACCTTTCACAAACTCCCGTCGATTCATTATCACTCGTATTACTCCTTACTGATCATTGAGTTGTCTTTCACTTTTTGTACTGATCATCCAGATAAGATAAAGCTCCACTTATACTGCTGATGGTTACATGCCGGTTGCATCTGATGCTGGCGGCAAACCCCAGGTCATAACAGGTCCTCTGTAGGTAGTCCTAAATGCGACACATTTAGAAAGTACAAAGCAGAGAGCCTTCTAACTTAGATCAGGCCGATGATCCTGAATCGGATCTATGCAAACCACAAAGAATCATCCATGTGATTCTGACAGGCATAAGAAAAGGCCAAAAGGCCACCTGACGCCTAATATTTGACTTGCGAGTAAACGCGGCTTGCTTCTTGATTCTGAAGTTAGAAATTTTTGCGCTCGCTTTGTACTGCAATGCGTCTGAATCCACCAAGGCAGCAGGTCTCCTGCTGCCTTGGATCTCTGGAAATTCGGTGGAATACTGGTTGCACTCTTGTCCGGACCTCTTACCAGATGAGTTTCATGGCCACCTGCACAATCCGGCCCGGTGCTGCAGAGCCTATCACACCAAAGTTAGACGCATAGACCGCATTGCTCGGGTTTCCGAAGTTAGTATGATTGAACGCATTAAAAAATTCTCCCCGTGTCTGCCATCTCACACGATCACCTAAAGGAATAGACTTGAACAAAGAAAAATCGAGGTTTGCGAATCCGGGGCCGCGCAAAAGATCCCGGCTGGAGTTCCCGAAATATCCCATAGGCGGATTTACGAAAGCAGCAGTATTGAACCATTCATTGATTGATTTATGAAACCCTGATGGATAGGGATCACCCACGATATTGGCCCGCTGCCCAAAATTTCGGTTGATAAAACCTACATCGAAGCCAGCAATCGAGAACGGTTGTCCGGTATGGAGATCCAGAATACCGTTCGCCTGCCAGCCCCCAATCAACAAGTCGAGAAACCTGTTTGTGTTGTTGCCAAAAGCCTGCCCCCTGCCGAACGGAAGCTGATACAGGAAGTTGCCCACAAACCGATGTTTGATGTCAAAACTGGAAGTCGCATAGTCCAATGCCCAGTTATATTGGTTCATCGGACCATTTCCAGATGTATCCCCATTGATTCCGGCATTGCTCGATTTATTGTCCAGGCTGTGAGACCAAGTGTATGAAGCCAGGAAAGTAATTGAGCGCCCGCTGTGTTCGGCTTTAAGGGCCAATGCATTGTAGTTTGAAGCGAACTCAAACGGATGACCGAGGACGTCCCCAATATTTGGAAGCGGAATTCGCTCAGAAACCGGTGTTGGATGTAAAGGATCGTACGGATAGGGCGCATTTTCCCATGCGCGACCCGTTAGATGATGCGCCTCAGAGCCAAGATAATCCGCTTCGAACTTGACCCCCTTGACTTCGCGCTCTACTGAAGCTGTCCACATGGACACATATGGAGGTATGTACTTGTCCATTGCCCAGACAAAGCCCAGATCGGCTGATGTCACAGGTGCATGCGGGACCGGGGCGGGAAACAACGTGCTGGTATTAACATAGTAGTGAACTGATTGCTCGGCGAAGGGGTACGAGCCGCCCGCAAAAGATTCCTTGATCTGGGTATTGTCATAGAACAGGCCCCAGCCAACGCGCAACACTGTAGTTTCACTAGCAGATGGGCGAAATGCGAGCCCGATCCTTGGGGCAAAAACCTTCCATTGCTGAGGTCCTGGTGCCGAACTATACTCGTATAGCTTACCGCCATAGCCTTCCTGGATGACTTTCTTGCTTGCCGTATAGAGACCGCCGCCAGGTATGTTCGGATTGAGCCAGAACATATTGTCATTGGTTGAATAGGGCAATGGCATGAAATCCCACCGCAATCCTAGATTAAGAGTAAGGCGCGGACTGACCTTCCAGTCATCCTGAATCCATGGCGCGATACGTGCAATTACAAAGTTCTGCACGTTTGCGCTTTCAACTTTGGTTGAAAATTCTGTAGGGACTTGGGAATTCGCATAAGATGGCCATCCCAACAGGAAATCAGCAACAGGGTTCCCACTCACAGTACCATCAAAGGAGAACTTGGGTGAAGAAAAGGAATTATCGCGCGTCTCAACGTGCTGAAAATCTATACCAATCCCAATGTTATGATTTTTTTTCGCGATGGACAGCGTATCGGAAAACTCATAGCTGGGCTGATCATACAGCATCGGCGAGTATCCGGGCCCTCCAACCGTGGAGTAGCCGAGCACTGTGATCTGCGGAAATGTAGTATACCGGCTGCTATATGGAAACACGTTTTTGAAGCCAATTGCATTCCATGCTGATTCAGATATTGGAACGCCTTTCGAGCTCACGTTTTCCTGCATCCAGCCAAATAGTGCTTGATTCAGAATCGTAGGACTGAACATGTGCGTATATGAACCCACGACCTGTCGGCTGGGTTCGTCCAGATACGTTGTCCCTTCAGGGAGGACGCCAGGTTGCGCCACGTTGTATTCGGTCTGCGTGTATCGCGCAAAGAACTTGTCTCTATCGCTGAACGACTGGTCAAACCGATAGGTCTGTTGATCTGCATTCTGCGGAATCAGCACAGTATAGAGATAATTTCCCTGAGAAGCATTAACATTAGGAGCTGGAAAGTGAGAGATGGAGCTGATTGCAAACTGCGAAAAATCGCTCCGAGGGATTGTATTGTTTGGATAGGGCATATGGGTGGTCGGATTGATAATGGTGGTATGAAACACACCATTGATCTGTTCCGGAGTCGGAACCACCGCAAACTGATTAAAAGAGGCGCGGGCACGCAAGCCTTCGTAATTGGCAAAGAAAAACGACCTATTCCTACCATCATACAGTTTGGGGATCCATATAGGCCCACCTAAACTGTAGCCGAATTGGTTCTGCCTGAGCAGCGTCTTCGGTTGCGGTGGTTGGACAAACTGATAAGTATATGCATCGAGTGCATCATTACGAAGGTAGTCATAAGCTGTTCCGTGGAGCTCGTTGGTGCCTGATTTTGTAGTTAGATTAACTTGATTAGCACCGCCGCCATAAGCAGCAGAATAGCCTTTGGTTTGTTCTTGAAACTCCTGCAGAACCTCTACTGATGGGACTACTGCAGGCGTTGAATACATCAGGTCGTTAATAGCGATTCCGTCGAGCGTGTACCGGTTCGAGTCGGGGCGGCCACCCTGAATACTGATTGCATTTCCTTCGTTACCTCTGTAAATTCCCTGTTCTCCGCTGTTGGAACTCGCACCGGCTTCTAGGGTAAGCAACTGCGTAAAGTTGCGTCCATTCAGAGGAAGATCGGAGATCTGCTGTTGCCTGATCACCTGCCCCACAGCAGCATTTTCCGTATCCAGGGACACAGCTGTGGCATTTACGCTTACTGTTTCGGAGACACTACCTGGACGGAGATGCACGTCAACTGTCACTGCCTTACCCACAGCGAGTTCAATTCCGCCCACTACCTCGCTTGCAAAACCAGATCTTTTCACGGTAACCCGGTAAATGCCCGGAAGAAGTGATGGCATCGAATAAGTTCCAGTTGAAGAAGTGATAGTGTTTTGGGTCGCATTTGTTCCCACATTCGTTATCGAAACGGAAGCGCCTGGAACGGCTGCTCCTGAATTATCAGTCACCGTTCCAACAATGGTCCCGGTTGCACCGCTTTGCGCCACACCTGGTTTGTCATTCATCCACAAAAAAGCGATAAATAGAGCAGCTAGAAGCGCTCTAAATGCAGCTTGCCGGAGAGATAATGAGATCCTCCATGGCAGCACGAATTTTCCCATCGGCCTCAAAGACTTATACATGAAACTCCTCCATTTGACTTTTCTGATTGGACGCCGAGCAATGTGAATACCACTCATTCAAATAGGCTTCCAAGTTCAGGCGAAACAATATCCAAGCGTCTATATTGTTGTCATCATCGAGATTGATGGATTCCTGTATTAGGTTTGCAGAAACTGTCGTGGGTGATTCGAATGCCAAAACTGCTGGATGATTAGTCCCGGCATTTGATGGGTGCGATTCTATCCAGTGGATGGAAGGAAGCACTATGGGACAAGTTTTGCACCGGCACGCCACGACAACAGAGGCAGTCCGTCGAGCGATACAACATAGCCAAGAGAGCCTGATGGCACTGTCCGCGCCGTCACGGGATCAACCCCAGGACCGTGGCCAGGCGCAGAACGACGACCGGGCGGCCGGTTTCGTTGGTCTTTTCTGTCATCACCAGCCGGTTGCTCTTCGGCGTCGCCATGGCAATGGTTTCCTGCCCGGAGGTACTCACCCTCGCGCCACTCGAGCGTTGGGCCGGGCTGCATACAGAAAGATCTATGGTTGCGGCCTCGCCTCTTCATTGCCTTGGCGCCGCGAAGCATGACACAAAGTCGGGTTCGCCGGGAAAATTAATCAAAGCGGGCTAACCAGCGAAGCGTATCTTCTAGATCAAAGTTTGGTTCTCCATGCGTGCCTTCCTGGAAACGATACATCATTTTTTGCAGTCGGACTGGCTTGAGAGCCCTGGCAACTTCCCGGTAGTATTGTGAGACAATTTTCTTCTCACCATCTCCAAGATCCGGCTTCGGGCCTGCCTGGAAAACTATACCGCCTTCATAGCGATAAACCAATATCTGCTGGCTCATGCCGCGGCAAATGTCTTCCACCTTGCCTAAGGATTGGAGAAATTCATCGCCCACGGCGGTAAGCCAATTTATGCAGCGCATAGCGTCCTTCAGACTGAGGCTCTCGAACGTACAAGAAGGTGAAAAAACCTCCAGGCCCGGATAACGCTGCGCTAATTCGTATACCAGCGTTTCATAAGGAGCAGCGCTTCCGATGCTGGGCCGTTGTAGAATGCCAACACCTGCGTATGCCTGAGTTGCGCGCAGTATGGAAGCAAACCGATGAAATCTACCTATAAAGTCAGGGTTTAAATAGGAGAGAGGCAACTGTATGCTCAGATAGCTCACACCAACAGGTTGCCACGAGGCCCGACAAAGGAATGCTGCCTGAAATGCTGAAGCGTCGAACGGATCACTGCCGGAAGAATAAATAGCACTCCAAGTATGCTCTTCTGTGTAGTTTCGTTCGCTAACTTCAAGATCCACTGGCTCTTGCTTACTCAGGTCAACCTCTCGTTTATCGATCGTCTGCCAATGTAAGTGAGGCCTGGCCAACTCGAGAAATTCTTCAATGCACTTGCGTACTGCAGCTCTTTTTTCATGAGTGCGCCCGTCTTTAAATAAGAAGAGGGAAGTTAAGCCTATTCCGAGGACTTTCTTGCCGTCTTCTTCGACGAAGCGTTCCCCATGTAAGATGTCCTGTAGATCAGCTTGGGTTAACTTCAATTCTTTTTCCATCCTGTTTTCCTTGTACCTTAGTATGCTGTGGCGGCACCACGGAGCAGAAATCCGCCTAATCGTAGGAGACCGTATCCAGCAGCCGCGACAGCTTCTTCAGGCGCCAGCACGATCGCACCTACCACCACGGCCGCACCAACCCCTACTCCTATGGCCACATTCCGCAGTGTATGGTCTTCCTGACCTTCAGGTTGACGCGCAGGAACAGTCTGCGGCTCTGGCACTCTTTGCTTCTCAGGGCAACCGCATTCCTGAGGGCTTAGATGTTCAAGTTGAGCATTGGAACCCGCGATCCGCCTATATTCATCATCTTGTTCTCGGTCAAGTGGTTGCGGAGGGAATTTGATCTCTACAACAGAGCGTAGGTTGTCTTGGGTCGGTGGCAGGTTGGGGTTGTTTACAATCACTGCGTCGGGCCGTCGCATCATGCCTTTACCAGGTATGAAGTCTGGGACCTTTTGTCCTGGATATTTGTTCCAGGGGTGCGGACGAGTCGAATTGTCGTTCACCATGATCGGCGTGGGTGGCTCGGTCGTCATGTTGTAGCTGACTTCAGATTTGATGGTGCTGCGGTGGCCTGAAGCAGCATCCATAGCCTCGAGTTTTGCTGAGACGCACTGCTGTTTTAACTGAGCGCCGCTGGCCGACAGCGGCGCGCTCTGGTTGCACTCGCAAATAGTCTTGCAAATCACTGCGCGCTCGGCGGCAGTCATTCCGGGGCCGCCTGTACCGGCGCTTGCCGGCATTACTTGTGCGCCTGCGCTCGATGGCTGGTATACCGCAGGAACAATGGCGGGTGTTGATAATGGTGGAGATGCGGTGGTTGTTCCAGCGCCAACACCACCCCCGCCTGCACCCACTTCCTTCGACTGCAGCTTGCTTTGCAGGTGGATTCGGCCCTTCGGGGCAGCGAGGATGATGTCGCCGTCGGTGTGCAGCACCACAGCCGGGCGGCCCGTTTCGTTGGTCTTCTCCGTCATCACCAGCCGGTTGCTCTTTGGCGTCGCCATAGCAATGGTTTCCTGCCCAGAGGTGTCTACCAGCGTGACGCGATGGCCGGACTTCGTCACCAGACGCTTGATGTTGTTTGGTGCAAACTCACCGCCGTTCGTACCGCCTTCCCAGTAACCGCTCGTCGGCGGCTGAAGCACTCCGTTCCACACCGAACCAAGAATGTAAGGCCGCTCGGGGTCGGCTTCTTCAAAGCGCACCGCCACCTCATCGCCCACTTCCGGCGTGATGAGCACGCCGCGCCCTGCTCCGGCATGGCTGGTGATCAAACGCGCCCAGGTCGTCGCGTTCTCTTCCTGCCAGTAGAACTGCACCTGTACCCGGCCCAGGTTCTGTGGGTCGTGGTTGGCCACCACGCGCGCAGGAAAGACGCCTTCGGCCTGCGGACGCGCGGGGCGTTCGGGTGCAAACCAGCGCCGGGCCGTCGTGGCACGGAAGCGGTTCTCAAAGCCGCGCGGCGTCCACTGATGCAGGCACTCGATTACGCCATAGGTGCCATCCACGTCCGCATCCAGGCCGGAAATGGTGACTTCATTCCCAGCCATTACTTCAGGCGAGCGGCTGATGCCGGAACAGATGCCGGCATTTACCGCCTGGCGACGCGATTCTTTTTGTAACTGTTGCTGATACGAATCGAGCGTGGTGGCGCGATGGCGCTCCGCCACCGTTGCTGCGGAAATGCTTTCTCCCGCAGAGAGGGCCTTTCCGCGCAGGCCGCTCCAGGGAGCGTAGAAGGCCGCTTCGCTTTTGACTCCGGCGTAGCTCCGGCTCTGCGCGGCGCGGTGGTCGTAGTGCGCCCCGGATTGCAGCACCGGACGCACGTGCCCGCTGCCGGAGAACTCCATCAGCCCGTACTCGCCCTCGCGCCACTCGAGCGTTGGGCCGGGCTGGAAGCTGGTCTGGGTTTCAAGGCCGTCCTGCGTGGGGCGCAGCCAGGCCTCGCCGTCATCTACAAGACGCAGTAGAAAGCTCCAGTCGCTCTCGCTCCACTGCACGCGCGAAAGGCCCGCATCGCCCTCAATGGAGCCTTTGAGCGAGAGGCCGTAATTTGCGGCCAGCGTTTGCGCAATGGCGGAGGGCGACTGCTTGAGGAAGTATGCGTGGCGCTGGGACTGGTCCATGAGCCAACTTGCGCTGATGGCACCAATGTGCGCGCCGTAGCTGCCGTTGACTTCGTAAATCAGCTCAACGTCGCGCACCGGGCCGCTGAACAGAGTGTGCTCTACGCCGAGAAGGTCGTAGCCGGAAATGGTGAGTGCCTGGCCCAGCATCTGCGCCACGTCGGGCTGCGTGTCATGCGTGGAGCGGAAGAGCACGCGCGCAGTCCAGTGATCATTGAGTTTCTGCCGGACCTCGACTTCGGCCAGCAGCGCGAGGTCAATATCTTCTCCGCCAATCTGTACGTGTATGTAGCCAGCGTTCGGCACGGGAGCTCTCCATTCAGTCAATTGCCACAACAAGGCACGTAATATTGTCGAAGCCGCCTGCGCGGTTGGCCGCCTCGACCAATTGATGACAGGCGTGTTCGGGCGAAAGCGATGCGACGAGGATGCTCAGGATCTCAGAGTTCGAGAGCATACGGGTCAGGCCGTCGGTGGCAAGCAGAAAGCAGTCGTCACGCTTTGCCTGCACCGATGTGACTTCAGGGACAACGAAATCTCCTGCGCCAAGGGCCTGCGTGAGGACGCCGTCGAGTTCCGGCGCTTCGCCCTGCAGCCCGCTGCGAAGGCGTGCGGCGAGCAGCGAATGGTCTTCGGTCAGGCGATGCAGCGCGCCATAGCGAAGCAGATAGGCGCGGCTGTCTCCCACGTGCGCGATCCACATGCGGCTGCTGTCAAGGTGCGCGGAGACAATGGTGGTGCACATGCCGGAGTAGGCCGACTCGCGTGCGGCGGCGTTGCGCAGGGCGTGGTTTGCCTTCTGCACGACACGATGCAGAGAAGAGCCGCCGCTCGCGCCATTGACGCCAGGATGGAAATAGTCGAGCACGGTATCGAGCGCCAGCCGGCTGGCTACCTCCCCGGCCTGGTTGCTGCCTACCCCGTCACATACAACAAAGAGGCCGCGATCTAGATCAAAGCCAAACGCATCCTCATTCATTCGCCGTCTGCGGCCTGGATGGCTTTCGCCTGCCGCACGAATACGAATCTCCATAGCGCTCATGCCTTTTTGCGCTCATAGCCCAGACGCAGTACGACGGTGCCGCCCAGGTCAATGCGCGAGCTTCTGCCCAGGGGAACAAGCGTGCCCGGGGGCACGGCCTTGCCGTCCACCTTTGTGCCGTTCGAGCTGTTCATGTCCTTGAGCAGAAGGTATCCATTTTTCTTCACCACTTCGCAATGGAAGCGCGAAACCATATGCTCCACATCGCGGACGACGATGTCATTTTTCTGCCCACCGTCCTGCGCGATTGCCCCAATGCGGACCACGTCGCGGTCGAGCGGGTATTTGCGGCCCTGATCGAGCCCCTGCACCACTTCCAGCACAGGGTGGCGGCTGAGCCTGCGGCGGCGGAAGAAGAAGAGCGATCCTCCAAACAGGGCAGCGAGGCCCGCTGCGCTTCCGGCAAAGAGCAATCTGCGGCGCAGGCCGAGAGCGTTATCAATACGGCGGCGCAGGTCATTCACAACCGGGTTGGAAGGCGCGATCCTCTCCGCAATGCGAAGCGTACGGTCTGCTTCATGAATGTGACCACCCAGGAAGCTGGCCTCTGCCGATGCAAGGCTGCTCTGCAACTGTTGTTCGCTTGCGCTGGCTTTCTGTGTCTCTGCCTGCTGGGCATGTTGCTGCTGCTCCTGCTGGGCCTGCTGCTGCGCAAGTTTCTGCTGCGCGTCTTTGTAGCCCTGGATGGCGGCAGCATTAGACGGATCTATCTTGATGACCTGGTCGTACAGGTCCATCTGCTCCTGCGGGTCATTGCTTTTGACGGCGCGGCTGATCAGCTCTGCGGAGCGCGAGCGCACTTGCGGAGACGGAACGCCGAGCGCCGCGGCAAGCTGGGCCGCCTGCGTTGCCGTGTCTGCAGAAGCGCCGGAGGCAGACTGCGCCTTGGCTGAGGCAAGTTGCGGCTCTGGCTGGTCTTTCACAATGCCGCCCATGCTGGCGGGAATGGAAACGGCAGCAAGCGACTTGATGTCCACAGCGTGCGCGTCTTCAGGAATTTCAAGGCTGAGCACTCCTCCGCCGATGCGTGCGCCTTGTTTGAGAGAGGCCGCTTCAGGCCGAGTGTCATGATACGCGGTGGAAAGCGTGCCATTCAGGAATATGAAGATAGAACGCTCATTCACAATCACGGTTTCAAGAACATCGCCCTTACTGTTGTCTACAGGCTTACGCGGACGGGCCAATGAACCAATCTCGCCGATGTGGCTGCCGATTCCCAGCGGATAGCCGGTACCAATGCTGCCTGACTGGTTGCGAATGGAAAGCGCGGGATACACGCCCTTCTTGTTCGGGTCCACATTCGCAGTGGCCCGGAACTGAAGAACGAAATTGTCATACTGCGATTCTGTTTCAATCGCGCCCGGCCCTTTTTCGCCGTGGATGGCGCCGGACTTTACGCTCCAGTCCGCGCTGTGTGGTTTATTGGATCCGCTAAATACGTGGAAGAGCCCTTTGCTCGGTTGATGCTGATATGGAACATTCTTCCAGCCCGAAAGGTCTGAGCCATCAAAGATCTGCTTTACATTCAGAGGCCGTGCACGCAGATTGCGCAGGTCGAGTGCTGCACCGCGTGTGGACTCGAAGCCAATGTATCCGGCGCGAGAGGAGTCATCGTGAATGTCTGCGGTGGGGCGGCCATCCAGTTCTACTCGGATGTGGTTGCCATTCGCCTCCACAGTAACGCTGTGCCACGTATTCAGCGAAATGAAAGTAGGCTGCGCCGCGGCGCGTTTCACAATGCTTCCTGCCGGCCAGTCTTTCACCGTGTCAGACAGGGGAATGCGGTAGCCGCTCTCTGTGGGCTCGCCGTCATGGCTGGCGCGAATGCGCAGCGTCGCGCCGGAAGGTGTGGCGTTGATGCGGTAGTCGAACTTCAGAACAAAATCACTCAGCGGATACGCAGTGAAAATGCTGCGCGTGTCGCCCATGTCAGAAGTCAGAGCGTCCTCTTTTGTCTGCCAGTTCCCGTTGGCGCTCCACCCAGTGAGCGTTCCGTCATATAGACGCAGCCAACCCTCTTCCGCCTCAGTAGGCGTGAGCGGTTCTGAAAAAAGAGAGTATTTGCAGCATATGGATATGCCGAGAATCAGGAGAATGATGCCTGGCCAGCTCTTCCAGCGTTCTCTTGCACGCATGGCTAGTTTGTCCTCGCTACTTCTTCAGCCTGATCAGCTCCCACCAGGCTGAAACTCAAACTGTCTTCCTCTTCAAGCGCAATGGCGACCTTGCCGCCGGCCTGCGGCGCTTCTGAAAGCAGCAGGCTGGCCAGCGGTGAGAGCACCAGCTGCTGCATGGTCCGCTGTGCCGGGCGCGCTCCATATTCCGGGTCGTATGCCTGCCGCGCAAGATACGCAATGGCTTCAGGACTTACGTCCAGTCCAAGCTGGCGATCCTCTTCCAGTTTGCGCGCCAGCTTGCCAAGGTGCAGCTTCACAATGCGCTCCAGCTCTGCTTCAGAAAGCGGATCGAAGGCAACGATCTGTCCAATGCGGTTGTAAAGCTCCGGCCGCAGGCTCGCGCGGACCACTTCCAGGATGATGTTCTTGCGCTCTTCCGGATCTTCACTGCTGGCCATGGCTTCGCGTACTCCCAGGTTCGAGGTGAAGATGACGATGGTGTTGGAGAAATCGCAGAAACGGCCTTTCGCATCTGTCAGGCGGCCTTCATCGAGCACGCCAAGCAGCAGGTCAAGAATCTCAGGATGGCCCTTCTCTACCTCATCAAACAAAACGACGGAGAAAGGCGACCGCCGCACCTGCTCGGTAAGGAATCCCCCTTCATCTGAGCCGACAAGCCCTGGCCGCGAGCCAATCAGGCCGGAGACAGAAGACTTGTCTTTGTATTCGCCCATGTCAATCCGAATCAGGGCATGCTCATCGTCAAAGAGTGCTTCTGCCAGCGCCTTCGCCAATTCGGTTTTGCCTACGCCAGTAGGCCCTACGAAGAGGAAGGAATTGGGCGTCTGGCGCAGCTCCAGATCAGCGCGCATGCGGCGGGCTGCCTCAGAAACAGCGCTCACGGCCGCCGATTGTCCAAACACGCGTGCAGACAGACGTTCTTCAAGATGCAGCAGGCGTTCGCGCTCGCTCTCAAGCAGGCGCTGGATCGGGATGCCGGTGCGTTCACCAATGACCTCAGCAATGTGCTCCGCTGTGACCTCGGTGGAAATCATGGGATTCTCACTCGCGGCGCTCACCTGTGCTTCAAGATCAGCGCGCTGCTGCTCCAGATACTTAAGGCTTCCATAACGAATCTCTGCCGCCTTCGCGACGTCGCCCGATGCCTCGGCCTGCTTGAGTACCCGGTTTTGTTCTTCAATCGCTGCCACTGTTTTTTGCAGCTCAGCCGATGCTTGCCGGGACCGCTGCCAGGCTTCCGTCTGCGCTGCTACTTGCGGAGCAAGCTCGGCAATCTCTTTTTCCAGCGCTGGAATGGCCTTTTTCTGTTGCGCGCTTTGCGGACCATTACGCAGCGCTTCAAGCTCTGCGCGCTTGCGGGTAAGCAGACGTGCCTGCTGGTCAATGTGCGTCGGCGTGGATTCCTTCTGCATGCGCAGGCGCGATGTGGCCGCGTCAATCACGTCAATGGCCTTGTCTGGAAGGAAGCGGTCGCGAACATACCGGCGCGACAGCTTGACGGCCGCGTGCAACGCATCATCTGAAAGCCGGACGCCGTGAAAGGTTTCGTATCTCTCACGCAGGCCGCGCAGAATGGAGAGCATCGCCTCGTCATTCGGCTCTTTTACCTGCACCTGCTCAAAGCGCCTGGCCAGTGCACCGTCTTTTTCAATTCGCTCGCGGTATTCGTCAAAGGTGGTAGCACCCACACAGCGAAGCTCGCCGCGGGCCAGTGCGGGCTTCAGGATATTGGCAGCGTCCATACCGCCTTCCGTCCCCCCTGCACCCACAAGCTGGTGAAGCTCATCCATAAAGAGGATGATCTCGCCCTTGCGCGAACGCACTTCTTCCACGACGGACTTGATGCGCTCTTCAAATTCGCCGCGATATTTTGCGCCAGCAACCAGAGCAGGCAGATCGAGCGCGTAGAGTTTGCAATCGCGCAGGCTGTCGGGAACATCTCCGGCAGCAATGCGAAGCGCGAGTCCTTCGACCACGGCCGTCTTGCCAACGCCGGGATCACCCACCAGCACAGGATTGTTCTTGGTCTTGCGCAAAAGCGTCTGGATCATGGAACGAATTTCATCATCGCGCCCAATGACGGGATCAATTTTCCCTGCGGCTGCCTCCGCTGTGAGGTCGCGGCCAAAACGTTCGAGTACCTTTTCCGCCGCAGGAGCGCCAGTAGAACGGGCCTGCTTTTCCGGCTGGAAGGTTTCTTTCAGCGTGCGTTGCGTGCCTTCAATCTTTTCTACCGCCTCTTTTGTGACTCCGGCTTCGCGCAGGTCCGTGCGAACATCATCGCGCAGATCATTCATGCTCTGGTCCACGGCGGCGAGCACGGCGTCAATCGGCTCCACGGAAGGAGAGTTACGCTCGGCGGCAAGAGCAAAGCTGCGCTCCAGCAGATTGCGCAGCGCCTTGGAGGCAACGGGGCGGCGCCCCGGCTCCAGCTTGCCGGAGTTCGCCTTATTCAACCGTGTGGCCAAAGCGTCGAGCAAAGCTCCTACGGCAATGCCGTTGCGCTCAAGCAAAGCGTACAGACTGCTCTCATGATCGAGCAGCGTATAAAGAAGGTGTTCGGGCTGAATCAACGCCTGCTGCCGTTCGGCGGCCAGCAGGCGCGCCTGTTCCAGCGCCTGCTCCATTGCATCAGATAGTGCACTTAGGTCTAACTGCATGCGTGCTCCATTACTCAAGGCGCCGGCGACGTGGGCGGTTCAGCGGTTCTTCCGGTGAGGGCGGCGTGGGTCGTTTGTCTCGTGGTGCCCACGGCGGCAAGGCATCCTCTGCTGGCTCCGTAGTCACAGCCGGCTGCGCAGGTTCCATCGGCCGCGATGAAGAAAAGCGGCCATTTCCAAGTGGCGGCGGTGGAGGTGAGTAAGAATCCACGGGCGGCGGCACGCTGGCGGGCCGCACCTTTTCATAGTCCGGCTCCAGGTTACGCACCGTCTGCTCCTGCGTACGACTCGCATAAAAGCGGTGCCGGATAAACAGGAGCGCCGTGCGGATGGGATGATAGGCCTGCACGGTAACACGCAAGTCGGTGATCGTCGGCACGTCCGGAGCTTCAAAGTCGAACTCGAAGTTGTATTGCTCATCGAGCTTCGCTTCTGCGGAAAGGATGATCGCTTCGCGACGGAATCCGGTGCCTTCATTCAGTCGGATCTCCGCGCTGATGGTGGTGCCGCGCGAGAAGGGAGCGTCCCGCTCGCCCACAAGAATAAGCCGGTAGCGGTCGCGTCCTTCCAGGCGCAATTGCGAGAAGAAGATGGTCAGCTCGTCGGCCACACCCTGCACACGGCTTGGCTTCGCGGCCAGCTTGTAGAGCACCTTGCCGCCGCGATCGAAGATAAAGTTCATGCCATCGAGCGACGGGCTGATGCGGAAGTCAATGTACTTGCCCTCAAGCGCGCGCTCCAGTTTTTCGAGCGCAGTGAGCGATTGCAACGCCGAACGCACTTCCAGGCTGAGATCATCCGCCAGCTTCAGGGTACGCGTCGCATCCAGTTGCCGTTTCTGCCCTTCAATCAATGAGACGAGCTCAGTTTCGCCGGTTTCACGCAGCGTTTCGTAATACTGTTGCATGTTTGGGGCGAGGCTGAAGAAGGTGGCTGACTGATGCAGCAGCTTGCGCACCTGAATAAAGAAGCTCTGCGGCGATTGCGTGCGGTCCAGAATGCTGTACGCAATCTCCTCAAGCGCCAGTACCATGCGCTCGGCAAACTGTGTGGCGTCGCGGTCGACCTCAGTCTCAATGCCGCGCTCGGTAAACAGCACCATAAATTCGCGCATGGCGCGATGCAGCTCTGCGTACCCCTGGGAAAGCCGCTGAATCGCTTCGACAATCCGGCGCCATCCCGCCATCAATTCGCTGTGCGCAGAAAGCGTCAGGCACGGTGGAATGTACAGCGGGTCCTTCTCAAAGTGCGCGCCGCTGGCTGGTCTGCGGATGCGAGCAATCGCCAGTGCCCGCTCCCGTTCGGCGGCCGTTACCTGCAATGCGATCCGATAGCTGTAGGTGCGCTCGCTGCGCATCTGCGGATTAAACTCATCCGCAACACCATCTATCTTGATACGCTGCGACGGGTCTATGATCACATAGATTTCCGCTTCGGCCACCCCGGCGAGTGCGTCTTTGTCGAACCGTCCAGCGATTGCGCCATCTTCATCAACGTCAATCAGAAGGCCAGATGGAGTGAGCCCGCGGCACTGCGTTACAGAAATGTTCAGCGCTTCGCTGTTTTCGTCGAGATAGACAATTGGATCGAGCCGTACCGCGCCGAGGTCCGGCAACGGCAGACGCACACCGCCGCCAATCAGACCATGTCCGGCGCTCATGTATCGCAGGCCCCAGTAGAACAGCGATTCAAAATATTCTTCCAGGCGCAGGAAGTGCTCCGGGGTCAGGAGCATTCCATGTTCCCAATTGACCGATCTCAAACGAAGCGAGTCCATTTCTTCCTCAATTTCTTACAACGAGCCTGCGCTTTCGCAGCCCTTGCCCAGATAGCTGTTGATCTGCAAACGGCAGTTTCGTTCCGCGATTCCCAAGCGCGGTGCCTGTTCCGGATCGAGCACTACCCAGCGCAGTTCGTAATCCAGATGCACCGGCAGCACCAGCGCCAGCAGGCGGTCCAGCAAATCGCGCCCTTCGCTGCCCAGATATTTTTCGTAAGTAGCCAGCGGAACTGGCCCTATTTCTACGCGCAGATGGGCCATGTCATAAAACGCATCGCCCACAATAAAGTCCAGCCCGATTCGTGATGCTCTTTCCCCCAGGCGCGTCTTGGTCGGGTGCTTCAGGACTGCGAGCGAATGCCGGAAGGACGACGAGTTTACCGGAAGCCCGAGCACGCGCTCCAGCGCTGTCTTCACAGCTTCCTCGCTCCCGGCAATCGAAGGCAGATCCAGCAGCAGGAGCGCCAGCCTGTACCAGAGCGAGCGTGGCCACTCCTCCGGAGCAATGCCGAAAAGGCTGATCCATCGCGCACACGCAGCCAGATTGTCCGGCGCAAGACGCAGCAGCGATGCGCCTTCATACATCCAGTGCGTCAGTTTTTCTAAAGGATCATCCAGGACTTCAAGCAGCTCGCGCGTACCTGGCTCGGCTTCACCGCCGCTGTCCCACATGGCCACAGGCAGACTGTGGTGAAAGGCAGGCCCCGCCACCTGAAGCTCGATCATGCCATCCAGGGCCCCTCCTGGAGCAGGCGACTGACCCACGACAGTGCCATGCGGAACGCTGTGCCACCCGACGGGACGTATGTGGATGCGCGAAACGGGGACCTGCAAGCGCGCGAGGCAAGTCAGGGCCGAATGCAGATTGTGCTGAAATCCATGCGTACCTGAAACAAAGTCAGGCATGGTCCTCGGAAGCGTCACTGGAGCGGCGCTCATGCAACCACCCCCTGCTTCCACTCAAATTGAATATCGAGGTGCGTGCCGTGTAGCATCCGTGCCTGCAGAAGGCGCTTCAGCTCCTCCTGCAAAATGGGCAGCTCAATTTCCGGACGCGTGAAGCCGTCCGCATCCAGCGTGATCCAAAGACGTTCCAGGCGATGCAATCCATGCTCGCCGCGTTCGATTTCGCTTCTTACATCCACGGCCAGAATGCGGCGGTCAAAGCCCAGCGCGGTGGATTCAAGGTCGCTCCGCGTGACAATGCGTCCACGCGTCAGGAGCGCGTTTGAGAAGCGGCGGCGCGCGTCAGAATAATCTTCGTCATCGGTGCCGCCTGCGGCTGCGGTCAGATGGTTCACCCGGATCTGATCAAAAGTTGCGCTACTGGCAAAGCCTGTAATGTCTCCGGGAGCAACCAGATTACCCAGCTCGCCATTTGTGAGCCACAGACGAATGTTTGCGCCTGTCTGTCGCGTGCCGTCGGGTCTAAGGCCGGGGTGCAGCGTGATCCTCTCTTTGGTGATCTCGTACCAGCCTTCTGCCGGGTTCGCAGTATTTCCCGGAGCTGAGTGGTAAATCTCATTGTCCAGACCGGAGACCGAGAGCGGCGCGACCAGCATCTGCCGCAGACCATGATGGCCACGCGTGATCGGCACCGAATAGCCATCCTGCTCAAAATGCACCGTCTGGTTCAGGCAGAAGAGGTTCGACGCCGTTGTGGCGTGCAGAATGATGCCGTGTATCGCCGTATGCAGCGCCGGCACATTCGCCGGAAGCGGTACCTTGATCCAGGCGCGCGGCGTCTCAAACCAGGAGCGCAGGTCGTGTCCCGCGAGACGCGAAAGAGGAACATCCAGCAGCCGTGGCACTCCGCAGAGCAGCTTCCGGTCGTCCACAATCTCCGGAAACAGAAAGGCACGTCCTGCATAAAAACCATCCGGCAAATCAGGAAGGCCCTCTTCTCTCCGCGCGCGCTGCGAAGATGCAACCTGCCACTCCAGTTGCCGCACACCGCGATGCACGCGATGCGGACGCATCAGTCCCTTGTCGCTTAGATCACCATCTTCTCCGAAAAACCACCAGGGCTCAGAAATAAGCCCCTGCTGAATCGAGTAGGCCCCTGCGCTTAAATCAAAGAACAACCCATGGTGGCTGAGGTGCGCAGGCCCCAGATTTTCAACCGCCAGAAAGATGGCGGGCTGCGGCCCAAGATTCACACGGACAGGATCATACGAAGGACGATACGTTGCGAATGACTCCGAAATGTCCACCCCGGGGAGCAGTTGCAGTTGCTGCTCCTGATAGACCAGGGCCAGGGCAATCTGCGCGGGAGAAAGTGCGATGCTCACATCTGTGGCAAAACTCAGCCTCTCGCCGGTGGCCGCTTTCGCATTCAGTTCAGTGCCGGTTCGCAGTGTTTTGGCGTGCGGCCCGTTGGAGATGAACCGTACGACCGTCTGTGCGGGATGCGCGTAGCGCCCGGGTAGCTTGATGCCAGCAATCAGATCATCCAGCAGCTTTTCACGAATACGCCCGGTATTGGCATAGACCGATTCAATCTGATGAGCAAACGTCCGGAAGATAACAGCAAGCACCGGGTCGAGGACATCCACCGTGATGCCAAAGTCCTTCAGCCGGCGGCGAAAGTCCTCGCGTAGTTTATGGTCAATTTCAAGAATTCCTGGCGTTTGAAAGCTCATTGCTCAGCTATTTCAGATCGAACTGTCGTGGTATATCGCTCATTTCCTGATACAAGTGTGACCGTATAAACATCGTAGTCGCGGCGCTCAGACACCTCTCTTACGATCTCTTCCACCATAAAATCAACAAACCCCAGTTCCTGCAGTGCTGCATTTGCGCGTTCCTGGGCCAGCCGCGGAGCATCTGCGCGAAATCTCGCATCTTCCAGAAGGTCGCGCACGCCGAAACTGGGGCATGCCTTCCATGACCCTCCCGGCGTTCTTGCCATCAATTGCATAAGAAAAAGGATGGCGGCGGACCTCTCCGACCTGCGGAGAAATCCGCCTTCCTCTACCCGTAATGGAAAAGAGAGAAACAACTTCGTTCCCGTTTCTTTCTATGCCGGGTTTAGTTGCTGATGGTGACGTCCTTGAAGTTCTGCTGGTTCAGGGCAGGTTCCACTTCCAGCACCAGCATGTGGTTGACTCCGATGTGATCATTGTCGGAGGGCTGACCATTCTGGTACGGGTTCAGAGTGTGGAAGCTGGAGATCCAGCCTTTGAAGTTGTAGCTGACCAGTGCATCCTGCTTCGCGTCATCTTTCCAGAACTCGACCTTGATGTCGCGGATCTTGTCCCGCGTGACCACATTGGAAAGATCAAACAGCTTCTTCAGCGTGCTGAATGGCAGGTTCTGATCATCGTGAAAATCAACATATGCTTTGATGGACGTGGTCAGGCTCCCCATCTGGGGCATGCCGGCACGGTCTTTCTCGGTTTGCAGTGCGACGGAGACGGAAACACAGTCAAACTTATTCCCATCAATCGTAAGGGTGCTGCGGTTCGGTGATGCCATGTCTGTCCTGTCTCCTTTCTAGTTGCTGACCTGCACGTTCTGGAAGTTCTGCTGGTTCAGAGCAGGTTCAATGTCCAGTACAAGCAGATGGTTGGTGTTGCTGTAGATGCCGCTCACAAAGTTGTCCTCGTCGCTGTTCGTCGCCGTTGCGCGGACAAAATCCAGTGGGTTGCTTGTTTCAAAGCGGCGGATCCAGCCATTAAAGCTGTAGCTGACCAGCGCATCCTGCTTGGAATCGTCTTTCCAGTACTCGATCTTGATCGAGCGTATTTTGTCGCGCGTTACGACATTTGCGAGATTGAAAAGCTTTTGGACTGTGCTGAAGGGAATGTTCTGGTCATCATGAAAGTCCGCCCACACGCGGACTGAAGTTGCCAGACTCCCCATTTGTGGTACACCCGACCGGTCTTTTTCCGTGCTGAACCGGACACTCGTAGAGATGGCATCAAACTTCGTGCCATCAATCGTAACTGTCGTGCGATATGGTGATGCTGCCACGCGTTCTCTCCTACTCAACAGAATTGTGGACTACGTCTTGTTTCCTGGCGAAGCGGTTGGAAACCGCCGCCGAAACAGTGCTCTCAACAGGAAACCAGGGAAGGCAACCGTAGACGAATCTACTGGCAGGTCTGATGCGCGCTCTTTTTCAGGAGCAGCAGCATTCATTGTTTTTTCATTTGGTGATTGGATTGTTTTCCTGATTTGTACTTCCGGAGCAGAGGCTGCTGACTGCGGTTCCGCAGGCATTGCCTCCCCCGCTGCTGTCGGCGCACCATTCTCAAAGCGGAATGGCTTGCCTACTCGCGCCGACAAAGTAAAACCGTGGACCGTCCTCCCGATGGAAGCGTCATACTGGCGCTGCTCGGCATCACGCGCCGCCGTTCCTCCGTCTATACGGCGGAACGGCACAGGACGCGGCTCCTGTTCAGCCTTGCGTGCGCTGTCTCCCGGCTCGATACTCTTCTTGTGCGGCCCAAAAGACATAATCCAACTTTCTACAGGCTTCTATGCCTGCTTCGCTTCAGGATTCGTCGGTTTTGAAAATTCAGGCACATCAATTTTCAACACAAATGTTTCCGCAGGGCCCGTCGGCATCACGTTCAAGGTAATATCGCAGATGCCTTGCATGCGCTTGTTCGAATCCTTGTCCACAAATAGGTCGTAGCTGAGGATCGTCCCCTGCTCCACCTGTTCATCCAGCAGGCGCTTCAGGGGCGCCTCAATCTGCTGGTCCATAAAGTCGCGCGTCAGTACCTGTCCGGCGACCTGCAACAGATAGTGACGGCAGCACCGCTCAAGGTATCGCAAAATTCGATAGGACGTGAAAAATTTCAGCACACCGTAAGGATCGTCCGCCTGCGTGCGGCAGCCGAAGAAGCACAGATGATTGTCGGCATCGCGAATCACCGGGATCAGCTGCCGCTCCATGCTCAGGTGCTCCATCTCGCCAATCAATGGCTCAATGCGCGCCTTCTCCGCCCCATGCACTCTGCCAAATCGTGATCCCACCGGCCCCTGCGCCAGCCCCTGCGCATCATCAGCGCGGGCAACAGCCCCGGCGAATGCCACCGATGGCGGCGCGTAGAGGCCATCCATCACCTGGTCCTTCTCAAACCAGTACGGCGATCGAAGCTGCAAGTATCCCATCAGGCAAACATCCGCTGCGGCCTGGTCTTCAGGCCGCTTCAGGAATTCATACTTACCGCCGGGAAGGAAATTCCGCTCCACGTTCTTGAAAGACTTCTCGTCATCCAGGTCGCTGATCAGCAACATGCCCCACTGGTTTGCAATCTGCTCAAACTTTTCACGAATGCTTTGCGGATAAAATCCCGGCACAACCAGATTGCAGATATCGTCGCGAAAATTGAAGTTGTCATTGCGGGATTTCACGAAATTTTCAATCGCCGCGACGCTCATGCTGAAGATGTCCTTCATGGCCGCAACATCGGCGTTCAGAATGTACACCTCAACCGGCTTGCGCACCTTCCCGTCCATCACCTTGCTGTTCTCAAAGAACAGTTGCAATTGACGGTAGCTGCGCTCAATGGGACGAATCTGCTCAAACACCTGCGCCAGCAATTCGTCCCGCACGCCTTCCGCTTTCTCAATCTGCTGCTGCAGCTTCTGGACCGTGTCGTTGTAGCTGTCCGTCTCAGACAGCAGCTGGTCAAAATTCGTCAGTTGCGACAGAAATTCTTTCGCCGACTGCGGAGTAAAGATGCTGGCCAGCTCGCGTTTTTCGTCCGTAAGCGCCGGGTGCAGGTCCGCAAAAATGTCCTGCAACAGCTCGCGTGCAGGGGAATCTGCAATCAGCTCTTCGGTGGTCTTGGTGCGCGTGATCGTTTGCGTATCTGCCATTACTGTTTACCCCCGTTTGCAACCCGCTCCAGCTCGCTGCGCAGCTTGCCCAGCGCCGCAATGATTTCCTTGCGCTGCGCCTCATTCGCCCACGCCCGCCGCACAGTCGGCAGCTTCCACCGGTCTTTCAGCCGGTACAGCAAATCAATATTCGTTTTCAGATCTGCAATGTCGTTCCGCAGATACTCAACTTCGCCGTCCTCTTTGCGTATCTCCTGCTTTTTCTGCAGGTTTTCCGGATCGAAATCCTTGATGCTCCGGAACCGGAACTCGGCCTTGAATTCGGCCTCATCTTCTCCAGCATGCCCGGTAAACTTCAGCTTCGGCTGAAACTTACGGAACGCGTCGTTCAGGTCTTCGACCTTCACCGGCTCTTCGTTTTCTGAAGCCGCCTCAGCCCCGATCCTTTCCGGCGTCATGGGCAACATCATGGCGCACGTAGAGGTAGGTACTTTTCTTACGTGCGGCGTAACTCCTTTTCTGACGACTTTAATCAGCGGCATCGAAACATTCTCCTTTGTAAGTCTCGTTCAATCTTTATTTCTTCCCCTGGGAAGCTGCACTCGTCAGGTCAGGCCGAGGCCTGACTTGTGTGACCTGGGCCGCCGAGCGCTGCGGCGAACTGGCTCCTTCCGCATCAAACCCGTTCGGAGTGCTCTTTACCTGCACGCCTGAAGCCTGCACCGAGGCTTCCTTGCTCCAGCGGCGCCGTGTGCCCGAAGCTGGAAGGCCATTGTATTCACCCCGCCAAGCAATGCGCGGCACCCAGAACCATAGCAGCAACAATATTACGCCGAGCCCGCAAAATACCAGAATGCCGCGCAAAACGACGGACCATCCGGAAATTGCCGGGGGTTCTACAGACGCTAGTGCCTCCAGTGCCTCGCGGCCCAGATGCCCCTCATACAACGGAAAGCCCATCGCTGGTGGAACATAGGAAATCGTCTGGCTCGCCAGGTTCGTTCCGCCCAGCAGGTGCAGGTTGAAAACAAACTCCGCATTGCGCGCTGCCAACGAATGCCGGTCCGTCACCGGAGCAAGAAACGCAATCTCCAGGTCAGCTGGATGCACTGGGGCAGAAGAGCGGAACACCTGGGCCAGCTGCGCCGGATCGGACGCCAGAAAGTACCGCGTGGAGAGGCGCTTCAGGGCCTCCGCATCAATATCATTAGCATTCCCAAAACCAATTCCAATCACGTCGTATCCGGCATCGCGGACCTTCGCCGCTGCCTGTTCCAGCCCCAGCGGCCCGTCAAGCAGCACTGGATCGTCGCCATGGAAGACTTCGTTCTTGCCATCGGTCATCACGATCAGCTGCGCCGTCAGATTGCTTCGCAGCGTGCCCTTCTTCTCCAGCCGTGCAAGCTCCGCATTCAGCGTGTCCACTCCTGTGAAGACTGCCTGGTACAATGCCGTGTTGTTCTTTGGCCCAGGATCGGGCAGTGCATTCAGTTGCGCCACAGCCTGTTCCCGCCTGGTGGTAAACACAGCCGACTGGATCGTTGGCACCACATGATGGCTCTCAAACGGAACAATCGCTACTTCATCCACGCCGTCCTGCATCGTGGCCAGATAGTTTTGAATGGCCTGCTTGGCTGCGGTAAAGCGGCTGGTCCCCGGCGCGACCGTTTCATTCATGCTGCCGCTGATGTCAATTTCGATCAGCACAATGTCTGGCCGCGCAATGGCATCGCCACCCCCAGTTGCCTTTACATAGAACGGCGTAATCGTGCCGCTGGATGTCTGAATGGAAACAGCCTGCGTCAGCCGGTCCTGCGGCGGCAGAAGTACCCCGGCAGGAAGACCGTTGTGGTCTACTGGACTTAAATTGACGGTAAAGCAAGGGACCAGCGTCACCGGAGCGCAGTCATGCAGAGCAACCGGTCGTGTCTGGCGCAAAGCCACCGGGGGTGCCGCAACCGCATTTACAGCGGCAGCGAACAGAATGCAGGACAGGAGCGCGCCTTTCTTCATTGCTCCCCCTGCTTTCTGGTGGTAAAGCGCAGCGCAGTCCGGCCAATCAGAATATCGTCGGCTTCGGTCAGCTCCTGTGATGTGGTGACTGTCTTCCCGCGTACCCTCAGCACATATTTCGCAATGCCTGCAGGTCCGCCCGCATCTGGATGCCGCGCAATATAAAAGCGCCCTTCTTTGGAAAAGAGCACTGCATGACGGGCCGCCATCGAAGCATCAGGGATGAAAATTTCTGCGCCCGGCTGAAAGCGCGTCTCAGATTGCGAAGTCGCCAGATTGCCGACAACGTAGGTTTCCTCATGCTGCAATTCCCAATACTTGTTCGCGCGGCCATACTTGCTCTGTGCGCGCGCATCGGCGCTGCTGATGAACTGCACTGCTCCATCGCGAATCAACAGCGGAGCCAGCCCTGCTCCAAAACCAATTCCAGCACCCGTCAACATAAGCCCGGCCGCCTGACAGAGTTCTGGCTGGTGTGAGCCAAAACCAACAAATAGTAATCCTCCCAGCAAACCGCCCGCAAGACCTCCGGTATAGGTGTGCAGGATTCGTAATTTGTTCGTCGTCAGCCAGCGAGAGCCAATTCCCAAACCAAGGATGGAGGCGGCCAGCGCCCAGCCAGCCAGCCGGTACAGTACCGGAGATTCCGCAGAGACATTCGCGCGCAGAAACCAAAGCACCACAGCGGCGATCAAAGCAGACGAGATGGCGATAAGAACACCAAGGCCGATCGTCCTCCAGCGGAACGACCGCCCGGAAAAACGGTCCAGTTGCACAAGCAGAAATGGAATGAGAAGGACCGCAACCAGCCCAAGAAGAAGCGTATCTGCCGCCCAGCCGGCAGCGGATGTCTGTATCGCTGCGCCAACGACAGCCTGGATGCCCCATGCCACGAGCCCGGCCAACGCGCCTGAAAGGGAGGAAAAATATATCAGACGAAGGAAATCCATATGTACCGTTAAAATTTCATTGGGCCATAACGGACCACAGATGTTGGTGAAACTACGTTAAATTCCGTATCGTTTCAACAATTTCGTTCAGCAAAAACATCATGACAACTGCGTCTTTTTCTTTAACCCGACGACTGTAATTCGTTCTTAGATGCGTATAGTACGGGAAAAGATGGGCCTTCCAAAATTAACTCGAACCAGTTACCAGTCGTGCAGCATAGAAACCCTGTCCGTGGCCTTGGTCGGCCTTGGCGCACTGGGTAGTGAAATTGCCAGACTCCTCGGACTTCTCGGAGTGGCAGCCGTTGCATTAGTTGATAACGACACAATCGAGTCCGTCAACACTTCACAAAACATATTTTTTCGCACCCCCGATGCTTTGCACCGGCCTAAAGCAGAAGTAATAGCAGAGAAAGGGTTTATCTACTTTCCAGATACCCGATGGATACCGCTCGCGTGCGAAATCGCGGACGCGGGTTTCAAGCCACTCAAAGATTGCGCGCTTATCATCAGCGCGACCGACAGCGCCTTGTCTCGAGTCGAAACTGCCTATGTCAGCAGGCGGCTCCATGTCCCGATGTTAGACACCGGATTATCAGGACCTGCCTGTTGGCGCGGACGGGCAGCATGGTTCCCGGCTGAAAGTAGCAGCGCATGTTACTGCTGCCAGTTAAGTGAGGACCGCAGGGCAGAAGTCCTCTCGATGACCTGCTCCCCCGTTCTGAGCTGCCTCTGGAGTCCGGAGAATCTGGACATGCCGAGCACTCCCACCATGGCTTCCGTGGTCGCCGGTATGGCCATAGACCTCGCCTTCCGTCATGGACTGTCTCGAAAACAGGAGCAGTCCTTTGCCTGGGACATAGACCTGGACAGCCCGCCTGAACTGCGCCAGCACAGCCTTATCCGGTCTGTCACCTGTCCATTTCATGACTTCCCCGCTAGCGACGTACTCACAGAACTGGACCACGACGCGCCATTCCAGCACTCCCTTACGGCGCTTGGAGCGCAAGCCATCCAGCTTGACTGGCCCGTGGCCACCGATGCAACATGCCTGAGTTGCCACCACAACTGGCAACCATTATGCAGGCTCGGCTGGCTCAGGCGCTATGGGAAATGCCCCCGCTGCGGGGAACCAGTCAAGGTGCGCTGGCACGCCATAGACCGCATCCTTACAAACACTGCGGAAGCAGGTTTTTCTCCCGCAGATTTGTCATACTCTAAAGACCATTTGTTTACGCCGGTTTACCATACTCGGTAGAAACGAACCATGACGGCACGCTCAGGCACTATTGCACAAATCAGCGGACTGCTTGCCATTGCCTTCACGCTTTCCCTCATTGCGGGCATCGCCGGAAGCGCAGCCCTTATCGCCGCCACTGTACTCATCGGTGTGGCCACTCCTTTTGTGGCTTACTTCTGCGATATCAACCCTGTCCGCTGGTGGATCCTGCCCACCGTGCTTTCTGTCACCTTCTGCGTGGCCCTGGTGGTCCTCGCCACTACCCGCCACATCGGAGCATTCACCTGGGCGCTCCCCGCTTTGCTCTTCGCTGTGATTGCGATCGCCTCCTTGCTGAGCAAAATGGCGAAACGCCGCTGCGCTTTATGCCACCGGCGTCTTGGCCCTCATGCCATTACGTTTGATTGCCCACGCTGCGGACTTGAGGTCTGCGACGAGTCCTGCTGGAACTTTGAGCACCGCCGCTGCCGCATGTGTGAGGAAAACCATGTGCCCATCCTGCCTGCGCAAAGCCAGTGGTGGGACCGCCAGCTCGGCCCGCGCGTGCATCAGGGGCGTTGCCAGTTGTGCATGGCATCGCCCGAACAGGCAGACCTGCGTATTTGCAGCCACTGCCACCGCCCGCAATGTCGTGACTGCTGGGACCAGGCTAACGGCGAATGCAGCCGCTGCGGCTGGACCATGCCCAATCTGCCCAAATCTCTCGAGACCGTGGCAGTCCATCTGCCCGCCCATCTGGAGCAATGACCATGCCTAAATTTCAAATGTATTTCGATACGGTTCGCGGTGAGACGCGTTACAACGTTGACATAGATGAAAACGAAACACTCTCTGAAGTGCTCGAAGAAATTCTGTTCGACCTCCGCGAGCGCGGCGATGTGCTTGCCGGAGAAGGCGAACCTCAGGTCATCTGGAACGGCCAGAGCCTCGACTTTTCCATCCCGCTATATCAGCAGGGCGTGCGGCCCAACGATGTTCTCCGCATCTCCACCATCGCCACAAACGGGTGACCATGCCAGCGCTACGCGAACGCAGGCTCGCCCATGAATGGGAAGCCCTGCAGCAGTTCAAGGCCAGTTCTCCCGGCAGGCTTACGGAGATCGACCGCGCAGGTGACGAGGCATTCCTTCTCACGGTGGCCGAAATGCCCGCACTCTGCCACGCCCCCGGAGACGACTGGGCCTCCGCCCTCTGCAATCGCCATTCGCTGAAAATTCTGTTCCCGCGCTACTACCCCGCCATGCCGTGCGAAATCTATCTTTCGCGCCCGGTATTTCATCCCAACGTGGATGAAGTAAACGGCTTCGTCTGTCTCTGGAACAGGTACAGCACCGCATATACCAGCCTCCATGCATTGACGCAGCTGGCAGCCATCCTGGCCTGGCGCCTGATGAACACTGAAGCCATCCATCTCCTGCAGCCCACTGCTCTCGACTGGTACAACAGCACCGGACAGGCCTCGGAAAAGCTGCCTCTTTCGCGCGCTCCGTGGATCGAGCTTCCCGGACTGTCCATTCACGGTCGGCCCTCCCGGAGGCGCTTGTCGTGATCTCGCTCAACCTCTTTACATTCAGGACGCGCGCCGACAATCCCTCCGCGCAAAAGGCCAATCTTCCCGAACTCTCCAGCCGGCTTGAGACCATCCTTGCGGCAAAGTACCGTCTCGTGAAGCACCTCGGCTCAGGCGGCATGTCCACCGTGTGGCTCGCGCGCCACCGCGTCCACGGAGCACTCTTCGCCATCAAAGTGCTTCATCCATTTCTGGGCGAGCACCCTCAGTTCCGTGAGGCCTTTGTCCACGAAGCTGCTCACACCGCCGTGCTGTCCGGCCATCCCAATATCGTTCCCATTTTTGACATAGACCATGCGGACGGACTGCACTACATCGTCATGCCCTATGTTCGCGGGCACGATCTGGACCAGGTGCTGCAACAGTGCGGTACGCTCAATCGCGCCGACGCCCTGACCGTGGCGCTTGAGATCGCCAGTGCGCTGGCGTATGCCGAAGAGCGCGGCATCATCCACGGGGACCTCTCCCCGGGCAACGTCCGGATAGACGGGTTCGGACGTGTTCTGCTGCTTGATTTCGGCCTCTCTGCCCCGCAGCATGTCTTTGCCCCCAACAGTAGCGTTCTGCTCGGAACACCGTACTCCATGAGCCCTGAGCGACTTGCTGGCGAGCGGCCCGGCATCCGCTCGGACCTCTACTCGCTCGGCGTGCTCCTCTTCCACATGCTGATCGGCCATCCGCCATTTGAAGGAAAATCCGTCGAGGCCATCGAAAAATGGCATCGGGAAGGCGTCTTGCACTTCCCTGACGCCTTTACCCAGGGCCACAAGTCGCTGGCCGAACTTATCGAGCGTCTGCTGGCAAAACACGTCCAGGACCGCCCAGCGAACGCAAAATCACTGGAAACGTTGCTCCGCGACCTCGGCGCAGAAAGCCACCCGCTGGAACTCTCTCACGACCTGCCCGCCGACGAAAAAATCGGAGCAATGCGCCGCCGCTTGTCGTGATCCATCGGTTATCTGAGGAATTCCGGAAAAGACAAGCCCCCCTTTATCCTCCGCACATCCACGATCCATCCTGCGTCAATAAGTTGCATTGTCGCACCAACGAAGCAGATTCAGCTGAAGTAGGACCAGCCATTCAACCCACGGTATCATCGCGTCCATTTCTTCCAGGAACTGCTCCCGCCGCGTCTTCTCCCCTAAAAGCCGCGGCAAAGGCTGATACTCTGGAATATAAGACCCTGAGACAAAAATGAGTACCTTGAAAGCCGTTCGCGGCACGCGGGACCTCCTGCCGCCGGAAACTGAATTATGGAACTTTGTTGAAGAGACGGCGCGCCGCGTCTTCGCACGCTACAACTTCGGCGAAATCCGTACCCCCATTTTTGAGGACACGGGCCTCTTTGCGCGCGGCGTGGGCGAAGAGACCGACATCGTCTCAAAAGAGATGTATACGTGGGAGGACCGCGCGCGGGCGCAGTCGGAAAAATCGCAATCTCTCACGCTAAGGCCAGAGAACACGGCGGGCGTAGTCCGCGCCTACATTGAACACAAGCTGGGCGAGACGGGGCTTCTGCAGAAGCTCTACTACATCGGACCGCAGTTCCGGCGCGAGCGTCCGCAGAAGGGGCGCTACCGGCAGTTCTACCAGATTGGCGCCGAGGTCATCGGGCCGCCCAGCGCCGGATCAGAATCGCCGCTGCGGGATGCAGAAGTGCTGGAGATGCTGGCTACGCTGCTCGATGAGTTGGGGATTCAAGGCTGGAAGCTGGTGATCAATTCTGTCGGCTCCTCCTCGGACCGTCCTCGCTATATTGCAGCACTGCGCGAGGCGCTCAGGGACAAGGCCCCGCTGATGTGCGTGGATTGCCAGCGGCGCGCCGAGACCAATCCTTTGCGCGTGCTGGACTGCAAGGTACCGGAAGACCAGCCGATCATTGAAACGCTGCCGAAGATCGCCGATTATCTCGACGAAGACTCGAAAGCGCACTTTGCCGCTGTGTGCGCGGCGCTCGACGCCTGTGGAGTGAGGTATGACGTGGATCCACGTCTGGTGCGCGGGCTGGATTACTACACGCGCACGACGTTTGAGTTCACGCACGGAGGCCTGGGCGCGCAGAATGCGCTGCTCGGCGGGGGGCGATACGACGGCTTGTCTGAAGCGCTGGGCGGGCCGAAGGCGCCGGGCATCGGCTTTGCCATGGGCGAAGACCGCCTGATTTTGACGCTCCAGGCACAGGCCGCGCAACAGAGCGCCCCGGCTGATGCGTATCTTGCGCCGCTGGGCGAGGCGCAAAATGCCGCCGCACTTGGATTGGCGCGGGAGCTGCGACGCGCAGGGTTACGCATTGAACTGGGGGATGGCGGTTTCCGGCTGAAAAAGTCGTTCGAGATCGGGAACAAGCTGGCGCGGAAAATAATCCTGCTGGGCGAGGATGAACTGAAATCCGGTATCTTGACGGTAAAGGACTTTGCCAGCGGGGAGCAGGTGAAAGTGGCGTGGGCAGAGTTGGCCACTGCGCTTCGTTCCCGGTAGATGCAGGGTCCTTCGATGATGCACGCTATGCGTGCTCCGCTCAGGATGACAAAGCATTTGCAAGGCCTTCGGGTGCCCCATTCTTTGCGTAGCATGGATGGAAGAGAAAACTAAACTAGGAAGCACACTTTGCTGGACTTTTTAGGAACACTGGAACGCACGCACACCTGCGGAGAGCTTCGCGCTCAGGACGCAGGTAAATCTGTTGTCCTTCTCGGATGGGTCAACCGCCGCCGTGACCACGGCAATCTCATCTTTCTTGATCTGCGCGACCGGTATGGCATCACGCAGGTCGTCCTCGACAAGGAGCTAAGCCTTGCCGCACACGCCAAGGCCGAACAGGCCAGGCCCGAGTACGTGGTCGCCGCGATTGGCAAGGTGCGGCTGCGCGGAAAAGACGTGGTCAATCCCAAAATGGAGACGGGAGAGATCGAGGTCGTCGCCAGCGAGATCCGCATCCTCAATGACGCGAAGGTGCCGCCGTTTTCACCCGCCGAAGAGGCCATCAGCAATGAAGAAGTGCGCCTCAAGTACCGTTATCTCGACCTGCGCCGCGCTGAGATGCAGCACAATTTTGAAGTCCGGCACAAGGTCACCATGGCGGTGCGCGAGTATCTTTCGCAACAGAACTTTCTTGAGATTGAGACGCCCTTCATGACGCGCTCGACTCCGGAAGGCGCGCGCGATTATCTGGTGCCCAGCCGCGTACACGCCGGGACCTTCTATGCGCTGCCGCAGTCGCCGCAGTTGTTCAAGCAAATCCTGATGATCTCTGGCTTTGACCGCTACTTCCAGGTCGCGCGCTGCTTCCGCGACGAAGACCTGCGCGCCGACCGCCAGCCCGAGTTTACGCAGATTGATCTCGAAATGACCTTCCCGCAGCAGGAGACCATCTTCCGCATGGTGGAAGGTTTTATGAAGGCCGCCTTTGCCGCCGTTGGCATCGCGCTGCCCACGCCCTTTCCGCAAATTACCTATGACGAAGCGATGCGGCAGTTCGGTATTGATAAGCCTGATCTTCGCCTGCCTGGACTCACGGACGTAAAGGAAATCTTTTCAGCAAGCGACTTGGCCACGCTGGCCATTGATCCGGCGCTGCCCGTAGTTGCGCTGCGCATCCCGAAGGTCGGCGAGCTTTCCCGTAAAGAGCGTGATGACAACCGTCCCCTCTTTGATACGCGCAAGGGTGCGAAGTATATTGACGACCTGAAGCGTCTGGAGAAATCATTCCCGAACGCCGTTGTCAAACTGCGCGAGCTGACGAAGGCCGAGGAAGGCGACCTGCTCATCATCGTTGCCGGAGACGCGGCAACCCACATTCAGGCGAGCGACACGAAGTCTGAAGGGCGGCTCTCCGAGCGCGAAATCGCGGTCTATTCCGCCGCCGGGAACTTCCGCGTCGAGCTGGCGAAGAAATACGCCGACCGTCACGGCGCCTTCGCAGTGACGGAGCAGGTGGTCGCATCCCCGGACCGCAGGACAGGGACCGTAGATGGCTCCGCAGCCTTCCGGCCTATCTGGGTCACGGACTTTCCAATGTTTGAGCATGACCCCGAGACTGGAAAATGGATGCCGGCGCACCATCCTTTTACCTCGCCGCACGAAGAAGATATGGACCGGCTCACCTCTGATCCGGCCTCCGTCCGCGCCCGCTACTACGACCTTGCCATGAATGGCCTTGAGCTGGGCTCAGGCTCGATTCGTATTCACCGGCAGGATGTGCAACAGCAGATCTTCACCGCTCTCGGCATGTCTGAACAGGAGGCAAAGGAACGTTTCGGATTCTTCCTTGAAGCGTTGCAGTATGGAACGCCGCCGCACGGCGGCATTGCCCTCGGCCTCGACCGCCTGGTCATGATTCTTGCCGGAGCATCGAGCCTGCGCGAAGTCATCGCCTTCCCCAAGACGGCAAAGGCCATTGATCTGATGGTGGATGCGCCGACTCCGGTGAGCGAACAGCAGTTGCGCGAGCTGCACATTCGCCCAGTGCTGAAAGACTGAATGAACGCAGCAGCATGAAGTATACTTCCATTTTCCTTTGAGAAAGTGGGTTTTCTTCATGCCGCTCGACCGTCGCGCGTTTCTCGCCATCTCAGGACAATTTGGGCTCGCCTCCACGCTTTTTCCCGGAGCGCTGTACACGCTGGCTGCGCAGGCGCAGGACGCGGCCGCAACGGAAAAGCTCCCGCCAGTCACATCGGAGATGATAGATCAGGCCGCGGTGCTGGCCGGCATTACGATCGCTCCCGCCCAGAAGCAGATGATGCTGGATGGCCTGAATGATCAGCGCAGGTCGTACGAAGCGATTCGCAAACTGCACCTGCCCAACAGCGTACCACCAGCGTATGTCTTTGATCCGCTGCCGCCGGGCGCAAAAGTGAATACAGAAAAACGCCAGCCGAGATACAGCAAGGCGCCTGCGATAGCAACGGCCCCGTCGGACCTGGAAGACCTGGCGTTTGCCTCAGTGGTGGAGCTGGGCGAGCTGGTGCGCCGGCGCAAGATTTCTTCGACCAACCTGACGGAGATGTATATTGCGCGGCTGAAGCGCTATGATCCGCTGCTGCACTTCGTGATTACGATCACCGAGGACCGTGCACTGGCGCAGGCGCGCGAAGCTGATGCTGATATCGCTGCGGGACGGTATCGGGGGCCGCTGCACGGGCTTCCCTGGGGCGCGAAAGACCTGCTGGCGGTCAAGGGATATCCCACCACGTGGGGCGCGGGCGGGTTTGAGAAGCAGAGTTTTGAGGAAGAAGCCACAGTGGTAAAGCGTCTGGATGCAGCGGGCGCAGTGCTTGTAGCCAAGACCACGCTGGGCGCGCTCGCCATGGGAGACAAGTGGTTTGGCGGGCGCACGCGCAATCCATGGAACCCGAAGCAGGGGTCGAGCGGGTCGTCGGCCGGGTCGGCCTCGGCCACGGCGGCAGGATGCGTGGCCTTTGCCATTGGCTCTGAGACGCTGGGGTCCATCTCATCGCCTTCGACACGCTGCGGAACGACGGGACTAAGGCCGACGTTTGGCCTTGTTCCACGTACCGGCGCGATGGCACTGAGCTGGACAATGGACAAGCTTGGGCCGATTTGCCGCGCCGTGGAAGACTGTGCCATTGTGCTTGAGGCGATCTACGGGCCAGACGGGCAGGACTTGGCGACTCGCGATGCTGCTTTCAACTGGGACGCCGAGTTTGACTGGAAGACGCTGCGCGTTGGATATCTGCACAAGGACTTTGAATTTGCGAAGAAGCCGGAGGCGCTTGATCCTAAATCGCTCGAAGGCCTGAGCGAAGAGGAAAAGAAGAAGCGCGAGAAGGAACAACAGGAGACGAATGAGTGGCGGCTGCGACGTGCTTACGATCTGAAATATGAGCTGGCTACGCTCGATAAGCTGCGTTCGATGGGCGTGAAGCTTGTTCCGCTGGAGTTGCCGGAGCTTCCCTATGGCTCGATGACACCGCTGCTCGAGGCAGAGGGCGCTGCGGCGTTTGATGAGCTGACGCGCTCGGGGCGTGACAAACTGCTGACTGAGCAGGGGCCGGAGGACTGGCCGAACATCTTCCGCATCGCGCGGTTTTATCCGGCCGTCGAATACATTCAGGCCAACCGCGCGCGGTCGCTGGCGATTCGCGAGATGGCAAAGCTGTTCGAGCAGGTGGACATTCTTGTGGCGTCATCGAATGGTGAGCAGCTCACGGTCACCAACCTGACAGGGCATCCGGCGGTGATTGTGCCGAACGGCATTCGGGGCAACGATGCGCCTGCTCCGCCGCGTACAGATACGGGCGACGATGATTCGATTGGCGGACCGGGCACGCCCGTGAGCATCACATTTCTTGCCGGACACTATCAGGATGCGAAACTGTGCGCCTTTGCCATGGCGTACCAGGAAGCGACCGGGTTCCATAAGCTGCATCCAAAGCTGGCAACATAATTTCAAGTGCAGGAGAAACTAACGGGAGTGCCTGGAACAGGTGAACGCAAGCTCGGATTGATTGCAGGCAATGGACGCTTTCCTTTTCTACTGCTGGAGGCGGCGCGTGCGCACGGTCTTGAGGTGGTGGTCGCGGCCATTAAGGAAGAGACGGATCCGGAGATGAATGAGCGCGCGGCGGCTGATTCCAGCGTGCGCGTGTACTGGCTCTCTCTGGGCGAATTGTCGAAGCTCATCGAAACCTTCCAGAAAGAAGGCGTGACGCGCGCCGTCATGGCCGGGCAGGTGAAGCATAAGCAGATCTTTTCGAGCATTCGTCCGGACTGGCGGCTGGCGAAGCTACTGCTTTCCCTGCGGACCAGGAACACGGACATGCTTCTGGGCGCAGTGGCCAAAGTGCTGGGCGATGAAGGTATTGAGCTGATCTCGTCGACTGCGTATCTTGAGCCGCTGGTGGCGAAACCAGGCGTGATGACGGAGCGCGCGCCATCGGAGCAGGAGCAGAAAGACATCGTATATGGCCGTGCTGTTGCGCAGGCTGTAGCCGGATATGACATTGGCCAGACGGTGGTTGTGGCGAGCCAGGCGTGCGTGGCCGTGGAAGCAATGGAGGGCACCGATGCGGCGATTGAGCGGGCCGGAGCCATTATGCGATCGCTTGAGGACGAAGGCGAGGCTTCCACGCTGGATCGCAGCCTGACGGTGGTGAAAGTCGCGAAGCCAAAACAGGACATGCGCTTTGATGTTCCTGTGGTTGGCTTGAAGACGATTGAGACCATGAAGCGCGCGGGCGCAACGTGCCTGGCGATTGAGGCCGGGCGCACGCTGGTTTTTGATAGGGAAACAATCGTTTCGCGTGCCAACGCTGCGGGGATTGCGATTGTTACAGTCGAACAAGGATAATAAGCGCACCCCTTAGAGGAGGGACTTACACGATGTCCAGGATTTCTCTGCTTGTGATTGCAGCCGTTGCCGTACTTGCGGTTGTATTTGTGTCGCGCAGTTTTGCCGACGGCAATCAGTCGCTTCCGCAGGTGGGCCAGCAGGCACCTGATTTCACGCTGCCTTCGCAGGAAGGCAAACCGGTCAGTCTCGACAGCTTCCGCGGCAAGTGGGTGGTGCTCTACTTCTATCCCAAGGACATGACCTCCGGCTGCACGATTGAGGCCCACAATTTCCAGCGCGACCAGGAGAAGTTCCAGAAAGCCAATGCTGTGGTTCTTGGCGTGAGCGTGGACACAGTGGACAGCCACAAGCAGTTCTGCGCGAAAGACGGGCTGAACTTCACGCTGCTGAGTGATGCGGACAAGAAGGTGGTGGCGCAATACGGTTCGCTGGGCAATTACGCCGGGTTCAAGATTGCGAACCGCAACACCTTTCTCATCAATCCGGAGGGAAAAATCGCCAAAGTCTGGACCAAAGTAGATCCTTCGCACCACAGCGAAGAAGTGCTTACGGCGCTCAACCAGCTTGAAGGACAATAGCTCATTCGCTGGGTGATGGATTGGGCGCAGTGAACTGGGAGCAGCATGGAGGCCGCACGCTGGAGAACTCCATGTATTCCAGGCGCGTCCCGTCGGGATCATAAATGTTCAACTGCCATTTGCCGTCGCGCCCGATCCGGGTCTTCGAATCCGGAGGGACGAGGCGGCCTTCGGCTTTTAGCGTGTCGTAGGTTTTCGACATGCTGACGATGCCAATCGAAAAGTGATTGAGCACGCCGAGCTGGTGCTGCGAGATGTCCTCTCCGCCGGTAAGCATGTATTCGAGCCAGTCGTGGCTTTCCGGGGTCTGCTGCGAGACCCAATCTATTTTTCCTGGCTTCATGCCTCCGTACCAGTAGGGACGAAAACTGAGGATGTCGCGGTAGAAGGCGTCTTCTTTTTCGCGGCTGCGGACGAGCATTCCCACATGGATGATGTGATGCCCAACAAGCTTTGGTGCACGGACCGCTTTTGGATGCGCGGGCGGATGGACGAACTGGACGATGTTTCCTTCAGGGTCTTTGACCTCGAACCAGCGGCTCCCATCGCCGGCCTTCTTCACCCTTGAGGGGACTTCCACCCCCTTCGTCTGGAGGTAAAGCCGGAGCTTTTCAGCGTCGGACGTTTTGTAGGCCAGATGATCAAGGTGGTTGGGTGAGCTCCTGCCCTTGAGCGGCAGCACTTCCACAAACTGCGTGCTGTTGACGTAGTAGCGGACGCCCTGCGGGTCTTCCGGGTCCGCCGCCTCCTGGCAGCCGACGATGTCCAGATAAAAGTGGCTTGCCGCGGCTAGGTCGCTTGCGTATACGGCGATGTGCGAGATTCCTGTGAGCGGCGGGCGGGCGGGGAAGGTCTGGGCTGAAACGATGGAGCAGAGAGTGAGGAACAGCGCCGGGGCGTATTTCATTCCCGTACAGGGTACAGCTCCCGGACTGAAAATGTCAGTGGGTAGATACCCTCCCCCGGTTTTGTGTTGGATGCTTTTCTTCAATGACTTGCGCTCTCTTGCGTTACTTATGCCTTGCGTCTGGTTGAGATTTTGTGGTTTCACACAGGGGTTCGCTTTCCTGCACTGTATTTTGAAAGCTGATTGATTTGTTTTTTGTCCCTCTATTCAGGGGAGATCAGGCTGCGGCGAAATTATGATACATTGTTTGTTTAAACAGGTAGTTTTGGGCAGCCGGCCCTGCGGTGTGGGCAGGCTGGTTATGTTCTGGGTGCTTAGCGCTTTTCGTCTGCTGGCGTAGCTACTTCCCCATGGTGGTTTCTGAAGCCGGGTGAAGTCGGGTCGAGAGGCTGGTTTGTCTCTTCCCTTTCGACACCTTGCTGTTCGCTCCAGCCCGGGAGCACCTGGCTTCCGGTAATCAGGCGGGCGCCGTGGGTGAAAGTGAAGTAGGTCCAGGCCCATTCCCAGAAGACGAAAATGCGGTTGCGGAAACCGATGAGGAAGAAGATGTGGATGGACAGCCAGGTGATCCACGCCATGAAGCCGCTCCAGTGGGCCTTGAACGGCCATTCGAGTTTGGCCACGGCGGCCATTCTACCAATGGTGGCCATGTCACCTTTGTCGAAGTAATGGAAGCCACTGCGGGCGGTACCTTTCAGGTCCTGCTCGATCATGCGGGCCACGTGGTCGCCCATCTGCATTGCGGGCTGCGCCACACCAGGGACCTGCTTGCCGTTCTGTTCAAAGTGGGCGAGGTCGCCGCAGACAAAGATTTCAGGATGTCCAGCAGGGTTGAGCGTGGCATTGACCATGACGCAGCCGCGGCGGTCTGTTTCAACGCCCAGCAGCTTGCCCAGCGGGGAGGCCTGCACGCCTGCGGCCCACAGGGTCACGACAGAATCGAGCCGCTGGTTGCCGACCACTACATAGCCCGGCTGCACATCTGTGACCTGCGCGCCGGTATGGACCTCGACTCCGAGAGCGTTGAGCTGCTCGACCGCTTTCTTTGAGAGGTCCTCAGGATAGGCGGCGAGAATGCGCGGACCGCCTTCGAGAATGAGGACGCGCGCCTTTGCCGGATCAATATGGCGGAAATCGTGGCGCATATAAAGCTTGGCAATGTCGGAAATGGCCCCGGCGAGTTCCACTCCGGTGGGACCGCCGCCGATAACAACAAAGTTGAGCGGAGGATGCGAGCCTGTTTCGAGCATCTGGCGCTCGGCCAGCTCAAAGGCGAGCAGTACGCGACGGCGGATTTCAGTCGCGTCTTCGACGGTCTTGAGGCCGGGTGCCACCTGCGCCCAGTCATCGTGGCCAAAGTAGGAGTGCGTTGAGCCAGTGGCGACGACCAGATAGTCGTACTCCATTTCAGCGCCACTCTTCATTTTTACGGCGCGGCGCTCCTTATCAATCTGGATGGCCTCGTCCATGAGGACTTCGACATTTTTGTGTTTGCGCAAAATGCCACGGATGGGTGTAGCAATGTCTGCGGGAGAAAGCACGGCAAGCGCCACCTGATAAAGCAGCGGCTGAAAGGTATGGTGGTTGCGGCGGTCTACAACGGTAATGTCCACTGGCAGGCGCGCGAGGCCTTTGGCCGCATGCAAGCCGGCAAATCCTCCACCCAGAATCAACACACGAGGACGCCGCTTTTCAGCGATCGCAGGAATCAGTTCCGCAGTCATCAAAGCCCCCGAAAAAGTTATCTCTATGAAAGATGCGGGAAATGCAACGAGCGGCACAAACCCAGGCGACGGTCATGGGTGCTGCTCAATTTCAAAGTTCAGTGATGCCGAGTTTCCAGTTACAGCCGTGATGTACAGCCGTGTGGCCGCGCCATTTCCTGTCACTGGAACTAGTGTAACCAATCCATCCGCGCCGGAGGCTGTGTTGACCACCTGCGTGGTGATGGTTGGAGCAGAAGGGCAGCGTCCCTGTGAGGGACAATCGGGCGTCCATTGGTTCAGCGTTTCGTAAAACGTGACTGTGCCTGCGGCCATGGGGTGTCCTGCCGCATCGGTGACGCGCAGGATGACGGGAGCCGGCGTTTGGCTTGCACTGAGCGACTGACTCGCGCCGCTGACAGCAACCAGCTGCGCAGCCTCAGGATGCACACTGTAAATGTGGAAGGTGACACACTGAGTATTCAAGGAAACGCAGGCGTACACCGGAAGATCGGTCCCGGCGCTGAGCGGGCTGATGCTCACTTGCCCGGTGGCTGTTCCTGTGGAATCGCTGAGTGTGGTAGCAGCATTGACAGTGGCACCCGATGAGGCAGACCACGTTACAGGTTGCCCGGAAATAGAAACGCCATTGAGCAGTACCTGTGCCTGCGGGGCCCATGTGAAGGAAGCGTCCGCTGCGATGTAGAGATTGGGCGAGAGCGCAGCGATCATGGGCGCTCCGGAGCCGCTGAATTCCGTCAGCACACTTGCGCCATCGCTGAGAGATGCCATGACTTGAGCTGACGCCGTAGAGTTGGCGGCAACGTTGATGGTGGCCAGTCCGTCTCCGCCGGAGAGCACAGAGCAAGTTGGCTGACCACAGCTGAGGGCCGCCGTCCCATTTATAACCGAGAAAGTTACAATTGTCCCCGCCGCAGGCGTCTGTCCGTCTGCGGCAAGCGCACGGACTGTAAATGGCATCCACGCGCCGAGGCCTACTTGTCCGTAGGGCGCGGTGACAATGCCGAGAGCGTCTCCACCGAGCGCGTCGTAACTCAGGCCATCCTGAATGGCAGTTACGCCGAGCGTCTGCGGGTCGCTCACCGTGAGCAGCACCACACCTGTTTTTCCATTTGCAGGCGGAGCGATGGCTGTAATCTCACCAGGGGTTACGCCGGTGACCGCAGCGCGAACGCCGTTCACGGTGACGATGGAGTCAGGCCGGAAGCCTGTGCCGCGAATTGTAATGGGGCCGCCGCTTAACCCGATGCGGGCGGGAGAGACGGAATCAGCATAGAGCAGCCGCGCGTGATAGAGATAATCCGGCCGGCCATCGCCGCGCGCGTCGGCAATTCCCAGACGAAGGTGGCCGGATGCCACGGTGGCAACAGAGAGCGTGGTGAGCCCGGTTTGCGCTCCATTGAAAGCTTGCGCCGTTGTGCTCACAGGAGAGGTGCCCGGCGCATCGGAACCATTCCATGCTCCCAGAACAAGCTGGGCCTTGTTCAGCGTAGGCTTGCCGGATTCATCGAGAGCAATGGCCTCGATGGTGAGTTCGCGGTTCGGGCATACAGGCCAGTCAAACCATGCAGTGTGCCCGTATCCGGTGATGCGCCCGGTCCACTCGCCCAAAGAAGGAATGCGCGCGGGTGCGGTTTCTGTTCCGTCATTCGCCGAGTACTCTTCATCTGCGGAGTCCTGAATGACGACGTCCTGCACAACGCTTTTTCCCGCAGTCAGCCCGTACAGGGTGATGGAAGGCATGGTGCCCGACGGCGTGACTTGCCCGGTGGTGTAGGGGCCGACGGAGTAGTTGGCGGAATACAGAGGATGAATGGGCTCAAAAGTGAGCTGGTAGTCGGCGATATTGGTCCCCGGAGGCAGAGGCACTCCGCTGAGATCAAACCAGCCTTCCAGAGTGGTGTCATCACTGCCATACCTGCTGGAAACGCCGGCCCCGTTGACCGGGTTGGCAGCAGCGCCCTGAAAAAATGCGCCGCTGACGGCGGTCACGGTGTAGCGAACATCGGGTGTGCTGGTGCCCGAGTTGATGGGGCGCAGGACGACATTGACGCCCTGCATGCCCTGTCCGTTGCGGAAGTGAATGGTACCCTGGACGGAAATTGTCGCGGCCGCCGTCAGGGTTTTTCCGGGGAAGCTGCTGAGATTCGCTGGTATGACCGGGTAGAGCCTGTTCAGCGCAGCGATGTCGTCATAACGCGGCGTGGTCCAGTTGGGGGAGCAGAAAGAGCCGGCAAATTCGCAGAGATACTCCACCGGATGCATGATGGGCCAGCCCTGGAGATCATCGGAGGTGATATTGTGGCTGGCGAAATTTTCTTCATTGGCCTGCGACCAGTCCAGCCCAAGAATGCGGCCAAGGCCGCGCACAAGCTGGTACTGCATGACCTCAAGTTGGCCGCTGTTCCAGGCGCAGAGACCATTCAGGATCATGAGGGCGTGGCGAATGGTGGCGTCTGTGCCGAGATTGTCCACAAGCGTGACGACGGCGTTGTCGCGGCAGTCCGAAGGGTTGCTGGCTCCCGCCCCCAGAAGCGCATTGATGACAGAGCCATCACTGTCAAAGATGACGGCAACGGGCTTATTGGTCGCGCTGGACTGAATGTCGCCCGGCATGGTGATGGACCCGTCAGAATTGGCAGAAACATTACTGCCGCTCACATCCTCATCGAGCATGCCACCCGGGGCAATGTTGACGGCGGCGGTGGGCACGCTGTTCCATGCGGCCGCAGCGGCGGCGACCATGCTTGCAGCGGTGGAGGCATCCGCAGCAGGGCCGAGGCCGCCCTGGTCGAGGTAGTAGGAGACCGCGCCGTTGGCCCACCGCACGGGTCGCCCCTTGACAGAGGGATCGAAGTAGCTCGGACCAGCCACCCAGCGCGGGCCGCCGCAGAAAGCAAACGGTGAGACCAGCAGCAGGAGAAGGAATGGAGCGCAGCGGAACATGCTTCCATTCCGCCATGAAAACGGGGCGACTTTAGGACAAAAACGCCTGGATTGCGCAGGCGATTTTCATTCCGGAACGCTTCTTTGCGCACGTACCAAAATGGGAATGCCGCTGCACATTTCTCTTGACAGTGGCGCGAGATCAGATTTCGGGAAAGAAATCAAAGAACGCGTCAATGCTTTGCCGCAGCTGCGCCTCAATCTGCTCACGCGAGCCTTCAAGAATGTGCATGGTGACGCGCGCGCTGTTGCCATTTTTCAGTTGGATGGGGGCATCGCCTACTTCCGCAATTTCATCGGCAGGCAGGAGCCTCAGGCCGTAAACCAATGTGAGATTTGCCATACAGGTATGTTAGCCGGGCGGCCGCATCTTTCTGCCGTTTGAAGCATCTCTCATCTACGCCTGCGCAGCAGGTACAATTCAGATTGAACTCCCACTATGCCTGAGACGATTCGCGACACTGTCATCCTTGGTTCCGGCTGCTCCGGACTGACTGCAGCCATTTACACCGCGCGCGCCAACCTGAAGCCGCTTGTGCTGGAGGGTCACGAGCCTGGCGGCCAGCTTTCCATTACCACGCTGGTGGAGAATTTCCCCGGCTTTCCGGAGGGCATCCAGGGGCCGCAGCTTATCGAAAACATGAAGCAGCAGGCGTCGCGCTTCGGTGCCGAGTTCCGGATGGGGCACCTGGTCTCGGCTGATCTTTCGAAACGGCCTTTTGCGCTGGACCTTGGCGCAGAGACGATCCATGCGCGCACGCTCATCATTGCCAGCGGCGCTTCGGCCCGATGGCTGGGGCTGCCGTCGGAGCAGGCGCTGATTGGACATGGCGTCAGCTCCTGCGCCACGTGCGATGGGTTCTTCTTTTCCGGGAAAGAAATTGCGGTCATCGGCGGAGGCGACTCAGCGATGGAAGAAGCACTCTTTCTTACGCGGTTTGCCACCAGGGTCTTTATGATCCACCGCCGCGACCAGTTTCGCGCCTCGCGCATTATGCTGGACCGCGCCATTGCCCACCCGAAGATCCAGTTTGTGACGAACACCGTGGTGGAAGAGGTCCTGGGCGTGGAGGAGAAGGAAGTAAAAGGGCTGCGCACGCGCAATGTGCTGACCGGCGAAGAGAGCATTCTGCACGTGAGCGGCATGTTTCTGGCAATTGGACACGAGCCTAACGCAAAAATGTTTGCCGGGCAGCTTGATCTGGACGAGGATGGCTACATCAAGACGCAAAATTATGTCCTGACGCGTGTTCAGGGGGTCTACGCCTGCGGAGACGTGCAGGACCGCCGCTATCGGCAGGCCATTACCGCAGCAGGAACCGGCTGCATGGCCGCGCTCGAAGTCGAGAAGTATCTGGAAGAGCACGGACGGTAGATCTTGATGAAACCGGCTTGAGTGATCGGCCTGGGCCGGGAACCTGGAAGCGAAATCCGGGGCTAAAAGCCCCTCATTCCTGAAGCAGTTTTCATCGGCCTTCAGGCCGATGCTTCCACCTGGTTCCTGAGATGGCTTCTAGCTGGTTTTGGAGGCGTTTCGCGCGAGGACGCGGTCTACGACGCTCTCCACATCCTGCAGGAACCCGGTGGCGTGTTCTTCGGCAGGCTGTTCTGGTGGATGGAGCGCGAGAGCAAGATCGTTCCAGCGCATCAGGGTCTTCAGAGGAGTGTGGGCAAACTCTCTGGCTGGCTCCGGCAGGGCGAAGTACAGGATCCATGCAGCGAGGCATAGGATTGTGGCGGAATTGCTGATGTACGCAGCCACGGAGTTGGTGCCGTTCGGGCTCGCGGAGAAGCGCGCGATATCAGCCAGGGCGAGAAGCATAAAGCCGACGCAGATGCCGACGACGCGGCTGCGGAGGGAAAAGCCGAGGGCACGGGAGACAAGCAGCAAAAACGCAAGCAGACAAAGCTCAAGAGCGCAGAAGTCGGTGGCAATCTGCAGAAGGACGAAATAGATGTGGCTGCCGCGCGGGTGCAACAGCGAAGGAAGTCCAACAGCGGCGGAGAGCAGCAGCGACACAAGTGCTACCCAGCGAAAGACGATGCCGCCGACATGGGCGAGCCCCGGAAGCGGAGAAATGATGTGGTGGAAAATCTCGCGCAGCGAGAACAGCAACAGCACAAAACCAGCCAGAAAGCCTGCCCAGCTAATGTAAAACGAGACAACCGCAAACGGAGCGGAAAGCCCGGATTGTGAATGCGAGAGGAAGAGGGCAGTCAGGGCAAAGGCTGCCGCCGTGCGGACACCGAGGAATACGCCTAAAAATAACGAAAGTAAGTTCCCTTTGGCACGCAGATATCCCACCAGTGCCAACAACCAAATCCATGGTTCTATACTGTGGGCCAGCGAACTGAACGGACTTACAGCCAATGAGCTCATCGTGCGAAACGAGTATAACGAACTCGACTCATCTAGATTAGCGTGTACCCGCACGGCAATCAAGGCAGAAAGAGCTGCGGCTCTCCCCGTAAGTATGATACTTATGGTTACTTGCATTGGTTACCTAACGGCCTTCCACAGGCCCTCCCGCCGCTCTCCGGTGCTATAATTAAGTAGAAAATCAAAGGCAGAAACCTCTTCGCTTTCAATCTGTTATCCAAATCTGGCCGGTCTGGCCCGGGCGATGAAAGGGCTGCTTCACCGGAGTTCCATGTCCACCAAAGAGCTTACCGTTTCAACAACTTCCCTCGCAGAGTCAGAGCAGTCTTCGCCCCACAAATCCTCAAATGGCGTGGACAAAAACTATACCGGCGAAAACATTAAGGTCCTCGAAGGGCTGGAGGCGGTCCGCCTCCGTCCAGCCATGTACATCGGCTCCACGGGAGAGATGGGTCTGCACCACCTGGTCTATGAGGTGGTGGACAATTCGGTGGACGAAGCGCTGGCCGGCTATGCGAAGAAGATTGACGTTATTATTCACGTGGACAACTCCATTACCGTCATTGATGACGGACGCGGCATCCCTGTGGACGAGATGACGCTGCCGGGTGGCGAGAAGCTGCCGGCCGTCCAGGTGGTGCTGACGAAGCTGCATGCCGGCGGAAAATTTGACTCCTCCACCTATAAGGTTTCCGGTGGTCTGCATGGCGTAGGCGTATCGTGCGTGAACGCGCTGAGTGAAGAGTTCGACGTTGAAATCTGGCGCGATGGGCACACCTACGAGCAGGACTATGAGCGCGGCATTCCCGTATCCAGGCTGCGCCAGACAGGCACATCGAAGAAGCGCGGCACCAAGGTCCACTTCCTGCCGGACAAGAGCATCTTTACCGCAACGGAATACAACTACGACACGCTCGCGCAGCGCCTGCGCGAGCTGGCCTTCCTGAACAAGGGCCTCGAAATTACGCTCACAGACGAGCGCACCACCGACCCGAAGACCGGAGAAGCGAAGCGCGCCGAGTTCAAGTACGTGGGCGGCATCGCTGAGTTTGTCCGGCACCTGAACAAAGGCAAGCAGGTGCTGCACGACAAGCCGATTGTGATGGAAGCGCTGCGGGACGGCGTGGACATGGAGATTGCGCTCCAGTACAACGACGGCTACTCGGAAACAGTATTTTCGTTCGCCAACAACATCAACACCGTGGACGGCGGAACACATCTTTCCGGCTTCCGCACGGCGCTGACGCGCACGATCAATGCGATTGGCCAGCAACTGGGCCTCTTCAAGGACGTGAAGGAAAACCTGTCTGGCGATGATGTGCGTGAAGGTCTTGTCGCCGTGATCAGCGTCAAGCTGCCGCAACCGCAGTTTGAAGGCCAGACGAAAGGCAAGCTGAACTCGGACATTGCCGGGACGGTGCAGGCGCTGGTCAATGAGCGCCTGGGCATGTTCCTTGAGCAGAACCCCCCGGTGGCCCGCAAGATCATCAACAAGGCGATTGAAGCCGCGCGCGCGCGTGAAGCAGCACGCAAGGCCCGCGACCTGACGCGCCGCAAGGGTGCGCTGGATTCCGGCGGACTGCCCGGCAAACTGGCCGATTGCAGTGAGCGCCAGCCGGAACGCTGCGAACTGTACCTGGTGGAGGGTGAGTCGGCAGGCGGAACCGCCAAGCAGGGCCGTGACCGCCGTTTCCAGGCGATCCTGCCGCTGAAGGGAAAAATTCTGAACGTCGAGAAGGCCCGCTATGACAAGATGCTGGGCCACGAAGAAATTCGCGCCATGATTACGGCCCTGGGCACGGGCATTGGCAAGGACGACTTCGACGTATCGAAGCTGCGCTACGGCAAGATCATTCTGATGACGGACGCTGACGTGGACGGCTCGCACATCCGTACGCTGTTGCTCACATTTTTCTTCCGCCACATGAATGAGCTGATCAAGCGCGGCCATGTATACATTGCGCAGCCGCCGCTGTACCGCATCAAGAAGGGCAAGTTTGAGCAGTACATCAAGGACGACCGTGAGTTCGTCCGGGTGATGGTGAAGCGCGCCTCGGACGGAATGATTGTGCGTCATGGCGAGAATGCCACCCGGCTGGAAGGCGCGGCGCTCACCAAATTTATCGGGCAGCTGAACGAATATCTCGGTTTCTTTGACAAGGTGAACAAGCGCATCCGCAATGAGGAAGTAACAGGCCTGTTTGCCCGGCTCTTTGCGCATGAAGGCAAGGAACCAGTCAGACGCAGCGACTTTGAAGCCGAGGCAAAGCTTACGGACCTGTATGCCGAGCTGAAGAAGATTGAGAAAAAGTATCAGTTCAGGTCAGTAGACAAGCCGGTGTATGACGAAGAGCACCAGACGTGGTCCCTGGTGTTCCACGACGCGCAGGGCGCTGAGCGCAAAATTGACTGGACCTTTGCTTCTGCGCCGGAAACGCGCCAGATGATGGCGAAGTATGCGCAGATCAAAGACGCGATTGAGCCGCCGTTCCTGATTGAATACGCCAGCAAGACTGCCGCCGCTGAACCAGACCCGGAAGAGACGGAAGGCGAAACCACCGGGGAGGCCGAAGCCGGCAAGCCTGCTCCCAAGCGTGCAGGCCGCGCCTCGCATGATCCAGTGGAAAAGCAGACGCCGCGGGAACTCTTCGAGTATGTCATCGAACAGGGGCGCCGCGACTACCAGGTGCAGCGTTATAAAGGGCTGGGCGAGATGACATCCTCTCAGCTCTGGGAGACCACCATGGATCCCGAGCGCCGCACGCTGCTCAAGGTCAAACTCGAGGACATCGCCGAAACCGAAACCATCTTTACCACGCTGATGGGCGAAGATGTGGAGGCGCGACGCAAGTTCATCGAAGACAACGCGCTGGACGTGAAGAACCTCGATATTTAAAACTGTTTTTTTTCGCCGCGTTGACAAGGATGGTTTTCCGCTCGGACTCCGATACCGGCTCCACACCATTCTCCTGGCGTTCCGAGAGATGACGGTGGCCGTTCTCGACCATCACAATCGAAGCATCGACGAGTACGCCTATCATCACCGTATTTGGGGACGAGTCAGGCGAAAAAGAGCAAGACGAAGCCGACTTACCCAAATAACTGGACGGGACACCCAGCATCTGTGATTGAAAGCTCACATCACAGAATGCTTCACCGGCTTCTCTTCCGTACCTGAGCGTGTCTTTTTTAGTTCGTCACTGAGTAAAATTGCCTCTGCGATTTCGCGCATGGATTTGCGCCGCTGGCGGCTTTCGCGCTGCATCATGCGATAGGCTTCATCTTCTGTAATACCAAGATCACGCTGCAGAATTCCCTTGGCGCGGTCAACCGTGATGCGCGCTTCCAACCTGTCAGAGAGTTCTTCATTCTCGCCTTCAAGCCTTGCCCGTTCGATTTCAGCGCCCACCAGAAAACCGAGCATAGAGAGCAATCTGACTTCATTGGAAGTGTGATGATACGGCTTCCGGTGCTGGAGCGTAATGACCCCTACTACTTTGCTTGCGCACAAAACAGGCACGCAGAGAATGGCCTCAAAATAATCTTCCGGCAAATTCTGGAAAACCTGAAAGCGCGGGTCTTGCGATGCTTTGGAGGCAATCGCAACTGGTTCACGATGCTGGGCCACCCATCCTGTAATGCCTTGCCCAAGACGCACATCAAGCCTGTCCACCACGTCCGCATGAGGATTTTTTGAGGCGCGCAGGACCAGCTTGTCTTGCTCCAGCACATAGATGAAGCATGAATCGCACGGAATGACGCTCGAGACAAAATCAACAATGCGGTCGAGCACAGCATGCAATGCGTCAGCAGAAGCAATGCGGCTGCTGATTTCATGTAGAAATTCAAAAGCAGCAAGGCCATCGCGAAAACCTGCCATTGCAGGCGTGGAACGGGCGACGCGTGGAACAGGCTGCATCTGCAAAGTGGATGGACCAATATTGGGCGTTTCTTTATTGCGTTTTTCTTCGAGCAGCCGCCCCGCATACTGCGCGGCTTCATTTACCAGAAAACCCATTTTCGGGTGTGAAGGCTCAAAATTCGGAGTAATACCGTAATGCCGCAGCTCCTCTGATGTAGTCGGCCCAATGGAAATCACCGCGGTGGATTGCAGTCCACGCCGCAGCTCTTCCACGTATTTCATCTGTTCAGCAACCTGAAAAAGATGGATCACCTGAACAGCTGTCATGAAAAGCGCGACATCCACATTTCCATTGGCAATACCCAGCACGCACTCGCGCAGAGGTTGTAGATCATCTGGCAGCGCCCATTGGTAGACAGGGACTTTCGCGACTTCCTTGCTTCTTTCTGTCAGTCCGGTAAGAAGTTCCGGATTCGATGCTCCATATTCCTGTACAGCCACGCGGAATTGCCTGAGGGAATCTCCAAATGTTGCATCAAGTGATGAAAGCACCTCGCGCCATGTGCATGGCTCAGGGGCGGAAACTGTAATCGGCACTTTGAATTCTTTTAAAACGCCGGATGGCTTGGGGCCACGGCAAGCAATCCTGACTTCGCGAAGAGCATTCAAAAAAGATTCGCGATCATATCTGGTTTCAACAACATTCAACAGCGTCCGGATGCCGACACCGGTAAGAAAGACCACCAGATCAAAGTCCCGGTGCAGGAGGCGGTCGGCAAATTCAAATGCCTGTTTGTTAGAAAAGGCGGGAACCTCGCGCATTGAGGGTACGACTATCGGATCGCCATCATAGGTGCGAATGAGTTTGGCAACCTCAGCGGCACGGCGTGACTCAAGCGACAGGACCCGTAGTCCATTGAAGCTTGCGTGCGCCATGGATGTCCTCCTGGGGCTTACTCACAAGCGGCATGCCATGGCCGCCTGGTTATTTCTATCTTTGCATGAATCGTCATTTGGGCAACTTGAAATTGAATTTGTTTATTGCATCCATAAAAGTCTCTTCATTTGCGGGTTTGACGCGGGATTGCGATTGAAATCGCGATTGGCCCATGGTATTGCTCAATAAAAGCAACAGCCCCAAAGGGCACCACGTTGTGTCCACTGTTTGCGTTCCTGTTGTGATCTCTCCTGCTCTCCGTTGAGCAATCCAGACAAGACAATCTCGGTTTCGCGCTGCTGCGCCGCCGTATGCGTGTATCAATTTTCGGAATTCCGACCAGGAGGACCTCAATGGACTATATGGCAACTGGGACATCACAGCATTCGCTGCACGCGCCGATCAGGGTGTCTTCAATATGAATGGCAATCCTGAATTGAATGTTGATGTCCAGTATCTTGCATTCACGCAGTCTGTGGCAAAACGGCATGTTCTGTGGCGTGCTTTTGCTCTTGGTTATCACGATGGGCGGACAGGCATTACAAAGACCGACAACCGGGCGCTCGCAGTTCGCGCGACAGATCATAACAACATCCGCGTTGGCACATATGGAGGAGACCTGCTTGCAGCCGTTCCTGCCGGGAGCGGCCAACTCGACTTTCTCTTCTGGGGGGCGGTGCAGAACGGAAGCTGGGGCAAACTTGACCACAACGCAAATGCAGTCGCCCTCGAAGGCGGATACAAATTCAGCAAAGCTGCGCCGTCCCCGTGGTTTCGTGCCGGTTGGTTTCGCGCGAGCGGTGATAACAACGCGACAGACAACAAACACGGCACATTCTTCCAGGTTCTGCCTACGCCGCGCATTTACGCCCGCATGCCTTTCTACAACCTGATGAACAGCACCGACACATTCATCCAGGTCGCGGAAAAGCCTGTAGGGAAGCTCGCCCTCCGCGCCGATCTGCACTGGCTGCAACTTACTTCGAGAAAAGACCTGTGGTACGCAGGCGGTGGCGCATATGACAACAAAGTGTTTGGCTATCAGGGACGTCCGGCCAACGGCAATACATCATTGGCGTCGCTGGCCGACATCAGCGCAGATTGGCAGACTACAAAGAATGTTGCGCTGAACCTTTATTACGCGCACACATGGGGCAAGCAGGTCATAGAAAAAATTTATCCATCCAATCACGATGCTCAATACGGCTATGCGGAATTGGTATATCGCTTCGATGTGGAGCAGAGATGAGCAAAGAAATAATGAGAAAAATTGTTTCTTTCACCGCCTCTTATCTTGCTTCAGAAAAAGAGCCGAAGTATGATCAGAGCAATTAAGCCGCCTGACACCACGCCGTGTCATGGCAGAAATTCCTCAACAATTTATCGCGCTCCATGAAGAGCTTTGAGACGGCTGTTCGATTCAGCGAATGCACATCCATCTCCAGACAAGGATTTCTGTCATGGCAACACAAGTGTTTACCAATGCGGCGGATTTCACAGAAGAGCAGAAGTATTATCTGCAAGGCTTCTTTGCTGGAATTACACAGCGCGGCAAGTTCCCATATGTTGGGCACACCGGATCGGGGCTGATTACGCATGATCCTGCAACGGGTGGAGTGAACCAGGCTGCGAAGGCAAAAGAAGAAACTTACCTTGGTACTCCTGTCTCTGATCTATGCAGGGAAGAGCGCTTAAAGTACGAGGAAAATCCGCTCGATATATGGGACAAAATTCTCGCGCACGCGAATGAAAACCGAGCTCCTTCCGGCGGAGATGTCTTCCGCTTCAAATTCCACGGCCTGTTTTATGCAGCGCCTGCGCAAGACTCGTTTATGCTGCGTCTGCGCATTCCTGGGTGCATTCTCAGGTCGCACCAGATGCGCGGTCTTGCGCAGATGGCACAGGAGTGGGGATCAGGGTGCGCTGACATCACCACGCGCGGCAATTTACAAATTCGCGAGTTTCAGCCAAAGGACATTGTTCGTGTTCTGACAAAGCTGCAAACGCTGGGTCTTACTTCACGGGGATCGGGCGCAGACAATATCCGCAACGTCACCGCATCGCCGCTCACAGGAATTGATCCTGATGAGTTATATAATGTGGCCCCGCTTGCCGAAGCGCTGCACTTCTACATCCTTAACTCGCGCGACCTTTATAGGCTTCCGCGCAAGTTTAACGTTGCGTTTGATAATGGCGGATCGCTCAGTGTGCTCGCTGACACAAACGATATTGGCTTCATCGCTACAAAAGTAGAGGAAGGGCACGACATTCCCGCGGGAATCTACTTCCGTGTGCTTCTCTGCGGAATTACGGGACACAAGCAGTTTGCAACAGATTGCGGGCTGCTTCTGACTCCCGACCAGACGGTGGCTGTGGCTGCTGCAATGATTCGCGTCTTCTCTGAAAATGGAGACCGCACTGACCGTAAAAAGGCGCGGTTGAAATATCTCGTAGACCGCTGGGGTGTCCAAAAATTTCTTGGAGAGACTGAAAAACGGCTGGCCTTTCCGCTGCTCCGTTTTCCTGTAGAAAAATGCGTTCCCCATAGACCGATAGACCGCGCAGGGCACATCGGTCTGCATCCACAGCGCCAGCCAGGAATGCACTACATCGGTGTTTCGGTTCCCGCAGGCAGGTTGCCGGTGGACCAGATGATTGCAATCGCCGATATTGCTGAACGTTTCGGTTCAGGCGAAATGCGGCTCACGGTTTGGCAGAACCTCATCGTTCCTGACATTGCAACAGAAAACCTTGAGGCCGCAACGGAGGCAATCCTCAGCGCAGGATTAAAGATCAGTGCGGGTACAGTCATGCGCGGCACTGTTGCATGCACGGGCAACAAAGGCTGTCGCTATGCTGCTACGGACACAAAGCGGCATGCAGTTGAACTGGCCACGTTTCTCGATGAGCGCTTTGTTATAGATCAGCCCGTGAACCTGCATGTCACTGGATGCCCGCATTCCTGCGCCCAGCACTATATCGGTGACATCGGTCTGCTTGGAGCAAAAGTAGAAGGGGAAGAAGGCTACCAGGTAGTGATTGGCGGCGGCGCAGATGATGGACAGGGGATTGCGCGCGAATTGGTTCCCTCTATCAAAGCCACCGAATTATCGCCGGTAATGGAGCGGCTCTTTGCCGCATATATAAAAAGCCGCGAGCCAGCAGAATCGTTTCTCTCCTTCACTCGCCGACATGACATTGTAACTCTCAAATCATTCTGCATGGAAAAGGCGGTTTAACAGAGATGTCGCAGATGGTCCCATTTGTTCCCAATGACGCTCCTTTTTCAAAGGAACAACGTGCATGGTTAAATGGCTTTCTGGCTGGGGTATTTTCAAGCACGCCAGCGCCTGAGTTCGCAGCCAAGCCGGCTCCGCTGAAGATTGCCGTCTTCTACGCTTCACAAACCGGCACAGCGGAAGGCCTTGCGCGCAAGCTCACAAAAGAACTCAAGGCCAAAGGGTATGATGCGACGGCGATTTCGCTTGAAGCCTACACATCAGCAGCCCTGGCATCAGAACGCCACGCCATCTTTATCGCCAGCACTTATGGCCAGGGAGAAGCGCCCGATTCTGCGCAATTTTTCTATGAGCAGGTATGCGTGGAGCACTTTCCGCGTTATGAAAATCTGCAATACGCAGTTTTTGCGCTTGGAGACCGTCATTATGAGACATTCTGCAAATTTGGCATTGATCTCGATAACAAGCTCGCATCGCTTGGCGCCACGCGCATATTGGATCGCATCGAATGCGATGTAGATATTGATGGTCCTTTTGGGCGCTGGAAAGAAGAATTATTCGGACGCCTGAGAGCCATAGCCAAAGGCGAATGCGGGACATCTGCAATAAGTTCTTCAGATGCATCTGAACTAGCGCCTGCTATGCCTTCCTCTGTTGCGATGGCCTCTGCGGTGCCTGCGCAGGAACCATCCGCGGCAGTGACGCGCGACCATCCCTATTTTGCGCCACTTGTGGAAAAGCGACCTCTTACCCGTGATGGATCTACGAAGCTCACATTACATCTCACGTGGTCTATTGCAGGATCAGGAATCAAATACGAAGCAGGAGATGCCTGCGGCATCATTCCACAAAATGATCCAGCATTAGTAGATGACATCCTGAATAGTCTGCAGTTTGCCGGGAAGGAACAGGTGGAAATCCCGAGGGCCGGAATAGTCCCCTTGCAGGAAGCGCTGCGGCATCATCTGGTCATCACAAAGCTGAACCGTAAGCTCATCGAGCGCTACGCGACCATGGGTCAATGCAAGCGGCTGCTCAGCCTGCTGGCGCCGGAACAACAGGCGCACCTTGAGAAATATATTTACGAGCGCGGATTCGTAGACATTCTCGAAGCATGTCCGGGGGTCATTCATGACCCGTCCGATCTTGTTGGAATGCTGCCAAAGCTCACGCCACGGCTATATTCCATCTCTTCAAGCCCATCGGTACACGCCGGTGAGGTACATACCACCATTGCCGTGGTCCGCTATCGCTCGTTAAATCGCGAGCGCGGGGGCGTATGCTCAACGCTCGTTGCAGATCGCGTTCCCGTGGGCGAGCGCCTACCGATTTACATTCAGCCAAACAAGAAATTTCGTTTGCCGAAAAATCCAGACACCCCAGTCATCATGATTGGTCCCGGCACTGGCATTGCTCCATTTCGCGCGTTTCTTCATGAACGCCGTGCGGCGGGAGCAAAGGGCCGCAACTGGCTCTTCTTCGGCGAGAGAAATTCAGCGAATGATTTCCTCTACCGGGAAGAACTGGAAGACATGGTTGCCGATGGTCATCTTACACATCTTGATACGGCCTTTTCGCGGGACCAGGAGCACAAAATCTACGTACAGGACAGAATGCTGGAACAAGGGCCCATGTTCTGGTCATGGCTTCAGGATGGCGCAAGTATCTATGTTTGCGGCGATGCCTCCCGTATGGCAAAAGATGTGGACGCTGCTCTGCACACAATCGTTGCAAAGCAAGGCCATATGGATAATGACGCTGCCAAAGAGTACGTTCTGCGCCTGAAAGATGATCACCGCTATCACCGCGACGTGTATTAGCAGAAATCAATACTGTGCGGGTCTGGGGGCCTCTGGCACATTCTTTCAATGATTTGAGAAGCAAAGAGGGAAACCATACGTGTCATTGCCGCTACATGAGCGAATCGGAGCCGATGAATCCGCCGCCGTTGGGGAAAAGATATGCAGAGGGGCGCTTCCAGATAGGCCCGATGCAGCTCTGTGTGAACCGTGAAATCGGCACCGTGGGACTGCCTTTTTGCCTGAATTGTCAGCGGAGATCACGGTGCTCATGCTTGCTTAGTCAGGAAACCTGTACTCGCCTGATCATGTCCATCAGGCCCGCCAATCGCGCAGAATCCACATCGCTGACGGCAACAATTTCAAGTTCCCGCGTACTGAAACCGGCAATCTGAAACCCGGACTGATGCGTCAGAAAATCGCTGGTGCCGCTCTCGCCTGTTTTTTCCTGCAGAAATACTGATACGCGATGCCGGCCAACGCTGTAGAGAAGCTGAGCAACCGGCCGATCATGCACATATGTCAGGTTTGCGCCTTCCAGTTTTGTCTCGTCTGGAAGATTCTCAGGCAGGTTGAAACTGAAAGGCAACTTGCCCTGAAACCAGGGTTTTACCGTGTGCCGGTCTGAGGAAAGCACCTGCGGCGGCATGTTCGCCGCCAGCGTGGCGATATGCAGATCGCAGACCTCAGTCATCAGCGCCGCATTTTCTGTCGAAGCCGTATTTGACCGCAAAGCATGGCGTCCGAGGAACATCCATCCGCCAAAAAGCACCAGAATGATTGCCGCTGCAGCCCATCCGGAAAGCCGTACGCCTGATGAAACGGCATGGCGGTGGCCAGGAATTTCCTGCTCAGATAGCAGACGCTTCATCCGGTCCGTTAGTTCAGGTGGCGCGTGATATCTCTGCCCTGATTTTGCCATAGCGGTTTTCAGCAGAGACTGAGCTAGCGCGCTGGATGTGCATGCATTGCAGGCATCAAGATGCTCCTTTGCTACGGCAAGCTGACCGGCAGACAACTCGCCATCCACCAGAGCATTCAATGTCGTTAAAGAGAGATGGTCAGTCATGCGCGGAAATCCCGACTAAACATGGAATTGGCTTGTAGTTCACGACGCAGTAAGCCGCGGGCGCGTGCAATGCGCGACATCACCGTGCCGATGGGAATCTCAAGAATCGTGGCAATCTCCTTGTATTTCATCTCCTCCACATCACATAGAAGAACGACTTCCAGCAAGGGTGGGGGCAGTTTTTCCATAGCGTCCTGAATAGCGGCGCGATCCCCCAGACGCATCAGATTCAACTCCGGCGTCTGCCGCTCAATTGCTCCCTCCCGATAAATGACCTGCCCTGACTCTCCCTGCTCGCCCAGCTCATCTTCCAGAGCTACAGTGCGCAATGCCGCCAGCCCACTCCGCGAAGTCAAATATGTGTTTCTCAAAATGCGAAAAATCCATGCTTTGAAATTCGTGCCTTCTTCAAAACCGGAAAAGCCTCGAAGCGCCTTCAAAAAGGTCTCCTGTACAAGGTCTTCGGCATCATGCGCGTTGCGCGCCAGCCAAAAGGCGAGGTTATAGAGCGCAGGAAGCAAAGGAAGAGCAAGGTCCTCGAATGAGGACGCAACAGGGGCATCTTCGTGAAGTTTGCGCCTCCAGGGCAACAGCGTCATCCGAGTTGCTCGATCCTTTGCTTCTCTTCTGCAGATGAAAACTGAGCTTGAGCGAAATTATTCCAGAAATTATGCGGAATAGTTTTTCCGAATTTCAGTTTGTATCCCCAGAGGAGCTTTATGAAGAACACGCAAGCGGGTAAACAGAAGCAGGATCAGGCCCAGGAATTTGAGATCGCAAAGGACGGAATCGACCGGCGAAATTTTCTCAAGTGCATGGCCTGGGCAGGAACAGGTCTGGTATGGACAGTCACAGGCGGCGTGCCCACCTCCAGGCTATTCGCCGCTATCGGAGGAGCGGATGCCCATAAAAAGCATGCTGAGGCAGCCAGTTTCAGCTTTGTTCAGATAAGCGACAGTCACATCGGATTTAACAAAGCCGCCAACCAGGATGTTACCGGAACTCTGAAGCTGGCGATTAATCGGATCAACCAGCTTCCATCACAGCCTGATCTGCTGCTGCACACAGGCGACATCACGCAGTCCTCAAAACCGGGAGAATTCGATACAGCCCAGCAGATCATCACCACCGCAAAAGCAGGCCAGACCTTCTATGTGCCCGGCGAGCATGACACCGCGCTTGATGACGGCGTTCTCTATCGCGAGCGTTTCGGCAAGGGAACAGTCGGCAACGGATGGTACAGCTTCAACCATAAAGGCGTGCACTTCATCGGGCTTAACAACGTGCAGCAGATTGATGCGATGGGCAAGCTGGGTGAGGCGCAGCTAAGCTGGCTCAAAAATGATCTGTCGGGCCTTTCGCCCTCAACGCCGATCGTGATTTTTGCCCACATTCCGCTCTGGATGGTCTATCCGCAGTGGGGCTGGGGCACAGAGGACGGCGCGGAAGCGCTCTCTTACCTGAAAAAGTTTGGCTCTGTCACGGTGCTCAACGGGCACATCCACCAGACATTGCAAAAGGTAGAAGGAAATCTGGCCTTCCACACAGCCGCGTCCACAGCCTTTCCACAGCCCGCCCCCGGATCAGCGCCACACGCCGGCCCCATGGTGGTGGATGCGGGCAAGCTGCAAAGCGTTCTTGGGATCACTAAGGTCAGATATGTCGCCGGACAGAGCCATCTGGCAATTGTCGATTCTCCTCTGGCGGAGAAAGCATGAGGAGTATTCGAGCAATCATCGGCGGTTGCACTGCAATCGCCACGCTCATGTTTCTGCTTGCCTTTATTCATCCATTTGGCAACGCAGGAATCCATGCGCAGCAAGTCAACCATCAGCCTCTGATGAGTAGCGCGCCGCCGGAAGTCCGCGATCTTCTGTCTGCCAAATGCGCTGACTGCCACTCTATGCAGACAAGAACGCCGGTCTATGGAAGATTTGCCCCGGCGTCCTGGCTGATGGAGCGCGATATCATCCAGGCGAGGAACGCGATGAACCTCTCCCGCTGGGAGCAATATACGCCGGAAGAACAGGAGACGCTCAAGACAAAGATGCTCCTTGAAACCCGAGCGCATAAGATGCCTCCCCCGCAGTATCTTGCCATGCACTGGGATGCGCAGATTACAAGCACTGACTTGGTGAAATTAACGTCTTGGGCGCGGACATCCGCTCTGTCCGATTCAAATCCCACAGCAGACCCTGCCGGCGAAGGGGATGCAGCCCGAGGCAAAACAGTATTTGAAAAACGCTGCACTGGATGTCACGCGATGGAGCAGGACCGGGAAGGGCCTCGGCTGCATGGGGTCTTCGGCAGAACCTCAGGTACCGTAGCCAGATTCGACTATTCTCCTGCCTTGAAAAATGCACACATCGTCTGGAATGAAAAGACGCTGGAGCGCTGGCTTACCGATCCGGATTCGCTCGTTCCGGGAAACAACATGGAATTCCACGTTGCAAAGCCCGAGGAGCGCCGCGATGTCATCAGGTATTTACAGGCAGAAAGCATGGGTAAATAGGCCTTTGTACGGCTCTTACAGGGAAGCCGATTTAGAATGAATCAGCTTCCCTGAGAGCAGGTAAAGCCGTATTCGCGCGCCAGAGACCCCGGGTTGAGCGGATCTATGCCATGCACAATGGACCAGTGCCATGGAAGGACGTGCTGGCACTTCTGGACAAGGCGCAATAAATTCCTTCTAGTTCAGCAGCAGTCCGATGCCAACCGTAAGCGTCACGATAATTAGAAGGACTGCTCCCAGATACAGGAGCCAGCGCAATGCCGGAAGATGCGCCGCTCCGAAAAATCCTCCTGAAACAAGCAGCGGAACAGCGAAGATGGCAATACGCGCCGGCCAGACGAGACCAGGCGCGACACGTGCAGAATCCATTGCAATTTGCATAAAAAGCGCAAGGATCGTGAGAACGCCGGCGTGCGCGTGTCCGGCGCGATAGAGCATCGTCTGCTGATCAGAAAGTTGCGGCGAAGGCGCTCCATAGGCCCCGCCTGTAACAACTCCCAGTACTGTAAGACCGCCATACACAATGGTAGGAACAAGGATGAGACTCAGTCCGCACATCAGACAGCTATCGTGAGACATGCAACCTCCGAGCGTGACCGGATTTGATGACCACCATCCTACTACTGTGTTATATGCGTAGATTTCCACAGAAGGGGCAAGAGTGAAGTTGGCGGAGGGGCGAGCGGGCCAGCAGGCTCCGGATAGTTTTCCGCCGCGTCGATGCGTTTCCATCCGGAGGATTATGCGCGGTAAAGTTTCCAGGAGCAGATTTCATTCAGCTACACAGAGTGGGACTTCAGACTAAAGCTTTCATGGCACTACTGAAGCCGTGCCCTTTCAAACAGCGACTTTCTCGGCACCTGAGCCGGAGCGAATGCTCCGGCTCTTTATTGGAACAGCTACATGGAATCAATCAGGCGCGCTTCGCAGGCGGACGCACAATCAAAGGCAGTATCGTGGATATGAGCACGATGGCAGCAAGCGCGTGGAATCCGCTGTTGTATGCCCCTGAGCTTTGCCGCATATGGGCTACCAGCAGCGGACCAAAGGCGCTGGCCGCGCCCCATGCTGTCAGCATGAGTCCATAGATCGATCCTACGTTTGTCGAGCCGAAGTAATCGGCTGCGAAGGCAGGCATCGTTCCGAAGCCGCCGCCGTAGCACATCAGAATGATGAAGGCGACGAGCGTCAACACGGGTGCAGAGCCAATCTGCGGCAGGAGCCAGAAGAGCACCACCTGTAAAAGAAACATGATGATGAAGGTGATGCGGCGCGTGATTGCATCCGATACAAATGCCCAGAAGACGCGGCCCACGGCATTGCCGATGCTGACGATGCCAACCATGCCAGCGGCAATGACTACCGTGACTTTAGCAAGCTCCTGGAAGACAGGCGACTCCTGCGAGATGAGCGAGATGCCTGCTGACGTGTTCAGGAACAGGATCAGCCAGAGCGCCCACCATTGCCAGGTCCGCAGCGCTTCTCCCATGGTGTAGTCCTTGACGGAGCGCTCGGATGTCTGCCGCGCCGATGGTGTCCAGCCTGCGGGCAGCCAGCCTTCCGGAGGGTTCTGCATAAACCATGCAGTGATGATGCCGATCACCATGTATGCAATACCGAGATAGCGGAAGGTCGCCAGCACGCCGCTGAGCTGCATCAGCCGCGTGGCCGTTGGCGCGACGACGAGTGCTCCAGCTCCAAAGCCACCAACTGCAATGCCTGTGATCAAGCCGCGGCGATCAGGAAACCACTTCACCAGCACAGCAATGGGGACGATGTATCCGAAGCCAAGTCCGATGCCGCCGATGATGCCGTAGCTTGCATACAGCCACCAGAGTTGGCCGCCGAAAATGCCAGCCAGCAGCGTCCCCAATCCGTAGAGAAACACGCCGGTGACGGCGACGATGCGCGGGCCTGCCTGCTTCATCCAGACGCCGCCGAAATAAGCTGCGACGCCCAGCGTGAAAATACTGATTGTGAAAGTGAGAGTAACCTGGGAAATGCTCCAGTGGAACTGCTTTGAAAGCGGAATGCGGAAGACGCTCCAGGCGTAAACCGAACCCAGAACCACCTGTAAGATAACGCCTGCAAAGGCAATACCCCAACGTTTCATTTTGCTTACCTCAGAATTTATGCTGGCAGGAGTTGCCCGCTAAGTGATGAAGAGAGCAAGAAAAGTGGATACCTGTCAACTCGGAGTTCATAAAACTACTCCGGGGTGATGATGACTTCTTTGCAGGAAATCTTTATCGAGGAAATCTTCACCGGTTCCGATGTGCTGATCGACCAGGCGCTATGGCGTGTGCGCCAGCTACTCGCCTAGCGAAATGTCCTCATCGTTTGGGGTTGACAGGCATTAGGTCGTATCCACACATAGTAGTGGTGAAGGAGAAGAATTCTCTGTATTGGGCAATGGGAAAGGAAGAACTGAAGGCCTCTGACGGCGGCAACTTCGCTCAGAATGACAATGGCAATGATGCAAAATCAAATCCATTTATTGGCGCATCGTTCTATGTCAATACAATCTAACAAGTCTGGCCTGCGTGCGGATTAGCAAAAGTGTCCGCATTATCTTCATCACTGCGATCCAGGCAGGCAAAGTCCTTCTCAACGATCACTTCCAACGGGCCTGCAGAGCCGGCGTCCAGGCTTGCATAAACGCCTACTTCGCTTTCGCTGCTCCAGATTTTTGCCTGTTCTTTTGAGAGGGCGACTGTCAATTTAGGCAGGTTGCAGTCCACACTTACAGGAGGGCTCTGCTGTCTGGCAACCAGTGCATAACTCAACCTGGCTTCCGGAGACGGACCGAAGCGGACTGTCTCCTCGATTTCTTCTCCCCGCAGCAGGCGGGCAAGCTCAGAGCGAGTGACCCGCAGGCGCAACGAGTTTCCTTTGATGCGTAATTTCATACTGCCGTTCCTATGTGCGTACTTATATGCTCCGCACCGTGATAAATGTTGAAGCGATTGTCCCGCAGAAAGCCGACCAGTGCGACATCGAACTCGCGTGCCACCTGCACGGCAAGGCTCGAAGGAGCGCCGACCGCCGCTACCATCGGCAGTCCCGCCATCACAGCCTTCTGCAGCAGCTCAAAACTGGCCCTGCCGGAAAGCAGGAGCAATTTGTCGTGCAACGGAGTCCTGTCTGCAAGAAATTCCGCGCCGAGCAGCTTATCGACTGCATTGTGACGGCCTACATCTTCGCGCAGCGCATGCAGATTTCCATCAGCATCGAAGAGCCCGGCTCCATGCAGGCCGCCCGTTCTATCGAATACCTGCTGCGCATCGCGCAGCCTTGCGGGCAACTGGTAGAGGGTTTCGGCAGAGATCACAAAGCTGTTCTTGCAACGCGGCGGACATACGGAGCGCAAAGCCAGCAGCGACGCCTTGCCGCAGATACCGCAGCTTGAAGTGGTATAGAAATTCCGCTCCAGGCTGGAGATATTGACCTGCACGCCGGGAGCAAGCTCGACGCGGACGGTATTCAGCCGGGAAGGAGAATCGCTTTCAATTTCCGCACGATCAAAAGCATTTTGCACTTTGAGGATATCGGCTGCGTCGCGGATCACGCCTTCGGCCAGAAGAAAGCCCACAGCCAGCTCTGAATCACGTCCCGGCGTCCGCATGGTAACGGTGATCGGCCGGGAGATACGGGCATGCTCCGAGCCATAGACAAGCTGAATTTCCAGCGGTTCCTCGATGGCGATGGCATCCGGCACCGATACAGAAATTGCTCCCTCCACCTTTTCGACAGGAATCTCAAGCAGAGACCGGGTTCTATCCGATGCTGTTCTGTTCATCTTCGCGGCACGCTCCAGGCATGAGAACCAGGCCTCTGCAATGTGGCTGAGGTCGCGCCCCTGCAAATTGATCTATACCGTATTGCTATGTACACCGCCAGAGCATCTTTGTGGCAGGCTGCGCACTTCTTAAAATGATAGTTCAAGGGGCAAGATGGGTTTCTCACAAAAAGCGCAAGAAATTACAAATACCGGACTGGTTGTTTCGAGAAACTGAAAAGTTACCATCCGGCCTATTCCGGCATATGGCATATGTGTTTCGGCATATGGCATATATTGATAGGTTGCCACAATGGGCGGGGAAACGTTCTGCGAAGGGGGCTGGACATATGAGCGCTACGGTAGTCGGGCTTGAAGCGAAGCTGGGAGAAGCACAGACGGAAGTCCATATTTCCATTGATGGAAAGCCTGTCGCAGCCAAAGAAGGCGAGCTGGTTCTCGAAGCAGTCCTTCGCAACAAAGAGATTCCACATATCTGCTACCACTCAGAATTGATGGGGCCCATCCAGACATGCGATACCTGCATAGTCGAGGTCAATGGCGAGCTGGCACGGTCGTGCGGAATAAGGGTTGCTCCGGGGATGCAAGTGGTTACTGAGTCCAGGCGGGCCAAAGATGCGCGGGCCGAAGCCTTCGACGTAATCCTGGGCAACCATATGCTGTATTGCACGGTGTGCGACAACAACAATGAAAATTGCCGCCTCCACAACACGGCGCTCGCTTTGCATGTGCAGCACCAGGAGCATCCTTTCACTCCCAAGCCCTACGAAGTGGATATGTCCAACCCCTTCTATCGCTATGATCCCAGCCAATGTATTCTCTGCGGGCTATGCGTGCAGGCCTGCCAGAATGTGCAGGTCAATGAGACGCTCTCGATTGGATGGGAGCTGGATCGTCCCCGCGTGCTGTGGGATGGAGGCATGCAGATTGGCGGCTCCAGCTGCGTCTCCTGCGGGCATTGCGTGACGGTCTGCCCATGCAATGCGCTGATGGAAAAATCCATGCTGGGCGAAGCGGGCTATCTGACTTCCCTGCCGAAGACCGCGCTCGACAAGATGATCGATGTTGTAAAGGCGGTCGAGCCGGAGATGGGCTATGGCGCGATCATGCAGGTCTCACAGGCAGAAGCAAAGATGCGCGAAGATTGGATCAAGCGGACGAAGACGGTCTGCACGTACTGCGGCGTGGGCTGCAGCTTCGATATCTGGACGAAGGACCGCAGGATCCTCAAGGTCGAGCCGCTGCACGGAGATGCGAATGCCATTTCTACCTGCGTGAAAGGCAAGTTTGGCTGGGATTACGTGAATCACAAAGACCGTTTGCAGAAACCGCTGATCCGCGAAGGCAGCACCTTCCGCGAAGCAAGCTGGGAAGAAGCGCTCACGCTGGTTACGGAAAAGCTGGGCAGCATCAAGCGGCAATATGGTCCGGATGCCATCGGCGTGATCGTCTCTTCCAAGGCGACGAACGAAGATGGATACCTGATGCAGAAGTTCGCCCGCGCCGTGATTGGCACGAATAATGTCGATAATTGCGCGCGCTATTGCCAGTCGCCTGCAACGGTTGGCCTCTTCCGCACGGTGGGATACGGCGGCGATTCCGGCTCCATTGAGGACATTGCAAAGTCTGCGCTGGTCCTGGTTTTGGGCAGCAATACTGCCGAGAGCCATCCTGTGCTGGCGACACGCGTGAAGCGGGCGCACAAGCTCTTTGGGCAGCGGCTGATCGTTGCCGATCCGCGCGAGCATGAGATGGCCCGGCGCGCCGATATTTACTTCCGGCCACGTCCGGGCACCGATCTTGTATGGCTCTCCGCCATGAGCCGCTACATGTTCGACAACGGCCATGCGAAGCTCGACTTCCTTGAGCAGTGGGTGAATGGCATCGAAGAATACAAGCAGAGCCTTGCTCCTTTCACCATGGAATACGCGTCACGCATCTGCGGAGTGCCGCTCGAAACGCTGCTCCAGGTTGCGGAGGAAATTGCCAGGGCAGATTCCATGTGCGCGCTGTGGGCCATGGGCATCACGCAGCACACAATGGGATCTGATTCTTCTACTGCTATCAGCAATCTGCTGCTGACGACGGGCAACTATATGCGTCCCGGCTGCGGCGCTTATCCTCTGCGCGGACATAATAATGTGCAGGGTGCGAGCGACATTGGCGGCATGCCGAATAACTATCCCGGATATCAGTCCGTGACCGATCCGGAGATTCGCGCCAGGTTTGAAAAGGCATGGGGCGTTGCTCTTCCGCGGGATCGCGGTCTCGACAACCACCAGATGGTGGATGCGATCTACGATGGCAAGCTGCGCGCCATGTATCTCGCAGGCGAAGACATGATCTCGGCCGACTCGAATGCGAACCATGTTGCCGGAGCTTTTGAGCAGCTCGATTTTCTCGTGGTGCAGGATATCTTCTTCTCCGAAACATGCCGCTACGCCGATGTAGTCTTGCCTGCAGCTCCTGCAATTGAAAAAGACGGGACCTTCACCAGCACGGAGCGGCGCATTCAGCGTCTCTATCAAGCGCTGCCTGAGCTGGGTGACAGTCGCGCCGACTGGAAGATCACGCAGGAGATTGCCAATCGCATGGGCGCGAAATGGAATTACCAGCATCCATCGGAAATCATGGCGGAGTTGGCATCGCTCACGCCGCTCTATGCCGGCGTCTCCTTTGAGCGCCTCGAAGGCTATAACACGCTGCAATGGCCAGTGGCTCCGGATGGCACCGATTCGCCGATTCTCTATCTCGATGGCTTTGCCTTCCCTGACAGGAAGGCGCGCTTCTATCCGCTGACGTTTCGTGAGCCGCAGGAGCAGCCTGATGCCGAGTTCGATCTCTTTCTGAACAATGGCCGCCTGCTGGAGCACTTCCATGAAGGCAACATGACTTACCGCATAACCGGTATTCGTGAGGAGACACCGGAGCGTTTCCTGGAAGTCTCAGAAGAGCTGGCGGAAGAGCGCAAGCTGGAATCCGGCCAATGGGTGCGCGTCACCAGCCGCCACGGCTCACTGGTAATTAAAGTTCTTGTGACCACGCGGGTTCATGGCAGGCAGGTATACCTTCCGCACCTTTCGCAGGAAGGCCCGATCAACGTGCTGACCGGCCCGCATACAGATCCGGCTACGGACACACCAGGCTTCAAGGAAACAGCGGTGCGCATCCAGATACTGCCGAAGAAAGGCAGTAATCCGCTGAAGCCGCTGAATTTCCGCTACTCCGGTAAACCGACCCCGCAGAATGGCGTGGAAGTGGAGCGCAAGTGGAGGCGCGCGGACTATCACATGCCCGGCTCGCAGGAGTTGGTCCAGATTCAGACAAAGCACTGAGAGGAAACAGATATGGCAGTCGCTGTCGATTTCAGAACTTTTCATCCGGTGGATTCGCGGGATGACCTGATCCGCCGCGTGCAGGAGGCTCCTGCGGAGCATGCCGAGGCCATTCTTGCAGCGTATGATCTGCTGCAGCAATTGCACGAGAAAGATGTTCTTCAATTACTGACCGGATTACTGTCTGCACGCGATACCGTGGTGGACCAGATTGCCGACCTTGCCTCTTCCAGGGAGGCGATTACTGCGCTGCGTATTCTGCTGATCCTTGGCAACACGCTCAAGTCGGTCGACCCGGACAAAATTCATGCAGCGCTGCACAAGGCGGATGAAAAAGCGCCTTCGTTGCTGGGCCTTTGGAAGCAGGTTAAATCGGAAGAAGCGCGGCGCGGCATGGCTGCCGGGCTGGCGCTTTTGAGCGTTTTTGGAGAAGCGCTAGGCCGTATGGATAAGTAGATAAGGAAAAAACCTTGTCATCTTGCCCGTACATCGGTTCGTGCGTCAATAAGCACTTTCAGGATTTATGGCCGCGCAGGCAAATAGAAACAATGGAAATTTTGATGATCGCAGGCCTTTCTTAAGATGGGTTGCCGCCGATTGTATGGCTGCGGTTCTGCCTAATGCGCGTTGATTCGTTCCTGTTTGACCGACAATCATCATTGCCGTGGATCAGCGCGGCATGGGCCCCGTTGGTGTAGGCCACGGCCGACCTCACCTCCCTAACCAGCCGATTGCGCTCCTGTACAGCTTTCGGTATCCTGATTCGGCCTTACTAATTTGGCTGTGATTGCTTCCTGCCTGCCTTTTGATTCACCCGTTGTGCTGGGGCCGTGTGTACATCTCTTGTGAGGAAAATTCATGCGGCATTTGCCGCTTTTTCATCACTGGAATAAAAGCTGGTAACAGAGGAAATCCATGGCAAATCCCCGAGTCCACATCAGTTCCGAATCCGTCTCAGACACCCTCTGGAAAGACATTCAGGTCCGTCAGGCGCTCAATGACCATTGGACGTGCCGCATCGAGCTGCGCAATACCCCCGATGAACGCCCCCAGGTGGAAGACATGATTGGCCAGCCAATCAGGATTTCCACCTTCAGCCTTCTCGGCCAGGAGCAGGTCATCTTCGCGGGCTTCATCACTTCGGCTGAACTTATCTTCGAAGTTACAGGAAGTTATGGCGCAGTTATTGAAGCGGTCTCGCATACCTGGAAGATGGATCGCGCCCCGCGCCACGCCTATTTCCAGAAAAAAACCGCCAGCGCCGTCGTCCAGCAGGTCGCCGGAAAGTACGGCCTCAGTATCGGCGGAGCCATGCCCGCTGGCCTGGAGCTGAGCTATGCCCAGTGGGGTGAGAGCGACTTCGCCTTCGTGCGCCGCCTTGTAGATGACACAGAAGCATGGATGCGCCCCAGCCTGAGCGACAGCCCTGGCATTGAGATCCAGACGCAGTTTCAGGGCGGTCCCACCGTCCAGTGGCGCGAAGGCGAATATGGTCTTCTCGAGTGGCGCTCCGGCGCTTCCCTGCAGCCCCTCAAAATGGAAGGCCACCACTACGACCCGCTCCCTATGAAAAGCCAGTATCACACCGACGTGACAGACGATGTGCCTGTCTACGGGGATGCCGCCGCCCCCCTGGTCTCAGCCGTAAAGCAGCAGGGCATGGGCCTGCCCGCGGCCTACGTGACCGAACGCCACCGGTCCGTGACGCACGGCGATTACAACAGCCGGCTTCAGCGCGAATCGCGCCGTGCTCTCGCCTCCAGCATTGTCTGCCACGGAATCAGCCGCGAGCCGCAGGTGTGCGCCGGCAATACCGTGACCGTCTCCGGACTGCCCGGCGCCAACGCCACCTACGGCGTGCTCTCCTGCTCGCACCATTGGACGCCGAAAGGCTACGAAAACTCCTTCACCGCCACGCCCGCCCAGCGCTGGTCGCAACCTGCGCGTCCGTCGCGCCCATTGCTCAACGGCATCTACCCGGCCTGCGTTGTCAGCAATCACGATCCGCACAATCAGGGCCGTATCAAGGTGCGCTATTTCTGGCAGGACGAGACGGAAACAACCTGGGCACGCCTGATTACCGGCCATGCCGGCGCAGGGCGCGGCTCGCTCATGCTGCCCGAAGTAGGCGATGAAGTCGCAATCGCCTTTGAGGGCGGCGACCCCGAGCGCCCCTACAT
>JAJPKO010000023.1 GCA_021323655.1 Acidobacteriaceae bacterium
CAGGAAGACCGCATGCGCGGCGTCAGGGAATCCGGCTCGCGAATGCGATGCCCTCGCACAGTTCAGAGCCGTGCTGGAAATCGCTACTTACACCACGGGCTGTTAGGGGCGATGCCCAGCATCTTGTGCTCAAAAGCGTGAGTGCAGTCGACATCTATACACTCTCACCCCACTTTCTGTTAAGCAGTTACTACGGATATACACAACAGAATGGTCAAGTTCATTCCGACGCGCCATTCGGGATGACGAATGCAGGCGTGAACATAGCACAGCCGTCAGAGCCGGTCTTAAGCATAACCGTTGGTAGCAATTTCACACTTGCATCGGTCCCAGTCGGCAATTGGACCAGGTCTGATCAATCACTGCGCGAGGTTGCCTCGCTGCTCAAAGGCAATCACCAGTTGCAGTTCGGCGGAGAAATTGCGCGCATCCGCCTCCCGATGCAGAACCAGTTTCAGCAAAGCGGCGTGTTTGATTTCAGCAACGCATTGACCGGGAGCAGCTTGGCGGATTTTGTCTCAGGTGCAGTTTCCAATTTCACTCAGGGCGGCGGCCTGTTCATGAATTTCACCGGATACAGGTGGAGCCTGTTTGTGCAAGACGATTGGAAAGCCACGAAGAGGTTTACACTGACTGCGGGACTGCGCTGGGATCCGTTCTTTCCCTATACAGACAGTGAAGGCCGCGTAGCTTGTTTTGTGCCCGGCGCGAAATCTGCCCGCTTCCCGAATGCGCCGATCGGAATGCTCTTTGGCGGCGAGCATCACGATTCAGGATGTCCAACATCTTCCATTTTCAACAATCTCTGGAATTTTGCTCCCAGAATTGGATTCGCCTATCAACTTGAAGCAAATGGGAAATCCAGTATCCGGGGCGGGGCCGGATATTATTACCAGCCGCCAGATACAGTTGCCTTTCAAGACGTTGTTGGAATACCGCCCTTTGCACCAATCATCAGCGTCAATAACGTCAGCCTCGACGATCCTTACAGTAGCGCAGGATTGGCAAACCCTTTCCCTGCTCAATTCGGACCGCTAAATCCCGGACCCAGTGCAACTTTTTCTGCCGGCGGTATCTCATTCACGCAGATCTTTGACCGGCACTTTCGCCTTCCGATGGTTTTGGCGTATAACCTAACGTTCGAACAAGGGTTCGGTTCAAACTGGCTTCTTCGCCTTTCGTATGTAGGCAATAATGGGCATCATCTCTACGGAACGGGAGACCAGGAATATGGTCTGTTACAGCTGAACCCTCCTGGGCAGCCCATTTATCCGAATTACGGATCGATTGCTTCCATCAATTCAGGGGTCAACAGTAACTACAATGCCGGACAGGCGTCTGTCTCCCGGAGGTTGACCAACGGCTTATCGCTGCTTGCGAATTTCACCTGGGCAAAGGCACTGGATGATTTTGCTCCTCCTACCGGAGGGAACTTCGCGCTTACCAACAGCTGTACTTGCGGGCGCTCCTTCGACTATGGGCCTTCTCCAGATGATATAAGCAAAGTATTCAAGATCAATGGAGATTATGATATCCACCGGGTCCGCGTACCCCGGCTAGCAGACAGATTCGTCAACGGGTGGGAATTGACTACGATTGCAAGGTGGCACACCGGAACTCCCTTCACCATCTTTAGCGGCGCGGATAATTCGGGAAGCGGAATAGGCGCCGATCGCGCGAACCTCATCGCTTCCAGTCTCGGAAGTGCCGTGCTGAGCACAGGTCGATCCCACAAAGAACTGGTAAACGAGTGGTTCGCTACGACCGCATTCGGACCGAATCCCCTTGGGACGTATGGGAATACCGGCAAAGGTATCCTTCGCGGTCCCCGCTTCTTCGATGCAGATTTGGCGGCTATTAAAAATACAAAACTCACCGATCGTGTTTATCTGGAGTTTCGCGGTGAACTCTATAACGCATTCAACAACGTTAATTTCAACAATCCTGACGCTATCGTCAGCGACAGCGGCTTTGGAAGGATCACCGGAGCTGGTGATCCACGCATTGTTCAATTCGGCCTGAAGGCCTCCTTCTAAAGGGAGTTCAATTGGATGAGTCAACAATCACTACTGCGGGTAGATATATCAGAAAACAGGATCGTCACCTGATTGCGGCAAATGGTGCGCTCTTCCTCAATGCTCTATGCGCATATGTGGACCGCTGGAACGCGTATCAAGAAACTAGCGAGGCACGGTCTTAGTTTTTCAAACGCAGTGCTTGTACCGAATTGTTTTGAACAAGGAATCGCATATGATCGATCTCACAAAACCGTCTATTTCCCTGCCGACACTACTCGCCGCCTTAACGTTTGTGTTTGCCAGCACGCCTTCGATATGTGCAAATAGTTCCGCGTCGGAACAGGCCGAACTGCAGGCATTCGCTGCTTTGCACCCGATCGACGCTCATGTACACGTCTTTAAGGCTAGCCCCGCATTTCAGATTTTTCTCGACAAGTCAAATTTGACGCTGCTCAACATCCTTGTGGTCGATGATACTCTTTCCTATCGTAAAGAGTTGCAGCCACAGATCGACGATGCTTGGAAACTGGTGCATTCCAGTGATGGCCATGTGTTCTTCTGTACTACATTTGATCCGTACAAATTCGATACCCAGGATTTTAGCGAAGCCAGTATCCGGCAAATCGATCGCGATTTCGCGAATGGTGCGATCGCGGTGAAGTTATGGAAAAACGTCGGCATGGAGATAAGGGATAGCCATGGTAAGTACATCATGCCGGATGATCCTAAATTCGCACCACTTTATAAGGGCATTGCTCAGCATGATAAGACGCTCATCGCACATTTAGCTGAGCCGGATTTGGCATGGAGCAAGTTAGACGTTAAAGCCGATCCGCTTTCGCAGTATTACATCGAAAACCCACAATGGCACATGTATGGGAAAAAGGGAGTGCCCTCGAAGAAAGCGATCCTTAAAGCGCGCGATCATATTTTGGCCGAGAACCCCAAGCTGCGGGTTGTCGGCGCCCACCTTGGAAGCATGGAAAGGGATTTGGAAGGCCTAGGTCGCGATCTTGACCGCTATCCCAACTTCGCGGTCGATACGGCTGCTCGGATGGAATACCTGATGTTTGGCCCGAAGCGGGAAGTGCGTAGCTTTCTTATCAAATACCAAGACCGCATCCTGTATGGCACCGATCTGGATATCGCGCCAGATGCTGACATTCACGAATCAATCAAAGAATGGACCTCCACCTATCTCGATGACTGGAGATTTTTCGCAACTGGAGACTCGTTCGAAGTGGATGGGAGAAAAGTGACAGGCCTAAAGCTCCCGCAGTCCGTGCTGGAAAAGATCTATCACACCAATGCGCAGCATTGGATTAAAGGACTGTAATCCATGTACATGCGAAAGAACTGTTCCTCTCTGTACGCTATTGTCATCTTTGTAGGCTCCTGGGTATACGCCGCGGCACAACCCGGGACTGAAGCTACCTTACATAATCAATCCATCTCAGTCTCATTGGGCGCTCGCGGCGCAACCTTTCGCCTTTCGGCAAAAGGTCTGAGAGATGCTGTATTTTCTTCTCGTGTTGGGGTTGAGGTTGATCATCGCTGGATATGGTCCACAGACTACCCTGTCACGAAGATTACGCGGTCACGGGTGCAGGACACTATGGGCAGTGTTCATAGAATCACTGTCGAGCTGAGTGGTCTCGCGAACAAGCCAGAACTTGCTTACACACTGGAAGTGTACGACGAGCTTCCATTCGGTGATGTTCAGGTTCAAGTGAGAAACCCCGGACTATCGTCTTTTACTGTCCAAGATATTCGAGTGCTGGACATCATTAACGCGCAGCAGCGAGTCAATCTTGGTGGGCCTGAGGATTCCGACCGCGTTCTCTCCGACAGCTATAGTGAAGACCGTCCGCCATTACAGATATTCGATCTCGGTAAGGCCAAGAAGTATGAGGGCGAAGATTCCTATTCTGATGACCTGACCAAGATACACTTTGCCGTAGGGAGCCAGCTTATCTATAACCGCTCGAGCCGCTACAGTCTTCTGATTTCAGCCATGACCGCTGATAAATGGCTCACAGTTTATCACCTGAATACCACAAACAGCAGTTCCGGATCGGCTCAAATTTTATCCTACGCAGTCGACTGCACGGGGACGACGGAAGTCATGAAAAAGGAGTCCCTGCGTGACAATCCTCCGGAGCAGCAATTAGAGCTTGCCTTGCCTGTCCGCGCAGGCCAACCTTTATCTTCCGAAAAGATCATGTTTTCCGTCAGCCGCGATTATCATGCGCAGCTTGAATCCTATGGCAAAATGATTCGCCAACTACGGCGTGCACTGGTTTCAAGACCGGCTCCTTGGGGATGGTGGAGCTGGACAGCCTATTATTTCGGCCTTTCACAAGTGACAGCGCTTACGAATGCAGAGTGGCTTGCACAGAATCTTCGCTCATACGGCTTTAATTATTTTCATATTGACGAAGGGTATGCCTATGCAGATGGGGAATACCTCACGCCGAATGCCACTCTCTTCCCTGACGGGATCCGGCGGCTTGGATACAAGGTCACGGAGAAAGGCTTGCGGTTTGGAATCTGGACCGCTCCATTTCGTGTCTCCAGAAGGGCTTGGGTCTACCAGAAGCATCCTGACTGGTTGGTTCATGATCTGAAAGGAAACCCGATTCAAATAGGTTATGTCGAGGGCAGCCATGACGCACTGTTCGTACTCGATACCACCAATCCTGGGGCACAAGCATATCTTAGTAAAACCTATCGCACGCTCGCCCATGAGTGGAACGTGCGGTACATCAAATTGGACTTCATGGACGATACCGCAATCGAAGGCTTCCACTATCGTCCGAATACGACTGCGATAGAGGCAGAACAGATCGGTTTGAAAGTGATTCGTGACGCTGTCGGGCCGGATGTGCTTCTTGATAAGGATGGCAGTCCAATGCTGCCGGCAGTTGGCTACACGGAGCTGGGTCGGATTTCTACTGACACTGGTCATTCATTTCAGGGGATGCGAGAGGATGCCACCGGCATCGCAGCGCGCTATTACATGAATGGAAATTTCTACGACGCGGACCCGGACGCCTTTACCGTTTCCGAGCAATTGATTACGGACCAGTCATGGCATCAATCGAGGGCTCCGCTCTCGCTTGACGAAGCCGAGGTCTCGATTACGCTGGCAACCATTGCCGGAGGCATGTTCGAGATTGGGGATGACCTGCCCACTTTAGGAACACAACCCGATCGGCTGCAACTCGTTAAGAATGTTGATCTACTCAATATGGTGCGCCTTGGCCGTTCGGCAACCCCTGTCGATCTGATGACCTATCTCCCCGAAGATCAACAGCCGAGCATCTTCTTTCTGCAAGAGAGTAACCGCCAGGCAATGTTGGCGATCTTCAACTGGACGGACCACAAACGATCCCATGATTTTGCTTTGTCTGAAGTTGGCTATGCAAATGGAACAAACATTGAGGGTACGGATGTTTTCCACCCCGGGCGAAAGGTCGAAATCGACAATGACATGTTGCGAATACGCGATCAGGCGCCGCATTCCGTCCGACTGGTTAAACTGATCGATCTTTCATCAGCCGCGCAGGCGCTTTCCATAACAATTCTGGCCCCAGGCGAAGCGCGAATCGGGCAGAACGTGGAATTCCAGGCGAATATAACTTCGCTGGGAACGCCAGCGATCCGCTACCTTTGGAATTTTGGCGACGGGACAAGCGATGAAGGACGAATCGTTCATCACGCCTATACCCGAAATGGAGCTTATACTGTGACGCTCGCGGTTGACGGAGTCGATCAGAAACAAGCAAGGCACACGGTAAATATTACGGTCGAGGGGACTCTCCAAACTACTTATGACGTAAAAAACTATCGCCGGTATAGAGGACCGGGCGAAGCCGACCAGCAGTCAAGATAGCGTGATCGCGCGTCAACAGAGCCACAGGAAGAACCATTATGAGAAGCCACAGACATATTCTGATTGATCGCTCTGCAGCTACATTGTGGGCTCGGAAGTTCACCGCGCATCTTATTCCAGCACTGGCAATTGTGTTGTTCATGTGCCCTCTTATGAGCTTGTTCGGACAGCGCACTTCGGCGAGTATTTCTGGAGTCGTTACCGATCAGAGTGGAGCAGCGATACCGAACGCACAGCTCAGAGCCACAAACATGGCAACCGGTCAATCCGTAGGTGCGCAGTCGAATCCAGACGGTTTTTTTCTGCTTCCCAACCTGGCGCCAGGAAATTACGAACTGCACGCAAGTGTGCAAGGCTTTCAGGGCTTCGAGCGGGCAGAGATCGTCCTTCAGGCGGGACAACCGCTAACCCTAAATATCAAACTCGCGCTCGGATCCGTTCGTCAGCAAGTTACCGTGTCGGGAGCGCCACCACTTGTCAATACTCAAAGCCAAACTGTCAGTTTTGCGATCACTCCACAATTTACCGAGCAGATTCCACTCAATGGCAGGAACATCCTGCAGTTAATGGCATTGGCTCCAGATACCAGCGAGCACGTCAACAACGGCAACAATACCTATTCAAACCAGGAGGCAACTCGTCCAGAAGCAGCAGCGGGCTTTGTTACCGCCAGTGGAGAAGCGCGTGAGAATTCCACCTCCTTCTATCTTGATGGAGGATTAAATGAAGATACCTACACCGGAGTGGCCAACGTCTTCCCGAACCCTGATGCTGTGCAGGAGTTCACATTTGAGACGAATTCGTACAACGCGAAATATGGCGGCCGCGGAGGCGGCATTGTCAATGCGGTGACCCGTGGCGGGACGAACCAAATCCATGGCTCGGCTTACGAATACCTGCGGTATGGAGGCGTGAACGCCAGCAACTATTTTGCATCCAGCCCGGATACACTCAAGCGTAATCAATTTGGGTTCAGTGTAGGTGGTCCGTTTCAGAAAAACAAAACATTCGGCTTTGTGGCTTTCCAGAGGACAACCTTCCGGTATGGAACAACCGCCAATATCGGCTACGGCCCTAGCAGCCCGTGGTGTAAGTAGCGATTTCCAGCACGGCTCTGAACTGTGCGAGGGCATCGCATTCGCGAGCCGGATTCCCTGACGCCGCGCATGCGGTCTTCCTGA
>JAJPKO010000041.1 GCA_021323655.1 Acidobacteriaceae bacterium
CAGGAAGACCGCATGCGCGGCGTCAGGGAATCCGGCTCGCGAATGCGATGCCCTCGCACAGTTCAGAGCCGTGCTGGAAATCGCTACTTACACCACGGGCTGTTAGGAGCCGGTTTCACCGGCGCAACCGTTGACGCTGGTTTCTCGCCGAGTTTCTTTCGTATGCGGTCATAGCTATCGACGACATTCGAGCGCGTTGCGGCTGCCGCCGTTACACGCGCAAGCATCTCTTCCCCGCTTACGGGCGCACCGGGCATCACCCGATGTTCAATATCCCAAAGAGTCCAGCGCACATCGTCACGCTTCGTTGTCAGCATCTCCGATGCGCTGGCAACGATAGTCTCGACAACGTAGGAATCCACGGCCTGCATCACGATCTGGCGCTGCTCGTCTTCCAGTCCGTGCATTTGTAGCTCCAGCTCGACGGCGGCTCGGCGTTGCTGCGGAGTCTCAAATTCCGGCACTATTTGCTGATGTTCCATCCTTACCTGCTCTCTGCGGGTAATGCTTCTTTGCTCTCCACCCGCGACCTATACCTACCGCATCTATCCGGCTACCTAGCCTATTCACCGTGATCCATTTTTGGTGTTGTTCCGCCGACGTGACCGCCACTGTTCGGCAATTTGTTGAGTGCTCGCTCACCTTCGTTCACTATTGTTTTGAGCGTATTGATGACACCACTTGCGCTGCTCCTGCCTGTCGGCGCCCGAGGGGTTGAACCTTCTCCATTTCCGCCTGACGATGAACTTATTTCAGTGCCCTTCGCAGGATTCGTAGAAGTTTCTGTAGAGAGAGCCTGCGGATTCATCGGCGCAGGTTCTTTCGCTTCGTTTTCCGCACCTGCGTCTCTGGCAGCTTCGGATACCGTCGATACATTTTGATTCGCGCTGGTTTCCGAAGAAGCGGCCAACTCACCTTCTGTCTGTGCGGCCTTCGACTCTTGCGCTGTCACTTCAACTCCGCTTGAGGAGCCGATGAGGCTTGGATCGCCGGTCTCTACACCTCTGCCCCTAGCTGCATCGTTTACATCCGATACAGAAGATGGAGGAGGCGGCGTCCTGTCACTCCAACCACCCGCCGATCCACTTCCTCCGCCTGGAGCGTCAGGCGTTCCGCCAGATGGTGGTGGAGGCGTGAAGCCGTCCATCGCAGAGATACCAGCAGCTCTGCCAACTCCAGATGCTCCGCTCATGCTTGCTGCATTTGACGCGCCAGCTACGGCCCCGCCTGCGCCACCCGTCATGGCAGCCATACCAAGCTGCACGCCCATCTCAGCGCCCTTCATGGCCGCGGCATGCGCTACTTCTGCAACTGCCCTTGATGATGACTGAGAAGAGCCAGACAGAAGTGATGCTGCTGCCAAGCCTGTACTTGCAACTGCGGCCCCGCTCGCAATCACATCTCCTCCAGACATGGAGAGTCCGCCTTGCACGACATTGCTGGCAAGCCGTGGAATCATCCAGCACAACAAGCCGTAAATAGCGATGGAAGTAACAAGCGCTGCTTCCAACTCAATGCCGCTCCACTGGCCGCCGACTGTACCGCCATCCATGAGGTCAGGGATTGCGGAGATTTTCTGCGCCATCTGGTCCCATTGCGGGTAGAGATTGCTTCCCAAGCCAATCAGCAGCTCTAGGACCATGATTCTGATCCCGGCAGCCACAACCATGCCGAGGTACTTTTCCGTGTACGGCAAAGTCCAGCGCGAGCCACCAAAGCCGAGGAAAATATAGCCAGCGCCAACGGTTACATAAGCCTCAACCATCGACATTACAAAGTGCAGAGCGACTATCATGTACGCTCCCACCATCAGAACTGCGCCAGCAAAAAGAAATAAAGTTGTTCCAATCGAAGAAGGGCCAGAAATCAAAAGCGTAATTGGGTTTGTCACAGCACCCGTCTGAGATGCCGATGCTGCGGAATGCAGCATATGCCCGGCAAGCTGAATGCCCGCACCCATGATGCCCGATGCGCTCAAAGAACTTACTGATACGCCTCCCGCACTACCTCCAAGATTCACAAAAAAGTTAACAATGTCCGCGATCCAGTCGGAGCCATTCTGCAATAAGGTTGCATAGAACCCAATCGTCAGAATCTTGCGAATCAGCCCACCCATCCACGGATACAGCTCTTGGTGCTGAAGGACGAGGCTGATGCAGGTCCATGTGAAATCAATTCCTGCAAGTCCCCAGAACAAGGCTTGCGCTGGACCCTTCAATCCATTGATCCAGCTTTGCGTAGCGCTATAAAAAGTATTTGCAATGGTCGAAGGTCCAGCACTGCTAAACGCTCCGGGAGTTTCACCCCCGCTTGATGGAAGCGATGCCTGCGCGAAGATCGAGGCAGGGGATATTGCGGCGATCGTGAAGAGCATCACCACGAAAAGTAACGGCCAATGATTCTTGAACCAAGCCTTCATCATCGCTCTCCCTCAGGTCACTTGGCCGGTTGCGATTTTGGTTGCGGCTGAGCGTACTGCCCGTTGAACAAATCCTTCTGCTTATAAAAAAGAACTCGTGCCGCAGCCGTACACACTGCGCCTTCTGTTGTCCTGGCCCAATCCGCAGTGGCAGTCTTCATCACGACGGAGCACTCGGGGCCAATCTTAGCTGCCACGTCATCGTGCTTCGCAAGCCAGTTTTGAATTGCGGCTTCATCAAGCCCCTCCAGCCTTCCCGAACCAGCCGCTTCCACTTCTGCAACGATCTTCGAGTTTGGCGAGCTTGCAGATTTGCATCCGACTGCAACCAGCAGAGAGGCTGCCATAACTGCGATAAATACACTCTTCATTTCTTTCTCCACTCAATGCCTATGGATGACGCGCATATTGCCCATCAAACAAATCAACGGAGTTGTAAAAACCAGCCGAGCGCTTTTGCTCGTCTTCCTCTGCAATCTGCTTGGCCTGAAATGCGGCCTTGCTCTGGATGTCGGCCATCATCAGCTCGCGGAGCTGGAGAAGCTGATTGGCTTCCTCCGCCGCGATCTCGTTGCCGGTCTGGATCGCCTTCTCCTGCCCGTCCGCCGATTTCGCGTCCTGCTGAAGCTGCTGTAGAAGCGCCGCCTGCGTTGCTACTTGCTGGTTTTGATAGTGAGCAGCGTCAAGCGTTTTCTGTGTTGTATCCATCGCGGTCTTCGACCACGTTGCGTAGCGTTGTGCATACGACGTGCCCGGCCGATAGCCCAACGATGCGAACCGGGACGTAAATTGCGAGTCCATGTTCGCCATTGCATACGAGAGCGCGTTTCCGCCCTGTACGACTGACTGCAAACCTACGAGCTGTGCTTCGACCTGGCTAAAGGTCTGCTGCGGCAGCATCGCGGCCTGCTTGATTTCGTTTTGCCATTGTTGGAGCTGTGTTTCGTATTGCTGCACTTGCTGGATGTACTGCGAGACAAGTTCAGCATGGTTCAACAACTGCGTAATCTCCGTCGCACCGAGAAAGACCCCGCCAGCTCTCGCAGGCCGAGGTTCCAACAACGCGACAAGGCTTATGGCCAAAAGCGATGCAACGCACTTCTTGCCAGGCAATGTATATCGGTTTGCTTCCACGGCTATTCTCCTTTCATGCTCATGGGCGTGCATAGGGCACACCACTGTACGCAAGCCTTCACAGCGAGATGCTTCGTGGAGAATTTGCTTTTGCATCATTCGACACCAATACTCCGCGTTGCTCGAACAGATGCACATCCACACTGTTCAAAGCTGTAAAGACGACTATGGGATTTGCGAGTATATGGCTCGATCCGGCGTAGAAACCGGATTCAATGAGTTATTGGTCGGTGGGTAATCCACGATTAAGAATCACGGAACCCTATGCAGAATCTTTTACCACTCCTTGCACGGAAAGAGAAGTGTTTTCTGCCGGTTCCATAAAGCGGTCAACATCTATAAAAACAAAATAGCTCGACTCACCACAGAGAGCATTTTTTGCCGGATGCAGTGCCGGTACTTTTATTCCTCCTCCTCATCAGCATCTTCATCCTCCCCGTAGGACAACTCCTGTGCCGCCTGCTCAAGCAAACGCTGATAACGCGCCTTTGCTATGCTCTGTGCGAGCCGCTTAGTGTCTGGATCGGCTTCGGGATGATTGACCAGGTACATCTTCACAAAGGCATGAGTAAAGGCGTTCAACGTGGCAACATTGATGCGAATATTCCGAATCTCTTTTTCGAGAGTATTGATGGTCTTGACGAGGGTTTCTTCCAATCCGCGCAAGCCCTCATCCCGGCCCGCTCGATCCTGGGCAATGAGCCAGTTCAGATAATTCGTCTTGTTGCCAAAGTGAGGGTTCTTGGACTGAACCTCGATGTGTTCTGCATTGGGTTCGTCCACACGCAATGAGAAGCGGCCCGTTCGACCTTTTCTCGGCTTTTTACCCCATTTCTTACTCATAGAGAGCTCCTATATCGTGTGCGTCAAATGTCATACAAGTTCAAAACATTTGTCCGACAAACTTGCGCTGTATCTAAAAGTGGTTAGATACAACAATGCGGCGAATGGTGTCATTTACTTTATGTTCCTCTAAGGCACATTTTGATGCACTCTCGACGCGGTTTTATCGCTTTAGCTTACGTCGAACTTACAGTGAGCTTATGTTTGGCTTATCCGAGATGAATGCTTACGTCGGGCTTATGCTGAGCTTACGTTGGACTTACATCGTAGTTTTAGAGTAAGAAGCTGAAAGGAGAAGAGCTTTCGGGAATGGCGCGGGGCATAGGGAAAACAAAACCGAAGACGCTTCGCATCATCTGCCTGAGTGACACGCACGGTCTGCACCGTGAGGTGCAAGTCCCAGATGGAGATGTACTCATCCATGCGGGAGACGTGACGAACTTCTTTCAGCCGTTAGAGAAATCAATGGAGATGCTGAAGGGCTTCAACGACTGGCTGGGTGAGCTGCCCCATCGCCACAAAATTGTCATTGCTGGAAACCACGATCTGGTCTTTCAGGAAGAGCCGAAGAAAGCCAGAACGCTCCTGACCAACGCGCACTATCTGGAAAATTCTGGGATCGAGTTGGAGAGTATTCGTTTTTGGGGCTCTCCGATTACGCCAGTCATGGAAACGATGGCTTTTGCCACCACGAACAGTGCAAAAACCCGCGCGGTGTGGGATAAGGTTCCGGGCAACACTGACGTGCTTATCACCCACGGACCACCTTATGGAACTCTGGACAAGAATGACATTCTTGGTAGGCATCATGGCTGCCAGCACCTGATCAGCGCGTTGCTACGCATCAAACCCAAGCTCCATGTCTTCGGGCACATTCACGGCGGACACGGTCACGAGCTTGCATGGGGAAGCACGCTCCTGGTCAACTGCGCTGTCGTCAACACCGACCGCCACCTCGCCAACCCTCCCACCGTCGTCGAATTAACCATCGGATAGGTAGTATTGATTCCCCTTTATCGTATTTGGTTCGGTAGGTATAGGTGGCGGGTGAAGCAGGTTCTCGGTAGGTAGGTGACAGGTCCTGCTGAAAGCGGAGACTCCCGCTTGGCAAGCTGGCTTATACTGAGAGCGATGAAGCCAGGCCCGGAACGGGTTGCGGCCTGTCCGGGGTTGCGCCTGCTTCATCAGCAGAACGATCAACAACAGAACAACTGACAGGACCAGACGCCAATTATGGACGACTGAAAACTGCCAGCCGGAACCAAGATGCTTGAGCATCTTTTCCAGCTCTGTCGCCCATCACCTTCTTACCTCAATCAACGGCCTCTCCGGGTTTTAGGGCAATCCAGGAGGCCGTTCCAGAATGGTTCTGGAGCTTCAGCAACTTCTCCAGCCCTCACCGTGGCAATCTGATGTTCTCTCGGCACTCTCGCCATTTAGAAATCACAACACTAATTCCTTTGACTTTCATTCGACTTCTCCGCTCATCTTGCAAGCTGTTTTTGTCAGAACAGGGGACTTGGTTTACTTAAGTACCTCAAAAGAGGTGTAGGCTCATTGGGATTAATACAGATTAAATAGGGATTAGAAGGGATTAGGGCTCGAAAATACCCGTGTAAATTATTGATAATAAGATGGATGCGGTAGTGATCGTGCGAATGAAACCCGAATTTCCGCGAGTAAAACCCGAGCGGCGCGCGAATGAAACTCGAATCTGGCGCGAGTGAAACCCGAACCATCCACAGTCTGCGGAAAACTTCTTAAGCGCGATACGCCTGTAAAAACAGAGAGCGCAAGCGCTGTAAGGAGCGAATGAAACCCGATCCTCTATATTCAACGGAAGTGCGCTGAAAGAATTTCTCGGACGGAAACCAGGCCTTCCTCGCCCGCTTGATCTCTGTGAGCAGGAGAGTCCGATAAATGAGTCAACCATGTGCCTGCCATTGGCGATGATCTCAGAACTGGCGGTGCAGATCGCGGCCTATTAGCAATTTCGAGCGACTGTTTACGAGCAGCTTTACGGCCGAGATGCCGAATCTGAGTATTTGAAGGAGAGCGCGTGATCTTCACTAGATTGCCCTCCAGCCACTCCACGGACCATCCAAGCTCCGTTTGCAGTATGTTGAGTGCGCGACGCAGGGATTGAGCAAAATCACGCGGACGAGCAGATTCCTGCCCGGAGGTTTGTTGGAGAAACGCAATACTCACGCTGAAAGGCTTTGCGTGCGTGGAGTAGTAGCTATGGAGCCATTGGGCCAAGGGATTTCTCAAAAGTCGTTGACGTTCATCCCACTCAATATGGGTAAAGCTTGATGACTCAAAGAGTGTTTTGATTTTAGGAGACAGAGAGACGCAATACTCCTTAGTGTTAAGGTCGCGCTCGAAGTCATCCAGCAGGCTCCCTGTATAGGCGAGTCGTTTGCTTCGAGTCGTCCATTTCACATCAACCAGGCCTCTCTTCAACCGGCGCAATGCAGTATCGAGGTCCTGATATTCGCTCTCGGAAGTCCCGCGTCCGATGGATCGAAGAAAATTACAACCACTGAAACGCGCCACTTCTCCCAGAGGGGAGCGGCGAGCACGGTGGAGCACTTCAAAGAATACGTCGGCGTCGTACTGATTGAGTTGAGTCCCCGTGTACCGGATGGATATTCCCTGCTGAGCTGCGACCATGACTCCTTCGGGTTCATCCGCCGCTGATTTTCGAGTTTCAAGAATCTTTCGGAACCGCGATGGAACGCCTGCGAAGAGTGCGCTTCGGAGGAATGGGTTGGGACCACCGCGGACCTTCTCCGGCCAAATTGGAAGCTGCACAGGGAGCTGTCGATTGTGCATTACATCATCCCTTGGCCGGGACTATGCCCGCTACTGTTCCCAATATGCTGGTCATCCGCCTGGGCAGTCTCTCGTAAGAGCCTCGGAGAATATATTGGTTCTTCATCGCCGAGCGTCTTCGGCAATTCCTTGGACGAGTAACGCAGCAACATCCACAGTGAGGAAATAAACACGGCGTCCATGCTGCTTACGAATGCCCCGCAGCTTCTGAGAAGCGACAGACCTGCCATGCAGTCTCACTCGAACTGCATTTGGACTTTTGCTCTTAAGCACCTCGGCCAGATCGCCAAAGGACATCGTTGCCCCATAGCGTTGAACGAGTATTTCTTCCGTAGTCACGAGAATACCTCCGTACAGGAGTGATATTTAGCGAAGCAATGCTGTTGCACGCGTAAACATCTGCCCAGATTGCGTAATCTGGATCTACGGTAGATCGCGGAGCTTTCGTGATCGAGGCAAAAACTAACTTTTATTTTTGCAATTTTCAGTGACGCTTTTTTCTGCTCTGCCTAGTCAGAGGCACTGGTCCACGCATTTCACTGATGGCGGCTTCAATGAGCCCAGCAAAGACAGGACCTAGAGGATCCAGGAGTTCGTCTCGATGAGTCTTGGTCGTCCGTAGCAAACCCGGATCATCCATCTCAAGCAGATGTGCCATCACTGCGTCATTGAAACTTTTCCGAAGAGAAACGTCTTCAAGACGACTCCTCCAAAAGAGGAGATCAATGTATGGGAGGACTTTTGATTTCTCCCATTTGGGAAGAGCAGGTTTCTTATCCTGTTTCGGATTGGCTGGCTTGTACAGGCAGTCCTCTTGTTGCTGGTAAATCACCTCTTTGAACTGCCTAATGAGAAGCTCTGGCGGCAGGCTTAGGTTTACTGTCAGAAAGACAGTTTGGTTGGGTACATGCTGCGAAGTGAGATGAAGTTTGACTGGTTCATGCAGTACCTCTTCGGTTTCCCTTTCGTGCCAGCCAGGATCACCAGTAAGCTCCATGCTTGATCGATTTTGGCTCCGCGATTCCATTGCGGCATCGATTCGTTCTTGTGAATCTTCTCGTAAGTCTTTACCGATGCGAATGCAGTCCAGCACAGTGAGAGGGTGAACGCCATGCCCGTACCGATTGAGTTTTGCGAGTGAAGCAAAGCTTCCAGGCAAAGATGGATGATTGCTCGTAAGGATTTTGGAGATTTCTTTTTCGTTTATAAGTGGCTTTTCATACAGTAAAGCGAGCAATTCATAAAAGCTGGCCTGAAGTGAGCTGGTAGCAATCATTCTCCCTCGAAGCAGAGTTGCCGGGGACAATGCCTGAAGATCGACTCTGACCGCTATTTGCCAGGCCCAGCCAATAGCGCCGAGATTCTTCACCCCCTCGTACTTGCTCAAACTGAACCAAGGAGCATATTTCTGAATCAACTGCGCGGTTTTTAGGCTCTTCTTACCGTGCATGTTGCTTCTCCGAGGACTTAGAAGACGCTGTTTTTTGGCGTTTTGTGAGTGCATCGATACGCACTACAAGGTCCTCAGCACGCAAATGTGTGTAGCGCTTCAGCATCTGCATTGATTTGTGGCCGCTGATGGCTGATACCTCCTGATCGGAGAAGCCAGCCTCAACAAAACGGCTGACTGCTTCATGTCTTAGATCGTGAAAGCGAAGGTCCTTAATGCCCAGAGCTCTCTTGATTTCTTGCCATACCCCATCGAAGCTGTAAGGCCCGCGTGTGCCATCCTTGCGAGGCTCTCCAAAGAAAATGAGATCAGTATCAGCCGGTCGCACCGGGTGCGCAAGTGCTTGCCTGAAGACATCAGCCGCATTCATGGTTAACGGCACTGTGCGAGCTTCCGTATTCTTCGTATGAAGCAAACGGACGATCCTTCGGTCCACATCCACCTGATTCACTCGCAAGCCCACGATCTCCGACATACGCATCCCTGTCTCTAGTGCAATCCGAACGATCCACGCAAGCATGGGGTTTGAGTGCTTTTCGACTGCTGACAATAGCTTCTGTTCTTCATCGAGAGACAATCGCCGATTACGGCCTGATCCGGGTGCAGGGCGACGGATATTTGAAACTGGATTCGCGGTAAGGCCGACGCCCCACTCTTTGATGGCAACGGTGTAAAGATGACCGAGCAGAGCAAGGTCTAGCCTCACTGTGTTGTTCGTTCTCGGCTGCGGTTTACCGTGCTTGTTGCGGCGATCCTCTCCTGCCAGACGCATATCTCGAAACTTTGCCACGATCTCTGGAGTGAGCGCAGCTAGTGAGTACTTACCCAGATGCTCAATCAGGATTGTCGACCGCTTCACATCCGCAACTTGAGTGCTCAGCCGCTTTGTAGGGACCACCTCTTTGAGATAGCGATCGAGCGCAGCTTCGATCGTCAGACGGTCGGCTGTTGCGCGCCTGATATAGGCGCCGCGAACCATCTCGTCTTCAGTTCGACGTGCCCAGTCTTCAGCATCTCGCTTTGTTCGGAAGGTCTTCGAACTCGTAGGCCATCCGGCTTTACGGACCACTGCTTTCCAGGTGGCTGAAGGCGTTTTGACAATGGTTGCCATTTTTGTGAGTACGGTGCTCGGCAGCAGCACTGTACTGAAATTGTACCGAATGCTACCGGTACAGTTCGCGTGGCCACTCCAAATGGTCAAATAGACCAGAGCACCTATCGCCGCAATCTGCTGTATTTACAATACTTTATAGATGATTATTGTATTGGTGCCGGGAGGGGGGGTCGAACCCCCATGACCGCAAGGGTCGGCGGATTTTGAGTCCGCTGCGTCTGCCAGTTCCGCCATCCCGGCTTGTGGGAGGGGCCCTGTTCAGTATGACATATGTCCAGGCGCTCGGAAATTCACGCCGCTATTGCGCAGTGTCTCAGTTTTGAATTTCCAAATTCCCTCTGGGGCTAAAAGCACCTTTCTTTTCACTTTGATCGGCATGGCTAATTCATCCGTGTTCCTTCAAAACAAACCTGAACTGTGACACAACCCGCCATTGCAGAATGCGCTCCATGCCCTTAAAATAAGAAGATTGCAGCGAAAGGTTTTTTGAATCATGCCGAAACAAGGTATTCATCCTCAATATCAGGAAATCCGGGTGGTCTGCGCTTGCGGAAACACCTTTACGACCCGCTCGACCCATAAGGGCGACATTCACCTGGAAATCTGCTCGAATTGCCACCCGTTCTTTACCGGCAAGCAGAAGCTGGTGGACACTGCGGGCCGCGTTGAGCGCTTCCGCCGTAAGTACGCCAAGGCGGAGACTGTCGCGAAGTAACCGGATTCAGAGAGATATCCCATTCTACGGGGCCAGAAGCCCCGGTGCTTCTACCTGAAGCATGGATGGATGAAAACAAGCCTCCGCTGGCCGGAGGCTTTGCTATGAAGAAGCACTGGGACAATCCGTGTGAACATGCGATGCCGGAAAGTGTGCGTGTACCTGCCTCTGTGCAGATTGGCAATGTAACGGTCGCTCCGGCGACGGTGCTGGCGCCGATGGCTGGGGTGACGGACACGGTCTTTCGCCGTTTTATTCGCAATGCCAGCGTCTTTTCAGCAGAGGCGGGCCCGGGAACCTCAGTCGAGTCGGAGATCACGAACCAGCAGTCGGGCTGCGGGCTGATTATGACGGAGTTCACCTCGGCGGACGGGCTGACGCGGATGCGCGAGTCAAAGCGCAAGCGGTATCTGACCTTTTACGATGACGAGCATCCGATTTCAGCGCAGCTCTTTGGCTCAAACCCAGGGACGCTGGCCGATGCGGCGCGCATTGTGGAAGAGACGGGCTTTGATATAGTGGACCTCAATCTGGGATGCCCGGCCAAGCGCGTTGTGGCGTGCAATGGAGGCAGCGGGCTGTTGCGCGACCTTCCGCTGATTGCGAAGATTTTTGAGGAAGTGCGCGCGGCGGTGACGATTCCTTTTACGGTGAAGTTTCGCCTGGGCTGGAATGATAACCACATCATTTGCGTGGAGCTGGCGCGGCTGGCGGAAGAGTGCGGCCTGCAGGCAGTGGCGCTCCATGCGCGCACGCGCGAGCAGGGCTATTCGGGCCAGGCACGCTGGGAGTATATTGCCGCAGCGAAGGATGCGGTGCGCATTCCGGTGATTGGAAACGGGGATGTGCGCACTCCGGAAGACGCGTGTGCTCTTGTGGCGCAGACCCGCTGCGATGCAGTGATGATTGGGCGCGCCGCGCCTGCGAATCCGTGGATCTTTCGCCAGATTGCACAGTACACGGCCACCGGGCACTATGACCAGCCGACGGACATGGACCGCTACCGGATGATCCGCACGTATTTCCAGATGCTGATGGAAGATGGTCACCCTGAGGCCCAGGGCAAGATGAAGCAGTTTACCTCATGGTTTACGCATGGCGCGCCGGGCGGGGCTTCGTTGCGGAAGTCTATCTACGAGTCGAAGACCGGAGAGGCGATTCTGGATGCAGTGGAGCAGTTCTTTGAGCCCAAGTTGACGGCCCTGGCTTCGTGATTCTTAGACAGATTTGCGTGCGGCGGCGAGTTTTCTACTTCACTGTAATAGACAGCTTCAATTGGCTCAGGAGATGGTGGTGGCTTGCTGGATGCTGGTTTCGATCTGTTTCTGGGTTTGCGGGGGCAGGTCGGGCATGGCACCGGGTTGGGAGGTCACCCAGGATCCCCAGCGGTTTCCGGCTTCGTTTAAGACGGTGAGCGGGGCATTCTGAAGGTAATAGTGGACGAGGGCGGCGGTGAAGGCGTCGCCTGCGCCTACGGTGTCGGCCACGGTTGCGGGAAAACCGTGGTGGCGGTGATGACTTTGTTGCGTGACTAAAAGACTTCCGTGCGGACCCATGGTGATGCAGACGAGGCGCACGGGGAAGTGTTTGAGCAGCAGTTTTGCGCCCTGGAGCAGCGATGCTTCGTCTGTGCTGCACCCGGAGCTGAAGCCGAGCAGGACGAGTACCTGCTGCATTTCAGCGTCGTTCAACTTGACCAGAGTGGCTTTGCTGAGGGATGCGGAGAGCACTTCTGCGCTGAAGAAAGGTTGTCGCAGGTTGACGTCGAAGATGCGAAGGCAATCGGGAGACGTGGCGCTGAGGAAGGCAGCGATGGTTTTGCGCGAGTCTTCATCACGCTGCGCGAGGGTACCGAAGCAGACGGCGTCTGCGTGCCGGGCGAGCGTGAGCCACTGCGGGGTGGCTGCGAGGAAGTCCCAGGCGACGGGACGTTCGAAGATGTACTCTGCCTGGCCGTCGTGAAGGGCGACAGAAACGCTGCCGGTTGGGTGCTGCGTGTCGCGCTGAATGTAGCCAAGGTCTGCGGGAAAGGCGGAAAGGCGGGCGAGCGCTTCGTCGCCGAGAGCGTCGGCACCGATGCGGCTGGCGATGACGGCGTGATTGCCGAGACGGGCGGACATGACGGCAAAGTTGGCTGGTGCTCCTCCGAGCCTTTTCCCGGTGGGGAGGAGGTCCCAGAGCAACTCACCGAGACCCACGACCAGATGCTGTCTGCTCACTCTTTTCTCCTGTATGTACGAGCAACTGCTGCATCTTGAGATAGGCGGCGTTGGTCCAGCCAAAACCGACTTCGTTGCTCTTGTATCCGGTGGTAATGCTCATTTCTGACGAGCCGTGCACTACATCGTATTTTTCCCGGATGGTGTGATCGTGGTCAAAGTTGACGCGGATGGTGTGGCTGAATTCCTGTGAGATGCGGCGCGCGTCGGTAAGATCGCCGACTTTTTCGAGGCCTGCGATGGCGATCCAGGTGGGAGGGGCCCAGCCGAATGGCAGGTCCCATTGTGTGCCGGAGTTGTAAGTGCTCATGGCGAGGCCGCCGGGCTGTTCAAACCAATGCAGCGCTTTTTCAAGACCCTTCTGCTGTTGGGTGTCGGCGAGTCCGGCCCAGAGCGGGTAGAAGGTGGTGAGATAACGGTACGTGGACTGCTGGTGCGTCTCGTAGTTGTAATCGAAGTACATGCCCTCTTTGGCGTTCCAGAGGTATTTGTTAATGGCGGTCTTGCGGGCATTGGCCTGGTCGTTCCAATGCTTTGCTTCAGAGGGTTTGCCGAGTTTTTCTGCCATCCAGGCGAGATCGCGCTCGTATTTGTAGAGAAGGCTGTTGAGGCAGATGGGCGCGTAGTGATGGGTTGAGCCGCTGAAGGGGCCGAAACGGAAGCTGGGGTCATAGCCGGATTCGCGCATGGCGCGGTCGCCTTTGTAGTAATCGCGGGAGAGCCAGTGTCCGTTGACGTGGGCACGTGCGCAGACGACGGAGAGGCGCGCATCACAACTTGTTTCTGCAAGCTTTGCGATTTCAGGGGCGTCGGGTTGATCGGGCGCTTCTACGAGATAGTTGGTGTGAACGTCAGGGTGGGCGAGCAGCCAGCGGATGACGTCGGGATAGTAGGTGGAGTCGTCTTCCTGCTCGGGGACGGGGCCTTCGCCGAGGTCAAAGTAGCGGGCGAGGCCTGTGTCTCCCGCACGGTGGACATCGCTTAACCAGAGGCTGTGGTCGCGCACGGCATAGGAGTAGGCGGTGGCGAGCCACTCGTCACGCTGTTTGCCAGGTCTGTCGGCGTCGTAGACATCGCGAATCATGGAAGAGAGAAAAGGCGGCTGCGAGCGCGTGAGGTAGTACGTGCGATTGGCGTTGAGGATGCTACCGTAGTGCTCAATTTCATAGAAGAAGTTTTCAACCATGCCGCGGGCGAGTGCGATGCGGCCGTCCTGGAGAAGTCCGAGCAGGATGAAGTAGCTGTCCCACCCGTACATTTCATTGAAACGGCCACCGGGGACCACATATTTATTGGGCAGATAGAGCAGGCCGGGTGTTTTGAGCGAGCGCGGGTCAATCTGGCCGATGTGGGTGATTTGTGTGGGAAGGCGCTCGACATCTACGTTGCATTGCTTTTGCAGCGCAGAGACTTGCGGAGGAGTGGGGACCTCTTGCGGGAGATAGAGGACGGGCGCTGTCCTTACCTTTGGGTCCATGAGAGAGTGGCAGTCCACCATGGAGCGGGAGAGTGTGTCCCATGCGTGATGGATGTAGCTATTGATGTTGGTTGTTGCGGCGGGAGCGGAGGGCGGAGCCTGGCCGGTGGCGGTCTGTGCGCGTGAGACGGGAGCAGAGAAAAGCATCGCCAACACGCAGCAGACGCATCCAACACGAGCAGTCAAATATGCCTCTAATTTCATAGGTGTCTTTACTTTCTGAAAGGCCTTTGCGTGCAAGACCAGAATTCTTCTGCCCATCCTACCGGGACAACAAAAAAGCATAGCCGTTCACGGCGCATCTTGCTATGGTGCCTGGGAATTTTTTTGGTCCTGGTGATCGCTGTGGGTGTGGTGATTGAAGTTCTGCTGCACCGCTCCGGGCCGATTCTGCGGCAGCGTATGATAGATACGCTGAGCGCGCGGTTTGACAGCCGTGTGCAACTGGCCCACTTCCATGTGTATTTTCTGGATGGCTTCCAGGTGCGTGGCGATGGGTTGAAGCTGTGGCCCAATGAGATTCCTTCAGACCAGCCACTGTTTGCGATTGATGAGTTTGCGTTCCGCACGGACTGGCATGGGCTGCTGCATTCGCCGATGACGATTGGGCTGGTACGGCTGAATGGGCTAGCGATTCATCTGCCGCCCAAGCAGGAGCGGAAGAACCTGCCGAAGCTTTCTGGTGGAAGCGGCGGCGGAGTGAAGATTTTTGTGAACAGGATTCTGGTGGACAACGCAAAGCTGGTGCTGGGCACGAACAAGCCGGGGAAGATTCCGCTGGACTTCGATATTCATAACCTTGAGTTGCAGTCAGTGGGTGCGGGGCAGCCGATGCACTTCCACGCGATTCTGACGAACCCGAAGCCAATTGGGAACATTGATTCGAGTGGGCACTTCGGGCCGTTTGACACGCATGATCCGGGTGATACTCCGGTGGATGGGATTTACAGTTTTACGCATGCGGACCTGAATTCGATTAAAGGCATTGGCGGCATGCTTTCCTCCCACGGGAAGTATGCGGGCACGCTGGACAACATTGTGGTGGACGGAGAAACCGATACGCCGGACTTTGATGTAGACAGCGGGAACCATCCGATGCCGCTGCATACGAAGTTTCACGCGATTGTGGACGGCACGAATGGCGACACGTATCTGCAGCCAGTAGATGCGATGCTGGCGCGTACGCACATTGTGGCGAAGGGTGATGTGGTGCGTGCTCCGCAAGGCGGACACAATATTACCCTGGATGTGGTGGTGGGGCCAGCGCGGATGGAAGATGTGTTGCAGCTTGCGGTAAAGACGCTGCCTCCGCTGATGATGGGCGACCTGAAGATGAAGACGAAGTTCTTTTTGCCTGCGGGGCCTGATTCTGTGTCACAGAAGCTGCAATTGAAGGGCGCGTTCTCGGTATCGAATGTGACGTTTGCCAATGATAAGGTGCAGGCGAAGGTGGATGAGCTGAGTCTGCGCAGCCAGGGCCATGCCAGGCAGGCGAAGGAGATTGATAAAGAAAACCCGGAATCTATTGAGTCGCAGATGAGCGGGCGGTTTGAACTGGCGAATGGCAAGGCGAGCTTTTCTGCGCTGAAGTTTAATGTGCCGGGTGCAGACATCAGCCTGCAGGGGCTGTACAACCTAGATGGCAAGGAATATGACTTTCATGGAATGGCGCGTCTGCATGCAAAGGTTTCGCGGATGACGACGGGGTGGAAATCTGTGCTGTTGAAACCGGTGGATCCGTTTTTCTCAAAAGATGGAGCGGGGACGCAGGTGCCGATTAAGATTACGGGGACGCGCAATGCGCCGAAGTTCAGTCTGGATTTTGGTCACAAGGACAGCGATACTTCGAGAGCGCCGGACCTGACGGACAAGTCGAAGGACTATGGGATTGTGGGGAGCGTTCCGAAGAAGACCAGCCCGAAGTGAGTTTTTTTCGCGCGCAGGAAATAGAATGATGTTTTCTGGCGTACATCATTTCCCGGGAGAGCTACATGAACAGCATACGAAAAAAAATTTCCAGCCTGCTGATCGGGCTGGCGATGAGCGGGTGTGTTTGGGCACAGAGCGCGCAGCAGAGCAAGAGCCCGTGGTGGAAGGGCGCGGTGTTTTATGAGATTTATCCGCGCAGCTTTCAGGATTCAAACAATGATGGTGTGGGTGACCTGAATGGCATTACGCAGCGGCTGGATTATCTGAAATTGCTGGGAGTGGATGCGATCTGGCTGACGCCGATTTATCCGTCGCCGCAGGTGGATTTTGGATATGACATTTCCAATTATGAAGACATTGATCCGCAGTACGGGACGCTGAAGGACTTTGACCGTCTGGTGACGGAGGCGAAGAAGCACAATATTCGGATCATTATGGATCTGGTGCTGAACCATACGTCGGACAAGCATCCGTGGTTTTTGGAGTCGCGCAGCTCGAAGACAAACCCGAAGCACAACTGGTATGTGTGGCGCGATGGCAAGGGGCCAGGACAACCTCCGAACAACTGGGAGTCATACTTTGGGCATTCGGCATGGCAGTACGACCAGAAGACGAGGCAGTACTACTACCATAAGTTTTATATTCAACAGCCTGATTTGAACTGGAACAATCCGGAAGTGCGCAAGGCGATGTATGATGTGGAGCGCTTCTGGATCAATCGCGGAGTGGCTGGGTTCCGGTTGGATGCGATTACGACACTGTTTGAAGATCCGCAGATGCGCGATGAAGGCGTGGTGAAGGACGAGAACGGCAAGCCGATGACGAATGCCTATGGCGATCCTCAACTGGATGACACGCGGACGAATGATCTGCCGCAGGTGCATGATGTTCTGCGCGAGCTGCGTGAAGTGGCCGACAGCTACAAGGGCCGCGACGTTGTGCTGATCGGGGAGACGTATCTGCGCAGCGTGGATGATCTGAAGAAGATGTATGGCGCGCATGATGATGAGCTGCAGCTTCCGATGGACATGCAGATTGGGTTCATCAACAAGTTTGATGTGGCGCAGTTCCGGCAGCGCATTGATGAGGCGCAGAACAACATCAACGGCAATGAGCCGCTGATTGTGTTTGATAACCATGACAATCCGCGCTGGGACCGCTATGGGGGCGGCAAGTTCCACGATGATATCGGGCGAGTGATTGCGACAGTGCTGTTTGCGACGCGGGGCAGCGCGATGTTCTATTACGGCGATGAGATCGGGATGGTGACGACTCCGCCGAAACGCAAGGAAGATGTGAAGGACCCCATCGGTATTACGGGATGGCCGAAGGAAAAGGGGCGCGACGGCGAGCGCACTCCGATGCAGTGGGACGATGGTCCGAATGCTGGATTTACCGGGCCAAATGCGAAGCCGTGGCTGCCGATTCCGCCGAGTTACAAGACAGTGAATGTGGCGGCGGAGATGAAGAACCCGGATTCGATTTTGAACTGGTACAAGCAGATGATTGAGCTGCGGCGCACGGTCCCTTCGCTGCGTTATGGGAACAACATCATGCTGAATACGAGCGACAACCATGTGCTCTCGTGGATGCGCACGGCTCCGGGGCAGGCGCCTGTAATCGTAGCGTGCAACTTTACGGCGGAGCCGCAGAGGATCAGCTTTGATCTGAGCAAACAGGGCATTGTTGCGAAGCAGGGGAAGACGCTGATGAAGACGCCGGGGATGAGTGATCCAGCTTCGCTGAGTGATGTGCAACTGCCGCCGTTCGGCGTTTATATGGGAGAGGTGGAGTAAGAGAAAACGGACTGGCGCGCTGAGTGCACTGTCCAGCTTTAATACATCTCGAATGGTAAGAAAGAGGCCGCCATCGAGAAGGAGGCGGCCTTTTTTATTTGCGTTGATCCGTCAAGAAACATTTTTGAAATTTGACAAGAACTAGACGGCAACTTAACACCAGGTGTGTGGTTGGCTGCGTACTGTTTGTTGCGTAGGGAGGAAACACCATGCAGCCGATGACAAAAGTTCTGGTCCTCGCAGCGGCCCTGGTCAGTACGAGCGCTGCCTTTGCATATACCAAGACAACCGTTGAAATTCCCTTCAACTTTGAAAACCATGGGAAGACATATCCGGCGGGCAAGTACGATGTGAAGCTCGATCCGAACCAGAATGTCATTACGCTGAGCAGCCACACGGACACGAAGACAGCGCTGATGTGGACGGCTTCTCCCGCAGATTTTGGTCCTGATACGCCCCTGTTGTCAGTGAAGTTTGATGACAACGAAGATGGCTCGCATGAGCTGAAGCGCATTCGTCTGGGGGCCAAGACCACACCAGTACTGGACGCACGTGAACGGCACTCTACTCAACGCGAGGTGTCAATCACTGGCGGACGGTAGTAGCAACCACCCCTTCCAGGAAAGGGCCTGTGTCATCATGCTCCGACGCAGGCCCTCTTTTTTTTGTCTTTATTTCGTTATGCCTCGCGCACGCGGGGCATCAGATACTCTGGCCCAACCGGGTCTGTAATTGATTCCTGCACAATCTGATCTATGGCCTGCATGGCTGCTTCATCGAGCTTCCATCCCAGGACTTCATTGAGGGCGTGAAGCTGGCCGGGGCGTTTGGCTCCCCAGAGCGCTGCGCTGATGCCGGGGCGGTCGAGCACCCAGCGCATGGCGAGGTGCAGTACGTGCTTGCCGTAATTTTTCTGTGCGAATTCATCGAGGCGCGCGACGGCTTTGAGATATTGCGAGAACCGCGGAGGCTGAAACTTGGGGTCCACGCAGCGGATGTCTCCGGCGGGAAATTCGGTGGATGTGGTGAGGCGTCCGGCGAGCAGGCTGCGGCAGAGCGGGCTGTAGACGATGAGGGCGACGGTGTGTTCGCGGCACCAACGGACGATGGTGTTTTCAATTTCGCGCTCAAAGATGTTGTAGGGCGGCTGGTTTGAATGCAGAGGAGCAACTTCACTGAAAGTACGCATCTGAGCTGCGGAAAAGTTGCTGACGCCAATGGCGCGAATCCTGCCCTGCTCGTAAAATTCGCGCATTACGGCGGCTGCTTCTTCAATGGGAACGATGGGGTCGGGCCAGTGGATCTGGTAAAGGTCAATGTAATCAGTGCTGAGGCGGCGCAAGGAGCCTTCGAGTTCCTGGCGGAGCCGCGTTGGGGTGGAGTTTGTGTAGACGCCATGCTCGTTCCATTCAAGGCCGGCCTTGGTGGCGATGTAGATGCCGTCACGCTGACCACGCTGACGGATGGCTTTGCCGATGATCTCCTCTGCACGGCCGCGGCCGTAGATGGGAGCGGTGTCTATCAGGTTGATGCCGTATTCGAGCGCGGAGAGACAGGTGGCGATGGCATCTTTTTCCGGGACCTCGCCCCATTCACTGCCGCCGATGGCCCAGGTGCCCAGGCCGATGCGCGAAACCTGTGTGTTGTTCAGAGAGAACTGTTCCATAGCAAACAGATTACAATGCCGTGGAGCAGAAAAATGCGTTTATCAAAGGAGGATGTGTGCAGGAAATTTCTCGGCGGTCATTTTTGAAGACTGGTTCGGCGGCACTGGCGATGCTGGGTGTGGGTGGTGCAAAATTGTTTGCGAATCCGCTGGGGTTGCCGGTTGGGCTGCAGCTGTATAGCGTGCGTAATCTGCTGCCTAAGGATTTTGATGGAACACTGAAGCAGATTGCCAACATTGGATATAAGGAAGTGGAAGCGGCCGGCTTTTTTGACCATAGTGCCGAGGATGTGAAGAAGGCCATGGCGAATGCCGGGCTGAAGTGCGTGAGCGCACACTATTCGCTAGGTGCGCTGCTGAAGGACGTGGACGGGACGCTACGATACGCAAAGACGCTTGGGCTGGAATATGTTGTGTGCTCTTCGCCGGGGAAGGCCAAACCCTCGGCTGGCAACTGGCAGGACCTTTCATTGGATGACTGGCGCTGGAATGCTGAGCAGTTCAATCAGTTGGGGAAGCGTTTTCAAGCGGAGGGGATCCGCTTTGGGTATCACAATCATACGGGCGAGTTCCGCGACCTGGGTAACGGGCAATATGGATTTCTGGTGCTGCTAAAAAATACGGATCCGTCACTTGTGACCTTTGAGATGGACTGCGCCTGGGTGGTGGCTGGCGGAAAGAACCCGGTGGATTACCTGCACCAGTATCCGCAGCGCATTTCCATGCTTCACATTAAAGACCTGAAGGCGCCGGTGGCGGGGAAGCCGCCGATTGAACGCACGTCAACGGTGCTGGGCAAAGGCACGATTGATTACAAGCCGATTTTTGAGGCGGCAAAGAAGGCGAACATCAAACATTACTTTGTGGAGCAGGAAGAGTTTGATGGTGATCCGATCGCTGAGCTGCGGGAGGACTTCAACTACCTGCATGCTTTGAAGTAGGGAAGGCGGGTATTTCCATCCTTTCACGCAAAGGCCGCGCGAAAGGATGGAGCACCCGGGGACTTCGACCAAACCTATTTATGAGATGGCCCCTTATTTCTTCTGCGTAAGCTCTGCAAGAACCGCAGCAAATTTGTCGAGTATCTGTTTCCAGCCCTCGAGTTGTCCGCTCTCGATTGCGTTCTTCATAGGTTCGTTTCCGATGAAGGTGAGTTTTGTCTGGCCGTTTCCGATGTCCTCAAACAGGACTACGTCATGTGCATCTTCTATGGCTTCATGTTCTATTCCATAGTGTTCCGCTTCAACCCTGTTTCCATTGGAGTCGGCAAAGTACATGGAGGAAACGATCTTCTCGCAGGGAACGATCTCATGGTATTCACCGGCATTCCAGAACTCCTGTCCATCGGGTGATTTCATGCAGCAGAGGAATTTTCCTCCCACGCGAAAATCCATCTGACAAAAAGGCGCAGTGAAACCTTTCGGGCCCCACCACTGCATGACATATTTCGGGTCTGTCCACGCCTTCCAAACCAATTCGCGTGGAGCGTCAAAAACTCTTGTGATTACCATCCGCTCTGTTTCATTCACCGTGTTTTTTGTCATTTCTCATCTCCGCCTTTTTCATTTGATTGACCACTACACCCAGCTTGTCGAGACTCTCTTCCCAGAATTGACGATAGCTGATTGTCCAATCGTTCACAGTCTTTATCGCCTCGGGCCTGAGGGTGCAAATACTCTCTCGACCACGTTTTGTCTTGCTCACAATCTTTGCCCGCACGAGGCAGGCAATGTGTTTTGAAATCATCTGTTGCGAGAGCGCAAATGGTTCCGTGAGGCCCCGCACAGAGGAGGAACCACGGGAGAGCCGTTCGACCATCGCCCGCCGAGTTGGATCAGACAAGGCCGCAAATATCATTCCTAATCTATCCACAACCGTATGGTTGTGGATAGGGTGATGAGTTGTCAAGGGGAATTTTGGGTATTCGTTGCAGAAAGGACTAGGTACTCGTCAGAAGATGGTGTTTTACACTGGTGGTAACGCATTTTTTGCAAGGAGATCCGATCAGGTGTCCCAACGCACCTTCAGCATCATTAAGCCAGACGCGGTCCGCAAGGGCCATTCCGGGGCCATTCTCGCCGAGATTGAAAAGGCGGGATTCCGGCTCGTTGCCATTAAGAAGCTTTCTATTTCCAAGGCGCAGGCCGAAGGCTTCTATTATGTCCATAAAGAGCGGTCGTTTTTTGGATCGCTGACTGATTTCATGTCTTCGGGACCGATTTTTGTGATGGTGCTCGAAAAGGACAATGCGATTGCCGATTTGCGTAAGCTGATGGGCGCGACGAACCCGGCGAATGCCGAGGAAGGCACGATCTGCAAGAAGTTTGCCGGTTCGATTGAAGAGAACGCGATTCATGGATCGGATGCGGAGGATACAGCCAGGTTCGAGATTGGGTACTTTTTCGCTGGTTACGAATTGGTGTAATTGCTGGGGTGTTCCACATCTTTTCCATACCCACATCTCAGCGAGATGTGGGGCACCCGCTTCATGCAACTTCTTTTGACTTTCCAAAAAACATGGCGACCTGATCCGGGCGTGGTGGTCTGGTGAACGCACTGACGATGACGAGGAAGAGGACGGCCACGATCAGGGCAGGAAAGATGGCGTCGCGATTTGCCAGTGCCGCGGGTAGATGATGGCGGACGAAGGCCGTGTCCCAGAAAACAGTGATGAAGGTCCCGGCGAAGATGGCGGTGACGGCCCCTGAGGCGTTGGCGCGTTTTGAATAGAAGGCTGCGAGGATAACGGGTGTGAGCGCGGCGGAGTAGACGGTGTAGGCGTAGAGCGTCTTTTGCAAGACCGAGCCGGTATGGAGCGCCTGGTAGAGTGCCCAGATTCCCAGAAAGACAACCATGAGGCGAGAGATGATGAGGATGCGTTTGTTGGACGCGTCGGGTGCGATGTAGCGAACGAAGATGTCGTTGACCAGATTGGTCGCGGGCGAGAAGAGGAAGTTGTTGGCTGTGGAGATGATCTTGGCGAAGATGGCACCCATCAGCAACGCGCCGAGGAGTCCGGGAAGGCTGTGCAGGGCGGAGAAGGCGAGGATCTCGCGCGGGAAGGGCGACGCGTGGCTTCTGATGGCGGTGACGTGGCCGAGCATAGCCAGAAGAACGATGACGGTTTCCAGAATGACGGTGCCGATGATCCAACCAACGACGGCGACGCGCGCGTCCTTTTCTGATTTTGCAGAGAAGAACTTCTGGTACATGGCCTGGTTGCCGAGCATCAGGAGGCAAGTTGGCAGGAAGAGTTCCATGGCGCGAATGAAGGGGCCGTTGCCGAGAGGGTGGAAGTGCGAAGCGGGAAGCGCCGAGTGGAAGCCGCTCCATCCGCCGACCTGGTGCAGCAGGACGGGGAAGGCGATGAGCATGGTGATGGTGGCGAGCAGTCCGATGACGACGTCCATGTAGGCGACGGAGGACATTCCGGCGATGGCGGTAAAGACGATGACGAAGATGGCGATGATGTATTTGCCGAGGTCGGGCGTGATGACGGTGGGGAAGATGAGGCTGAGGATGTCGCCGCCGCCGATGAGCTGGTAGCTGGTGATGGCGGTGTAGGCGAAGAGCACGGCGATGACGCCAAGAACACGCGCGAGCTGGTTGTAGCGGGCTTCGAGCAGGTCGGGGATGGTGAATTGCGCTGACCGGCGAGCACGCGGCGCGATGAAGTAGATGAGCAAGAGGCCGGCCCATCCGCCAGCACCCTGCCAGAGGGCCACGATGCCGTTGTTGTAGGCATTTTCCGCGCCGCCGAGCAGTGAGCCGGAGCCGATCCAGGAAGAAAGCAGCGTGAAGATGAGCACGAAGGCGGGCAGGGAGCGCCCGGCGACCAGGTAGTCCGCCTTGGTTTTAACCTTGCCCAAGCGGGTGAGGGAAATGATGAGCAGGGTGAGGACAATGGCGCCAACCACTGCGGCGTAGAGATGGATCATCTTCTTCCTTATTTACAGAGAACTCTTGTTTTCCTGTTTAAATCCGTAAGCGACAGTGTACGGGAAATCAGGCCGGGCTGGTTCTTGTTCCGAAGATGGCCGTTCCGATGCGGACGAGCGTGGAGCCTTCCTCGATGGCAATTTCAAAGTCGCCGGACATACCCATGGAGAGCTCGCGGAAGTCGAGTTGCGGGTGCCGTGGTGCGAGCTGGTCGCGAAGGGTGTGGAGACTACGGAAGCAGAGCCGGGCGGCTTCGGGGTCCTGATCGAGGGGGGCAACGGTCATAAGGCCGCGCATAGAGAGATTTTTGAGTTTCGGGAGCTGTTCCAGCAATTGGGACAAATCAGGGGAGCCGGGGGCGAGGCCGGTTTTGGTTTCTTCAGTGCTGAGCTTGATTTCAAGCAGGATGGGGATGGTTCGGCTGAGGCGTGCGGCGGCTTCATTGAGCCGCTGGGCGATGCGGAGCGAGTCTACGGTGTCTATTGCGGAGAAGATTTCGGCGGCTTTGGCGGCTTTGTTCGATTGCAGATGGCCGATGAGGTGGACTTCAGGCTGAATCTTAAGGGCCTTCAGGTCGGCCGATTTCTGCTGAAACTCCTGGACACGGTTTTCGCCAAAAAGAAGGACTCCGGCTGCGGCGGCCTCCTGTATAGCGCTCGCGGGACGGGTCTTGGAGACGGCCATGAGTTTAACTTCTGTGGGATTGCGTCCGGCGCGGCGACAGGCTATGTGGATACGGTTCTGGAGGCGTTCGATGCGCTCGCGCAAGGGGGATTCGGTGGGCATGCAAGGTGATTGTAAAAGAAGGGATGGTGACGTTTGGAAATCCAGAGTTTGGCATTTTGAATACCAAAAATCATAGAATACGGCTTATTACCAAAGAATAAATATGTGCCTCTCATGCGTGTAAACAGGCTAATCACCTCAGTATTTGCACGACTTATGATAACTAGCCAAATATGGAACTCGAATTGCATTAACTAACGAGCCAACAGTATTTATTTGGGCTTCGAAGGTATTCGAGGGGAGATTATGCACAAAAAACTACAATTGAGTCTGCTTGCGCTCGTTCTTGCAGTGATAGCGGGCTTGTTGCCGACGCGGGTCTTAGCGCAGGGAATTGTTACTGGTTATATAACAGGTACGGTGGTGGATCCGCAGGGGGCTGTGGTTCCCAATGCCTCCGTAACAGCCACTCAGGGCTCTACGAATGCGAAATTCGCAGTGACAACGCTTGCGAATGGCAATTTCGAATTGCGGAATCTGCCTAGCGGGAAATACACCGTCACCATCAGTGCTCCTGGTTTTGAATCCACAACTCTGCCGAATGTTGTTGTTGCGGTCGGAGTAGAGACAGCCTTGAAAAACCAAGTGCTGACGGTTGGGTCGAGTCAGCAGACTGTTACGGTGGACGCAACGGCCACGCCGCTGCTTTCGACAACGCAATCGCAGATTTCAACGGAATTTACTCCGCAGCAGATTACTGCATTGCCGGTGGATGCCGGGTTTGACACTCTGGCCCTCACGGCCCAGCCTGGCGTGGCGAGTGCCCATGACGCAATGTTTGGGAACAGCAATGGAAGCTTTGGGTACTCGGGACTTTCCGTCAATGGCGAACGCAGTCGTTCCGTCAATTTTGAAATTGACGGCCAGAACAATAATGACAATTCGGTGACAGGTCCGCAGTTCTTCTTTAACAATGGTGAAGCGCTTCAGGCTGTGCAGGTGGTAACCGGCGTTTACGGTGCGCAGTATGGGCGGAGCACTGGCGCGATCGTAAATTACGTTACCAAGTCCGGGACCAATGATTTCCATGGGTCAGCATTTGAGTTTTATACCGGGTCGTTTTTGCGGTCTCTGACGAATGACCAGAAGAATCCTCTGCTGGGTTTTTGTGCGCCCGGACAGTCGCCAAGTACTGGGTGCACCCCGGTTACGGTTCCGCGCTATGTAGAGCATCAGTATGGGGCAACGCTGGGCGGGCCAATTCTCAAGGACAGGCTCTGGTTTTTTGGCAGCACTTTCTGGGACCCGATTCATGAGGGCGCATCGCCTGCCAACTCGGCTCCAAACGTGACTCCGACTCCGAATGGACTGCAGCAGCTTCAGGCAGCCTTTCCTAACAATCCTTCTGTGAACGCGTTGTTGCAGTTTGGACCGTTCGCGATTAAATATGGCAATCCGGTCGTGGCTGGTGGAATCATCACGAAACCTGTCACTGTAGGAAACACAACACAGCAGGTTGAATTTGGCCAGGTGCAGCGCTTTGCTCCTGCTACGCAGAGGATGCAGCAGCATCTTGGCAGGCTCGACTGGCAACCAAATACAAAAGACCATCTTTTCCTCCGCTATATGTACTACGACGCTCTGCAGGCGGGGGCCCTGTCTGGCACGAGCGTGGCCGATATCGCTCAGGGGGACTTTTACAACGTACCGAGCACGAACCACTCGATTGGCGCAGACTGGACGCGCACCTTTACCTCGAACTGGGTGAATCAGTTGCGGTATAGCTTCCAGCAGGCGAAGATTGGTTTCACACCTGGAGCATTGACGAACTGCACGGTCAATAATCTGACGGCATGTCCTGCCGATGTGGCATTCAGCAGCAACGATCAGAGCTTCGGACTGGGTGGAGGGTTCCCTCAGGGGCGCACGGTCAAGGTGACACAGGTGCAGGACAATGCAACCTGGATCCACGGCAATCACAGCGTCAACTTTGGTGGTGAATTCCAGAAGCAGAATTCACCTAACGTTGGGCTTGCTAACTACAATGGTGCATACGCGTTTGCCAGCTTCAACTCCTTTATGCAGGGCGGATCAGACCCGAACGATTTGATTACGCTGGCCGACGGCAGCCCTGTATTACCCTTCAGCGAGCCGGATGTGGATGGCTACATTCAGGACGACTGGAAGGTGCGGCCGGACCTGACTCTGAACCTGGGTCTGCGCTACGAATGGTATGACAACTCGGTCAATCTGCTACATGACATGACCGTGAAGCGCGAAACCAATCCCTCGACGGCTTTCTGGAACAGCGCACTCCCGCTGTCGCAAAGGACCTTCGAGTCAGTCCCGCAGGATTATAAGAAGGTACAGCCGCGTATTGGTTTCTCGTGGAACCCGCAGTTTTTGAATCAGAAGATGGTAGTTCGTGGTGGTTATGCCATCAATGCAGATCCTATTTTCTATAACATGTTCACCAATGCCGCAGCTTCAGCCCCGGTTGTGAATGCGGGAAACATTGCCTGCAACGGTGGATGCATTCCCTCTGCTGGCATTCAGGGCAGTGCTGTGCGTGCGCAATTCCTGCCAGTGCTTCCACGCGGAGGCGACCCGGGAAAGCGGAACCAGACCACGGTAGCACCGAACTTCCATAACCCATACGCACAGACCTACACCTTGGGCATTCAGTATGAACTCAGCCCTGGTTTCGTGGCGGAAGTGCGTTATCTTGGGAACCACACGATTGGAAACTTCCAGACGCTCTACACGAACCCGTATCTGCTGCCGATAGCGCAGGACTTCCCGAACTATCCGGGACTGCCGGCGCTTTGCACGGACAAAACATTGCCGGGGTTTGGACGCCCTGATTGCACGCACTCCAACGTGACGAGCCGCAACAATACTGCATTTTCGGTTTATAACGGATTGCAGGCGCAGCTCACCACCCGGGCCTTCCATGGATTGTCGGCCATCTTCAATTACACCTACAGCCGTTCGGTGGATAACACGAGCGAAATTTTCTCAACGGGTACAGGAGGCAATACCTCTGCCACTTCGCAAAATCCCTTGAATACAAACCTGGGCGAACGTGGCGTCAGCGGGTTCTCTTATCCGAATATCGCCAGCGTTTCAGCACTGTATGACTTTCCCTGGTTCCACAACCAGACAGACTGGAAAGGTCGCTTGCTTGGTGGCTTCACTCTGAGCGCCATCTATCTCTATAACACGGGACAGCCTTTTACGGTTTCGCAGGGCTTCGTTTCCGCAGCGGGAGATACCAGCTACGATACACCCGGGAAGGCCACTGGAACAGCGCGGCCTGTGCTTTCCAACCCGAAGGCACCGCTGAACACAGTGGGAATTTACGTTGTGGATCCCAGCAATCAGGTAACCGAGCAGGGCACTGGTTATTACATTTACAACGCCACTGACAGTAATGGTCTGTTGAACCAGCCTACTAGTGCTTCTAACGTGCACTGGCTCTGGAACAACAAGGCACTTGCGAAGCTGCTCGGGAACCCATTCCCGGGTGTGGGTCGCAATACGCTGCGCGGACAGGACTATAACAATCTGGATGCCAGTGTTTACAAGAACATCGCGGTTACGGAACGTGTAAAGCTGCAACTACAACTTAACGCGTACAACGTACTGAACCACCAGTTCCGCGGAACTCCAAATGTATCCGTTGAAGGGTATTCTCCAACGGACTTCAACCCATTCCTGAGCAACGCGCAGAATCCTTCGATTCCTCGCACGCTCCAGATTGGTGGCAAATTTATCTTCTAAATACTGCTATCCAAAGGGCGCCGCGCGGCGCCCTTTTCTTTTTTAAGGTGCACCATTGGAAGCCATCGTGATGTTACCCGGGAAGCGCTGCAAACCCACTTCTGACCCCACCCCTCTTCCAGATATGATGCACCGCTTCTACTGAACGGGGACGAGTTCTCTGCGGCTAGTTGCTTTCCGCAGCGGTTTCCGGCATACTTAGAAATGCGTTTCGAGTGGCTGCTCGGAACCAGTCAACAGCACCACGGCCAGCGGGTTGTAGCGACTGTGCGGTGGGAGACGAGGATACATGGCCAGAAAAGTCAGCAAGAATATTGCGAAGGCGCGCGCTTCTGTCGAGAAGCGTCCTTACGCGCTCCAGGAAGCGGTTCCCCTCCTGCAGAAAGTCAAATTTGCAAAGTTTGATGAAACCGTGGACCTTACGCTCCGTCTGGGCGTAGATCCGAAGCATGCGGACCAGATGGTTCGTGGCACGGTTGTGCTGCCGCATGGACTGGGCAAGACGAAGAAGGTTGCCGTGATTACGTCCGGGGAAAAGCTGCGCGAGGCAGAAGCGGCGGGTGCGGACATTGTCGGCGGTGAGGACCTAGTCGAGAAGATCCAGAAAGAAAGCTGGACCGATTTTGATGCTCTGATTGCTACTCCCGACATGATGAAGTCGGTGGGGCGTCTGGGTAAGGTGCTCGGCCCCCGCGGCCTGATGCCCAACCCAAAGACGGGCACCGTGACGACGGACGTTGCTGCCGCGATCAAGGAAATCAAGGCTGGTAAGGTGGAGTTCCGCACGGACAAGACGGCGCTGGTCCATGTTCCTGTGGGCAAGATTTCCTTTCCGCCGGAGAAGCTGGTGGAGAATGCGCTGACCGTCATTACCAGCGTTGTGCGCGCGAAGCCTTCGGCTGCCAAGGGCAAGTACATCAAGGGGATTACGCTGAGTTCGACAATGGGCCCTGGCATTGCGCTGGATGGAGCGATTGCCGACCAGGTGGCGAAGGCGTAGACATATCTCTGGCCGCTGGCTTCTAGCCGCCAGCTGGCGTATTGAGGATCCAGGGAAAAACATTGAGATTAGCGAATGGCTAGTAGCTAACAGCTAGAGGCTTATTATGGCATTGACAAAAGCGAAGAAGGCGGAGAAAGTCGCGCAGCTTGCGAAGGAGCTGGAAGGCTCAACGAGCGCGATTATTGGCACGTTTGCCAAGCTGACCGTTGCTCAGGATTTTGAACTGCGTAAGACTGTCCGCGCGGCTGGCGGGCGATACCGCGTGCTGAAGAACAAGCTGGCGGCCCGTGCCGCGAAGGGGACGCAGATTGAGGCTGCGCTTCAGGGGTTGAAGGGTGTTTCGTCGGTTGCGTATACGAGCGGCGACCCGGTTGCGCTGGCGAAGGCGCTCTCGGCCTGGATTGCGGACAACGCTGAATTTACCTTTAAGCTCGGCATTGTGGATGGCAAGGTCATCACGGTTGAAGAGGTAAAGCAGTTGGCGACCATGCCGGGCAAGGAAGAGATATTCTCGAAGCTGCTCTTTCTTATCAATGCTCCGGCACAGCGTCTGGCGACGGTCATCAATGCGACGGGTCGCGACCTGGCGGTGGTGATCAAGCAGGCGGTCGAGCAGAAGAAGTTTGCAGAGGCAGCGAGCTAGTTGCCGGTTGTCAGTTGCCAGTCCCCCAGTTGCGGGAAATGCTGGTGACTGGAAACTTATGGTTGGAGACTATACAGGATTCGCCGCAGGGCAGGGCGTGAAGGGTGCTGGGTCTGGGCACATCGGAAACTTCATGGCGGGCAGGCGGCAACCGGAGCTGGGGTGCTCCGGAGCAGTAAACAAATTTCGTATTACGGAGAAGATCAAATGGCGGATTTGCAGCAGTTGGAAGAACAGATTGTCGGGCTTAGCCTGCTGGACGCGGCAGCCCTGGTAAAGAAGCTTGAAGAGCGTCTCGGCGTTTCGGCGGCAGCGGCGGCCCCTGTGGTTGTGGCTGGCGCGGGTGCCGGAGCTGGCGCGGCTGCCCCTGCGGCGGCTGAACAGACCGAGTTCACCGTCATCCTGAAGGATGCGGGCGCGAACAAGATCAACACCATCAAGGCTGTGCGTGAGGTTACCTCGCTCGGTCTGAAGGAAGCCAAGGACCTGGTGGACGGCGCTCCGAAGACCCTGAAGGAGAACGTCAGCAAGGAAGATGCTGAGGCCATCAAGAAGAAGTTTGAAGGCGTCGCAACGATCGAAATCAAGTAGTTTGCCAGTTGGCTTTGTGCCTGGTTTTGGTGCAAATTGCGCCGGGACTGCCTAGAACGGCATAGAAAAGTCAAGAGGGCAACTTGCATGCCAAAGCGGGATGCGCTAAGATGAAAATTACGCATCCCGCCCGGCTTTTTATGTCCGGGTGGTATGTGATGGCTTGCGTCAGGCTGTTGCGTGGTTGTGAGTGCGTAGTTTGCGGCACGCAAGCCGAGAAGTGATTGGACGGTTTTTCGACCCGGAAGTGGTCGGCGTATCTGCGGGAGATAGCGGCGGGCCTGAAGATACGGGATTTGGATCAGCTGTAGGGCGGCATACACGGTTTCAAAGCGGCGGAAGCGAACAGTCTGTATTTCAAAAGTGCACAATCCGGGTTGTGGCGCTCGTAAGACGTCTTGTCTTTACGGGCTTTTGGTGTTTGTGCAGCTTCTATCGCTTTGTGTTTTCTTTATGCCCTGCTAATAATCCCGCCTGACGAAACTGGCTTCAGTACCTTCGCTATGACGATTTGTTTGTACCGCGAGGTTGCCTGAAGTTGCAAGCCCGGAGATGTGGAAAGTCTGGGGAGATTTGCCCTGTGTTCCGTTTTGGGATTGCAGGCGATTCAACTGAAATGGTTGCTGTGCGCGGGCGAGGGACGCGCTGGCAATAGTGAGTCACAGGGACATGCTGCGCGGCCTGGACAGCATGTCAGTTCCCTTGCGTATACGGGCCTCAGGAGTGAAGCATGCCGAACGAGAATCGCGCCATTCGCAGCCGTCTCGATTTTTCCAAAATTCCGACAGCCATCAAGATTCCTAACCTGATCGAAGTGCAGCGGCGTTCTTATGAGCGTTTTCTGCAGATGGACAAACTACCCTCTGAGCGGGAAGACAATGGATTGCAGTCTGTCTTCAGCTCGGTCTTTCCCATTGCTGACTTCCGCAATATCTCGCAGCTTGATTTTGTGGACTACTCGATCGGGAACTGGGAGTGCAAGTGCGGCCACCTGAAGGGGCTGCACCACCTGCGTACCGCCTGCGTGAATTGCGGTGCGATGGTCATTACGGACCCGTTTCATCCAGGTGATGTGCTTTGTCACAAGTGCGGAACCTACAACAAGAACACGCCCGACTTCTGCAACAAGTGCGGCGACCCTGTAGGTTTGCAGCTGAAGTATGACCAGTCGGAGTGCGAAGAGCGCGGCATGACATACTCCGCACCGCTGAAGGTGACGGTGCGCCTTACGATTTATGACAAAGACCCGGAGACGGGTGCTAAGACGATCCGCGACATCAAGGAGCAGGAAGTCTTTTTCGGCGATATTCCGCTGATGACGCAGAATGGCACGTTCATTGTGAACGGGACCGAACGCGTCATTGTTTCGCAATTGCACCGTTCGCCCGGCGTCTTTTTCGAGACGGCGAACAACCGTACGTATTTCCTCGGCAAGATCATTCCTTACCGCGGCTCCTGGGTTGAGTTTGAGTACGACCAGAAGAACACGCTGTATGTGCGCATTGATCGCAAGCGCAAGTTCCTGGGGACGATCTTCCTGCGCGCGCTGGGGCTGAAGTCGGATGAGGAGATCCTCAAGTCCTTCTATACGGTGGACAGGATTTCTGTGCGCGACAACAAGCTCTTCTGGGCGGTTGAGCCGGATGCGGAGAGGGGAACGCATCTGCTTGGGGCAAAGCCGGCGCATGCGGTCGTGGCCAAGGGCGAGGAAATTGCTCACTCGGGACGTAAGATTACGCCGTCCATTCTGAAGGCGCTGCGCCAACACAAGATTTCTGAAGTCGAAGTCGAGACGGCGGAGCTCGATGGGGCGGTAACCGCCGCGGACGTGATTGACACGACGACGGGCGAGGTCTTCCTTGAGGCCAATCAGGAACTGACCGCTGACAAGCTGCACAAGATCATGCAGAGCGGCGTGAGCACGATCGAGGTCTTCTTCCCGGAGCGTGACGATGTGGGCAACGTGATTACGAACACGCTGCGCCGTGACTCTGTTCGCAAGCCGGAAGAAGCGCTGATTGAGATCTACCGCAAGCTGCGTCCGGGCGACCCGCCGACGCTGGATACGGCAACTGCGCTGTTTGAGGGCATGTTCTTTGATCCCCGCAAGTACGACTTTTCGCGCGTGGGCCGTCTGAAGTTCAACATCAAGCTGTATGAGAACCAGGATGCGACTCCGCTTGATCGCCGTACGCTGACGCCGGAAGACTTCTACGCGACGATCAAGTACCTGCTGAAGCTGCGCAAGAACATCGGCATTGTGGACGATATTGACCACCTGGGCAACCGCCGCGTACGTGCCGTGGGTGAGTTGATGGAGAACCAATTCCGCATTGGCCTGGTCCGCATGGAGCGCGCCATCAAGGAAAAGATGAGCGTGTACCAGGAGATGTCCACGGCGATGCCGCATGACCTCATCAATGCGAAGCCGGTGATGGCGGCCATCCGCGAGTTCTTTGGCTCATCGCAGCTCTCGCAATTCATGGACCAGACGAACCCGCTGTCGGAGATCACGCACAAACGCCGTCTTTCGGCCCTTGGACCGGGCGGTCTGTCGCGTGAGCGCGCGGGATTCGAAGTCCGCGACGTACACCCGACGCACTATGGCCGTATCTGCCCGATTGAGACACCGGAAGGTCCGAACATTGGGTTGATCAGCTCACTCTCGTGCTTTGCGCGCATTAACGAGTATGGCTTTATCGAATCGCCATACCGCCGTGTGCGCGATGGCCGGGTGCTTGACTATGTGCAGATTACCAATGCGGGCGAAAGCGGTCTGCGTGTTGGTGACCATCTGGAGAAGCAGGAAGCTATCAAGCTGAACAATCAGTTAAAGAAGGACAAAAAGCGCACGATTGAATATGAGCCATTCTCCTTCTATCTGTCGGCGTGGGAAGAAGACCGGCACACGATCGCGCAGGCGAACATCGAGCTCGACGAGGAGGGAAACATCGTCGAAGAGCTGGTGAATGCGCGGCGTCAAGGTAACTTTGTTCTGGTGAACCGCAGCGAAGTGGACTATGTGGACGTGAGCCCGAAGCAACTTGTTTCGGTCGCCGCATCGCTGGTGCCGTTCCTGGAGCACGACGATGCGAACCGCGCACTGATGGGCGCGAACATGCAACGCCAGTCGGTGCCGCTGCTTGTTTCGGAAGCTCCGCTGGTGGGAACAGGAATGGAAGGCGTTACGGCGCGCGATTCAGGTGCTGTGGTGCTTGCTCGCCGAAACGGCATTGTGGATTCGGTGGACTCGGAGCGCATTATTGTGCGGGTCGAGGGCGAGCATCATCCGACGCAGTTGTCGCGTGAGGTGGGTTCGGACATTTACCAGCTCATCAAGTTCAAGCGTTCGAACCAGAACACCTGCATCAACCAGAAGCCGATTGTCCGCAAGGGTGACCGCGTGCTGAAGGGGCAGGTGATTGCAGACGGACCCTGCACGGAGCAGGGCGAGCTTGGCCTTGGCCGTAACGTGCTGGTGGCCTTTATGCCATGGCGAGGATACAACTTTGAGGACGCGATCCTGATCTCGGAAAAGCTGGTTCGTGAGGACTACTACACATCAGTCCACATTGAAGAGTTTGAGATTGAAGCGCGCGACACAAAGCTAGGGCCGGAAGAAATCACGCGCGATATCCCCAACGTGAGCGAGCATGCACTGCGTGACCTCGACGAGAGCGGCGTGATCCGTATTGGCGCAAAGGTGAAGCACAACGACATTCTGGTGGGCAAAGTCACGCCGAAGGGCGAGACGCAGCTTACGCCGGAAGAGAAGCTGCTGCGTGCCATCTTCGGAGAAAAGGCCGGAGACGTGCGTGATGCATCACTGACTTGCCCTCCGGGGATTGAAGGCACGGTTGTGGATGTTCGGATCTTCTCCCGCAAGGGACAGGAGAAGGACGAGCGCGCCAAGCTGATTGAAGCCGAGCAGGTGGCAAAACTTGAGAAGAACCTGGCCGATGAGATTCGTATTCTCACCGATGAGCGGCTGAAGCGCCTTGAAGCCATTCTGGGTGGCAAGGAAGTGCTGGCCGATCTGCATGATGAGCGTACGAACAAGCGCCTGCTGGTGAAGGGCGCCATTCTGGACCGCGATACCATTGAGCTGATCTCGACGCGTAATCTGAAGCGCATTCGCTATGCGGACAAGGACCCGCGCGTGAATGAGCAGATTGACGAGATCGAGGAGATGACCTCGCGCCAGATTGATGTTCTGCGCAAGATCACCAACGAGAAGATCGCCAAGCTGCAGAAGGGCGACGAGCTTGCTCCTGGCGTGATCAAGCTGGTCAAGGTCTACATCGCCATGAAGCGCAAGCTCTCGGTCGGCGACAAGATGGCCGGACGCCATGGTAACAAGGGCGTCATCTCGCGTGTGCTGCCGGAAGAAGATATGCCGTATCTGCCGGATGGCACTCCGGTTGAGATTGTTCTGAATCCGCTGGGCGTTCCGTCCCGTATGAACGTCGGTCAGATTCTGGAGACGCATCTTGGCTGGGCGGCGCATTGCCTGGGCAAGCAGGTGGCAGCGCTGGTGAACCAGTATCGCGATGCGGGGCGTCTGCGCGAGGTGGTGAAAGAGAAGTTTGCCAACACCGCTGCGCTCAAGCATCTGCTGGAACTGGACGATGAGCAGTTGCTCCGCGTCTGCGCCGGCATGGACAAGGGCATCTGGTTTGGCACCGCGGTTTTCGACGGCGCGAAGGAAACCGAAATCAAGGCCCTGTTGCGGGCGGCGGGACTGCCGGAGTCGGGCAAGATCCATCTGTACGACGGTATGACTGGCGAACAGTTTGAGCAGCCAGCAACGGTGGGCTACATCTACATGTTGAAACTCTCGCACCTGGTGGATGACAAGATCCACGCCCGCTCGATTGGGCCGTACTCACTCATCACGCAGCAGCCGCTGGGCGGCAAGGCGCAGTTCGGCGGACAGCGCTTCGGAGAAATGGAAGTGTGGGCGCTGGAAGCCTATGGCGCGGCCTACATTCTGCAGGAGCTACTGACTGCCAAGTCTGATGACGTGTTTGGCCGCACCAAGATTTACGAGGCCATCGTCAAGGGCGAGGCGGCAATTGAGCCGGGTGTTCCGGAATCATTCAACGTGCTTGTACGCGAACTGCAGGCGCTCTGCCTCGATGTGGAGCTGATTAAGCAGGTCGGCGATGAAGCCAAGAAACAGCCGCTGCCTACGTTTGCAGCTGCGGATTAGTGAACAGTTTCAACTGATTTCTAAGAGATTGAGCAGCGCAATGTTAGCGCGTTGCGTGAAAAAGAACAGAAGTTAAACGCACTGGGGACTGATAACTGATAATCAGTCACCAGCTGCACAGGAGGGTCACCTTGTACCGTTCCAGCCCGTTTGAGCTAACCAATCCGATCACGGATTTCGATGCGATCCGCATCTCGCTCGCTTCGCCCGAGAAGATCCGCAGTTGGTCCCATGGCGAAGTCACCAAGCCTGAAACCATCAACTATCGCACCTTCAAGCCGGAGCGGGATGGACTTTTCTGCGCCCGCATCTTTGGCCCGGTCACTGACTGGGAGTGTCTCTGCGGCAAATACAAGCGCATGAAGCACCGTGGCGTGATCTGTGATAAGTGCGGAGTGGAAGTCACTCTGTCGAAGGTGCGCCGTGAGCGCCTGGGCCATATCGAGCTGGCCTCGCCGTGCTCGCACGTGTGGTTCTTCAAGGGACTGCCGTCGCGTATCGGGCACCTGCTCGACATTTCACTGCGCGATCTGGAAAGCGTGCTCTATTTTGAGAGCTACGTTGTTGTAGACCCGGGCGATTCGCCGACCCGCGAGCGCGAAATCATCAAGGACGAGAACCGTTTCCGCGAGCTTGATCAGCAGTATCGTCCGACAGTCTTTAAGGCCATGATGGGCGCTGAAGCGATCAAGGAACTGCTGAAGCGCGTGAATGTGGATGAGCTTGCCATTGAGCTGCGCGAGCGCATGAAGGCGGAGACTTCGCTGCAGAAGCGGCTGAAGTATTCGAAGCGCCTGAAGGTTGTTGAAGCCTTCCGCAAGTCAGGTAACAAGCCGCAGTGGATGATTCTGGACGTGATTCCGGTGATTCCGCCGGAGCTGCGCCCATTGGTGCCTCTGGATGGCGGCCGCTTTGCAACGTCTGACCTGAATGACCTGTACCGCCGCGTGATCAACCGTAACAACCGCCTGAAGAAGCTCATGGACCTCCATGCGCCTGAGGTGATTGTGCGGAACGAAAAGCGCATGCTGCAGGAAGCGGTGGATGCGCTGTTTGACAACGGCCGACGCGGACGCGTGCTGCGCGGTGCGAACAACCGCCCGCTGAAGTCGCTCTCTGACACGCTGAAGGGCAAGCAGGGACGTTTCCGCCAGAACCTTCTCGGAAAGCGTGTGGACTACTCTGGCCGTTCGGTGATCGTAGTGGGTCCGGAGCTGAAGCTGCACCAGTGCGGTCTGCCGAAGAAGATGGCGCTTGAGCTGTTCAAGCCGTTTATCTATCACCGCCTGGAGCAGACGGGCCACTGTACCACCATCAAGCAGGCGAAAGAGATGGTCGAGCTGCAGGAGCCGATTGTGTGGGACATCCTGGAGGAGGTCATTAAGGACCATCCCGTCCTGCTGAACCGCGCTCCAACGCTGCATCGCCTCGGCATCCAGGCCTTCGAACCGGTGCTGGTGGAAGGTAAGGCCATTAAGATCCACCCGCTGGTCTGCACCGCATTTAACGCGGACTTTGACGGTGATCAGATGGCTGTACACATTCCGCTGTCGCCAGAGGCGCAGGTGGAAGCCAGCGTTCTGATGCTTGCTTCGCACAACATTCTGTCGCCCGCGTCAGGACAGCCGATTACTGTGCCGACGCAGGACATGGTGCTTGGTCTGTATTACCTGACCAAGTCGAAGAAGGGATCGAAGGGTGAGGGGCGTGTTTTTGCCAACATTGAAGAAGTGCTGATGGCGCTGAATGCGAAGGAGGTCGAGACACTGACTCCGATTCGCCTGCGTTACAGTGGCTTAGTGCTGGACATGACCACGGCCTATGATGACCAGGACCTGCTGCATACCGAGCCAGTCGAGTACGACAAGCAGTACATTTCGACCACGGTAGGACGCGCCATTCTGAATGACGCTCTGCCGGAGGGCATGCCGTATGTCAATGGCCTGCTCAAGAAGAAGGGCATTGGCCAGCTGGTCAACTACTGCTATCTGAATCTCGGCCTTGAGACGACGGTGCAGATGCTGGACCGCATCAAGGAACTGGGCTTCCAGTATGCGACGCGTTCGGGTCTGTCAGTGGGTCTGGATGACATGGTCATTCCGGAGACCAAGTACTCGCTTGTGCGGGATGCAGAAAAGCAGCGTTTTGCTGTGCAGCAGCAGTATCTGGATGGCGCGATCACAAACGGCGAGCGCAACAACAAGGTGATTCAGCTGTGGTCGGCGGTGACGGAAAAGGTCGCCGATGAGATGTTCGACAACATGAAGAACGCGGACAAGGAAGGGGCCATGAACCCGATTTACATCATGGCTGATTCCGGCGCCCGTGGTTCGAAGCAGCAGATTCGCCAGCTCTCAGGCATGCGCGGACTGATGGCCAAGCCGTCGGGCGAATTTATCGAAACACCGATCACGGCGAACTTCCGTGAAGGGCTGACGGTGCTCGAATACTTCATCTCGACGCACGGAGCCCGCAAGGGTCTGGCTGACACCGCGCTGAAGACCGCTGACTCGGGCTACCTGACCCGCCGTCTGGTGGACGTGGCGCAGGATGTCATTGTCAGCGAGCGTGATTGCGGCACGGTCGAAGGCATTTACGTCACGCCGATTGTCGAGTCTGGTGAAATTATCGAGCCGCTGCGCGACCGTATTATTGGCCGCGTATCGCTTGAGAAGATCAAGGATTACGAAGGCAACGTCATTGTTGATGTGAACCAGGAGATCAACGAAGACCTTGCTTCGCAGATTCAGGCAGCGGGTATTGAGCGCGTGAAGATCCGCTCGGTGCTTACCTGCGAATCGCGCCGCGGCGTCTGCGTGCTCTGCTATGGACGCAACCTTGGCTCGGGCCGCCTGGTTGAGCTGGGTGAGGCTGTAGGCGTTATCGCGGCACAGTCTATCGGTGAACCGGGAACGCAGCTTACGATGCGTACCTTTCACATCGGTGGAACAGCGTCGCGTGTCTCTGAGCAGTCGCGTCTGGATGCGAAGAATGCGGGCACGGTGCGCTTCATCAACATGGTTACGGTGCGCTCAAAACAGGGTGATCTGGTGGCCATGAACCGCTCCGGCTCTATTGCGGTGATTGACGAGCGCGGACGTGAAAAAGAGCGTTACCAGGTGGTCTACGGCGCAAAGCTGAAGGTGGAAGACGGACAGAAGGTTGAGCTGGGCCAGGCCATGGTCGAGTGGGACCCGTATACGTTCGCCATCCTGACCGAGATTGGCGGCACTGTCCAGTTCAAGGACCTACAGGAAGGCATCACCCTGCACGAAGAAGTGGACGAGGTCACTGGCCTGTCACGTCTGGTGGTTGGCGATTCACCGGACGAGAAGCGCCAGCCTGCGATCGTGATCAAGGGAGCGAAGGGCAACAAGCGGTATCTGATGCCTTCACGCGCCCATCTCATGATCCAGGACGGGGACGAGGTTTTCCCGGGCGATGTACTTGCGAAGATTCCGCGCGAAACCACGCGCACCAAGGACATCACGGGCGGTCTGCCCCGCGTTGTGGAACTCTTCGAGGCACGCAAGCCGCGCGAAACCGCGATCATCTCTGAGATTGATGGCGTGGTCAAGTTCGGCGAAGTCACGAAGGGCCAGCGTAAGATCTACGTCACCGCGGACAACGGCGAGGAGAAGGAATACTCTGTGCCTCGCGGTGTGCACGTCAACGTGCAGGAGGGTGAACGCCTGCGCGCTGGTGAGCCGCTGATGGATGGTCCTCTGAACCCGCACGACATTCTTGCCGTGCTGGGCGAGAAGGAGCTCCAAGCTTATCTGGTGAACGAAATCCAGGAAGTCTACCGTCTGCAGGGCGTGGCCATCTCCGACAAACACATTGAAGTGATTGTTCGCCAGATGTTGCGCTGGGTGAAGATCGAGGAAGTGGGTGATACGAACTTCCTGCTTGAACAGCAGGTGGACAAGTTCCGCTTCCGCCAGGAGAACGAGCGCGCCATCGCCAATGGCGGGCGTCCGGCGACTGGCCGTCCGTTGCTGTTGGGCATTACCAAGGCGTCGCTGTCTACGGAGAGCTTCATCTCGGCAGCCAGCTTCCAGGAGACCACGCGTGTTCTCACTGAAGCCTCCATCAACGGAGCGGTGGACAACCTGCGCGGACTCAAGGAGAACGTCATTGTGGGCCGCCTGATTCCGGCAGGAACGGGCATGGAGTATTACCGCAACGTCCAGCTCTCACCGGAGCTTGAGGAAGCGGCAGCCCGCGTCCAGCAGGAAGTCCACGAAGCCTACGAAGCCGCCGAGCGCGAACTTGAAATGATGCGCCAGGAAGGCGAAGCAGAAGAGATGGCCGCCGAGTAAGGGCTGGCCTTCCAGACAAACGCGCCTTTGGCGCAAAACCTGAAGCCCCGGTTTTTGGCCGGGGCTTTTTGTTTCTGCTTTGATTTATGCTGCTTTGGCTTCCATTGTTCACGGATCTGTTCACGGATCGATTTCGCCGCTTTCGATCCGTTCCAGCAGCGGTTGCATATAGCGCATCATGTGCAAGCCTGCTCCGGAGCACAGTTGACTGCGAAAGTGGCGTGCGCCGTGTACTCTTTCGTCTGGCTGGTGGACATCATGTGGGTCGCCGCGAGGCGAAGGCAGCGGCTTGAAGGGGCGGGTTCTTTTTCATGCGTGAAAGGCCATACAGACTGATCAGACCACTGTTGAAGAGGAAGGGCAGAGTTTTCCGGGATGGATTCATCGCTTTTTCTCGAATGGAACAAGCTGGCGTGCTGTTCTCTAGTGGAACTGGTTGTATTTGCGTGCTGCCGCGGATGCAAGCACGAGCGCTGGTCTGATTTCCTTGCCGCGTGCATCCGCTCCTCGGCGTGAGGAGGATTGTCCTGCGACTGGTTTGGGGAGCATCGAATTCACGGCGCTCATGGCCTGTATGGTCGCTTCCGGGCAGAGGTGAGCAAGCCGCGCGGCCAGAATAGCCTGTGGGGTGATGGCAATCTCGGTTTTGCCTGTGATGATGGCCCGCACAATTTTTCTTGCCGCGCTGGCGGCGGAGGTAGACACCCCGGGCAGGCCAGCAGAGAGGCTGAACCAGCGGTATTCCCGCTCAGCGTCACCGGTAAAGAGCGCGTTCAGGTGAGACCCGGTGCGCATCAGGCCGGGACAGACGGTGGTTACACGGATTCCCTTTGAGCGCAGCTCCGCGCAGAGTCCTTCAGAAAATCCGACAGCAGCAAACTTGCTCGCCGTATATGGCAAGAGATGGGGAACAGCGATTTTTCCGCCGATGGAGGTGATGTTTACGATGGCGCCGCTTTGTCGTTTCAGCATCTGCGGCAGAACGGCAAGGGTGCAGTGCAGGCCGCTGAAAAAGTTCGTATCCATTTCATTGTGAAAGCCGTGCACGGTCTGGTTTTCTATGGGGCCAGGCGTAATGATGCCTGCATTGTTGACCAGAATGTCTATGCGGCCGAACTTCTCTGTGGCTTGTTGTATGAAGGATTCGGCTTGCTCAGGTTTTCGCAGATCGCTGGCGGTAACCAGGATGTCTTCGGAATGAATGTTTTTGTGCCGCTTGAGGATCAGCTTTCGGGCGTCTTCGAGCTCTTCGACATTTCTGGCGGTCAAGGCCAACTGGGTTCCATGGCGCGCAAGCTCCTCGGCGATTGCCAGCCCCAGGCCGCGCGATCCTCCGGTCACGACGGCGACCTTGCCCATCAGCCGCTTCTGTTTCCGCTTTCTGAGATGGTCTGCGGCAAAGTAGACTCCAGCGCCCGTAAGGCTGGCGCCAGCCACTGCCAAAGTGGCAGCGGTGGTCTTCAGGGATTTGGGGAACATAGACCCTCCAACAGGATGAGATGCTCCCCTGGATCCCACTGAGTCAACTGTTGTCTGCTTCCGATGCGGTATTTCCATTTTTGGAAGGTTTTATCGAGAAATACATACTTCCGTAAGCCGATTGGCCTTTAAACAATAGCACTTAAGGAAATTTGGTAATGGTAGTTGAATTGCTAGGCAAATTATTCAGACCCCTTGCAGCCCCCCCATCTGCTTTTTTCCCGGAGATCCTCAGTTCCCCGGTATTTGTTTTGTGTCCATCGGAGGTAAAAAATGCGCCGTTTCTCTGCGGTAAGCTTGTTCCTGGGTTTGTTTTTCTTCGCCGCCACGATATACGCACAAACGACTGCAACCATCACAGGAGTTGTGACTGACCCGACGGGTGCGGTCATTCCCAATGTCACGGTTGTTCTTTTGAATCCGTCCACTGGAGTCAGCTTCAAGGCGGTGACGAATTCTGCCGGTTCCTATCGTATTGCCAATATTCCTCCGGGACCGGGTTACCAGTTGGTTTTCACGCAGCAGGGTTTTTCTCCCTACCACGTTGACAATGTGTACGTGAACGTGGCGAATACCGACACGGAGAATGCGCAACTGGCCCCCGGGCAGCAGGTTGAGATTACGGTAAATGCCGGAGAGCAAAGCGCAACCCTCAATACAGAGGACGCTTCGATCGGCAATAACGTTCAGGTTTCCAAGCTGAATGAACTGCCGGTACAGAATCGCCTGTCGCCGACTGCACTGCTGACGCTGGAGCCGGGCATTACTTTGAGCGGTGCAACGACCGGCGCGCGTGTGGACCAGAACAACATTACGGTAGACGGCCTGGATGTGAATGATTTCGGGACAGGGAACTTTGGCTCGATTACTGCGAATGCGCCGGTGGACTCCGTGCAGGAGTTCCGCGGAACAGTGGGTGGCTACACTGCCAGCAGCGGGCAAGGCGGTGGCGGCCAGTTCCAGATGGTGACCAAGAGCGGCAGCAATCAGTGGCATGGTCAGGCGAACCTGTATCACCGCGATAATTCTACAACGGCCAATGACTGGTTTAATGATCTTGCCGGTCTGCGTGCGCCGAAGTTGGTACAGAACCAGTTCGGTGGGTCGCTGGGTGGTCCTATCAAGCATGACAAGGCGTTCTTTTTCTTCGACTACTACAATTCGCGCATTGCTCGCTCGGCGGCCGCACTGCGAACGGTTCCACTGGCCTCATACACTTCCGGGAATGTGTCCTATATCAACAACAATCCGGGGTGCACCTTCCGTAGCCGTCAAAACACGACGCCCAACTGCATCAGCTCACTGACTTCGGCGCAGGTGCAGGCCATGGATCCAGCTGGTAAAGGAGAAAGCCCTGCTTTCTATAGTCTGCTGAAGCTGTATCCGGCTGCCAATGATGTAACGGCAGGCGATGGAATCAATACTGGTGGATTTCGCTTTAACGCTCCGCAACCGCAGTACATTACCACGTATGTAGGAAAGATCAACTACAACCTGACAGAGAAGATTAGTCTCTGGGGCCGTGGCACGTTCTCAAGAGAGAACCAGGTAAACTCAGTTGCACAATTCCCAGGTCTTCCATCAGCTACGCAGTTTGTAGATCGCAGCTATGCCTATGTAGGAGGAATGGACTGGCAGATCAGCACGAACAAGATCAACCAGTTTACCTATGGAACGACGGTGCAGGACTGGAGTTTCCCGCGCCCGCAGAATCCTCTCGGGATCAACCAGGTTGGTTTCTCCAGTGGTGTTACGACTCTTCTGGATTCACCCTATTCCAGTCCATCCAACTCACAGAGCCGCCGCATTCCGATTCCGCAGATTCAGGACAATTTCAGCTGGAACCTGGGACGCCATTCGCTGTCCATTGGCGGCACTTATAAGTGGATCACAGAAACCAGCAACACCATTCTGGATTACAACTCCTATACCATTGGTCTTGGCGGTGAGGTGCAGGGCCTGGATGCTTCCTTGCGGCCTGCGAATCTGCTACGCCCCAGCTCTACAGCGCAGATAACCTATGACAGCGCTTTTACAGCAGCGCTGGGAAGAGTAGGAAATATAGGCACAACAGTCAATTACGATGCTGCGGGCAATCCACTGCCGCAAGGGACTGGATCGCGCCAGAACTACAAGTATTACCAGACGCTGGTCTACGCGAGTGACACCTGGAAGGTGACTCCGCACTTTACCTTCACCTATGGATTGAACTATCAGTACTTCTCCGTTCCTTACGAAACCCACGGCCTTGAGACGGTGCAGACCATGGGTTTCGACAAATATATGGCTGCGCGTGTGGCACAGAGTGCATCCGGGGTGAGCGGCCCGAACGTGGTTCCCTTCATCACGTATGTGCTGGGAGGCCCCAAAAACCACGGTCCTGCTTTATACAATCGCGACCCGAAAAACTTTGGTCCTCGTGTTGCGTTTGCGTGGAACCCGAAGTTTGATGAAAAGTCTGTCTTCAGCGGCGGCTTCGGAATTGTCTATGACCGCACTATCGTCAGCGCGGTCCAGTACCAGCAGACGCAGTACTCTTATCTCTTCCAGCAGGATTTTACACAGAACTATGGAACGGGAACGGACCCTCGAGGTTCGCTGGCGACAGATCCGCGCTATGATGCTCCTCCAGCCGCTCCGGTTCCGGCCACACCCAAACCACCTTTCGTGCCTTATGTGGATTCGACGGGCACTCCGTATGGATTGCAGAATGGCAGCGCCTTTAACGAGACGATTGATCCGAACCTGAAGACACCGTACTCGATGACGATCAGCTTTAACTTCCAGCACCAGTTCCCAGGCTCGACTGTGATGAGGATTGGGTATGCTGGCCGTCTGGGACGTCGTCTGCTGGCGCAGGCCGATGCAAACCAACTGGTGGAATTTCCTGACAAGGTGTCGGGTCAGCTCATGTCCCAAGCCATGGGAGATGTTACGAAGGAACTGCGCGCCGGGGCTGACCCGACCAACCTGGCAGCTGAACCTTGGTTTGAAAATCAATTCGCTCCGGGAATCGGCGTAGCGAATGGCTTTCCGAATAACACATCATTTATTGCAAATGCCTTGCAGTCTTTGATGCTTAAAGGCGACTTTGCTGATACGATTCAGGCGCTTTCGAGTGGGCTGAATTACAACGTGGGAATGGGAGCGCAGTTCTCTGAGAACACCTTCTACACCAATAAAGGTTTCTCGACCTATCACGGACTGCTAGTGAGCGTGCAGAAGAACCTGACACATGGTCTGCAGTTTGACGCGAACTACACCTGGTCGCATTCGATTGATAACGTATCAGTGATTGCGAACAGTCCTGCGATCGGCGGCTACGGCTTTATCTGCGATGTGCTGCGGCCGCGGGCGTGCCGTGGGAACTCTGATTTTGATACTACCCATTACCTGAACAGTGACTTTACTTATGCATTGCCCTTTGGCCGCGGACGCACCTTTGGCGGCAATATTCCATGGGGCCTGAACGACCTGATTGGTGGATGGGATGTAAGTGGCATTGCTTTCTGGCACAGCGGTACTGCGTATTCGACCGTTTCCAGCGCTTTTGTCGCGGGCTATGCGAACAATGCACCAGCTATCTTTAATGGGGATACTGGTGCTTTGAAGCGCGGCATACATAAAACGTCTGGGGGCCAGTTGTTCCTTTTTGCTGATCCTCAGGCCGCGGTGAACGCCTTTCAGGGGCCAATCGGGTTCCAGATAGGAAGCCGCAACTCTCTTCGTGGGCCTCAATACTTTGATCTTGATACCGGATTAGCGAAGACGTTTGCTATCTGGCCCGACCGTGGATTAGATCTCAAGTTCAGGGCAGATGCATTCAATGTTCTGAACCACCCGAACTTCAGCTCTCCAGGCACCAACACCAGCTATGATGACATTACGCAGGCGAGCAATTTCGGTCAGTTGACCTCGATGAATGGGTCACCGCGTGTGATGCAATTGTCGGTGCGTCTTGAGTTTTAATTGAAGTACTTGCAGATGAGCGCAGTCGTGAAATCGCGGCTGCGCTTTTTATTGGCCGGTATGTGCATGGGCGGGAATGATGGACGATAGTCCTGCCGCTTCTGCTGTGGCTTTCACCATGGCATCAAAGCCCATGCAGGAATTCAGCATGAGGTGATACATGCGGTAGTCGTTCCATTCACGGTTGTAAAACCGCCGGACATAGGCGGCGCGGCGCTTGTCGGTGGCGGTGATTTCTTCTTCTGCTTCATTAGCGTGGTCAGGGAAATTCTCCTGAAACCAGGCAATCTTGCGCTTCATGGAGGCGTGCACGAAGACATGAAAGACGCCGGGAACGGTCAGAAGGGCGGCTGTAGCGCCGCGTCCTACGATGACGACGCTGCCGGTCTGCACCTGTTCCTGAAAGTATTCGCGCACGAACCTGACCATGCGTTCGGCATCGAAGACGTCGCTTGAATCGAGCGCAGGCAGGCGTTCTATGGAGCCATACCAGAAGGCCTTGCCAACGCGGTAGTACCAGGGATCCAGCCGTTCATCGCAGCTTTCGACGAGCTTTTTTGTAATACCGGCCTTGGCAGCGATTTCGTCAATCAGACACTGGTCCACGAGCTTCCAATCGAGATAGCGTGCCAGATGGTGGGCAAATGCCGCACCCTGGCTACCGTATTCGCGCTCGACGGTAATGACCCGGATCATGACGCATCCTCCGCGGTGGGTATCGTAGCACTGCCAGCGGCGAATGAAAAGGCGGATTTTAATCCCGCAACTCTACTACCGTTGCACCTGCGCCGCCTTCGGCCTGTGTGGGCTCGGTGATGAAGGCGACGTGCGGATGCCGCTCAAGCATGGAGCGCAGCGCCCGGCGCAGAATACCCATCCCTGTGCCATGTATGATGCGGACGCGCGGTAGTCCGGCGAGATAGGCCTTGTCCAGGAATTTCTCGACCTCGTCGGTGGCTTCATCCACGGTTTTGCCGATGAGGTTGATCTCCGGACGAAGGTCGCTGGTGGAACCCGAGACGATGATTGAGACACCGCGCCGTCGCGCCGCTTCTACAGGATTTGGACGTGCGGGAATGACCTCGGCGATATCGTCACGTGCGATGCGTATTTTCATGGGGCCAACAGCGACCTCATAGGTGTTGGCGTCAATTTCGCGCTGGACGACACCCATGCGGCCCAGGGTGCGAAGTTTTACGGTGTCTCCGGCAGCCACATGGCGGACGAGGTGTGGTTGCGCGTTCTGGTCGCCTTTGTCAGCGCCGGTCTTGTCGGCAATGACGGCGGAATTGAAATTCTCCTGAAATTCGCGGCGGAGGCGGGCAATGCGCTGCTCGGCCTGTCTGGAGAGCTTCTGCTGGGTCGCGCGATCATCAATGGCGCGGACGGTTTCACGGGCACGGAACTCGAAGTCTTTGAGCAGGGACTGTAGCTTGAGTTCAAGCTCGCGCACTTTGGCTCGCTACTCCTTCATGCCTTCTGTGGCCAGACGATTGCGCTCGCGGTTCAGCTCGTATTCAAGCTCGCGCGTACGCTTGCGCTCGGCTTCGAGTTCCCGCAATTGCTGATGCAGGCGGTCGAGGAAGGTGGCGATGTCCTGCGTCTGGGTGTTCAACTGTGCGCGGGCAGCGGCGATGATTTTTGGCTGCAAGCCGAGTCGCTGCGCGATGTTGATGCCTGCGGATGCTCCCGGGACGCCGAGGCGAAGCTCGTAGGTGGGAGCGAGGGTCTTCTCATCAAAGCCGACCGCGGCATTGCGCACTCCTTTGTGGCTGGCGGCGTAGACCTTGAGTGAGGTGAGGTGTGTGGAGATGATGCTCCACGCGCCGGAGCGGAGAAAGTGTTCTGAGATGGCGACGGCGAGTGCTGCGCCTTCTTCGGGGTCGGTGGCAGAGCCAAGTTCATCGAGCAGCACGAGCGAGCGCGCTCCGGCACGATGGGCGATGCGGTTGAGATGGACGATGTGTGCGGAGAAGGTGGAGAGGTTCTGCTCGATGGATTGAGCATCGCCGATGTCAGCGAGGATGTCATCGAAGACAGGAAAGACAGCTTCTTCCGCAGGTATGGGGACCCCGGCCTGGGCCATGATGGCGAGCAGCCCGACTGTTTTGAGGGAGACGGTCTTTCCGCCAGTGTTGGGGCCGCTGATGATGAGCTGCCGCTCGGAATCAGTAAGGCCCAGCGTAGTAGGGACGATGGTCCCGCCGCTGGTGCGAAGACGTTTTTCCAGCAGCGGGTGGCGCGCTTTTTTCAAGGTGAATTCCGCGGCAGTTTCGGCTGTAAAACGTGGCACAACGCAATCAAACTCTTTGGCAAAGCGCGCGCGGACGAGAAGGGTTTCTATTTCAACGAGGACAGCTGCGCCCTGGCCGAGGACGCCAGCGTACTGCGCGATCTGGCGTGTCATTTCGAGGAAGATGCGATGGATTTCTGCCTGCTCGTCTTCCAGGAGGCGCACGAGTTCGTTGTTGAGTTCGATGGTTTCAAGCGGCTCCACGTAGACGGTCTGCCCACTGGAACTGGCACCGTGGACGACGCCACTGACGCGGTGTTTCAACTCGCTTTTAACGGGGATGACGAAGCGCTCTCCGCGAATGGTGATTAGGTCGTCCTGCGTGCTGCCTTCGCTGGAGAGCCTCCGCAGGGTGGAGCGCAGGCTATCTTCAATGGCGCGCTGCTGGCGTTCCATTTCGCGGCGAATATGGCGGAGTTCAGGAGAGGCGTCGTCGGCGAGGGTGCCGTCGGGCAGGATCTTGGAGCTGAGAGATTCGACCAGCGGGCGGAGTTCGGTGGCGAGCAGCGAGGCTGACAGGGCTTTAAGGCCGGGGACCTGATCGCGCACGCGCTCTGGCGGGGTGCGCATCAGTGCGGCCCATGTGGAAATGTCTGAGGCCAGATTGAGGATGTTGCGTATCTCTTCGGCTTCGAGCGCCGCACCTTCAATGCGCGATTTGTTGAGCAGGTCAGTCGGATCAAAGAGCGAGCCCAGCACCGGTTGTATGCCTTCTTCGAGGAGCAGGCGGAGCTCAGCAACGAGGGAGTGCTGCTGCTCGATCCAGTCGCGGTTGGTAGAGGGAGCGAGACTGCGGAGCCAGGCTCGTCCAATGGAGGAGACAGAGTAGCTGGCCAGGAGATCGAGAAACCTGTCCCATTCAAGAACAGAGCGGCTACAATCTTCTACCGGAGACGGGATGGCTTGGACTAAAGGCATAGCATATATGTTTATGGTACCTGCGGGAGGGAACCCTGAGGGGCTGTTCCGCGTAGTAATGAATGGAGGTAGGAAAACATGTTCTGCTCGGGATGTGGACAAGCGATGCAGGGATTTGAGCAGGTCTGCCCCAGATGCGGACGGCCTGTGCCTCCTATGCCCATGGCGCGGCCGCTTTTGTACTCGCGCGTGCAGCGTCACCTGCGAACACTCGGCGTGTTATGGATCGCGTGGGGTGTATGGAACATAGTGGGATGGTTGATTGCGCTGCCATTTCTGGCCGGAATGTTCGGCGGATTTCGCGGATGGGGCATGAACGGTCACGGCTTCGGACCGGAATTTCCGTTTATGCATATGATGTGGCTGCCGTGGGTGATTACGACGGTAGTTCTGGCGCGCTCCATTCTTGCGGCTATCACCGCACTGGCGCTGCTGCGCCGCGCTCCATGGGGGCGGACGCTGGCGATTGTGACGGCGTTTCTGACACTCATCAAGCCACTGACCGGTACGATTCTGGCGATTTACACGCTGTGGGTACTTTTACCGGCACCTTCCGGGCAGGAGTATGAGCGGATGGCTGTTCAGAGCTAAAGCAAAGAATCAGCGTACGCCTCGCTACAATAAACATATGGAATACCCCGTGACTCGACTGCGGCGTCTGCGTACGAGTGAGGCCATGCGCTCTCTGGTGCGTGAAACTCATCTGGAGCCGGGCGCGTTGATTTACCCGCTCTTTATCTGTTCCGGTGGAGGGGTACGCAGTCCGATCCGTTCCATGCCTGGCGTTTTTAATCTTTCGATTGATGAGGCGCTGAAGGAGGCCGAGAGCGCGGCATCTCTGGGCATCGGTGGGCTGCTGCTCTTTGGGTTGCCGGAGAGCAAAGATGAGGAAGGCTCCGGCGCATGGGACGAGAATGGGATTGTGCAGCGTGCGTTGCGGGAGTTTAAGAAGAGCAGAGCGCTCAAAAACCTGCTCCTGATTGCCGATGTTTGCCTCTGCGAGTACACCTCGCATGGACACTGCGGTGTGGTGAGGCAGCGGGGTGCGTCGTACGAGATTGAAAATGATCCGAGCGCGCAGCTGATTGCGCGAACTGCGGTATCACTGGCGGAGGCGGGAGCCGATATCGTAGCGCCGAGTGACATGATGGATGGCCGCGTCGCTGCGATTCGCGACGGACTGGATGAAGCAGGACTTGAGAACGTGCCGGTGCTGTCGTATGCCGCGAAATTTGCGTCGGCGTTTTATGGGCCGTTTCGCGAAGCAGCGGATTCGGCCCCGCAGTTCGGCGATCGGCGCAGCTACCAGATGGACGGGGCGAACCTGCGCGAAGCGATGCGCGAAATTGATCTTGATCTGGCGGAGGGCGCAGACATGATTCTGATGAAGCCTGCGATGCCATATCTGGATGTGGTTCGCGCGGCGCGCGAGCGCTTCGATGTGCCCATCGGGGCGTATCAGGTATCAGGCGAATACTCGATGCTGCACGCGGCGTCTGCGAATGGGTGGCTGGAGCAGGAGCGCGCCATGATGGAATCGCTGCTCTCGATTCGCAGGGCCGGGGCCGGATTTATTGTGACCTATTTTGCGAAGGATGCGGCGAAGGTGCTGGGCTAATTCCGGTCTAATTCGGCAAGGAGGTCGCCAATACAATTTGGATCTCCGTACAGGGGACTACCAGAACGCCGTCTTCGAGTTCATTGAAGCCGTGTTCTGAGCTCACAGGAATTCTGCTCGGCGATTGGAACTCGCGTGAATCGTTTCCTCTCGCATAGAATCAATAGTTCGGCGTATTTTTCTGCGCCAGCACATCTGATCCTACTTTTTGAACGGAGCATCCCTTGGCAGACACAATTTATGACATTGCAATCATCGGCGGAGGACCTGCTGGATATACCTGCGCCATCCGGGCCGGACAGTTTGGCGTGAAGACCGCCCTTATTGAAGCAACGGACAAGCTTGGCGGCACCTGCCTGCATGTGGGCTGTATCCCGACCAAGGCGCTGCTGTTCGATGCGGAGATTTTTGACCACCTGAAGCATGGCAAAGACTACGGCATTGAGATTCAGGGTGAGGCGAAGATCAACTGGAAGACCGTGCTCGAACGCAAGAACCAGATCATCACGAAGCACGCCAAGGGCCTGGACTCCCTGATGCGCAAGAACAAGGTGACGGTCGTTTCTGGATTTGGCAAGCTGACGGGCGCGGCGAAGGGCGGCGTCCACTCGATTGAAGTGAAGGATGCGGCGGGCAAAACAACAACGGTCAAGACAAAGAACGTGGTGCTGGCGACAGGCTCGGATGCGAAGATGCTGCCTGGACTTCAGGCAGACGATAAGGTCCTCACGAATGTCGAGATTCTTTCGCTGCCGCAGATTCCGAAGTCGCTGGTCGTGATTGGAGCGGGTGCTGTGGGTGTCGAGTTTGCCTCCATCTTCCGCAGCTTTGGTTCTGAAATTACGATCGTGGAATATCTGCCTCGCCTGGTTCCTGCAGAAGACGAAGAGGTGAGCAAGGAACTGGCGCGCGCCTTCCGCAAGCGCGGTATTGATGCGCACACCGGCGCGAAGGTGGAGAAGGTCGAAAAGACCAAGACCGGCGTAAAGGTCACTTTCACCGCTTCTGACGGCAAGCAGGTGGTGAAGGAGGCTGAGAAAGTGCTGGTAGCCGTAGGTCGCGCACCGCGTACGGAAAACATCGGACTGGAAAAGACAAAGGTCGCTCCGGAACGCGGTTTCATCAAGGTCAATGAGTGGATGCAGACAGATGAGCCGGGCGTCTATGCCATTGGTGACGTAGTTGCCGGACTGCCGCAGCTTGCCCATGTAGGCGCTATGGCTGGGATGGTTGTGGCGGCGAAGATCGCTGGAAAATACGCGCGTCCGATCAAGCGTCAGCGTATTCCCGCCTGCACCTATACTGAGCCGCAGATTGGGAGCGTAGGACTGACCGAGACGCAGGCCAAAGAAAAGGGCCTGGATGTGAAGGTGGGCAAGTTCCCGTTCACTGGCAACTCAAAGGCCACGATTGTCAATTCGCATGAAGGCTTCATCAAAGTGGTCAGCGATGCGAAGTATGGTGAGATTCTCGGCGTACATATCATTGGGCCGCAGGCGACGGAACTAATTGCTGAGGCAGTGACCGCAGTCGAGTTGGAGGCGACGGTGGAAGACATGATGTACATCATCCATGCTCACCCAACGCTGTCTGAAGCCATGCTGGATGCGTTTGGCAGCGTGGAAGGAAAAGCAATCAACATTTGAGTAGAAAAGGCCCGGAGAAAACGTCCGGGCCGTTCTTATTTTCAAGGAATGATTCTCTCTGTCCTCGATCTCGGCCGCCTCGACTATGTAACCGGGCTTGCTTTGCAAAAGACCTTGGTGGAATTGCGCCACCAGCAGCGCATTGGCAATGTTCTGCTGCTGCTGGAGCATCCTCCGGTATTGACGCTGGGGCGTAATTCCAGCCGCTCCAACATTCTTGCGAGCGATGAACTGCTGGCGAAACGCGGAGTAGAGCTGCACGAGGTCAACCGTGGTGGCGACGTGACATATCACGGGCCGGGGCAGCTTGTGGGGTATCCCATCGTTGATCTGCGCAGTTTTACGCCGCGTCTGGGTGCCGTCGAGTATGTCCGCAAGCTTGAAGAGGTGCTGATTCGCGCTTGTGGCGACTATAGTATTCCAGCGCAGCGTGTTGCAGGGCGTACTGGAGTCTGGACGCTTGCTGGTGGCCCAGTTCAGGAGAAGAAGATTGCTGCTATTGGCGTGCACATTTCGCGTGGTATTACCTCACATGGGTTTGCGCTGAACGTGACCACGGACCTGCGGGACTTCGACCTGATTGTGCCCTGTGGGATTGCCGACCGCGGCGTGACGAGCATCGAACTGGAAGCGCCGTCTGTCCCTGGCATGGAAAATGTGATGCACACGGTGGCGCGGTACTTCGGGCAGGTCTTTGAGCAACAGATTTTATGGCTTGAATCGCTTGAAGACCTTCTGCCGTCGGCCGGCAGTAGCCCTGCCCAGGACGTGCCGTTGGCTGTTCCGAAAGAACTAAAGCGGCTCAGAGATGAGAACCCAACACATTTCGCGTAAACTAAAGGGTTTGGTCGCAAAGCAAGACCACACACGTTTTAATTTCCAATTTTTGCCTAAGAAACAGGGAAAGGGAACCCATGCCGACTGATGTCATCATGCCCCAGATGGGCGAGTCTATTTTTGAAGGGACTATTACCAAATGGCTGAAGAAGCCGGGGGAAAGCGTCCAACGCGACGAGCCTCTGTTCGAGATTTCGACCGACAAGGTAGATGCCGAGATTCCGTCGCCCGCCGCTGGAGTATTGAAGGAAGTTAAGGTGGCCGAGGGTACGACCGTACAGATCAACACTGTGGTAGCCGTGATTGATGAAGCGGGCAGCGCGGCAGCATCGGCTCCAGCACCTTCCCAAGTGCCAGCGGCTTTCCCTGCAGCTGAAGCCAAGGCGGAAGCCCCGGCGAGCGCCCCCGCTGTTCCGGCTGCTTCCGGTAACGGACAGGCAAAAACAGACGTGGTTATGCCGCAGATGGGCGAGTCCATTTTTGAGGGCACCATCACGAAATGGCTGAAGCAGGTTGGTGATACCGTCCAGCGCGATGAACCGCTGTTTGAGATTTCCACCGACAAGGTAGATGCGGAAATTCCTGCACCCGCTGCCGGGGTACTTGCCGAGATCAAGGTTCCGGCTGGGCAGACGGTGCAGATTAACACCGTTGTCGGCGTGATTGGCGGGGAAGCGGGCGCACAGACTTCCGCTCCTGCGGCCGCTGCTCCTGCGCCGGCAAAAGCCGAAGCAGTCGCTGCTCCGGCCCCAGCACCTGCCGCCGCTGAAGCAGGGTTGAAGGAAGCGCCGCGATCTTCGCCGTTGGTCCGCAGGATTGCGAAGGAAAAAAATCTTGATTTGACGCAGGTCCCCGGAACGGGTGCAGGTGGACGCATTACGAAGGACGATGTGCTTGGCTTTATTGAAAGGCACGGTGCTGCTGCTCCGGCTGCCGCAGCTGCAGCGCCTTCCGCTCCGGCGCCTGCTCCTGCAAAACCAGCAGTTCCTGCTGCGCCAGCTGCCCCGGCCACAGCACCACTTACGGGTGAGCTGGTTCCGATGAGCCGTATGCGCTCCATCATCGCGCAGCGTATGGTGGATTCCAAGCGCACCAACGCGCACGTACATACGGTTTTCAAGATCGACTTCACGCGCATTGTCAAGATCCGCGAGAAAGAGAAGTCAAAGTACGAGCAGAGGAATGGCGTGAAGCTGACCTACATGCCGTTCATCTCGCGCGCTGTTATTGCTTCTCTGCGCAAGATGCCGATCATCAATGCTTCGATGGAAGGCGATGCGATTCGTTACCACCAGAACATCAATCTCGGCATTGCTGTGGCGCTTGACTGGGGTCTGATCGTTCCGGTAATCAAGCAGGCGGAGGAGCGCAGTTTCGTGGGTATTGCCCGAGCGATTGCCGACCTTGCGGAGCGCGCGCGTGGCAAGAAACTGAAGCCAGATGAGGTGGGTTCCGGCACGTTCACGATCACGAATCCCGGTATCTTTGGTGAGCAGTTCGGTACTCCGATCATCAATCAGCCGGAAAGCGCCATTCTTGGCGTTGGTGGACTCTTCAAGGAGCCTGCCGTGGTGACGAGTGAAGATGGCACGGATTCGATTGCTATCCGGCACATGATCCACCTGACGCTTGGCTTTGACCACCGCATTATTGATGGCGCCGATGCAGGCAAATTTATGGCGGAGGTGAAGAAATACCTCGAAAACTGGAGCGAGGACATCGGCTAACTTCTTCGGTTTGCGGCCATAAATTATTGATTCAGAGTTACTTCAGGGCTGTGTTAAACCCTCGTCGATCAGAAGCTTGAGAATGAGAGCACGGCCTGAAGGTAACTTGTTTTCGATGCAATTTGTTAAACTCTGGTTGACCCACTGCCGTCAACCTGTTAGGGTTCTTCAGAGAAGATCCGGAAGCCATTTTCAGAGTAGGTGTTCCCGGAACCAACGTTTTGGACGCGGGTGACTGAGGCTTTTGGTTTTTATTCCCCTGGATGAGCGACCAGTTTGCGCAAACGTTACTACATTATTTTTGTTGCCCGCGAAGAAGACGGCCGGTTGAGGAAAATTCCTATTCCTCTGCATTATGCGTACGTTTTTGTGGCGGCGGCGATTGTAGGCGCGTTTACGATTACGGGAATGGCGGGATCTTACTCCCGCATGCTGCTTAAGACTGCAAGCTTTAATCAGGTCCGTTCTCAGCGCGAAGCCCTGCGCAAGGACTATGCTCAGCTGGAGCAAGTCGCACATGAAAAGGAAGTCCAGGCTGCTTCGCTAGGCTCTCTGGCGAGTGAAATCAGTGCGCTGTATGGGCTACGGCAGAACAAGCTGACGAGTTCCAAGGCTGAGAGCGGAAGCTCACCTTTGACGGACACTGCAGACAATTTCAGTGAACAAGCCTATGTGCAGTCGCTTGACCAGCTTTACGCACTGCGCCGCACGGCGCTGTCAGGACAGGTGCAGCAATTGGGGCTTACCGTGAGGCGTCCTTTCAGTGTTGGCGACGACATTCTGAACCTGGCAAATGCACCATCGCTGTGGCCGATCGTCGGCCCTGTTACCAGCTCCTTTGGTGAGCGGCAGGATCCGTTCAATGGTGAAGGCGCCTTCCATGCTGGTATTGATATTTCCTCCTCCTTTGGAACGCCTGTTCGCGCTACCGCTGATGGCACGGTGGAAATGGCCGATCGCGCCTCGGGTTATGGACGTGAGGTTGTGATTGACCACGGTTACGGGGTGAAAACCTTGTACGGACACCTCTCCGGGTTTGCTGTGACTGAAGGCCAGGAAGTCACGCGTGGCCAGATTATCGGCTATGTAGGAATGAGCGGCCGCAGCACGGGACCACATCTCCACTACGAAGTACGCATCCGCAATACGCCGGTTAATCCGCATAAATACCTGCGGGAAACCATGCAGCAGCTTGCCAGCACCGGGACCCAATCCTCTACTGGTGGTATGCAGTAATCTGGCCTACTCTGAAGCTTTGTTCGGGATGCGAATTTTCGGCAGAGCACCCTCTCAAGCTCATCCATTTCATAATGATCTCGAAGCGAAATCCGGGGCTAAAGCCCCCCTTTGTGAAGCAGTTTTCACCGGCCTGAAGGCCACTGCTTCTACCGGGCCTATTTATGGGATGGCACACTAGAATCAAAATATCTTCTTATGCGCATTCATGACCTTTTGCGTGGGGTGGACGCTGTCCGCTTCTCCGGGCCACAGACGGAAATTGCGGGCATTGAGTATGATTCGCGCCGTGTCGAGCAGGGTGCGTTGTTTCTCGCGATGCGTGGAGGAACGACAGACGGCAACCGCTATATAGCTCCTGCTATTGAACGCGGAGCCTGTGCCGTCGTGACCGATTCGGCTGCCGCCTATGATGAGATCACGCAAAAGTACCCGCACATTGCAGTTGCAGAAGTGGCGCACGGCCGACGTGCTCTTGCTGTACTTTCAGCGAATTTCTTCGCGCATCCGGAAAAAGCGCTCGCCCTCAGCGGTGTGACCGGCACGAATGGCAAGACGACGACGGCCTTTCTTCTTGACGCCATGTTGAACAGCATGGGCCGCAAGACAGTGCTGGTGGGCACCATCGAATATCATGTTGCCGGGAAGGTCGTCGAGTCGCCCCATACCACCCCCGAGTCGCGCGACCTGTTGGCGCTCTTTGCTGAGGGGGTAAGTGCAGGAGTAACCGAAGCTGTGTTGGAGGTCTCCTCGCACGCGCTGGAACAGGGGCGAGTGTGGTCATTGCCTTTCGATGTTGCGATTTTTACAAACCTGACGCGTGACCACCTGGATTATCACGGCACAATGGACAACTACTTTGCCGCCAAAACGATGTTGTTTGACGGTAGAAACGGTGTGGCTCCCCGCGTGGCCGTCATCAACGTGGAAGATCCGCGAGGAGCCGAACTAGCGATCAGAGCTAGAGAAGCGGGTGCGGAGGTCTTTTCCTATGGGATCGAGACAGGCGAATTTCGGGCTGAAGATGTGAAGCTGGCCGCCTCCGGCATGCATTTTACCCTGACGTCGCCTTCCGGGCCCATCGGGATTAGTTCCAGACTTACCGGGCGCGTGAATGTCTACAACCTGTTGGCTGCCTCGGCGGCAGCGTATGCGCGCGGATCATCTCTGGACCAGATCGCGCACGGCACAGCTTTGCTGGAGTGTGTTCCGGGCCGGTTTCAAACGGTGGATGCCGGGCAGCCGTTCACCGTGATTGTGGACTATGCCCATACAGACGATGCTCTGCGGAACCTGATTGCGCTGGCGCGTGAATTTGTAAAGCCGCAGGGGGGGCGCGTCATTACACTGTTCGGGTGTGGCGGAGACCGCGACCGGGCAAAGCGTCCGATGATGGGGCGTGCAGCGGGAGAGGGGAGCGATTTTGTGGTGCTGACGTCGGACAATCCGCGCAGCGAAGATCCGGAGGCGATCATTCAGGACGCGTTGCCGGGACTGCAGGAAACAGGTGTGAAATATACAACACAAGTGGACCGTGCCGAGGCCATCCGGCTAGCGGTGGAAGCTGCTCGGCCGGGAGACATTGTTCTGCTTGCGGGCAAGGGGCATGAAAAGACCCAGACATTACGCGATAGGATTGTTCCATTTGATGACGCGGAGACAGCTGCGCGTGCACTGCGTGCGAGGATGGGGGCTGGACAATGAAACTTACGCTGGAACAAGCTGCGCGCTGGACGAGCGGTACGCTGCACGGACAGGCCCATGACCTGGGGCAGAGACAGGCGAGCGGATATTCCATTGACTCGCGTACTCTGCAGCCGGGTGATCTGTTTTTTGCAGTGCGGGGAGATCGCTTCGACGCGCATGATTTCACCTCTTCGGCCATCGAGCGTGGCGCATGTGCGGTTGTTGTCTCCAGAAACAAAGTGCGCGAGCTACCCGAAGCGGTCCGGCAGCATGGACTTCTTATCGTAGAGGAACCTTTGTCTGCTTTGCAGATGCTCGCAGCGGCTGTACGCCGTCACTGGGGCAGGCGTGTTGTGGGAGTGACCGGAAGCGCGGGCAAAACTACGACAAAAGAAGCCATCGCCGCAGTGCTCTCCGCGAAATTTCATGTTCTCAAATCGCAGGGCAATCTTAACAACGGATTTGGGCTTCCGCTGCAGCTGCTTCGTCTGGAGCCTGAGCATGATGTTGCCATCATCGAAATGGGCATGAACCATACGGGCGAAATCACAGTACTGGCGCACATTGCTGCTCCCAACTGGGGAGTGGTGACGAACGTGGGAAATGCGCATGCCGAGAACTTTGCTGATGGAATTGCAGGGGTTGCGCGCGCGAAGTATGAACTGATTGCCAGCCTGCCTGCCGACGGTGTTGCTTTTCTTAATTGTGATGACGCGTACGTCTCGCAATTCGGACGCGATTTTCGCGGAAAGACAATTTATTTTGGCAAAGGGCCCTGCGCTGATCCACGTGCCGAGCTGATTGAGGAGCTGGGAACGGAAGGACTTCGGGTCAGGGTCCGTGCAGCGGGACAGGAGACGGACGTCCGGCTGCAAATGCTCGGACAGCATAATGCGACAAACGCCATGGCTGCCGTTGCTGTGGGCCTGGAAGCCGGAGTTCCGCTCGCTGATTGTGCAGCTGCACTTGCTGCACTCGCGCCAGGAGACAAGCGTGGGCAGGCGATCCAGATTCGAGGCGCAACTGTAATTAACGATTGCTATAACTCGAATCCAGAGGCCCTGAAGGCAATGATTCAGGCCCTGATGGCTGTTCCTGGCAAACGGCACATTTTAATTGCAGGGGAGATGCTGGAACTGGGCACGGAGAGCCAACTTCTGCATGAAAGATGCGGCGAGGCGGCGGCATTGGCTGGCGTAGACCTGGTGCTTGGAGTGCGCGGAAATGCTGCGCATCTTGTGGAAGGGGCAAAGAGAGCAGGAGCCGAAGCGATTTTTTTTGGATCGCCTGAACTGGCGCGGGCGTGGCTGAACCGCAATCTGCGCGCCAGCGATGTAGTCCTGCTGAAAGCGTCCAGAGGCGTGCAGCTGGAACAGGCACTGGAAGGGCTGATCTAGACCAGCCCTCCATGTATGTTTGCGCTTAGTGAGCGCTGTCCAGGTCTACCAGATGCACCTGAAGGATTGCGTCTATGGACTTGAGTGCATCGAGCACTGCGGGGGTGACGCCTCCGTCAATCTGCACGACTGCCAGAGCGTTGCCTTGCGGGATGCGCTGACTGCGGTCGGACCGGCCCAAGGCAAAATTGGCAATGTTGATCTTGTGGTCGCCGAGGATGGTGCCTACGCGGCCGATTACGCCGGGAACGTCGCGGTTGTGGATGGTCAGTAGAGTGCCTTGAAGCGGGGCCTCGATGTCAATGCCATCGAGACTGAGCAGACGCGCAGAGTTGCCGTGCAGCACGGTGGCACTGGCGGTCACGTCGGAGGTAGGTGTATGCAGAGTCAGCTTGAGGACACTGCCCGCGCCGCCGGATGCGGCCTCTTTCTTTTCTTCGTGAATGCGGATACCGCGTTCCTGGGCGACGGTGGCAGCATTGATGCGGTTTACATTTTCAGAATGTCCGAGCACGCCTGCAATGGCGCTGTTACGAACAAGATCGGTCTTGGCTTCGGAGATGCGTCCGCTGTACGAGAGCTGGATACTCTCGATGCTGCCTTGCGGAAACTGTGCCAGGAAGGTGCCGAGGCGGCTGGCCATTTCAATGTATGGCGCGATTTCCAGGTATTCCTCGTGCGAGAGCGAGGGCAGGTTGACAGCATTCTGCACTACGCCAAGCTTCAGATACTCGCGCACCTGAAGGGCGATCTGCACCCCGACGGCCTCCTGGGCTTCAGCCGTCGAGCCGGCGATGTGCGGCGTGAGGATGACATTGTCGAGTCCGAAAAACGGCGAGTCTTTGGGTGGTTCCTTTTGGAACACGTCGAGCCCTGCTCCAGCGACATGGCCGCTCTTGAGCGCGGCGGCGAGCGCCTCTTCGACGATCAGCTCGCCACGGGCGCAGTTAATGATGCGGACGCCCTTCTTCATGGTGGCGATGTTCTTTTCATTGATCATTCCGGCGGTCTGCGGCGTAAGGCCGACGTGCAGTGTAAGGTAGTCGGACTCACGGAACAGCTCTTCTACCGACACTAGCTTGATGTTGTTCTCACGGGCCACAGCTGCGGAGACGAATGGGTCATGGCCGATGAGTTCCATGCCGAAGCTGCGAGCGCGGCGGGCGACCTCAAGACCAATGCGGCCGAGTCCGAGAATGCCCAACTTTTTGTTGCGTAATTCAGTACCCTGAAGCGATTTCTTTTCCCATTTGCCAGCATGCATGGAGGCGTTTGCCTTTGGAACCATGCGGGCGAGGCCGATCATGAGACCCAGGGTAAGCTCGGCGACAGCGATGGCGTTTGCGCCAGGCGTGTTCATGACGACAATGCCGCGGCGGGTGGCTGCTTCGGCGTCAATATTGTCCACGCCTACGCCTGCACGCCCGATGACGCGGAGTTTAGGCGCGGCAGCCATCAATGCGTCATTTACCTGCACAGCGGACCGGACGACGAGACCATCGGCATCGGCGAGGGTTGCAGGGAGGTCGGTGATCTGGTCGTGCGTGAGTACCTGCCAATCTGGCTCGGCCTTGAAGACGGCGAGTGTGGCGGGAGAAACTTTTTCGGCGAGAACGATCTTCATTGTGCTCCTGTGAAATGATTGAGGGGCGCCCCTTCCTGTGCAAAAGGGTAGGAGACAAACACTGTAATCTCCACTTTTTTCAAGGTGCGGGGCACCCATAATTCCCGATCAAAGAATGACAAACGAGGGGATCAGCGAGCGCCCACTGTCTCCAGCGCAGGTCCGGGCTTCTTGGCTGTGTGCTCGGAGTAGACCTTCTGCGCGGCAGCTACGGCCTTTCCGAATTCGAAGCCGGGCAGATTGAGCGCGGAGGCAGCTACTTGTTCCAGCGCGCCGATGATTGCAATCGTGTCCATGTAGTCGAAGAAGCCGATGTGGGCGATGCGGAAGATCTGGCCCTTCATCTCGCCCTGACCATTGGTTACGATGGCGGCGAAGCGCGATTTGAGCTCCTTTACGATGACGCCGGAATCTACGCCAGCCGGTGAAAGCACGGCGGTAGCCGCTGCAGCGGGCGCATTGGGAGCAAAGAGCTGCAATCCAAGCGCCTGGATAGCGGCACGGGTCATGGCGGCACAGGTTTCGGCGTTGTCTACGAGGGCCTTGCGTCCGACGGCCAGGTCGCCTCCGCCTTGCGCGGCGATGTAGTCGAGCGCAGCACCCATAGCGGCGATCAATGCGACGGCAGGAGTGTAGGCGGATTCGCCCTTCTGCGCGTTTTTACGCTCCTTACGAAGATCGAAGTAGTAGCGCGGGTTCTTGGATGTTTCCATTGCGGCCCAGGCGCGATCACTCACGCTGAGGTAGGCGAGACCAGGCGGAATCATGACGGCTTTTTGCGAGCCACCGATGAGGATGTCCACGCTCCAGGCGTCAATATCGAAGTGGGTGGTACCGAGGCCGGTGATGGCGTCCACGACAAGAAGAGCGTCACTTTTGGCAGACTTCAGCAGTTCGGCAATACCTTGTACATCATGGCGCGCGCCGGTGGAAGATTCAGTGGCCTGGACGAAGACGGCGCGAGTGTCCGGCTTGAGGGCCTTGCGAACTTCATCGAGCGAAAAAGTTTGTCCGTTGGGTGCTTTGATGACCTCAACGGTACAGCCAAAGGCCTTGGTCAGTGCTTCCCAGCGTTCACCGAACTTTCCGGCGGAGAGGACGAGCACTCGGTCTCCGGGTGAGGTCAGGTTCGAGACGGAGGCTTCCATGGCTCCGGTACCGGAGGAGGCCAGCAGCAGTACGTCATTTTTAGTGCCGACGAAGGTCTTCAACTGCTCGAGCACGCGCTGATAGAGAGCGCGGAACTCCGGCGTGCGGTGGTGAATGTCGGCGGCCGCCATGGCGAACTGGGCTGCGGGAAGCAGCGGCGTGGGGCCAGGGGTAAACAGGCGCGTCTTTCGTATCATTGTGTGGGAGTCCTCGAATTTGATTGTAGCGAGAGGCTTCAAATCGTGTTTCTTTCTATAATGAAAGGTTTGGGTCTTGTTCAGGCCCTATTCTCAACGCGAGAAACAAATGTCCCTGATTGAACAGATTGAAAAAGACACTATCGCCGCCATGAAGGCCCGCGAAGCCGAACGTGTTTCCACCCTGCGCATGGTGAAGACCGCGCTCAAAAACAAGGAAATAGACAAGCGCGCTCCGTTGAGTGATGCCGAAGCGCAGCAGGTGCTCACGACTCTTATCAAGCAGCGGCGTGAATCCATTGAGCAGTTTCTGAAGGGCAATCGGCCGGAGTTAGCACAGAAGGAAGAGGCCGAAATCAAAATCATCGAGGGCTACCTGCCGAAATCTGCGAGCGAAGACGAGATCAAAACGCTGGTGGACGAGACGATTGCAGGACAAAGCTTTGGGCCAAAGGACATGGGCACAGCGATGAAAGCTGTTCAGGCGAAGATCCAGGCCTCTGGCTTGCGCGCTGATGGAAAACAGGTGAGCGAGATCGTCAAGGCGAAGCTGGCCGGGACTTAGGGTTTCAGGTACAGGAACATTGTGTTCATGCGCTCAGGGTAGCTTCGCGAACCATCTCTGAATGATTCGCTTGTTTTCTGTTGTTATCAGATAGCAATATTCTATGGCTATTCTGGATACATGGCTACCAGCCGACGTACATTCCTTAAGCTTCTGACCACGGGAGCGCTCAGCGCGTCCTTTCCTCCCACCATTGAAAAGGCGCTTGCGATTCCGGCCAACCATCGCACCGGGACCATCGCGGACGTGGAACACGTCGTCATCCTGATGCAGGAAAACCGCTCCTTTGACCATTATTTCGGTACGATGCGCGGTGTGCGCGGCTTTGGCGATCCACGCGCTGTCCGGCTGCCGAATGGAAAGCCGGTCTGGTACCAGCCGCATGAGGATGGCCACATCCTTCCATTTCATCCTGGAGCGCCGAATCTCGGGCTTCAGTTTCTGGAAGATCTTCCGCATGACTGGACGACAACCCACCGCGCCTGGAACGATGGACATCATGACCAATGGGTGCCGAACAAAGGCCAGACGACGATGGCGCATCTTGTCCGCAGCGACATTCCATACCACTACGCTCTTGCGGATGCCTTTACGATTTGTGATGCCTACTACTGCTCGCTGATGGGCCCGACCGATCCGAACCGCTACCATATGTGGACTGGATGGGTGGGCAATGATGGCGAAGGGAACGGGCCGGCGGTGGACAACTCCGAGGTGGGCTATTTGTGGACGACTTATCCGGAGCGCCTGGAAAAGGCCGGAATCACCTGGAAGATCTATCAGGACATTGGTACAGGCCTGAATGAGCAGAACGACTGGGGCAGCGCGAAAGATCCCTATATTGGAAACTATGGCGATAATTCGCTGCTGTATTTTCGCCGCTTTCAGAGCGCAGAGGCTGGACATCCGCTCTATGAGAAAGCAAAGACCGGAACAAACATCGCATCCAGCGGTACGCTTTTTGATGTCTTCCGCGAGGATGTGCGTGCGGGACGGCTGCCGCAGGTTTCCTGGGTTGTTTCGCCCGAGGCCTACAGCGAGCATCCTAACTGGCCCGCCAATTATGGCGCATGGTACATCTCGCAGATTCTGGACGCCCTGGTCGCGAATCCTGAAGTCTGGAGCAAGACAGCTTTCTTTCTGACATACGACGAAAACGACGGCTTCTTTGACCATATGGTGCCACCTACGCCGCCTGTTTCGCGCGAGCAGGGCCTTTCTACGGTAGACACAACGCACGAAATTTTTCCCGGTACTGCGAAGCTTCCCAAAGGGCCGTATGGGTTAGGCGTGCGGGTGCCGATGATCGTAATCTCTCCGTGGAGCAAGGGCGGATGGGTGAACTCTGAAGTTTTTGACCACACTTCGATGGTCCGTTTTCTTGAGCAACGCTTTGGGGTGGAAGAGCCAAACATCACGCCATGGCGGCGCGCTGTCTGTGGTGACCTGACCTCGGCCTTTGACTTCAAAACACCGAGCCATGCTGTGGTTTCGCTGCCGGGCACGGTCGCGTATGCTCCTCCGGACAATAAGAGATATCCGGACTACAAGCCTGCTCCGCCAGTGGAACAAGCGATGCCTCAGCAGGAAGCGGGAACGCGGCCTGCGCGCGCTGTGCCGTATGAACTGCATGTACAAGGAAAGGCAGATGCAGACAGTGGCATCTTTCAAATTCATTTTCAGAACAGGGGAAAATCCGCCGCCGTTTTGCATGTACGTTCAGCCAATGGTACGCATGTGCCGCGTGTGTACACGGTTGGCGCGCAGCAGGAGTTGAGCGATGCGTGGAAGGGTGATACGTACGACCTTTCGGTGTATGGGCCCAATGGTTTTTATCGTTCGTTCCGCGGTGGTGTCAATGACGGGCTGGAAGGCTCGCTCGAGTATGACCATCAGGACAATGGAGTGGTCCTGCATCTCCGTCATCAGAGCGGCAACCCTCTTCATCTCCGTATTCTGGACGCATATACAAAAAGTTCAACTGTAGTCTTGCTGCATCCCGGCAAAGAATGGCATAAGTACTGGGATCTGAAGGACACTCACGGATGGTATGACCTGACGCTGGAGGATGACGGCTCTTCCGGTTTTCGTTGTCAGTGGGCCGGGCATGTGGAAATCGGACAAAACAGCTTCAGCGATCCAGCCATGGCGAACGGTTGACTTTGATCTGAGCGAGGTGTGGTGTTTTGGTTCAAGGCCGCCAATTTCTGAGATTGATGCTGGTCCAGAACTTTGTCTGGATTGGGGCTCCGTTACGCTGGATTTCTCCACGAAAACTGGTCAGCAGGTCGTACTGGTCGCCCGGTTGGCAATCACCTAACGGGTTGAACCCGGGGAAGTCTTCAGCCCGATAGCGGCATCCATTTCGCTGATCGTCAGCACCTCGCGCATTGATGTAATGATCTTCGACATTCCCACCTGCTGCCTGGTCACGATGCCCATAATTCGGCACTGGGTCGGTGACATCGGCATCTTCCGTCCATACATCTCGCAGGATGCCTCCGGGTTCACGAATAGGAAGATCGGTAACGACGCCTCCTCGCGTTCTGCGCCAGTGACCACGAATAAACTGGCGGTATTGAAACTGCCCGCAGTTGCAACGGGAAGAAAATTCAGCCTCGACGCGATGATGGCTGCCAAAATGGCAGTGAGTTGCGTCATCACGACCAAAATTTATGGGGTCGGGTCCGATGAGGCGGAAGGCAACCAGGCAATCGGGTGTATTTGTGGACATGCCCTCCAGTCGTTGCTCACGATTGAGAAACTGGAAGGTTTCGTGACCGACCATGCCATCTTTATGCAGTCCATATTCTTCCTGCACAGAAGCAATTGCGCGAATGTTCTCCTCAGTCCACGTGCCGGTGACTGGCCCTCCGAGAAGGTCCTGAATCAGGCGGGTGTTTGCTTCGTTATACCGTTCGCGGTTAAACGCAATGGCCTGCTGTATCTGGGCGTCCGTGAGATCTGACTGAGCCGGAGGCGCTTTTTCCGGAGGCTCGGTGGCGAGGTCGCGCTGCACAATCTGAGGCTGCTGTCCTTGCTGTTGCACCACGTGCGTTAGTTCGTGGGCCATCAGGCGCTTGCCTTCTACAGAGTGCGGGCGGTACTGATCTGCTCTGAAGACCAGATCATTGCCAACGGCATAAGCAAGAGCATTGACAGATCGTGCAGATTCGGAAGCGCGAGCATCACTATGGATGCGGACGCGGCTGAAGTCTGCACCGAAGCGAGGCTCGAAGAAAGCGCGTGTAACCGAATCGAGAGGCTGTCCCGGAGAGCGGAGTACGTCATGTACGATGGGCGGAGCTTCAGCAGCTGCAGCGTTTGCCTGCGCTTTGCGATGGAGCTTTTTCTCGCGCTTGGCTTCTTCGCACTCCTTGCATTTCGTGCTGCTTCCTGCGCAGGAGCACCTGCGCAGAGCAAGCAATGCATGTGACGATGTGGATGTGTTTGCCGAGTCGCCCATGCGCAGGACGCGGTCTGCCATACTGTCGGCCTCAGCTTCGAGAGGATCGCTGGTTTCTCCGATGGCGAGTTTGCGCATCAGCGACCGACCGAGAGGAATCTGCGCTACGAAGTTTGGCAAAACACCAGATCCAGGTGGAGTAAAGGCGCGCTCATCTGTCTGCAGCCGAGACAGGCTGGTGCTCTCATTCGCCTTTTGTTTTGCAAAGAATGGGGTGCACTGCTTTTTTACGGCTGGAGAGAGTGTTTTCATGCGTAGCTCCATGAAAGTGCAGAAGGAGATTGGCTGACGCGAACACAATGCCGGTATAGGACGGGATCTTCGCGGAGTACGCGTTCCTCCAGGCGCTTCGTTACAAAGCCATTCTGTTTGGCGTCGCCCAACAGATGAGTGAATCCCGCGCGAGCGGCATGCGCTGGATGGAAAGCGGCATCGAGGGAGGGGAAAAGGTAGCTGGCCTGGATCCCATGATGCGGCGATTTCGGAGCGAAACGGTGATAGTCAAGACAAGCCGAAAGCCAGAACTGCTCGATGATCTGGTTGAACCCATCTTTTTCCTGGAGCTCTGCCCATGCAGGAGCATGGAGCGGGTTCAGAACAAGGTCGAGCGCGGTTGTGGCGTAGTGCCGCAGGAACGCTGTGTCTGTGCCACCGACGATGCCGCAATTTTCTTCGCGGAAATGCCGGTCCCAGCGTGAGCGCGACCACTCCCACTCATTGGGAAGAGCAAGTTGATGGCGTTCGAAAATGCCCTCGATTGTGCGCGGGCTGTGGTGCTGCTCGATGGAGTGATATGTTTCCGGGCACTGCGCAAAGACGGGAGCGTTCTCGACAGTAGCAGGTAGTCGCCCCCACAAAAAGACATCTGTATCGAGATGAAGAAAGGGCTGGTCCTGGATGCTGTATGCGATAAACTTGCCGAGAGCCCAGAAGCCTGGGTCGGCCTTGCGAAGACGCTCGAGTTCCGTAGAGACATGCGAAAAAGAGAGGCCGAGATGATCTACGAGCAGTAATTTGCCTGCGCGGTCCGTGACAAGCACAGTTTCTGGGTAATGCCTGCGCGCCAGCCGAAGGGAAAGGCACCAGGAGAGCAGATGATGGAAGTGAGTCTTCCATGTGCGTCCTTTGGCGGCCTGAAAAGGCTTGCTCCAGAATGACCAGACGGCCCGCATACATGTTGCTCCTTCTACGAAATGATGACGATTGGCTGTACGCCAGTCACAGTGAACGAGGTTGTCAGTTGAAAAGCCTGTCCGATCGCAGAGGTAATGGACGCGGTGATCTGGAAGGTGTCCGTCGTGTTGGCACCGGGGTTGCCTAGCACAGAGATTGGGATGACAACGCTTGATGTACCTCGCTTGATGACGGCGGTTGAAGGAATGCTTGCAATTGTGCCAACGCCGGTGGCACCTGTCAGGGCAAGGGTGACGTTGGTGTCTGCAATTGCTGGATAATTTACGCGCAGTGTGGCCTGCGGCTGGACTGGCTGAGGTGGAACTCCAGGTGCGCCACTAGCAGTCACGCCTGTGACCTGATTGTTTGCATTGATGACAACGGTGAGCGCAGGATAGTTCACCGTAAGGGAGGAGAGAACAAGTGTTGGCGCTACGTAAAACCAGCTTTCAAAGTCGCTGGCCTTGTCACCATTTCCTGAAGGCAGTTGCAGATCAATGCGCGGAGTAGTTCCGTCGGCCCGCAAAGCCGCCTGTCCGTAACTCTGTCCATCCAGGAAGAGCTGATTTCCGCCGCTGCCTGAGAAGATGGCACGGCCCAGGAGACGAACGCGCGCACGGGCAAACCATCCTGCCGATACGCCATAGGTGAGCAGCGTATTCAGATAGATGATCGTAATGCGCTGCTCATATCCTGCCTCCAGGTAGGGCAATTGCCAGGAGACGGTGGTGTTGTTCACTGTAACAAGTGAATCGGCTATGGTAAGACCACGCAGAATCGTAGAGGGTGCTCCCTCCTTTACCGCGCGACTGAAAATCGCAGCGAACTCTCTTGTGTTGTCAGAGTTGGGTGGAGGCGCGGCGATCTCAAAATCTACCGTAAAGTTGGCGCTGTTCACCGGACCGGAGGGGCTGTTATCAAGCGTCACAACAAGGCCGCTGGCGACTAGCTGGTCCAGGGTCATGACATCGTCATTCACCCAATTCAATGCAGTTATGTGTATGGCCTGCGGCGTGACTGACGCAGTGACCTCAGTGAGAGGAGAGAAGAGGCGCCGGCAGTCTTCTACATAAAAGTCTTCTTTCTTCAGGTCCCAGTGGATGCACGCCAACGGTGCAGAGTAGACCTGCACTGAATTCGGGCGTTGCCAGAGAGAGCCGTCACTGCCGCAAGGTGGCCAATCTATCTGTCCTGACGCTGTACGCGCAGGAATGGTCCAGTAGTCTCCGGACTGGTAAGTGCCGGGCTGAAAACTGATTTGAATGCCGCTTTCAAGGTCTAGCCATGTTCCTGCGGAGAGCGGAATGCCAGCTGATGTAGCTGAGGAGGCGGCATGGTCCCAGCGGCGAATGCGCGCGTTACGCCATGTCTCGACCGGCGTGACCGTTGTGTACATAGTGATGGAGTTGGATGTGGTATCTACGCTCTGTATCTGATACAGATTGCCCGGCTGATTTGGAGCAGGACCAAACAGAAAAGTGTCGTCATAAATTTCTACCCACTGATTAGGCTGGAAGCCGAGATTTGCATCTGGTCCCAGGCTGTCTACCTGCACCGTGGCACCGGAAACACCAAGCACTGCGGAGACAACAGAGCCATTTTCGCGTGACCATTTATAGGTAGCAGTGGTTTCATCGCCTCCTTGATGAATTTCAACTCGATAGAGCTGGTTTTCGAGGCCGCGATATCCGGCGGCTGGAATCGGTTGGCATCCGCAGGTATCAGAACCGCCGCTGGTCTGTGCGCAGAGCTTACCCGTACTTGCTTCGATCTGCTGGAGGTACATCTGCTCGCAGCAGGTGATGAAGTGGATTGGCAGCACGCCCGTTGTTTCTGTGTCGCTCGTACCCGTTTTTCCCGAAAAGACGGGACGGCTGCCTGCCGTGACGCCAGTCACTCCTGAAGCAGGGTGCGACGAAACAGGTCCACGCACGGGGAAGGCTTCTACAGCGCGATGGGTGAGCGTCCCGCCGCTTGCGCCTGTACCTGGTTTTACGAAGGATGCAACCACACGCCAGACGGTCTGAAGGCGTGCCGTTGTATCTGCTTGCCCCAGCGCAGGCTCTCGCAGGCAGGCGTCATCGAGTGCAGTTACGAGGCGCTGCCAGACCTGAAGAAAGACGCGTATAGAAGCCCGACCCTGCGAGCGGCGCAGCTGGACAAGCATTTCGCTCTCGTTCAGGGTTGGGTCAATGAGAAAAGGTTGCGTGTCGAGGCTGAGATTGCTGTTTTTGTTTTCGCATACCAGTCCTTCCACGTAGTAGCGGCCCGTGCCGATAAGAATCTCGCCTGTGTTCTTGTCTACAGAGATGCCAAAACCCGCGTCATTGATGGGTGCGCCATATTCGCCGATGACGTCTATGGTTTCATTGCGTCCGAGATAGTCATTGATGGCGCATTGCTCGTTGGTGTCGGCGTCAAGTGCTACGCGCCCTTGCTGTTCGAGCACAGCGGTGTACTGCTTCTCGGGGGAAAACCGGATGCGGCTGAAGTCGCCTTTCATAACGTGCACCTGCTTCAAATCAGATTTGCGCCAATTCCTGTAAAGCCGTGGTCTTCTGTCCCATCGTCGCAACAAGTCCTGGCGCGCTGCGGCCCGTAATACGACGGAGTGGGAGCGATAGGTTGTTCAACAAGCGGACGCGAGGGAACGAGGAAGATCCCGCTTTCAAGACCAAATGGCAGATACTCCGTGGCGCGCAACTGGACGTTGCGGACCGCTTCGGTTTCCTGTATCTGGTTGTAGATACCGATTTGCGAACCGTTGTCAGCACCCTGCCAGATTGCAAGAGGCGCGAGGCCGCTCAGGAGCATGTACGAAGGATTGCCATAGCGGCGCGTGATGAATTGCGGCGCAAGCGCATCTCCGCCCAGACATTTGTATTGGCGCGGCGTTATGGAGTTTGCGGGGAGCAGGCAGAAACGCACGCAGCCTGTCTGCTGACGGCTGCACCAAATGGCAGCAGGCCAGGGGTCGCGTCGCGCCAGCCGCGTATAAAAGATGGTGTCAGAAGCCATCGTCATCGTGCGCGTATGGACTTTGCCAACGACGGTGCTGTCTTCGATGTGAAGGTCTGCTCCAGCAGAAGCGAGATCGCTTCCTGCATAGGCGACGCAACAGGGCGATGTGCCGTCCACAATACTGGAGCAGATGCGAGTTGTCCCGCCATTCGCGGCTGCAATCGGACCGGAGATGCAGCGGGTGAGCGAGAGCGTAGCTTCAATTGCACTGCTTATTATGCTTGGCTCTCCGAGGGCCACGGGCTCGCCCTCAACGTTGAGCGTCAGGCCAGGAACAAGCGTGCAATCCATAAGCTGAATGTTCGGTGCTGCGCCTGTGATGAAGAGCTGCCCGGTGATCCAGATTCCACTGAGGACGAGCTGCCCCGTAGACGCTGCGCTTACCTCAACATTGCCTGATAGCACGACGCGTGAATTGGTGAAGGTAACGTCCTGAGGGGAAGAAGAATGAGTTTCCGCAGCGACAATGGAAAGCTGGCTTCCAGAAGGAAGCTGGATGGCGTTGGAGCCGGTCAGGTCTATGCTGAACGATTCAAAATTGGGCAGGATAATAAGTCCGGTTGCACGTGCTGGCTGCTGGTTCCACAAAGCAACTGCTGCTTCCGGTGTCGGCGTCTCACTCGATCCCACGACGGCGAAGAAGTTGAGTTTTGCTGGATCGCGTTGCGGCAGGCTTGCAGAACGGTCATACGGACCACCACCTAGTGCTGCCGGAAATCCATAGCAATAGTCCAGTCGCAGTGATTGAGGCAAAAGGAGATTGCTGGCGAACTGGATGCGCCCCAATTCAGGATCAATTGCGATCATGCCCGCAGGAACCGCGCACCAATGGGTCAGATTTGCACTGAAAATCTGTTTGAGCGGAACAGGCTCGCCATCAGCATAGAGTTGAAAGCTGGTGCCGTAAAATGCTCCGGGAGTTTTCAAAAACTCGCGCCGCGCGATAGGCTGCGGCACGTCCATGCGAGTGGTAAGGCGGCTAAAAGAGGCACGAACCACTGGCTGAGGAAAAAGCGGTATGTCGTGTCCCAATTGGCTGAAGAGATAGCGACCGCTACCCAGTGAAAATGCCGGCGCGTTCCTTACAGGCCAGCTTTGCCACCGCCATAACCAGATGTCCACGTCCGGAATATTGAAGCGTCCTGGACCGTGCAGGGCGATATCAAGAGGTGTCGAATCCGGATCCTCGGCAGCACGATTTCGCGGAGCAATGCGCCGCACATCAATGGTGCAGTTTTGCATATCGAACGCAGTGCCAAGCTTTTCAAGTGCGTTTTCGCGACGCAGATTTGCTGTGGCTGCGTGATGTGCGCGTACGTGACGCATGCTTTCCGTTGTGATGAGTCGTTTGAAAGATTCAACCGCCACTGCCGGACGGCCCGAAACATCCATCGCAACCTGTTCGAGCGCGATAAGTGTTCCCTTGCGTCGGCGATATCCGATGGTATTGGCGACTTCAGCGCGACTCTCGATGTTTGCTGCTGTGACGTCGTAAATGGAGTTGTAGCCGATGAGGTCACCGATGTATGGAATGACCCACGGCGCACAGGTTTCAATGAATTGGTCGTCGTAAAGCTGCTCGATGTTGTCTTCAATGATAGCTGCCTGTTGCGCGATTACTGCAAAGAGCGACTGGAGCGGTCCTCCCTCAGCGGCATCGCGTGTGCGGTACACCGCGGGCAATAATGCGTACAGTTGATCTGCGTTGAGGCTCATGACCACACTCCAAGATTGCCGACAGTTGCCGGATCCAGCAGAAGCATCTGCGCAGGCTGGGGCGCTTGATTCACAGAGACGGGGCCAAAGATCTTAAAAAATGGAAGGTGCCGGGTTCGCACGGCAGGCGAGGATGCGCAGAGTACCGGTGGCACCGCAGGTGAAAGTATTTCTCCGCTCAGGCCGAGTGACTGCATTTGTACAGCGAGGACTCCCGGTGTCCTTTGAATTAGCTCAATAATCTCCGCGGCAACGACGTTCTGACCAAGTTGCCGCGTGCTGAAGGAGAAGGCCGTACTCAGCATCTGCCATACATTTGCAAGCACCATCGGCGGTGAGTAGTCGCTGCCCACCCGAATCTTTGCCCCGAAAGTGAAGAGTACCGGTGAGTAAGAAACAACCTTCAACGGTACATATGGATTGCCTTGTGCTCGCAGTGCCTGTACTAGGTGCACAAGAATGTCGTCATCCGGGTGAAGTAGCGCGCCGTTTTCGCCTGCAACGGTAAGGTAGACGCCGCGCGTATTTCCGAACCACGTCCATGTAGCCAGTGCCTTGGCAATTCCGGCAAAAGCGAGCGCGTAGTTCTGGTAGTCTTCGAGCGAAACGATGCGGTCGAGAGTCAGCGTTGGCAGCGGAGCACTGGTGCGCGCATCCTCTGCCGATGCAGGATCTGCCGCTCCGGATGCAGGGCTGGGATTCGTAGACGACTTCAATCCCTGTGGACGATCGAGCGGCTGCGAAAGCTGCCCGGCTCTCACCATTCCCGCACTGCCGATACCTTTTCGATAGACAGCACGAATATTCGCCTGCCCGGTCGGGGTACGTGAACCGTTGATGCCGTTTCCAAATTGAACGACAACGTTTCCTGCTTTGTTGACGCGCGTGACATAGACGCGATCGGCTGGTCCAGATGAGAGGAAGTTCGGAACTTCGTGCCATCTAAGGTTGTTTACCCAGACTTCGAGTGTGGAGCGCGAACCATTTCCTATTGCTGCAGAGACATAGGTGAGTGGCGTTTGTTTCAGCGTGAATTCCAATGCGCCGTTGGTCGCATCACCATTGCCAAGAATCTCCAGTACTGTTTCGCCGTGCGTCGCATCCACTGCATTGGCGTTCACGCTGACCGTCGCGCGATCGTATATGCGCATAAGCGGTTGCAATAGAGCGAGCGTTGTGATGTCACCCTGGACCGTCGGCGCCTGGACGATAGCGGCTTCGCCGACTATGGGATCTCCTGAATCGGAGGGAAGAAGTGTGACATTCGCGGTGTCCGCAAGCAGAGAGCCTGGGACACCGCTGAGCGTGATCACACTCCACAGCGTGGTCCCTGTGGCTGCATCGCTGGCTGGCGGAAAGCTGTCCACAAGGAATGTCTGCCCATCAGATACAGTTAGTGTGCCTGCGGCATTTGCCGGAGTAAATGCTGCGCTGCTCCCGATAGTGACTTGCAGACGTACGCGTTTCCCGGAGATGCCAATCGGCTGGTTTGCTGCAATCTTCTGCCCCCCAATAATTGAGAGAGAACTGCCTTCCACCGGAGCAAGCATTCCGGATTGTTTTGTGTAACTACTGTCGAGCGCCCAGGCGGTGAGTGGGAGTGTTGCCGGCGTAAGCGGCACGCTCTGGATATACGCGGTGATGTCACGTGTTTCACTGACAAATTTCTTAAGCACATCCACAGTAGAGAAGGCCCTGTAACCAGTAAGAATTTCCCCCAGAGCCAAAGCCAGTTGTGTACTTTTTGTGGTGAGTGTAAAAGCATTTGGATTTGATTCGACTGGCGAAGCAGTGATTTGAAAGAAAGAGGTATAGCCAAGCCCGGTCAGGATGATCCACTGCGAGGAGGTGAGTGCAGCGTATGATGCATCCAGGCTGATTTTGCCATCGTTATTGTAGATTGTTGTAAATTCCCACTCCGATCCGCCCGATGGATATCCTTTGATTTTGGATGGGTCCACACCACTGTTTTTGTCATTTGGAATCAGGCCAACCGCGGGTCCCTGTACGCCGTAAAGAGCGGCCTTCTTGCGGAAGATAAACAGGTCTACAGCTGCCCCGTTGCTGAGGGCCGTAGCAAAATCGTGATCGGCAGAGTTGCTCGAAGCTCCACTAAAGCTTCCGTTCCAGGTAATTCTGGTGTTCCCGGATTTTATGTCTATAAAAATGTCCGTAACATACCGCACGTCCCCAACATTCGGGGAAGTAGATGTTCCTTTAGCATTGCTCACAAACAGCAACGCATCGCCTACATTAACGTTGTTCGCTGTGCCTTCAATCCAGGTGCTGGTGTCTGCAGGATTAAGTTGCCACGGCTGCGAGGTCTGTGCGGGCAGCGCGTTCCATGCAATGACTGCGGTCAGATCAGAAGATGTCTCGAAGACTTGCGGTCTTTCGCCCGGCCCTGGCACGCTCTGCACGCGGGTTCCTGCGGGAATCAGGACATTGTCTGGCGAGCCAGGAGCGCTGCTGAGTGTAAAGGCAAGAATGTCAGAGGCGGCTACTCCCGGCGAAGGAACATAGCCTACAAGGCGTGCCAACTCAAAGACCGAGCGCTGGCTTACTGCTGTACGCAAATATGCCTCGTTCGCAAAGCGCTCCTGATAGAAGGTGAGAATGTCGCAAACCACGGACCACGCATCGAGAAGCGCAATGCTGAAGTCTGATGTATCGCGGGTGCGCAGCAAGGCCAGCGCCGGATAATCAGGACTGGATAAGGCAGCAAGCAAGCTTGCATTGAAGCTGCTATAGGTGCCTGTACGATAGGCAATCGCAGACAGAGCAGGACGATTCTGAATCACCTGCGGCGTCTCGCTGCCGGTGCCTTCGCAGCAACCACAGAGCTGCTGTTCCTGGATGACGCACTCGCCGCTCATTTGCCACCATCCATGTGCAGAACAAAGATGCCATGGTCCAGCCGGTCAGGATCGTTGTCGCAGCGTGCAATCTCCAGCCGTCCCATGGTGAGATATCCTTGTGCCACGCCATCCAGCGCAAGATTATCCATTCGTTCAAATACCGTGAGCGTAGCTGAGACGACACCTTCCACAGACTGCGCAGCGGCAATGAGTGGGCTTGCGTAAACCGTTTGGGCAAAGGTGAAGTTCTCCGGATTCAGGATCCCCGGTTTTCCGCTGCATTGGTTGCCGGTGATGAACAGGTGAAGCAAAGCTTCTTCCACATCACGCCTGAAATGGCCAGCTGCAACGCAGATGTCCATCTCGATTCGCAGGCCAATGATTTTAGCGCCCTCGGCTTCAAGGTCTACGCCCATCATTCGGCGCATATTGAGAGTGTCTTTGACAGTAGTGATCAGGGTAGGCGTTATCGTTGTGGCCGGAGACACCGAGACAAATGCTGTATGCCAGCTTCCGGTCCAACGTAACGTTCCACGTGCTTCAGTTACACCTGATACAGTAGCTGCCTGCACGCCGTAGTCATCTTCCGTTACAGCGCGCAACTGTGTCTGAAAGCTGAAGGGCGCATGTTGCCGAATGTGTTCCATGTCTTCAGGATCAACACCGCCAGCTGCAGGGAGTGGGTTGCGTACCGCAATAATTCCCAACACGGGGGTCAGTACATGGGCGAGCGTATCTCGTCCGATATTTCCAGCTCTGCCATTCCCGATGCGATACATCGCGCGAAAACGCTGTCCGGTTTCAGGGCCCATACCGTACTGTCCGTCACCAAAGCGCAGAAAAACGGTGCCATTGTGTTCGATCTCCGGTATGCACACGCGCTCATTCTCATTGCTTGAAAGCAGGTCAGGAGGTGATGGAATGGTCCAGAACTCGCCATCATCACTTTGAACCTGAAGCTGAGGTTGTGCAGTGATTGCTGAAGCAGCGGGCAAGAGAAATGCGGAGGCGGACTTCGATGTATCCAGCGGCAGCGCGAACGTGAGCGGCGCATGCGCAAGTCCAGGGTAAAATCTGGATCGTGCTGCTGTGGGGACAGGCTGTCCGGAGCAGGTGCACGTCGTGGCAGGGTTGGGCGAAGGCGGCGCAGATGGTACCTCGCCGAGGTCTTCCCATGTTTCCAGCCAGAGTCCGTGGTCGCCGGGGACAATATTGCCGCGCGCCACGCTTACATTTGAAACAGAGATGGTCTTTCCGTCTGCGTTTGCAAAAGTGGAAGAGAGACACAGTGGAAATGGAAGCGCATCTTCCTGTGCCCAAGCGATCCGGGTGACGGGCTGAAGCGTGAGCGGATCGAGCAGCGGTGTGTTCTCGAATTCGTATTCGACTTTCGTGAGGCGCACAGCCCAGCGATGTGCCGGGTCTGCATCGGCCGTATTTCCTGTCCGGGGCCCTACAACTTCCTCAAAGATGAGCACTGTCCCGGGCGCGAGACTAGTCAGGTTTCCAGCGAGTGTGGCCTCTGTGGCGCCTGGAGGGAGGCAGCAGTTCGAGTCACTCCAGGTATAAAAGTGCATTTCATTCTGTTGTACAAACAGCGTCACGTCAGTCATGCTGGCAAAGATCGGCTGTGTAGTTTTCTCAAGCTGCTGCGCTGCGGAACTCCCAGGCTTTGCCAATGCAGGGAGCCCAGGTACTCGTACGTAGAACAGCGTGTCTTTCGGCAAAGTGATATTGTCACTGGAAACAGTGATGGCAATCCACGCGCGCGCGTTCGAGCCTTCGTACAGGTAGTAATCCACGAGGCGGGCATGGCGCCGGAGTGAGATGCGGCTGCGGGCTGTGCCGATATAGGCCTCGGTACTTACTGCGTCCTGTTGATAGCTCAAGTGGTCAGCAGCATAGGCCAGAGTTTCAACCATCGCGATGCCGATATCGGGGGCATGTCCCTCCGTCCAGCTGGGAACTAGAGTGGAAACGCGATCGAGCATGACTTGGCGGAAACCGTCGTAGTCTTTCGCAAGATAATTTATGTCTGGAGCGGGCGTGACCTTCGGTGCGCAGCAGTTGTCCGGAGCGCAATCCGCTGCACTCAAACATCCGGCTTTAAAGGAAAATGTCACGCTGGAAAGCGCCGGATCAAAGCCCGCGGGTGGTTCTGGTGATCCTGGAAATGCAGTGAGCGAGAGCGTATAGGTAGAAAAATCCCCGGTATGGTCGAGCGTGACTGTCACCACATTCGGTTGGGTATGAGTTCCCAGTGATACTGCAACTACACTGATAGGCGCACTGCCGGAACCTCCGGAAACAGCAACCTGCGAGGGTGTGAGTGTGAGCCTGCGCGCATCTTTCAGCAGTGTAAGCGCAAGCTGCTTGCCGCATGGGCTGTCTATCACTTCAAGGAAGTCGATGCCGTTCAGAGAGGGGTCCTGCAGGACCAGAGCGCGGCGGTTTTTCTGTGAACAGAAGTAGATCAAGATGCTCCTCCACTTCCGCCGCCGTAGACAAACTGCTGTGTCTGCTGTTGCTGCGACTGGATGATCGTGTACTGGACGGTGATCAGCAGTGCTGCGTCCTCGGTCGTAACGGAAACGGACTGGACGCGTATCACATCCGGCAGCCATTGTTGAAGCGATGCTTGAATGATCTGCTGCTGTGCTGCTGCGAGCACATCGCTGTTCGGGTCAAAGACTAGCTGTGCCGTCCCAGTGCCGAAAGTCGGGCGGTTCACGCGCTCTCCCGGCGAAGTGAAGAGCAACTGCTCGATCATGTCGCGAATATGCGAGGCGGTGCTGGTCTGCGCGGTGCGGCCGCTCGAATCGAATCGGTAAGGAAAGGCCAGGTCCATCATAGCCTCACATCGCTGTAACGCGTGTTTGAGTCACAACCGGAATCAACGGTGTTCCTGTTGGAACGCATATGGAAGTACCGCTCTGAGCAAGCAGCGGTTGTCCAAAAGAAGTTACTCGCGCCGTTCCCGTGATCCATTGCGCCGTAACGCATGGTGGAATCGGAGGAGGGACAAGTGGGCATCCCGCAACTACCCACGGGCTTGTTAACAGTAGTGATGGCATTGCATCCAGCGTTACGGAAGGATTTGGCGCAGTTGGCTGCGCCTGCCCGCCGTGGCTGCACATTACTGTCGCTCCCTGTTGAATCAGAAATCCCGGCATTGCTTCTCCTTAAATCACTTCCAGTGCGCCTTCATTCACGGTGACCGCAGGTCCGGTCATCGCAATGGTTGCGCCCTGTCCATTGCTGATGGTGATGCCCGTGTCTGTTATCGAAATCAGCGCGCCAGTGGCAGATTTGAGCAAAATACCACCCGTCGGTCCGGGAACATCGCTGATTATCAATGTGTTCTGTCCTGTGGTCTGGATCACGACCTGCTGCAATGCAGGCGGAGCAGCCAATGCCAGTGCAGGGACTTCAGCTGCTGATCCCCAGAAGCAACCCACCCAGATGGGATAGTCTGCATCACCCTGCTCAAACTCAACCCACACGCCGGAGCCAATGGCCGGCACAGCAAACATTCCTGCCTGAATGCCGGCAAACGGCACGCAGGGCATGGCCCACGTAGAGGGCAAAATATTCGACACATCCGGTACCTGCACCATCAGTCGCCCCATCTGCATGGGGTCAATGTTGTCCAGCACCGTTCCGCGATATTTGCCGTAGTATTTCGCCATGCTGTCTTTCCTCGCTTAAAACGAAGGTGCCGGAACCATTGGCACATTCGAGATCAGCGCGTTTCTGCGTAGAGTAAAGTCCTGCTTGTATTCACCGGGCTTGATGTGGTGCTTTGTGCTGTCCACATAATGCAGGCCATCAAAGGCGAGGCCAGCGCCGCGTACACCTACCAGGCTGCGCGCATTCAGAATCTGTCCATAACGCAGGACATCCAACGATCCTTGTCCGGTGACTACATCGGCTGAATCTGCGGCCTTTGCCATTCCGCGCATCAGTGCTTGAGGCACGGGCTCCTTTGCAGTATCGGTCATCTGTTCGATCTTTTGCGGTACTGGAACAGCCAGTCCCAGTGGAGGGTTCAGCGGCGTCACGGGAGGAATCGGGACAGGAATCGAAATTTTCGTTGTCGGTTCCTGAATGTAGACAATCGGAAGCACTGAGTTCTTTGGCTGATATTGAAATGTGAGGTTCTCAACGTTGGTCCATGAGTCCAGATTCACATTCAGCGATGGCTGTGGAATGCCGAATTTAATCTGCGGTCCCCAGTATGCTGTGCTTGTTCCCGGCAACGGCCCTGGATTTACGTAGAAGACGTAGCCTGCTTCCTGCGCAAGTTGGTTGATGTATTTGAAGTCGGTTTCTTTTTGCGAGCGGATCTTATCTACCGGCACTTCGATATTTGGAACAACCGCTGGCATGACTTCAGGAACAACGCCGAACCCCGCATACTTGCTGAGGATAGTGAGCACGCGTATATCGGGCGGCATGCCAGGATACGGCAGCCCGGAGAAGTCCACCAGGTCCATCAATGCAGAGAGGTCGTGCCCTTTAACAACAAGTGTGGACGAGCCTCGCATTGCATCCGGATGAACTTCATGGTGCTCGACAATTCCGTCCATGATGACCTGCGGAAGCCCACCCAATGTCACCATGATAACGACGCGCAGCAGGGGCAACGGCGATTCAGCGGTAAGCAAAAAGAAAGTCTGGAGAATGGAGCGGTCTGCGATTGTAAACGTCATCTCAAAGCCGCTGCGGCCCGTTGCCGACATTTCGATTTCAACCGAAGTAAGCGCATCTATCAGGGGCTTCGGCACAGGCACCGGGACCATTGGCCCGGCAAGCAGCGTCAGGTAAAGTCCGCTAGACATTGCGTGCTCCTGCTGGGATTCCCGCCGCCATGGGAAGCAAGATGGTACGTCCTGCCTGCGCCACCAGCTCATCAGGATCAGTCGCACCATTCGCATCGCAGATCATCCACCAGAGTGTTGGATCGCCGAGAAACTTTGCCGCCAGATTGTCGATCCGGTCACCATCCACAACCACATAATTTTGTATGGAGGTGTAGATGGTTGCTTGCGGAACAATACGGCGCACGAGATATTTCACCGGAGTGCCGTCCGCAAGCGTAGTGGTTTCGACCGCGGCGCCATAGTAGCGGCTATTGCTGTTCGTGGTCGCGCCATTTCCGGCTGCGGACTGTACCAGTGATGAAAGCGCAGTATCCATTGTGTGCTCCTCCTATGCAAGCTGGGCCATGGTTTCCTGTCCAATCTGATATGTCATATACAGAGCGCCCGCAGGGGTGAGGAAACCGACATCATTCACATTCAGCACGCGCATGTTCAATGTGACTTTGGCGCGTATCGGATTTAGTTGCGGGTCGAATGCCTCCTCCGTAATCTCCATGCCGGTAATGCGAACCGGAGTGATACGGTTCCTGCTCCAGGCAAAAAGCGTAAGCGCTGATTCCATCGGCAGAATTTCGATTGTGCCCAGCAGCGAAAGAACTTCATTCGCAATCAATACGCCGCTCGATGGATACACAAGCAGTTCCAGCGCGGAGAGCTGCGGCTGAATACCGTAGGCGAGCGTGTTGGCATCTCCCTGTGCCAGCAAATCAGTGGCGTCAATTTCCGCGTCGCACTTGATGGTTTCGATCGGCGGCCCTTTCAGACGCAAAATTTCTGTGTGGTCCGGCTGGTCGCCCACACTTTGCGGTTTGAGAGAGCGCGTAATGGAGTCCGGATTATATTGCAGCAGGATTTTTCCGAGTGGCACTCCAGTTGCCGGATCTACAGAGAGAATTGCTCCTTTGCGTAGAATCGGTGAAATGTCAGGCATAGCGGTCCTCCTCGCTGCGTTCCGGCAGAGCGCGCGTTGTTTCTTGTTGTGTAGGCCGCAGTTTCATGGCAATGTATCCGGCGACCTGGCGTGCTGCCTGCTCTGGAGTGGCATCTGGAGATAGCATCCCCGCGTTGATTTTGTCGGCCCCTTTCACGGCGGACCAGCTCATGCCGGGAGCTCTCGAGACAAAGTCACGCAGTCTTTTTTCCAATGTTCTGGTGAATCTGATCTGCTCTGAACGCGAGTAGTTTTCCAACGTAAGGCGCGCAATGCGAAAGTTGATTGCCGTCGCGGGCGATGCTGATTTCATGACCAACCTCGCGTTTCTGCTGTTGTTAGTGGTTTTTCTATCTTTTGGTACTCCGTGCGCGCAGCCGAGAGTAGATGGAGCATTTCGACCGGCGAGTTGTCTTCCGCTGCAAGAAACGCGGCATGAATGGCGATATTGCGGATTACTCCGCCGGAGACGTTCAGTTGAGCAAGATGATCAAAATTGAGCGTGCCAACCGGCGTTGCGGTGGGAAAGATGCGTTCCCATATTTGCCGTCGCGCTGCTGCATCTGGAAAAGGGAATTGCACGATGAAACGAATGCGCCGCAAAAATGCTGGGTCTAACGCATTCTGCATATTCGTGGTAAGAATTGCGATGCCACGATAGGCCTCCATCTGCTGGAGCAGATAGCTAATCTCAAGGTTTGCATAACGATCGTGGCTGTCGCGCACTTCGCTGCGTTTTCCAAAGAGGGCATCCGCCTCATCGAACAGCAGCACTGCCCCGCTCTGTTCTGCCGCAGTAAAAATTCGGCGCAGGTTCTTTTCGGTTTCGCCAATGTATTTGCTCACCACTGCGGAAAGATCAATCTGATACAGGTCAAGTGCCAGTTCTCCGGCAAGGATCTCCGCGGCCATGGTCTTTCCAGTGCCGCTTGCACCTGCAAAGAGCACACTCAGGCCGAGGCCGCGCGCGTGCTTGTCTGCAAAGCCCCATGCCTCATGTACAACCGCGCGTTGCCGGACGTGTGCTGTAAGCTGATGCAGTGTTTCCATCTGTGAGGGAGGTAGCACCAGATCATCCCACGTGGCGCGCGGGGGAATGCGCCCGGCAAGCAAATCAAGAGAACGGCGTGCATGTTCACGGCAAATGTGCCATGTCGCATGAGCAGGCTGAGAACCATCCGAATTGCGCGCCTGCGCCGCGACGCTGCGGATGGAGTCTTCATCGAACTGGAAGTATTCCGCCAGACGATCCAGATGCCCGTTCATTTGTGCCGTAAGGGGACCAAGCGATTGTGCCCACACTGTCTTGCGCTCTGATGCGTCCAACGGTGCAATGTACACTCGCGGACCCTCAAGATGTTCAGCAGCTGAGCCCTGCGTGGCTTCTACTGCTACCGGCGTCCGCAGCAGATCAAGAAAAGCTTTCAGGCTGCGAGTGTTTTCAAGCGACTCATTCCTGATATACAGCGCGGCCCCGGTGAGTACCGCTTCACGCGTCCACAATCGTGCAAGTGCATCGCAATCTGCTGGCGAAGATGAAAGCACAGCCGCATCGAAAAGATAAGGACGCAGGCCCGCAACATGACACATCTCTACGAATGCTGATTGCAGGGTGCTGGCATGGCTGCCGGTCAGCAGCACCGGACGCGGCTGTTCCCAATAGTGTATTGCGTGCTGAATCGCGCTTTGTTGGCGCAGCCGTTCGTTACCGCTTTGCGGTATCAGATGAAAATACGGCTCCAAACGTTCATCGCTTGTTGGCACATCGATCAGGAACTGCAGAATGCGCTCGTCAAGACGCAGTGGGGCTTTGAGCAGAGCGTGGTTGGGTGCGCTCTCAATCAGCTTCCAATAGCGCAGCGGACGCTCGCGGCTGATTGCGCTCCAATGTGCACCTTCAAGCAATGCGAGCGCCAATCCAAAAGTTGGCCAGGTGGCATGTGGATCATCGTGAAGGGCAGCGCATGCTTTTGCGAAACGACTTTCGAGGTTCGTGCCTGCGCATAAAATAAGAGTATCCCGCTCAAATGCGGTGAGTTGAAATGCATTCTCCAGACGCTCCAGAGCGAAACATGGCCCTGCACCCCATCCAGGTGCCTCTGCTCCAGACATAGTGGAGTCATCTATATTGCGCGTGATCGCCTTGTACACCCGATCGAGCGATTCGGCCAGAGAAGCGTACTGCACGTCAGGCGCGGTCATCATCATGGCGTCACCGTGATCTGAGGCAGAAACTGCCCAAAGCTTGCACTGCCTTGCGTCGTGTCGAGAACCAGCCGGCTGTCTGCTCCATCAATGCTCACGCGCAGCGGGTAATTGCCAGGTGCAAATCCGGAAGGAATCGGGAAGCCGAGCGTGGATGAGCTGGCTGGCCCTGTTGCTGCACGGTCATCTATGCGGATGGCAAAATCACCGAGATACAGGATTGCTTTTTGCGTGTTACCTACATCCGGTGTGATCGTCAAGGTCAATGTGGTGCCCGCGGCTACGTTTGCCGGAGGAGAACTGAGCGTGGGCACAACCTGAAATGCGGCAAGATGGGAGGAGAACCCCTTATGCGGATCGGTGGATACGCCGAAGCTTACTCTCCGGAGAATGCGTACCGTGCGTCCGCCGGCTGGAAGCGTGCTCGGAATTTTCACACGAATCAAGTTGGGCTGTATTGTGTCAGGCGTAACCGGACTGCCCTGATCAAACGCGACAAGCGTGTCACTCAGCGCATCTCCGATGAAGTTGCTTCCTGCAATGGTCAGCATCTCGCCAGGCGCCAGCGCTACGGGCGATACGCTGTCAATGACCGGCGGCTGCAAAGGCAGCGCAATCAGAGTGCGCGTCTGCACCGGCAGGTTCGATTTCACAGCCTGCGTCCCCTGAATCAGCACAACCGTCACCAGATAGGAAGCCGTGGGGCGGTAATTCGTTTGGAAGGCCATCCACAGGCGGCTGATGTCATCATTTGAAAGCGACTCCGGGGTAATCCGCAGCGATTCCATTTGATTGGCCAGCGTGCTTTTGGAGAGCAAGTTACTTTCCGGCGTGGCAGTACCCAGGGCGGTGAGTGCGTCCTGCACCGTTTCACGCGACACAATGGGCATCTCATGAAATACCTGCATTGCCCAGCCCAGCAGAATCTCTGGGTCGAATTGCGTACTGCCATAGGCCGTCAGCAAATAATGCAGATCGAGCGCAAGCGGCGGATTGCTAATGCGGCGGCCAGCTGAATCGTATGCGGGAAAATCAAAATTGCGATAGGCCGCATTTGGGCTGGCGTAATACATAAAAAGATTCAGCCGTGGATTTTCATTTGCTCCCGTAGGCACAAGATCAGGTGACGTCGCGGTGATGCTCATGGGTGCGCCAAGAAGGGAAGATGGGCCGCTCACGGTCAATGCTGTTGTCAGCAATGATCGCAACACGACACTGACACCGCCCACTGCCAGATAGTCACTCACGGCCTTGCTCCCGGTGTTTGTTATTCAGGAAATCATTGAGTGACAACTGCGGACGAAATGCCGGCTTACGCGATGGTTGTACCGCGTGCGCAGCTCGGAGTTCGATGTGCCCGATAGAGATGTTGATTTCCGGAGCGGGTGGGACAGGGTTGTCCTGTGGAAGACTTCTTTGTCTGTGCCCGGGACGCACTGGTCGTTCCAGAAGCTGCTGCTGCTTCATTGGCAGAGTTGAAGATGGTTGCTCAGAAGCCGTCGCCTGGTATGTTGTAGCGGCACGGTTCGCAGTAAGTTCGTGAGCAGGTGGGCTGGAGTGCTCGAATTCATTTACCGTGTTGGCTGGCGCCGAAACATCTTGCGAATACATTGAGGGAGTTGCTGTGGAATGGCCAGCCGATGATGTATCTGCAGGAACAATAATGGTGCGGGTCATGCCAGCCTGATGGTGTAATTGTTCTGGAATCGCTGGTCGTGCCAGTTCAACTGGCTGGTTCCCACTCAGATCGTGGGCAGAAGGATTGTGCTGTATATGTACCTGTGACTGGTACGTACTGATATGCGCATCTTCAGTCACCTGCAAGCCATGAGTTGTAAAGTCTGGGGGCTCGAAGCGCGAGACAGGCACAGGCCTGATCGAAGGGCCGGCCTTCAGCGTCTTCTCAACCATCCGTTGCAGTAGGTCACTCATGCGTCCAGCATCTCCATATAAGCGCTGCGCCGTTGCGCGCTCATCGCTGCAATCGCACTCTCGCTCCAGCCATAGGCGCTGGCCAGCTCATGTATCTCGACCAGCAGCCGGGAAGCTGCGTGTTTTACCTCTGCCCACAAAAAGTGGGCCGCATCGAAATCCGCTTGCCCCTGTTGCGAGCAGGTCGGGCATTCGAGCGCAACCAAGGTTTCAGACGAAGCATTCAGAAGCTCAAATTCTTTGCGGAGGTCCGATACAGAAAGGTGTTGCGTGCTGTTCGGCTTGAGACAACGTGTGAGCAACAGCTTCTCCGCATCCGCACAATCATGCGTTGAAAAAAGTGCCAGAAGGTCATGACTGTTCACTGGACGCAGGTGAAAAGACGGTGTCACTTCAGAGCGCGAAAGCAATGTGTCTACCGGCAGCGTGAATTCTATTGCGGCCCCACAATTTGAACATTCCGTAAACCCTCTGAGCACAGGGCCAAACGTGATTGCGCGAAGTCGCAACAGCAGTGCATTGCGCTCTGCAATTGGAAGTTCGGCGAGATGATCGTGACCCTCTTCGGGCAGAGCAATCGACAGCATGATCAAAGCACGTTCCACATCGTGGTTTGCCATGCCCTGGTCCCAGGCCGAAAGCAAAAGTTCTCCAGTTAACGGGCGCATCGTCGTCCTCACTCAGTGTGGAGTGCTGGTTATGCCCGCGTGGAAGTGAAGCTGGGTTCCGTCGGCTCGGTCACCGCAGTATCGCGTTCCCAGCCTTCGTTCTCCAGCTTGATGTGCTGGATGGCAACGGCGTTTGCGTTGGCATCAAGATCAGGCAATGCCTGATATTCAGATACCCAGGCGCGATAAATCTTGTAGCTGATCGCTAGTTGTCCAGCCTCGTTGTAGACGTCGAGTATTAGGTCTTTGCGGAAATCTTTCAGCGAGATTTCCGAGCCAAGCCCCGCGCCGAGCTGCCAGACCTTTGCGGCCCACGCTTCGAAGGCCGGATCATGAGTCACGCCACGTTCCAGCGTGATCGCATCGTATTCCGTGCGTCCGGGCGATTTACGGCTGGTGCTCGGGTCGCCGCCCTCGCGATGTTTCACGACTTCCGTGGTGCGCTTCAAAGACGAGACTTTGCTGATGCCAGCCACATATTGCCCATCCCATTTCACGCGGAACTTGAAGTTTTTGTACGGGTCAAAACGTTGAGCGTTGACGACAAACTCTGCCATGACTTCCTCCTAGTTGCAGAAAGGCTGCCGGTCCTATTACGACTGCAGTTGCCCAGCGAGCTGCTCAATCTGGATAACGACAAACTCTGCCGGTTTTAGCGGGGCAAACCCAACCAGAATGTTGACAATGCCCTGGTCTATGTCGGCCTGTGTAGTCGTCTCGCTATCACACTTCACAAAATAGGCCTCGTCCGGGGTCTGTCCCTGGAAGGCACCTTTGCGGAAATAGTCATGCATGAATGCGCCAACATTCAGGCGGATGGCGGCCCACAATGGTTCATCATTCGGCTCAAAGACTACCCACTTTGTTCCGCGGTAGAGGCTCTCTTCCAGAAAGAGAGCCATGCGGCGCACGGGAACGTATTTCCATTGGCTGGCCTGTGCATCGGCTCCTACCAGAGTGCGTGCGCCCCACAGAACAGAGCCGTACACAGGGAAGGTCCGGAAGCAATTCAGTCCAAGCGGGTTGAGCACACCGTTTTCTGGATCAGTGAGCTTATAAACCATGCTTTGCACACCATTCAGCGTGGCCTCGGTTCCAGCAGGTGCCTTCCATACGCCACGCGTGCCATCAATTCTCGCGTAAACTCCTGCCGCCACTCCTGAAGGAGCAAATGTCCGCAGCTGATAGTTATTCAGCGGATCAGGAAGCCGCAGCCTCGGAAAGAATGCTGCACCGTTTGCGTCCGATACGGCCAGGTGTGTTGTTTTCCAATCCACTGCCGACTGAACAGTGTTTACATTGGGCGGAGCATCCACCAGCAGGAAGGCCCTGCGCTGGTCACAGAGAGCGATCGCAGCGGAGTAGATAGCGTTGGGATCAATGTTTGGGTCCAGCGAAGAAGGGTCGCCGCCTGCAGCACGGGTCGCGTCAGGAACACTCAGCAGATTGAAGAGATCTACGCGGCTGAGAGCGTAAAGACCGGTAAAGCTGAGTTCATCGCCAATGATGTCGCCTGTGTGCGGCAGGTCTGAACCATCGCTGCCTGCAGCGGAGCTTGTCTCGGAACCGAACCCGGAATTGCCAGTACCCAGGGCATAATGCGCAGCATTGGCCGTTCCTGGAAAGCCGAGGAGCGCTGCGCCGGTGCCGCCCGAGATGGCGACAACTGCATCGGGGGTTTGCGGTAGCAGGACGCTCAAACGAAGTGCCTGACTCGTGCCGCTCTTCACCACTGTGACCTGCGCTGAAGATCCAAGCATCTGCAGGGCAAGAGCCGCATTCAGCTTCTGCTGTATCAATGTGGCGAGGCCAGCCATTGTTTGTGGGATCGTGCTGTTATTGGCCAACACCGTAATGGTGAGCGGAAGCGGCGAAACTGGCGCTGGTTTCGTCGTTGTCAACGTGAGAGAAAAGTCGGCATTGGCGGTGCTGTTCAGAACCTTCACTGTTGCTGCTGCATCATCCGCTTTGCCATAAGGGGTGCCCAGCGTAAAAGTGCCTGCGGATGCAGAGATACCTGTTACCTGGTAGGGTGTTCCCGCATCTCCGCTGAAAAGAACATACTGTCCCACGCGCAGCGATTGAAGGTTCGCAGCAGCAGAAGCAGTTGCAAGCGTCTGGTTCTGTTTCACGCTTACTGTTCCGGGCAATGCTACCTGTTGGCTGGCTGCTGTGAGGACCGTTGGAATGGACAACGCGCTGCCTACAATTCCTGTTACAGCTGGTGGCGTTGTCGGAGCTGGATTGACTACAGATACATTCACAATCTGCGAACCATTGTCCGGATCGTTGATCACAGCCGGAACAAAATTGCTTTTCGCTGAATTCAGAGAAAGGTTCGGGAAGTATTCCACTGTATCGGTGGTCAGGTCCGTGATGGTCAGGTTAAAGGTCGTAGCATCGGCGGTCTGATCCACACCTTGATAGTCCACGTCGAGCAAGACCTCATTGTCTGCCCAGGTGCCGCTGCTTAAGGCGGTAAACGTCATTCCGCCGAAAACAACATTTGCTCCCGTGGCGCCGTGTTTTGGCACGCGTACAACCCACGCCTGTGCTCCGCCATTCTGGAAGAACTGCTGCACGGCATAGCTCAGTTCGCTGTCGGCGGCGAGGCCGCCGAAGAGGCGCTCGTAGTCAGAGAAGCTGAATATCTGTTCGGCGCGATTATCAATGCCCCGCGCCGTATAACCCACAAAGGCAGTGATGGATGTGGCTACTGCAGCGATGGTGTGGACAGGACTTGGCAGCTCCTGAATGTAGACACCGGGGTAGGTATATGTCGTGGACATAAATACCGGCCTTTCTCACAGTTGTTGGGTTGTGACAGCTTGCCGCAGGGTGAGGAGGGAGCAGAGGACCAAGCCTTTGGCAATGAGCCAGACTTATAGTCCTCTGCTTTCACTGAGTCAAGATAAAAATGTGTGAATGGGGACGGAGCATTCGCAAAGCAAGATTCGAAGTGCCGGTCTGCAAGCGAATTGAGCGTGGGAACAGCCATTCAGGGCTCCGTTATGCCTGAATGGTGGGCCCTTCGAGGATTCGTTTCAGAAATTTCTAAAGATTTTCCGGGATGCTTTGTTAATTTTCCCGCTGCACTTTCACAAACACGCCATCCGGTAGCTCTTCATCCAAAAGATGGATGACCCCGCCCTTTACAAATCCGCGTATCGTTTTTGCTGGCTGGATCGGCGCGGAGGTACGGCCCATTCCTTTGTCCATGGCAAGGTTCGCCAGCCGGTCAGCGCGGCGGTTTTTCTCGCGCAGCACGTGCTGGATCTGAAAGCCTTCGAGGCGGCGGATCCGCTGGCGCGCCTTTTCATATAAAGGTCGCAGCTCCGGGCTATTGACCCGATATTGGCCTTTCATTTGTTTCACCAGCAGTTCAGAGTCAGAGATGACCTTTAAGTGGGTAATTCCGTGCTGCAGGGCATAGTCGAGCGCGGCGAGCAGGCCGGAATATTCGGCAAAATTGTTCGTTTTCTGGCCCAGAAACTCGCTTAACTCCGCGATTTTCTCTCCTTTTTCGTCTTCTATGTGGACACCGTATCCTGCCGGCCCGGGGTTTCCGCGTGACCCGCCATCGCAATATGCCACCACCCAAGTTGATTCTTCTTTTTTTTGGGGGGGTTGAGGTCCCCAAAGGCCGCTATCCTGCTCACTACTCATAGAAAGAGTGTAAACAACTCACAGATTCCGCTCACCTTTCCTCACCTGAATCGTCTTTTATAGCGCATTTGCATTTGCTTTTTTCTGGAGTAGAAGCATGGCTGCAGACGCACTACGCATCCCCATCCCCACCCATGCCACGGCGCATGAGGCGGCGCGAGCGGTAAAATCCTCGCAGCGGATGCCAACAGAAGTTCGTGACCGGACCACCGAAGCAGAGCTGATTCGCGAAGCCCAGCAGGGCTCCCGCGCTGCCTTTGACATTCTGGTGCGTCAATATGATCAGGCGGTATTGCGATTGGCCCTGCACCTTACGGGCTCTGAGCAGGATGCGCAGGACATCCATCAGGAGGCTTTTCTTAAGGCCTTCCGGTATATCGGGAATTTCCGGTTTGAGTGCTCGTTCTACACCTGGATCTACCGGATTGTGACCAACCTGTGTCTGGACCAGCTCAGGCGGCGCAAGTCGCGGCGCGAAGATCCGGCCGTCATGATTGACTCGTCGGGCGAGGAAATGGACCTGCTCAGCAATGTGAGCGATGACCGCTCTATTGCCAATCCCGACCGCGAGCTGCAACGCAAGATTCTGGGCCAGAGCATTCAGGCGGCGCTTGAGAAGCTGACGCCACGAGAGCGCATGGTCTTTGAGTTGAAGCATTATCAAGGTCTTAAGCTCCGGACGATTGGAGAAATGCTGAATACCACGGAAGAGACGGCAAAAAATACGCTCTTCCGGGCGACCAAGAAACTGAGGGCAAGTTTGGCAGAGATGCGATGAACCAAAACTGATTTCCCGTTCCCCAGAACGGCGTGGACTTTCATTCAGAAGAGCACCAAGACTGGCATATAGCCAGCAGTAAGAAGCAAGCAGTACTTTTTCGAGGACAGTGGGTAAAAGGAAAATGGACATGAAGTGCGACCTGGCCCAACAGTACATCGCCCTGGCGGTGTATGGAGAACTCTCCGACGACGCCAGCCACCAACTCGGGCAGCACCTGAAAGATTGCGAAGGCTGCCGGCATGAAATGGAAGCCGTCCGCGGCCTCCAGGCAGCCATGTCGCTCTATCCTGTCGAAGAACCTTCGCCGAGTTTCGTGGCCCGCGCGCGTATGCGTCTGGATGAGGCGCTGGACAGCATTCCGAACAGCGGCTGGCTGGAACGCATTGTCCAGCTTCTGGGCCGTGGAATGGGCCGCTTGCGCTCAGCGCCGGTCATGGCCTCTTTGCTGCTGTTTGCCGGGGTTTCCATTGGCGGATACGGCGGGTATCGCGCCGGACTGAAGGCCCATTCGGCAGAAGAGGCAAAAGCCACTCCTGCTTCCGTGCAAACGCAGGTCGCCAGCGCTAATAATGACGACGCTCCTGTACAGATTGCGAATGTCAGCAGCATTACGCGCGACCCGAACTCAAATTTTGTAAAGGTCAGCTTTAATAAGCTTGTTCCGGAGACGCTGCAAGGCACTCCTGACGATCCTCGCATTCACCAGCTGTTGCTGCTCGGCACGCAGAACCCGGTAAATCCCGGCGTACGTGACGATTCTGTTGACCTTCTGGCAAACGAATGCCGTGCCGGGCGCCAGTGTGACGATGGCCGCGTACGCAATGCGCTGATGATTGCTCTGCGGCATGACAAGAACGCCAACGTTCGCATGAAGGCCCTCGAAGGTCTGCAACCGTATATAGCGGAGGACATGCGTGTGCGCGATGCCGTGCTGGAGGCGCTCATGAAAGACTCCGATCCGCAGGTCCGCACACAGGCCATCAATCTTATCGAGCCGGTCGAAGCTGACTCAAGCGTGCGCGAGGTCTTACATACCGTGGCGATGCAGGACGACAGTCCGGAAATCCGGACGGCGTCGCGCCAGGTATTGCAGCAGCTGCCGCAGATTCAGTAAAGTTCGGGTGCAGTCATCTCCGATTTCACCGGGTGTGACTTTTTCCACGGCGGGCAAGTCTTACATAGCAGTTAGTAAAAAATAAAGGCGGCTCTATGAAACACTTTTCGAGGCTGGGCTGGACGATCCTCTTTGCGGGCGGGATAGCGCTTACCCTGGGCATGAATCCGGTCCTGGCACAACCTTCCAGCATCTTCGGCGATACGGCGGCTTATCTCGCGCACAGTTCTCAGGGCTATCTTGGTGTCGAGCTCCACGACATAGACAATGACCGTGCCAATACTCTTAAGCTCAAGGATGTGCATGGCGCTGAAGTGGTTACTGTGGACCACGACGGTCCTGCAAACAAGGCTGGTTTAAAGCCGCACGATGTCATCCTGGAAATGAACGGGCAGCGCGTGGAAGGCGTCGAACAATTGAAGCGCATGCTGCATGAAACTCCGGCGGGGCATACTGTCCACTTCATCGTGAGTCGCGACGGCCAGCAGAAGGAGATTTCCGTCGAGCTCGCGAACCGCTCCAAGGTAGAGGCCGAGGCCTGGTCCAAACACTTCAGTGTGCCTGATCCGGAAGAGGCCCCGTTGCCCGATGGCTTTCTGGCGCCGTCCACTTCGCATGGCTTTGGAAATGGCTTCTTTGGCGTCTTCACTGGGAACAGTCTCTATGTTGGCGCAGACGTGGACGTCATCAGCACCCAGCTCGCCAACTACTTTGGCGTGACTGATGGAGCTGGTCTGCTGGTCAAGACGGTGGATGAGAACAGCCCTGCGGCGAACGCAGGACTGAAAGCGGGCGATGTGATCACCAAGGTGAACAACGAGCGCATGGCTTCGCGGTCCGACTGGTTCAAAGCACTCCACAGCAATCGCGGGAAGCAGGTGCAGCTGACCGTCATGCGCGACAAAAAAGAGCAGAAACTGACGATGCAGGCCGGAGGGCCGAAGAAAAAGGGAGAGATTGACTGGCCGTGCATGCTGCCTGACTCACAGCAGCTCACCGCGGAACTGAATCGTGATCTTGCCGGGATGGTTCCGCAAATCAGTCAGGCCATGGCAAAGAGCCTTGACGAGCAAAAGCTTTCTGAAGAGATACAGAAGCAGCTCAACTCGAAAGACTTCCAGAAAATGCAGCGGGACATGGAGCGATTGCAGGAGCATCTGGACCGCGAGATGTACTGAGTTTCAGCCTTTGATTTTTCTAATCCTGGCCATCTTCATCTGGGCAAGCGCTTGCTCATCCATGAGAGATGAGCGCTTCCGGCACCACCTCTAACTCTTCCCTGACACCGCTACGCCCGCAGAATGCAGAGCGCTTCCGGTGCACCGGGCCTGATTGCGAAGACACCTGCTGCAAAAGCTGGAATATTTTCATCGACCGGGATACTTATAAGAAGTACCGCAACGCCTCAGAGAACCCGTTGCGCGTGCTGGCCGGGGCGGGCCTGAAACGGGTGAGCGGGGCCGATCCGCTTCGGTACGCAAGCATAAAGTTGAATCAGGAAGGCTTTTGCCCGTTCTTTTCTCCGGACCGGCTCTGCTCCATCCAGAAAGATTATGGCGAGGCGTGGCTCTCAAAGACCTGCGCACAGTATCCGCGATCGAGGAGCATTGTCGGTGGCGTGCAGGAAGAAACGCTCCTGCTCTCCTGTCCTGAGGCAGCGCGCCTGGTGCTGCTTGACCCGGAGTTCTTTGCAGTTTCTTCTGCACAGGGTCTGACGGAGCTTCCCCCTGGGATTGCGCCGCCTTCTCTTGTTCTTCTAGCGGCCATGCGAAATTTTTCCATTCTGCTGATCCGGGACCGGCGATACGCTCTTTGGGAGCGCCTCTTCCTGCTCAGCCTGCTCTGCAAGCGGCTGGAGGCGCTGATTGTGCAGAAGGCCGCGGAGCGAATCCCGCAGCTGCTGGCAGAGACGGTACAGGCAGTGGAAGGTGGCAGTCTGCAAGCGGTACTCCAGGCCGTTCCCTTGCGGACAGAGATCCAGGTAAAGGTCATGCTGGTCCTGCTGGATTCACTTCAGGCTCGCAGCCGGCATAACAAACGACTTGCCGAGTGTGTCCAGGATTTTGCGGCTGGCATAGGGTACGGCCAGAGTAAGATGGCTTCGGACCTGACAGAAAATTACACCCAGGCCTTCCGACAGTGGTATGCTCCGTGGGTTGCCAGCCACGAGCATGTACTCGAAAATTACCTGATCAACTACGTTTTTGCGCATCTTTTCCCATTCGTGCCTCGAAGCGAAGAGCGCATGAGTCCGTGGCGTGAAGCAAGGTTGTTCTGTCTCCAATTTGGTCTCGTGCGAGGGCTGCTGGCAGGGATGGCAGGGCACTATTGCATGGAATTTTCTGTCGAGTGCGCTCTTAAGCTGATTCAGTCTTTTTCAAGGGAGGTGGAGCACAGCGCATCCTTTTTGCGCCGCGTGGACGACCTTCTGATCCACTATGGTTTGGACGGAAGCGATGGAGTGGCAGCTTTGCTTCGCGATCCCGCTTAGAGACTGAAGCGGGTGCTTATGAACTGCGTGAGGGGCCCCCTCCCCCTGGCGTGGGATCGTTTTCTTTATTTTCAATAACTTAGCGGGGGATTATCCCCTGCTAAATTACTGATTTTATGTGATTTAACTCGTTTCTAGTGTTTTCAATAAGTTACGAGGGGGTCCCTTGCTTTTTGTTGTTTTCTCGAGGTCTTTTGAGGGAATATTTTGCTCTAGATTCAGGATAACAAACTGGGCGAAAATAACCGGCACCAGCAGCCGGAAAATAAACGCCATGTTTTGTGTCACTTACTCGAAAGTGTCGCACGCAGGGGGCTTGACAAAAAAGTTTTCAACAGAACGCGACGGTCAGGAAAGCGAATCTCCCGTTAAGTTGTTGCTGATGCCTGTTCAACCTCGGCGGAACACCACTCCATCGGGATGATTCGCCTACTCGTATCTCCATGTGCTTCAATAAGAAGAGCATGCCAGCAGCACGGGAAAAAAGCCTGAGATATCGCGTAAAAGCAGCCAGCCGCCGGGTGAGGGAACTGTCCCTGGTGGGGCACGCGCTACTTTCTACGCGGCATCCGGTGATGGCGCAGATTGTTCCCATGCGCCGCTGCAATTTGTCGTGCGCCTATTGCAATGAGTATGACGAAGTGTCCAAGCCAGTGCCTATTGACGAGATGCTGCGACGCATTGATCATCTGGCGCGGCTGGGCACGAGCATCATTACCATTTCCGGGGGAGAGCCGCTGCTTCATCCGGAACTCGACCAGATCATCGCGCGCATTCGGCATCATGGCCGCCTTGCCGGGATGATCACGAACGGCTACCTTCTTGTTCCTGAGCGCATTCAGCGCCTGAACAAGGCCGGACTTGACCATCTTCAGATTTCGATTGATAACGTGCAGCCGGATGAAATCTCAAAGAAGAGCCTGAAGGTCCTCGATAAGAAGCTCCAGTGGCTCTCTGAATACGCTGACTTTCATGTGAACATCAACTCGGTTGTGGGCGGAGGCATCAAAAACCCACAGGATGCGCTCACCATTGGCAGGCGCGCCCTGGAGCTCGGGTTTACCTCGACCATTGGCATTATTCATGACGGAGATGGGCAGCTGAAGCCGCTGGGCGGGGAAGAACGCGCTGTGTGGAATGAGATGCGGAGCTGGGAGAAGAAGAACTATTCGCAGTTCAACCACTTTCAGGAAGCGATTGCGAACGGGCAGCCGAACCAGTGGCGCTGCCGGGCGGGATCGCGTTACCTCTATATCTGTGAAGATGGGCTGGTCCACTACTGCTCACAGCAGCGGGGCCATCCGGGTAAGCCGCTGGCCGAATATACAAAACAGGACCTCCGGCGCGAATTCTATACAGAAAAAAGCTGCGCGCCGCACTGCACTATCAGTTGTGTGCACCAGGTTTCCTATATTGATCATTGGCGCGCGCCGCAGCGGCCCAACGCCACTCCGGGCAGTGCCGCCGGACTGGTCAACATTCAGCTTTAATATCTCTGCGGCGGTCCGTGCGCGAACATCATCATAGTGTTTCTTACTGCCCTTGACCTCGAGTTGCTGAGACTTACATCGTTTTTTGTGTTTCTGAACGACCGGTGTGAAATTTCTTTCTGAGTATGAGGTCCGTATGCAATCTTTTTCTTTCCGTAAGAGCTGGCGTATGGTGTATGTCGCCATGGCAGCCGCTTTTCTTCTGTTTGGCGGAAGTTTCGCTCTCCATGCGCAATCGCAACAGCCCGATGTCGTGGTCTTCACCAACGGCGACCAGCTTTCAGGAAAGTTTGTCCGCGCCGTGGGAGACACAGTCGTTTTTCACTCTGACATTCTGGGCGACGTGAATATTGGGTGGAACAAAATCAAGGAGCTCCATACCGCGCAGAAAGTTGCCGTGCTGGAAAAAGGCGTGAAGATCAAAGACCGTCATCTTCCTGCTGATTTCCCTGTGGGCACGGCCTCGGTCCAGGGCCAGCAGATTTCCATTCAGTCCACGAATGCAAACATTGCGCCTATTCCGCTGAAGAATGCCCAGGTTGTGGTGGATGAGGCGACCTTCAACAAACAGTTCAACGGACACCCGGGATTTTTCCAGGGATGGAATGGAGGCGCTACGGCAGGTGCCACCATTGTTTCCGCCACGCAGAACCAGTACACATTTTCAGGCGCCTTGAATCTGGTCCGCGTTGTTCCCACGGTCAGCTGGCTTGATCCGCGCAACCGCACCACCATCAACTACGCGCAGTCGTACGGAAAAATCACGCAGCCCTCCTACCGGCTGGCGGACGGTACTGTTGTTCCATCCAGCTTTACCAAGAGCTCTATTCTGCATGCAGATGCGGAGCGCGACGAATACTTTTCTCCACGGGTGTACGCGCTGGGCATGGTAGCTTTTGATCATAACTACAGCCAGAGCCTCGATCTCCAGCAGATCTATGGCGGCGGCCTGGGCTGGACCCCCATCAAGGATGCGAAGCAGCAGCTCGATCTGAAGGCGACGGCACAATATGAGCGGCAGACATTCTTCAACGTCGTGCCTCCGGCAAAAGCAGAGATCAACCTGATTGCCTCAACCTTTGGCGCGAACTACAACCGCAAGTTGCCTGCTGGAATGGTCTTCAATCAGCAGCTTCTCTACATTCCCGGATGGAACAATCTGCACGCCTACTCTGTGACCGAGACAGATACGCTCAGCTTCCCCACCTATAAGAACCTGAGCTTCACGGTTGGGACTGTAGATTCTTACCTGAACGATCCGCCGGCGACCCTTCCGCCGACCAAGCGGAATTCGTTCCAGTTCATCATGGGCCTGACATACAACATCAGATCTTCCTACTAGCAAGTTGGCGAGTGCCCATCCTTTCGCGGAAGCGAGAGGATGGGATTCGCTTTCACGCGTCCTCACCTTACTCCGCGCTACGATAAGAATTGGTTCTGCCTTCCCGTCACGGGAGTTCCATTCACACCCCACACATTCTAAGGAGTTGTGTTCTATGCTTTTGCGGAAGCTGCTTTTCTTCTGCTCCATGCTGATGTTTGTTGCGCACTCATTTGGTGAAATGCCTTCTGGCAGCAGAAAAAAAGACAACTCGCCGCGTGATGTGATTGTTTTCTCAAATGGAGACCAGCTTACGGGAAAATTTCTTCGCGAAGTGAACAGGACGGTTGTCTTCCAGAGCGACATTGTGGGCGAGATCAACATTAAGTGGGACAAGATCAGCGAGCTGCGTACTTCAGGAAAGTTCGTCGTCCTCCGGCATGATGTTGGCGTACACACGATTCGCAACGCGTCACACCTTCCTCAAGGGACGATTACGGTCACCGATGCACAGATCCAGGTCCATCCGGATGAAGCGGGCGTGAGCGTTCCGGCTGTGCAGGTAAGCAAAGCGCAGTACATTGTGGACCAGCCCACCTTTGATAAGCAGCTGCGGGAAAACCCAAACTTCTTTACCGGATGGAACGGTTCGGCGACCGCTGGTGCGACGATCGTAAAGGCCACACAGGACCAGTACACCTTTACGGGAGCGATTTCACTCTCGCGGGTTGTCCCTACTGTGTTGTGGCTGGACACGCGCAATCGAACCACCCTGAACTATTCGCAGTCATACGGAAGAATTACCGAGCCTGCTTATGTCGCTTCCGATGGCTCGTTTGTGCCTGCAACCTATACGAAAAGCTCCATCTATCACGCTGATGCGGAGCGCGATGAATATTTCACTCCGCGCGTTTATGCGCTGGTGCAGACGGCCTTTGATCACAACTACAGCCAGGGGCTTTCTCTCCAACAGATTTATGGCAGCGGCTTTGGATGGACGGCCATCAAGCGGCCGAGCCAGGTCCTCGATGTGAAAGCGACGCTCCAGTACGAGAAGCAGGAGTTTTACGCGGGATCCAATGGCACGAACCAGAACCTGATTGGCTCGACCTTTGCCGGCAGTTATACGCTGAAGATGCCGAAGAGGGTTGTCTTCAGCCAGCAGATATCCTACCTGCCGGCCTATAACTATACGCGTGCTTATTCGGCGAACGAGTCGAACTCGCTCGTATTTCCGCTCTATAAAGACTTTAGTTTTTCGATAGGAACGAATGACAGTTATCTGAACGATCCTCCGCCAGCAGAGCCGCCTACACGGCGGAACTCGCTCCAGTTCACTTCGGGAGTAACTTATACGATTCGCTCGAAATACTAAGGTTGTTTTGATTCAGGCAGGAGTTTGCTGGCGGCGGCGAAGACGGCCAGCGTTACAAGAATCACAAGCAAGGAGACGGTTACAGGAACATCTATCCAGCGGGAGAGCAGCATTTTGAGCGCAACAAAGGTAAGGATGACAGCGAGACCGTAATGCAGGAAACGAAGCTTGTCCAGCAGCCCCGCCAGCACGTAGTACAACGAGCGCAGGCCCAGAATCGCAAAGATATTCGACGTATAGACGATGAAGGGGTCGCGGGAAATGGCCAGCACTGCGGGGATGGAATCGAGCGCGAAAATCAGGTCAGTGACTTCGACGGCCAGGACCACGAAAAGGAATGCAGGCATTCCCAGGCGAGTTCCGCCGGGGCGGTCGTCTTTTAGGCCGCGCAGACAGCAGCGCTGCAACCAGGCCAGGATTCCAGGCTTGGACGCCTCTGCTGGTTTTTCGCGCAAGAGGCGAAATGCGGCATACAGCAGAAAGGCGCCGAAGACATACTCGATCCAGGCAAAGCGGTTGAGTAGCGAGACGCCCACTGCAATGAAGAGCGCGCGCATTACGATTGCCCCCAGCACTCCCCACAGAAGCACCCGGTGTTGCTCCTCCGCATTCAGCCGCATAGTGCGAAACATGAGAAGAAACACAAAGAGATTGTCTACGCTGAGGGAGCCTTCAATCAGATAGCCGGAGAAAAATTCCAGTCCATGCCGATGGCTTTGTGTTTTTGAGAGGAAGATGGCAAAGCCACAGGCAAGCGTGGCCAGAAAGATGGTCCACGCCCAGGCCGTGCGCAATCGCAATGAATACTGGCCGCGGTGCAGGACCGCCAGGTCTACTACCAGAAGTATGGCCACCAGGAGATGGAAGCCGATCCAGTAGGACAACGTGGCGCCGGCAAACATCAGCGCTGGTCCAGAAGCCGGATGGTTTCCAGCATGGTATTGCCGACAATGGAAAGGCTTTTGGCGCTGAGTTTGTCCATTGTGTCCTGTGCCGTATGCCAGAAGGAGTTCTGATATCCGTACTCCAGATCGATCACGTCCGCGGACGGAACGCCACGCCGTACAAACGGAATATGGTCGTCGAAGTCGCTGGTGCGGTCTTCAAAAAAATAGGACTGGTCGCCATATTTTGATGCCGCGCGGGCAATCAGGTCCAGGAGCCAGCCGGTGGAGTTGGAATCGCGCTGGATGTTCAGGTCCTTGTCGCCGATCATGTCGAGCACAATGAAGGCTTTGATGCGCTTCAGCGTGCCATCATTCTGCCATTTTGCTGCCAGGTGGCGGCTGCCGTAGGTGCCGTCTGTGTCTGACCACTGCTGAAATGCTTCTTCGCCATCCAGAAAAACCAGCCAGACGCTGTATCCATCCAGGGTGCGCCCGCGCAGGTGGTTGGCCATCTCGATGAGAAGTCCCGTGGAAGAACCGCCATCATTCGCGCCCACATAATTGATGTTGCGCAGTGGATAGTTCGTTTCATAGTGTGAGGCCAGTACGATGACGCCGTCCTTCTTTCCCGGGAAGCGCACAATGTAGTTGGTCATACGCTGCGGTCCTGCAGGAGTGTTTGAGACAAAGCCGTCGGCCTCAAGCCGGTCTTTGGCAAACTGCTTTTTCAGGAAGGCCTCTGCCATGGCGTGCCCAGGACTGCCCACCCATCGCGGGCCCACTGAAACAAACTCGCGGGTGTATTCGAGAGCGCGCGCCCCGTTGAAAGGCCCTTCAGCAGCAAGCGCACTGTTCTGGGGAAAAAGGGTCCCGAGGAAAACAAGAGCAAACCATACGGCCCGAATACACCTCATTCAGCGGCCCCGGCCTTCTTCTTACGCCGCGAAGGATGGACCATGTAGGCCACACCAATGCTGATGAGATACAGGACAAGCATCGGTGTGGCAAAGACGCACATCGTCAGCACATCAGGCGTAGGCGTAATAATGGCAGCGACAATAAAGATGATGAGAATGGCATAGCGAATGTTTTTGAGCAGAAACTTCGCGTTCACAATGCCAAACAGGGCAAGAAACATCACCAGAATCGGGAGCTCGAATGTGATCCCGAGGCCCAGAATCACTGTAAGAAAAAGGTCGGTGTATTCGTTGATCTCAATCAGCGGATTGAAGTCTTTATTGAAGGTAAAAAGAAAATCGAGCGAGCCGGGAAATACCCAGCGATATCCAAAATAAGCGCCAGCCAGAAACAGACCGACGGTCGAGATCATGAACGGAGTGACATATCGCTTTTCGTGTTTGTAAAGTCCGGGAGAAATAAACTTCCACACCTCATAAAGCACAAAGGGCGATGCGATGATGCATCCAGCCATGAAGCTGATCTTCAGGTAAAGATTAAAGCCGTCAATCGGGTTGTGATAATTCAACTGCGTGGGCAAGTGGTGCCGTTGCAGCGCAAAGATAATCGGCTTTTCCATGTAGCCGTAGATTTTCTCGTGAAAGCCGTAGGCCAGAAAGAAGCCGCCGATGAGATAAAGTGCAGCGCGGATCACCCGCTTGCGCAGCTCCTCCAGATGTTCAAGGAGGGTCATGCCGGGGAGTTCAGCGCGTTCAGATACCGCGGCCCGTGCGCGGTCCACAAGATCAGCCATGGTGGATCGGGGCCTGCTCGCTTTCCTGAGTTGGTTCAGAATCACGGCCGTTCATGGCGGCAGCCTGCTTCGCCTGTTCTTCTTTTTCCAGGGCTTCCAGGTATTCTGAGGCGATTTCCGATTTTGGCATGTTCACATAAGGAGACTCGGCAGTCACCGTCACTCCGCTGGAAGGAGGCATAATGGCAGGCGTCTTTTCAGTTTCTGCCGGAAGCCCATTTGCCGCTGTGGTTTGCGCTGCAGCCTTTTCCAGTTGCTTCTGCCGCTCCTCGTTCTCCATCGCGCGAAGCTCTTCATCAATCTGCATTTTGAATTCGTTGCTGGCGCGGCGGAATTCCGCCAGGAGCTTGCCGACCTGTCGGCCAATCTCTGGCAGTTTCTTGGGGCCGAACAGGACCAGGGCCAGCAGAAAGATAAAGATGGAATCGCCGAAATGCATTCGTTGCCTTTATGATACCCATCGTTGGCAACAGGTCACAAATGGAAGTCTCTCTCCCCGAAAAAGACCCGTTCGGCCTCCTCTATCTACTGGGGAGAAGATGGGGTGCTCGTATTGGACGAATTCGGCGGGTTTGTGGTCTTCTTTTTCCGTCGCGTGCTTGTTTTTGCTGGACTGTTGTCTACAATCACGGTCTTTGGGGGGGTGGCCGATTGAGAGGCCTCTGCTTTCCGGACCGCCGTCTGCAAGTTGACCAGTTGTGTTTCAGTATTTTTTGAATTGGCCAGAATTGAATCCGCCAGGCGCGTCCGTGCTGCCTCCAGCTTGTCCAGTGCAGAAGCGAGATCTGCGGCTTCATTTTGAGGCGCGGTGATGCTCGCCGTCTGAGAAACGCGCAGCAACACGTCATACAGAGCGTCAACGTTGCGATAAGCAGGGAAGACCGCTGCAACTGATCCGGGCGCCGCATCGGCCTGCGTCAGCAGGCCAGGAAGTGTGGAATTGAGGTCGCGCTGAATGGAATCTGCATTCTGCTGCGCAGCCGAGCGTACTTCCCCCGGCGCTTTCCAGCGCGAAATGTTCAGGCTGTCGAGAGTCTGTGACACCTGCGCAAGTGCGCCGTGCAAAATCTCAGAAGGTTTTGGAGAAGGGGCCGCAGGGGCTGTCTGGGCAAAAACCGAAGCTGTGAAGAGAATTGTATATGCTGCACTGCATAGTAAAACGTAACGCCGGGGAAACATAACAAGTCCGGATGCGCGAGAGCGGGAAATGGTTGCAAATGCGGCGGTTCGGCATGGCTGTTCGTAGCAAGTGAAATGTCCGGTTTTTGGTAGCAGATGAAATGTCCGGTATGGTTTATAAGGCCGCCGTCGTGGAAGTTGTTGGAAAGTGGGAATCCCGCGCGG
>JAJPKO010000037.1 GCA_021323655.1 Acidobacteriaceae bacterium
AGCGATCCAACATAAACAGATATATCGCAGAAGCAAGCGCATTCTTCTCTACACACTCCTTCTATTTGCCTCCATTCGCCAATTGGGTACCCGAGGAATGGACCCTACGCGGCCAAGAAGTGGATGAAATTCGCAAGTGCAGGCTTGGATGGGACATCACTGATTTCAACTCGGGAAGTTTCGAGTCGCTCGGACTTACGTCATTTACCCTTCGCAATGGCTCGATATCGCCCAACGGTACCTCCAAATCTTATGCGGAAAAGATCATGTTCGTTCGAGAAAATCAAGTCACTCCCTTTCACTACCATGTCCGCAAGACTGAAGACATTATCAATAGAGGCGGCAAGAACACGGGCAGATTGGTAGTGCAGTTATACGGTCGTACGGAGAACGGGGGGTTCGCGGATTGTCGTGTTTCTGTGAACTGCGATGGAATTAGGCGTGAGATCGAGCCCGGCCAGACGATCATTCTCGGCCCTGGTGAATCCATCACGCTAACGCCCTATTTGTATCACATGTTCTATGCGGTCGAAGGTGATGCGCTTATCGGGGAAGTCTCGTCTCAGAACGACGATGATACAGACAACTACTTTAAGGAGCCGCTTCCAAGATACCCCAAAATTGTCGAGGACGAGCCTCCTCTACGTGTTCTCTGTAACGAATACCCAACGTTATAAGGCCCGTTCCGTGACTATTGCTTGCCGTCTGAACTAAGCCGTACTGCTCGTAGGGATGGTTACCCTGGACGGGTTAGCACGAAAAGGTCAAGTTATGCTACATTGTCTTCTTCTCCTACTACTTTTTGCATTTATCGGACGTGCAGCGACAGGCGCAGAGCTGTCGTATCGGCATTCAGACGATCCGGGCACCACCGATTTCGTCAGAGTCTCTGGTGTCCGATTTCTTGACCCGACTGGAAAACCTATCACATTCCACGGCATAAATATATGCAATAAATCCAAGGATCAGGGATATACGAGCCATATCTCGGCCGCAGATTTCGCTCAAATCCGAAGCTGGGGCATGAATGCTGTCCGGTTGTGCATCTTTTGGGATGGGTTGGAGCCTCGCCCTGGATACTTCGACAAAGCTTATGTTGATCGAATAGCGCATTTGGTCGATGAGGCAAAACAGCAAGGTCTGTATGTTCTGTTAGACATGCATCAGGACCTGTTCAGTATCAAATTTGGAGATGGAGCGCCAGTATGGGCCACCATCGACGACGGCAAGCCACATACGAAAGTCGACGACTGGAACGATGCCTACTATGTAAGTGAAGACGTGCAAGCGGCACTTGATCACTTCTGGTCAAACAGTCCGGGTCCGGATGGTGTGGGACTCCAAGATCACTATGCTGAGGCATGGCAATTTGTCGCAAAGCGCTTTCAAGATGAGCCGGCAATCCTCGGCTACGATCTGATGAACGAACCTTTTCCCGGCCAAAAGGCAGCAAGCTTCGAGCACGCCATGCTGACGCGCTTGTCAACAATATTAGCCAAACGCCCAGGCGTGCATCATCCATCTCCGGAAGACCTGCTGAGGATGGAGGCTACTGACGATGGCCGAAGGAAGATCCTATCGTGGATGCAATCCATAAGCATATTCAAATCCATGCTGCAGGCCGGCTCACCCTACATGCAGGAGTTTGATCGATCGCAGTTAATGCCAATGTACACGAAGGTGGCGAAAGCAATTCGACAGGCGGACAGTCGCCACATTTTATTTCTCGAGCCCGACATGTCGACAAATCTTGGCGTTAGAACAGCCATCGCGCCCCTTCTTGACGACTCTGGCAGGCGTGATTCTCAACAAGCCTATTCACCGCATGTGTACGACATCGTGACTGACACGTCACTGCTTGATTTGATGAGCGTAGATCGTATCAAACTGACTTTCGGCCGCGATCAGCAGTTCTCACATCAGACGCAGATGCCGGTATTGGTGGGCGAATGGGGAGCATTCTATCTGAACCCAGCAGCGGTGGGACAAACCCGAGCCATCAAGCATGTCTTCGATCGTGCTGATTGCAGCGAAATGTTTTGGGCTTACCGTCCCACATTGGTCCAGTGGTCAGGAATAACAGTGCTGAAAAGGACGCTCGAAAGCCACTAAGGATCGTGCCAATTGCGAGCAGCGGGTTTTAGAAGGAGGAAACAGCGATGGCTCTCGGTTACAAGAAATACTTGATGTTTGGTATGCTCTGGATTGTCTTGGCAGCTTTATCGCTCCCAGGCGAGTCCTTCCCTGCCCACTCCCAAAACACTGTATTCCGAATCGGTACGTTTGATCGCTCTTCTGCTGAGTTCTCCTCTGATACCCCGAAGCATCACGTAGAATTCATCGTCTCGCGGAGCACAACTGCCAAAGATTGGTTCAGTACACAGCCCGCGCTGCTCGCTTCTTCAGATAAAGATAAAGCGCAACAGACGCCAATAGCTGATGCACCACGAGCAATCTCGTTCGTGTTGCATGGTTCACCCGAGATGGAGTATGAGCTCCACATTGCGGTGCTCGTGGAGAGTGCAAGCGTGCCGACCCTCAGGATCGGCATTAACGGTAAGCAAGGCATTTTTTATTTGCATCCCCGTCTTGACTACAGTAATGGCGACCAGTGGGATTCTTTTGATCCAGCGTATTCGTCAGCAGACGTAGATTTCGTATTTCCCGGGAAGTACCTTCATTCCGGCACCAACACGATCACTTTGCAAGCCGTGGAGCTGGCTGGTGAAGAGGTCCCAGACGCCAGATTGAATTATGATGCCATTCAACTCGACAGCATTCGGCACGATATCGCCGGTTCGACCTTAGTAGTGCAACTCATGCCAACCATATTCTTTCGCCGCGCAGATGGCGCTTTACGCGAAGAGGTGGATGCATTTATCCGGCACATCGGACAATTCTCAGGCAAAGACCGCGCTGAGCTGACCATTGCGCAACGGAAATACACTGCAGTTGCGCGTGACGGTTATGATTTTGGCGACGAGAAAGTGAGTTTCTGGGTAGAGGACTTTGGCCCGAAAAGCTTGGCAAGTCTGGTGATAGAGAACAGGGGGCAGAAGAAGCATTACGCACAGGAAATCAGTCCGGCAAAGAAGTGGACAGTTTTTGTTGTTCCCCATATCCATCTTGACGTCGGATACTCTGATTACCAGGCAAAAGTTGCTGCTATCCAGAGCCGTGTGGTCGATGAGGCCATCGACCTAGTCACGAAGCATCCGGAGTTTCGCTTCAGCCTAGATGGAGAATGGGTTCTCGAACAATTTCTTGCAACTGCTTCAGACAAGCAGAAAGAGCGATTGAGATCGGCAATTCAGAAACACCAAATTTTTGTGCCGGCTCAATATGCAAATTTGCTCACAGGGATTTCCGGCACCGAGGTGCTGATTCGTTCACTCTATCCGAGCGCCGGAATCAGCGCCCTCTACGGATCTCCGCTGAATTACGCTAACATCACGGACGTTCCTTCATATTCATGGTCCTATGCCTCCATTCTTGCTGCTGCCGGAATACCCTATCTCGTAGCCGGGAGTGACAACTATCGTGCGCCGGTATTGTTCCAAGGTCGTCTCAATGAGCACTCGCCAACGTGGTGGATCGGTCCGGACGGAAAGAAAATATTGTTATGGTATGGACGCTCTTACCTTCACATGCAGATGTTATTCGGCCTGCCTCCTGTTCTGGCTGCAGGGCATGATACTCTCCCATTGTTTTTGCAGATGTATGACGATCCAGAATATCGTGCAAACGCTACCTTGCTCTATGGTACTCAGGTAGAGAACACAGACCTTTTTCCCCAACAGGCAGAGTTTGTGGAGAGGTGGAATAAAGAGTACGCATATCCTCACTTACAATATTCCGGCTTTTACGAAGCTTTAGAAAAAATCGCAGGAGAGTTTGGCGACACCATGCCCACGATCCAGGGAGACGGAGGGCCATATTGGGAAGATGGCGTTGCATCCGATGCTCGATACGTCGGTATAGAGCGCTGGAATGAAGCTCGGGGACTGACGGCGGAAAAGCTGGACACGCTGGCAGCACTAATCAACTCCCGTCTCAAGTTAAATACCGAAGAGTTGGATCGCATGTGGACCAACATGGTGTTAATGGACGAACACACATTCGATTCGTGGAACAGCGTATCCGACCCGACAAGCAACGAGGCAACCGAGCAGTCTCAATTCAAGGAGCACTTTGCAGTCAACGCCGGATCTCAGGTTGACTTCATAACGAGGCGTGCGATGGCGAACCTGGCCGATGCAATTCCAGCGCAGCCGGGGAGTGTGATTGTGTTCAATAGTCTCAACTGGAGGCGCAGCGGTCTCGTTTCTGTCGACATGCAAAAGTCGGATGAAATTGTGGATGCGTCCAGTGGAAAGACGGTTCCATACCAACTCATTTTCCGCGGACATGATTTTATCCATGTGCAGTTCATAGCCTGCGATGTCCCCGCAATCGGCTACAAGGTGTATTTCATGAGGCCGTCCAAGAAGAGTTTGACCGCTCCGGCAAAAGAACTGAATACCTCGATAGAAAGCCGCTACTACAAGGTCCAGCTCGACCCACAGACCGGCGCAATTCGAAGTATCCTTGATAAGGAACTAAACCGAGAGCTTGTAAACCAGGACAGTCCCTATCGATTTGCGCAATATCTCTACGTTACCGGGGGAGACAAAGAGCCGAACTCAATCCTCGGTTATAGTCGCATATCGCCCGCGCCTAAGCTCGATATCCATCCAGCAACTGACGGACGTCTGGTAATCACCGAGCATACCCCTTACGGGGAAATGGCTCGCATGGAGAGTACAGATATGAACACTCCGCAGATCATAACCGAGGTCCGAGTGTTCAATGACATCAAGAAGATTGAAATCATTGAGGAACTGGAAAAGAAGACGGTCTATAACAAGGAAGCAGTTTACATTGCCTTTCCGTTTGTCTTCCAACACCCACAGTTCCGATACGAGATCCAAAACGGCGTGGTGGATCCGGCGAGGGACACCTACCCGGGAGCCGGACATGAATGGTTTTCGGTCCTACATTGGATTTCCGCGCAGCAGGACGGCCTATCGGCAAGCATAATGCCGCTTGATACTCCACTTGTCACTTTGGGCGATATCAACCGCGGAGAGTGGCCAGAAGAATTTGCGGATAGGCCTGGAACCATCTTTTCGTATGTGATGAATAACTATTGGAACACGAACTATCGAGCTGGTCAGGGAGGGCACTTCACCTTTCATTATGCTGTTACAAGCGCAGCCGCGACCCATGCAGAAGATCTAAGCCGGATGGGCTGGGAGGAGATTACGCCGCTTGAGACTGATGTCGTGATGAGCCAAGACAAAGCTCCAGGCCCTTCAACCTCCTCAGAATCAGATACAACAAAGGACTCCTCCCAAAAGATCGCTGGCGGCGATACGCCGAGTTGGATGAGTGCTAAGGAGGAAAGTTTTCTTGAGAGTTCTGATCCTAACTTGTTCCTGGAAACCTGGAAGCCAGCCGAGGATGGAAATGGGACAATCCTGCGGCTCCTTGATCTTGCCGGCACGGAGCGCCCAGAAACCATTCAGATCCCATTTCTCCATGTTAATCATGTATGGAAAACGGATGCTCTGGAACGGGGGAAGGAACCCGTATCGGTTACAGAAGACGGTCATATTCAATTCACCATCCATCCACATGAGATTCTCACCTTGCGAATCGCAGGGAGTAAATGAAACGAGGCGTGTGGCCTTAGAGCGATCAACTCGATGGCTCTCTTCTTCAGTCACTCGCGCAGTGGATCAGGATCGTAACCTACATCGACGATCCATGCGCCTGGTCTTTTGCTTTGCAGCTGAACTCCCAGCGGAAGCCCCTGACCATCGACCAGTACTACCCACTTCGTTCCCCTTGCCGCGCTTGGTTTTACCGACCGCGTCGCTTCCCTTTTGGGCCGAGCGAAACTGCCGTCCAGGAAGGGTCTCATCCCACTTCAGCAATCCTTCTGCATCGAAGGCTCCGAGCAGAGCCCGCCACGCATCCAGCCAGACGCCTTCGTCCTCACTGTTTCAGTCGTCAAGCAGGTCGCCGACGAGGGAAACTCGCCGGGTAGAAACCGCCATGCCGCTCCGGTTTGCAGAATCCACAGAATCCCTAGAATCCCTTCAAAACATCGGCTTCTGTCGCTTCTTCATGACAGAAGCTCAACTGTTCCACCGCCTCAAGCGTAAGTACCTGATTTGAGGCCGAACCCTTTTTATGAAACACGAAACATGCTCTAGTCATCGCTGAGAGCCTACGAGCGACCTGTTGACAGCTTGGCTCCGGAAATCATCCATACGTCGTTTGGGTATATTTTGTTTACATTCTGCGGCGTGACCAGTTCGTGCTGGACGAAAACTGCAGGAGGAGTAGGTTTCTTCTCAAGTATCTCTAAGGCCAACTCGATGATTTTGGGGCCGTAGGTCTCGGGAAAGTAAGCAACGGAACCGATCAGTCTGGTTGAGGGTCTTCTCATCTCTTGGCGTGCATCAACATTCGCGTCTTGACCTACGATTGCACACTCTTCCTCTAGTCCTATCTCCCGAAATCCCTGGAGCGCTGCGAGCGCAGTGGTATCGTTTACCGCGCATACCAGAACCCGCCGAGTTTTGCGCCGTCGCAGGTGCTTTCTAATCGTGTCCAGAGTTGCGTCGAATTGGCCACCTTTGGTGTCGTAATGGCAGGTTGGAGCAAGTCTTCCTTCAGGCCAGATTTCATTTAGGCCATCTCTCATGCCAGTCAAGCGGCTGTTCAAATGCGGCCCTGCAGCATCAACACCAAGGTAGATAATTTGTTCAACTTCTCCATGCCAGTGCTTCAAAGTCCATCGGCCAAGATGGCGTCCGGCAATGCGCCCTGCCTTATAGTTGTCGGCTCCAAAGTAAAAGCTCCCAGGATGGGGGATGTCCACCGATATGAATGGTATGCCGGCGTCAAGGAAGACCGCGCCAATCTGCGAGGCAATGTCTATGTTGATTTGCGAATCAACGACCAGGTCGACTTTCTCCTCTACGAAGCGCTTCGCATTTTCGAGCGCTATGCGAGGACTGAACTGGTTGTTGCGCACCACAAGCTGAATGTCCGCCCGGCTTGCGGCGCTGAGCAAACTGTCGGTGACAATTCCTGTGAATGCGAGCAAGTTGCTCTGCGAGGCATATCCGATTCGAAATCGCCTCGCATGAATTGGTTGTATAGCAGATTGATATCCGTGCTTACCGGCGCGGATGATGAGGCCAGCTTCAACCAGGGTTTCGAGAAGACGAAAAGCAGTTCCCTTATCGAGTTGCGTGCGCTCAACAATGGTTGTCAACGACAGTACTTCCGAAGTTGATGAAAACGCTTTTAGGGTAGCCGCCGCGCGCGCAACAGATCGAATCGTGTATGAGCGGCTTGAGGATCTGCGCGTAATTGCAGGTAATTTCATGGAGCAAAATGATAAGACATTGCTCCCCATTCTGGCTATTACAAGAAAATGACGGGCTATTCTTAGGCCTAGCAGAGATTTTTTGACTTCTCTCGTTATTATTGGCGGTTTTATTCTGCAAAACTACGGACCCGTTCCAAATTTGTGCTTCGTGCCCCTATAAGACATATATATCCTCATCACTCATAAGAGCGTCGCTCTAATGGGCGGCGGGACTTCTGTTGTTGCTGGCAGGCTTTGCCTCCGGAAGGCAAAGCACGTGTGTCAGCTTATTCTCGCCATTATTTGCGGAGAAACGTTGAAAAAGACACTCGATGTAAAGCTGGAAGTACTCAAGAATAACCCGACTGCCCCGGATTTTATCCTTGCGGACGCCAAAGATGCAGATATGGCATACGGCATCGCTTCCACTGGCAGGAAGCTGGACGGAAAGCCTCGGTCGATTGATGAATACCGGGAGGAAATTCGTCAAATCGTCTTTCAGGGAATGGTAGACATCATGCTGATGTCAGCCAGTACTTCAGAGTTGCTGACGATCCAGCAGAAGATATTTGATTCTTCTGGGGTCACCCCCGCCGTGCGCGCGAATGATACCACCGATATTCACATAGTTCGCGGTGGGAGATACACCCAGGCACCTTCGCAGCCATTTGCGACGGCCACCATCGACCACGTACAGTCTGGGAAATGCCCGGCAAATCAAAATGAACTCCGCTCAGGAGCGAATCTTGGTCTCTATTCTGTCACCTTTAACAATGACCCAGACCAGGACCTGCGAGTGATGGAAGCGTACAAGGCGTTCCGCCTTGAAGCCGAAGCGAAGGGCTTCGATCACTTTCTCGAAGTCTTCCACCCAAATGTTCCGGCCAAGGTCCACGGAATCCCGCCTGAAGAAATCCCGTTCTTTGTGAATGACCATATTGTTCGTCTTTTGGCAGGTGTACCTTCGACATCGAGACCGCGCTTTCTGAAAATTCCTTATGCCGGTCCAAAAGCTCTCGAAGAATTGTGCGAATATGATCCTTCGCTTGTGGTCGGTGTCCTGGGAGGATCTGCGGGCACGACGCACGACGCGTTTGCGCTGATCTATGAGGCAAAGCGCCACGGCGCACGCGTTGCGCTCTTCGGCAGAAAAATCAACTCGGCAGAGCATCAGCCATTGTTTGTAGAACACCTACGCTTGGTGGCCGACGATCAGATTCTGCCTGCTGAAGCGGTGAAGGCATATCATGCGGCCCTCCAGAAAATGGGAATCACCCCGCACCGCGAGTTAAAAGCCGACCTTGAATTAACCACGAACCACACAAAGTACGGAAGTGATTGAATTCGGCTAGTCGGGTGTTACTGCAAGCAGACCCCGTGAAACAAGCGGATGGATGAACGCTAGCTTCAGGCGACGTTGTGTCGGAATGGAATATATGAGCGATTGTCTCGATGTATTGGGTATTGGAATAGCGGCAGTTGACGACCTGATCTATGTTGCAGAATACCCATCTGTGGACTGCAAGGTCCCGATCCTTGGCAGAGCGCGCCAAGGAGGCGGGCCTGCTTGCACAGCGATCGCGGCAGTCGGATCTCTCGGTGGACGGGCAGCTTATGTGGCGCGGTTTGGCGACAACGAGCTGTCCACTTTCATCAAATCCGCGCTGCTACATCACAATACCGATGTCTCGCATATTGTAAAAGACACATCGGGGGGGCCATACCATAGCACGATCCTGGTCGACGGTTTAGGGCACCGCAATGTGTTTTATGACGCGACGCTCTATAGGCCGGTTGTGCCCGAGAACTTGCCTTTCAGTCTGATCCAGTCAGCAAGAGTCGTTCTTCTCGACCATATTACGGAACCGTCGCTTGTACCAGTTGCGGAAAAGGCCCGGAGCCTCGGTGTGCGTGTCTTGGGAGATATCGAGGGCTGTACGGAATCTTCCAGACAGCTTGCCATGCTCACCGATTACCTTATAGTGCCCCGTGCATGGGCACTTTGGGCCACAGGTACTTCGGATGCATTGGAGGCCTGCAAAGTTTTAGCGCACACGGAACGTCGAGCGACCATTGTAACGGATTCCGCACGGGGGTGCTATTGCATCTCAGAGTGCGACTCCACTGTACGACACTTCCCCGCTTTCAAGGTCGATGTCTTCGACTCCAATGGGTGTGGCGACACTTTCCACGGCGCTTTTGCATTGGCAGTTGCGCGGGGCCTCACAGTAGAACAAGCAATTCCGTTTGCATCCGCGGCGGCTGCGCTCAAAGCAGTCGCAGCAGGTGGTGACAATCGGGGATGGGATGCACTTCCCACTCTCGATGAAGTCCTTCGGTTTCTTGAAGCCAGGCTCACCGAATTGGATGGAGTACTTCTGCTGCGAGAGATTCAATCTCGGATGGCAGCGATCCCAAGGAAATAGCAAACGGGAGGCCGGAAGCGGAAGCAGGAGTCCCTTTATGAGCCACCCAACATCAGTATTGCTGCTTCTCGCGATTGCGGGCGGAATAGTAAAGGTGGAGATCGATAAAACCGATTCCCACATTCACGCCACCACGACAACCAGGACGGGATGAATATCTCTCTAACCCAGACTGCTAAAAGAAATACGCATGCTGAGAGATACGTATTCTGAGGGCCAAGGTCAAAGCGTCGAATCGACAGATGCCTGAATGCGTGGAAACTAACGTATCGTTGATTTGTAATCGGCAACAAACTTCTGAATGCCCTTCGTCGTCAAGTCATGCTGAATGTCGAACGTATCCCAGGGCTGGTTGAGATTGAGATTCTCATATTTGATTTCGGAGCCCACCGGTTTGTAGGAGAAAGTTGGGCCGGGCAGGGGCATGCCTTGGCCAACCCATTCCTTAAGTACCGTGGCAGGCACAGTCGCAAGTTCGGCGCCGTAATGAAATGAACAGAGCAGATGGCCCAAATTGCGGATACTTGCCGCGAGTACCAGGACATGACCGTCGCCTGCTGCATACATACGCTTAATATTTCGGATGAGATCCATTCCATTCTGGCCGATGTCGTCCAAGCGTCCAATGAATGGCGAGACATAAACCGGGGTCGTGGCACCTTTGGTCGCAGCATAAACAGCCGCGGCTTGTGATTGAGAAAAGCAAAGAGTAATATTCACCCGGATTCCCTCGCTAACAGAATAGTGCGCCGCCTTCAGCCCCTCAGTCGTGCAGGGATACTTGATGTAGGCGTTAGGAATCCACGAATTCATCTCGCGCCCCTGACGGAACATCTCGTCAGCGGTTGTATTCAGATCGGCAAAGACCTCAATTGATACACCTGCGTCACCGACCAGAGGCGAGATTGTTTCGACTATTTTGCGGTACTCATCCGCTTCCTGTGATTGCGTTAGCTTCTGCCCCGATTTGACAAGACGTGCGACATTGGGATTCTTCGCAATCAGCGAAGGATTTGTAGTCTGACCGTCCACGTAACCCAGCAGTTTCCTGATCTCTTTGGTGTCTTCTGGATTGCCTCCATCGACCAAGATTTTCGTGGCGGGACGAGTATGTTTTTGGTTTGCCATAACACTCCTTCTGATTGTTCTAGTAACCGGCAAATTCTTCTGTTCGGATATCGTCTTCTTCAACCGCAGCCTCGAATAGGATTCCGCGGATTGCAGCGACCATTGCGGGCGGTCCTGCGATGTAGTAAATCGGGCCTTGTACCTGTGGAAGATGTTCCGTCAGCATTTTCTTGCTTATGTGCCCGGTCTCACCGTTCCATTCGCGATGCGAAGCTTCAATCTTCGTCATGGTCGCGATCAAGTGAAAGTTTGGATTCCTGCGTGCGGTTTCTTCGAGCACATCAAGGAATGAGGCATCCTCAGGCCGGCGATTAGAATACAACAGATAGATATGATGCGCCGTCTTCTCATGAGTGACCTGGCGGATCATGCTGAGGAATGGTGTGATCCCGATTCCTCCAGCCAGAAAAACTGCAGTCTTCTCCGTCTTGCGATGCAACACGAAGGAGCCACTGGGACCCTGGATCTTCACTTCGAGCCCTGGAGATGCGTTTTTTAGCACTCGTTTGAATGCAGTATCTCGGATGCGAGTGGAAATCATCAGATCCTCGTCAAAGGGAGAACTGGCAAGTGTGAAGGTACGGGTATTCCCTTCAGCATCAGTTTCGGACGGGTTGATCAGAGTCAGATCGACTGACTGACCCGCGCGATATTTAAAGCCGGAAGGTTTGGCGAAGTAGAAGGCCATCGTTCCTTCAGCGACAGCTTCGCTTCGCAACAATCTGGTGCTGATAATGTCCGCCATATTCCTCCTGTCATTGGACACTCCCCCGAATCTGAACACGTGGCCGGACTATTGTCCGAATACCATCGCACCGCCCAGGCTGCCTTGATAGACGAGTGCGAGCAACGCGATGAATACTGCGATCAAATAGGTCCAACTGGGCGTTATCGTCCGTTTGTGAAATCCCCAACGCCATACAGCAAGCAGAATGAACAGTACTGCTGCCGCCGTGCCAAGCCATTCATGTACGACGATGAGTCTCGCGGGCAGTTGACCTGCCTCGCTGTTCCTCCACCACCAACCAGCGATACTAGTGAAAGGGGTGATGATCGCTTCGTAAACCATCATCCACAGCCCAGCGGTATGTAATCCCTGTTTGCGGAAGAGTCGGCCCAGCAGATCGCTTAAGAACGCCAGTGGCAGCAGGGCAGCCGTGAAGTCCACCAGGATAGGATGGAACTCTTCGGGTTTTGTCGGTGGCCTCCACCGCAGGCTTGCCTGACTCGTCTCTGTACTCTGCGCTCCAGCTTGTTCATGTTGCTCAGCACCTACAAGGGGCTGAACAATGAGATGGGCAGTCATATTGGGATGGGGGCGACAGTGATAAGCGATGTCGCCGGTTTTGGTGATGGTGGTCTGCCAGGAACTACCAGGAGCAATCAGACCTGAATCGAAAGTTCCATCAGACGCTGTAACGGTGTGGCTGAAAATGTCTTCGTTCTTCCACTCGACCACATCTCCGGCCTTCACGTTTAGCGAAGGTGGATCGAAGTGCATCTGCTTGATGACGATGATGTTCTGCGGTGACTTTGGCGGTGTCTGCCCTGCCGCGTTGGACACCAGGACGGCCAAGAGGGCCAGAAAGAGAAGAAATACCACAGGCGAGGGCGACGTTGCTGGTCGGTTCATCTGTGACATTGAGTTCTCCATGACCGGGCTCCACGGGTGTATCTTAAAAGCCGCTACCGCCGCCTTGCAGAGACTGCACAAGCTGTTGTGCATGTTGCATATGACCCTGCAATACCGGTGCAGCACCCTGGAGGGCCGATTTTAGCTGGGCGTTCTGCGCGTCGGGAATAAGCGTCTTGGTGGCAGCATCGATTACTGTCTGATGGTAAGCGACTTCATGTGATGCGTATTCGCGATCGAATGATTTCCCTTTGAGGGTATTTAGCTTCCGCCGTTCCTGGAGGGCTTGCTGCTTCAACTGCTGCGCGGTGGAGCTGGTTTCTTCTTTTACCCCCAGCTTCGCTGCCAGATCGTTGACGGACTTCTCCAAAGCCGTGTGGTCGGAGATCATTTCGTTAGCGAAGTCTTTCACCTGCGGATCAGTGGTTTTCTTCAGTGCGAGTCGCGCCATTTCGATGTCGATCCGGTTGGCTGTCTGGACAATGCCAACGATCTGCGGGTCTGTGGGTGCTTGCGCGTGAGCCAAGGACCCCAGCGCACAGACCATTGCCATTCCGAGTACTGTACTCACCAGCTTTTTCATTTATCCGCTCCTTGTTGGGTGGGAAAACTTTTCTGATGCGTCCCTGGGACTCGACTACAGAGGTCAGGCTAACGTTCACCATGTCAGATTGAGCGCGCCCGCCACCGTCCCGCATCTTCTTCTCATGCCCTCTACATGAATGAGTCTTGATCCGTAAATTGGTTACACTGAGAATTCTGTAACCTCTTCACGTTCGGAGACTCAATGTCTACAGCAATGGAAAATTCGGCGTTGCTGGATAAAGCAAAATGGGAAGCCTGGACTGATCTCGAAGTCATCGAGCGAGTGAAGGCTGGTGATACGGCCGTGTATGAAATTCTTATGCGCCGCTACAATCAGCGCCTCTATCGAGTTGCGCGCGCCATTTTGCGGGATGATGGCGAAACAGAAGATGTGATCCAGGACGCTTATGTTCGGGCATACGAACATCTCGATGAATTCAGGGGATCAGCACCATTTTCGACGTGGCTGACGCGTATCGCAATCAACGAAGCTCTGCACCGGCTTCGTTCACGCCAGCGGGTGCAACAGCTTGAAGATCCCGACGACGACGGAGCAGGACATATGCAATTAGCTGAAATGTCGCCTAACCCAGAGCAACAGGCCTCCGCAATGGAACTTGGCCAGTTTCTTGAAAAAGCCATCCTCAGTCTTCCGGAGCAGTACCGCATCGTCGTCATGTTACGGGACGTTGAAGAATTGAACACGTCTGAAACAGCCGCCGCGCTCGAACTTACTGAGGAGAACGTCAAAGTTCGTTTGCACAGAGGGCGGGCGATGGCGCGCAGGTGGTTGTCGTCTCACATGAGGTCAAATGCGAAAAGTGCCTTCCCCTTCATGGGGACACGTTGTGATCGCGTTGTAGCAAATGCCTTCGCACGTCTCGAAAGAGAATTAAATTGCCATAGCGGATTCGGCGAAAGAGCGGATTGGCGAAAAGGCGCTCGAATCCCTTCGGGATGAAATGAGCCATAGAGATGGATGTGGGTGTCGATGATCGGGATGGGATTGGCGGTTTCGGTATGAACCTGTGCAGCGCATGTAGGGGCTACGGCTCCTTTTAGAACATCCCATCATTTCAAATTGCCGACTCTTACTTTTTCAGATATGACTTCCGTTCAAAGAGATTCGACTTGCAAATACATCAAAAGCTAACCGCAGAAGATGATAAGGATACGCTTGAGATCCGCGAAGGATTTTCTTCCGTTACTCTTTAACTTCCGGGCCCAATTCTTGTTTTGTTACTTCGTTGGTGGATGTCATTAGTCTTCCCGTCTTTTGATCGAGCGTGGCTTGATGCAATTTGCGGAACTGCATCAGCGCGTTTTGTTGTTCGGTTTTATTTCCGAGAGATCGTTCTACTTCAGCAAGGCGATACCAGGAGACTTCATCATTCGCGTTTAAATTGATGGCAGTTCTCAGATGCGGCAACGCCTGCTCGGGCTTTTGCTGTGCCATGTACACCGCGGCCAAACCTAGATGGGCTTCTTCAAAGTCGGGATAATCCTGAAGGGCGCGTTCAAAATATTGCTGAGCCTGAGGAAAGACACCTGCTCTTCTGTATATTTCGGCAATTTCGTAGGCTGCATTTCCATTGTGGCGATCGAGTTCCAGTTCCTGCTCAAATTCTTTTCGCGCCTCTTCCATATTTGCCTGCGCTCCGGATTGATGCGACTGCGCGAGCAGCGTGCGCCCGATGCGGTAGTGAATGCCGAGCTGCTGTGGATCGATGGTAAGCACGGCTCGGTATTCAGAGATGGCATCGTTGTATGATCCCTGACTTTCGAGTGCCTCTGCGGCGGCAAGGTGTCTCCAGAGGGAGTTTGGGGCGGCCTGAGCGAGCTTGCTGATCGTGAGAAAGGCGTAATTGCCGTAGACTTTGCCGGTATAGTACAGGACCTCCGGATCATTGACATAGAGGCGGTTCAGGTCGAGTGCTACTTTCACTGCTTCGTCATCTTTGCGGAGCCCTGTGTAGGCCCGCATGAGCTGCAGGCCGCACATGCGTTTGATTTCCGGATCAGTTGATTGATGGAACCCTTTCTGCAGACCGGGCAAGGCCTCGTTGTAGCGGCCCAATTCTGAGAGCGACATTCCCAGTAGGCTGTTGAGGCGCGGCAAACCGGGCTTCAGTTTTTGCGCGGTGTTAATCTCGCGCACTGCTGCTTCGTAATTGCGGAGCTTGAAATGGATAAGGCCGAGAGTGGCATGGACCTCGGCGATATTGGGTTCGAGCTTTGCAAGCTGATCGAAGTTTGATTGTGCTTCTGTATATTGACCAGCTGCCAGAGCGCGCTGGCCGGCTTCAGCATATTTCTGGGCCGCATCGTTGTCTGTCTGACCGTTTAGGTTGCACGTCAAAACGGCAAGGAAAATACCCGTGACTCCAAGCCTGAGTCTTTGCCTCATAGATGTGAAGTGTACATCCGCCCTATCGCCGATACTCCCTATCCTTTCGCTAACTGCGCGAAAGGATGGAGGCACCGATCTCATATGCTGCCGACTTGGTCAGAACGTAATCCTGCCGCTGAACTGCAGTTTGCGGGGGGATGACGCCTGAGTTATCAGGCCGAAGGTAGAGGAACCTACACCATTGGAAATGGCCGCATTTCCTCCTGATCCGGCGACAATCAAACCTCCAACGTCTCCTGCATACTGGTGATGGTTAAAGGTGTTGAAGGTATCCATTTTGAACATGAACTTGACGCGCTCAGTAATGCTGAACTGTTTGCCGAGAGCCATGTCAAAGTTGTTGATACCCGGCTGGCGCAGGGTGTTGCGTCCGACGGTTCCGAACGTACCCAGAGCCGGCTGCGTGAAGCAGGCCGGGTTAATGCGCGCGAATTTACCGACAAGGTTGTCATGTATCTTGCAGCCGGGAACAGCGTTGGCATGCATGAACTGACTATCGTTGATGCCCTGAATATCATTCGCTGTAACGGTGAATGGGAAGCCACTCTGGAAAGTGGTGATGCCGCTCAGCTGCCATCCGCCAAGAACTAGGTCTGCGGCACGATTGATTTGATTTGCGTACTTCTTGCCGCGCCCGATGGGCAAATCCCACACATAACTGGCAACAAAGCGTTGATTCACAGAGAAGTCCGAGGGGCCATAATCCAGGTTTGGATTGTGGTTATATTCGAAGCCCTGGAAACCGGCGCCTGTTGCGCCAACGCCAGCTGCGGCTGACTTGTCATCCATACTTTTTGCCCAGGTGTAGATGGCAGTCGCAGCAAGATTTTGCGCGCGGTGTTCAAATTTCACATTCATCGCGTTGTAGTTGGCGTAGCCGTGGAAGTCGCTGTTGATGTAGAAGCCGTTGAAATTGGGATAAGGCAAACGGCTCACCACCGTACAGGGGGCCTTATCAAGGTTGAGATAAGCACCGGTGGCTGGATCGGTTGCCTGGCAGAAGGACAGGCTGTTTGCCGGAATCTGCAGCGGCTGCGCAATGTTGCGGCGGTCTAAAAGATGAGTTGAGTGCGTGCCGATGTAATTCAATTCCAAAGTGGTATCCTGGGCAAGCTCGTGTTCTACCGAAACTGTCCAGGACTGCACATAAGGATTGAGTGGGTTCTCCGATTCAATGACGGCGATAAACGACAGAGATGATTCGGGGAATGGCCCAAGTGTGGTGTAAGGAGTGAACAATTGATTGCTCAGTTTTGGATTTGAAGCAACTGTGGTTGGGCTGAGGCTGTTGCGAACGCTGTAGGGATAGATGTCGCCGGAGTCGTCAATCTCGCGTCCTTCAAACGAATCGAAGAAGATGCCGTAACCACCACGCAGGACGGTTTTATCCGTAGCGCGGAAGTTTACGCCAAACCGCGGAGCAAAGGGCGTCTTCGGGCCGGGATGAGGCACTTTGCCACAGTAGCGGAGGATTGGGCCGCCGTTTATTCCAACACCCGGGGCCACGCCGTTCGTGCTTAACTGCTTGTCTGCATAGCAAAGTCCACCCTGTGGATTGGTGGTATCGAGCCAGAAGAAATGGTTCGATGCTTCATAAGCTGCGGCGCGGAAATCCCAACGCAGACCGTAGTTGATGGAGAGTTTGGGAGTAACTTTCCAGTCGTCTTCGGCATAGGGCCCTAGATAACTGAAGACGTGATCTTGCGGGTTGCCTGCCTGATCTGTCGGGCTCAATGGACCAGGAACAAAGGCGGTGACACCGTTGTAATAACCTGTGAGCATGTCGGCCACGGCATTGCCTGTTCCGCAAAGAGGCTGATTATTATTCAACGGCGAAGCTGGATTGACACAGTTGACGAAATTGTTCGGAGCGGTGATGCCGCTGAATGTCCAGTCACCGTAGAAATCATCGTCGAGGTTGCGGATCAGGTGCCAGCGACGGTAATCGATACCAAAGCCGAGAGTGTGGCTTCCGCGGACAGTTGTGAAAGAGTCGGCGAATTCCCAGTTTGGATTGTCTGATCCGCTATAGGAGTTCACCGGACCACCACCGCTGGAGAAGCCGCCGGTCCCGAAGCCGACATGCGGCCATGTCTCCTGCAAAGGAGCAAATTTGGTAAAGACACCGGTCAGGCCGATCTCACCCGCGAATGAAGAAGGCGGAGCAGCCGAGCCTTGTGGCGCTTCTGCACGGAGGCGCCCAAAGCGGAAATTATTTACATTGGTAGCGCCGATGTTGATGGTGTGAGAAATCGCCCAGCTATTCGAGGTTTGAAAATACTGCTCAATTCCGTAATCGACTGACGAAGAATTGTAGATGGTGTCATTTTCGTAATTGGAGTGGGTATAGCGTCCGAATACGGAACCGAATTTACCCAGGTCCTGATCGATGCGATAGGTCTGCTGGTTAGAATGCAGCGGGCCAGGAATGTTATGAATAAAATTGACGGTGCCTTCGGGCGTATTGGGGACTGTTGGCGGACGCCAGAATTTGTACTTTACAGCCACCATGCCAACGCGAGAGGTCTGAGCAGAAGCAGGCACCCGAGTGCCCCAGTCGTTCAAGCCTGTCGTCGGATCTACGGGTAGACAGTCGTAGCCAGCTGCCAGAACCGCGGCGCAGGTTGGTGTTCCATAAGCAGGCAGCGGACCGCCAGGAAGGCCATTCACCGCAGGGTAAGTAGCCTGCGAGAAATCGCCGGAGAGTTCAGCTTCAGTGGGGACAACTGACTGGATTCTCTGACCGTTGTTCATGCGCCAGCCTTCATAATTTGTCATCCAGAAGGTCTTGTTGCGGCCATCGTAGAGCTTGGGGATATATACCGGACCGTCGGCAACAAACCCGAACTGATTGAGACGCAGGACCGGGTTAGAGGTTTTAACTCCGGCAATCATGTCGGTAGCCGTGGGAAATGGCTTGGCGTCGAATGCGTCGTTGCGGTTCGACTCGAAGATTGTGCCATGCAGCTGGTTTGTTCCTGCACGGCTAACGAGGTTGATCTGGCTGGCTCCGAACCCGTTTTCAGCCGGATAAATACCGCTCTGCACTTTGAACTCACCGATCGCATCCTGAGAAAGAATGACGGCTGGGGTCATAAGCGCCTGATCTGTATTTACAAGGCCGTCGAGTGTATAGTTGTTTCCTTCAGGGCGACCGCCATTGATGCTGACGGCGTTTCCCTGCCCCTGTCGCATGACTCCCTGCTCACCGCCTACTGTAACTGCTCCGGCGCCCACAAGGAGCAACTGCATAAAGTTGCGGCCATTCAACGGAAGCGATGCGACTTGTTTTCCGCTCATTTCCTGGGACAGCGCGGCACTATCTGTATCAAGCTGCACGGCCTGCGCCGTCAGTTCCACAGTTTCTGTTACCGCGCCTGGCTTGAGAGACATATCGATGCGGACACGTTGGTCAACGGTAAGCGTGAAGGGTTGGGTCACGGATGTCTGGAAACCGCTCGCCGTGGCAGAAACCGTATAGGTGCCGGGATTCAGCGAAGGGGCATTGTAATCGCCAGTGGAACTGGTAACGGTATTGAATTTTTCATTGGTAGCAGTATTAGTGACTGTCACCCTGACGTTTGGGAGCACGGCTCCGGTGCTGTCGGTAATGGTTCCTAGAATCGTACCAGTCGCGCCCGCTTGTCCGTACAGCCTGGGTGCTGAAACAGCCAGCAGCAGAACCGAAAATATTGTTAAGCCTGTCTTTAGCATTGCAAAGCCTCCCGAGAATCGTGACTTGATGTGATCGTCGATCTTTGCGCTTTCCTATGTGGGTCGGAATGTGCCATCCATTCAGCGGAATACACCCGTCCCATGACTGATCGTGATTCGTGCGAGAATCTACAGGGCATTAACGAGTTATGTCAAGGGAAAAATAGTTTTCAATACGGGTTAAGAGGAGATAAATAAATTCTGAAAATAATGTAGATCAGAAACCTCAGCAGCTAATTAAACCGCGTACGTTCGCTACAAGGAGCTTAATTACCAGTATCAAAAAGAGATTATTTTCCCTATTGGTCATAAATATTTTCGAGAAAGTTGTCCTGCATTGCAGGAATTACAAAAGGTGAGAAGCAATTTATGATAAGCGGTCTGATTTTTGTCGGAATACCCCGCCAGCGCGAAGGTATGGGGCCTTGCAATGGAAAGCACACTGGGTTGCCACGGCGTCGGATGCCGCTCGGCCTCTATTCCGGCGCAGCTTAACTGTCAGCAAGAAAATTACAAGCGCGACTCTGAGGTAATCTCGCTACGACTTGAAATATTTCCATCTCCAACTTTGGTAGAGATGAATAGCCGGAACCAAGAGTATTGGATGTGCGTAAAGTATATCGATGAGTTCGACAAAGACTGTCCTGCGCTCTCTTCTCTTCCTCTTGCTTTGCCCGCTTGTGCTCGTCCTTATTGCACCGCTCAGTAAGAAGGCTTCTCCCTTCGTGGGCATGCTTGAAATCGGTGTAATTACAAGTCTTCTTACCTTTCTCCTCACAGTCGTTTTTGTACGCTGGGATCGTCTTCGTCTCCGCGATGTAGGTACAAGTCCCGGAGCGCAGACTGTAACCAGATTTCTCTTTGGTTTTTTCGCCGGCATTATGCTTCTCGCAGTGCAAGAGCTATTTCTCTATGCCGGAGGACATACCCATTGGATAATCCGCACGCCTCATGGTTCTTACGGTGTCGTCCTGCTGGCGTTTGCCGCATATCTTATGCTTGCACTTCGTGAAGAGCTGGCCTTTCGCGGTTATTCGCTAAGACGCATGGAGAGCGCGCTGGGTTTCTGGATATCCCTCCTGATTATGGTCGTCGCCTTCACGTTGGAACACGCCGCAGCTGGGTGGACATGGTCTCGTGCGATGCTGGGGCCTCCGGCTGGAGCTCTTCTCTTTGGTATGGCTGCTCTCGCCACCCGGGGAATTGCAGTTCCATTGGGCATTCACTCTGCTTTTAATTTCGGTCAGTGGCTCATGGGACAGAAAGAAATAGCGGGCCCATTTCAACTTGTTGTTGATGCCGGGTATGCCCGACAAGCTGAGATTCTTGGTTATGCCGGATATTTAGCAGGCACACTCCTGGGGATTGCAGGCTTCTGGCTATTGTGCAGATCGAGATCAGGTAATCACAAGTTGCCCTACTGGCTGCGAAACGATGCAACCGGTCAGTCTTTTACTGCGCGACGCAGTGCTTCCAAATAGCTGTAGCCCCAATAAGTATCGGGCAGAGCAGGACGTGGTCCTCCGTCCATTCATTCCAGGCAGCGATGTAAATTAAAGGGCGATGGATGCCGACTCGGAAAATTGAAGGCGACAACCTGTACATCAGCCGGTTTCTGTAACTGAGTTGTACCAAGCGCCTCATGCATGCGCTGGTCGCAGAAGTATTCGGAAACAGTGTTTTCACCGATGAGATCTGCGGGGAGATCATCGCGCTTAACGTTGGCACTCACAGCTTTGTCCATGGTTTGTGCTGCGATTTTTCCTGCAAAGACTACGGCCAGGCCTGCCTCAATGGAGGATGCCAAAAATGTGCGACGATCCATAGCTTTCCTTCAAATGCTCATGTATCAATCAGAAGACAATTTCTAAACAAGAACTTGCGAGTTTCCAAGCATACCATATGCAGTCAGAGCAGCGGCATGAGTTTAGCATGCAGCCATCCCCTTCCTACTTTACCTTTTCAAGCTGTAATTTATGTAAATACGCTTGCACATTCATCCCTGAAGCAACAGTTGTCGGGCCCGAAATGGTGCTTGATTGTCGAATTACAAATGTTTCAATATGTGATTATTTTCTTTGCACACCGTTCATGTTCGCTGCTATCATCCTCAGCGCTGGACAACATTCCTGGGACTCAAGGGAACGCAACGCGGATTCCAACACACAGGCCTGTTGTATCCAGCGCGTGCGGGAAGAAGCCGCGCTCACACTCTAAAGTGAGGACGTGAAATGCTGCAAGCAAAGAAGGGTAAAGCTGTTCTGCGAAAAGGGCTCACATCAACTGGCGTTGTTTTGCTGCTGCTCAGCGGAGCATGCGTAACTGCTCAGGATACTAACGACACGCTGATGAAGGGCTTTGAGAATCCGCCGCAGAGCGCCCGCCCGCGCGTATGGTGGCACTGGATGAATGGCAACATCACAAAGGAAGGTATCAAGCTGGACCTGGAATGGATGCACCGGATTGGTCTTGCCGGATTCCAAAACTTTGATGCGGCACTCAGCACACCTCAGGTTGTGGAAAAGCGCCTGGCCTACATGACGCCTGAATGGAAGGATGCTTTTAAATATGCGACAACGCTGGCGGACCAGATGGGCATGGAAGAAGCGATTGCCGGTTCGCCCGGCTGGAGCGAGACAGGCGGCCCGTGGGTGCAACCTTCGCAGGGAATGAAGAAGTATGTCTGGAGTGAGACTCTGGTCGAAGGCGGCAAGCCATTTAACGGCAAGCTGGCTCATCCTCCGTCAAATACAGGCGCGTTCCAGAATGTAGGTATTCGCGATGAGCTTGCCGGCCCTGACAGTGAGAACAAGGTTCCGCAGTTCTATGCCGATGCTGCCGTTGTCGCTTATCGCAGGCCCGCGGATGACGTATCGGTGGAAGCACTCCATGCAAAGATCACCGCAAGCGCAGGTTCGCTGGATGCTGCCATGTTAAGCGATGGCGACCTGGAAAAGGCGACGAAGCTGCCGATCCCAGCGCCTGGGCATGATGCATGGATCCAATATGAATTCCCTCAGCCGGAGACGATTCGCTCAATCACGATCGCAACCAAAAGCGTGGGAATGATTGTGGCGATGATTACGGGTATTGCAAATCCGGAACGATCTCTGGAAGCGAGTGAAGACGGGCAGCACTTCCATACAGTTACGAAGCTGCCTGATGGCGGCGCACCGGAATTAACTGTCTCGTTCCCGCCAGAAAAGGCCAAGTTCTTCCGAGTTGTTTTTAAGCGTGTACCTCCACCACCTCCACCAGCGTGGGCCGTCGATCTTGATCCAAGTTCTTTCGGATTTGACCCAAAGCAGCATACGCCAACGGATTATGAAATTTCTGAATTAGTGCTGCATCCGGCAGCGCGGGTGAACAGATTTGAGGAAAAGGCCGCGTTTGTACCGGTCCCTGATCTCTATAAGTTTGCAACGCCGCCGGTTGGACAGGGCGAGGCCATTGCGAAATCCGACGTGATTGACCTGACGTCGAAAATGTCTCCCGATGGAACACTCAACTGGACTCCACCTTCAGGTGACTGGGTAGTACTTCGCATTGGGTATTCCCTGCTCGGCATCACAAACCATCCGGCGACAAAAGAAGCTACAGGCCTGGAAGTAGACAAGCTGAACCGTGCTTATGTGAAGGATTACATGGACCACTATCTGGACAGCTACAAGGAGACCGTTGGCCCGAACCTGATGGGCAAGCGCGGAATTGAGTATGTCATTACAGATAGCTGGGAAGCGGGAGCGCAGAACTGGACCGATGACATACTCGATCAGTTTAAGAAGCGTCGCGGTTATGATCCAACACCGTGGCTGCCGGTGCTTGCAGGGCAGATTGTCGAGAGCTCAGAGGCCAGCGATCAGTTCCTGTGGGACTTCCGCAAGACCATTGCTGATCTCACAGCAGATGAACATTACGGGGAGGTGCAGGCATCGCTGAAGGCCCGGGGCATAGGACACTATGGCGAGTCGCATGAGTCTGGCCGCGCGTTTATCGCTGACGGCATGGAAGTGAAGAAGCTGGATGACATTCCGATGAGCGCTATGTGGACGCAGGTGCCTGGCGTCAACAAAGAGCAATATGGCTACAACGCGGACGACCGCGAATCGGCGTCTGTGGCGCACATCTATGGTCAGAATATTGCGGCTGCCGAATCATTGACTGCGGCTGCTGCGCCGTGGGCATGGTCGCCTGCGACGCTGAAGCCGACTGCCGATCAGGAACTCCTGAATGGCATTAACCGCTTTGTGATTCATGAATCGGCGCATCAACCGCTGGTGGACAAAAAGCCGGGGCTGACACTTGGGCCATTTGGACAATGGTTTAACCGTAATGAAACCTGGGCAGAACAGGCCGGTCCGTGGATTGACTATCTGGCGCGAAGTTCCTATCTTCTGCAGCAGGGCCATTTCGCCGCAGACATAATTTATTTCTACGGAGAAGACTCGAACCTGACAGCCATCTTCGACAAGAAATCTCCGGATATTCCGGCGGGTTACGGCTTTGACTACATCAATGCCGATGGCCTGATTCATGAATTGAGCGTAACCGATGGACGCATTACAACAAATAGCGGCATGAACTATAAATTGCTCGCGCTCGATCCCTACAGCAAACACATGTCATTGCCTGTGCTGCGCGCCATTTACAAGCTGGTGCAACAAGGTGCGGTTGTAGCCGGCGAAAAGCCTACGAACGATCCCAGCCTGGCGGACGATGCCGCTGAATTCAAGAAGCTGAATGATGAGCTGTTTGGCGATGGCAGCGGTGTGCATACCGTAGGCAAAGGCAAAGTGTATGCAGGGCAGGATGCGGCCGCAGCATTGAAGGCGATGAATGTTGCTCCGGATTTCGACCACACAAAGCCGGAGAGCGATACGCGGATTGAGTTCGTGCACCGCAGGCTTCCGAATGCTGATATATACTTCCTCGATAACCGAAGCGACCACGATCAGACTGTAGATGCGAATTTCCGCATCACCGGCAAAGCTCCGGAGCTTTGGTATGCGGAGACAGGTAAATCGCAACCTGCTTCGTACAAAGTTGCTGACGGGCGCACGACTGTACCGCTGCATTTTGAGCCTTGGGGGACGGTATTTGTTGTCTTCCGCGCGCCTGCAAAAACTGCCTCCCGTACTCTGCCCAAACCCGTGGAATCGCAACTGGCGACGGTAGATGGCCCGTGGAATGTGAGCTTCGAACCCGGACGCGGAGCTCCGGCAACTGCTACCTTTGACAAGTTGATTTCGTGGAGCGACAGCACCGATGCCGGAATAAAGTACTTCTCCGGAATTGGCACATACACCAAAACAATCCAGGCATCAGCAGATTGGTTCAAATCAGGCGCGAAACTGTGGATTGATCTGGGCGATGTAAAAAACCTTGCTGTCGTCACGGTAAATGGCAAACAGTTGGGGACAGTCTGGCATGCTCCTTATCGAGTAGATGCAACGGGTGCCCTGAAACCGGGCGCAAACGAGGTATCGATTCAGGTTATCAACTCGTGGGTGAACCGGTTGATCGGAGATCAGCAGCCTGGGGCTACGAAATATACCTTTACCGACGTGAAACCCTATAAGGCCAACTCACCGCTGTTGCCCTCTGGATTGTTGGGGCCAGTCGTAATTGAGAGTGTTGCAACTCCCAGACCATAGGTGCGCTGTGCGCCCATCTCCCGCTTAACTGTGCAGGAATGGGCGCTGCTGTTTTATCCTCATGATTTTCTGGGCTGCTTACTGTGTGTTCTTGTACTCCAATTAAGAACATGAAACTGATATTGGCTGAGAAAAGCTTCCCGAAGATTCTGGTTGCGAAATGCTTCTGTTCCTCCGGGCCTGAGTAGATAGCACGCCGGTTTGCGCACCCAATGCGATACGCACGCCAAGTTCGCAATTATCTTCTTCTATAGATTGCCAATGGAAATGATGGCATTCTTTTTCCGGCCCAAAGGCAATTCACCATGCACCAAAACCGGCACTCTTTTCATGCGTTTTTTGCTTGTTTTTGTTTGAAACCTAGGGCTAGTCTCAAGCTATCTGGCAGTTCTCCTGCGACCACCGTCACGCTGTGCTCCTTCCTGGAAAACCCGACGGCAGATGCTCTGTTCTGAGACAATATCTGAGTAGTGCTTCCATTTGTGGAGTTTCGGACGGATTATCCACAAGATGTTGGGGTGCAGGTGTTGATTCCACCCCTTCAGGAAGCTACAGTTTTCTCTGACGGCACCTCTCCGGCCCGAAAAGGAGTACATCTTCATGCTGAAACTCAAGAAAATCCAGATTCTGGGCTTTAAGTCTTTCTGTGACCGCACGGAAGTGGCCCTACCCGGCCAGGGTATCGCTGTCGTTGTTGGTCCCAATGGATGCGGCAAGTCCAACATTCTGGATGGAGTTACCTGGGTCCTGGGCGAACAGAGTGCCAAGAGTCTGCGCGGCGGCAAGATGGAGGACGTCATCTTCGCCGGGACGCGCGATCGCAAGCCTCTGGGCATGGCAGAGGTCTCCATTACGCTGATAGATCCCGACGCATACACGGGAGGCCCTTTGCTGAACGAGCCGGAGATCGTGCTTGAAAACGAGCTCGACCCTGATTGGGACGAGGAAAAACTCCGCGCCGAACGCATGGCCGAAGTGGATGAGATTATCGCCGAATCGCAGCCCGGCCAGGTGGTTGAGAACGAAGCGACTGCTCAGGCTGAAAACGAACAGAGTGGAACGCCGGTCGTACTGAAAATTCGCCGCCGCAAGTTCCAGAAGACGCCGCAGCAAGGCGAAATCGTGGTTACCCGCCGCCTGTTCCGCACGGGGGAAAGCGAATATCTGCTGAATGGCAAGCTGTGCCGCTTAAGAGACATACAGGACATCTTCATGGGCACCGGTCTCGGCCCTGAGTCCTATGCCATTATTGGGCAGGAGCGCATCGGCCAGCTCCTCAGCTCTAAACCGCATGACCGCCGCGCCATTATTGAAGAAGCCGCTGGAATTACCCGCTTCAAAACGAAAAAGCGCCTTGCCGAGCTGCGACTTGAGCAAGCCAAGCAAAACCTGGCCCGCGTCAACGATATTTTTGAAGAAGTCATGCGGCAGATGGCGTCACTGAAACGCCAGGCTGCCAAGGCCGAGCGCTACGCTGCCCTGCGCGACGAAATGCGTGCGCGTCTCCGCGTAGTGCTGGCCAGCAAAATTGCCCACATGGACGCAGAGCAAGCCCGCCTCGAAGCAGAGATCACTGGCCTGACCCAGAAGATTGATGCGCACAGCGCGGAGATTGAGTCGCTGGATGCCGAGCACACCAGCGCCACACAGCGCGGCTATGAATTGGATGCGGCTGCAAAAGAGTCTTCTACGCGCGCCAGCCAGAGTTCCGTTGAGCTTGAACGCGCCATCTCGCGCCAGAACGCCAATCAGGAGCGCATCTCCGAGTTGGAAAAGCGTGCCTCTTCCGGCACGGCAGAGCTGGAGCAGGCAAGGCAACAGCTTGAAAACCTGAAGAACGAGCGGGAGCAGAACCGCGCCTTTCTGCAGACCGCAGCGGCGGAGGCGGAAAATTTCCGCCAGCAGGCACAAGCCAAACAGCAGCAGGCACGTGATACGGTGCAGGCCGTTTCTGCCGCGGAACAGAAGACTGAAGCCGCACGCCGTCAGGCCATGCAGCTTCTTCAGCAGGTGGGCAATGCGCGCAACCAGATGACGCAGGCAGAAGAGTCTTTGGCAGCGCTGGACCGCGATGCTCAACGACTTTTTGCGGAGATGGAATCGGTCAAACGCGATCTGGAATCGCTTGGCGCGGAACGCGGACAGGTCTCCATCAAGTTTGAGTCCGCAACAGAAACGTTGAAGCGCCTGGAATCAGAGATTGCTCAGCTGCGCAACGAAATTTCCTCGAAGCGGGCGGAAGAAATCGAGGCGAAAAAACGAGGGGATCAGCTTCGCGCCGAGCACGCCACGCTCACTGGACGCCGTAATTCCCTAGAGGGCCTGATCCGCGAGCACAGTTATTCAACTGACACCGTGCGTAAGTTGCTGCGCGCCAATTCTCTCGGTAGGGGCCTTGCCCCTGTTGGCACTCTGGCTGACTTTCTTGAAGTGACCGGGCAGCACGAGCATGTGGTGGACGAATTTCTGCGCGACGAGCTGAACTACATTGTGGTGAAGAGCTGGGATGCGGCGCACGAGGGCATGCGTCTGTTGAAATCCGATGTAGACGGGCGCGCGACGTTTCTCGTACATCCGGAAGATGCACAGGCCAAGTTCTCTTTTTCTGGTGATGGCGCAAATGGGAACCATTACGAGCAGCAGCAAGGGGTAGTGCCGCTTAAGAACTGCATCCGCGTGCTGGATGGTTTTGGCAAATCGCTGGAAGTGATTCTGCCGAAGCTGCGCGATGGCTATGTCACTTCGGATTCGGAAACCGCGCGTTCCCTGGCGCTTGAAAATCCCAGCGCTTTCTTTCTGGCTCCTTCGGGAGAGTGCTTCCATAACGTCACGGTAACCGGCGGAAAGCCGAGCGCTGCCGGTCCGCTTGCGCTGAAGCGCGATCTGCGCGAGGTCCAGCAGAAGCTCGGAGCAGTGGAGAAGGAGCTTGTTCAGGCGGACATCACTGCGGCTTCTCTCACCCGCGACCTCGCTGAACTTACCAGACAGCTTGATGCGAAGAGTGAAGAGCGCCGCGTTGCGGAACGCGAAAGTGCGAACCAGAGCGCTGCTCTGCGGCAGATGGACTCCGAAGTACAGCGCCTGGAGCGCCGTCTGCAGGACTGGAACCTACAGAGCGAACGAAATAAAGACCAGCGGACTGCCAAGCAGGCATTTATTGAACAAAAGCGCGAAGAGATTGCAAAACTGGAAGCGCAGCACGCTGCGCAGGAGCAATCCCTTGTCGAGTTGCAGCAGCAGGTGGAAGAGCTTCGTCGCGCGCGCGAGACTGCTCAGCAGGAAGCGGCCCAGATGTCGGCTGAGCTCGCGGGACTGGAAGAACGCCGGCGCGGTGCGGAGGCTGCGTTTTCGCGCATCAGCAGTCTGCATGCGGACATGGAGCGCCGGGTGGCCCAGCTTGAGCAGCAGCTGGCATCGGCCGCGACAGAGCAACAGCAGCGCTCGCAGGAGAACGAACAGCTTGCCGCCAGACAGCAGGAGTACTCACAGGTCCGCCAGCAGGCACTTGAAGAAGTGGCGAGAATTACCGAAGAAGCGAATGCTCTTCGTGCGAAGCTGGCAGAAACTGAGCAAAAGCTGAAGACGCTGCGTGCGGAAACCGATTCCCTGCGCGAGCAGCGCAGATCCCTGAGCGCGAACGCGGCGACTCTTGCAGCGGACCTGAAGCACCTGGAAGAAAGCTGCGTTGGCGATCTGGGTGTGGAAGCCACTGCCCTGCGCGAAGACGCGGAGATGACACGGATTGAAGGCGAGGCGCTGGCTGTCGAGGATGAGGCTTGCCGCGGACTCAAGCAGAAACTCGAGAACATGGGCCCGGTCAATATGATGGCCCTTGAGGAATACAAAGAGACGGAGCAGCGTCATCAGTTTCTGGAAACGCAGCGTAAAGACCTGTTGGATTCCATTGACAACACACAGGCGACCATTAAGGAAATTGATGAAATATCGCGCACAAAATTTGATGAGGCCTTTGTGCGCATCAATGAAAACTTCAGCGCGGTTTTTGCAAAGCTCTTTGGCGGAGGGCAGGCCTTTATGCGTCTGACCGACGAAGAAAATGCAGCCGAAAGCGGTGTGGACATCGTGGCCCAACCGCCGGGCAAGAAGCTGCAAAATGTCTTTCTGTTGTCCGGCGGCGAGAAGGCCCTCACTGCCCTTTCACTACTGATGGGCATCTTCCAATATCAACCCAGTCCGTTCTGTGTACTGGACGAAGTGGATGCTCCGCTTGATGAGGCCAATGTAGGCAGGCTGGCCGATATGCTGCGCAGCATGTCAACCGATACGCAGTTTGTGATGGTGACGCACTCAAAGCGAATGATGACTGCGGCCGACCTGATCTATGGCGTCACGATGCAGGAACCTGGTGTTTCCAAAGTTGTGAGCGTGCGGCTGGGCGGACAGGAAAAGCAGCGCGCCACCGCCTGATTGTGTGGGCTGCGGCTGAAACTCGACGCAACCCATTTCGTGTTCTTTATTGGTTTCCATACTGGTTCCTGCTCTCTTTTTCGGGTTTTCTCAATTGCCCGCTTCCTGCTGGCCACCTATAATCAAAATGTCTCTGGCGTGTGCCTCTGAGTCTGCTTATGCCGCATCCTTACCAAGCTGGAGTACGCACGCTATTGTTGCGCATCTGTGCCTTCGCTCTTGCGCTGTGCGCTCCGGTATTTGCAGCGCAGCACACGCCCCTCTCTCCTTATGAGAAGGCCCAGCGGTTACACGAGGCCCTGGATGGCCGTGCCGAACAGCACCGCACCCGGCGCGATTACGAACGTGTGCTGAATGCCTACCGCGCGGTCTATCACGCGGATCCAGCATCGCCGAAAGCCGACGCCAGCATTTCGGCCGTTGCCGATCTTCTGGCCGAGCAAGGCCGTATTTTCCAGGATGAGAAGTCACTGCATGATGCCATCGGACAATATGAATTTCTGCGAAAGCAGTATCCAGGAAGCCATTACCGCTACAGCGCGTTACTGACGGAAGGCGAGATTTATCTCCACGACCTGAATGATCGCGAGAGCGCGAGACATTCTTTTCTGGAATTTTTAAAGCTTTACCCCAAAAATCCGCTCTCCGATCAGGCCCGCCAGGAACTGAACAACATCCGCAAGCAGGAGATTGCCGAGAAACAGGGGAAACGGACCACGACCCAGGCAAAACGAGTGCCCGACGACAAGCCAGTGGTCCCATCGGCGAAAACGCAGGAGGCCAAATCCGCCTCCGCGACAAGAACTGTCGAAGTTCCCCCTCAGCAACCGACCGCGGCTGCAGAATCCGCGCATGGCCAGGAGCCAGCGGAGGGACCTAAACTGAGCGACGCGGCAATGAATGCGCCGCCTCCGCCACGCAAGGGCCGGCTCCCTCTCGTGACTGGAATCCGGCATTGGTCCACCCCGGTCTATACGCGGGTAGCCATAGACTTGCAGGATGAGGTGCAATACGAAGCGTCGCGTGTTCCCAGTCCTGATCGCATCTTTTTTGATCTGCACGGGATCCGGCTTGCACCTGAGCTGGTGGGTAAGTCCGTCGAGGTGACGGATGACGGCTTTCTGAAGCGTGTGCGCGCCGCGCAGTTTTCCAATGACATTACCCGCATTGTGCTGGATGTCAGCGATGTCAGCGAGTACTCTGCATTTCTTCTGCCGAACCCGTGGCGGCTGATTATTGATGTCCACGGGAGGAAGCCCGGAACTCCACTTCAGCAGATCGTTTCTGCGCAAACTGAACCAGCGCCACAAGCAAAACCCGAGACCCATCCGGCAACACCGCAAACCCTGAAGAAGACGTTCGCGCCCCCGGCTGCCCCCGCTGTGGCTGCTCAACCAACTTCCAACGTGGCCCCGTTGAATACGGCTGCGCAGCAGAACTCTTCACTCAAAGACATTGCCCAACTGGATCGCCAGCCAAACCGCGTAAAAGCTACCCGTCATCCCACTACCGCTCCCGTAGTGCAGACAGTGGCCGGTACGAAGCCGGAAGAGCAGCCGAATGAGCTCGAGGCGCTGAACAACACACAACCGACTGCGCCTGCTTCGGCCCAGAGAAAAGCATCAAAGTCCACGCATAATATAGGACCGACTGTGCCGCCTGTGCATGAAGCCACTCCCACTGCAACTGGAGAACGTTCGATGGTGCGGGCCCTTGGCCTGAAGATCGGACGAATTGTGGTAGATGCCGGGCACGGAGGTCACGACTCCGGCACACTCGGCCCTGGGGGAATCGAGGAAAAGGACGTGGTGCTTGACGTGGCACTGCGACTGGGTAAGCTGTTGAAGCAGCGGTTGGGTGCGGACGTCATTTACACGCGAGATGACGACACTTTTATTCCTCTGGAAACGCGGACTGCGATTGCTAACAAAGCGCAGGCTGACCTTTTCATCTCAGTCCATGCAAATTCCAGCTCCGATCCATCTGCGCGTGGCGTAGAGACCTACTACCTGAATTTCACTACGTCCGCGGATGCTCTGGAAGTAGCGGCACGTGAAAACGCTGTGTCCGACCAGTCTATTCACCAGTTATCAGATCTGGTAAAGAAGATCGCGCTCCAGGACAAGATCAGCGAATCGCGTGAGTTCGCCTTCGACGTGCAGCAGGGCCTCTACACCGGACTTGAGAATGGGAACCCAGGCCTGAAAGACCGGGGCGTCAAGAAGGCGCCGTTTGTAGTACTGATTGGCGCGAATATGCCATCTATCCTTGCGGAAATTTCCTTTCTCACCAATCCAGACGACGCTCGCGAACTGCGCGACCCGGAGTATCGCCAGCGTATCGCCGAGTCGCTGTACCGTGGAGTGGCCCGCTACGTTGGCAGCCTGAGTGGTGTGCGCATCGCCGAGAATATGGGGCATTCAACGGGAAAGTAACGCATAGGGACACGCTATTTCTAACTGATACAATCGCAAGTGAGCCATACCGCACGAATGACCATTCGCCTTTTCAATACTCTCACCAGCAATATCGAAGAGCTCAGGCCGCTGGACGGCGAAGCCCTGCGTGTTTATGCCTGTGGACCCACGGTCTATGACTATGGACATATCGGAAATTTCCGCACCTTTCTCCATGTAGATATCCTGCGCCGCGTGCTGGAGTTGAATGGTGTGAAGGTAAAACATGTCATGAATATCACGGACGTGGACGATAAGATTATCCGCAACGCCACGGCTGCCGGCCTTCCCATTGGTGAATATACTCATCGCTACGAAAGAGCCTTTTTTGAAGACTTGGATACACTTTCTGTGGAGCGTCCGGAGATTATTGCTCGCGCCACAGAGCACATTTCTGACATGGTCTTGCTCATCCAGCGCCTGGCTGCGCAAAATCTGGCGTATAAGGCAGAGGACGGCTCCTGGTATTTCCGCATTGCCGGGTTTCCGGAATACGGCAAGCTCTCGAAAAAAGACTTCAGCGGAATTACTGATGGCGCGCGGGTGGATGTAGACGAATACGATAAAGACTCTGCGCGGGATTTTGCTCTGTGGAAGGCCCCGAAGCCGGGTGAATATTTCTGGGAAACCGAGATTGGAGCGGGGCGCCCGGGCTGGCATATTGAGTGCTCTGCCATGGCGATGCGCTATCTTGGAGAGTCCTTTGACCTGCACGCGGGCGGTGAAGACCTGATGTTCCCGCACCACGAAAACGAAATCGCGCAGTCAGAGTCGGCCACGCACAAGGTCTTCGCGCGGCATTGGTTTCATGTGCGCTTTCTGCTGGTCGAAGGCCGCAAGATGTCCAAGTCCGAAGGAAACTTCTATACGCTTCGCGACCTTCTTCTCAAAGGACATAAGGCGTCAGCCATTCGCTTTTTGCTGACCTCAGTTCCCTATCGCCAGCAGCTCAACTTCACCTTTGAAGGCCTGGCAGCGGAAACAGGAGCGGTAGAGCGGCTGCGTACTTTTCATCAGCGGTTACAGTCCATTACACCGGCTGCCCAACAGAACGAGCAGCTTGCGGCAGAGATTCACCGCGCAAGCCAGGGATTTCACGCCGCCCTCGCAAATGACCTGAACACGGCAGAGGCCCGTGCCGCAGTCTTTGAACTGGTACGACAGGCCAACGCTGCCATGGATGCCGGCACCATCAGCCTGGAAAACAGAACAGAAATACAGAAGCTACTTTCTGACTTTGATAAAGTCTTCGCCGTTCTGGAAGACCGCGATGCTGAATGGGCAAGATTTGCGCTGGAATGGGCGGAACGCGAAGGCCGTCTTGACCAGGTTGCTCCTGAAGTCAAAGCACAGCTGTCGTTGAGCGACGGCCAGATTGAAGCGCTGATCGCGGAAAGAAACCAGGCACGCCGCGTGCGCAACTTTGCTCGCGCCGATCAGATTCGTAATGAGCTGCTGGAAAAAGGCATCATCCTCGAAGATTCCAAAGAGGGTGTCCGCTGGAAAAGAAAATAACTCGAGTTAAAACAGGATTACCCTCACGGAAGATACTTATGGGCCTCATCATCCGGTCTTCTGCTATTCACGCCGCAGGTTGCTACACCACCGCTCCGATTAAAAAAGGTACTCGTGTGGTGGAATATACGGGTCCTCGCATTACCAAAGATGAGGCCGACAAAAAATATCAGGACTCGCCCACTACGTACCTGTTTGGCATTGGTGATGGTTCGTATGTCATTGATGGACATGGAACGGCCATGTTCATTAACCACTCCTGCGACCCGAATTGCGAGACCGGTGAAGCTTACGGCCGCGTCTGGATCACAGCCATCCGCGACATAGCCGCTGGAGAAGAGCTGACCTACTACTACTGCCTCTATGACGGAGAAGACGATGACGCAACCTGCAACTGTGGAGCTGCGAATTGCCGCCGGACCATGTATTCAGCAGAAGAAGTAAAGAAGCGCAGTAAGCCCAGGAAGCATAAAAGCTAGCTAGCGGACTGTCGGACATAATGTTGTAAACTTACATCTCAAAATCGAGACGGGGTACCTGCATCAACTAGCTGCTCTTACCGCTTAAAAGTTGGCGTGCCCGGTTCCGGGCGCGCTCCATCACGCTGCTGTCGTCTGCAATGGACTGTAATTGTGGAGCAATGTTCTGGATCTGCTCCGCCTGACCTTGCTTCACTGCCTGTTCCAGAGACTCAAGTTCCGAGTCAAGCCCCAGACGGTTGTGCTCATGTTCCAGGGAGAGCCGCTGGCCAACTTGCAGCGTGTATGCCGTGGCGATCAGGTCGTCGGCAATCTTCATGATCTGCTGGTCGCGTGACCAGTTGAAGGTACAGGAGCCATCCCCGTCCGGACCGGTATACATCAATGCCTTTTTTCCGGTAAAGGCCACTTTGGACTTTGTGCTTTCGCATGCGACGTCAAAAAAATTATGGGAACGGGCGATTTTAAATAATTGGGAAAGCAGAGGGTCTTTGATCTTGATGTCCTCATTCAGAGGTTGGGCTGTGATTCCTTCCGTGTCGGAAACAGCGGCAGTCCCGGTCTTGGACTGAAAATGGCCGCTGCCGTCTTCGTAAACGTCCATGACATAGGTGGACGGTTGTAGTTTGGGGTTCTCAAAGATGAACCGGATGCGCGCTTTCTGAGGACTTTCCTGCGCGAAAGCGAGAACTGTGCAGCCTACGGCCAGGATGGCCAGCAATATTTTCTTCATCTAGCGATTGGCCCCGTTCTGTATAGCCAGAGTTTGCGCGGTGTGGATATGGCAGATGGCGATGGCCAATGCATCCGCAGCATCGGCCGGCTCGGGAACTGCATCGAGCTGCAACAAGCGAGCGACCATGAACTGCACCTGCTCCTTTTGCGCAAGGCCGTATCCTACCACGGTGGATTTGATGGTGAGAGGGGCGTATTCGGCTACAGAAAGATTTGCGTTGGCAGCTGCCAGGAGCGCTACTCCCCTCACCTGCCCAAGTTTGAGTGCGGATTTGGCATTGACAGAGTAGAAGACCTCTTCGACGGCGACAATATCGGGCTGGTGCACAGACAAGAGGGTCGTAAGCTCGGCGTAAAGCAAAGCCAGCCTTTGCGCCAACGGACACTTTTTCGGCAGGCGTATTCCGCCAGCGGCCAGCGAGATGAGGCGCGGTTCGCGAGGTGACGAGTCCCACTCGACTACCCCGTAGCCGGTGCACTCTGTTCCGCAATCAATGCCAAAGACCCGCATTGAAGATGAGTGTAGCTGATTGGTCAGCAAGGAAAGAAGTACCCGCGAAGCTACCGCGAGATTCCCTCCAATGGAGAACTTGCGGTTGCATACAGCTTGCGCGGCATCCGGCCAGCCAGATATGCCTGCCGGCCTGCGAGTACAGCGTGCTGCATGGCTTCCGCCATCAGTATAGGATTAGCGGCGGCGGCAATGGCTGTGTTCATGAGGACACCGTCAGCCCCCAGCTCCATGGCAAGCGCAGCGTCGGATGCGGTGCCTACGCCGGCATCCACAATCAGCGGGACCTCGGTAATCATTTCGCGGAGGATCTGCAGGGTGGCGCGGTTCTGGATACCGAGCCCACTGCCGATCGGCGCTGCCAGAGGCATGACTGCGGCGGCCCCCGCATCAATTAACCTTTTGGCAAATACAATGTCATCAGAGATATAAGGCAAAACTATAAAGCCTTCCTTTACCAAAATGCGGGTGGCTTCAAGTGTGGCCTGCACATCAGGATAAAGCGTGGCCTGGTCGCCAATGACTTCGATTTTTACCCAATCGGAGATGCCCACTTCTCGAGCCAGGCGGGCCGCGCGAACAGCTTCTTCGGCGGTATGACAGCCGGCTGTATTCGGAAGCAGAAAATAGCGCTGCGGGTCAATATAGTCGAGCAGTGATTCCTTCGAGCGGTCCAGATTGACCCGGCGAACAGCGACAGTGACCATCTCTGCGCCTGAAGCTTCAATGGCGGCCTGCGTCTCCGGACCGTCCTTGTATTTTCCTGTGCCGACAATCAGACGCGATTGAAATGCCTTCCCTGCTATGACGAGTGGTTCCATAGTTTTATTGTAGAGCGGATTGTAATTACCAGATTATTTCCACTACGCCGCATTTGCGGACCCGTTCATCTGCCGTCACAAGTGGGACATTGCGTGTCAGAGCTGTTGCGCCTATCATGCGGTCGGCAGGATCGCGTGGATACTGTTCAGGGAACTTGTTCGCCCAAGTCGCAATCAAGGCATCCACAGGCAGCACGACGAGTGTCTCCTCAGACTAAAACAAAAGGCCCGTGGAAGCCACGGACCTTTTGGCGGTGATCTGTTGGGATTGACCTGAGGCACCCTTCCTCTTACATTGGCCTCGGCGAAAATGCCAGGACTGGAGCGAAGAGCGCCCCTAAGCCTCAGTCACCTCACGATGGGTCATGTAACTACTACCGTCAGAATTCTTCATTAGCTGGACCACCTCCTTCCCGTGTATTTGTGACCTTATGCCTGGCCGTGCAAAAAATCAAGTCTCACCAGGAGTACCAATAACCGTCGCGTTGTGTCAGGGTCACTTCGACGCCGAAGAGATCGTGCAGACGTTCCGGGGTAATCAGCTCGGGCTTTGGGCCGTCAGCGACCACCCGGCCATTCCGCATCATGATGACGCGGTCAATCTCAGGAAGAATGTCGGCCAGATGGTGCGTGACCATGATGATTCCGGTGCCCTGCTGTGCCACCGTGCGCAGGTTTTCGCGGAGTTCGCGCTGCGCGGCCAGGTCCAGTGCGTTCGAGGGTTCATCCAGCAGAAGCATCTCTGGTTTGTGGACGAGGGCGCGGGCGATCATGATGCGGCGCTGCTCCCCCGCAGACATTTCGCCCACGAGTTTGTCTGCCAGATGTGTTGCTTCCATCAACGCCATGGCTTCCTGCGCCCGTTCTCGCATTTCCGAGGTGATATGCAGATTAGGCCAGATTGTGGAGGCGGAAAAGAAACCAGCAACGACTACATCGCGGCCTTTGGATATGGGCGTACGCTCACCGGGCATGTCGGCAGAAACGACTCCGAGATGCTGGCGCAACTGGGAAATGTCCCATCGCTCGCGCCCGAGCAGGCGGCAATGCATTTCCGGAGTGTAGATGGGATAACACTCGCAGGTAATGGTCTTGATCAGCGTGGATTTGCCGCACCCGTTGGGGCCAAGAATGGCGACGTGCTCTCCGGTCTGGATGCTCAGGTTGACGTCGTGCAACACGACGGCCTCTCCGCGTGCGACGTTGACATGCTCCATGCGAAGAAATTCTGCTTGCTCTTTTCTCAATCCTCTCTCCTCGATGAGTAAATCCTTTACAGTTAGAGTAACCACACACTATGAATGTCTCACTTCTCTCTGAAGATGCGCTTCCGCTCGGCTTCCGTTTCGCCGCAGTCAGAGCAGGCATCAAGCCTAGCGGCAATCTAGATCTTGCCGTAGCTGTAGCGGATACGCCAGCAAAGGCCGCCGCCATGTTCACCAGCAACCGCGTGGTAGCTGCGCCTGTGACCGTAGGGCGCAGACATCTTGAGCACAGTGGAGGCGAAGTCCGCGCGCTTGTCGTGAACGCGGGAAATGCGAACTGCGCCACGGGCCAGGCGGGTATGGAGGCGTGTATTGCGGTATGCAAGGTGGCGGCAGAGATATTTCACTGTGAGCGCGACCAGGTGTTTCCTTCCTCGACCGGGATTATCGGTGTGCCGCTTCCTGCCGAAAAACCTATTGCTGCCCTTCCGCAGATCGCTGCGTCGCTTGCCGCAACGCCAGATCAATTCTCTCTGTTTGCGCGCGCCATTATGACCACGGACACCAAACCCAAAGTGGCCCATGCACAGCTCACGGTTGACGGGAAGAAAGTGCGCATTGCCGGTGTCTGCAAAGGCGCGGGCATGATACATCCGCAGCTTGTGCCGCATGCAACCATGCTGGTGTATCTGTTTACGGATGCCGCAATTGAGACCGCGGAGCTGAACATGTTGTTGCAGAAGAGCGTTGAGATCAGCTTCAACCGCATCTCGATTGATGGCGATACCTCGACCAACGACACTGTGTTGTTACTAGCTTCAGGCGCAAGCGGGGTAAAAGTAAGTGTTTTAAGTGCCGAGTTCCGGGACGCGCTCACAGAAGTATGCACATCGTTGGCAAAACAGATTGTGAGCGATGGCGAAGGTGTGACCCACGTCGTCGAGCTGCAAATCGAGGGTGCATCCACGGACCGCGATGCGCTTACCGTGGCAAAAGCCATCGCGCATTCTCCGCTGGTGAAGACCGCCTGGGCTGGCTGCGACCCGAACTGGGGCCGCCTGATGGCCGCCGCCGGCTACTCAGGCGCGGAGATTGATCCGGAGCGCATTGCGATCTGGTTTGGCGATCTGCCGATTTGCTGCAACGGGGGCCGCGCGCCTGAATTCGACGAAGCCGCGGCACACGAATATTTAAAGCAGCGGGAATTCACCATACGCATATACCTTGGCCTGGGCAATGGCGCCTGCCGCTTTTGGACAACAGATTTGACCGCAGAATATGTGCATATTAACGCAGACTACTCAACCTAGAAAAGGCCTTGCTGCGCATTTGCTGCACTGCAACCAAAACTGTGCAGAGAGCCAAATACCGCATGATTTCTGACGTTTTTGCGTTTTATGCCAGGTCTTGCACAGGCTTTTTCACAATTCTGTTGAAAACACAGGTAAAGACCCAATTGGCCTTTGCCATACACTACGCCCTTGGAGTTTCAATCATGGCTTCCAGCAAGAAGGCATTTTCCCTGATCAGCGACACCGCGCTGCGCCAGATATATGTAACGATGCTGCAATGCCGCTTGCTTGCGGCGTATGCGGGCTTCGCAAAAGCCAAAGGTCGGGAGGCACCCTTTGCTGCCGCATTGATAGACGCGCGTCCAGGTGATGCAGTGTTTTCTGTTCAGCGCGAACTTGCACAGTACATGACGGGTTCCAGCCTGATGCTGTTCGCCCCTCGGTCGCCGGCTCCAAAAGGCACTGTGTCTCCCGGATTGTCGTCACAGATCACGTTGGCTACAGGATTGGCACTTGCCCATGTGCAGAAAAAAGATAGTTCGGTCCTGCTGGCTTTTCTCTCAGGAAAAGAGGAAGTGTCTTCCACGGCCGAGGAGGCCCTGCGTTTTGCAGGCACGCAAAAACTCCCCGTCCTCTACATAGTAAATTCACTGAGCGAACAGGGTGCGACCGCTTCGTACGGTTTTCCCGCTATTCCGGTAGATGTGGCCGATGCAGTGGCAATGTATCGAGTGGCGCATGAGTGCACGGTGCGGGCAAGACAGGGACAGGGCCCGAGCATGATTTGCTGCACGCCATGGATCAAAAAGTCAGACCCTGTCCAGAACATGGAAAGATATCTGGAGGCCAAAGGCCTTCACCCTGATAGCTGGAAGCAGAAGACCGTCAGCCGATTTGAGCAGAAGCTGAAGCAGGCCACGTCAAAAAGGAGTAGCTCCATCCCTAAATGGCCAACGCTTGATCTCTGGCGACAGAAAAACAGCTAGCGTTCGGCCCCGCCTTCAAACGGTCAGATCCTCACTACAATTTCAGGTTGACCAGCTCGGCCCAGGACGATCTCGTAGTCGCCGTCTGTTCAGTGACTGTCTCGATTCACATGGACAGTCTCTATGTGGATGCCGCGTGGATGCCGCGCTGGAAATGCAGAAAAAGTAGCTTTTTTCGTGCGCAGCTGGTATGGGCCTGTCGGGGTTGCGTCTGTCTCTCAAAGTCCGCGATATGCGCCGCCGTCCACCAGAAGCGTCTGCCCGGTAATGCAGGCCGCTTGTTCTGAGGCGAGCCAGACAATCGCAGCCGCGACCTCTTCCGGCGCTGCCATCCGGCGTATTGGAATTTCCTGCAACAGCTCCTGCCTGATCTGTTCCGTATGGATATTGCGCGCAGCGGCCCGCTTTTCCAACAACTCTTCAGCGCGCGCAGTCGCTGTAAATCCAGGACCCACATTGTTCACCGTAATGCCATCCGGTCCAAACTGCCCAGCCAGAGAGCGCACCAGCCCGATTACTCCAACGCGAATCGAATTGGAGAGCACAAGCTCCGGAACCGGCTGCTTCACGGTATAAGAGGTCAGCGTAATGATGCGGCCCCATTTCTGCTGCTGCATGAAAGGAATGACTGCTTGCGCAAAGGAAACTACGCTACGCAGATTCAGTTGCCATGCCCGCTCCCACTCTTCCATCGTCGTAGCAAGAAAAGGTTTTGCTGGAGGCCCGCCCGCATTCGTAACGCAGATATCTACTCGCCCAAACCTCTCATGCGATCGGTTTACAAAATCGCGCACAGCGGCATCATCGCTTACGTCCAAAGCCGCCGTGAATACTCTCACGCCATAACGCCCTTCAATCTCTCTGGCCAATGCAGTGAGCGGGTCTGCGCGTCTGGCGCACAACGCCAAATGCGCGCCCTCCGCAGCAAATGCGAGGGCCGTAGCCTTGCCAATTCCCTGGCTGGATGCGGCTACGATAGCAATGCGATTCCTGAGTCCGGTTTCCATGGCTCCATGGTAAAAGAGATGCCGCGCGGACAGGACCGGAAAAGCAGTGTTGGTGGAAGGCCTCAGCGTCCGCTGGAACCAAATCCCTTCGCGCCGCGGTCGCTTTCTGCTAGTTCCTCTACAACCACCACGGGCAGATCGGTGGCAGGAAGAAAAGGGGACATTTGAGCAATTTTGTCACCCTTGCGGATGGTAACGCTCACGTTTGTGTGTTCCAGTTCTGCATGGGTGAGCCGCCCCTGCGCGTCGTGGGTCACACGCAGGGAGTAACGCGGCTGGTTCACGTTAATAAGACAAACAAGGATTTCTCCCCGGTATCCAGCATCAATTCTGCCGCCGGCGTAAGTAATACCCTTCGCCGCCATTGAAGAGCGGTCTCCCAGAATAAACCCGTACCCGTCGGAAGCTTCTATCGCAATGCCCGTCCGAACTTTAACCGGTGATCCAGGAGGAATAGTTATGTCCTCTATAGAGTAGAGATCATAGCCCAAGTCGCTTCCGGGGTAATTCACCGTAGGCACCCGGGCGTCAGGATGAAGGAGCTTTACCTTGATCATCTATACAATACTAAGCTGTCTTACTTCGAATTATTTACTGGAACGGCCTGCTTCTTCTGCTTGGCCCAGCGCCGCTTCTGCGCTTCAGCAATACGCCTGCGGGCTTCCGGGCTCAGATGGCGCTTCTTTCGACCGCCGGCAAAGGCCCCAGCGAAAATCCGGGTGGACCCCGCGCCTTCCAACAACGCACGGACTTTTTCAAGACGGCTTATTTCTTCATCAATAGCTGCAATAATTTCTTCCCGTGACATTCCTTTGTCCTTTATATGTATTAAGTTCATCAAAAAGGGGAACTAACCAAATCTAAAATCATTTCGAATATTCCTGCAAGACTGCACAATCGCGCTACATAGATAAAGATTTTCTTCGGTTATTACGAAAGATTATATGCAGCTAAGTGCCTTACATTTCTAAAACTTTTCTCTTATTTCCTGGGGGAATTTCCTCTCAAAACATTGGGTACGCCAGCTCTGGCCGTCCCCTGGACGAGTCTTGGCTAAACCGTTCATCAGGAATTTCCCCATTTTTCTCAATCCCGTAATATTGCTCTGGCCTGGATGTAGCATCATGATGGCGTGGCTACCCAACTACGCCCACCCAGACCAGCCTTTGCGCCGGGACATTTCCCGCAACCTGGGCCTGTTTTTTCCTCTCGCGTTTTTGCCTCCACAGGAAAATACCAGATGCGCCTTGCTGTTTCAGAAGAAGAACGGAAGGCTGCATGCAGGCTGCGGTTCAGAGTGTTCAACCTTGAGTTGGGCGAAGGCCTTCATTCCTCTTATTCCACCGGGCTCGATATGGACGAATTTGACTACGTCTGTGACCACTTGATTGTCGAAAATCGGACAAGTAACGAGGTTGTGGGCACATATCGAATGCAAAGCGGGGACATAGCCAAACAGAGGCTCGGCTATTATAGTGCACAGGAATTCGACTTCAGCCCCTACGAGCACATTCGCCATGAAATTCTTGAACTCGGCCGGGCTTCCATTGATCGCGAGCACCGTTCCAGCGAGGTGCTCAACCTCCTGTGGCGTGGAATTGCACAATACTGCAGACTTCATGGGCTGCGCTATCTGATTGGCTGCTCATCGCTCAATTCTCAGGATTGCACCGAAGGCTGGGCAGTCTACCAGCAGCTCGGGGCTTTCCTTGCCGCACCGGAATTTCGTACAACCCCGAACACATCGTTTCGGCTCCCGAAGGAAAGATTTACCACCAGCTCCGCGGCTAAGATTCCCCGCCTTTTAAAGACGTATATTGGAATTGGAGCGCGCATCTGCGGAGAACCAGCATGGGACCGCGAGTTCGGCACGATTGACTTTCTCACCCTGCTCGATCTTCAGCAGTTGACGCCAGCAGCGAGGGACCGATTTCTACTGGACGACGAACATCAGCCGGCAACTTCCGCAGTATCCTGCGCCTGTTAGTACTGTTCTTTACGCTGCTGGAAGCCCTGCTGCGTTTCGCAACAATGCGCCTGCGCAAAGGGCGCCCTACGCTCTTCGATCGCGCGCTTTGGATGCATGAAACCTCCCTTCTCGTGCTAAAACGCATTGGCATTACGGTTCACACGGAAGGCAGTGTCCCACATGTGGGACTGATCGTCTCCAATCACCTCGGCTATCTGGATATTCCGCTGCATGCTTCTGCCGGCCCCAGGATCTTCGTTTCCAAAGATGATGTGCGTTCATGGCCTATTTTCGGCTTGATTGCGCGTTTAGGCGGCACCATCTTTGTAAAGCGCGGTGTTCGCGCCAGCGCAACAGAAGCCGCCATTCAGATCGAATTTGCTCTGCGCTCCGGCGTACCCGTCGTGCTTTTTCCTGAGGGCACAAGCACCGACGGAACTACCCTTCTCCCATTTCATGCTTTTCTTTTTGAGCCGGCCATTGCCTCCCAATCCCCTGTAAGCTCCGCTGCGGTACGTTATCAGTCTCCGGGTGCTGACGAGCGCGATCTTTGCTATTACGGAGATGTAAAGTTTGCCCCGCATCTGTTCAAAACCCTGGGCCGCAAGCACGTCTGCGCACGACTAAGGTTCGATGGAAAGCCTCGCGTATATGACCATCGCAAGCACGCCTCCAATGACTGCTGGGAACGAGTCGCCAGGCTACAGCTCCGGGCTGAATATATCCCGCACGACGACATGGCAGAGCAGTGGCGCTAGTTCCCCTTGACCAGCCGCGCACTACCTGACACACTGGCCGTCAAACGCATATGGCCATTCCCATCAAAGTGGAGTACGCGGCCCGCCGAAAGGTTCGTGAGCGCAATACACGTCTCTATCGCCTCGCCCACTGGCCTATCTGGATATGGGTCTTCTTTCTTGCGCCTGGCTGGCTTACATTCACTCTGTTTGCCACGGGCGGTAGTAAGTGGAACCTTCTCTGGCTTGCGGCCGTGCTCGTAAGCACCGGAATTGCAGCATGGCGAGGCAAGCTTCCGGGTTCAGAACCGCGTCCGTATATTCTGCGTTTTGATGAAGACCGCCCTAATCCGCTTTATCGCAAGGTTTGTTACACCTTTGCCTGGAATGCCGTCCTGAGCTTTGCTCTGCTGAACCTCGCCGGACTGGTAGATGCCGTCGCCAGCGGTACCTGGCACATGATGCAGATTTACCGGTACGGCTACTTCCCTCTTTGTGCACTCATTCTGCTGTTGGGGTTTGCTGGAGTGCTTCCGCGGGTGCGCCGCTCGACCAAAGGCGAGGGTATCGAACGCCGCTACTTTTATGGAGCAGTCTGGACCGCCACCATCGCGCAGACACTTCTCCTCCTGCTCTGGAAGACATTACCGAAGACCCACGCCACAGACATCCTGAAGCTCGCAGCCTATGTTGCTGCGCTCATCATCTTGAGCGCAGCCGCAGCTTTCGGACTACTTCCTCGCACAAGACCCATTCTGCCCGGCGAAGTCATGATTGCAGACTGATTCAGGAGAGAAAAGAGATACTCGAACAAATCCATACCCTCTGCCACTGCCATTCCAGTATTGGCCTATCCAGATGTGGAGGAGGCAGCACACTGGCTCTGTGATGCCTTTGGATTCGGCGTGCTCCTTCGCATTGGCAACCACCGTATTCAACTGAATGCGGACAATGGTGCTCTGGTCGTGCGAGAGATGCGACCAACCAAAGTCAATGCTCTCCTGGGCAGGAGATTCTCTGTTATGGTTCGTGCCGAAGATGCTGATGCCCATTGCAATCACGCCAGAATCGCGGGGCAAAGATCAGCCAGGATCCCACCAGCCAGGTGTATGGCGAGCGTCAGTACAATGCGTTAGATTTGCTGGCTACTCGTGGACTTTTTCGTGCATCCGCAGGAATGGGGCAGCACAGCAGAAAATCTCTGGTGCTGCTACCGGCTTGCCTTCACCATCTGCTCAGCATGCTTCAGTGATGCTTCTGTCAGCTTCGCCCCGCTCACCATGCGCGCCACTTCCTCCACACGCTCTGGATCCTCCAGTAATCGAACCGAGGTTTTCGTCCGACCAGCGTGTTCTTTTTTCTCAATCAGGAAATGCTGGTCGGCAAACGCGGCAATCTGCGGTAAGTGCGTCACACACAAAACCTGTTGCGCTCGCGACAATGCCTTGAGCTTCTGCCCGACGGCCTCAGCAGCGCGGCCTCCAATCCCGATATCAATCTCGTCAAAGACCAGTGTGCGCGGCACCTGAGTTTTTTTCTTCTGCATTTTATTGGCGCCCTCTTCCACGCTGACCTTCAATGCAAGCAGCACCCGAGACAGCTCACCACCGGAAGCAATCTCATCGAGCGGTTTCAGCGGTTCACCCACGTTGGTTGCAATGCGGTATTCCACTATGTCCCACCCATGCGCCGCCCAGTGCGATGGGTCTTCGTTCCGGGTTACGCTCACCGCAAAGCGCACCTTCATCGCAAGATCATTGATGTGTAACTCCGCCAGCTTTTCCAGCCTTTTGCCTGCATCCATGCGGGCGTCTGTCAGCGCCTGTGCCGCCTTGCGATACTCTTCCTCCGCAGCCTTCAGTTCTCCCCGCAACGATTTCACAATCTCATCGTGGTTTTCCACCTCATTCAGCTTCGCCGAGACTTCCTCGCTATGTGCAATCACGTCCTCCAGCGTAGGACCATACTTCCGCTTCAGCCGATCCAGAGCTGCAAGGCGGTCTTCAATTTCCGCCAGGCGGTCTGGCGACGCTTGAATCCCCTCAGCATAGCCACGGACCGTTGCGCTTACGTCCTGCACCGTAGCACGCGCGGAGGTAATCTGCTGCATTGCATCCTGAAATTGCGGATCATAGCGGGCCAGTTCTTCCAATTGCTTCAATGCGGCGCGAAGCGCAGTCTCCGCCGAAGCGCCTCCTTCATACAAGAACTCGTGTGCGCTCATTGCAGCGGTGTACAGCTTTTCAGCGTTTGAGAGCACACGGCGCTCCGTCTCCAGCGTTTCGTCTTCGCCATTCACGGGGGCAACGCTCTCGATTTCCTTGCGCTGGAAACTCCAGAGGTCCACCATTCGAAGACGGTCCTGCTCATCGCGCTCCAGATTTGCGAGCCGCTCCTTAATGCCTCTCCATTTTTCAAATAAGCTGGCTACATTTTCAGTGGAGATTGCGCCAAATCTGTCCAACAGGCCACGCTGTTGCGCCTGGTCAAAGGCCCCCAGCGTCTCGCTCTGCGCGTGCACAAGCGCCAGTTCCGGAGCAAGCTGCCGAAGCACCGTCACCGTTGCAGGCTGATTGTTGATGAAGACGCGCCCTTTCCCATTTGCATAGATCTCGCGCCTCAGAATAATCTCGCGCCCCTCTGAATCAATCCCGTTCGCTTCCAGCGCAGCCTCGGCTCCGGGTGTACTTTCGAAAACACAGGAAACAACAGCCTTTTCCGCACCGTGCCGGACAACGTCTGACGAAGCCTTGTCCCCCATGAGCAGAGCCAGTGCGTCCACCAGAATAGACTTACCTGCCCCGGTCTCTCCCGTAAGCAAATTCAACCCCGGACCAAAGGCAGCAACCGCATGATCTATGACAGCGTAGTTTTCCGCGCGCAGTTCGAGCAGCATCCTGCGCGCAGGATATCAGGACTCCTCCCCTCGAGGCACGTCCTATGATTGGAACCGATAGGCGCTCATTCCCCAATGTATTCTGGCAGATACCCCACTCAAGCATGAGCTTGAGCGGGGTATCCGGCGCTACTGATGATTTGATTAGTGGGGTTGTTGAGGCTGAGCAGGCTGTTGGGGCAGCGGCTGGGGCTGCGGAACGTTCTGCGGCTCCGGAGTGGGCTGCTGCTCCTGCTTTTGCAGGTTCTCCTGCTGGCCGGGTACTACCACTTCCGGCAACTGCTTCGCTGGTTCCAGCCCTGGAACGTTGAGCTGTTCCTGTGGAATGGTTCCCCTGGCCGCGTCTACTACGTTGATGCCATAACGATCGAGCGTATTGGCAAGCGTCTCTGCAAGTGCGGCACGGTCGGTGGCGTACTTGGCCGTGGCAGAGATGACGTTGTTTTCCGCAGTTGCAAGGTTGCGCTCCATCTGGAGAACATTGGCAGTAGTTGAAGCGCCCAGGTGATACTTCTTCTGCTCGGCTTCGAGGCTCTGGGCGGCATATTCGCGGGCTGCAAGCGCGGCCTGAACGGCTGCACGGTCATTGGTCAACGCATACTGCCCGTTGATGACGTTCATGCGTGTCTGCACGTAGAGCTGGGCCAGACGCATCTGTGCCTGACGGTATTCGAGGACGGAGCGCGCCTGAAGCGCCTGGGCGGTGCGGTTCCGTATGGGCACGTTGATGCTGAATCCCACGCCTTTGTCCGGGCCCGTGCTGTTAAAGAGGTTGGAAAAGACACTGCCGTATCCAACCGGGGTTACGTCGCACTTTTTTCCGGTGAGGAAGTTTGCGCAATCCGGATTGGCCGCACCGCCGATCGCGCTGGCGCCATAAAACCCGTAAACATCCACGGTTGGCAGAAGGCCATTCTTCACGCCTTTCAGCGTGATCTCATCGTTCTTGATGGTCAACATCGCCTGCTCAATGGACGGGCTGTTGGCATAAGCCTGACGCACCAGATCTTCTACGGGGGTGTGCTCTTCTGGTGTTTCCAGAAGGCTCACGCGGTCGGTAGGAATAACAGGAGCGTTGGCAAGCGTCGGGTCATCGAGGTTGCGGGCGATGGCCTGCTTCATCACCAGCTGCTGGTATTCCAGAGTGCTTTGGGATGAAATGAGGGCCTGCTTGTCGCTGGCCACCTGACTATCAGCATTGACAACGTCCAGCGGGGCCAGTGTGCCAATCTGCAACTGCTTGCGGTTGTCTGCAGCTAGCTGGGTGGACTGGGCCACGGCGCGCTGCTTGGCCTGCACGTCTTCATACGCGCTGACCAGTCCCCAGTAGATGTTCTCAATCTGGTTGATGGTGTAGAGCAACTGCTGGCGGAAGGCCGAATCGGCAATGCGCCGGTCGTTTTTCGCCTGAATGATAAAGCGGTTGTTGATGCCAATGCAGCAGCCGTTCAGCAGATGCTGCGTGACTTTTGCCTGGAAACTCGACTGCAGCGTCGGTTCATAGTTGCTGAACAAGCTGAAGGTAGAAACGCGAGAGTTATTGAAGCCGACCTGAAGGGCGGTTCCGGTAACAAAGCCCTGGTTATAGTTGAAGTTGAAGGTGTTGGAGTTCTGGTTCTGAATCGTGGAACCGTTCTGCAAGACCGAAGATGTCGGGATGTATGCGCGCTCCAACTGGATCGTTCCTGTTAGCGTGGGATCCAGTTGCTGCGGCTGAGGTCCCTGGCCATTGGTGGTAAGCACCAGACCGGACGAGCCAGCACCAGCGCCGCCGGAAGCCGCGGAAGTGCCGCCAGGGCCACCGCCTGTGCTGGCAGATACGGTCGAGGTAGTTCCCCCGACGGTGCCGGTGACCAGGCCGCTGTTGACGCCGAGCAGTGAGGAACCGGCGCGGGCGCGGAGCAGGTCCGTATCGGCAATGTTCAGGTTGTAGCGCTGAATAGCGATGTCAAAGTTGTTTTCGAGACCGAGGATGATGGCATCGCTCAGGCTGAGATAGATTTTGCCGTTCTTGACCAGGTTGTCAAGACGCACGGTGTTGGAAAAGCGTCCCGGCTCCTCTGTTGTGGGCGAGTATGGTGCAATGGGGTTCGGCCAATACCCACGCGGTTTGGAAAAGTCGCGGTTCGAGGGCCGCAGGTACAACGGCTGCGTGTAGTTGGGCGCCGGTTCTGCAGGAAGGCCCTGCGCTGACGGTGCCGTCTGGGGGGTCTGCTGCTGTGCCCAGGACGGCATGGTGCCTGCAAGCAGACAAGTGACAGCGGCGGCTGCCCGCAATTTTTGAAACAGAGTGTGTTGTGACCTCAAAACTTCGCGGCGTTCGCAAGAAAATTCCATTCGCCTCTCCATCGGAATCATGCAGCGGTACTTCCCTCCTGATGCGCCCACAAAGTACAGGCGCGCCATGTCTCCGTACGGGCGTGCCCTTGCTGCGCAAGGCACACCTGCCAATGTTGATTAGTTACTTACTTCTATACGCGACTATCCCTGCCTTCGTTCCCGCAGGGGGCGCAAAAAGACCACCTTTACAGGAAAAGCTGAGTATATCGCACGCATTGGATGTTTTATCCTCGCCTTTGGACGCGCTAAATGGTTGAGAAAAATCAAACAAGTGAGGTTCCGGCCCCGGAAGGCGCGGTTACGGGATGGAAACTGGTGCTGGCGTACGACGGTACGGACTTCCACGGCTGGCAGGTACAACCCGAGCGCGTGACAATCCAGGGAACACTGGCCGAGGCCATTGAGCGCATTACTGGAGAGCGCGTGCTGCCCCAGGGCAGCGGAAGGACGGACGCCGGGGTCCACGCACTGGGGCAGGTGGCAAGTTTTACACTCGCTGCGCCGATTCCTCCTTCGAACTTCCACCGGGCGCTGAATCGCGCACTTCCCTCCTCGGTCCGGGTGCTGAGTGTCGAGCGGGTCTCGCCGGATTTTCATGCGCGGCATGATGCCAAAGTCAAGACCTACGAATACCGCATCTTCCGAGGCGAGATATGCCCGCCCTGGATGGCACGCTATGTCTATGCCCTGCACTGGCCGCTTGATCTCCCAGCCATGCAGGAAGCAGCGAGTGCTGTCATCGGCGAGCATGATTTCGCCTCCTTTGCGGCGAGCGATCCGGACCTGACGCAGCGGCGGATGGAACATGGCCCGCAGAGCAATGTGCGTACGGTTTTTTCTTCTGTCTGGGAGGAGACGCCGGACGATTTGCTGATCTATCGCGTGCGCGGAACAGGTTTTCTGCACCATATGGTCCGCAATCTGGTGGGGACATTTCTGGATGTGGGACGCGGGCACATCCGGCCCGGCGATGTGAAGGCGATCCTGGAGGCACGGTCACGCATGGCCGCCGGGGCCACTGCTCCGGCCCGCGGGTTGTTTCTTGTTTCAGTGGATTACTGAGCGGGACAAATCATGTTCGCGCCTCGCCACGGGCGTTGACAGAACGATGCTCGTGGTGGGGATGCCATAGGGAAGGAGGCGTTCGATGATGCGCTCCAGCTCTGCGATGGAAGCAGTGGTGACCTGGAGAAAGAAAGCGTCGCCTCCGGTGATGTGGTGGCATTCGCGCACTTCTGGAAGCTCTCTGATGAACTTAAGAAACGGATGGTAGCGCGAGCCATCGCATGTCATGCGAATGATGGCGAGAATAGGAAGACCAAGCGCCTCGCGGTCTATTTCCACCGAATAGCCGCGGATGATTCCCGCTTCTTCCAGCCGCCGTATGCGTTCGGCCGTGGCTGAGGGAGAAAGGCCGATGCTGCGTCCAAGTTCGGCATAGGAGGCGCGTGCATTCCGCTGTAGCTCCTGGAGCAGCTTTATTCCGTATTCATCGAGAATGATCGTTGAATCCATGGTATCTAACATCTATTTTGCTTGAATCAGCGGAATTTTGCCTGCTTTTCCGCTCTGATTCCATTTACTGTATGGCACCGAGTTTTTACTATCCCAGAAGCTATGGTTTCTGATGGAGTTCTGGAGCTTTCCGGGCAGCCGCTCACCTTAGATGAGATTGCGGCAGTTGCGTATCAGCGAAGAAAAGTGGCAGTTGCGGAGGAGGCCTGGGCCGGGATCAAGGCGTCCCGCGCGGTCGTTGAGAGCGTGGTTTCAGGCGGGGAGACTGCCTATGGCATCAATACGGGATTTGGCAAGCTGGCGGATGTCCGCATTGATGCCTCTGATCTGAAGGCCCTGCAGCACAATCTTGTCCGCAGCCATGCCTGCGGAATTGGCGAGCCTTTGCCGGAGGCGGAGACGCGTGCCATGCTGCTGCTGCGCGCCAATGTTCTGGCAAAGGGCCACAGCGGTGTACGGCCCGTTGTGGTGGAGACGCTGACCACATTTCTGAACCACGGCATACATCCGGTGGTCCCCGCCCGCGGATCGGTCGGAGCAAGCGGAGACCTGCCCCCACTGGCGCACCTGGCGCTGGCACTGATTGGCGAAGGCGAGGTCTTCTACCAACAGAAGCGGGTTAAGGCAGCAAATGCGTTGAAAACAGCCGGAGTCGCTCCGTTGGAACTGGAAGCAAAGGAAGGCCTCGCGCTGCTGAACGGAACGCAGGCCATGGCGGCGACTGGCGCTCTTGCTCTGGAGCGCGGGCTGCGCGTGGTGGAGTTGTTCGATCTGGCCGGAGCCATGTCTCTAGAAGCGCTGCGCGGCACGCCTGCGGCCTTTGATGAGCGCATTCACAAGGCGCGGCCCCATCGCGGACAGATCGAGGTGGCGGCGCATCTGCGGCAACTGCTCGAAGAAAGCGAGATACGCGAGTCGCACCGGCATAATGATCCGCGTGTGCAGGATGCGTATTGCCTGCGCTGCATGCCGCAGGTACATGGCGCGGCGCGCAGGGCGCTGGCGCATGTGCGGGAGGTAATTGAGGTTGAATCCGGTTCAGCGACAGACAATCCGCTGATCTTCGTGGATGAGAACGGAATCGTCTCCGGCGGCGCGATTCTTTCCGGCGGGAACTTTCACGGCGCTCCGCTGGCGCTGGCCCTGGATTATGCGGCCATCGCGCTCACGGACATGATGAGCATCAGCGAGCGGCGCATTGACCGGCTGCTTAATCCGGACATGAACGAGGGGCTGCCGCCGTTTCTCTCCGACACGCCGGGAGTTTCATCAGGGCTGATGATTGCTCATGTGGCCGCGGCGGCTCTGCTGAATGAAGCGAAGGTCCTGGCGCATCCTGCAAGCGTGGATTCTGTGCCCACTTCAGGCGGCAAGGAAGACCACGTTTCCATGGGGATGACCTCGGCGCTGAAGCTGCGGCAGATCGTAGAGAATGCAGAACGCGTCCTCGCGATTGAGTTAATGGGCGCGGCCCAGGGCCTGGATTATCGCCTGCCGCTGAAACCAGCGCGAGCGGTGGAGCGGGCAAAAAGCGTAGTGCGCAGAGCGGTCGCGCGGCTTGAGGAAGATCGTGTCCTCGCAGGAGATATTGAGAAGCTTGCAAGTGAAATCCGGAGTGGATTGCTGGATGAGTGGAGGGGCTAGGAACTCACTCTTCCCCTTTCCAGACATACGCGTCCGGCTGTGGCAGGCCGATATGCGCCAGCACGCGCGAAACAAACTGCTTCGACATGGCAATCGAGTCCACAGGATGGTTGTAGAAGGTCGGAATAATGGGAAAGATCGTTGCTCCCGCATCGGCCGCCAGCGACATATTTCGCAAATGAATTTTGTTGAAGGGGGTTTCTCGAATGCAGAGCACGAGCGGGCGCCGCTCCTTCAGGCAGACGTCTGCGGCCCGCTCAATCAGGTTCTGTGCCATGCCATTGGCGATTCCGGCAAGAGTACCCATGCTGCACGGTAGAATAATCATTCCGTGGGAAGGATAGCTTCCGCTGGCAATCGGCGCACCAATATCAGATTCGGCATGTTGCTGGATTTTGGCAGACGATATCCCGAGCAGCTTTTCCACCAGAACATTCCGTCCACTCAGGCCGAGCTCTTCGGCCATTACGCGCAGCGCACTCTCTGATGCGACAAGGTGGATGCGGGAAACACGCTGGTCTTCTTCGAGCGATTGAAGAAGTATCTGCCCGAAGACGGAACCGCTGGCTCCTGTGATGGCGACTGTGAGATTGTGGCCGCTTGTCATTCGCTAGAAACAGGGTAACGCATCACACAGCGCCGGCAGCTTTAGGCCTGCTCCACATGCGCCGGACAAATCGCGCTAGCCAGCGTACCGCAAAAACGGCGAGCACCAGGAAAACAACGGCGATGGAAGCAGCAACGAAAGGATGCCGCGTGGCCAGCCAGGTTACACCTACCGCGATTACATCCTCGCCAGTGCTGAGGACGATGTTTGAAACCGGTTCCGGCGTCGGTGTTACCGCGGCGCGCACAGCGGTCTTTGAGCCGTGGGAGACAATTGCGATGCCTGCGCCAGCCACGGCTGCCAGAAGCTGCATCTCTGGCGACAACTGGTCGCTGGCGCGATAGGCCAGCAGCGCTGCCACCGGAATGCGCACAAATGTGTGCAGCGCGTTCCAGATCATGTCAAAGCCAGGGACTTTGTCAGCAAAGAATTCCACTGCAAACATGGCACCACTTACGCTGATGACCCACCAGTTGTTCAGAACATCCAGACCTGCGGGAAGCGCAATCCAGTGCAGATGCGCCAGCAATCCGAGCGTAAGCACCGTGGCGTACACGTTCAGTCCGGCTGCGAAACTGGCAGCAATAATGAGGGCTGCGATGGTGGTCGGCGTGAACGTCATACCTTTACCTCAATGATGAACAACTGGCCGGATGCTTTTGCCCGTTGACCACGACCCATCCATTGTCCGCGCCGCGGTGTGTTGAGCAGTGCACATCATGGATTCCAGCGGCAAAGTGCCCGCGCGAGGGGAAAAACGCCTGACCATAGGCATACACCTGCGCGTTCACAGGGGCCGTCACAACGCCGTCAAGATCATCATTCGTGACCACCTCGATGAGGTGCATATTTCCATCCGGGAACTTGACGCGCAGCGGAAGAATTTCATGACTACCGTGTGGTCCACCGCGCTGCGTGCGCGAAGAACTGACGGTAATGCCGCAGACCATTACGTTGTCCACCGGGCCAGTCTGCTGCGCATTCAGCAGATCACCGAGTTTCTGGTTCACGTCCGGCGTGCAGCTTTGCGGCACAGGAACATTGTTTTGCGCCAAGGCAGACGCGGTGCAAGCTGCCAATACAATCAGGACCCAGACAAGCAGGCGTTCTTTTCTCATTCGTTGAGATAGTACCGCAGCCGAAGGGATTTAAGCATCAGCAATTTGTACCACTGCTGCGCCATTCACCCGATCGCGATACACGGCCGCGAGCGCCTCATTCACGCTTTCCAATGGGAAAATTGTTGCGCGAGGATGAATGCCAATTTCAGTGGCGAGGGCCACGAAATCGCGCGCATTCTCGCGCGTCATGTTTGCGACACTGCGCAATTGCCGCTCGCCCCACAGCAGCGTGTCATAGTCGAACTGCGGAATACGATCCAGATGGATGGCGTTGATCGCCACAATGCCGCCCTTTCGCAGAGAGGCCAGCGCGGCAATCACTACATCGCCACTGGGAGCAAAGGTCACAGCGCGGTCCAGCGAGACGGGAGGGCGCTCTGTTGCTTCTCCCACCCACGTTGCGCCAAGCTCGCGGGCAAGCTGCTGGTGCGAAGCGCCTCGCGTGGCTACATACACCTCGCATCGCCAGTGCTTCAGCACCTCAATGGCAAGATGCGCCGACGCGCCAAATCCAAAAAGCCCGACGCGATCGCCGGGTTGCACCTCCGCCACGCAAAGACTGCGGAACCCAATAATTCCAGCGCAAAGCAGAGGGGCCAATCGGGTTGCGGGTGTGTCCTCGGGCAGAGGCACGCAGAAATCGGCCCGGGCCACGGCGTATTCTGCATAGCCGCCGTTTACCGTGTATCCGGTAAACGTGGGGTTGTCGCAGAGGTTTTCCATACCTTTGCGGCAGAGCAGACACGAGCCATCGGTTCCACCCAGCCAGGACACGCCAACGCGCGCGCCTTTTGTCCAATGCGTTACGTTGCTGCCGAGCGCTGCAACGCGGCCTACAATCTGGTGTCCGGGCACAACCGCCGGCAGACGAGGCGGCAGCTCTCCGGTGGCGATATGCAGGTCTGTACGGCAGACGCCGCAGGCTTCCACCTTCAGCAAAATTTCTCCAGCGTCCGGTTGCGGCACAGCCACATCTTCCATTCGCAGTGGATTCTGCTCGATTGGCGCAGGATGACGAAGAACAGCGGCACGCATAGGCATTCCTGATACGGTGATTTTACAGGCTGAATCAGTACAATATGGTTTGAATCCTGAGGCATTTCGATTGGACCCACTTCCCTTCCGATCCATGACCGTTGCGGGTGTCATGAGCGGCACTTCGGCCGACGGTATTGACGTTGCTCTGGTGCGGATTCGTCCGCAAAAGGAGCGGCTTGCATTGTCGTTGCGCGCGCATCAAGCCTTCCCACTGCCGAAATCGCTGCGAGAAGCGGTGCTGGCTGCGATGGACGCCAAGTCCACCTCGACTGCAGAACTGGCGCGCCTGAACTGGCGGCTGGGAATTGCGTACGCAGAGGCCGTTCGTAAAACTCTCGCAGACCATCCGTGCAGACTTGAGCTGATCGGATGCCATGGCCAGACCATTTATCATCAGGGCACGCCCGCCTTGTATGCAGGCAAAAAAATTGCCTGCACCTGGCAGATTGGCGAACCCGCGCTGATTGCCGCAGAAATGCGCGTACCCGTCGTAAGCAATTTTCGCCCCGCGGACATGGCCGCAGGCGGCCAGGGTGCCCCTCTGGTTCCATTGCTGGATTACGTGCAGTTTGCTGATGCAAAGCGTGCGCGTGTGCTGCAGAACATTGGCGGCATTGGAAACCTGACGCTGATTCCTCCCGCATCGGGAATGGATGCGCTCCTTGCGTTTGATACTGGCCCGGGAAACATGGTCATGGACGCCCTGACAGAGCAGCTCTTTGGCAAGCCGTATGATCGCGCTGGAAAAATTGCTGCGCGAGGACGCGTGCTGCAAAGCGTTGTGGAATCAGCCCTGCGTGATCCCTACTTTCAGGCGGCGCCGCCAAAGTCTGCGGGGCGCGAGGAATATGGTGTTTCTTTCGTAAAGGCATTTGAGCGCGCGTGCCGCAAAGCTGGCGCCAGCGCTGAAGACATGGTGGCGACGGCTACTGCGCTCACGTCCGAAAGCATTGCTCTTGCCTTCACTCGTTTTGTCCGGCCCCGGCTTCAGCGCGGCACCCCCGTGGACTACATCGTTTCCGGTGGCGGCGCAAAAAACGCTACGCTGATGAAGTTGCTACGCGAACGTCTGGAGCCAGTGGGATGTACACTGCTCGATACCAGCGCTCTTGGCCTTCCAGTGGAGGCGAAAGAGGCAGCCGCATTTGCCCTGCTCGCCTACCACACATGGCACGGCAGACCTGCAAACGTACCATCGGCAACAGGAGCAGCGCATCCTGCCATTCTGGGGCAGATTACGTATGTTTAAGAAGCTGCCTCTCTTGCTGCTTGCTTTCGTGATCGTTGGGTGCAACCGCTATCATGCGCCAGACACCACAGTCACCGTGCTGATTGAGAGCAGCCCCACAAATCTCGATCCCCGCATTGGTGTGGATGCGCAGTCTGAGCGTATTGATTCGCTTCTCTTCGACCCGCTCGTGCGGAAGGATGACCACTTTAACCCCCAGCCAGCGCTCGCCGAAGGGTGGGAAATGCCCAATACGCTGACATACATTTTTCGTCTGCGTAGTGGTGTTCACTTTCATGATGGACGCGCGCTCACCTCTGCCGACGTGAAATACACGCTCGACTCCATTCTTCAGGGGAAAGTGATCAGCGTGAAGGCGAACGCGTATCAGACCATTGACCGCATTGACGCGCCGGACCCTCTTACGGTCGTGGTGCATCTTAAAAAGCCCGACCCGGCACTGCTCTGGAACGTAAGCGATGGCGGATTTGGCGTTGTGCCTGCCGGCAGCGGGCGCGATTTCTGGAAGCATCCAGTCGGCAGCGGCCCATTCGAGTTCGTCAGCCAGGAGCAGGACAAAGACGTTATCATTCAGCGCGCAGCCCACTACTGGGCTGCCATGCCTTCCATTCAACGCGTCCGTTTCGCAGTGGTTCCAGACGCAACCACGCGCGCTCTGGAATTGCAGAAAGGCTCGGCAGATGCAGCCATCAATGCTCTGCCTGCTGATACCGCCTATGCTCTGCGGAACGAGCGCGATTTGCAGATTGGTTCCGGTCCAGGCACCACGTTGATGTACCTCATCTTCAACACGCGCGATCCTATTCTGCGCGATGCGCGTGTGCGACGTGCCATCGCTTTGGCCATCAACCGCCCTCTGCTGATTCACTCACTCTATCGGGATCAGGCGCGGCTGGCAGAAAGCGTTTTGCCGCCGGAGCACTGGGCGTGGAATGGCGCCGTCGAACCTCACACCTATGATCCGGCCGCCGCGAACCATCTCCTCGATGAAGTAGGACATCCGCGCCAGCATAATGGCATCCGCTTTCACATCGGCATGAAGACCTCCACCGATGAAGGCAGCCGCCTGCTGGCGATGGCCATTCAACAGCAGCTTTCTCAGGTGGGCATCGCGGTAGATCTCCGCAGCTACGAGTTTGCCACGTTTTATGCGGACATCAGCCGAGGCATCTTCCAGCTAGCGCCCTCACGCTGGATTGGTGGAAATGAAGCGCCCGATATTTTTCGCTACTCGTTCGCAACCTCCAGTTTTCCTCCGCATGGTGCGAACCGCGGCTTTTACAGCAATCCGGAAATTGACCGCCTGCTTGACGATACTGCTTCAGGAGTGGACCGGCAAAAACAGAAAGAGGATTACGCACGCGTGCAGGAGATCCTTGCCCGCGATTTGCCAACCATCAATCTGTGGTATCTGGATACGGTGCTCGTTCACAGCCGGCGATTACAGAACATCCATCTTTCACCCTCGGGCAATTACGACTTTTTGCGCGATGCAACTGTAAAGGAATAAAAAGGTAGAAATGAAGGCGCTGCTGCTCTCTGAATATAAGCACCTTAAGCTTGCGGATATTCCCCGCCCTGTGCCCGGCCCCGGTGAAGTGCTGGTCAAGGTCGCCGCCTGTGGCATCTGCGGAAGCGATGTGCATGGATATGACGGTACTTCTGGCCGCCGCATCCCGCCCATTGTGATGGGCCACGAAGCCGCCGGGACCGTGGAAGAAACAGGTGCGCACGTCACCGGATTTAAACCTGGCGACCGCGTCACGTTTGACTCGACCGTGTACTGTGGCAACTGTGAGTATTGCCGCCGCGAGGAAGTAAACCTGTGCGACAACCGGCAGGTGGTGGGCGTTTCCTGTGGCGACTATCGCCGCAATGGAGCATTTGCCGAGTACATCGCAATCCCGCAGCGGATTCTTTATCATTTGCCGGAATCGCTTTCTTTTTTTGAAGCAGCAATGCTGGAAGCCGTTTCCGTCGCACTCCACGCCGTGCGGCTGGCCGGGCTGAAGGGCGGCGAATCGGCGCTCGTAATTGGAGCGGGCATGATTGGCTTGCTCACTTTGCAGTCAGCAAAAGCACTGGGAGCTTCGCGTGTCATCGTTGTGGATGTAGACGAAACGCGCCTCTCGCTGGCCAGAAAAATGGGCGCAGACGAAACACTGCCTGCTGACAGCACCGTGTTGCAGGGCCTGAATGCTGACGTAGCCTTTGAAGCCGTGGGCGCCAACGCAACCGTCAATGCCGCCATTGATGGCGTGCGCAAGGGCGGTACGGTTGTTCTGATCGGGAACATTTCACCGGAAGTCACCCTGCCATTGCAGAAGGTGGTCACGCGTCAGCTTCGCCTGCAAGGCACGGCGGCCTCCGCAGGAGAATATCCGCAAGCCATGGAATTGATGGCCGCTGGAAAGATTCGCGTGAAGCCACTGATTACAGCCGTCGCTCCTCTTGAAGATGGGCCTGAATGGTTCTCGCGCCTGTATGCGCACGAGCCAAACCTGATGAAGGTGGTGCTGACGCCCACAAGCGAGGTGGCGCAATGAGCGAACTCTTCGACCTGAGCGGACAGGTTGCCATTGTGACAGGAACCAGCCGCGGCCTTGGACAATACTTTGCGCGCGCGTTGGCAAAAGCCGGTGCCGACCTCATCCTCACCAGCCGCAGACGTGAGATGCTGGCCGGTTTTGAAGCCGAGCTAAAGGGGATGGGACGCCGTGTCCTGTCGCTTGAGCTGGATGTGCGCGACCATGGCAGCATCGAGCGAATGGCGCAGGATGCCATCGCCGCGTTTGGGAAGATCCATATTCTGGTCAACAACGCGGGCTGCAACGTACGCAAACCTGCGCTGGATGTCACCTGGGAGGACTGGAATCTTGTGCTCGACACCAATCTGCGCGGAAGTTTTTTTGTCGCGCAGGCCATCGCGCGCAATATGGTCCAGCATGGATATGGCCGCATCATCAACATCGGATCGGTCACCAGCGTTGCCGGATACGCGGGGCTCGGGCCCTATACGGCCAGCCGGGGCGGCATTCGCCAGCTCACCATGAGCCTTGCCGACGACTGGGGCAGGTATGGAGTGACGGTAAACTGCCTTGCTCCGGGATGGTTCAAGACCGCGCAAAATCAGGTGCTATATGAAAACAAGGAGTGGGTCGAGTACCTCGTGGACCGGATTCCGCTCAAGCGCCCTGGCGCTCCGAATGACCTCGACGGCGCGATTGTATTTCTTGCTTCGGAATCAAGCCGCTACGTCACCGGGCAGACGTTGCTGGTTGACGGGGGCATCTCTACCGGCGCGATCCGCGCTACTGTTTCTCCAAAGGAAAAGCCATGAACAAAGTACGCAAGCTGATCGTCTGGTGCGGCCTTATGGCTGCCAGCCTTACAGCTGCCAGTGCGCAGAGCAGCAAAGACCTGCGTGTCTACGTCATTGACGTGGAGGGCGGCCAATCCACACTGTTCGTAACCCCCGCTGGCCAGTCGCTGTTAATTGATACAGGCTGGCCCGACAACCATGGCCGCGATGCCGATCGCATAGTCGCAGCCGCGAAGAAAGCGGGCATCAGCAAAATTGATTATCTGCTGATTACGCACTATCACACTGACCACGTAGGCGGCGTACCGCAACTCGCTGCGCGCATTCCCATTGGCACATTCATTGACCACGGCCCGAACTTTGAAACATCAGATAAAGCGACAGAAGATGGCTACGAGGCATACCAGAAGCTCCTCGCATCAGGGAAATACGGCCATCTCACACCGAAAGTCGGCGAGATTCTGCCCATCCAGGGGATGACAGCGCTGGTCGTCAGCTCAAATGGTAATCTGCTCGACCACTCCCTGCCCGGAGGCGGAGAACAGAATGTCTTCTGCAAGTCTTCTGAGACGCGTACAGCTGACAAAACTGAAAACTCGCACTCGCTCGGGGTCCTCATCACATTCGGAAAGGCGCGCATCCTTGACCTCGGCGACCTGACCTGGGACAAGGAAATGCAGCTCATGTGTCCGGTCAACAGGCTCGGGCATGTGCCTGTCCTGATCGTCTCCCACCACGGCTGGTATCAAAGCTCCAGCCCCGCGCTGGTAGATGCAATCCATCCGCAAGCGGCGTTTATGGACAATGGTGAAACCAAAGGCGGCTCAAAACCCACGCTCAAAACCTTCCAAAAAGTCCCACGGCTGGAGGCACTCTGGCAGCTGCACTACTCCAAAGAGGGCGGTGCCGACAACACGGATGTAAAATACATCGCCAATCTTCAGGGAACGGACACCGGGCACGATATTGAATTCACGTTGTCTCCAGCGGGAACTTTGACCGTGCTCAATTCACGCACAGGAGAGAAGCTCAACTACACGGTCAAGTGAGCTTCGCCCGGAACTGGCTCGATCTTTCCTAACAGGAAGATGTATCCTGCAATGCCCGCGACAAGATATGCCGCGGCCACCCCGAAGGCAAGAGCAAACGAATGCTGCGCCGACACCAGGTATCCGGTGACAATCGGCGCAGCGATGCCTGATATCTGGTTGGCAAAATTCAGAATGCCTCCCAGAGTCCCCACACTCCTGCGCGGCGCAATCAGCGTCGGCACAGACCACCCCACCGGTGCGGCAGCAGCCAGCCCACTGATCGAAAGGCTGATCCAAAAGAGTGCCTGCGTGGGAGTATGCGCGTACGCCGCTCCAAAGATGCCCAGCCCCAGCGCCGTGCCTCCGATCAAGACCGTCCGTCGCACAAGGTCTGCTCTCCATCCGCGCTGAATCAGCGCATCCACCAGCCAGCCGCCGATCATCAGGTCAGTGATGGTTGCAAACAACCATGGAACTCCCGTATAGAGAAATGACTGCAGCAAATCAATGTGCAGCGACCGTGAGAGGTAGCTCGGGAGCCAGGTCAGCAGCAGGTAGAAGACATAGTTGTATGATCCAAATCCCAGTGCTAGCCCTATGACCTTCTTCTGGCGCAAGAGATAGCCCAGCGATGCGGATTCTCCCAGAGTAGCGCCGTTTGCCTCATCGTCTGTCTCTGCGCTTTCTATGTAATTCCTTTCAATCTCAGTAAGGCCGGGGTCGTCTTGCGGATCACAATAGATCCACCAGAAAAGCAGGAAATAGCAAAAGCTGATGACTCCCGTTGCGGCAAAGCTTAACCGCCAGCCAATGTGCAGCAACAGAATTCCGATGAGCGGCACTCCAATGGCCGAGGCAAATTTGGCCTGCGCATCAAACAGTGCCGTCGAAAAGCTTCGCTCCTTCGGTGGGAACCAGTAGCCCACCGCTTTTGCGTTCGCAGGAAATGTCGGCGCTTCTCCCACGCCGAGCAGCAGGCGCGCAGCAAAGAAGCCCCCAATATTCGGCGTCAGCGCAGCAGCAAAGGAAGCCATGCTCCACAAAAACGTGCTGATGCGGCCTACTTTCCGTACGCCAAGCTTGTCCAGAACGACGCCAATCGGAAGCTGGCAGAGAGCGTAGGTCCAGTTATACGCGCCGAGTAAATAGCCAAAGGTGATGTCAGAAATTCCAAATGCTGCATACAGCGCATTGTGCGAAACGGAAAGGTTTACGCGATCGAAGTAGTTCACCAGCACACCCAGCGCAAGCAGAAAGGCAATGCGCCACCGGTGCCGCGGAATCGTTCCTGTCATCACACTTGTATCAGGTGGCAATGTGCTCTCGCTTCTCAACCAGCCTACTCAACTACCATAGAGTAGAGCATTTTTTCATGCCGCTATCACTTCACGAACTCATCGCGCAAAAAGCGGTCGCAGCGGGCTTTTCCACCGCGGGGATTGCGCGAGTGCCGGATCCGGGCTCTCCGGAAGACATACGCGAGCGCGAAAGCTTCACTTCCTGGGTGGAACAAGGCAACGCCGGGGAGATGGAGTATCTCAAGCGACGCAATGACGCGGGTGACCTGGTGCGCTCCTCATTGCGGGCCGCTGCCCCGTGGGCCAAATCTGTGATTGTATGCGCAGCTTCTTATCACTCGGACCAGCCGCTTTCCATCCACACTGCGCCGGAAGGTGCCGGATGGATCGCACGTTATGCCTGGACTGCGCGGCAGTCTGGCGAGGGCCAGACCATACCCAGCGATTATCACAATGTACTGCTCAAGCGGCTGCAAAAGCTGGACGCCTCACTGCACGAGCATCTTGGGCCGTTTGAATCGAAATGCTACGTGGATACTGGCCCGCTGGTGGAACGCGTATATGCGCGGTATGCCGGAATTGGCTGGACAGGAAAAAACACCTGCATTCTGAATCAGAAGCTTGGCTCGTGGTTTTTTCTGGGGGTGATCCTCACCTCGCTTGAAGTTCCTGACCACGAGCGTGCCTCCCTCGCTGCGGACCGCTGCGGAAGCTGCACCCGCTGCATAGACGCCTGCCCGACAGGAGCACTCACCGGCCCTCATCAGATGGATGCAAGCCGCTGTATCTCCTACCTGACGATTGAAAAGCGCGGACCGCTGCCAATGGATTTGCGCGAAGCCATCGGGAGGCAGATCTTTGGCTGTGATATCTGCCAGGACGTTTGCCCGTGGAACCGGAAAGCTCCCATTGCCGCAGACCCTGAGATGATTCCGCGCCCTGAACTGGTGAACCCGGCGCTCGGCTGGCTGGCAGAATTAAGCCAGGAAGACTTCGGAAGACTCTTCTTCGGCTCACCCGTGAAGCGCGCAAAATTCGAAGGACTGCGCCGGAACATTGCCATTGCCATGGGAAACAGCGGCCGGAAGGAGTTTTTGCCCAAGCTGCGGGAATGGGCATCCGAGAGCGATGCCGTGCTGGCTGAGTCTGCGGAGTGGGCCATCCGACAAATCGAGCGCTCCTGATCGTTCAGGTCAGAAGATCGTCAATCTTCTCCAGCAGCTCTTTTGGGGGAACAGGTTTCTCCAGCAAATGAAAGCCTTCCCTCGCAATGCGCTTATCATTCAGCAGATCACCCGATGTCACGTGTGCGGAGAACAAAAGGACCTTGCACGCCGGGCATCTTTTTCGGACCTCAATCCCAAGTTCCACTCCTGACATATGAGGCATGCGAACATCAGTTAAAAGCAGGTCAGGGACCCGCATGTTTACGTAGCTCAATGCCTTCAGCGGATCCATAAACGGCAGCGCGGAGTAGCCATTTGCAAGCAGAATCATCGCCAGTGTCTCGGTAATCAGCACTTCATCATCTACGACGAAAATAAGAGGCGACTCTTTCGGCATCGGATCGTCCGGAAGGAATTTAACTACATATTGACTTAGATTTCGTGCTTTGAATAGTAATCGGACCCAAAGTACATATTCCGTGGACTTGCCGGGACATACTTATGGATCTAACTCTCTTACCTTAGTGAGTGCATATCGGGCAGGAAGGAGGTACGTATGAGAAAAGCACAGCACTGCGTTCCGCGCAGGAAAACGAAACACAGGTACAAAATACCCACGTCCACAACTTTTGCCGGGCAAAATCTGCGGACGTGATCGTCTATGCTGTCAGAGTAAGGGACCCTAGTTATTGCGCACTACGTTGGCGGCGCTAAGTCCCTTTGGGCCTTGCTGGCACTCAAACTCTACTGATTCGCCCTCGTTCAGGGTCTTGTATCCGCTGTCCTGGATCGCGGAGAAGTGGACGAAAACATCCTCTCCCGTCGAACGCTGGATAAATCCATAGCCTTTGGCTCCATTGAACCACTTCACAACACCATGCTCTTTCACGCGAACTCCTTTCTCATTGTGAGCTTCCGGAAAAAGACACCCCAAGAAACCAAAGGCCGCCACTTCTGCGAAGGGCAGCCTTTTCAATCCAGGTAGATTTTCCAGAAACTGTTACTAAACACAAACAACTGGCCTTCCAACGATTACTCAGTCGTCCTGAAAGACAGACTGTGCCATATGTTATGGCAGGAAAGCACTTGAGAAATCAAGTAAAAAATGGGACCAAAGCCAATAATTTTCAGTAAGTTACCAAAGGACACTGGCCTTTGGTAATTTTAAAAAGGCGGCTCTTTGTAACGGAAGAAGGTGAAGGAACTGCCAGTGGAATGGCCTTTTTACCTAGACGGCCCCAGGGCCGGAAAAGGCACACCGCTCTTCAGCCCTGTTTATCATAACTCTATGCCGATCTCCTCTCTTGTGCAGCAGTTGCTATGCCGCTAAAAGATGCTGTGCCACCGCTGGCCCGCCCACCCCGACGCAACCATGGTGTTGTGAACCAGACCGTTTCGCTCGCGCGCTATCTAACGCAGACTGAGGTGCATACGTACGCCTTCAGCGTGGCGGCCAATGCCATCCTCTCACTCTTCCCTTTCATCGTGCTTATGTTCACGCTTGCGCGCCGCGTCTTTCATTCTCAGGCAATGGAGGACGTGATCGGCGACATGTTGCGCTATTTTCTGCCCTCAAATCAGGATTTCGTTGTCCGCAATATGAGCCGGCTGGCCAATCCACGCGGAGGCGTACAGGTGCTCTCCCTGGTCATGCTGCTCATTTCCTCCACCGGCGTCTTCCTGCCGTTGGAAGTGGCCCTGAACCGCGTCTGGGGAGTAAACAAAAACCGCAGCTACGTGATGAACCAGCTTGTCTCGCTCGCATTGGCGCTCGGCGTGGGATTATTAGCGCTGACTTCCATCGCATTTACCGCCGCTCAGGGTGAGGTACTCAGATTTATCTTCTTCGGGCAGACCAATAACATCGTCTATCTGTTTTTTGAGCGAGGCTTTCTGCGGATTTCAGCCGCATTTCTGAGCGTTGCGCTGTTCTCCATCATTTATTGGGCACTGCCGAACCGGAAATTGCCTCTGCGTGCGGTCCTGCCCACGGGCATCGTGACTGGACTCATCTGGGAAGGCGCCAAATGGCTCTTCGTAAAAGTCCTGCCATGGCTTGACCTGCGCGCCGTGTACGGACCATTCTCTGTCTCCGTCACTCTGATGATGTGGGCCTTTCTCACCGGATTAATTCTTCTTGCGGGTGCACAGTATTCCGCTACCCGGTTCGCTCTCCGCATGGTGCAGGAATCAGAAAGCTGAGCGGGGCCCCTGGGCCATGCAGATTTTCCTTCTCGTGTCGCCTTTCTCCATCATCTTCTGGGTGATGAAGTGTCAGGAAACCCCTTTCCCTATATATTGCTGGACAGGCCGACTCTCAGCCGACCCCCCATTAATCTCGCTCCAGGGGTGGAGCGACCGTCTGGTGATTGTGCTTACACAATACTTCTCACGCGTTTTGCCGCTGTGGAATACGCGCTGCTGGCGGAATCCAGAGCATCTTCCACTGCTTCTCTGCTGGCTTTGTATGCTGAGATAGCACGCTCACCAAGAGTATCTGCGGTATCGTGCACATAATCGGCCGCATCTTCCAGTTTGCGGCGCACCTGCCGGCGGGTCCGCTCACCTGTTTGCGGAGCGTAAAGCAATGCGATCGTTGCTCCCGCTGCGATGCCGACTGCAAATGCCGTCCAGAACTTCCATCCGTTCATATTTCGCTCCTTACACGCAAAGTACTCGAACTGAGATACGCAATTCGGCACCGAGGGTTGCCGAGGGTAGACGGCCCGGAAAAATCTGCAACTTTCCGGCGTACCTATCATCGGCTTATCGGCGAAGCAGGAGTGGGCTACCCCTCCGCCGCGACTTCAATGCCCCCGCCTCTGATGTTTGCGCGTGAAGAGATCGTGGCGGTACTTCCACTGGAAGTACGCGAGCGCGCAGATGAGGTCTTGCTCTATGCCCTGGGTTTCGCGCCTCGACATGCTGCACAGCGCAGCACAGGAACACCGGATTGTTCTTATCGTATATACATCCGCGAAGATGGCCAGTCCAGTGTCAGACGTGCGCATCCATTTGGCCCTCTATTTCTGGGGTGAAACATGGGCCATGGCTGCATGGTGCGAAATGCGCAATGACTTTCGCACCTTTCGCGTGGATAGAATACAGCATCTGGAAACCCTCGATGAGGTTTTCACATCAAAAGCAGGCCAGATGCTGTCAGACCTATTTGCGGAGAGCGCGTAGCAAATGCGCGCAGTAGCAGCACTTCAGCACTCTATATCTGCCTTCTTCAACGTGTCTTTCAGACCCTGCATGCTGACGCGGGTTGAGGCTTCCGGAGTGCCTGCACCGCGCCAGTGCGTCTCGAGGCTTACCGCATAGTGGTATCCATCGCGCTTCAGTGCTTTGAATTGACCGACCCAATCCACTACACCTGCTCCCACCGGCGCCCATTCGTACTTACCGCCAGGCAGGCGCTTTACATCTTTGCAGTGGCAATGTCCAATGCGATCCTTTGGCAGGGCATCATAACCGTTGGGGTACGGTGTGTTGTCCGGGAAAGTCGCCGCATTGCCTGGGTCCCAGTTCAGCATAAAGTTCTTGTTCGGAATTGCCTTCAGAACAGCTGCCGCCTCTTCACCTGTGGCCGTATTGCACGACATCTCGTTCTCAAGAACAAGAATCAGGTTGTGCTTCGCGCACTTTTCTGCCGCCTCACGCAGCTTGTCGTTAATGGCAGCTCGATATTTCTGTGGATCATCGAGCCTCCAGAAGTCGAAGCAGCGGATGCGGTCTGTTTTAAATGCCTTCGCTGTTTCAATACAGATATCCAGCAACTCGTCCTGCTGCTTGAAATCGAAGCTGGCCTTGAACTGGTCGCGGTGTTCAGAAAATTTGGAAGCAGGTGCGCCCGGCCAATCTGTTTTAAACAGCGGACTGGCAATATCGGTAACACGCAGCCTGTATTTGGTAAGAATACGCTGTGCCTCTGCGATTTCACTTGAACTGAGATTGCTGATGTTCTTGTTCCACATACCACGCAGCTCAATCCAATCCAGTCCAAAATCATTGGCTGCTACCGAGCACGCATGGTCAAAGTCCTGACTGATCTCGTCGTTAATTACAGAGAGGCGAAATGGGCAGCTCTTCATTCTCTGGGCCAGGGCCGACACGGTTGACATAAGTCCTGAAGCGGTCAGACCGCCCACAAATGCTCGACGCGAAATTGACATGCAACCTCCAGAATCAGCAACAAAGTTATGGTAACGCATCCATAACGGCAATCAGGCGAAGAAGGAGCGTTCTTCAGATTTCGTACCGGAGAACGGTATCGAAGGATGAAGAGCAATCATCCTGGAATTCAGAATCGAATGATTCCAGAGAGCTGTAAAGCCCGGCCGCCGCCTGTTCCGTTTACACCGGAGCCTGATCCAATGGTAGAAGTAACCTGTCCAAAGGTGCCGCTGGTGATGGAAGCGCTGGGATTACCAAATTGCGGAGTGTTGCTTAATTGGAAAGCATCCACTCGTGTTTCTAATGTCAGATTTTCCCACAACGGGAAAGTCTTAAAGGCAGAAACATTGTCCTGAATAAATCCAGGGCCATAGAACTGGTTCCGTCCAGAACTGCCCAGCGTGGTTCCGTAACGGACAGAACAAGGTGTGCCCGTGCACCCCACTGGTTGCGTAAAGCTCGTCGGATCAAACCATTCCTTCCCTGGCCCAATTCCATGAAGCACATGGAATGGTTTCACGAGGTTCGCCGTCTGTGTCTGTCCTGGCGTATTGATAGATCCGCCATTTGCTGTCACCGTAAATGGCGTGCCGGACACAACAGAAATGATGCCAGACAGCTTCCATCCGCCAAATGCAACCGAGCTGAAGCCGTGGCTAAGCCACCGTTTTCCTCTTCCGAATGGCAATTCATAGGTAAAGCTCTCTTCAAAATTGAGCCGACGGTCAAAATCATTCGGAGCATAGTTATGCCGCTGGTCTATCCAGAAAGTCAGACCGCCATCGTCACCGCTCTGATAACCCAGTCCCTTGCCCCAGGTGAAAGCAGTCTCTGTCGCCAGACCATTATTGAATCGACGCGTCAGTTGCGCCTGCAATGCTTGGTAATTCGATGAAAACCCTAAGAAGTAAACATTTGTTGCCGCCGTGCGCCCAAAAGCAATAGCTTCTGGTTCTGCTGTCGGACCCAATCCTAATGCAGGGGGAAGGTTCACATTCTGTGCGGAACCGATTCGAACCCCATGATTACCTACATAAGACAGCTGCATCGTAAATTGACCAGGAAGCGCCTGCTCAATTGCCATATTCCACGACTCAACATAAGGATTCTGATAGTTCTTTGGAATCACGACGTAGGACTGATTTTTAGGTGCAGGCAAAATCCCGTTGGAAGGAATCGTAACAGGCTTAGGCGCTGGAAAGCCCGATTGAAATGTTGCCACCTGCCCGTTATCCAGCACAGCCGGAGTATACGCGCCCAGCGGCTGATAGCTGTTGTTTGCACGGACTGGATAGTTATAGGCATATGTATTGTCCGGAAACGGCATATAGCTGATACCAAACCCGCCGCGGAAAACCGTCTTGTCTGTTGCGCGGAAGGCAAACCCGGTACGCGGAGCAAACCAGGTATAGCGCGTCTTCATACCCAGGTTCGAAGGATTACCACCCACTCCAGCGATGACAAGTGTGCTCGTTGTTGGATCGTAGTTCGAAAATCCGCCGGACTTGCCCGGGATAGCAGGCGGATAAAACTCCCATCGCAGTCCGAGATCAAGCGTCAGTTTTGGCGAGGCCTGCCACTTGTCTCCTGCAAACAGAAAAAGCCACCACTGCCGATAGGCAGGCGAATAAGTATTAATGTCACGCCCGACCTGGCTCGGCACATCCAGCAAAAAGCTGGCCATATCATTGGCGACATTTGTCTTGCCGTCTTTGATGGAAGTCTGATTTTCGCTGAAGGTGATCACGCCACGCGGGCTGAAGGTCTGGTCCTGTAATAGATTGTCCTGTACCCGGCGCAGATCTCCACCAAACTTAAAGGTGTGATTACCTATGATCTTTGTCCAGTGGTTTACAAAATCAATGTTTGCCTCTCCGCGCCTCCATGGAAGCGAAGCAGAATACCCGATAATCGGGCTGCTGAAGGAGCCAAGCGAAATCCCTACCTGACCACTTGTGAACTGGCTGATGTTCACTCCCGGTATCCCAATCTGTGTGGCATAGTCATGACCATATCCGGCTGGCGTAGCGTTGTTGTGGTAGTGTGCTATCCCAAAACGAACTTCCGTCAGTAAAGTTGATGAAAACGCACGATCATAGTTGACTCCAGTGCTATACGCGTTCTGGATTCCAGTTCCTTCAAAGGCGCCCTGGGCAGGCCCGCCAGCAACCTCTCCAAAAACAGGGGCTTGGTATGTATTTACCTTCTGGAAGCTAAAGCGCCCGCTCAGATGGTCCTTTTCAGCAAGCTGCGCGTCAATTTTTGCGTCATACGAGTCCGCCGACTTTTGAAAAGGAAGAACGGCAAAATAATTATTGCTCGGCGCAGATAATGAAGTACCTGCAATCTCAGCTGGCAACAGTTGCAACAGCTTCAGCGAGACCGGATTTACACGCCCCAATGGGATCTGATTATTCGGGAATGGCGTCCTTCCGCTGCCATCCGCATTTCCAGTGGATGGATCATAAATCTGGCCAGTGCCATCGCTTTTGAGTGGCGCGCTCAGATCAATATATCCATTGGCATTGGGTGTATAGAATTCCTTCGGCGGAATGGTCAAAACATTAGAGTTTGATTCATGGTCTGATGTCCGGTAATAGTCTCCATAGAAAAACAGCCTATCTTTAATGACAGGCCCGCTGAAGTTACCTCCGAAATAGTTGTATGCAACATGCCCCACTTTCTTGCTGAAGTAGGAACGCGCATCGAAAACACTGTTTTGCAGGTATTCAACGACGGACCCATGAAAAGCGTTAGAACCAGACTTAAGGGTGACATTCGTTACCGCACCGATGGCTCTTCCGAGCTCGGCCTCAAAGTTATTCGTTGAAATGTCTACCGTTTGAATGGCATCCGCAGGTGGAATCATGATCTGGAGCAAGCCTGTACGCTCATCATCATCAATTCCCTCAATCTGGTAACTGTTTCCCATGCGTGGAATGCCGTTAACTTCTGTCTGCAAGGAACTTTGCGCATTAAAAAATTGTGAGTGCTGGAAACTTGCGGGCGTAGTACCCGGTACAAGGTTTAACAAGCCTTGAAAATTTCGATTCACGCTCAACGGCATGTCTTCCACGTGCCGCGCTTCAAACTTCGTACTCACATCGGCACGATCCGTCTGCAGAATCGGGGGAACATCTGTCACCGTAATGATTTCCGTCGTACTTCCCGGCTCAAGGTTCATGTCAACACGTGTGGTTGTGTTCACAATTACGTCTACTCTGGCTCGGGTTTCCTTCTTGAAGCCGGTAGCTTCTGCCGTGACCGAATATGCCCCTGGCGCCAGATCAGGAAAAGTATAGTTTCCGCTAGCATTGGTAGTAGCCTCATGAGTGATCCCCGTGGAGATTTCCTTGATCGAGACTTTGGCGTTGGGAATGCTCGCACCCGTCTTGTCATTGATACTGCCAAGAAGTGTTGCTGACACTGCCTGAGCATTTCCTGAGACGGAAAAACACAGGAACAGCACGATCGTTACGGCCAGAACCAGCAGGCGGTACTTATGAATGGATGTCATGACCTCTCCTCAGGAACTACAAGCTCGCCCTTCGCGTGTAGAAGCAATCAGAATTGCTACGGAGGTTAATATTGGAAACGTTTGCAAAACTAACGAGCGGTCGGAAGAATTGTCAAGCAAATCCAGAAAACGAGACTAAGTCCCAGATAGCGGGACGTGATTGCCAGCTTTTTGAGACATTTGCTGTCAGCGTTTGATACACCATTTCTTAACCGGATGCAGTTGACTCGCCGGAACCCAAATATGCGCGTGCGATACTTTTGCCTGTTCCTTCTGCTCGGATTCACCGTGCCCCTCCTTCTTTCCTCGAATGCCCAGGAACTTCCGTGGTCACAGCGCATGGCGAATACAACGACCCAACGCTGGCCGGATGGAAAATTTGTTGCGAACGACACCCTCTGGAAATGGAATTATGAACTCGGCGTCCTGCTACAGGGGATGGCAGATGTCTGGTATCACACTGGCGATGCGACTTACTACAAATACATCAAGAGCGCAGTAGACAATTTGGTCAGCAGTGATGGCTCGATTCCAACCTACAGGCCAGAAGACAATGAGCTGGATGACCTCGCACTCGGGCGCACACTGCTCCTGCTCTATGGAGTAACCCAGGATGCTAAGTATTACAAAGCTGCAAAGCTGCTTCGCGATCAGCTCAAGGTACATCCGCGAACTACTGAAGGCGGCTTCTGGCATAAGCAAAAATATCCCAACCAGATGTGGCTCGATGGCCTGTAAATGGCAGGACCTTTTTATGCCAACTACGCAGTCACCTTCTATGAGCCGCAGGATTTTCAGGACATCACAAAGCAATTTGTTTTGATGGCCAGACACGCACACGATTCAAAAACCGGCTTGCTCTATCACGGTTGGAATGAAACCAGACAGCAGCACTGGGCAAACCAATCCACAGGAGCATCGCCAACTTTCTGGGCCCGCGGTATGGGTTGGTATATGATGGCGCTCGTAGACACACTTCCCTACTATCAGTCGGACGGCCGGCGCGCACAACTCCTCGACATTTTGCGAAGGCTGGCTGCCTCCATCACCAGGTATCAGGACAAAGAGACTGGCCTCTGGTATCAGGTGATGGACAAGCCCCATAAAAAGGACAATTATTTTGAATCCTCTGCATGTTTACATATGCGCTTGCAAAAGGCGTACGGTTGGGATACCTGCAACCATCCTACGCACAAAACGCTGAACGGGCATGGGAAGGCATTCTGAAGCAATTTGTACAGACAGACTCGGACGGTAGACTCACCCTCACTGGTACGGTCCGCGCCATCGGACTCGGAACAGGCCCTGGCAACGATGGAAGCTACGAGTACTACACATCTCAGGAAGTCGTCCGGAATGACCCAAAAGGCGTCGGCGCATTTCTGATGGCGGCAACAGAAATCGAGTCTGCTCAGACGACAAAACTCGGACGCGGCAAGACCGTCCTGCTGGATGCCTGGTACAACAGCCAAACACGCAAAAACGCCGCAGGACAAACCGTTCTCTACCACTACAAATGGGACGACTTCGCCAACAGCGGCTACTCCATTTTTGGCCACATGCTGCGCGAATATGGACTCAGGACAGAGACCCTGCCCAAAGCGCCAACTTTATCCGATCTCAACAAAACACAAGTTTACCTGATCGTTTCGCCTGACAACCCACAGTGGAACAAGAACCCACACTACATGAATGAGGCAGATGCCAGAGTGGTTGCAGACTGGGTGAAAAGCGGCGGAATGCTTGTCATCATGCAAAATGACCCTACCCACTCCGACATTGAACACATGAATATTTTGGCGGACAAGTTCGGGATGCACTTTAACAATGTGCAACTCAACGCTGAAGAGGGTAACCATTTTGAAATGGCGCGTATTGATGTCCCCGGAAAAGGTCCGGTCTTCCATGCTCCACACGTTCTATTCATGAAAGAGATATGCACCATTTCGCCTAAACCGCCTTCTACTGCCGTATGGACATATAAGGGAAGCGTTCTGCTTGGAAAGGCCAGATACGGCAAAGGCGTAGTAGTTGGCATGGTAGACCCTTGGCTTTATAACGAATACACAGATTGAAGAAAACTTCCACCACCGTATGACAACTTCGCGGGCGGCAAGGAATACATTCGCTGGCTGTTAGAACAGCTTCCAACACATTAATCTTTAATCTTTCACCGCATAGGGAACCAAATGAAGATGCATCTGCTTGCAGACCACCTAAGGTATCCGCGAATGACGACGGCTGAATTGCGCGAAAGTTTTCTGCTTGAGAAACTCTACCAACCTGGAACCATCCAGCTTACCTATGTTGACCTTGATCGCGCTGTTGTTGGGTTTGCCGCACCGGAATCGTCTTCGTTGCTGCTACCCACAGACAACGCCCTCAAGGCCAGCTACTTTATTGAGCGACGCGAACTGGGTGCATTAAACATTGGCGGGGCGGGGAGCATCACAGTAAATGGCCAGAGGTACGATCTGGCCAATCTCGATTGCCTATACATTGGAAAAGGAAATCGTGAGATCACCTTTGCTTCAGAAGATAACGCGAAGCCAGCCGTCTTCTATCTACTGAGTTATCAAGCGCACAGCCCCTTTCCGACAACACTCATAAGAAAAGAGGATGCCGATCCTACCGAATTAGGCAGCACGGAAACCAGCAACAAACGCACAATCTATAAATACATTCATCTACGGGGGGCACGCAGTTGCCAACTGGGTGTCACGCACCTGGCGGTAGGCAGTGTGTGGAACACCATGCCTCCACATACGCACATGCGCCGCTCTGAAATCTATATGTACTTCAATCTTGAGCAGAGCGCACGCGTTTTCCACTTAATGGGACCGGCCGATGAAACGCGGCACTTCGTCATGAAAGACCGCGAAATCATCATCTCACCAGGATGGTCTATTCACGCCGGCGCAGGCACCAGTTCCTACAGTTTCTGCTGGGGCATGGGTGGCGAAAATCAGGATTATGCAGACATGGATTCCGTTTCTGTCCAAAGCTTGTTATGAAGTTAACTCGAGCGAAGAAGAATGTGGGACCCTCTTCATTGAAACAAGGACAGATGCATTCATTACACAACTGGAGATATTTATGAAACGTGATCTGCTTATCATTGCACTTCCTTTACTCGCCAGCGCCGTCTACGCACAGCAGCCAAACAAAGCCGATTACTTTTCAACAGAAGACATTCAGCAGCAGCTTTCCGGTTTAGCATCAAAGGCCGAATCAGCAGGTAGCAGCGGCTCTACGCTCGGCGATTATGGAAGCCACAAAATTCAGCTTAGCCTCCGCACAAAGAGTGGAGGAGCGGAAATACACTCACACTATGACGATGTCTTCATTGTGAAGCAGGGTCACGCTACCCTTACTACCGAAGGCACCATTCCGGACTCAAAGGCCAGCCCTGACGGGGAAACAAAGGGCACCCACATTACAGGCGGTCAGACGCACGAAATCTCAGCAGGCGATATCGTCAATATTCCTGCGGGTACTCCGCACCAGCTCACAATCCCTGAAAGAATAATATTCAGCACAATCGTGATTAAGATACGGGAGTAGAGCGAACGGCTGAAATTTCATTGAATTACACCTCCACCACGTGGCTTGATGAATACGAATAAGTTTGTGTACTGTATCCATACTCCACTCCGGCTGCCGTCAATATGGCTTTCTGTACTCAATTTCATCTCCACGCAGAAAATACTCGGCGGAACAGTTGTTCGCCCCACAGATGATGGACTCCAGGCTGATGAACTGGGCCTTCGTGATCAGCCCGAGGGCGCCGCAGCGCGGGCATGCGAGCACTGCCCAGTAGGGATTGCGGGCATCGCCCATGGTCCCCGCGTTTTCCAGAACAAATAACGTTCCGGGTTCCATTTGCTCCGGAATCCATTCTTCAAGCAACTGCAGCTCTGCGGACATTCTCGCCTCCTTTTCTGGCTGGCTTGCTGGTTTGTTTCTGGGGACTGCCTGATGGTGCGCTCTTGGGTCGTTCCGTTGCCTTCCTTTTGCTTCCGGCTGCGATTACGCGACTTCTTTTGGCATGCGCCAGAAGCTCCTTCAAATCAACATTGATACGCCGCATTGCGTCCGTTAAAGATATCAACAGCATCGGCTGATTTGTGTTGCGCATCAGGTCAATGATCTGCCGGGAATCCGACTCAAGATAAATATGGCGATCATCCAGCAGCAGATGATGCTCTTCTCGGCCTTGCACAATGTCGGCAAGACGCGCATGCACCTCTCGCCGCAGAAAACGCAAAACGCGACGCACCTGTTGAAGCGAAATGCGCCTGCGGCGAAGCTCTTCTATAACTGTGATCTCAACCAGATCTTCCGGTGAATAGATGCGATTGCGGCCTTCGCGCCGGGGCACCACGACGCCTTTTTCGTCCCACCATTGCAACTGGCGTGCGGTAACGCCTGTAAGCTCGAGGACGTCGCTGGTAGTAAAGCGGTCGAGCATAGGTGCAATGCCCCTTCAAAACATTTCCTGCCAGAAATGTTTGATGTGATTGTTCTCCTATCCGTCTGTGGTGTCAACCGGGAAATTGCGAGAGGGTGTTTGCAAAGTATCGAGGGGGAGAAACTGGCCGCCTGTTAGGCGTCAGAGTTCAGCGGGTCTGGATGGAACATGGTGATAATGGACTGCTCCACACCGTCTGCCTTCATGAACCGCCCACCTCCGGCCCGTTTGGCGCGGTACATGGCTAGGTCGGCGGCCCTCCACAGCTGGTGAGCATCCGTCCCGTGATCTGGGAAAATGGCGATGCCAAGGCTTGCCGATAGGTCCAGTGTGGCATTGGAAACCGTGAACTGTTTTTTGAAAGCCGAAAGCAGATCAGCGGCCACTTTCTCCGCATCTTCGTCTGAGTGCAGGTCTCCCAGGACGACAGTGAACTCCTCGCCACCAGTCCGGGCCACGGTGTCCGATTCGCGCAGGCGTTTCTTCAGACGACCCGCAATCTCCTGCAGGCAGATGTCTCCGACGGCGTGACCATACGTATCATTGATGTGCTTGAAGCGGTCGAAATCAATGCAGATGATCGCCGCCTTCTGATTGTGGCGGGACGAGCTTTCCAGTGTGTGCCGCAGGCGCTGCTCCAGATGAGAGCGGTTCGGCAGATTGGTCAGCGGATCGTGATTGGCCCTGTGCTCCAGCTGCTCATAGAGACGCTGTCTGTCGGTCACGTCAATGACCATGCAGAAGCGTGCCATGCGCCCTTCAAACTCAATAACGTGAGAAGATATCTCGGCATAAAACCAGCTGCTGTCTTTCCGGTAGTGTCTCCACAGTCCGGTCGCACGTAGAGGCTCTCCGGCTTTGGAAATGAGCTTCTGCGATTCGATGCGGTCCAGCACTTCCACCTGATTGAGCAGGTGCAGTGCCAGGAACTCTTCCCGCGTGTATCCGTACTGCGCGAGGGCCGCATCATTTACTCGCAGCGCGTGGGAAGTTTCCGGATCGTAAATGAACATCGGGTGGGGATTGCTGTCAAACAACAACTGGTACTGCTCGCGCTGCGCCTCGGCATCCACAATCTGCTCTTCCATCAGCGTGAGCATCATGCCGAATTCCACAAAGTATTTCGGCACATTCCACAAGTTTGGAGAGACGGCCAGATGTGGGAAAAAGTGCCCCACGCACACGCTCACCGGAAAGACCATCGCCCAGGCAACCAGACCAGCCGAGGCAGTCACAACTCCAACTGAAGCCCTGCGAAAGTCCTCCCAGTAAAGGACCGCATTGATGAGAAATAACTGGGTCAGGATCGCGTTCAGCCCCAACCCGGCCTGTTTATGCGCGATAAGTACAAGCATCCAGCTGCCGCAGCCAACGGCAATCAGGTTGTTCGCCCACACAATCCTGTTTTTTCTTTTGGCAAAGCGCGAGCCGACCCATATGACAGCGCATTCCCCTAAATTCGCAAGCAGGACCAGCGGGGCCACACGGTTGTAATCAAAAGCAACCAGAAAGACGTACACTACCGTCGGCAAGCTCGAAATGATCGCAAGCCAAACCAGCCGCCGTCTCGACAGAAATGAAATGGTCGAAGCAAGAATGAAGCAGATGCCGCAAAAGACAAGCCCAAGAACGCTGACAGCGGCCTGCATGCTTTGCCAGAAGCTGGTAACAGGCCGCAGCTCGAGCGATGCAAAATGAAGCAGAACAAACAACCAGCCCACAATCCAGAACAGCAGGCGCGGAGAAGTACGTTTCCGGTGGATCATGCCGAAGAGCAGCACCAACAGGCCCAGAATCAGAATGTCTTGCCAGGTGTTTTGCATTGTGCGCTCTCTATGTCATTCATCGGCGAACAGTTGAACAGCGTGCGAAGAAAGTCGCAAAAAAGCACAACAGGTAAACAGGGAAAGACGGCGCTTAAAAAGCGCACAAACTATCAATTGTTATTGCTTGTTATTCATTTGACTTAGATGGTGGGCAGTGCAGGGCTCGAACCTGCGACCTCCTGCTTGTAAGGCAGGCGCTCTAACCAACTGAGCTAACCGCCCTGAGGGAAAACCCTCCCTTTCCTGAGGGTGGGACATCAAGGCTTCCTTATTTTATCAAAACTGTATGAAGGCCGTTCCAATGCGCTGATAAACTTGGAGTTGTGCGTCGTCTGATTGTCAATGCAGATGATTTTGGACTTACTTCCGGCATAAACCGGGCTGTGATTGAACTGCATGCTGCCGGAGCGCTTTCTTCTGCGACGCTGATGGCGACAGCTCCTGCCAGCTCCTTTTCCCAGGCCGCAGAAGAAGCCAGACGCCATGCCTCGCTCGGTGTGGGCTGCCACGTGGTTCTGTTAGACGGTGCCCCGGTATTGCCCCCCTCTGAAGTCCCTTCCCTGGTGAGCGGAGATGCCTTCCGGCCCAAACTCAGCACCTTTGTGACAGACTTGTTGCGCGGCCGCATTGCCGAAGCGGAAATCGAGAAAGAGGCCACAGCACAAATACGCAAGCTGCAACAGGCCGATATTCCGGTGACGCATGTAGACACCCATAAGCACGCGCATATGTTTCCGCGCGTCTTGCGCCCCTTGCTGCGGGCCGCGCTCCAGTGCGACATCCATGCCATCCGCAACCCGTTTGAGCCCAACTGGGCGCTCAACGCAACCGCCAACGCCGGCCATGTCCGCAAGATGCAGGTGCGGCTGCTGCGGTCGCAGAGTTCCGCCTTTGCGCGGGAGGTAAACCGTGCCGGCCTTAGAACCACCGATGGCGCAATCGGCGTACTAGCCACAGGAACACTGGACCAGACAACCATCGGCAGTCTTCTGGCTGCCATGCCCGATGGAACGTGGGAACTGGTCTGCCATCCCGGATACAATGACGCAGACCTGCAGCGCCAGCGAACACGGCTGCATGCGTCTCGCGATATAGAACGGACTGCCCTGCTGGATACAGTCTCGCAATCCGGAATCGATCTGATTCATTTCGGACAGATTTGAATCCTGAAACAGAGTTGCACGTCAAACACTTAATTTACAGGACCCAGGAACACCCATGAAAATTGGAATCACCTGCTATCCCACCTACGGCGGCAGTGGCGTTGTCGCTACAGAACTAGGAATTGAGCTTGCCCGCGCAGGACATCAGGTGCATTTCATCACGTATTCGCAGCCCTTCCGCCTGTCCGGGCGCGAGGAAGGCATCTGCTATCACGAGGTCCCCGTCTCAAATTACCCGCTCTTCGAGTATCCGCCCTATGATCTTGCCCTTGCCTCCCGCATGGCAGAGGTGGCCGAATATTACGGCCTGGACCTGCTGCACGTGCATTACGCCATCCCGCATTCCGTCAGCGCTCTGCTGGCGCGGCAGATGCTCGCCGTACGTGGCCGTCACCTGCCCTTTGTGACCACCCTTCACGGGACGGACATTACCCTGGTCGGATTGGACCGCTCATACCTGCCCATTACGCAGTTTTCCATCGAACAGAGCGACGGCATCACTTCCATTTCGCAGTATCTGAAAGACCGCACCATTCGTGAGTTCAAAATCACGAGCGACATCGAAGTCATCCCCAACTTTGTGAACTGTGATGTCTATGTCCCACTGCCCGAAGAAGTCAGGCAGGCAGAAAGGGCGCGCTTCGCCCCATCGGATGAAAAAATCCTGATCCATCTCTCGAACTTCCGTCCCGTCAAGCGCGTCACCGATGCAATTGAGGTCTTCTCCCGCATCAACGAGCGTGTGCCGGCGCACCTGCTGCTCGTAGGCGACGGCCCGGACCGCTCCGCCGCCGAGTGGCTCGCCTTGCGCAAAGGGATCCAGGAGCGCGTGCACTTCCTCGGAAAACAGGAGAGCGTCAATGAGCTTCTTCCCGTTGCCGATCTCATGCTGATGCCCAGCGAACTGGAATCTTTCGGTCTGGCGGCTCTCGAAGCCATGGCGTGCCGTGTTCCTTCCATCGCCACGCGCGTCGGCGGAGTACCTGAATTGATCGAAGAGGGAGTCAACGGAAGGCTCTTCCCTGTTGGGGACGTGGACGGCATGGCCCACGCTGCGATCGATCTGCTATCGAGTCCGGAAAAGCTGGAGGCGATGTCGGTAGCGGCACGTCAGACTGCACAAAAGCGGTTCTGCTCCACCAAGATCATCCCTCTGTACGAAAGTTTCTATGCCCGCGTGCTGGAACGCGCGGGGGCTGCCGCCGGGTCCGTCTCATCTTCTTCGTAGCCACCCGCCGGCATCTCCATGCTCACCAGCGTTCCCCGTCCCGGGCGGCTCGTGATATCAAATCTCGCATTGTCACCAAACAGAACTTCCAGGCGCTCCCTCACATTATTCATACCAATGCCAGTGCCCTGCAGCACTCCGCTGGAATGCGACCGCCCGGGAACAATCCCCACTCCGTCGTCTTCCACTTCAATCATCAGCTTTCCTGCATCCAGTTTGCTCCGGATCGTAATGGTCCCTCCGCTGATGCGTGGCTCCAGCCCATGCTTGATGCTGTTCTCGATCAGCGGCTGCAGAATCATACTCGGCACAGGCAGATCGAGAGTGGCTGGATCAATCTCCTTCACCACTTTGAGCTTGTCCGCACCAAAACGTACCACCTCAATGCCCAGGTAGTCGTCGGTAAAACTCAACTCATCGCGCAGCAGGATATAGGAATCGTGCTCTTTCAGCAGCGCGCGCAGTATGTTGGCCAACTTCACAATCAATTCACGCGCCTGCTCCGGGCGAAAGCGCACAAGCGAAGCGATGGAATTCAACGTGTTAAACAGAAAGTGCGGATTGATCTGGCGTTGCAGCGCATCCAGCCGCGCCTCCAGAAGCAGACGCTTCTGCTCTTCCAGTTTCTGCTCAATGCGGATCGCGTTCCATATTTTCAATGGAATGCCCACCACCATGGCCGAGCATGCCCAGATCGCCACGCGGATAAGCCAGGAAGAGCCAACCAGGGCAAAAAGCCGGTTCGGATACATGGTTGCGAGCCAGCCGCGGCAGATCCCCAGACCCACAATCAAAGCAAGTAGGAGCACCTGGCGGTCAAAGCGCGGCTTGCGGAGGTTGCGGCGTATCCAGCGGTAAATGCTGAGGTCTACAAACGGGGAAAAGGACCAGACCTCTTCCTCTTCCACAAAGCGCCCATACATTCCGGCAATCACGCCAACAGCCAGATTGAACGGCAGGCTCAGATACTCATGGTGCAGCATGGCCGGCAGCGAAAGCATCGCGCCACCCGCCAGCGCAGACAAAGGTCCCATGAGAATGCCGAGCAGGATCGTGGTCTCAAAGGCAATGTCTGCGGCATAGAAATTCGGCACGATTACCCGCACCATCACGCCCAGCGTCAGAGGAATGCAGATAAACGCCAGCAGGGCCAGCGTTTGCCCCGCGTTACGGCCCTGTGTAAAAAGCAGGCGTTGAAATGTGCGCGCGCGCGCCAAAGCGCTCGAAACGGCCGCCGCCACGCCGAGCTTGATCAAAAGCGTAATGAGGATGAGCTTTGGCTCGTACACGTTTTCACTCTAGTTGAGCGGCAGTGCGAATGTATAGGGCGCTTCGTATAATCAAGTTATGCCTTTTGAAAGCGTAAAAAAGGTGGCGGATGCGGACTTCCCCACGCGTTGGGGGCATTTTCGCATTCTTGGATTTGAAGGCGTCATCTCCAATCCAGAGCCATGCAATGACAAGCTGCCTGCCCCGGTGAAGCGCCTGGAAGGCGCAGTCGCGCTGATCATGGGAGATATTCACTCTGCGCCACCCATCGTGCGTATCCACTCGCAGTGTCTCACTGGAGATGTCTTCCACTCCCTGCGCTGTGATTGCCGCCTGCAACTCGAGCTCGCCCTTAAGAAAATTACAGAAGCGGGCGCCGGCATCCTTCTGTATGAACAACAGGAAGGTCGAGGCATCGGCTTAATGGCGAAACTGAAAACCTATGAACTCCAGGACCAGGGACTGGACACTGTCGAGGCCAACGTCGAGCTTGGTTATAAGCCGGATTGCCGCGAGTTTGAACTTCCCCCCGAGGTACTGAAGCAGCTCGGCGTACCCGCCGTCCGGCTCATTACCAATAATCCTGAAAAAGTCCAGGCACTCGAAGAAGCAGGTATCCGCGTAGTCGAACGCATCTCCGCCGCCGTAGAGCCTGAAGAAACCTTCCAGCGATACCTGCAGGTCAAGCGTGAGAAGATGGGACACCTTGTAGAAGAATTGACCCCTCCGGCATAGGGCGCATACCGAACGTTGACCATCACCAGAATGCCCGACCCACCGTGCACAGTCGAGAGCAATTAGCCAAATTTTTGCTGGACCAGGCCAAGGCCGAAAGGCGGCGTGTTTACGTTCTGGGAAGGAAGGGTGGAAAACCACAACTACAAACTCCCACAACAAAACCCGTACGAAATGCGCGGTTGATCTTCACCGCATCAGGATTCCCACAATTGAAGCTGACATGAGGTTCGCCATAGTTCCGGCGAGCATGGCACGCAATCCGAGCCGGGCCAAATCGCTGCGGCGGTTGGGGGCCAGCGCACCGATACCGCCGATCTGAATACCGATGGAGCTGAAGTTGGCGAATCCGCACAACGCAAAGGTCGCAATGGTGAAAGAGCGGAAGTCGAGCATCGCTTTCTGCGCTCCGAGCAGCGAATATGCCACTACTTCATTAATGACCATGCGCGTGCCCAGCAAATTGCCTACGATCTTCGCATCGTGCCAGGGCACACCAATCAGCCATGCAACCGGAGCAAAGATGGCTCCCAGAATCGAGTCCAGCTTCGACGGAAACGGGATGTGGTGTGCGCCCAGCCAGTTGTGCAAGCCGCCGAGAATGCCATTTGCAAGCGCGATGAGAGCAATAAACGAGATGAGCATGATGGCAACGTTGAAGGCCAGCCGCCCGCCGTCAATCGTGCCGCGCGCAATTGCACCAAGCAGGTTTTCGTCCTTTTGCTCAGCGTCCTTTGGCATGTGGACAGTGCCTTCTGTCGCGGGCGTTTCGGTTTCCGGAACGAGCATTTTGGAAATGAGGATCGTTCCTGGCGCGGTCATAATCACAGCCGCAAGCAGGTGCTGAGCCTCAATACCATAAAGAATGTAAGCCGCCATGATGCCGCCTGAAACATGCGCCATGCCGCTGGTCATAATCGTCATCAGCTCGGAACGGGTCGCATCAGGCAGAAAGGGCCGGATTGTGAGCGGCGCTTCCGTCTGGCCCATGAAAATGCTGGCTGCGACATTCAGACTCTCCGCGCCGCTGACGCGCAGCGTGAATTGCATAAGACGCGCAAACAGATGAATCAGCAACTGCATGATCCCTACGTGATAGAGCACTGCAAAAAATGCCGAGATGAAGATGATCGTCGGCAGTACCTGAAACGCAAAGATGCTTCCTGACGAGGAATGCTGTTTTCCGAGTTCACCAAACACAAACGTGGACCCGGCATAGGCGTAGGAAAGCAACCTGGTAACCGCCGCACCAGCAGTACCCATGGCCCGCTGTCCCCAGGAGAAATCAAGGACGATAAAGGCGAAGAGCAATTGCAGGCCCAGCCCCCAGAGCACAGTGCGCCAGCGAATGGCCTTGCGGTTGGCGGAAAAAATCCATGCCAGAGCGAGCATGGTCAGCAGTCCTAGAACACCGGTAAACCGTCCCAAATTTCTCTCCTGTTCAACACCTAATCCTATGGGCGCTTTGGCGCTTGAAGAAACTTTTTTCTGTTTTCAGCGGTGATGATTTCCTGCACCAGCGGAGGGTGTTCTCCCGGCACGTCGGCAATCACAATCGCTTTGCGCAAAAGCACCTCTGGCTCGGCAAAGCGCGCGGGGTCGTTCAAAAACATCGTCAGGATTGGCTCCCCTGCTTTCACTTGAGAGCCGAGCTTTGCGTGCATTTCCATGCCTGCGTGAGGGGCCACTGGTTCGCCTGCCCGCTCACGCCCGGCGCCCAGGCGCTGCACGGCCCATCCCACGGCGGTGCAGTCCATGTAAGCAAGATATCCGGAACGGTCTGCAAGGAAGTCTTTGCGTGCCTTCGGCTGGTGAAATTGTTCTGGATGCGCGAGGGCCGCCATGTCTCCGCCATGCGCTTGAACCATGCTGGTGAAAGCTTGAAGCGCTGCGCCAGAGCGCAGGACCTCTTCCGCACGATGGCGGCCCTCTTCCGCTGACGGAACCAGCCCACCAAGATAGATCATCCATCCGGCAAGAATGAGGGAAAGCTCTCGCAGGTCCTCGCTCAGTGGGTGGCGATTGCCTTCCATCACTTCGAGCGACTCCCAAACCTCGACCCAATTCCCGGCAAAGCGGCCCAGCGGCTGATCCATATTGGTGAGCAGCGCGGCAGTCCGAGTTCCGGCACGTTCCCCGGTTTCTACCATCAGCGCAGCCAGAAAGAGCGCGTCCGTTTTGTTGTGCAGGAATGCGCCCGAGCCCGTTTTTACATCGAGCACGAGACCATTAAGTCCTGCGGCAAGCTTCTTGCTCATAATGGAAGCGCAGATAAGAAAGGGGCTTTCCACCGTGGATGTACAATCGCGCAATGCGTAGAGCACGCGGTCGGCAGGGACGAGGGCCTGGGTCTGGCCGACGATGCTTGCTCCAGCTTTTGCCAGTACCTGTTCCATTTCGCTGAGCGAAAGCTGCGTGCGATATCCCGGAATGCTTTCGAGCTTGTCGAGGGTGCCTCCGGTATGGCCCAGAGCGCGACCGCTGATCATGGGAACCACGAGGCCGGCAGCAGCTGCAATCGGTGCGACGAGCAGCGAGGTCTTGTCGCCAACTCCTCCGGTCGAGTGCTTGTCCACAGCAAATTTTCCAAGCGGTGACGGGTCGAAGGTCTCGCCGGAAAAGCGCATCGCTGTCGTAAGCGCGTCCACTTCTGCCAGAGAAAGCCCGCGCAGGAATGCGGCCATCAGCCACGCCGCGAGTTGCTCTTTCGGGATACTGCCATGCGCAGCGCCGTTGGCCAGATAGCGGATTTCTTCGGCAGATAGCTCCTCGCCATCGCGCTTTTTGCGGATGAGATCAACGGCGTGCATCAGATTTCCAGTCTGCAAAGCTGTGAGGCAGAAGTTGAGAAAACGGGACGGCCGTCATGCCGCCCTTCCCATCTGCGAAGTACACAACCGCATCTTCCGTCACGAACTCGGCGAGCACCTGGCGGCAAGCCCCGCAGGGAGGGCTGGCGGCGTCATTCAGATTTGTAATTGCTACGGCTACAATTTTGCGCGTTGCTCCTGATTCCGAGAGGGCCTTGACGGCAGCCGAACGTTCGGCACAGATGGTCAGGCCGTAGGAAATGTTCTCGACGTTGCATCCAGTCACAATCGAGCCGTCGTCAAAGAGCAGGGCTGCGCCAACATGGAATCCGGAATAGGGGGCATATGCATTTTTCGCGGCGGAAGCGGCGGCTTCGCGCAGCAGTTCCTGTTGTTCCCGCGTAGGTTGAGGCATTGCACTCTGAGGCTATCGAGAAGAGGGGCCCGGCGCAAGGCGCCTTTCAAGTTTTCCCTTGCTTTTTCCGATAACCCATACGTGGACGACCTGACACGCGAATTTCTGATTGAGAGCCAGGAAGGGCTGGACCGCATGGAGCGGTGCCTGACAGAATTGGAGGAACGTCCCGAAGACCGCGAGCTCCTGGCCGACATCTTCCGCTCCGTCCATACCATCAAGGGGACGACGGGTTTCCTCGGTTTCTCGCGTCTGGAGAAACTGGCCCATGCAGGCGAAAACCTGCTTGGACTGCTGCGTGATGGCAAGCTGCTGGCAAATGCTGCGATCATCAGCGCGCTGCTGTCTCTGCTGGACCAGTTGAGGAAGATTCTGGTAAATATTGAAGCTTCTGGCGGCGAAGGTGAGGGCGAGGATGCTGCCATGATCGCCCGCCTGCTCGAGCTGCAGGAACCGCAGACCCGGGTGGGAGCTGAAGCCAAAGCGGAACAGGGGCCCATCGAAAAGTCGAAAAAGAAGCGCAAGCCGCGCACCAAAAAACAAACAGAAGAAAAGGGCCTTACCAAAACAGCAGCGCCTGAGCCGGAAGGTCGCGCCATGGAGGTCTATCAGGCCGATCCGCAAGTAGTACAACCGCCCCGCGCCATGGTGAACACTGCGGAATCCACGCTGCGCGTGGATGTGGACCTGCTGAACCGGATGATGAATCTGGTAGGCGAGCTGGTGCTGACACGCAATCAAATTCTGCAGCGCGTCAGCGCAGACTCCGACATGACACTGCTCTCCCGTCGCCTGGACATGGTAACGGCGGACCTGCGTGAAGCGGTCATGAAGGCGCGCATGCAGCCAGTGAGTCATGTCTTCTCCAAGTTTCCGCGCATGGTGCGCGATCTGGCACAGCAGTTGAACAAGCGTGTACGGCTGGTGATGGAAGGCCAGGAGACGGAACTGGACAAGAGCCTGCTTGAGGCCATCAAGGACCCGCTGACGCATTCGGTCCGCAATGCCATCGACCACGGCGTAGAAGCGCCGCATGTGCGCGAGGCTGCGGGGAAAGACGCGGAAGGCACGGTAAAGCTGCGCGCTTATCAGGAAGGAAGCTACGTCATCATTGAAGTTTCCGACGACGGCGGCGGTATGAAGGTCGAGCGGATTCGCGACAAGGCCCTTGAACGCAAGCTCATTACCCGCGAGCGTGCCGCACAGCTTTCTGACCGCGAGCTGATGCAGCTGATCTTTCTGCCTGGATTCTCTACTGCCGAGGCCATTACAAATGTTTCCGGACGTGGCGTTGGCATGGACGTAGTGCGGACCAACGTGGAAAAGATTGGCGGCAAAGTTGAGATTGACAGCCGTCCGTGCAAAGGAACCACGCTGCGGCTGCGGATCCCCCTGACACTGGCGATCGTGCCTGCGCTGATTGTTTCAAGCCGGGGGCAGAGCTTTGCGCTGCCTCAGGGAGCGCTTTCTGAGCTGGTGCATCTGTCTGCCGAGCAGGCAAAGATGCAACTGGAATGGATAGAGGGAGCTGCGCTCTACAGGCTGCGCGGCAAACTGCTGCCACTGGTGTTTCTCGATCTGCTTCTGGGCCAGCGCGAGGAGGGCAGGTATGACGGTGAGGCTTATATCGCGGTGTTGAACGCAGAAGGGCGGCGTTATGGCCTTGTCGTGGATGGGCTGGCCGATCCGGAAGAAATTGTGGTGAAGCCGTTGTCATCTGTGCTGAAGCAGATAGGCTTGTTTTCCGGCGCAACCGTGCTGGGCAACGGCGAAATGGCACTGATCCTTGACCCGGGGGCCATTGCCACGCGTGCCAACATCAGCGTGGCACTGGAAGAAGACACACACGATGTAATGGAAGCCGAAGCACGCAGTGGCGCAGCGGAATACCTGCTGATGCAGAGCGGCAACGAGCATACGGCAGTGCCTCTCGATACAGTGCTTCGCATCGAGCGCATCCCGCGCAACAAGCTGGAATGGCTGGGCGGCGTACCTGTTCTGCGGTTTGAAGGCGCTCTGTTGCCTCTGCATAACCTGGGCGCGGAGGGAGATGAAATGACAGTTGTGGTTTGCCGCGATGGCCTGCGTCATGTCGGCGTTGCCGTTTCGCAGGTGCTGGACGTGGCCGAGGGAAGACCGCTCGAAGAGGCTGGGACCCATACTGCGGCGCAAAACGTGACACTGCTGAATGAGAAGGTGACAAGCATTGTACCGCTCGAAGCTGTCCCGGCTCTGCCTATAGGAGCGATGGAGACCATGCAATGAGTTCGATGATGTTATCTGAAGACGTGCTGGAGATGTGTTCGGTGCGGGTGGGAGAAACACTCTTCGGTATTCCGGTCACGCGGATCCTTGAAATCCTGGGCAAACCTGCGACACATCCTGTTCCGCTCTCGCCGGATTTTATTGGTGGACTGGCGCATTACCGCGGGGAAGTGCTGACGACGGTGTCGCTGCGGCGGCTGCTCCATATGTCGCGACATGAAACGAGCGAAGATGTGCTGGTATTTGAAGGCGACGACGGATATTTTGGCCTGCTGGTGGATGAGGTCTGCGAGGTGCTGACGGTCTCTCCGGCAGAGTTTGAGAGCAATCCGTCCACGCTCGATGATCGCAGAAAATCGCTCTTTGCCGGCACCTACAAGCTCCAGAGTGGCCTGCTGGTCATGCTCGATCCGGACCGGCTTGACCCAGTGCGTCTGGCCGGGCTGGAACTGAGGGTGGCATGAAGGCGATGATCGTGGACGACTCCGGCTTTATCCGTGGCTTTTTGCGCACGCTTCTTGAAGCACGCGGAGTTGTATGCGTCGAAGCGGAAAACGGAAAGGCTGCACTTGACATGGTGTCCGCACCGGCTGCATTTGATGTGGCGCTGGTAGATGTCAACATGCCGGTGATGAACGGGCTGGAATTTGTGAAAGCGCTGCGCAGCAATCCAGCACATAGCAGCATGAAAGTGGTGATGGTGACTACGGAAGCAGACCATGCGTTTATTGAAGCGGCGCTGGGATTCGGAGCGGATGAATATCTTATGAAGCCCTTTGATGAAGAGTCACTGCTTGAAAAGCTTCAGATGGCCGGTCTGGAGCTGGCATAACCACGGCCATGTATTTGCCTCCTGTTCGCGTCCTGGTTGTGGACGATTCTCTGGTGATGCGCAGTCTTCTGCGCATGGTGCTGGCCTCCGATTCGGGAATCGAGCTCGCCGGCATGGCTGCGGATGGCGCAAGTGCTCTCGATGCGGTCGAACGGCTGAAGCCCGATCTTGTTCTGCTGGACATTGAGATGCCGCGCATGAACGGCATTGAAATGCTGACCGAACTGCGTGCGCGCAGGCATCCGGCAAAAGTCATCATGTGCAGCACCCTTACCCGGCGCGGCGCAGGCATCACGCTCGAGGCATTGGCGCGCGGCGCAGCTGACTACGTCACGAAGCCGACGGCCCAGCACGGAGCGGTCGATGCAGTGGCCACACTCACCCGTGAATTGCTGCCGAAAATTCGCGGGCTCTTCCCGGCCGCTCATGCCACAGTTGGACATGGCCCCACTTCTGAAGCGATGGCATGCCGGCCGCACAAGCCTGTCAGCATTGTGGTAATTGGCGTCTCCACAGGTGGTCCCACGGCACTCGAAACGCTTCTGCCGCAGCTTCCCGGCGACTTTCCCGTTCCGGTTGTGATTGCGCAGCACATGCCACGCTTGTTTACCTCGCTGCTTGCCGAGCGGCTCGATCGCATCTCTGCATTGAAAGTGTCTGAGGTCGTCGCGGGTGAATACCTGACTTGTGGACGCGTGTATCTGGCGCAGGGTGACCGGCATCTGCAACTGGCGCACGCGGCGTTTGGACGCGGCCATATATTTCGTTTACTTGAGCCTGCTCCCGATGATTTTTGCCGCCCATCGGTGGATGTGTTGTTCCGTTCTGCTGCAGACGCATTTGGCGACGGAGTTGCCGGCGTGGTGCTGACCGGAATGGGATCAGATGGCATGGAAGGATGCAAGGCAGTACGGCAAGCTGGAGGGCAGGTACTTGTACAGGATCGTGCCAGCAGCGCGGTCTGGGGAATGCCTGCTGCTGTGGCCGAAGCAGGACTCGCGCACCGGGTGCTGCCGCTTCCCGCAATTGCCGCCGAGCTGGTGCGCCTCTGCGCTGTCTCAAGGAGGGCCAGCGCCTGATGCCCTGTTCGGACGTGGATCTCTCATTCTTGCGTCAGTTTATTCAGGAGCGCTCAGGCAATGTCCTCGGCCCTGAACGCGACAATCTGTTTGAAGCGCGCCTCTTCCCGGTGTGGCAGGGCCGCGGGATGGGCGGCCTCGAAGAGCTTGTCCAGAAGCTGCGGTCCGCATCGGACCCCGCATTTGAACAGGCCGTGGTCGACGCCATGACCATTAATGAAACCAGCTTTTTCCGTGACCATGCGCCTTTTGATCTCATCCGTGAAAAGCTTCTGCCCGAGTTGATCCGCTCCCGTGAGAAAGAGCGGCGGTTGCGTCTGTGGAGTGCAGCTTGCTCCAGCGGACAGGAGGCCTATTCTCTTGCCATGCTGATACGCGAGTCCTTTCCGCAAATAGGTGACTGGAAAATCGAGATCATCGGAACGGACATTCACGCCGCCATGATCAGCCGTGCCCGCACTGGCCGCTATGAGCGCATGGAGATCAATCGCGGACTCCCCGCCGGTTATCTGCTCAAGTATTTCCAGCGCGATGGCGAAGAGTGGCAAGTCGTTCCCGAGCTGCGCGATATGTGCCACTTTGAACAACTCAATCTCACGCACATTTCTCCCTTCTTCAATCAATTTGATGGCATCCTGTTGCGCAATGTGTTGTTCTACTTTTCCGCAATTACGCAAAGCCGCATTCTCAGATGCCTTCGCACCTCCATTCGGTCTGACGGTTTTCTGATCCTGGGCCCAAGCGAGCGGGCCGAAGTGCCGGACGCATGGCAAAGCTTCCTGCAGGGCAATGTCTGCTACTACAGGCCGTTGTGAAATCCGGAAAAACAACCTCTTTCCTCATGCTTGCTTACACTGAATAAGGCACATGAGCAGACGGAAAACTACAGATGTTCTGGAACTGTTTCATCCGGTGACGGCGGAATGGTTTCGCTCTGCTCTGGGGCAACCGACCCTGCCGCAGCAGATGGGATGGCCAGCAATTGCACGCGGCGAGAGCACGCTGATACTGGCACCCACAGGCACGGGCAAAACGCTCACCGCATTTTTATGGTGTCTGGACCGGCTTCTGTTTGGAAGAGGTGAAAGGACCGCTGGATGCCGGGTGCTGTATGTGAGTCCGCTGAAGGCCCTTGCCGTAGACGTGGAGCGAAACCTGCGCGCGCCTCTTGCAGGAATAACGGAGATAGCGCAGAGCCGGGGAGTGGCGTTCCAAGGGCCGGAAATCAGCGTGCGCACAGGCGACACTCCTCAAAAAGAACGCACCCGGTTCCGGCGGCATCCGGCTGAGATTCTCATCACCACGCCCGAATCTTTATATCTGCTGCTTACCTCTGAATCTGCGGCAGCACTGTGCCCGGTGGAGACAGTCATCATAGATGAGATCCACGCCCTGGTAGCAACCAAGCGAGGAGCGCATCTCGCGCTGAGCATAGAGAGGCTGGAGGCAATTGCGCAGAGGCCCATTCAAAGAATTGGCCTTTCGGCAACGCAAAGGCCGCTTGAAGAAGTGGCGCGTTTTCTGGGTGGAACTTGCCGCGCAAGCGACGTTCAGCCTGAAGTGAAAGGCAGTCATCTCGATAGCGTTCAAAGCGACTACGCTTTTGCAATCTCGCGGCATGACCACGACACACCTGTATTTCGTCCCGTCACCATGGTGAATGCCAGCGGGCACAAAGAGCTGGTACTGCGGGTAGATGTTCCAGTGGAAGACATGGCACGGCCTCGGCAACCAGACAATCCGAACGAGCCGAAGCGCGATTCCATCTGGAATGCGATTTACCCGCGCTTACTGGAAATCGTGCGAGAGCGGCGGTCCACCATCATCTTTGTCAACAATCGCCGCGTCGCGGAACGGATTGCTGCGGCCATGAATGACCTTGCGGGCGAGATCATTGCGCGGGCGCATCACGGATCGCTTGCCGCGGCGAAGCGGCAGGAGATTGAGGAGCAACTGAAAGCCGGAAGCATTCGTGCTCTGGTTGCCACCTCTACGCTCGAGCTTGGAATTGATATGGGCGCGGTGGACATGGTGGTCCAGGTGGAATCACCTCCTTCGGTCGCCAGCGGAATGCAGCGGATTGGCCGCGCGGGCCATCACGTCGGAGCTGCGAGCGAAGGAGTCATCGTTCCCAAATACCGCTCCGACCTTGTAGCGTGCGCAGCAGTTACGCGAGCAATGCATGAAGGTCTGGTGGAATCCACGCGGTATTTGCGAAATCCGCTGGATGTGCTGGCACAGCAGATTGTCGCGATTGTGGCACATCCTCCCCGGCTGACCATTCCCCGCAAGCAGGGCCAGCCTCCTGCACGTGCCGAGATAGCGGCAGAGGACCTGTTGCATCTGGTTCGGGGTGCAGCACCCTTTGCCACGCTCAGCCGCGAATCATTTGAAGGCGTGCTCGATCTGCTCTCAGGACGATACCCTTCAGACGAATTCGCCGAGCTGCGGCCGCGCATTACCTGGGACCGCGAACATGACATTCTGACGCCGCGCGAGAGCGCTAAGAATCTCGCCATTCTGAACGCTGGCACAATTCCAGACCGCGGACTCTATGGTGTTTTTCTTTCCAAAGATGAAGGCAAACCGGTACGCGTGGGCGAGCTGGATGAGGAGATGGTCTTTGAAAGCCGCATTGGAGACACATTTGTACTTGGCGCATCCACTTGGCGCATTGACGAGATTCGTCAAGACCGGGTGCTGGTCTCTCCCGCGCCGGGCGAGCCGGGAAGAATGCCGTTCTGGCATGGCGACCAGGCCGGGCGACCGCTTGAATTTGGCAAACGCATTGGACAGCTGGTGCGGGAGTTGCGCGAAGCTCCACGCACTGCGGCCATGGGCCGTCTGGTTCGCGAGCATGATCTGGCCCCGAATGCTGCCGAAAACCTTCTGCGCTTTATTGCCGATCAGGAGGCTGCGACCAGACAAGTTCCTGACGACCATACGATCGTCGTGGAGCGCGTGCGGGACGAAGTAGGCAACTGGCGCGTCTGCGTACTGACGCCCTTCGGAAGCCGCGTCCATGCTCCCTGGGCCATGGCTGCGGCAGCAAAGCTGGACGATGTCGAAACGATGTGGTCCGACGATGGTTTTGTGCTGCGTTTTCCCGATACGGAGCAGCCTCCAGCCGTCGAAGTGTTGCACCTGGATCCGGCAAGTGCTTCAGAACTTGTGCTGCGGCAGCTTGGCTCAACGGCCATGTTTGCCGCCAGGTTCCGCGAGAATGCAGCGCGAGCATTACTGCTGCCGAAACACCGTGCGCAGGGTCGCTCTCCGCTCTGGCAGCAGCGGAAGCGCGCTCATAGCCTGTTGACTGTCGCCTCTCAATACCCATCGTTCCCCATCATTCTGGAAACATACCGCGAGTGCATGCGTGATGTCTTTGATATCCCGGCGCTCCAGGAAATTCTGCGCAACATTGAGGCAGGCGAAATCGGCGTGCATGTGGTAGATACCGAGCGCCCGTCGCCATTCGCATCGTCGCTGATCTTCAGCTATGTGATGAATTACATCTACGACGGCGACCCTCCTTTGGCAGAAAGAAGAGCACAGGCGCTCGCCATCAATCAGGAACAACTACGTGATCTTCTTGGCGACGCAGACCTTCGCGAGCTTCTGGATAAAAAAGCGATCGCGGAAGTCGAAGAGCAGTTACAGCTGCGCGGAGAGATGTATCGCGTGCGCTCCGCCGATGGTGTCCACGATCTGCTGCTGCGCCTGGGAGACCTGTCGCGGGATGAAATTGCGCAAAGGCTCGCATCTCCTGAGTTGTTGCAGGTCCTGGATGACCTCGCACAGGCAAAGCGCGTGGTGAAAATTGAAGTAGCTGGCGAGAAACGCTTCATTGCCATAGAAGATGCGACGCGGTATCGCGATGCGCTTGGCGTCGCATTGCCAAAGGACCTGCCGAAGAAACTGTTGGCTCCCGCGTCATCGCAGGATCCAGTACTGGAGCTGGTGCGAAGGTATGCGCGAACACATGGACCGTTCACGCTCGAAGAAGTGGCTGGCAGGTTTGGGCTGAAACCAAAAGCGGCGGAAGCAACGCTACGCATACTGGTAGCCAATGGCCGTATCGTAGAAGGCGGCTTCCGTCCCAATGGCGCGCACCGCGAATGGTGTGATGCCGAAGCGTTGCGGATGGTGCGCCGAAAGACGCTGGCCAGGCTGCGCAAGGAGATTGAACCCGTCGAACAGCCGATGCTGGCGCGGTTCCAGACGCACTGGCAAGGAATTGTGCAGCGCCGCCGCGGTCTGGACGCCCTGCTCGACGCGATTGAGACGTTGCAGGGAGCACCGTTGCCCGCATCGTTGCTTGAATCACAGATCCTCCCCGCACGAATTGAAAAGTATTCTCCAGCAGATTTGGACACCCTGATTGCGGCAGGAGAAATTGTCTGGCGCGGGGTCAGTTCGCTGGGCGAGCGAGATGGCCGCATTGCGCTGTATCTGGCAGACAGGATGCCGGCGCTCTTGCTTCCAGCCGCGTCAGAAGAAATCCCAAAAACGGGTTCGCGAGACGCTGCCATTCTTGCGGAACTGAACCGAAGCGGCGCGCTCTTCTTTGCCCAGCTCCATGAGCGTGTAGGCGGTGGATATCCCGGCGAAACGCTGGACGCCCTGTGGTCGCTCGTATGGCGCGGGCTTGTGACCAACGATACTTTTCACGCTCTGCGCGCCTATACGGCAAAGCCGGTAGAAAAGAAATCAGCCAGGCGTGTCCATAATGAGCAGGCTTTTCGCTCCCGCAGAACGGCTCCGCCGACCGCATTGGGACGATGGGCGCTGGTGCCGAACACGCCTGCATCCCCCACCGCGTGGAGCCACGCTACCGCCCAGCAGTTGCTCCAGCGCTACGGCATTCTTTCGCGCGAAACCGCAGCGCTGGAGGAGATTCCCGGCGGATTCAGCGCCGTCTATGACGTTCTGAAAGCGATGGAAGAGGGCGGGCGCATCCGTCGTGGGTATTTCGTCGCGGGACTTGGGGGCGTCCAGTTTGCTCTTCCAGCAGCCGTGGAAATTTTGCGGTCGTTACGCGGCCGTCCGCCAGAAAAAGCCGAGATGGTGGCTTTGGCCGCAACAGATCCGGCGAATCCTTATGGGGCCGTGCTCCCCTGGCCCGCGGATACGACAAGCCGTTCTCTCGGCCGCAGTGTTGGCGCAACCGTTATCCTGCAAAATGGAGAGTTGGTTGCGTATTTGCGCAGGAACAACCCCAATCTGCTCGTCTTTTTGCCAGACGAAGAACCGGAGCGAACAAATACCGCGCGAAATCTTGCAGCATTTCTGTTCGAGATGGCGCAGACTGAGTTACAGAAAGAAAGCGGTAGCCACCGTCGCGAAGGATTATTGATCGCTACGATCAATGACCAGCCTGCACACCAGAATTCCTTCTCCCGGGCTTTGCAGGAGTCTGGATTCTACGTGGCCCCGCGAGGGCTGCATGTGAGGCGCACGGGGTGAATCGAGAAGGACAATGAAAAGCCCGGTACCAGGGATTACTTTGCTGGCTGGCGCAGCAGTGCTGGGTTTCTGGCAGCGCATTGCACGATGAGTTCTCCAAATAATGTGTTGGCCCATGCGAACCACGAGCGAGTGAATTTCTTCACATCGTCCTTGTCATAGCTTTCATGGACGAACCCTGTTCCGGCAGAAGAAAGCTTAATCATCTCGAGCATTCTACGTACCTCCTCATCAGAGTTGGACGTAAGCGCGTAGATGATCTGTGACATGGGCCAGATCATGTTCTGGCCTTCATGCGGGCCACCAATTCCCTCACCCGCTGTCCCCTGAAAGAACCATGGATTCTGCCGGCTCCAGACAAACCGTCGGGTCCGCGCATAGAGCGCAGCATCGGGTGAGCTTTCCAGATATGGCAGACCGAGCAGGCTGGGCACGTTCGCATCATCCATCAGGAGCTGGCTTCCGTACCCATCCACCTCATAGGACCAGATTATTCCTTCGCTTGTTTGCACAATGGCATGCTGTTGGAGAGCGGACTCAACCTCAGTCGCCAGCGCGTGGGCCTGGCTTGCAAGGGCCGAGTCGTACAGGATGGCGCTGGACATCTCTGCCAGATGGCGCAGAGATGTCACAGCAAAAAGGTTGGAAGGCACGAGAAATGGAAAGATGCAGGCGTCGTCAGATGGACGGAAGCCGGAGGCGATCAGACCTACCGGATTGACTGGATTTCCATAACCGTTGTCCGGCAGGGTCTCAGTAGAAATGACCGACTGGCGCTGGAAGCGGTAGGGGCCATGGCCTTCTTTCCGCTGCTGTACTTTCATGGTTTGAAGCGTCAGCTTCATCGCCTCTTTCCATGTCGCATCGAATGGACTTGTGTCTCCGGTGTGCTTCCAGTATCCGTAGGCGAGCCGGATGGTATAGCAGAGTGAATCCAGCTCCCATTTACGCTCACCCACTCCGCGCTTCAGCTCGGTCTTGTCTGCGCGGCTCCATTTGAGCGGTGGAGCATTCAGGTCGGCCATGAAGGCGTTTGCGTATGGATCAATCAAAATACAGCGGGCCTGCCGCCGGATGACGCCTTCGAGCAGTTCGCGCAGCGCCTGGTCCCTAGCGGCAAGCGGCAAATATGGCCAGACCTGCGCGGAAGAGTCTCGCAGCCACATGGCCGGAATGTCCCCGGTGATTACGGCCGTATCCGGCTTGCCCTCGAAACGCCCCGGCTCGACTGTGGTGTCGAGCGTATTCGGGAAGCAGTTTACAAACATCTCCGCCAGAACGGGGTCGGCAATGCGAGCACGGATGCTGGCGATGAACTCTTCCACCGCGGCACTATGGAAGCGGCGGTTCACCAGTGCAGGTCGGCGTGAAGAACCCTCAAGGGCGAAGAAGGGCCTGGCGTGGGCGGCAAGAACGGCGGTTGCGGCGGCTTTTATCACAGAGCGGCGCGAGAGTTTTCTATCCATTGCTGGTTTTCGGTTCGTGATTGTTTCAATGATTCGGGTTAATTCCTGGCAAGTGGAAACAAGGTTTCCTGCTCCACTTTTTCTTCGGCGGAGGAGGGCCTCTTCTTCGCCGAGACTCCGATCACAGCCAGGACCTCAAGCGTGATGAGCGCGCTTCGTGGAATCCATATGCGCTGTGTATTTCCCCGAATATCGGGCGGAGTCAGAAAGAAGCCATCTTCGCCCAGAAGCGTGAGATTGTTTTCCGCAAGGCCCTCCAGGATTTCTCCGTCCTGAAATTGAAGACGCAGCCACAAGCCTTCTCCGCGAGGACGTCCAGCAAAATTTTTTCGCAGCAGCCGTTCAGGGTTGTTGACTTCGCCAGAGTTAAAGTCCCGCACGAAGCATATCCACTTAAGTTCCTCATTTTGCAGGGTCAACACTTTTCCGCACAAATCCAGCAGCTCAATCTTTCCCTGGCGTGCAAAGCCATCTGCAGGGAGATATCCGGCCACCCAATCGCGGGTGAATTTGCGAATGACGACCTTTTTCCGGCTGGTGGCCATAGAGAAACCGGGTGTTGTCTTTGGGATTGTCTAACCGCAGCGAAAATTGTGCAACCCCGTAGCTATTTCAGCCCCTGTATGGTACAGTGTTCCTTTGTATTGTGGGTAGTTGTACCTGTAAGCCTTTGCAAATCAGGTATTTATCTTTCGTGATGCGCAAGGCTTCAAATTCTTCGATACAGACTGTTTAAGATGCCCGATTACATTTATCTTCTGGAAAACCGTCTTTTACCCGCCCAGCAAAAAGCCATCCAGCAAGTGCGCGATGCCGCCCGTGATGCGGGTATGACCGTTTTTCTTACCGGCGGAGCAGTACGCGATCTGACCACTGGCACTACGGTCTACGACCTTGATTTTACGGTGCAGGGGAATGCTCTGAAGCTGAAAAAAACTCTGGAAAAGGCCGGAGCCGTGCTTTGGGGCGAGCATGAACCGACGCGTACCCTCTTTTTCTGGTTCCCGGGCAGTGTGCGGGTTGAGGTTTCGAGCGCACGGCGCGAAGAGTACCCCAAACCGGGCAAGCCGGTATATCACTGGGCGCCCATTCTCGAAGATCTGCGACGGCGTGATTTTACAGCGAATGCGATGGCAATTTCGCTGAATGAAGGCTCGTATGGTCTGCTGCTTGATCCGCTGAATGGCATGGCAGACATTGAGGCGCGGCAACTGCGCCTGATCAGCCCCTATGGATTTATCGAAGACCCGTCTCGTCTGCTGCGGGCCGTGCGGCTTCGCTCCCGCCTTGGCTGGAACCTGGAAGAGCGTACCCAGACGCGCTACGAAAACGCGAAAAATGACGATGCGATTGATGCCATTTCTTCCTATCTGAAAGGATATGAACTGGAAGAAATCGGGCATGAGCAGGATGGCTTGCGCGCCCTGAAGGCCCTTGAAGCCGAAGGCTGGATCAAGAAGGTCTTCCCCGCCTGGACCAGCTCCAAAGCAGACCAGCACGGACTGGAGCACCTGCTGGAAAATTACTACCAGCTTCTGATGCAGGGTGTGCATCCGGACCTCTCCGCCGCTCAAATGGAGCTCCTGACGGCGAAGATGCAGACCAAGGACATCGCCGTACTAAAACGCTGTTTTCCCCGGCATGGTTTTGTGGAGCAGTGGAACCATCTGGAAGCCGAAACAAAGAAGTTTGCTGCGCTTTTGACTGCCAAGGAAACCGCCACCCCGTCTGCTACATGGAAGCTGATTACGTCCTACCAGCCGGAACCTGTGCTGTGGCTGGCACACACCGGCAAAGGCGCGGCCATTCAGAACAAATTTAAGAACTTCTTCACGGTATGGCCAGAATTCAGACAGAAAATTCCTCTTGCCATCATGCAGGAGATGCGCATTACGCCGGAGATCGAGCGTTACTCCAAGCTGTTGGAGAACCTGTTCTTCCATCTCATTGACGGCAAGCTGCAAACGGAAGAAGAACTGCGAGCCTTCCTAGAGCCGTATTCCCCGCCTGCGCCCCCCCCTCCGGTCACGATTCGGCGCTCGCGTAAAAAGGCTGCTGAACCGAAGATCAAATCCGAGAAGTTCTCTGAAGAGGAAGTCGAGGAAGTAGAAGTTCCGAACCTCGAAGATCTCGACCTCGAAATAGATGAAGACGAGGGAGAGGAAGAGCACGAAGAGGCGGAGGAATCTTCTGATGCAAAAGAGCTGGAGACCAGGTCCAAACCTCTTCCATCAACTCAGAAGACCCAGAAGAAGGCCGCGGTAAAGGAGAAATCGGCTCCTCCAAAGAAGACTGCTGCCCAACCAGCGCCTGCTCCAGCCAGGAAAGCAACCGCCAAGCCCGCGCCACCGGCCAAAACTGTTGTTAAAACAAAAAGCGCCAAAAAAGGTAGCAGTTCCAGCCATCAGAAGGATGTGAAGGCAAAACCGGTAAAGAAGGCCCCGGCCAAGCTCGCGAAGAAGGCTGCGAAGAAGAAGCGGTAGAAAACCTCCTTTTTCGCAAGTGCACAACTTCAGTGCCCGCTCTTAACTTTTGCTTTCTTTCTCCCGCGCCCGCACTTTAAACCAGATTGGAGAGCCTTCGAATCCGAAGGCTTTTCTTATCTGGTTTTCAAGAAAGCGCTCAAAAGAGAAGTGCAGCTTCAAGTCTCGGTTGGTGAAGAGGATGAAAGTCGGGGGCGCCACGGCTGCCTGAGTCATGTAGTAAATCCGCATCTTCTTCGCCAGAGGCACCCCTGCGCGTTCGAAATCTACACGCTCCAGAAACTTGTTCATCTGGCTGGTGGAAATGCGCTTGCGCCGCTCTTTCGCCACGCGAATCACAGTATCCAGAACGCGAGAGACATTGGATCCTGTGGCAGCCGAGATAAAGACTATAGGTGCGTAGCTAAGATATTTGAGAGCATTCCGCACCTGCTGCTCAAAGATCTGCTTCTGGGCCGGCGGCTTGCCGTCCGTTCGGTTGGTCGTAACGAGGTCCCACTTATTGATGACAATCACCACTGAGCGCCCGCTCTCATGCGCGTAACCGCCAATTGTGGCGTCAGAAGCAGTCACTCCTTCGGTGGCGTCGATCACAAGCAGGGCCACATCGGCTGCTTCCAGATGCTTCCGGGCCATCACGACGGACAGCTTCTCCGCCATCAGCCGCGTCTTCCCTTTTCGCCGGATGCCTGCCGTATCCACAATGCGCAGTTGCTGCCCGGCGTGCTCAATCACTTCATCCACCGCATCCCGCGTAGTGCCTGCAATAGGCGAGACAATGGCCCTTGAGGTCCCGGTCAGCGCATTCAGCAAGGTTGACTTGCCAACATTCGGGCGCCCGATGATGGCCACGCGAGTTTCCTGCTGCTGAAATTCACCATGCGTGCGGTGCAGGGATTCTTCCGGCTCGGAACCGGCCTGCTCCAGGGTTTCTTTGTGCTCTGGAAACTCGAGAACCGCAAAGACCTGGTCCAGCAGATCTCCGATGTTGTGACCGTGCTCTGCCGAAACCGGAACCAAGTTCCGGATTCCTAATTGGCGAAAGTTTTCCGCCGAGGCATCGAGGGCTTCCGTATCAATTTTGTTTACGGCCAGAAAGAGGGGCTTCCCTGTTTTGATGAGAAGCCGGGCCAGATCCAGATCAGGCGAGGCAAGCTCTGAGCGGCCATCCACCACCATTACCACCGCCTGGGCCTCTTTGAGCGCAACGCGCGCCTGGCGAAATATCTCAGACGGAATCAGTGCCTCTTCATCGGGAATAATGCCGCCAGTATCTACCACGCGGGCGACGCGTCCGTCCCACTCCACCTCACCATAGATGCGGTCGCGGGTAATGCCCGGCTCATCACCGACAATGGAACGGCGCGAACCCGTAATGCGGTTGAACAGCGTGGATTTGCCAACATTCGGCCTGCCGATGATGGCAAAAAGCGGCGCATCCGGGACATTTTTTTGTGTCGGAGTTTTCAATGTCAGATTCAGGGCTACTATGAAATTTTACCGGAACAGGAACTCTGTTCTGGAAAGCCTATATATTTAGAACGATTTCAAGTCATTCTTCGTATACACTGGCGCCACACCTTGATGGGAGAAGTCTGCCTGCATGACACCGGTCGTTGAGTTGGACCGTATCTCGAAATCCTACGAAAACAAGGTTGCTGTCCGAGACCTGAGCTTGCGCATTGATTCCGGAACCATGTTTGGACTGCTGGGACCGAATGGCGCCGGAAAAACTTCCACCATCCGCATGATGGTGGGCATCACCATGCCCGATTCGGGCAGCATAAACCTGCTGGGCAAGCCATTTGACCGCGAAGGCCTGAAGAGGGTCGGCTATCTGCCGGAAGAGCGGGGCCTTTACAAAAAGATGAAGGTCATGGACCAGCTCATTTTCATGGGCGAGCTGCGAGGGCTGGATCCTGCCGTTGCCGGACGCCGAGCGCACGACTGGTGTGAGCGGCTGCAGATTCTGGATGCGTCGGAAAAGAAGACAGAAGAGCTGTCAAAAGGCATGCAACAGAAGATCCAGTTCATTTCAACGTTGCTGCATGAGCCGCAGCTCATCATTATGGATGAACCTTTTTCCGGTCTCGATCCGGTGAACACGACGCTCCTGCAGGACGTGCTGATTGAGCTGAAGAAGGCCGGAAGGGCCATCCTGTTTTCGACTCACCGGATGGACCAGGTGGAAAAGCTCTGCGATTCTCTGTGCCTGGTGAATCGCGGTGAGGCCGTGCTGTCCGGCGGCATGCGCGAAATCAAGTCCCGCTATGAACGGAACCGCGTCATTATCGAGTTCGAGGGCAGCGACGCGTTTCTGCAGCATCCAGCCATTGCTGAATACAAGGACTATTCCGGTTCAGTAGAAATCAGGCTGAAGCCCCATGCCGGTGCTCAGGACCTTCTGCACACCGCTGCCGCGGCGGCAAAAATCTACCGGTTTGAACTGGTCGAGCCGTCGCTGGAAGAAATCTTCATCCAGACAGTAGGAGAAAAAGTGGATGCGTGAAATCTGGTTGATTGCAAAACGCGAATATCTGGAGCAGATTCGAGGCAAGGCCTTCCGGATCACTACAATTCTGATTCCCATTACGTTTGCCATCATTTTCGGAATTTCATTCCTGGCGGGCAAGAACTCCGGTTCCAATAAGCACATTGCCATTGCCACGGCAGACCCCAGACTTGCGGACCAGATTGCAGACCAGCTGCGTGCCGATAAAGATGCGCGTATGACGGTGGATGTGGTGGCCCCTGTCTCGGCTGACACACGGCAACAGCTTGTCTCGCAGATAGACCAGAAGCATCTAGATGGATTTCTCTGGCTGGATACAGATATTGCCGGGAAAACCGATGCCCTGTATGTGGCCCGTTCTTCAGGCGATTTCGTCACTGAGTCGCGCCTGAATGATGCGGTCAACCATGCAGTGATTCGGCAACGCCTTTCTGCGCATGGCATTCCCGCCGGTGCCGTGGATGCGATCACGCGCAATGTGAAGATCAGCACCGAGCAGGTAAAGAATGGCAAGGAAGTCTCCAGCAACGCCTTTGGCACTTTCTGGGCCGCGTATGTGATGGCCTTCCTGCTTACGTTCACCCTTATGATGTATGGCATGAATGTGGGACGTGCGGTCATTCAGGAAAAGACCTCGCGCATCTTTGAAGTGATGCTCTCGGCGGTGAAGCCAACCCACATGCTTGCCGGAAAGCTTATCGGGATCGGCGCAGTCGGGCTGACCCAACTGGCAATCTGGGCAGCAGCGGGAGCGATTTTCTCCGGCTCTGCGCTTGCAGCCAGCCTGATGTCCGGCTCCATCAAAATCGCGGTTTCCTGGCAGGAGATTGTACTCTTTGGGCTCTATTTCCTGCTTGGCTATGCACTGTACAGCACACTGTTTGCAGGACTGGCCGCCACGTGTGAAACCGAGCAGGAGTTGCAGCAGTATGCTCCGTTGGCCGCCGTTCCCGTCTGGCTCAGCTTCAGCATGATTGCATTTATTGTGAGCAATCCAAATTCGTTCTGGTCTGTGGCCATCTCCATGTTCCCGCCCTGCGCGCCCATCGCTATGTTCCTGCGCATTGCGTCCCAGTTCCCTCCCCTATGGCAGATTGCGCTTTCTCTCGCTCTGCTGGCGCTGTCTGTCTATATCGTCACCTGGTTTTCATCACGCATTTACCGGGTTGGCATTCTGATGTACGGCAAACGCGCCACAGTGCCGGAAATGCTGCGCTGGCTGCGCTACAGCTAGAGTGGTTTGCCCATTGGCACGCATCGGCATTAAGGGCCAAAGTGTGACCATCACATACCTGGTGTACGCAACTCGCGCCGAAATTCGCCTGGCGTCATGCCCGTAGTCTTACGAAAGAGTCTGCCGAAGGAAGCACTGTCTTCATATCCAATGCGATAGCAGATCTCTGACACGCTGAGACTGGTTGATTCCAACAGCGTGCGAGCAGCTCCCACGCGCTGTTCTTGTATCCATTTGCCGGGCGACAGTTTCAGCTCATCGTGGAACCTTCGCGCGAGCGTTCTCGGAGTCATATGCAAGGCACCAGCAAGAAACGGCACACTCAGCTCTGTCAGGTTGGACTGTGCCAATCTGCGAAGGCGCTTCTCAAATGAAGTCGCCCCCAGCAGAGCAGGAATTTCATACGGATCCTGTGATTCCCGCGCCGGCGGCAACACCATTTGCTTTCTTACCTGCCGCTCTTCTTTTTCAAAGCCGAGGTCGCGGAGCAGACTGCTGATCAATTCCAACCCCGCAAACGCTGCGCCGCTTGTATAGAATGGCCCATCTCGCACGAGGATGCGTTTGGGCTGCCACTTCACCAGCGGAAACTGGCTCTCTGCCTCTTTCTTCAGCCACCAGGAGATGGTTGCATTCTTTCCATTCAGCAGCCCTAGGTCCGCGAGGATGTAAGAAGCTCCACACGTTGTGGCCAGGACTGCACCCTGGCGCCGCGCTAACAGCACCAACGGTTTCGCCTGCTCTGATTGCTTCTTTAATTCGTGAATAGATTCAGAGACATTTGTAGTGATGCCCGTCAGCAGCACCAGCACATCCATTTTGCGGGAAGGCCGTCTTCGCGTAGGGTACAGAATTCCCGACTTTGAACGCGCACGTGAGGCGCTCGAAACGAACTCGAATGTCACCACTTCTTCCCCTCGAATTTCATTCACTGCCTGAAAAGTCTCTGCGAATGTTGAAGCGATTGCGGAGTAGAAGGCGTCGGGCAGGTGAATGACCACGTGCATGTGGCAAGTTTGGCATAGACAACGTCACAATTGCCACTGGCGAGCTTGTCATCATCCCTCTTACGCTGTTTTCAGGTCAGATGAATGCTCTACCAGATCAGGATGGGAGAGAGTATGAAGGCATGGGTTTTGCAAAACTTTGGGCTGGACAATCTCAAGATGGTTGACGTGCCGGTACCGGAGCCGGGCGATAACGAGGTATTGATTCGGGTCAGCGCTGTGTCATTGAATTACCGCGACAAGCTAATTGTCGAAGGACTCTACAACCCTGAACTTCAATTTCCGATGACTCAGGTGGCCGACACTGCGGGTGTAGTAGTGCAGACCGGGAAAAACGTTTCTCGCTTTCAAACAGGCGATCGCGTAATTACACACTACGCAACGAGATGGGTGGATGGGCCGCCGACTGTAGATGAAGTTGTCCACACGCTCGGGAATACCATTCCAGGAGGTCTGGCTGAATATCTTGGGATGGATGAAAATGCGGTCGTTCATGCCCCCGACTATCTGACAGATGATGAAGCTGCAACGTTGCCGGTGGCCGCATTGACAGCATGGCACGCGCTGAAGGAAAAAGGACGGCTCGTTTCCGGTCAAACTGTCCTCATTCAGGGAACAGGCGGTGTCTCTATCTTTGCCCTTCAGATGGCCATGGCCTTTGGAGCGAAGGTCATCGTGACATCCAGCAATGACGAGAAGCTGGAACGAGCAAGAAATTTAGGTGCGAATAAAACCATCAACTATGTCCGGGTCCCTGATTGGCATACAGAAGTGCTGAAGATGACCGAGCAACAAGGAGTGGACCACATTCTGGAAGTGGCTGCAGGAAAAAGCCTTCGCCAGTCTATAGAGGCGATTAAGCCCACGGGACAAATCTCCGTCATTGGCATCCTGGACGGTGTGTTGTCCGAGATACCAATATTCCGCCTGCTGCAAAAGCAGGCGTCCATCGTTGGTCTTGTTACCGGATCACGAAAAATGTTTGAAAACATGAATGCAGAACTTTCGAAGATCAAGCTTCATCCAATCCTTGATTCCGTATATAGCTTTGAGGATGCGCGTAAAGCTTACGATCGGCTCTATAAAGGGGCGTTCGGAAAGATCGTTATCAGAGTGGCTGACTAAACTCACCCGAGGATGAATACGTTTTAAAACCTGAGGAGAAACAGAAGGATGAAGACGCTCGGACTTGTTACTGGATTGGGTATGGGCGCCGGAATTTTTTACTACCGGCAGCTGGTGTCTGCGTATCGAGTCTTGGGCGTTCATCCGCAAATCGTCATGGTCCACGCAGATGTGCAAAAAGTGATGGACCTTGCTTTGCGGCGGGAAGTCAGCGAATTAGCAACCTACCTTCGAGGCCTGCTGGAGCAGTTGAAGAGAGGCGGTGCTGATCTCGGCTGCATTCCTGCCTTTTCACCTCAGGTCTGCGATGCGGAATTGAAGGCAATTACTCCTCTGCCGCTCCTCAGCCCACTGGACGCAATCGTCCAGAAGGCCCAGGAGAGCAATCATCGCAGATTCGTAGTTCTGGGCGCACAAGTGACCATGGAGACCCAATTATTTGGGCGGCTGAAAGAATTCGAGATTGTCGGGCTTCCAGAGAGTGATACAGATACCGTGGCAAGCATCTACAAACTGATTGCGGAGCGGGAACATGCTACAACCGAGCAATTCAATACGGTCAGTGCGATTGCACAAAAGGCTGTGACCGTAAGCGGGGCAGATGCGGTGATACTGGCGGGCACAGATTTTTCGTTTGTCTTCAACGAAACCAATACGAACTTCCCCTGTATAGACGGGGCGCGGGCGCACATCTCTGCGCTCATCGAAGCGATGCAGTGATTGATTTTGCTATGGTAGCGCCATCGGGGATCGAACCCGAACTCTCCGCCTTGAGAGAGTGTAGAACCTCTACCCTTCAACGTTCCTTCAAGGAAACCTTGACGTGAAATGGTAGTACGAAGCGTGTTATTCCCCAATGTTTATGAGGGCTTAAACGCTATTCCATTCCCTAAACCCTTTAGGGCGGACTTCCCTATGTCCTATCCGGGTTATGTCATAAGGAATCCCGATTGAAGGGATGCTTCTCAAGCCATTCTTCTAAAGCCCTTGCCTTGTCATCAAGCCCCATTCCCCGGAAGATCGGAACCAAACACCCAATTGACGCAGTTCCCGAAGTCACAAGTAGTTCAATGACCATCTCATCCGAATAGTTGGGGCCAACGTTGCCATCATCTCGAAACTGACGGCCTAGCTGTTCCAGACCTGAGTGTGTGTATCCGTTCAATGTTGCCCAATGGTCTGCAAAACTCTGAAGCCAACCGCCAGCCCCATACTTGTTGTCAAGTTCAGTAGCCATCGGCCTGAATCGTGGAAAAGGTTCTTCGCCCTTCTGCCCAATTGCATTCACTTGTTCATCGGTTGCAATCAAGTTCACCCACAATCCACGAAACGCAGTCTCAATTTGTGATCGCAACAACGCGAAAGCTGACGCTGGCAAATGCTGACTGATTAAGCTATGAATCGCTTGGTGATGACCCATTGCAATTAAAACGTATGCCCACACAAGGTCATGGCGTGGACTTGATGGCAGGTTCGCACCATGCAGTTGCGACAATATAACGTCCAATGCGCCCTTGTTGTAATCCAGTGCTTCATCAATTGTGTTTGCCATAGCGTTTATTCCTTCAACGCACCACGCGGTATACTGCCGTAAACATCAAGCCTGTACGATCACGATTGATGCCTACAATGTTCTGTGGCTCTTGCCCCTCACACTGCTTTGCCGCTTCAGCAGCCGCAATGGTTCCTGCTGGCAGCCCTAGCATTTCGGACGTCCGCATCTGCTGATACCACCTTGGGTATGTGGATTAGCTTTCCAACGTCCAGATTGTCTTTGTCCATGACTTCCACATTGTAGGGGCTTATTCAGGAAGAGGAACGCAGAAAAACCCCCGAAAGACGCAGCTATGAGCAACGCTACCAGCCTATAACATTCCCATTGTCATAAAAATATTGGTACGGCTGTTTGTCATAAAGAATGTCATAATGCAGTGACAAACAACGTTAGCAGCCGTTGTTAGGGCTGTTAACTTATTGATTTTATTTCCTAAACTTGGTAGCGCCATCGGGGATCGAACCCGAACTCTCCGCCTTGAGAGGGCGGCGTGTTAACCAATTACACCATGGCGCCAGGAGGAATGTCGTCGGCGTGGGCACTGCCGACTCATCTCATTCTAGCAGAAGAACCTCCGCTCCGCGAAGCGGCTCTGGCGTGAATCATTCGTCACAGGTAAGGCATCATTCAAAACATGGCATCCATGTCCCGGCTTGCGCGTACCCCGCTTTCGATTCTCGACCTTGCTCCCATTAAAGATGGCCGCACAATTTCTGAAAGCTTCCACGAGACGCTCGATCTCGCGCAACATGCGGAACAAGGGGGGTACAAGCGCTACTGGCTGGCGGAACACCACAATCTCGCCTCGGTGGCCAGCGCAGCCACAGCTGTGCTTATCGGACATGTGGCGGGAGGCACTTCCACAATCCGCGTCGGCGCAGGCGGAATCATGCTGCCCAATCATGCTCCGCTTGTGATTGCCGAGCAGTTCGGCACGCTCGAAAGCCTTTATCCAGGGCGCATTGACCTGGGCCTGGGCCGCGCTCCCGGCACGGACCATCCAACCATCCGCGCGCTCAGGCGCGAGCTTCGCAACGGCGACAACTTCCCGGAATTAGTGGCTGAGCTCCGCGGATACTTCGCTGCTCCCAAGCCAGGACAGGCAGTCAAGGCCATTCCGGGTGCGGGACTGAATGTTCCCATCTGGCTGCTCGGCTCCAGCGGATTCGGCGCACAGCTTGCCGGAGACCTCGGACTTCCCTTTGCTTTTGCCGCGCACTTTGCTCCTGCGGACTTGTTCTCTGCCCTGGAAATCTATCGTCACTATTTCCAGCCATCCGAAGTGCTGGATCGTCCCTATGTAATGGTAGGTGTTCCCGTACTCGCCGCAGATACGAATGAAGAGGCCGAGCGGCTCTCTACGACTGAATACGTTGCTGTTCTCAGGCTGATCCGAGGCCAGCTTGCGCCGCTATCGCCTCCGGTAGACAGCGTGAAGGGGCTTGCCAATGATTTCGAGCACGCAGCCATTGCGTCAAAACGAGCAGCGGCCATCCTTGGCGATCGCAAAACCGTAGCCGACAAACTGGAGGCATTTCTTGAGAAAACAGGAGCAGATGAATTGATCCTCACCTGCAATCCATATGAACACTCTGCACGTTTGCGCTCGTATGAAATTGTGGCAGAGCTCAAGAGAGAAGCTGAATCAGCCGTCCACCTTCAGAGCGCGATGGCGCAATGAAAGTAGACGGTGGGTTATTTCGCGACTCGTGATGAAGGATGGGTCCGCGGCTTCGTGCGCCCGTTCGTCTTCTTCTCGGGAGATTCAATCACGCCACGCATCCAGAAGTTCCCTTCGCTGTCTACCTCAATCCCGTGGACTTCGCGCTCGAAACCCGGAAAGCGCTTGCCGAATTCTTCCAGCGCGAGCAGAAACCGAATGGTCGGGCTGCTGGCGTCCCCCAGGCGCTCACCCGGCATACACATCGGGATCCCCGGCGGATAAGGCACCAACATCACGGCTGAGATACGGCCCTGCATCTCGGTGAGGCGCACTTTTTCTGTTCCTTCGCGAATGAGCTTTTGATAGGCCTGGGCTGGCGTCATCACCTGCGGCAGGTCAATGTCAAAGGCCTCCTGCAGAAGCCCCGGCAGGTTCAGCTCCTTCATGGCAGCGTGCATCTCATCGCTCAGCTGCTTCAGGTCCATCATCCCGTAGCGCTCAGGATACTTGGCTACGAGTTGCGGCAGCGCCTCATTCACCGGTGCTTCTGTGTCGTAAAGCCTGCGGAACTCAAACAACGTTTCCAGCAAGCTTCCCCACTTACCTTTACTGGTACCGACCGAGAAGAGCGTCAGGATAGTGTAGTCACCCGTACGGGCAATCTCCACGCGCCGCGCATCCAGAAATGCCGTCAGAATGGCCGCCGGAATTCCCCAGTCCGCCATGTTGCCCTGCGCATCAATGCCCGGCGTAAGAATCGTAACCTTTGTAGGGTCCAGAAGAACGTAATTGTTGGCAATGTCTTCATCACGAAAGCCATGCCATGTCTCGCCTTGCTTCAGCGTCCAGCAAGTCTGCGACTCCGACAGCAGATCATCCGGCGCATCTTCAAAGCGATAGACCTCGCCCGTTTCCGGATCACTCACCGTATCCGGCTGGAACATCCCAAAGAACCACCCGCCGCCTTCTTCCGCCTTCAGACGGTGCGCAACCGACGCCATCGCCTTGCGGAAGCTGATAGCGTCCTCGATGGTCTCCATCATCAGGGTCGAACCCGCAGGCTCATCCATCATGGCCGTCGCCACATCAATCGAGGCAATCATGGGATAGAACGGCGACGTCGTACCGCGCATCATGAATGACTCATTGAACTGGTCAAACTCCAGCGGCGCGCGGGGGCTGAGTTTCACATGGATCATCGAAGCCATGGAAAACGCCGGAAGCATCTTGTGCGTGGACTGCACGGCAAAAAGCAGCGGGCGATCCGGCATCTCTTCCGGCACATCCATGGCAAAGCGTCCGCGATACAGCGAATGGAACTTGGCATAGGCATACCAGGCTTCATCAAAATGCACGCGCGGTACGCTCTTTTTCAGTTCCTCTACCACGGCATTCACGTCGTAGCAAAAGCCGTCATACGTGGAGTTGGTGACGACCGCATAGCTCGGATTTTTGGAGACGGCGCCGGCCAGAAACGGGCTCTTGTGAATCTGCTCCTGAATGTTCTCAGGGCGGAAGCGCGCCAGCGGCACGAGTCCTATCATGCCGAAGCCGTTGCGCGTTGGCTTAAAGTAGACCGGCCGCGCGCCCGTTACCGTCAGCGAGTGGCAGATGGACTTGTGACAGTTCAGGTCGGCCAGTACCATCTCGTCCTGCGCAATGACACCATGGCCGACAATCTGGTTCGAGGTAGACGAGCCGCCGAGAACGTAGAAGGTCCAGTCTGCGCCGAAGATACGCGCAGCATTGCGCTCTGACTCCGCTGGTGGACCGATATGGTCCAGCCAGGAACCGAGCTGTGAAGTCGAGATACCCAAGTCGGAGCGTAACAGATTTTCGCCGAAAAACTTGTGGAAGGCCATGCCTATCGGATGTTTGAGATAAGCCACACCGCCCATGTGCCCGGGAGCGTCCCAGGAATATGCGCCCTGGTCGGTGTACTTCACCAGTTCGCGGAAGTACGGCGGCAACAACTGTTCATGGTAGCGCTCTACGGCGAAATCCACGCGGTTCGCGATGAAAGCAGGCGTGTCCCCGAACAGGTGAATATATTCGTGGACCTGCTTGATTACTTCCAGTGGCAGTTCGCTGACCAGAGTACGATCAGCGATGAGAAAAATCGGCAGCTTCTTATTGCGGCGGCGCACAGCGCGAATAATGTGCAGCGCGGCCCGCTCATCGAACTGGTTGTTTTCCGGCAGGTCCCAGTCCAGCAAAATGGCGCTGTACGAAGGGTCAGAGGTGACGAGCGCCAGCCCATCTTCCGGCGTCGAAGTGCGTACAACGCGGTAACCCTCTTCCTGAATTGCATGCACCAGGCGCTCCATTGCCTGGTCTGCGACCGAATCGGTGCCGCCTGCTTCACTTGCAATCAGCAGGACCCAGCGGCCTTGTTCCATTACATCCACCTCACTGCATCTCCTTTCCTCTTCTTCAGTCCACACTGCGACAGTGAAAGGAGCATAAATTTTTCTTTGATTCCGGAACCTGGGGCGCTGACAGGACTGCCTGTATTGCCGGGGAAACAGGAAAATGCCCACTGGCATCTGCCAGCAGGCATGTGTCCATTGTAATGGGATTTATTTGTCGCTCTGGACCTGAAATTCCACAATTTTTTTCAGCGTCTCATAAGGGACAGAATTAAGCGGCAGTCCGCGGCCATTGATGAACAACCACGGGGTCTCATTTACATTCAGATCCTGTGCCAGATGCAACGAGGCATCCACCAAGCCCTTTGCCTCGGCTGAATCCGAGCAGGCCGTGGCCTTCGCCGCGTCTACTCCGGCCTTGGTGGCCGCATCATTCAACGTTGTTGCTGCTGCTTCCGGAGTCAAGCTGGCCTGGTTCGCAAACAAAGCGTCGGCATACTTAAAGAAGGCGTCATTGCCCCCCAGTTTTGCCACGCACACACCGTATGCTGCTGCCTTGTACGCTTCCGGATGGATCGAAGTCAGTGGCAGGTTCTCAAAAACATAGTGCGCGTTCGGAAAGTCGGCCAACAGCTTTTGGATTGTAGGCTGCGCCTCTTTGCAATGCGGGCATTGAAAATCCGCAAACTCTACGAACAGCAGCTCTTTGGATGCCGCACCGCGGGAAGGCCCATTGGCGCTGGCCTGGAGCACCTTGCGTGTCGAATCAAAGGGACGCGCGCCAAAAGGCATCACTTCGTTGGAGATCAGGTGCTGCCCATCCGGAGTCGTGAAAAATTGCAGCGATCCAATCTGCTGCGGGTTTGTCTTTTGCGCCGCCAACACCGTCACCTTGCTCACTCCAGGCGCGGCCGTCTTCTGGATGGCCTGCACCTGCCACACGCGGTCCGCATCGTATCCCCAAAGCTGCTGAAGGAAGGCGTTCACTGTCTCCTTCGTTGGAGTAGTAGCGGTAAAGTTCACCGGATCTGCCGGCGGAAACTGCGGAGTGCCAACCGTGGGCGTAGGCGCGCTGGGCGCCGTCGGCACCTCTTCCGTCGAAGCCGTAGGCGCAGCCTGCTGCTGGCTCTGGTTCTGCTGCGCAAACGCAGGCGTAATCGCGGCGAGGGCCATCGCAAACAGGGCTTCGCGCGTGAAAGTAAAAAGCTTCATCGAAATCCTTTCTGGATTGCTGAGTGAAATTCTATCGCGCTGGAAGTACTTGTGGTCTCCTGCGAATCTCACACATCCCTTCAGCCCGGGTGTCCCAGGTCTCGAAGAGACCTGGGAAGCTTCACACCTGTACCTTGACCGCAATCGGAAAGCGCCGCCCCGGACCAAACGCCTTCTTCGTCACCTTAAGTACAGGCGCAGCCTGCTGACGCTTGTATTCGCTGCGTTCCACCAGTTTGACGACGCGCCGTACCAGTTCGATATCGGCCTTCTGCTTCGACGCAATCTCCTCCGGCGTTTCATAATTCTCCACATATGCTTCCAGAATCGGATCGAGCACCTCATATGGCGGCAGGGAGTCAATATCTTTCTGTCCGGGACGCAGTTCAGCCGACGGAGGCTTATCAAGAATCGCCTGAGGAATGCGTTCGCCCTTCTGGTTTACGAAACGGCACAAATCGTAGACCCGCGTCTTCATCACATCGCCAATTACAGCCAGAGCGCCGACCATGTCTCCATAGAGAGTGCAGTAACCCGTGGCCATCTCCGATTTGTTCCCCGTCGTGAGCACCAGCGCATTGAATTTGTTCGACAGCGCCATCAGCAGCGTTCCGCGCACGCGCGACTGGATATTCTCTTCCGTCAGGTCCGGCTTCAATCCGACAAAGAGCGGGGCCAGCGCCTTGTTGTATTCCGCAAAAATGTCGTCAATGCGAATCAGCTCAAACCGGATGCCCAGGTTTTCCGCCAGATGCCTGCTGTCGTCAATGGACCCCTGCGACGAATACGGGCTGGGCATTCCCACGCCGAGCACGTTCTCCTTACCCAGAGCGTCCGTGGCAATGGCCGCCACCAGAGCCGAATCAATGCCACCGCTCAGTCCAATAATGGCCTTCGAGAATCCGCATTTGCGTACATAATCGCGCGTTCCCAGCACCAGCGCGCTGTAGACGGCCTCATCTACATTGTCCGTCTGATCATGCACATCGCCTGTGCCCGCATCCAGGTCCGCAAAAATCAGATCTTCTTCAAAGGACTTACCCTGCGCAATCACTTCTCCTTCACGCGAAAGCACGAGGCTTGATCCGTCGAAGACCAGGCTGTCCATCCCGCCTACCTGGTTCACCATCACCACAGGAGCGCAGTGGTGCCGTGCAATCGCGGCCAGCATTTCGCGGCGAGTCTTGCGCTTGCCGCGCCAGTATGGAGAAGCCGAGATGTTCAGAATCAGATTCCCGCCCTCGCGCATCAGCTCTTCCACCGGGTCCACGGCATGAAGACGCTTATGCCAGAAGTTCTTATCGTTCCAGGCATCTTCGCAGATGGTCAACGCGACGCGCTTGCCGCCCAGATGGACCAGGTGCTGCTTTTCCGCCGGAGCAAAATAGCGCTGATCATCAAAAACGTCGTAGAACGGCAGCAGCATCTTTGACTGCACAAAATCCACTTCGCCCTTGCGCAGCAACGCGGCAGAGTTCATCACACGCTTCCCTGTTCCCACAGGCGCATGCGTCACATAGCCCACAATGATGGCGATGTCCAGATCAGTGGTGGCCTCAGCAATTTCCTGAATGGCCTCTTCGGAGCGCTTCAGAAACGATGGCTTGTCCAGAAAATCTGCCGGAGGATACCCGCAGACGGCCAGCTCCGGAAAGAGCACAAGATGAGCTCCGCCCGCCGCCGCCTGTCGAGTAAAATCGAGGATTTTGGCGATGTTTCCGGTGAAATCACCGATGGTGGGATTGATCTGGGCGAGCGCAATCTTCACAAAGTTAGTGTATCAATGCAGAAACGCTGGCGCTCCGGGGCAACAGGGCGCCAGCGTTTCCTTTTACTCCGTCCGCAGCGCCTGCATCGGCTCAATTCCCGCTGCTTTTTGTGACGGAATCACCGCCGCAATCAAAGCAGCAAAGACCAGCAGCAAAATGGCCAGCGATAACATCACCGGGTCCCACGGCTTCACCGAATAGAGTTGGCCTGCAATGGCATACCCCGCGCCTATCGCAGCCGGGACCCCAATCGCCAGCCCGATGGCAACCTGCAAAAACGCATTGCGCAGGACCATCTTCAATACTGAAGAGCGGTCCGCACCCAGTGCCATGCGGATGCCAATCTCAGTGGTGCGCTGCTCTACAGTATAGGCCGTCACGCCGTACAGTCCTACGGCTGCCAGCACCAGGGCCAGACCGCCAAACAGCGTGGTCAGCGTTGCAATCATATTTTGCTCGGAGAAATCCGAATCAAGAATATGGTCGTAGCTGTCCACACTGTAGAGGACCAGATTCGGGTCTATCTCGCCCAGCGTTTTGCGTATCTGCGCCTCCAGACCCGGTGGATTACCGGGGGCCCACACGATGATGTTGTTCAGGTAGTGCGACCATGTCTCAATCGCCGTGTAGTGAGGTTCGTCCCAATGCATCACCTGCGCCTCCGGTACAAAGTACCGGGGCCGTACAGGTTTTTTTACGGACCATGACGAATAGTGCACGTCAGGCACTATGCCCACTACTTCATACGTGCCCGCATACTTCAGTTCTCCCTGCCCGAAGTGTTTGCCGATGGGGTTTTCGCCGGGAAAGAACTTTTTGGCAAAGGCCTCGTTGATGACGGCCACATTCCGGGTCCCTTCCGTATCCTGCGCAGTAATCGAGCGGCCCTTCAGCACAGGCACTCCGAGGGTCTCGAAAAAGTCCGGCGTAATCCGCACAAACCCAGCGCTGGTGTCATCCTTGGCTCCCGGCTCTGGCTTTCCCTCCACTCGCACGGGGTTGTTCCAGTCGTCGTTGGTCATGGGACCATAGAGAGCTACACTGACCTTGCGCACCCCCGGAATCGCGCTCAGCCTTTCCTGAATTTCACGGAAGAGTGTCTCCAGTTGCTCCGCTTTGTAGCCCGCAAGGACGGGATTGATGGAAGCAACGTACCTCCCTTTCGTCTCGAAGCCGAATTTCTGATGTTCAATATTCCGCAGACTCTGCCCCAGCAGTGCGGCTGCGCATAGCAGCACCACAGACAATGCCGCCTGCACAATCACCAGCGCTTTCTGTGACCATGTAGCCCGGCCGCTGATCGAGCGGTTCGTCCCTCGCAGCGCTTCCACCGGGTTGGCGCGGGCCACCAGCCATGCCGGAGAAATGCCGAACAGGACTCCGGTCAGCACTGAAATGCCCAGCGTGAAAAACAGGATGGGCGTAGAAGGCGTGGCCTGGATGGGAAGATAGCTCTGCTGCAGCGTATCGGCAAAAGCAAGATGCAAGACAAGCCGTGTTCCCGCATACGCAACAAAGGTCCCGAAAATTCCGCCAATGATTCCCAGCGTTACACTCTCTATCAGCGCCTTACCCACCAGCCGCGAAGGCGATGCACCCAGCGCCGAGCGTACCGAGTTCTGGTGACGCTCCTTAAGGCCGCGCGCCAGCAGAAGGTTGGCAATGTTCGCGCACGCAATCAGCAACACACAGGCTGATGCGGCAAAAAGCAGCGTCAGGCCGTCGCCGTAGGTCTGCCGCATTTCGGCCACACCTGCATTTCCCGGCGTAAGGTGCAGCGTCTGCTTCTGCCAGTTCTGTTTTTCCTGCGGACTCATGTCGCTCACATGGCTGGCCAGCCATTCATGCAGCTCCAGTTGCAGCTTTGCCTCAAGCCCCTTCGTGTCTGTGCCGGGCCGGACACGGCCAATCAGGTTCAGAAAATTTGTACTTGGTGTCTTGATGCGTACTGCCGCACCATGAGTCAAGCTGCCCAGGATCGGTTCGGTCGAGAGCGGAATCCAGAAGTCCGGCATTCCCCACCAGGAGAGCCTGCCGCCGTAAAACCCGGGCGCAGCCACTCCGACCACCGTGAACGGATGGCCATTGATCTGGTACGTCGAACCCACCACCGATGGATCACCGCCAAACTTCTGTTGCCAGACGTGGTAGCTCATCACCGCCACGGGCGGCGCGCCTTCCACATCATCGGAGTCCGTAAATACACGACCGATCCACGCGCCCACTCCGAAGGTGCGGAAGAAATTTCCTGACACATATTCGCCATTGATCGTCTGTGCCTGCTGCGATGTTCCCGCGCGGCGGACCGCCAGCGGCTCATTGCCGGATTCGAATCCGGCAAGGTCCGTAAATTCCTGCGTCTGCGCACGGAACAATCGGTAGGCTTCATACGAGAAGAGGCTGAAGTTGTTATCGTCTCCCTGCGTATAACCGCCCCAGTTGCAGCACAGGGCCTTGTCCCCGATGCGCCACAATTGCTCTGGCTTTGTCACTGGCAGAGACTTCAACATGATCTGCTGGACCAGCGTAAAGATGGCGGTCGTCGCCCCGATTCCAAGCGCCAGGGTCAGAACAGCAGTAAATGTAAAGCCAGGCGATTTGCGCAACTGTCGCAATGCATAACGAACATCATTCCAGATTGAAGACATACATGCTCCAGACATTTCATAGAAAGTGAAGGCAATCATCTACACCAGCACGTCGCGCACCAAAAGAATGGAGTAGCTAAACGCCTCAATCTAAAGCTGTAAGCTGCCGCGTTGCGAATTCAGAAGCATGACCGACTGTCCGGTTTCGAGCAGGGGCCGTCCGGAAATGGACACTCGCCCTCACACTTCGAAGTCCACTTCAATCGGCTCAATCAGAGGCATCAACCAGCTCACCAGCTTCTGGTGGACCGGGTGCGGCCCATACGCATCCAGGCTCGCCCTGTCCACAAATTTCATCACTCCCCCAAAGGTGTAGCCCTGTCCACGCGGAGAGATGTTTTGGCCCGCATAGGTTTCCAGCAGTCCAGGGATCTGCCCTTGCAGCGCTTTGATTTCCCTCTCGGCCCTGGCAATCTGTTCTTCAGTGGTTCCCGGTTTCCAGCGAAATGCAAAACAATGAATATACATAGCTGTCTCTCGCATCATACAGCCACGGTAATCTCCCTGTTACTCTATCGTTAACACAACGAACTTTGATTTTTTTGAGACGGTTCGCACGTGCCCGACCAGCAGATTGACTACCATAACTGGAAGCCGAAGCATAACCCCTGGCTGGTTGCGCTCACGGTCACCATCGCCACCTTTATGGAGGTGCTCGACACCTCCATTGCCAACGTGGCATTGCCGCACATGGCCGGTTCGCTCGGTGCCAGCGAGGAAGAAGCCACCTGGGTGCTCACCAGTTATCTTGTCTCCAGTGCCGTCGTGCTGCCCATCTCCGGCTGGCTGGCCACACGTTTCGGACGCAAGCGCTTTTACATGGCCTGCGTCACAGTTTTTACCATCTGCTCCTTTCTTTGCGGAATCGCGCCAACCCTACCGCTGTTGATTCTGGCCCGCGTCCTGCAAGGTGCCGGCGGCGGCGGTCTCGCCCCGAGCGAACAAGCCATCCTCGCCGACACCTTCCCCGTCAGCAAGCGCGGTCAGGCCTTCGCCGTCTACGGAATGGCTGTCGTCGTGGCACCTGCCATCGGCCCAACGCTGGGCGGATGGATCACCGACAACTTCAACTGGCACTGGATCTTCTTCATCAATGTTCCGTTCGGCATCCTCTCGCTCTTTCTCTCACACCGCATGGTCGAAGACCCACCCTACCTCAAAGAGGAACAGAAGAAGACCAAAGGCGTGGATACCGTCGGCCTGGGACTCATCTGCGTGGGCGTCGGCTGCCTGGAGTTCGTGCTGGATAAGGGTCAGGAAAAAGACTGGTTCGGCGACCACATGATTACCGGCTTCTTCATCCTCGCCATCTGCGCGCTCGTGACATTTGTCATCTGGGAGTGGAACCACGAAGACCCCGTAGTGGACATCAAATTGCTCCGTGTGCGCAATTTTGGCACGGCCATCTTTCTGCAATTCATCCTTGGGATGGTCCTCTTTGGCAGTACCGTGCTCATTCCTCAATTCCTACAGGTGCTGATGGGCTACACCGCTGAACGCGCCGGAATGGCGCTCTCTCCTGGCGCCCTCGTCCTCATTCTTATGATGCCCATCGCAGGGCGCCTTATCAGCAAAATAGACGCTCGCCTGCTCGTCTCGATCGGCTACGCCATTACTGCGCTGGGCCTCTACAACCTTACGCGTCTGGATCTTGAAACCAGCTTCGGCACCATCGTGCTGTGGCGTATGCTTCAGGTCTGCGGACTCGCCTTCGTTTTCATCCCCATCAGCACGCTCAATTACGTGGGTGTGCCCTTCAACAAGAACAACCAGATTTCCAGCTTCTCGAACTTCGCCCGCAACATCGGCGGCAGCGTCGGCACGGCGCTTCTGACTACGTTCCTCCAGCGCAATGCGCAGGCCCACCAGGCCACACTCAGCGCCAATGTAATTTCAGGAAGCGCCCGCTATATGAACTTCATTGAAGCCACAAAACAGGCGCTGGTACGTTTAGGCCAAAGCCCCGATCAGGCATCGCAGACCGCCATCGGGCATGCCTACCAGATGCTGGTCCAGCAGTCCTCCATGCTCAGCTACGTTAATGCCTTCTGGGGACTCAGCATCATCATCGCCTGCCTGGTGCCGCTGCCCTTCATCATGCGCAAACCGCCAAAGATGAGCAAAGCAGCCGGCGAGGCAATGGGCCATTAAGTACCATGAAGGGTTGAGGCATACATGGATTTCCAACTGGTAAGCGACTACAAACCGCGTGGCGACCAGGGCCGCGCCATTGACGAGCTTGTCTCAGGCATCCACTCCGGCGAAAAACATCAGGTGCTGCTCGGCGTCACCGGCTCCGGCAAGACTTTCACCATGGCCAAGGTCATAGAAGAGCTCAACCGTCCCGCGCTCGTGCTTGCTCACAACAAAACACTCGCAGCGCAGCTCTATCACGAGTTCAAACGGTTCTTTCCGCACAATGCGGTCGAGTATTTCGTCTCTTACTACGACTACTATCAGCCAGAAGCCTACATTCCTTCCGGCGACCTCTACATTGAAAAAGAAGCCACCATCAATGAAGAGCTGGATAAGCTGCGCCTCTCCGCCACCCGCTCTCTCTTCGAGCGCCGCGATGTAGTCATTGTTTCTTCTGTCTCCTGCATCTACGGCCTCGGGGACCCGGACGCTTACTATGGAATGCTCCTGCTGCTTGAAAAGGGCCAGCGCGTCCGCCGCGAAGACATCACGCGCAAGCTGGTAGAAACCCTCTACGAACGTAACGACGCCGACTTCCGCCGCGGGACCTTTCGCGTGCGTGGCGACGTCATCGAGGTCTTCCCTACTTATGATGAAAACGCCTACCGCATTGAGCTCTTCGGTGACGAGGTGGACTCGCTCTCGCAGATTGACCCGCTCTTCGGCACCGTCAAGCAGAAGTACGCGCGCCTGCCCATCTATCCCAAGAGCCACTACGTCGTGCAACCGCACAAGCGGCAGGCCGCCATTGATTCCATCCTCGACGAACTGGCCTGGTGGGAGAAGGAACTCGAGTCACAAGGCCGTCTGGTCGAAGCGCAGCGTGTACATCAGCGCACACGCTTCGATCTCGAAATGATCAAGTCTGTCGGTTATTGCCACGGCATTGAAAACTACTCACGCCATTTTTCTGGGCGACTCCCCGGCGAGCCACCACCGACCCTGCTCGATTATTTCCCCCGCGACTACCTCATCTTTATTGATGAATCCCATGCCACTATCCCGCAACTCCACGGCATGTGGCACGGCGACCGCTCGCGCAAGCAGAACCTCGTAGATTACGGTTTCCGCCTGCCCTCAGCCATGGACAACCGTCCGCTGCGCTTTGAGGAATTTGAGGCCCGCACCAACCAGTTGGTCTATGTCTCGGCCACGCCGGGGCCATATGAGCTGACAAAATCATCCGGCGTCGTCATCGAGCAGATCATCCGCCCCACCGGCCTGATTGATCCTGAGGTAGAAATACGCCCTGTGCGCGGACAGATTGACGACCTTCTTGCTGAAATCCGCGACCGTACCAAAAAGAACGAGCGCGTCCTCGTCACGACCCTGACCAAGCGCATGGCAGAAGACCTGGCCGGATACTACACCGAGGTCGGCGTGCGCTGCCGGTACATGCACTCTGAAATCGAGACCCTCGAGCGCGTGCGCCTGCTGCGGGACCTGCGCAAAGGCGAATACGACGTGCTCATCGGCATCAACTTGCTCCGTGAAGGCCTCGACCTGCCCGAAGTCTCACTCGTCGCCATCCTCGACGCCGACAAAGAAGGCTTCCTGCGCTCTGCCGGCTCGCTCATCCAGACCATCGGACGCGCCGCACGTCACGTAAACGGCAGGGCCATTCTCTACGCCGATCATGTCACCGATTCCATGCGTCAGGCCATGGATGAAACCTCTCGGCGGCGCGAAATCCAGCGCGCCTACAACGAAGAGCACGGCATCACGCCCACTTCGGTCATTCGCGCAGCCGATATGTCTCTCGCAAAGATTCTCAAAGCCGATTACGCCGACCTAACCGAAGAGACCGACGAAATGCCCGACTTCAAATCGCAGGAAGATCTCGACGTCTACATTCTGAAGCTCGAAAACGAGATGCGCGAAGCTGCAAAAGTCTTCGAGTTTGAAAAAGCAGCAAAACTGCGCGATACCGTAAAAGAACTGCGAACAAAGGAGTTTCTGTTCAGCTGACCAACATAATCATCCAGGTGCCCCACATCTTGAAAAGAGGTGGGCTTCGCAGGATTTTCAAACCAACCCTGGCACCTATCCAAAACACCTCCACCCAAAGATGGATTTTTCACTTCCTCCCACCCCGGATTGCCGCTGCAGCATTCGTGGTGCGAAAATGAAGTGTTCTCCTTACAACCATGCCCACCCTTGGTAGTTTCGCCCTTCTACTCGCCCTTGCCCTGAGCGGATACAACCTCGTCGCAGGCGCTATCGCCCTCCGCCAACTGGCCACCGGCGCTCGCGGACGCGTTTCGCCCGAACGGCTGGCCGAAACTGCGCGGCGTGCCGGAATCGGCAGCTTCATCGCCGTAACCGCCGCTGCCTTTGCCCTGGTCTGGGCAGCCTTTACCAACGACTTTTCCGTCGCCTATATCCTGCACCACTCCAACCGCGCACTACCCACGTCCTATAAATTCGCCGCGCTTTGGTCTGGTCAGGAAGGCTCGCTGCTGCTCTGGGCCTGGCTGTTGACAGGTTACGGTTTCCTCCTGCGCCTCCGGCACAAAGTAGACGTAAAGCTGACCGCCTACGCCTCCACCATCCTTGCCGGAATCCAGGTCTTCTTTCTTTTGCTGCTGAATTTCGCGGCGCCGCCGTTCTCGCTCGTCAGCGGCACCATCCCGCAGGACGGCTTCGGCCTCAACCCGCTGTTGCAGTATCCCGAGATGGTCATCCACCCCCCGATGCTCTATCTCGGGTACTTCGGCTTCAGCGTGCCTTTCGCCTTTGCCCTCGGCGCATTGATGATGCGCTACCCCGGCGAAAAATGGATCCACATCACCCGCCGCTGGACCATGGTTACATGGCTCTTTTTGACCTGCGGCATCTTCCTCGGCGCACACTGGGCCTACTCCGTCCTGGGATGGGGCGGCTACTGGGGTTGGGATCCGGTCGAAAATGCCTCGCTGATGCCATGGCTCACCGGGACCGCGTTTCTGCACTCCGTCATGATGCAGGAAAAGCGCGGCATGATGAAGCACTGGAACGTCTGGCTCATCTTTTCAACTTTCGCGCTTTCCATTCTCGGCACTCTGCTCACGCGCTCCGGACTCGTCAGCTCAGTCCACGCCTTCGCGCAGTCCTCTATCGGCTCGTGGTTCTGGGCCTTCCTCGTCATCGTGCTCGCTGTCTGCCTGTTTACTTACGTCCTGCAACGCGACCATCTCAAGAGCGAGCACAAGCTCGAATCGCTCGTCTCGCGCGAATCCAGCTTTCTCTTCAACAATCTCGTCCTCCTCGCGGCCTGCTTCACCATCCTCTGGGGAACGCTCTTCCCTGTCATCTCCGAGTATGTGCAGGGAAACAAAGTCACCGTAGGGCCGCCGTTCTATAACCGTGTCGCTGTTCCCATTGGTCTGTTCCTGCTCTTCCTTACCGGAATCGGCCCACTGCTGGCATGGCGCAGTTCTTCCTTCAAAAGCATCCGGAAAAACTTCATCCTGCCCGTCGTCGCCGCATTTGTAACTGCGATTGTTCTTATCGCTACCGGCATGCGCCCCTGGCAGGATTCCGGCGCTTTCTACTCGCTGGTCGCCTGGTCACTGGCCGCCATGGTTACAGTGGCCGTCGGCTCTGAGTTTCTGCGCGGCGCACGTGTTATCCAGCGCCATACCGGACAAAACCTGTTCGCCTCCACCATCCAGCTCACCCGCCGCAACACGCGCCGCTATGGTGGATACATCGTCCACTTTGGCGTGGTCGTCATCTTCATCGGGCTCGCCGGCTCGGCCTTCAACCAGAGCAAGGAGCAGGAGCTGAACTACAAGCAAAGCATGACCATGGGGCCGTATCGCATCGAATGCCTCGATTACTCACAGGACTCGAACCCCAACTACGACACCGAGTATGCTCTGCTCGACGTCTACCGCAGTGGCAAAAAGATCACGCAGCTTGCTCCCGAAAAGCGCTTTTATCAGGCCAGCCAGACCACCTCAACCATCGTCGCCAACCACTCCACGCTTGCATGGGACCTCTACGTTATCTACGCAGGTAAAGACCCGGACAACGGCCAGCCCATCATCAAGGTCTTCCTGAACCCGCTGGTCGCCTGGATATGGATTGGCGTTATCATCGTGGTCCTTGGCACTTTCGTCGCGCTCATTCCCAATATGTCCGCAGCACTCGCCGCCAGCCGCAGCCGCGTGCAAGTGGCGGAGGCACCCGTGCTCGCTGCAACCAAAGGTGGCAACTGATGCGGCGCGCTCGAATCTCGCAAATCGGACTTCTCACCTTGCTGCTCGTCTTCACGCTCGGCTCGGCCGACACCGGTGTCCGCTACAACGACCTAAGCCATAAAATGATGTGCGCCTGCGGCTGCGGACAGGTCCTCGGCGAATGCAATCACCTCGGCTGCCCCGACTCCGAGCAGATGCTGCACGAATTGCGCACCGACATCAGCAAAGGTCAGAGCGACACCGCAATTCTTGAAGCATTCCAGGCCAAATACGGCCCGACCATCCTCGCCGCGCCTATGCTTACCAAATTTAATATCGTCGCCTGGGTCGTGCCTCCAGTTGTACTTCTGCTCGGCATCTTCGGTACCTTCGCCCTCGTCCGAAAATGGAGACTTCGCACCGTCGCAACACCAGCACCTTCCGCCGTCCGCGGTTTCGACCGCATCCGCGACCAGATTCGCAAGGAAACAGAAATATGAGCACCATCACCTGCGCATTGCTGCTGATCGGCATCTTCGCCTACGTCTTCTGGCCTGAACACCGCGTGGAAGCCCAGACGCAGAAGACGCGCCTCGATTTTCTGCGCGAGCGCAAAGACGTTATTTATGACAACCTCCGTGACCTGAATTTCGAATACCGCGCCGGGAAATATCCTGAAGAGGACTACCAGGCCCAACGCGCAGCCCTCGAAAACGAAGCCGCAGAAACCATCGCTGAAATTGAACTACTGGAAAGGCAAGGACTCACGCATTCGCCCAAATTATCATCCTGAGCGTCGGGTCCCGAAACGCGCTATTTTCGCGTTCCGGGGTGGGAAGCCAGGGTCTGCTTTTGTATAGACTGTCACTGAACCGGGTACCCCATCCTTTGCGCAACAAGGATGGAGGCGGAAACAGAATCAACCAACATGACGAAATTATCGACAAAGTTCATCTCGCGCCTTATCGCACTCACACTCCTTGCCCCCCTCAGTGCATGGGCGGTAACTGTAACCGGAACAGTTACAAACAAGACCACCAACAAGCCTGCCGCTGGAGACGACGTGGTCCTCATCGCCTTCGCGCAAGGCATGCAGGAGGCCGCCCGCACCAAAACCGACGCCCGCGGCCACTATTCCATCGAGGTGCCCGACAATGGAATGCACCTCATCCGAGTGGACCACCAGAAGGCCGCCTACTTCCAGCCGCTCCGCCCGGAAATGACCACCGCCGATGTAGACGTCTATGATGTGCTACCAAAGGTCGAAGGTGTCACCACTGAGGCCGACGTCATCCGCATTGAAACCGACCAGCAGGGCCTCCACGTAGTTGAAAACTACTTCGTCAAAAATGATTCTGACCCGCCAAAGACGCAATTCGGCCCTCGCGCGTATGAAATCTATCTGCCGCCTGACGCCCGCATTGAAGGCTCCGCAGCCATGGGCCCTGGAGGAATGCCCGTCTCTTCCTCGCCTGTACCAACAGAAGAAAAGGGCTACTACACCTTCGTCTTCCCTGTCCGCCCCGGCGAAACCCGCTTTCAGGTCAGCTATCATCTGCCCTATTCAGGCAGCTTCTCCTTCACTCCTAAGGTTTCTCTGCCCACCCAGAATGTCGCCGTCATGCTGCCCAAGAGCATGAAGTTCTCTGCCGGCGGTACCGTGTCGTTTCAACCCATCAATGAGGACGTAACCGCCCAGACCTTCCTTGCCCGCAACGTCTCTCCCTCACAGGCCATGGCCTTTACCGTCTCGGGAACCGGCTCAATGCCGCGCGACTCGCAGGCCCAGGGAGACCAGCAGCAAGGCGAACAGCCCTCCGCTGCGAACGATACGCGTCCCGGCGGCGGCCTCGGCACTCCCATTGACACCCCCGACCCGCTCAACAAATACAAGTGGTGGATCCTCAGCGGACTCGCCCTCGTACTCGCCATTGCAGCCGCATTTCTGCTTCGTGGCAAGCCGGAGGCAGCAGTGGCCACATCATCTTCCCCTGCGCCAGCGATGCCCGTGCAGGGCGACCTCCTCGCCACCCTGAAGGAAGAGCTCTTTGCGCTAGAAACTGAGCGTCTGGAAGGCAAACTGACCGAATACGAATACACCGAACAAAAGTCCGCGCTCGAAACAGTCCTTCGGCGCGCACTCTCACGGCAATAACAACTGCTCGGGCAGGCAACGTCCTGCCTTTACCCCACATCAACCTCTCGACAAAATCGCCTTTCTTATGGTCTAGTGGCGTGCATGAAAGCTTTCAGCGCTGCTGCTCTTGGATTTCTCTGCGCCATTGTCAGCCAGGCCCAGACCGTACCCTCGTCTGCGCCGCAGACCAACACCAGCTATATTGACGCGCAGGGCACAGCGCACATCACGCGTGTCGTTCCCGTCCCACAGACCGTCAGCCCGGGAGCGCAAAAGTTCCTCGCTCGCCCAACTCCTGATGTCCCCGAGTCCCTCTCCGTTGCGCAGCAACGCGCCATGATAGATGCGTGGCAGGCAAAGGCTGGTGACGCGTATCGCCAGGTCTACCCGGCTTCCATCGCCAGTGGCACCATGGGCGGAGTTCCCGTGCGCATCATCACCCCGCCCGTCATCGGGGCAGGAAAGGGCGACCGCGTTCTGCTGAATCTGCACGGCGGCGGCTTTATGGTGGACTCTGGCTCGCTGACAGAAACCATCCCCATCGCGAACATCGCCCAGACAAAGGTCGTGGCAGCCTTGTACCGCCTCGCCCCGGAAAATCCATTTCCCGCTGCGGTAGATGACGCGATTGCCGTCTACAAAGAGCTGCTCAAGACATACAAGCCCAACCATATTGCCATTTATGGCACTTCGGCAGGCGCCATTCTTACAGCCGAAACAGCCGCAAAGATCAAACAACTCGGCCTGCCTCTGCCCGGAGCGCTCGGCATCTTCTCCGGATTAGGCGACTTCAGCAAGCCAGGCGATTCGCAGGCCATCTTCGGCCTGAATGGTCTTTCCGGACACCTTGCCGTCCCCGCGTTGGGCGTGCAGCTTCCCCAATACGTCGCCAGAACCGATGCGAAAGATCCCATACTTTCTCCGCTATTTTCTGATCTGCGCGGCATGCCGCCCACTCTTTTCGTCACCAGCACACGCGACCTTCTACTGAGCGGCACCGTCATCCTCCATCAGGCCTTTCTTAAGGCCGGGGCAGACGCGCAGCTCGTCGTCTTTGAGGGTCTGCCCCATGCCTTCTGGAACAACGTAGACCTTCCCGAATCACGCGATGCCGATGAGATCATGGCGCACTTCTTCGATACCCACCTGGGAAAATGACCCTGCTGGATATGCACACCGTACCCTGCGATACTTGAATCAGAGCCATGGCGGAAGTTTGTGCGAAGTGTGATGGAATGGGCATGCGTGTCGTCGCCCGCCCCGATGGAACCAGTGCTGCTGAACCCTGCGAGTGTCAGCAGGCGCGCCGCGTCGCGCGCCTGCTGGATCGCGCCAAAATTCCCCCCAGATACAAGCACTGCACCTTGCAAAGTTTCGAGGTCGGCCGCCACTCGCATGAATCTCTGCGCGCCGCATTTATCATGGCCGATAGGTTCGTCACCGCATACCCCCTTGAAACCGATGGCAAAGGGCTGCTCTTCACAGGCTCCATGGGCGTCGGCAAAACTCATCTTGCCGTCGGCCTGCTGCACGCCCTGATCACCGAACGCGGCGCACGCGGCCTTTTCTGCGATTACCGCGAGCTGCTCAAGCAGATTCAGGAATCCTACAATCCATCCACCCACATCACCGAGCTTCAGGTGCTCCAGCCCATCTTCGATGCTGAAGTCCTGCTCATTGACGATCTCGGATACATCAAGCCCACCGAGTGGGTGTGGGACACCGTCGCACTGATTCTCAACGCCCGCTACAACGCCAGACGGACCACCCTCATCACTACAAACTACCCTAATCTTCCCGCCGCTGGCGCATCCGGCGGACAGGAATCAACTCCTGCCAGCCGCGAGCGCAGAATGGCAGACTCCGTGATGCGCGAAGAATCCCTCGGCGACCGCATTGGCGAACGCATGCGCTCCCGGCTGATGGAAATGTGCGTCGAAATAAGAATGGAAGGAAAAGACCTACGCCAAACCGTAAAGCGCGCCCGCTTCTCCTGATATCGTAAAATCTGCTTTCACGGAGCAGACATGATGACAAGGCGTGACTTTCTTTCGCAGGCAGCCGTCACCGCCGCAGGCCTCGTATCCATTCCATCCCCGGCCCAGTCGGCCGAAAGTGTCAAACACCTCGCTCCGCCGCAAAAACCCGTCATCGTCACCCGCGAAACCGGCGACAACACCATAGACGAAGCTTACAAAATGCTCCTCGATGGCGCTGACACACTCGACGTCTGCAATCACATCTGCATGGGCCGCGAAGACGACCCCAACGATCGCAGCGTTGGCTATGGCGGTCTGCCTAATGAAGACGGCATCGTCGAGCTTGACGCCTGCTGTATGCACGGCCCTACGCGCACAGCCGGCTCCGTTGGCGCCATCCAGAACATTCGCCACGCTAGCCTCGTCGCCCGTCTTATTATGGAACGTTCCGGTCACGTCATGCTCACTGGCCTGGGTGCCGAGCACTTCGCCGTCATGTATGGCTTCAAACGTGAGGACCTCCTCACCGATGACGCCCGCAAAATGTGGCTTCTATGGAAGGAAAGCCGCTCCAGCCAGAATTTCTGGGGACCGCCGATGTCCGCGCCCGGCGGAAAGGACGCAAACCCCGCTCCCTCTCTCAACCACAGCGCAATTCCCCTCCATCCCGGTCCGAAATGGGCTGAGCTGATCCGCGCCCGCTCGCAGCAGCTCACGGCCATGGCTGCCGATCTTGGCATCCCCGAACACAAGCGCGCAACTGCCGTCAATCAGATACTCTGGCCCACCACAGGCACCATCCACGTCTCCGTCGTAAACACAAAAGGCGAGATGTCCGGAGCGACCTCTACCTCAGGCCAGGCATTCAAAATCGCAGGCAGGCTAGGTGACTCGCCCATCATTGGCGCGGGCTGCTACACCGACCAGGACATCGGCTCCGCAGGGGCAACGGGTTCAGGCGAAGAGAACATGAAGGTTTCTGGCGCGCATACTATTGTCGAGCTGATGCGCCAAGGCATGTCTCCCAAAGATGCAGGACTTGAGGCCCTCCGCCGCATCGCCCGCAACTACAACGGAGATATGACCAAACTCCGCTACCTCGACATGATCTACTATATTGTTCGTAAAGACGGGGCGTACGCCGACTGCTCACTCTGGAGCACAACCGCCAGCGGCACACCAAAGGTCTTCGTGGTACACAATGGCGCAAAACGCATTGAGAACTGCGCCTTCCTGCTGACCGGCACAACCACAAACTGAAAAGAAACAGGCAATCATCAGACTTAAAGAAACCAGAGAGGTCTACCGCGCCGCCCGAACCGGCTTCTTCTGCCGAGGCCTTACGGCGCTCTCCTCCGCCCGCGATGCCCCACCGCCCGATTGCTGGTCCATCCAGTCATCCAGTCGCGACTTCTTGAACCGCCAGCGGTTTCCCAGCTTGAAAGCTGGGACAAAACTTTCCGAAGCATACTTATAGAGAGTGTCTGAACTGATGCCCAGGTAATCTGCTGCCTGCCTGATGTCCATGACCTCCCGGATCTCGTTGCGCGCCACCGACGTCTTCATACAACCTTCCCTCTCAGTATCAGAGTAAGATGCCAGAGCAAATTTACCCAGCCTTGTGCTTATACCCTGTTTTCAGGGACAAATTCAAGAACTTTTCAGGTCTCAACCGACTGTTTCAGGCTCTTGCAGTAAAATATGCTGGTTTTCACTGTTAACTATCTTGGTTCAAGCTTGGCGGCCAGATAAAGTACTACCTGCACAAGATTCAGTAAACAACAGAAAAAGCTGGAGATAATCTCTCCAGCCCCTCATACCTCCCTGGAAAGTCCCTGCTAGACCTTCGGCTCCAGTCCGTTCAGTATCTCCAGGAAATGGTCATCCACCGTGCGGTTCTTTGAGATGGCCTCTTCCAGCGGAATGTCCTTGATCTCTGTCCCGCGCAGCACCACCAGGCGTCCAAAGTTCCCCTTGTGAACCAGATCAATCGCTGCCTGACCATAACGGGTCGAAAGCATCCGGTCATAGGCCGTCGGAGTACCGCCGCGCTGGGTGTGTCCCAGGTTGACCGAGCGGGTCTCGTACCCGGTCTTCTCTTCAATCAGTTCCGCCAGGGCCTGGGCGACTCCGCCCAGACGGGCATGCCCGAAGCTGTCTACCTTGCCGCCAACGGTGGCCTGTCCGCCGGTGGGCAACTTCGCGCCTTCAGCCACAACAACAATGCCATACTTCTTGCCGTGGTCATGGTTGTACTTCAGCAGCTTGCAGACATGGTCAATATCAATCGGCTTTTCGGGAAGCAGCACGGCATGGGCTCCTCCAGCCACTCCGGCTGTCAGAGCAATCCAGCCCGCATCGCGGCCCATCACTTCGCACACGATCACGCGGTTGTGAGCTTCGGCGGTGGTGTGCAGGCGGTCAATGGCTTCCGTTGCAATCGAAACGGCGGTATCAAAGCCAAAGCAGGCATCCGTGCCATACAGGTCGTTATCAATGGTCTTCGGCACGCCCACGCCGGGAACCCCGGCCTTCACCAAGGCGTTCATCACCGACTGCGTGTCGTCACCACCAATGGCAATCAGCGCGTCAATCTTGTTGGCCTTCAGGTTGGCCACGCACTTCTCAATTCCGCCTTCAATCTTGCGGACATTAGTGCGCGAGGTGCGCAGGATCGTGCCCCCCTGGTCCAGAATGCCATCCACGGCCTCGATGGTCAGCGGCGTCATCAGGTTTTCGAGCACCCCGCGCCAGCCCTCCAAAAAACCGACAAACTCGTCTCCGTAGTGGAAGATCCCCTTCTTCACCACGGCATGAATCACCGCATTCAGACCGGGACAGTCCCCGCCTCCAGTAAGCAGACCAACTCGCATTTTCCTGTCTTCTCCTTTAAAAAATGTGTCCGGATTCGCTTCCAATTTCAGGAAAAACTTCTACAGCCATCATAGCTGCCGGACACGGCCAGGGACAAATCTCCGGAACTGAGCCATCCGGCTTCTGCCCGACGCTCAGTACTCATCGTCAAAAGCGACCAGAGATGCGCCTGTAGCTTCAGCAAGTTGCGCCGCGAAACTGTATGGCCTCTGGCTTCTCCTCAGATCAAATCAATTACTGTAATGGTGGAAAAAGGGCGAAGTGTATCGCGATTTTTTTCTGTCATGAAGCCCCAGCGTTCTTGAAATGTCCGCCAAGCAGCGCATCAGCTTCTCTGCAATCCCGGGGACGCTTTGAACAGTGATACGCGATGTCGGCCCGGAAACACTCACCGCCGCAATAGGATAACGATTAACATCAAAAATCGGAGCGCCTACGCAACGAACCCCTGTTTCAATCTCTTCATCATCTATCGCAAAACCGCGCTTTTTCACGCGCTCCAATGACTTCATCAATGCCTCACGTGAGCAGAGTGTCTTCGGTGTGAGCCGCGTAAATTTGACCTTGCTGATAATGTCCTCTCGCTGCTCTTCCGGCAAAAACGCCAGCATTGCTTTCCCAAGCGACGTGCAATATACGGGATTGGATGTTCCCGTGCGCGAAGTCATGCATACTCTGCGGTTTGGTTCTACTTTGTCCAGATAGACCACTCTCGTTTTCTGTAAGACACCCAAATGAACAGTCTCACCTACTTCCATTGAGAGCCGCCGAAAGAACAGCTGCACCCGTTCGCGGAGATCAATCTGCTCCACTGCTCTGTTGCCCAATTCATAGAGCTTCAACCCCAGGCGAAATCGGCCTTCTGATGTGCGTTCAATCAGAGAGGTCCTTTCCAGCACAATGAGCGATCGGTGCGCAGTACTTTTGTGCAGCCCCATACGCGCGCAAATTTCCGCCAGACTTAACGGAACATCGCTTTCGCTCAGCATCTCCAGCATGGCCACCACCCTGTCAATGCTTTGCAGTTGATACGGGTCCGCATGCTTGTTGATTCCAGTTGTAGGCGTCGAAATTGCTACCGCATTCATAACCCTCCTCCCTTTGCTGAACGCACTCTGATCAACCGGGCGCCCTCTACCCATATACCAGCTAAGATTTCGCCTGCCTTCGCAGGCCTGCTTCGGTATTTCCGAAGGTATGCTGTTCTCGCACGCTACTTTGATCTCTTAGCGCGCCATCCATCCGCCATCCACTACCAGCACTTCTCCGCTTACATAATCGCTGGCTGATGAAGCCAGAAATACTGCAGCACCGGCCAGGTCTTCCGGTTCACCCCAACGCTGCGCGGGAATACGTTCAAGAATCTGACGATTTCGGCTCTCGTCTTTCTGAAGGGCCTCTGTGTTCTCAGTCCTGAAATACCCAGGCGCAATTGCGTTTACCTGAATTCCTCGTCCTGCCCATTCATTTGCAAGCGCCTTTGTAAGTTGCGCCACCCCACCCTTGGACGCCGAATACGCGGGTACGCGAATTCCACCCTGGAACGAAAGCAGTGAAGCAATATTAATGATCTTTCCTCGGCCCAGCTTCAGCATCTCTTTTCCAGCAAGCTGGGACAACCGGAAGACACTCGTAAGGTTTACCTGCAGAACTGTATTCCACGCCGTAGACTCATAATCTTCAGCAGCATTGCGGTAAATCATCCCGGCATTGTTCACCAGAATGTCTGGCGTTCCCATCGCAGCAGAAACAAGAGTAAAAAGTTTTTCAGCACCATCAGGCAAGCTCAGATCGGCAGAAAAGCTCTGCGATTTTTGCCCCATCGTTTGAATCTGCTTTGCCGTTGCATCCGCTGAACGCCTGTTTCCGTGGCATGCAACTGAGGCGCCCGCTTCTGCAAGAGCAACAGCAATCGCAGCGCCCAATCCACTTGCCGAACCTGTAACTAAAGCTGTCTTTCCATCTAAGCGAAACCGATCCAGTATTCCCATGAATAACTACTTACGTTTCTTTGCTTTTTGATGTTAAGCATTCTTTTTTATTAGAAAAACGATAGTCAATGGCTACAGATTTATAAGGTTTCATTTTTGCGAGAATTGTACCGTAATGCGGTACGCGTGCAGGAATTAAGAAGCTCGTGTCTGCCGGATGATTTCCAGATACGCCCGCGCCGCATTCGTCACCAGGTGCTGCTTCCCTTCTGCTATCGCCTTGGCATTTACCAGATCTGCGCCAACACCGAGGGCACGCGCCCCGGCCTTTAAAAAATCTGCCGCTGTCTGCTGTGTAACTCCACCCGTTGGTATCAACTGCAATTGTGGAAACGGCGCAAGGAGTGCCTTCAGATAATCGGCGCCTCCCATTGCCGAACACGGAAATACCTTCACGTAATCGGCTCCCACATTCCATGCGGTAATGATCTCTGTCGGTGTCAGTGCTCCCGGAATCGAAACCTTCCCTGCTTTCTTTGTTTCCGCAATAACTTCAGGATGCAGGCTGGGGCTCACAACAAATTCCGCTCCAGCATCAATTGTGGATGCTGCCTGTTCAGCCGTCGTCACTGTTCCTGAGCCAAGAAGCAGTTTTCCCGCATACACCCTCTTCAATTCGCGCAGTAGTTCTATCGCTCCAGGAACCGTCATGGTCACTTCAACGACGGTCACACCACCTGCGACCATGGCTTCTACCAATGCGTGGCCCTCTGCCGCGGACTTCGCACGCAATACGGGAACCAACCCAACCCGCTCAATCTCTGACTTAACCGCAGCCGACATATCTTCCTCTGGTTTTAAAATTCGGTGTCTCGCCGTTTCCTGATACTGCAGGAAAAGAATAAAGGGCAAGGAGTCTAACTAAACTTTCAAAGGACATTTACCGCGCAATTCTCGCCGAGCCACCCTTCATCACGCGCTCTACCTCCACAAGCGTGGCCATACTTGTATCGCCCGGAGTCGTCATAGCCAGCGCCCCGTGAGCTATGCCGCATTGCACAGCCCATTCCACTGGCTTGCCTGCTAAAAACCCGTAAATCAACCCGGAAGCAAACGAATCCCCTCCTCCCACGCGATCAAGAACCTCAACATCGCGTTGTGCAACATGCACAATCTTATCCTGATACAGTGCCATCGCGCCCCAGGCATTACGGCTCGCTGTATGCGCAATGCGTAATGTTGTTGCGATCATTTTTAGATTGGGATAGGCAGCGGCCACATCACGCAGCATCTTTTCATAGCTGGCAAGCGGAAGTTCATTGAAATCTTCCGTTACTCCTTCAAGGTGAATGCCAAGCATCGCCGAAAAATCTTCTTCATTGCCAAGCAGCAGATCAACTTTGCTCACAAGCTCGCGGTTCACTTCCTGCGCTTTGACCTTTCCACCAATCGCCCTCCACAAAGATTCGCGGTAATTCAGATCATAAGAGACAACAGTGCCGTGCTTTCTGGCTGCATCCATTGCTTCAGAAGCAACTTCCGGCGTTGTCTCAGAAAGCGCCGCAAAAATTCCTCCTGTGTGGAACCACCGCGAACCATTCCCTGGTCCAAAGATCGTCTCCCATTCGAAATCGCCCTTCTTTACCTGAGAAATCGCAGTGTTGCCACGATCTGAGCATCCGACGGCAGCGCGAACTCCATATCCACGCTCGGTAAAATTCAGTCCATTGCGCACTGTGCGGCCGACTCCATCGTATTTCACCCAGCGAAGGAGTGAAGTATCCACACCGCCTTGCAGAATAAAGTCTTCCACGAGACGACCCACTGGATTGTCCGCAAAAGCTGTAGCCACCGCTGTCTTCAGTCCGAAGCAGCGGCGAAGTCCGCGGGCTACGTTGTATTCGCCTCCACCTTCCCATGCAGTAAAGTGCCGGGTCGTATGGATCCTTCCCTCACCCGGATCAAGCCGCAGCATCACCTCACCCAGGCTGATGTTGTCCCATCGGCAGGCTTCTTTCTTCAGAACAATTGCGCCCATCCATCTCCTTCCGAGCGTACCGATATCCGGTACACCGTACCATTACTACCGTTGGAAGGATTGGTAAACGTCTGCATGTACAGATGTCAACCTCAGGGACTTATCCCTGCGTTTCTCCGGCTTTAGGAGGTTTGGCCCCGGCAATCCGCAGATTTACAAATTTGTTCAGTGCATCGAACCAGAACGGCGCACCGAGAGAAACGGCGATTCCAGTCAACAGCCACCCAAACAGATTGATGGTCCAATGCGCCAGCAGTTTCAAAGTATGGCGCGCCCGGGTCTCGTTGTGCGCAGTGTCTAGTTGATTAAATGTGCGCCAGTAGTTTTTGGTATAACTCAGGTCATAGCCCAGCGGAAGTGTCTGAAGATTATTCTCAATCGTGCGCCGTGCTCTGTCATAGTCTTTCCGCAGCGCTTCGCAATCCGGTCCGCCACTGCAGCTATACATCTGGGCCACAGCATTCACCTGATCACGTGCGGCTTGGGAATCCCATAGCTTTGTCGCAACGTGCAGCAGATTTGCATTGCACGCCACTGCGAGCAGGAGACCAAGTCCCAGCAGCGCCCATTGTGTTTGCCGCTTATAGAAGCCATTCACCCGGTCCATCGTGCTGTCATACCATTGCTCCACTGCCAGCCTGCATGCTTCCGGATCATGCAGAATTCCGGTCATCAGCGTTTGCAGTTTTGCTTTCAGTGGGGATTCCGGCATGATGGCCACCAGTCCAGGAAAATCTGTGACTACCGCATCATTCCTGATCACCAAAGCGGCCATCAAAACCTTGCTGAATAACGGAGACGGGATATAGGTGGGCCGGGGCTTGTCTTCTGAAAAAAACGCAATCTTCAGAAATTTAGGCGGACGAAATGAAATGTTTTGAATCAGAGGATGGCCCAGAAAAACCGCGTAGAGTTGCGGGTCTCCCAGCATCTTCTGCACCGCCGCCTCCAGCGTCCGTGCCCTGCTCGATACAAATGACGCCAATATCTCCTGCACATGCGAAGCAATAATGCTCAGCAGCAGGCAGATCAGTGCGATTCCAATGGCTGTTCCCAGGACCTGCTCCATTCGCAAGACCTCCCTAGAATGAAATGCAGCCAGTATATGTCGAGTTCTCTCCAGCTGCGATAGAATGCGTCACAGGCAAAGAAGATGGATTCGACAAGACGCACTCTTCTTATTCTGCTGGCCGCTGTCATTATTGTTGTGATGGTTACAGGGCTTTACGTGTACACCGGTGAAAAGCCTTCTGCGGCCACGGGAGAAATCGTCAAGCTCGAGGTCTTCCCCATCCATAGTCAATTGCGCGTCGGTGAAGGCGCCAAAGGAATTGAAGGCGGCATGGAAACCTATGACCAGCTTCTTGTGCTGGCACAGATACGAATCCACAATCAGGGCAAAATCCCGCTCTTCTTACGCGACGTTTCTGCCAGCCTTGATCTCAGCAATGGCGACAGCCAGCACAGTACCGCTGCCAGCCGAAGCGACTTTCAGAATGTCTTTGTGGCCTACCCTCAGCTCGCTTCGCTCAAGGAGGATCCGCTTCCCTGGGACCTCACCCTGCAGCCAGGGCAAACAGTAGAAGGGCTCGCAATCTTCCATTACCCAATAACAAAACAGCAGTGGGATGCTCGCCAGAGCTTTCATGGAACCATCTCATTCCAATATCAGAAAGACCTTTTACTGCCCTGGCCTCCGGAAAACAAATAACCCCTGTTCAATGTCCTGGATTAACAGGGACAGGAGCACCTTTGGGAGTAGAGATGTATCCCTGCACTTCATTCTTGGTGATGTTGTTCACCACCAACTCATACAGATAATTGTCCTTGCCCGTATAAAACTGCACTGGCTCATTCAGCCCACGGTCTTTCTTTTCGATCTTTTTATCGTCTGCATAAACATTCATGGTGTAGCGGTTGTGCTTCGTATCGGCCTTTCGTAATTCAAGACCCACCGTGGAAACCGCCTGCCGCTGGCCTTTCCGCAACGTGAATTCGTAGTAATTACGATCACCCCTATGCTTCAGAATCTCCAGCTCATCGTGATTTTTTGCGATCAGGCCGCTCTGGATGCCAAGATCACCTCTCACGCTTTGGAGTTGCGATTCGGTGTTCTGCAATTCAGTTTTCGTCTGCGCCACGTCAGTCTTCACTCCACCCACGTCTGTCTTCACGCTCGAAACGTCATTAGACACGGCGCCAATCTGCTGTTTCGTTGCTGCCTGTTCGCTTTCCAGTCGCTTTGCATCGGATTCTTGGCGACGCAACAACTCCTGAGCACGGGCCTCGAGTTGCCGCTGGGTCAATCCGACAGAGTCTGAAGTGATCTTTAATCTCGCGTTTGTCTCCCGCAGGTCTGATGCGAGTTGCTCTCTCTCATGCTGCGCCTCCAAAAGTTTCGTTTCAGCTTTGGCCAGCCGGTTATTAAGGGAATAGCTCCAGATCAGTCCTCCGGCTGCTGCGATCACAGCCAATACCAACAGTCCCATAAAGAGCCCGGAAAAACTGCGTTGCTCTCCACCTGCTTCAGAACCTTCGCTCATGGTCTTCCTTCCGTATGCCGAGATTACGCGACTATATAGACAGCAGCAAACATATTTTTGCTTCAGCATGGCCCTAAAATAGATACATGACAGGAACCGATGTCATCATTGCTGGCGCCGGAATCATCGGCCTTTCCACAGCACTCGAACTAGCCGCACAGGGCATACAAGTGACTGTGCTGGAGCGGAAACGCGCCATGTCGGAAGCATCATGGGCAGCAGCCGGAATGCTGGCTGCCAGCGATCCTGAAAACCCGCCGCAGTTACAGCCACTCTCCGATCTCAGTATTTCTCTTTACCCGGAATTCCTGGCGAGAATAGAGCACCTCTCCGGTCTCTCCGTTCCATTTAGAACAGCAGGAACCCTCCAGGCTGTTCAAAATGACGAATCTCGTCTTCTCTCGGAAGACATTGCCAGGCGCATTCCGGAACTGAATTCTGCCGGATGGCAGTTCTTATGGCTGGACGAGCATAGTCTCGACCCACGGGATCTCTGCGCCGCTCTTCCAAAAGCAGCCAGGGCAGCTGGAGTTCACATTCTGGAAGATTCTTCCGTAATCGGTGTTCGCCCTATGTCTACAGGGGTGGAAGTCACAACCCTGACTGCAAGTTACACCTCGACGCACTTTATCAATTGTTGCGGAGCGTGGGCGGGCGAAATCGCTGACCGCCTGAACATTGAACCGCGCAAAGGCCAGATGGTGGTCGTCAGTCTTCCTCCAAATCTGCGTTTGGATTATGTCATCCGCACACCGGAGTTGTACCTGGTGCCTCGCGGAGACGATCGCGTTGTCATTGGTGCGAGCGTCGAGCGCGCGGGATTCGACAAGACTGTACATGAAGCAACCATACAGACACTCCTGCATAAAGCCGCCCACCTGTGGCCGCCTATCCAGAAAGCCCAAATTGTGGAAACGTGGGCAGGGCTCCGCCCTGGATCTCCTGACGGGTTTCCCGTTCTCGATGCCTGCGGCGGGCCAAATTGCTGGGTTGCCACCGGTCACTTCCGCAATGGCATCCTGCTCGCTCCTGGATCAGCACGCATCCTGTGCGAGCTTGTTCTCGGAAAAACGCCCAGCATCGAATTATCACCTTTTCGGTATGACCGTTTTGCAAAGGTGAGCGTTTATTGAATACATCTGCAAATTGCAATAATTTTTACAATGCGTCTTCGGCAAAGTGACAACCCAATCTCTGCGCTGATATAAAAAATAGTTAGGTTCTCTGCGCGGTTCCGGCTTCCTGGTCACGTCCGATCTGCTTCCCCGTGCTCAGGGGCCGCATCAAAAATTGTTCATTTTGTACTGGAGGAATCTTACTTAGCATGTCAACCGCAGTAGCAGCTAAAGGACTCGAAGGTATTGTTGCAGCCAACTCTGGTATTTGCTGGATAGATGGAGATGCCGGGGTGCTCGCCTACCGCGGTATTGATATTCACGATCTGGCAGAAAAGTCTAACTTTGAGGAGACCACATACCTCCTTTGGAATGGAAGACTTCCCAACGCTTTTGAGCTCGAATCATTCAAAAAGAAGCTTGCCGACGCCCGCCAGCTCCCTCCAGACATACTCAAACTTCTCCAGGAATTCCCGAAAACAGCCACACCGATGGAAGTCCTGCGCACAGCCGTCTCAGCGCTCAGCTTCTATGACGAGAATGAAAAGGCCGTAGACCACGACTCAAACGTGCGGAAGAGCTTCGCGCTCACTGCACAGATTGCAATGATTGTGGCCGCCTTTGACCGCATTCGCAAAGGCAAGCCTGTGGTGGAAGCAGACAAATCTCTTTCCCACGCCGGTAATTTCCTCTGGATGCTCAACGGAGAAAAACCCTCCGAAACCGCTACAAAGGCCTTCGATGTTGCCCTGATTCTCCACGCGGACCACGAACTGAACGCATCTACCTTCGCTGCTCGCGTCATCGCCGCCACCCTTTCCGATGTTCATTCAGCAATCACCGGCGCCATCGGCGCCCTCAAAGGTCCTCTCCACGGTGGTGCGAATGAAGCCGTAATGCGCATGCTGTTTGAGATTGAAAAGCAGGGCACCGATCCCGTGGAGTATGTAAAGGGGATGCTGGCGCAGAAAAAGAAGGTCTCCGGCTTTGGCCATCGTGTATATCACACGGAAGACCCGCGCGCCACTCACCTGCGTAAAATGTCAGAGGACCTGGGGCGCTCAGCCAACAACGCAAAGTGGTTTGAGATGTCCCAGAAGATCGAGAAATTCATCAAGGCGGAAAAGAAGCTCAATGCCAACGTGGACTTCTACTCCGCCTCTACCTACACTACGCTGGGCATTGACCTCGATCTATTCACCCCGATCTTCGCCGTGAGTCGCATCGCCGGATGGGCCGCCCATGTCATCGAGCAGCTCGACGACAACCGCCTCATTCGACCTCGCGCCGAATACATCGGTCCGGAATACCCCCAGAAGTACGTCCCGATCTCGCAGCGCTAGCCGCACTCATATCCATTAAGAAAAGCCCCAGGATGCCTGTGGCTTTTCTTGCGAGGAAGAACTACTTCCGGTTATGGTTTGCGGCCTCAGCGGCAGCTTTCAGTTCACGGTTCGCCTGGTCCAGCAAATCTTTCGCGCGGGCAGCATGGCCATCCATGTCCCATTCATTAGCCTGCTGTGCGGCAACAATCTTGTTGTATGCCTGTTCGGTCAACCGCTGCGCAGCTGCGATATTTGGATGACGGTGAGAACTTACATTCTGTACTGGCAGGTGCTGCGCAATGGCCACTCCTCCAGCGATGAGCGATATTCCCAGCGCACTGCCTAATACGATTCGTTTCATATTTTTCTCCGTGGATAGACATAGTCATGGGCCGAACCATACTTCCGGCCCATTGGGCTATGAGAATAAAACCACGCCAGAGAAATGAGTTTCTACAAAAATACTGAAAATCTGTCCGGATGTGGCTTCGACTCCTGGGTTACATACCACTCTTCCGGCTTGCTGGTGGAACGATCCCGTTCATTCTCAGATACACGACCATCTGTCCATAGTGGTCCATCGAGTGCGCAATGCAGAATGCAGCCATGCCGGCACGCGTGGACTTGCGCTCTCCCGATCCGATCACTTCAAATGCATTGGCTGGAGTGATCGTATCCAGCGCCTTATGTGCATATGCGTAAGAATCGCGCAGCGCCTTCATAATGTCATCTTTGCTGGACAGCTTCTCAATATCGTCGCGCTTTACTGCTCCAGAAACATTCCATCCCTGAAAAAAAGCGTAATTGGCCTCTGTCAGGTGTTTTACCTGCTGGGCAAAAGTGCGCACTCCCTTAAACTCGCCCTGTGTGGGAGCAAAATTGTACTTGTCCGCCGGCATGGCATCTGCCGCTTCTACAACCTCCTTCTCCAGCGCGCTCATAAGGTTGTTATAGGTCTGCGCCGGAGAAGCCTGTGCGGCCGCTTCCTGCGCACAAATGAACGGTGCCAGAGCCATCAGGAAACTCAACAGGGCGATACAACATAAACGAATTCCTTTCACGTCTTCCTCCTTTTGAAAAGTACTGCGCAAGCAGCCTAGCAGAAACCGGGTCTGCTCTGCGTCAAATCCTCGTTGAGACGGAAGAAATGTTCCTGACAGGCCGTAAAATACTTTCAGGAGAAACCATCAATGAGACGGGTATACATGGACGCAAATGCAACGACACCTCTGCTGCCCGAGGTGCTCGAAGCCATGCGCCCGTACTTCATTGAGCACTTCGGTAACGCCTCCTCCATCCATCAGCAGGGGCAGCAGGCCCGCGCAGCTGTAGAACAGGCGCGGGAATCCGTGGCCGCCCTTATCAATTGCCGTCCCGCCGAGATCGTCTTCACCTCCGGTGGGACGGAGAGCGACAATATGGCCCTCTTCGGCCTGCTCAGCCATGGTGATCATCTCATCACCTCATCCATCGAGCACCACGCTGTCCTGCATGCCGCAGAGAAACTGCGTGACCGAAACATTGAAGTTACCTTCCTGCCCGTTTCCAGCGAAGGTGTGATTGACCCGCAAGACGTACGCCGCGCTCTCCGCCCAAATACAAAGCTCATCAGTATCATGATGGCCAACAATGAGACCGGGGCCATCCAGCCGGTCAGCGAGATAGGACGCATCGCCGCCGAAGGAGATGTTCTTTTCCATACCGATGCTGTGCAGGCAGCCGGCAAACTCCCTCTCGATGTACACACGCTGCGCTGTGATCTGCTCAGTATCTCGGGGCATAAAATGCATGCCCCACAGGGCACCGGAGTCCTCTATGTGCGCCGTGGGACCCAGCTTGAGCCGCTTTTTTTTGGCGGAGCACACGAACGCCAGCGTCGTGCCGGAACTGAAAACCTACCTGGCATTGTGGGCTTGGGAAAAGCGGCCGAGATTGCGCTTAAGACTCTCTCCGATGGAACAATCGAACGCATCAAGGCCCTGCGCGATCGCCTGGAACAGGGTATTCTTGCGCAGATAGAGGGCGCTGGCGTAAACAGCCGCAACGTTGCGCGTGTAGCCAATACCACAAACATCTACTTCGACAACCTTGAGGGTGAAGCGCTCGTCATCGCATTGGATCTGAAAGGTCTCTGCACATCTGGCGGCTCGGCTTGTGCATCGGGAGCTACCGAGCCCTCGCATGTGCTCACTGCGATGGGCCTGCCTCCGGCAAGGGCACGCGCCAGTCTGCGCTTTTCTCTCAGCAAGCTAAACTGTGAAGATGATGTTGATTTTGCGTTGGAAGTCGTGCCTCCCGCCGTCGCGCGCCTGCGCGAGCTTTCGCCGGTCAATGCCGGAACACTAGGTTGATCTTCCCTGTTGCTTCGCGTGGTACATGCCTGCAATTCCTGATGACCTTGTAAACTCTTTTTCGTCTACGCTTTGAGTAGTGCAACTGTTCCGCTGCATGCGGACCTACTGTTGAAGCTTTTTTGCGAAACGGAGAGATGTATGACGAAGGCTGGAAATACTCTTGCCCTCATCGCGTTTGCCACAGCGCTGCTGGCCACTCCCTGCGCCTTTGCGCAACAGGCACAGCAGGCCTCCAACCCTTATCAGGGAGTTTCCAATCCTCCGGCAGACGATGCCATTGTCGCCAATGGCGATGTAGCTCCTCCCGCGAAGCCGTCTCCTGCAAAGCCACAATCCCCTGCGCCCGCCGCAGCTCCATCTCCTGTTCCCGCACCGGTGACCCAGGCGCAGGCAGTCGCGAATTCCGACGCCGACATTGTTTCCTCTGTTCCAGTAACCAGCACAACTGCCGCTAGTGGCTCTGTTCCGGCCAAACTCGAAACGCGTCCCTATAATCCCGACGAAGATATCGTAGGCTACGTTCCCTCTCCCAACAATGAGCTGGCCGAAGGAACCAACATCCGTGTGCGTATGCTCGACTCGCTCTCCACAACTGAGACTGCTGCAGGGTCCGCTTTCCGCGCACAGGTGGTAAACGACGTTTACAAGAATGGCAAAGTCATCGTCCCTGCCGGTTCTGAGCTGCGCGGACGCGTGGTGCACGTCTCGCAGGGACATCATTTTGGACCAGCCGCCACTCTGCGTCTTAGACCGGACGTCATCATTCTCCCGGACGGCACTGCTTATCACCTTTACGGGCAGGTGGTGCAATCGAAGGCCCCCAACACTCGCACCGACAGTGAAGGGGGCATCCAGCCAGCCATGCATCTCAAGAAGGATGCAATCGAGTATGGTGCCGGAGCCGGAACTGGCGCCATCGTAGGAGCAAAAGTCGGTGGACCTACCGGCGCGCTCGTTGGCTCACTCATTGGCGCAGGCGTCATTACGGCGCATCTGCTCATGCAGCATCCGCAGATCGCAGAAGTGCCGAAGGGCTCCATCGTCACGTTCAGCCTGACTGAGCCCATGGACCTGCTTCCAACCAGGAATTAGCTGACGTGTTTTCGCGAGTCGAATTCCCCGGTAGGATGAATACCCCATGCCAAATAAACAGCAGACCTACGCAAACCACGTCCGCATTCATTGGGTGTTTCATTTCTTTCTTGCGCCGGTCACCATTCTTAATCTGCTTTACCGAATCGTTCTGCTGATTCGGCATCCGAATCCGGATGCGGTCTGGACGGTCATTATGGCTGTCGCCCTGTTGGTCCTGCTTTTTCTGGTCCGCATCTATCCGCTGAGAGTGCAGGACCGCGTGATCCGGCTTGAGGAGCGTCTGCGGCTGTCTGCTTTACTGCCAGAACCATTGCGCTCACGCATTCCGGAGTTGAGGGAAGGGCAACTTGTGGCGCTACGCTTTGCTTCCGATGAAGAGCTGCCTGCGCTTGTAGAAGAAACGCTTGCGCAGAACCTTCGCGGCAGCGACATCAAGAAGAGGATCAGGAACTGGCGGCCGGATTACTGGCGCGTGTAAAAGTGTGAATTATGGCATCCATTCGCAGAGAAATTGTTCCGCTGGCCCGGCCGGAAGATATATGGGATGCGCTGTGGGATGTGGGAGCACCGCATATCCGGCTCGTACCTGGGTTTGTGACCCATACGGAGATGGACGGCAGTTCGCGTATCGTGACTTTCTTTAACGGGATGACGGTACGCGAACGCATTGTTGCTGTAGATGAACAGCAGCGGCGCGTCGTCTGGTCTGCTGTAGGCGGTACGCTCACCCATCACAACGGGTCGGCGCAGGTTTTTCCGGAAGGCAGCGGCTCGCGCATAGTCTGGATCGCCGATCTGCTGCCTGATGAAATGGCCGATCGAATCGCCATGCTCATGGATGAAGGAATGAAGGCGATGAAGGCTGCGCTTGATCGCACTCGCTTAAGCCTAACCTATCTTGCCGCGGACACTGAGGCTGTTATGTACTCTTCGTACGGGCCTTTGAAGTCGTCAATGACGCGGCCATCAAAGTGCCAGATACGGGTGCCGACTTCTTCGATCAGGTCCTGGTCGTGGGTCACCAGCAGAACGGTTCCTTCATAACGTTGCAATGCGATGTTCAGAGCATTAATGGATTCGAGGTCAAGGTGGTTTGTCGGCTCGTCCAGAATCAGGATGTTCGGCTTTTGCAGCATCAGCTTGCAGAAGATGAGACGGGCTGCTTCGCCACCGGACAACGCTGCCGTTGGCTTCAGGCCCTCTTCGCCGCGGAAGAGCATCTGGCCAAGAATGCCGCGAATGTCTTCGGTTGTGGCTTTCGGATCGAACTGATGCAGCCACTCATTAACGGTCATACCGTGTTCGATCACTCCGGCGTGGTCCTGCGGGAAGTAGCCAATCTGCGCCTCGTGGCCCCACTTGATGGAGCCAGCATTCAAGGCGAAGTCCTTCTCTGCCAAATCAGGGACGCTGGAGAGCAGGGACTTCAGCATGGTCGTCTTCCCTTGCCCGTTGCGGCCAATGAGGCATATCTTTTCGCCGCGCATAACTGCGCCGCTGAAGCCGCTGAAGACGAGGTGATCGCCGTAACTTTTGGTCAGGCCTTCAAACTCCAGAACATGCTTGCCGGATGGTCGCGCCTGATCAAAACGAATGTAAGGGCGCTGGATGTTGGACTTGGCCAATTCGGTAGTTTGCAGTCGTTCGACTTCCTTTTTTCGGCTGGTGACCTGGCTTGAACGCGTTCCGGCGGAGAAGCGCGCGATGAACTCATTCAACTGCGCAATCTTCTTTTCGCGCTGGGCGTTTTCTGCTTCCAGGCGGGAGCGAATCTGGGTCTTAGCGACGACCATGTCGTCGTATCCGCCGGTGTAGGTGATGATGATCTGGTAGTCAATGTCAGCGGTGTGGGTGCAGACGCTGTTCAGAAAGTGGCGGTCGTGCGAAATGGTGATGAGGGTGCCTTCAAACTTGAGAAGGAACTCGACGAGCCAATGGATTGAGTCAAGGTCGAGGTGGTTTGTCGGCTCGTCCAGCAGAAGGGCCTGTGGGTTTCCAAAGAGGGCCTGCGCCAGCAGTACGCGGACTTTCTGGCCACCCTGGAGTTCGCCCATTTTGCGTTCATGCAGCTCATCGGGTATATCCAGGCCCTGAAGCAAAACTGCGGCATCGCTCTCGGCAGTGTATCCATCTTCTTCGCCAACGATACCTTCAAGCTCGCCGAGGCGCATTCCGTCTTCGTCGGTGAGTTCGGGTTTGGAGTAGATGGCGTCGCGCTCTTCGAGGGCGGCCCAGAGGGCCTTGTTCCCCATGATGACGGTGTCAATCACGCGGAAAGCGTCAAAGGCATATTGGTCCTGACGGAGGACACCGATTTTTTGGGGGCGGACGACAGAGCCCTTTTGCGGATCCAGCTCGCCGGAGAGGATCTTCATGAAAGTGGACTTACCAGCACCGTTGGGGCCGGTGAGTCCGTAGCGCCGTCCGGGGGTAAAAGTGGTGGTTACCTCTTCAAACAGAACCTTGGACCCGTAGCGCATGGTTACGTTATTGACTGAGATCATTGTGTCTTCCCGCGAGATTCAGGCAGAGCAGATTCGCCGCCGTGGTAAGGAAATAAAACCCTGTTCTTTTATTTTACCCAATCCGGGAGGGGGTGTTCTTCCTTTCCACCGCACTCCCCGGGTTAGTACGGGAATCCTTCGTTTTCAGTGACTTACGAAACGTGAGAGTTAAGGCAGAGCAAACGCTATGTAGAAGCCGTCGTCCACGTGTTTGAACTTGCTGCCGCCTGCAGCGATGACGATGTATTGCTTGCCGTCCACCATATAGGTAGTTGGCGTGGCGGTTGCGGCGTAAGGCAGCTGGTATTGCCAGAGCAATTTTCCGGTATGGCTGTCGAAGGCGCGAATTTTGTTGTCGAAGACAGTGGCGCCGATGACGACCAGGCCGCCTGCGGTCACGATGGGGCCGCCGTAGTTTTCGGTTCCGGTGGTGGGCACGCCTTTTGCGGCCAGTTCCGGGTATTCGCCGAGTGGGACCTGCCACAGGTACTTGCCGGTGTTCAGATCAATGGCGCTAAGAGTACCCCAGGGCGGCGTGATGGCAGGATAACCATCGGGGTCGAGAAAGCGGTGATAGCCGGTGAAGCGGTAGCGGTCCATCTCTGCGATAGCGGGGTCTGCCTGTTCGGGGGACGGGTCAGAAACACCGAGGAAGCGAGCGAGAGATTTCATATCGGCAGTGGAAATGCGCGCTGCGGTGAAGGCAGGCATGCGGCCACGGCCGGTACGAACGATGTTGTTGAGCTGCTGCGTGGTGATGCGATTGCCTATTCCGATGAGCGAAGGAAAGGACGGGGCGATGCCCTCCTGGTGATCACCGTGACAGATGGCGCACTGCTTTGCATAGACGCTGGCTCCGTGAGGATCTGCCGGAGATTCATCGGAGCCGAGACTGCGGTGTTGCAGCTCCTTATCATTGGAATCGGCAGCGCCGGGGTCTTTGCCTGATTTGAGATAGTGCAGGAGCGCGGTGAGCTGCGCATCCTGAATATTGGGGAACGAGGGCATGCGGCCTTTTCCGGCATGGATGGTTTCGATGATCTTCTGGTCGGAGAGGCGCTTGTCAATGCCGATGAGAGAGGGGAATTCCGGAGGTGATCCGACGCGGTCATCGCGATGGCAGAGAGAACACTGCGTGCGATAGGTGCGTAGGCCCAGGCCCGCGGTCTGGTCATTGACGGCAAGACCGCCAGTGTAAACCACATTGTTGGCGTTGATGTAGATGACTCCGGTGGACGGGTCTACGCCGGGGCCGCCCCATTCAGCTCCGCCATCAAAACCGGGGACGACGAGGGTTTCTTTGCCGACGGACAGGGGAAAGAACTGGCTGGTGGCTTGAATGAAGGTCTTGAACTGCTTAACTGCGTATTCGTGCGCGGCTGGTGTGCGCTGCGTGAGGTCGTTGATAGTGAGGGACTGGCGCGTGAACGGAGCGGGCAATGCCGGGAATGGCTGGGTCTTTGAGGCGACTTCTCCGGGCACGGTGCTGGCGGGAACGGGGCGTTCTTGCACGGGAAAGAGCGGGGCGCCTGTCTCACGATTGAGAACGAAAAGGAAACCCTGCTTGGTGGTCTGCGCGACAGCGTCTACCAGTTTGCCATTGTGCCTGACGGTAAGAAGAACGGGCGGCGCGGGGAAATCGCGGTCCCAGATGTCGTGATGCACGCCTTGAAAGCTCCAGATAAGCTTGCCGGTGGCGGCGTTGAGGGCGAGAAGGCTGTCGGCGTAACGATCATCCCCGGCGCGGGCACCTCCGTAGAAGTCGGGCACGGCAGAGCCGGTGGGCACGTAGACGATGCCGCGTTTGTCATCCACGGTCATGCCCGCCCAGTTGTTCGCGGCCCCGGCGATCTTCCATGCGTCCTTGGGCCATGTCTCATGGCCGGGCTCGCCGGGCCTGGGGATGGTGTGGAAGTCCCAGACGAGCTTGCCGGTGTGTACGTCAAAGGCGCGGATGTCTCCGGGAGGTGCGGGAGGGGTTTCAGGATTGCGGCCGCCTACGATGATGAGATCTTTATAGATGACGCCGGGGCTGGTGAGGACGATGGACTGCTTGCGGTAGTCGCCACGGAGGCCTTTGCGGAGATCAATGCGGCCATTCTCGCCGAAGGCCGTGACCGGGTGGCCGGTAGCGGCATCGAGCTCGTAGAGGTAATTCATGATGCCGCAGAGCAGAAACTGCTGCTGGCCGTTGGTCCAATAGGCGATGCCGCGGGCGGGCTGGTCGGCGGTGATGCCGGCGTCGAATTTCCAGATGAGCTTGCCGTTGGTGGCGTCTACGGCGATGACCTTCTGCGAAGCGGTATAGGCATACATAACACGGCCTACAACCAGCGGATTGGTCTGAATGCCTTCTCCGCCTTCATGCGTGTCGAACTGCCATGCCACTTTGAGACGCCGGACGTTGCGGCGATTGATCTGCGTAAGAGAAGAATAGTGGCCAGGGGACCATTGTCCTCCTGCAATGGCTGGCGTGTTGCTGGGATTTTGCGCAGCAAAGCCGGCGATGGGAACGAGGAAGCAGAGGGCAAAAGAGACGCAAACTTTTGTGAGGCTCTTATGGTTCAAGATTGACCCGGGTTTATGGCTCTCTGGTGGACGGTCGCAAACATAAGGTGTTGCAAGCCCATGTCTCAAAATCGAGACGTGGGGCAACAACCTCTTCTACTGCAGCGTAACGAATTTGCTGCGACGGCCACCTTGTGAATGAAACCCATAGTAAACGAAAACCAGATGAGATTGGCCATGGAATTGCCCCGCTTCAATGATTTTTATGTGACGCAGTGGGCGTTCGGGTCCCGGACATAGCCAAGATCGGGAGCGGGGGTAAAGGTGCCATTGCCATTGCCGAGCATGACGTCGAACGTGTCCCCGTCATCGTCGTCGTAGACCACGGCGAGGTCGGGAACGCCATCACCGTTGAAGTCGGCGGCGGAAAGATGCGGGGACTTCCCGCGCATTCTGAGGGAGAAGGACCAGGCGCGGCGAAATTCACCTTTGGCGTCGCCGAGGAGCACGGTCACAGCACTGGCGCGCCAGTCGGAGACGGCAATGTCCGGAGTACCGTCACGGTTGAAATCGGCAACAGCGATGGAGACAACGGAATCGAATCGAGCAATGGGTTTGGGAGGGAGCAGTTTTCCGGTGCCATCGCCGGGAAAGAGAAAGATTGTGCCACTGCTGTCTCCGAGCATGACGTCAGGAGTGCCGTCGCGGTTGAAATCGGCAGCGATGATGGTGCTCGGAGCAGGGCCAGAGATGGCGATGGAGGTTTCCTGTGTGAAGGATCCGTCCGGGTGGCCAAGAAGGATGATGAGATGCGCCTGGCCGGGGTCGTTCTGCTCTGGAAAGACTACCTTGGCGAGATCGGCAATGCCGTCGTGGTTGAAATCGGCAGTGATGATCAGGGTGGGGTCGTCGTCAGCGTCGTCTTTTGATTGCGCATGCAACGGCGCGATGATCGCGGCGAGCGCAATGAGAGTGGCGAGGCAGCGCATTTTGCAGGCGGCAGAAAGCATGATGCTTCTTAAGAAAGAGTAACTCCTACACTTGAATCGTGCTTGTGTTTTGCGCTTTGTAAAACAACCTCATCAATATGGAATATGGACGCACGCATTTTTCGAGGCTTTGTGCTTTATACGAAGTTTTGAGTGTTGCCCCTTCCCAGGGGTATCACTAAAGCGTTATTCTTCATAACCAAAGAAACATTCTCGCCTCAGAAGGAGTTTTCTTGCGCAATTCCAGAAAATCCATCGGTCTGGTTGTGGCCTTTTTTGTCCTTGGAATGTGCGGGCTGACGAGCGCGGCCCAGCAATTAAGCGATGCCTCCGGTCAGCCGTCTGCTCCCCATGCGAAGCAGGTGCATGTGAAGCATGTGCTGGTGATTGGTGAGACAAAAGGCTTTGAGCACGATTCTGTTTCCGCAGCGATGAATGCCATTTACGACATGGGCAAAGAAAGCGGGCTGTGGGACACGGAGATGCGCACGGATACAGAGCTGCTCACGAAAAAAGACCTGGGACGGAATGCGAAGAACCTGGATCATTTCGATGTTCTGGTTTTTGCCAGCACGACGGGCGAGCTGGACATGGACGCGGACCAGAAGCGGGACATGATGTCGTTCATCAAAGAAGATGGAAAAGGGTTTGTGGGAATCCATGCGGCGCTGGATACGAATTACACCTGGCCCGAATATGGCGAAATGATTGGCGGCTGGTTTGACCAGCACCCCTGGATGACATTCAATGCGCCCATCATCAATGAGTCCCCTGACTTCCCTGCCGTGCGGCACTTTCCGAAAGAATTTGTGAAATACGATGAGATTTATCAGCCAAAGGACTGGTTGCGCGACAAGGTGAATGTGCTGCTCAGCCTGGATCCGTCGAAGCTGAATTATGAAAACAACCCGCGCATTCACCGCACGGACCACGATTTTGCAGTGGCGTGGTGCAAGATGTACGGCAAGGGACGCGTGTTCTACTCCACGCTGGGGCATACGGAAGAGGCGTGGCAAGACCCTGACATTCGCAAGATGTATTTTGAGGCGATCAAGTGGGCCATGGGATTGACGGAAGGAAGCACTACTCCGCATCCGCGCCCGGCGCGCTAGTCTGAAAACCCTGAGGGCATTCGATGAAAAGGATTGGAATGGGGCTGATTGGCCCTGGATTTGTTGCTGCGCACCATCTGGATGCAGTTCGACGGTTGGGTGATGTAGACATTGTTGCAATTGCCGGGTCTTCACAGGAATCGGCGGAGAAGAAGGCGCGGGCATACAAGGTAGATCGTGCGTATGGGGACTACAAGGCGCTGATTGCTGATCCTGATATCCAAGTAATTCATAACACGACGCCGAACTATCTTCATCTTCCAGTGACGCTTGCTGCGCTGGAGGCGGGCAAGCATGTGATTTCAGACAAGCCGCTGGCGCTGAATGCGCAGGAAGGCCGGAAGCTGCGCGATGCAGCGCTAGCGGCCAAAGTGGCGCATGTGGTGACGTTCAATTATCGCGGAAATCCGCTGGTGCAGCAGGCGCGCGGGATGATTGCGCGGGGTGAAATCGGCGCTCTGAGTTTTATCCACGGCTTTTATTTCCAGGACTGGATGACGACCCCAAATGTTTATTCGTGGCGGTCGGACCCGGCGAAGGGAGGTGTGACATCGGCGCTTGGAGATATTGGTTCGCACTGGTGCGATGTGGCGGAGCATATCTCTGGCATGAAAATTGTGTCGGTGCTGGCGGATCTTGCGACGGTGGTGCCGGTGCGATATTCGGCGGGAGCTTCGGCGGAGGCGTTCTCTTCAACTGTGGCAGGTGAAAGACGGCCGGTTGAGGTGCAGGCGGAAGACCTGGCGAGCGTTCTGCTGCGTTTTGAAAACGGAGCGCGAGGCTGCTTCTCTGTGGGACAGGTGCTGCCGGGACACAAAAATGATTTGCAAATTGAGTTGAACGGACGGACCTCTTCCCTGAAGTGGAGACAGGAAGAGCAGAACGAACTTTGGATCGGGCACTATAACAAGCCCAACTGCATGATGGCGAAAGACCCGTCTCTGATTGCGAGCGATGCTCTTCCCTATGTTCATCTGCCGGGCGGGCATCAGGAATCCTGGGCCGATGCATTTCGCAATGTGATTCAGGATGCATACACATGGATCCGCGAAGGCGGACATCCCGAAGCAAAGCCAGCACCGCTGCCTACGTTTGAAGACGGCTACCGCTCAACGTGCCTGATTGATGCCATGCTGAAAAGCCATGCGGCAGGCGGAGTGTGGACCAGCGTGGAACAGAACTAAGAGGAGCAACCCTGGATGAAACTTGGAGTATTTACAGCACTGCTTTCGCAGATGCCACTGGAAGATGCACTGAACAAGCTGAAGTCTTATGGCATCAGCAGGGTGGAACTTGGAACCGGCAATTATCCCGGAGATGCGCACTGCAAGCTTTCCATGCTGGACGATACGAATGCGCTCAAGGACTTTAAGAAGAAGCTGGATGATCATGGATTTTCAATCAGCGCGCTGAGCTGCCATGGAAACCCGCTGCATCCGAACCCGGCGCTGGCGAAACAGGCGCAGGAGACAAACCGCAAGAGCATCCTGCTGGCGGAGAAGCTGGGTGTTCCGGTGGTGGTGGATTTTTCGGGCTGCCCTGGCGATTCTGCTGAAGCAAGATCACCGAACTGGATCACGTGCCCGTGGCCACCGGATTATCTGGATACGTTGAAGTGGCAGTGGGAGGAGGTTGTTACTCCGTACTGGATGGAACGCGGGAAGTTTGCTGCTGACCACGGGGTGAAGATTGCGATTGAGATGCATCCGGGGTTTGTCGTTTACAGCCCTGAGACGTTGTTCCGTTTGCGGGAAATTGCCGGGCCAGCGGTGGGCTGCAACTATGACCCGAGTCATATGTTCTGGCAGCAGATTGACCCGATTGCCGCGATACGCGTGTTGGGAGATGCGATTTTTCATGTCCATGCGAAAGACACGCAGCTGTACCCTTCGAACCTTGCGCGGACTGGAGTGCTGGATACGAAGCCTTATACGGATGAGCGCAATCGCGGATGGATCTTCAGGACCTGCGGATATGGTCATGGTGCGGAATGGTGGAAAGAGTTTGTCTCGACGCTGCGTCTCTATGGATATGACGGAGTGCTTTCTATCGAGCACGAAGATAGCCTGCTTTCCGCCGAAGAAGGGCTTTCAAGAGCGGCACAGTTTTTAAGCGATATTATTTTGAAAGAGAAGCCTGGAGCGGCGTGGTGGGTTTAGTAGTTATCGGAGAGGTGCTGCTGCCCACGTCTCAAAATCGAGACGTGGGGGTACCTGCTACTTACAGAACCCCACTTATGAAAGTTCTTCCTGTAATCTGAGATACGAATTATGAATCGAAGGCAATTTCTTTCTTCAGCAGGAATTTTTTTAGCCGGTAAGTCCCTTCATGCGCTGGCACCTCGTCCTTTTGTACCTGCTCCGGGAGCGGCGAAGGCAGACCACACGCTGCGCATTGAACCGTGCACGCTTGAGATCGGGCCTGGAGTTTCCGTGAAGACGATCGCATATAACGGTCAGGTGCCGGGGCCGCTGCTTCGGTTGCGGGAGGGCGTTCCTGTGACGATTGATGTAACCAACGCCTCAGACAATGCCGATATTGTCCACTGGCATGGGCTGGCGATTGATTCTTATAACGACGGCGCGATGGAAGAAGGCTCGCCGATGATTCCGGCCGAGCACACGCAGCGCTATTCCTTTACGCCGCGGCCCGCGGGAACGCGCTGGTATCACACACATGCGGGCGCCAACGACAATCTGGCGATGGGCACGTATACGGGCCAATTCGGTTTTTTGCTGGTGGAGGGCAAGGAGCAGCCGGCGCACTATGACCAGGAGATCTATCTGGCCATTCACCACTGGGAACCGTCTTTTGTACCCATGGTGGAAACGATGCGCATGGAGTCCTCGAACAATCCGCTTACGACTGGGTCGGACGTGGGCTACAAATACGCCACGATAAATGCGCACATGCTCGGCGCGGGAGAACCGATCCGCGTGAAACATGGGCAACGAGTGTTGTTTCGCCTGCTGAACGCGAGCGCAACGGAGAATGTTGTTCTGGCGCTGCCAGGGCACACGTTCAAGGTGATGGCGATGGATGGCAATCCTGTGCCGAATCCGAAGCCGGTGGAAGTGCTTTCGCTCGCGGTGGCTGAACGCATTGATGCCGTGGTGGAGATGAACTCGCCGGGCGTGTGGGTGCTGGGATCGACGCTAGAAAAAGTACGCCAGATGGGGTTGGGGATTGTTGTTGAGTATGCGGGCAGGAAAGGCGCTCCTGTGTGGAAAGATCCCGCCGCTTCCGAATGGGACTACACGCAGTTTGCCAATCCTGTAGTTGCAGCAAAACCGGATGAAACGTTTACGCTGACATTTCGCGATATTGGCCCGCAGCATGGATCGAAGTTTGACACGTGGACGATCAATAACCAATCGTGGCCGGACATTGAACCGCTGATAGTGCAGAAAGGCAAACGCTACCGCCTCGTTTTCCGCAATGGAAGCGGAGACCAGCATCCTCTGCATCTGCACCGTCATACGTTTGAAGTGACAAAGATTGGCGAGAAACAGATCAGCGGACTGAGAAAAGATGTGATTAACGTAATGCCGCTGGACAGCGTGGAAGTGGATTTTGTCGCCGATAATCCTGGCGATACGCTGTGGCATTGCCACCAGCAACTGCACATGGACTATGGGTTCATGCAACTGATTAAGTACGCAGGGTGATGTGAAGGTAACTGTTGGAATGATAAAGAAGCTCTGTACTGTAACTCTGATGGCAATAGCTGCATGGTTTTTCCCGATGGGAAGTGGCGCGCAGACACAGACCAATCATGAAGAAGGCGCCCAAGCATATGCAAAGCACTGCTCCATCTGCCATGGAGATCATCGCGAAGGCAATCTGCCTGGGTTTCCTCCGCTGCTGGACATAAGCCGGCAGTTGAACGATCAGCAAATGGCCACTCTGATCCATACAGGAAAAGGCCGCATGCCGGCGTTTCCTAAAATGCCGCAGGAAGAGTTGATGGCGCTGATTCGCTTTCTGCACAGCGATGATCTGTCAGCAGGAGCAGCCCATGGAGAGGAGGGTGGTGCGAATGTGGCCGATGCGGGACGGCGCCTCTTCCAGCGTAACTGCGCGTTTTGCCATGGACGAGACGCCGCGGGTGGAGAAACCGGCCCAGACCTGACGCGCTCAAAACTGGCACTGGCGGATGTGAATGGCGACAAGATTGGCGAAGTTGTGAGGAACGGGCGGCCTGATAAAAAGATGCCCGCATTCAATTTCTCCAGTGATGAGATTCGCAGCATCGCTGCATTCATCCACGCACAGCAAAAGAAAGCTGCGGAGCACCCGGGAGGACGACGCGGCGTGGACGTTGCCGACTTGCAGACAGGAAATGCTGCTGACGGCAAAGCGTACTTCAATGGCGCGGGAGGCTGCGCGAAGTGCCACTCACCCACAGGCGATCTTGCTGGTATCGCTTCGCGGTTTGAGGGGCTTCAGCTCGAGGAGCGCATGCTTTATCCACGCAATACGAAGACAAAGGTGAATGTCACGCTCCCGTCGGGAGAAAAGATCAGCGGCGTGCTGGCGTACCGTGATGAATTTACGATTGGGCTGCGCGACAGCGACGGGACATACCACTCCTGGCCGACGAGCCGCGTCCGCTTCACGGTGGACTCGCCTGTGGATGCGCATGTGGAGCTGTTCAGCAAGTATACGGACAAAGATATCCATGACCTGATGGCATATCTGCAAACCCTGCGGTGATGAGGTCACACATTCCGATGAAGTTTTTGCAATACACGTTTTTGCTTGCCTCTGCCGGCCTCTTATCTTTGCTGCCCCAGGCCGTGACCGCGCAGAACCTCGATCCATCTGCCATTCTGCATCCGGCACCGGACAGCTGGCCTACTTACCACGGGGACTACTCGGGCAGGAGGCATAGCCACCTGACGCAGATTACGCCGCAGAATGTTGGAAACCTGACGCTGGCGTGGGCGTTCCAGACGGACCAGAACGCGGCGATCAAGGCCTCTCCCCTGCTGGTGGATGGGATCCTCTACTTTACTGTTCCGGACAATATCTGGGCGGTAGATGCGCGCTCGGGGCACATGCTGTGGCACTTTAACAAGCCGACGGATGAAGGCGACCATATTGGCCAGCGCGGCGTGGCGATGTATAAGGGCTGGCTCTATTTCCTTTCTCCGGATGGTCACCTGACGTCACTGAATGCGAAAGATGGTTCTGTGCGCTGGACGGTGCAGGTGGCGGATGTGAGCAAGGGATACTGGACGACGATGGCCCCGCTGGTGATTCGCAACCACGTCATCATTGGCGTTTCGGGAGATTTCGACAATCTTCCGGGGTATCTGAAGTCCATTGATCCGGAGACGGGTGAAACGCAATGGCAATGGCTGAGCACGCCACCTGCCGGTACTCCTAACAGCACGACGGGCGGGATGACGTGGATCACGGGGACGTATGATCCTGATCTGAATCTGCTGTATTGGGGTACGGGGAACCCGACGCCGGTGTTGAACGGGAAGACGCGTCCGGGCGATGATCTCTACACATGCAGCATTGTTGCGCTCAATCCGGACACGGGCAAGCTGGTGTGGGGATTCTCTGTTTCTCCGCACGACACCCATGACTGGGATGCGGTGGAGCCGCCAGTGCTGGTGGATGGCGACTTCCATGGCAAGCCGCACAAAATGCTGATGCAGGCTTCGCGCAATGGCTACTTCTTTGTGCTGGATCGCACGAATGGAAAGAGCCTGCTGACTGCTCCCTTTGGCCCGGTGAACTGGGCGCTAGGGGTGGACAAGGATGGGCATCCTATTCCCAACCCGGAGAAGGAACCTGCGCCGGATGGGCGGCTGATTGCTCCGGATGAAGGCGGACTGACGAATTTCCGCTCACCCAGCTTTGATCCGAAGACGGGCCTGTTTATTGTGGATGCGCACCCGAGCTGGAGCATCTATTTTGCCAAGCCTGCGGACGGCAACTACGGCTGGGCGGGCGCAGATTATGGGCTGTGGGGCAAAGGCGTGATCGAAGCCATTGACTACCAGACGGGAAAGATTCGCTGGACCCATGATGTGGGGCCGGGAGGCTCAGGCGCGGGTGTTCTTACGACTGATTCCGGGCTGACGTTTACGGGCGATGCCCATGGCAATGTGCTGGCGCTGGACACGCGGACCGGCAAGACATTGTGGCACGCCGGAGCGGGTGCGCCAATGTACAGCTCGCCGATTTCTTATGAACTGGATGGACGACAGTATGTAATCACCAGTAGCGGTGGCGTGCTTTTTGCCTGGGCGTTGCCAGAGCATCTACAGGAAAGCGGGAAAAAAGCCGCCGGGAGACGATGAATCGAGTATCTGATTTCTCATGCGCCCTCAGAAAAAGGTGAAACTCGACCTCTGATTTCTCAACTTATTTCTGAACGCAGAGCGTGAAGCTGGCGCTTTTGCGTGCGAAAGGGACGCGGGAGCGATTCCTGCTTGAGAGCGCGGACTGCCCGCAGCGCGCCAAGGGTCACCGTGTCATTGTGTACGGAGATAAGGATGCCTTTTACTTTTAGGTGCTCCTTCAGGAAATCAAGCACCAGTTTGTAAGCCTTGTCCTGTAAACCCCGGCTGTCCATCCGAACCAAGTGTGCTCTGCCAGCCCCTTACACAGTCAGGAGTGCTGGCAGGTCACTGATACGGAGCTGTGGCGACCGAAACGAGCGAGTCTGCACAGCCGTAATATAAGAACCATTTTCCGTGAAAGAGCACCAGACCTTCTGCAAAGGTGGTTCCGGCAGCATACTGGCCTGTCTTCTCATAGGGAAGCTCTGGCTTCAGGACTGGAGATTCGGCCTGGGCAAGCAGATGCGAGGGGTCCTTTGCATCAAAGAGTGCCTCACCCGCAGCATAGGCGTTTGGGCCAAGGGCCGGGTCGCCGCCTTCGGAAGCATTTTTGCCGTTGTAGAGAACAACAATTCCAGCCTGGGTGAGCACAGGCGGAGAACCAGTCTCAGGAAAGCTGCTGTCAAAATGCGCGGGCCGCGAATGCAGGAGTTCAACAGGATTGCCCTGCTTATCTTCCACTGGAGACCAGTGGACCAGGTCCGGTGAAGTGGCAAGGTGAATGGTTCCTTCGCCCCAGTACATCCAGTACTTGCCATGGATGCGAGCGGCAATCAGCCGCCCGTTCTGAATTTTTGTGACAATACCGGCAGATTTATATTTGAGGTCGGCGTATTTGCCTCCTGCTGAGTCCTGAAAGGCTGGCCCGTACTTTGTCCAGTGGAGAAGGTCATGGGAAGTAGCAATTCCCACGGAGTATGTCTTGCGGTTCCACTGCGTATAGGTCAGGACATAGGTGCCATCGTCTGACTCAACGATGCGCGGATCTTCCACGCCTCCAGGCCACTCCCGTTCTCGCTGATTATCTTCGGCAGGATAGAAAACTGGTGCTGGAAGCCGTGTAAAGTGGATACCGTCGCTGCTGGATGCCAGTCCCAGGCGAGAGGTATGCATGCCAATCTGCATTTCGCCTGAGTCGTCCTCTGCCCGGTACAGCACATATATCTTTCCGTCACGCACAATGGCCGCCGGATTGAAGGTGTGCAGTGCCTCCCAATGCACGGGCGCGTGCCGGATGGGATCCTGAAAGACTGACGCAGGATCAGGAGTGATGACCGGATTGCCAACAGAAGGACGGCTAAAAGGACCGATGGCCCAGTTACTCTGTCCGAAAGCACTGGCGTAAACGTACCCGGCAAGCAAAAGCAGATGCAGTATTTTCATAGGCTTTGTATCCAGCAAACCGAGTCAGAATATGTACTACAAATCAGCAGCCAATAAACACTCTGTATGGTTACTTCCCTGCTTCACGCGCCCGCAGCTCGGACACAATCTCCGCCGCAGCCTTGCGCGCGGCATCGCTCTTGTCCGGCGGAAAGCTGATCGCTCCCACGCGCGCATGTCCGCCGCCACCATAGCGTTCACAGATGGTGGCGAGATTTACCATGTCTTCAGGCTTGGTTTTCGTCCAGGGATTCGACCCTACCGCAACTTTTGTGCGGAAAGACGACTTGGAAAGACCGATGGAATAGGTCGCCTGCGGGAAAAGGTAATACGGGATGAATTTGTTGTATCCCTCAAGCTGATGGTCAGTAATGTCAAAGTAGATAGTGCCGTCTTTATACTCGGCACGCTCACCAATGAGCTTGAGTGCCTGCTGGTGGCGCTCCATGAGCGGAGGCAGAAGCTCTGCCACAAATGGCTGTTCAAGAACTTCGGCCAGAGGCATCTCGGTCATGAAAGGGATCAAACGCGGCGTGAAGGCCGGGTCCTGCGTAGATTCGATAACCAGAGTCAGCTTCATGGCCGGTTCAGCCATCTCGACGGCAGACTTTGGGCTTTCGTAGAGTGCCCCGTCCACAATGTCTGCCCATTTCACCAACTCGGCCACTGGAGCAGCGTTGAAGCCAAAACGGGTCTGGGCGATATGCGCCAGGAAGCTGGTGCACGAGGTATAGTCCGGGTCATAGAAACGACGATCGCCGTACCGCCCATCGGCCATGCCTTTCAGATAATCCTGGTGATCGTCCTGAGTCAGGAAAGCGCTGAGGTGGTGATCAAACCACCAGGTAATTTTGGGTGAGGCGGAGTATTTGAAATCCACAATGGCGTTCTCATCGCCGATGAAATCGGCTTCGTTAAACAAGGCGCCAGCACGGTGGACCAGTCCGTGATACTCATAGCTTGCGGCCGGAGTGATGCACTCCCTGTGAAATCGCGCAAAAAGTGATGCTGAACAAACCCCGTCAAAGCATTTGTCGTGATAAAAGACCCGAACCTTCAAAATGAGAGCGCTCCTGGGCGATAAGAATAAATATCAGGAATCTCTTAGGATTGCTGGCCCAAGGCCAAGTGTCAAGCTGCCTACTGCGCCAGCGGTTTGCTGATTCCGCGCGAGGGTCAGATCTGCGCGGGAGGTGCACGGTTCTACCTGATGGACGAAGGTAGGTCACGGTTCATCGAAATGGGGGCACGGTTCGTTACCATGAAGGTGACTCCTGCTATCCAGCAGCGCCGACGGACGTCTAAGGTAGGGTAAACTGAGGCGGTCATGAGCGCATCCATGTACATCGTCGTGGAAGGTGAAGACCCAGGTTTTGACATCTTTGTAAACGGCCGCGCCCTGGCGCGCAACGAAGATGCTCTGGAAAAGCTCGCCTCCCGCCTGGGCGTCAAGCCGCTGCTCGATTTCTTTTCTGCCGACGAAAATTCCATGGCGCTTTTGCTGGAAGAAGGCGCAGGCGATCCGGAGTGGGTCAAAACGCTGCCTCCGCCGCAGTGGTTTTCTCCAGAAGACGGATTGGAAACCATTCGAACCCTGCTTGCTTTTCTAAGATGCAATCCTCTTTCCCTGGGATCTGAAACGGTGCCTGTCGTCAGCGAGCTGGAGGAATATGAGCGCGTGCTGTGCAAGACATCAGAACGCAGCCTGCGCTGGCAGCTCGCCGTCAGTTGGCGCTGAGCGTCTACGTTTCAGCAGGATGTACCTTCTCTTCATTTCCATTTAGGATGATTGCAGCGACTCCGCTACTTCTTTGCCCGGATGGCGAAATCGGCAGACGCAGCGGACTTAAAATCCGCAGACCCGCGAGGGTTGTGGGGGTTCAAGTCCCCCTCCGGGCACCACACCTTGATGATTTCCACCGGTTATCCGTCGGAGGCACCGTCTCGATCTGTCACTTCGGTCAGGTCGGCCAGCTTTTGCGCCAATTCCGGAGTGAGCGCGCCTTCAGGGCAGCGCCAGCCCCAGTTGTCCTGCGATTGCGAGGGCGTGTTCATGCGGGCTTCGGAGCCGAGTTCAAGGATGTCCTGCACAGGAAAGAGGCAAATGTCTGCCACGGAAGTGGCTGCGGCCCGGATCAGAGGCCAGACGACTCCGTCGGAGACGTCTCCTGCGTAGGTCTTTACAGCGCCCTGCTCCGCGTCCGTTGCGCCATTTTCCCACCAGCCGCGGGTGGTGTCGTTGTCGTGCGTCCCGGTATAGACGACAGTGTTATTCAGGAAACGATGCGGCAGGTAATTGTGCGCTCCGCGATTGGAAAAGCCGAATTGCAGGACCCGCATTCCCGGAAAATTGAACTGGTTCCGCAGTGATTCCACTTCAGGAGTGATGACGCCCAAGTCTTCAGCAATGAACGGCAGCTCGCCCAGCGCTTCTTTCAACTTTGAAAACAAAGCGGCGCCGGGTGCCTTCACCCACTCGCCATTCACAGCGGTCTCTTCTTCCGCGGGAATGGACCAGTAAGCCTCGAAGCCGCGGAAGTGGTCCAGACGAATGAAATCGTAAAGAGCATGGGCGCGCCGGATCCGGTCTACCCACCAGTCGAAGCCGCGCTGTTCCAGGACGTCCCACCGGTAGAGCGGATTGCCCCATCGCTGGCCGGTTTTGCTGAAGTAATCCGGCGGTACTCCGGCTACGCGGGAGGGAGACAGGTCCTCCTTCAATTCGAAAATGTCGGGGTGTGTCCATACATCGGCGCTGTCATAGCTTACAAAGATGGCGACATCGCCAATAAAGCGGATGTCGCGTTCCGCGCAGTATTGGCGCAGTCCGGCCCATTGCTCATCGAACGCAAACTGGATGATGCGTTCGATGGCCTGTTGCTCTGCATGCTCATGGTCGAAGCGCTCCAGTGCTGCTGCTTCGCGGCGCGCGAATTCCTGCGGCCACGTATTCCAACTGGCAAAATCAAACTTGCGGCGCAGCACCGTAAAGCGCGCGTAGTCGGGTAGCCAGGAGTTGTTGACGCCACAATATCCTTCAAACCGCGACCACTGCTCCTGAAGTTCAGGGGCGTTGTGGTTGTACAGAAAATTCCTGGCGGCTTCCTGCAAAAGCGGAGGCTTTTTCTCTGCTACTTCGTGGAAGCGGACGTTTCCTGATCTTCCAGGAAGATCCGAGATGCGGGCGCCATCTATCCATCCCCAGTCGGAGAGCTTTTCCAGGCTGATCAGCAGCGGGTTTCCGGCGAAGGCAGAAAGGGCGGCGTAGGGAGAATTGCCATATCCTGTAGGGCCAAGCGGCAGTACCTGCCAGAGGCGCTGTTTAGCGGCTGCGAGAAAATCAGCGAATTCATATGCGGCTGGCCCTAAATCGCCAATACCGCCGTAGGAAGGCAGAGATGTAATGTGCAGCAAGAGTCCGGAAGCACGCTCAAAAGACATAAATTTTCCTTTAAAGAAGAAAAAGGCCCGCGATTCGAGAGATTCTCATTCACGGGCCTTAGTTGCTTTTATTCGTGTTTTACGACTGTTGTTGCGCGCGCCGGTTGATGCGGATGCGGCCTTCCTTCTGGTACTTCTCCATCAGGCTGGAGAGGAAGACCTCATACATCTGGTCCCGTTGCTGGCTCAACAGCGCATCGCGCGTTGTCTCGAAGTTCTTCTGCACGTCCTCGGGCGTGGGAAGCTGCTTGTCGAGCAGCTTGGCGACTACGCCGGTGCGCCCTGTGTTGATGACCTTGCTGATCTGACCCGGATTGAGGTCAAAGAGCGAAGGCGCTACGGACGCCAGCTGCCCCACATCAGGGACCTGCGCATCGCGTCCGACCAGATCACTGGTTTTCACGGTTGCGCCTACTTCCTTAGCGGCCTTCTCGAGGTCATTTTCGGCATGTACCTTGTCTGCAAGCTCATTGGTTTTGCGCGCCAGCAACTGCGGGAGCTGCTCGTCACGGTAGTCGTCGAGAATGTGCGATTTGTATTCGTCAAATGTTGGTGCGTGTGCAGCCTGAACGTCCTTCACCTGGAAAACTGCATATCCATCGCCGGTAGAGGCCACCAGAGGAGCGGCGGCCGGCCTTGCGGAAAATGCGCTGGTCAGCAACTGTGAGCCGTCAGCAAGACCCGGAATCACAGCACTCTGCTCAAGATAATCGGTGGTGACTACCTGAAGATGATGCGCCTGTGCGGTTTTCTCCAGGCCATTTTTCTGCGCCTCAGCCGCAAGCTGATTGGCGAATGCCTGTCCGGCCTGCGCTTCCTTCTGACGAGTCAGCAGGGCCAGAATCTCTGGCTTCACTTCGTCGAGCGGACGCGTGTGGGCGGCCTGTTTTTCTTCTGCCTGGATGATGTGATAGCCATACTTGGTGCGAACCAGATCGGAAGTCTGACCAGGCTGCAAAGAGAATGCGGCCTTGTCGAACTCCGGTACAGTCACGCCGTGCTTGATGAACCCGAGTTCCCCGCCCTGGTCCTTACTTCCTGGGTCGTCCGAGTATTTCTTTGCCAGTTCAGCAAAGTTCCCCCCGCTGTGCAGTTGCTTCAGGATGTCTTCGGCCTTCTGCTTTGCGGCGGCATCTGCCCTGGCATCCGCATTGGGGTCAACCTTGATGAGGATGTGCCGTACTTTCACCTGATCATCCACATGGTAGTCGCTCTGGTGCTGGTTGTAGTACTGCTGCACCTGGGCATCGGTCACCTGCGGAGCGCCGCCAGGCAGATTGGCTGTTGTGAATGCGATGTACTCGATCTTGCGCTTTTCCGGAACCGCTTTTGCATAGCGCGCGGCATTCTGCTTGAAGAAGGTTTGCAGCTCAGTGTCTGTAGGATTGATCTGTTTGCGCAGGTCGTCGGAGCTCAGCACAGCGTATTGGAACTTGATTTTCGTTCCCTGCTGCGTGTAGGCCTCGCGTACCTGCTGGTCTGAAACTGTAATGCCGGATGTAACAAACGAGCGCAGCCGTTGCTCAAGGAGCTCTTTCTTGATTTCGCTCTCAAATTTCTCTCGCGATATGCCGAAGTTTTCAGAAACCAGGCTGGCATAGCGCTCGTCGCCAATGTATTGGCCGTTGGGGAAGAGTACCTGTCCCCACATTCCGGTATGGAGAAAATTGCGCAGGTCCTCATCGCTGACCTGAATGCCGAGGCGATGGGCCTCTTCGAGTTCAATGTGCTGCTGGATCAGTCCCTGTCCTACGCGCTGCATCATGTAGGGCAGCACAAAGTCAGGAAGCTGCTGGCGCTGCATCATGCGCTGCGCGATCGCCTGCACGTCCTGCATGGGGACCTGGTCCCCGGAACCGAAGAAGCGGCCCCAGATGCCGCCTCCGCGAATGGTGGCGTACGTGTCAGATCCGGTGCTGGTGTCACTGAAAATGCCTGGGACAAGTGTAATCACCATCGTGATGCAGGCAACGGCGATGATGACAATGAAAATCCATTTGACGATGCGGCTGTCTTTCTGAAGAAAACGAATCATGAATGGTTATGGCCTTCTGGATGTGGGCGTGAATATCTAATTATAAATCAGTACGGAAGGTCCTCAGCTGGAGGCGAGGGTGAGCACGGTGATTTCCGGCGGGCAGTTCAGGCGGAAAGGCACGCCTACGCTCCCGATTCCGCGATTAACATAGAGCTGCATAGGCCCGACCTGAAATTGCCCTGCCAGGTATTGCTTTCCCAGCGGCGGCAGGTAGACTGGCGGAACAAAAGGAATGCGGACCTGGCCCCCATGCGTGTGCCCGGACAGCATGAGCTGGTAGCCGTGCTTTGCCGCCTCAGGAGCGACATCCGGTTCATGCGCCAGCAGGATTACGGGTTCGCCGTCGGCCTGCGCTGTCCTGGGGAAGGCATTTGCGAAATCAGGCCGGGGCGTGCCCTCAAGTGCGTCGGTCACACCCGCCAGCCAGAAGCGCTTGCCTTCCTGCTCAATGGGAAGAGACGCATTGGCAAGTACTGGTATGCCGTGTGAAGTCAGTGCATCCGTCGCCGCGCCCTGGTCTACCACGCAGTCGTGGTTTCCCAGGATCGCATACCGCGCCGGACACTTGATGCGCGTCAGCAGTTCGCCGCATTTGTAGGCCCATGGGATGGAGCGTTGCCGCGCAATGGGTCCATAGCTAACAAAATCACCTGTCAGGACTACCATGTCAGGTTTAAGCGCGTTTACCTCGTGCAGAACAAGCTTGAGGAAGGACGGCTCGGTAAATTCCATCAGATGAATGTCGGAAATCTGGACGATCTGAAAGCCGTTGAAGACTTCGGGTAATCCAGAAAGGACGACCCGCCGCCGGACGACGTCAATTTCATGCCGTGCAATCTCGCCGGCATAGAGACCAAATCCAGCCATGGTTGCGGCGGAAAGGCCCAGAAACTGGCGGCGAGTAACGACGGGCTTCTTCTCCAACGTGGCTACGCCCATTTCATCATGATACCGGGATGGTGGGCAAGAATCGAATACCCGCACACAGGAAAAAGGGCCGCATCCCTGTGCGAATGCGGCCCCTGTTTTATGAGTGGCTCGTCCAATCTATTTACTATTGCGACACGGTTACGGAAACTGCGGTCGAGACTGAGCTGCTGTAATTTGAGTCGCCGCTATAGTTGGCAGTGATCGTTCCCGAGCCGCCGTTATTTCCATTGTTATTGCTGCTGCTTCCGCACGCCACCACCCCGGAAATGAGGAAAGCGAAGAGCATCAGGCAGAGCAAGGAGCGCCAACTGCGCCTGCGGGCCGGAATTGAGATGAAGAAAATGCAGGCTGCGGCAATGGCGCCGCCGGAGACTCCCCATGGAAACGGCCTTTGCTCCGGCGTGACAGCGCTGCTGAGCTGGCTGGCATTAATCTGCAGTTGGTAGAGAGCTGCTACGGTGCTTCCCTTCCCGTTTCCATTGGAAACGAAGCCTGTGGCGGCTGCGGTGCTGACGGTACCCAGGGTCTTGTTGCCCTGCATAAAGGTAACCGTGCCAGTGGGCGCAACACCAACACTGTCAGTATTTACCTGTGCTTCCAGGGTGACTGTGGTCGAGCCGGATTTCTGAGTGGCCTGCGCGACTGTATTCGTCGCTCCCTTTGTCACAGTGATGGAAAGAGCAGAGCTCGTGCTGCGGTTATAGCTTGCATCGCCGCCAAAAGCAGCCGTCAGGCTATGCGAGCCGACAGAAAGCGACTGGTTCTGAATGTAATAGTTGTTGTAGCTGGCCAGTCCATTGCTGGCGATTGGGACGCTGATGCTGGTCCCTGTAGAACCGTTGTAATTCAGCGGGCCTGCAGAATCAGTGAACGTGATATTTCCAGTGGCTGGAGTGGTTGATCCGCTTAACCCTTTCGGTTGAGCATCAATCGCTGTCACGTAACCATATGGCACGCTCTTTCCGCTGCAGGCTGTGCCACTGGAGTCATCGCACGCAATAGAAGCTGTACCCTGAATGGGATCGTAGATATAGCCTCCAATGGTGGTCTGACTGTCTTCAGGAGTGATGTTTACCTGGAACCCTGTAGACTGGCTCGCAGCGTTTTTTACGTCTCCACCATAGTAGGCATAGACGTTATACTTACCTCCCGGAAGGGGACCTCCCGGAAGGTCGGCATTGCTGGCGGTGGCCGAGCCACCGGAAAGTGTCAGATCGCCGAGGGAGCCGTTGTTCTGTACGCCGCTGTCGTTGACGATGCTCACCTCGCCTGTTGGAGTAGAACCCCCTGAGCTGGTGACGGTCGCCGTAAAGGTGAGTTTGGTTCCGTGCGGCACAGAGTTGCCGTTCGTGAACCCTGTTATCGTCAGCGTGGTTGAGGTGGAAGCAAAACTGGCCTTGCTCCAATTCGAGATGAGTTTGGCTACATCCACACTGCCCAGACCGCTGGCGGCATCGTAGCCTGCGCCCGCGTCATAGCCGGTCAGGAAGTTGTTGCTGCCGCAATTCGCCTTTGAGCCACCAGTGCAATAAACAGAATTGTTTCCCGCGGTCACGTCGTTAAATACCGACGCGTATCCGTTGGCTTCCAAATTGTAGAGAACGTAATCTGCCTGCCCGAGCCGGAGAGTTAAATTTCCAGTGCGCGCTCTCTCCTCCTGAAGGACCAGCGCCAACATTCCGGCAAAAGCCGGAGCCGCGGCTGAAGTTCCACCGCTACCGCCAAATGAAGTGTTTGAGGTAATTTGCCCATTCGTGGTCTGGCAATCAGTATAGGTGCTGGAAGAATCGCCGTTCGAAACATTGTCCGAGCAAATGACCCAGGTAGCGCCAAAGAGACCGTCACTGGCCAGGAACGAGACGTCTGGCAGAGCTCGTGCACTGGTGCTGAGAGGATCTGTTACGCCAGTCTGAAACGACGGCTGGGGATAGGGACCAATCGCTCCAGAGCAGGAGTAACTGCCGTTGCTGTTCAGAACGACGTTCCCATTGCAATAACCCGCGCTGCTGAGACCACCACCGGCAGCCGCAATTGTCGTTACGGTCTTGCCATTGCTCGTAAATTGCAGGGGTGTATTCGATGAATACCCGCTGCTGTTGGGAGTAAGCGCAGCGTTCAGATTTGCCGAGTCATTCCAGGGATTTTCCGGAATATAATTTTTTGCCGTGCGATAGTAAGGGGCCGCACCGGCTGTATTTGTATCTACATAAGGGCTGGATGGGTTGAGAAAGCTTGTGTTTGGCAGTCCGCTTGAAAGAACGTCGAAATCCGTCCCACCTACCGCAATGTTGTAAGGGGTAGAAGCGAGCCCATTGACCGCGAGGCCGTTTTGCGCCTGTGTTTCAGTATTCTGATTGTCGCAACCAGCCGAGCCGCTGTCTCCAGTGGAGACGGTCACGCTAATACCTTGCGCAGCCGCTTGTTGCCATGCGGACAAAATCTGAGCATTCCCACCCACTCCCTCGTTTGCTTCGCACGCACCAAAACTGACGTTCAGGATATCGATCTTGTTGTCATCGAGGGCGCGGTAGATTGCCAGAAAAAGCCCATTCTGAAAATCATTGTCAGCGGCAGTATAAAAATTAATCTCTGCGCCTGGAGCAATTCCTCCAGCGACTTCGTTGTCCAGCAATGCCTCGACCGCACTGCCCGAAATAATGCCGGGATCGTTGCCGTCCACGATTACCTTAGGCGTATTTACGCTGGATGAGGACTCTCCGAGAAATGCGGTGCGGTAATTGATGATGTCCTGCATGACGATATTGGAATCGCCTGCAATTCCAATGGTCACCCCAGTACCGTCGTACTTTGTTCCGCTGTAATTAGGATTTAGTGTCGGATTCGGGGTGTCATAGATTGTGGCAGCATCGGCGGGGTTTACATACAGAAAAAACTGGGTGCCTGAGCTATTGGAAAGCGTCAGATCGGGCTTGATCGTCTTGCTTTCCGGATCGAAATGCCCTTTCGGTCCCTTCACCAGCGTCGGCTTTGGACGAAAATCATTCAATGGCCCGATACCCGCAACCACTGGCGCCAGTGCCGCTGGAATCTGCGGATCGGTGGCGTTGGCAAAATGGGTCTCGCCGTTGATTGCATATTTATGGATTGAGGTGTGGAAGGCCTCGTTGACCTGCGCCACGTTTCCGGAAAAGATGACCACGTTGCGCGCCTGGGGAACCTTCTCGATGGTGAATCCCTGCGATTGCAGCCAGGCGGTGACCGTATTCAGGTCCGTGTCGCTGACGCCGAAGCGCTGCCCATATTCCGCCGGGGTGAGCCACTTGCGGTAATTCGGTGATGCGGGGTTCTGTACATCGCTCAGGAACTGTTTCAGCGCGATGTCCTGTGCCGGGCTGTGCTTCAGAATCAGCATAATGCGCCCGGTGGACATGGCTGCCGAAGCCGCTCCCTGGTCAAACCGCGCCTGCGCCAGCGGATGCACGTTGTGCTGCAGGGTGACACGCACATCGGGATTGATGGGCTGCGTGATGCGGTTCTGTACCACGACCGCCTCAGGCTGGCTCTGAGCGAAGCCTGCGACGGCAATGAAGAGGAACAGTCCGGCAACTACTGCCGCCAGACGCGAGACAATGCGGGGACTTGAGTGCGTATCGAACATGGCCATCCTTATGAACAGTGTAGAGATCGGATTGGTGTGAGAGTATGTACGCCGACTGTATGGTGCATAGATACAGAAATTCGTTTCGTGCTGGCACGGTTAGAGCAAGTCAAGCAGAACTCTATGCCGCCCTGTTAGAACGCGCTACGTCGAAATAAGTTGCTTCGCGAAAAAAGAATTTATTCCGGGTACCTGCCTGCTTCTATTGCCAGCCGGGCCAGCGAGCGGCCCGCCTCGACCACATTGGCCGGTTCATGCTTCAGCAGGCGGCGAAGGATAGCGAGCTGCGTCCGAAGCATGTCGCCCTCGGCCACGGCAGCAATCACCCGGCGGGCAGCCGCTTCCATGACATCCATGGCGTGCGCCGCATAATATTGGGTTGCCAAAGCGTGGAACTGCGTCCGAGACTTGCGGGCGCGCAGAATCGCCGACTCCAAAGCGTAGACTTCCATAATAATGTCTGCGAGATCGGCCATGACCTCCTGCTGGTCCGCAAGCGCATTCATATATTTCTGGCTTGCCGCTCCTGCGGTGAACAGCGCAACCTTCCTGGCACTCGCAAGTATTCCCGCCTCGCGCGCAAGTGCGTCATCCGCAGCCTCATCAAAATTCGGAGCAGACGGTGACATTACTTCATTCATGATCTGCTGAATGGCCGGAAGCAGAGGAAGCTGTCCTGTCATGGCGCGCTTGAGCAGGAACCCTGTGATAATGAGACGATTGATCTCGTTTGTGCCTTCAAAGATGCGATTGATGCGCGAGTCGCGATACGCGCGCTCTGCTGGATACTCTTCAACATAACCATAGCCCGCGTAGATTTGGACGACGTGGTCCACGACCGCATCGAGCATCTCAGAACCCCAGACCTTCAGGATGGAGCACTCCACAGCGTACTCCTCGATGCGCTTCTGGATTTCGCGCGCGTTGTGCGCCTGGTTTTCGGGGATGGCGGCGAGCGCTGCATCAATCATGCCAACGGTGCGGTAAGCCATGCTTTCGCCTACAAAGATGCGGGCCGTGCTGTCGGCGATCTTCTGCTGAATAAGGCCGAAGTCGGAAATGGATTTGCCGAAGGCCTTGCGCTCTTTCGCATACTTGATTCCGTTGGCCAACGACGTGCGCGCGCCGCCTACACATGCCGCGCCCAGCTTGAACCGGCCAATATTCAGAATGTTGAAGGCGATGTGATGGCCCTTCCCTGCCTCGCCCAGCAAGTTCTCGACCGGGACCTTGCAGTCAGACAAAATTAATGGGCAGGTAGACGAGCCGCGAATGCCAAGCTTGTGCTCTTCCGCCCCGACCGTCAGACCGTGAGTATTGCGCTCAATCAGGAAGGCCGAAAACTTAGCGTTCTTCGGATCGGAGTCATTCGGATCCATGATCTTCGCAAAAACGGTGAACAGGTCGGCGAAGCCTGCGTTCGTAATCCACATTTTTTCACCGTTCAGGATGTAGTGCTTCCCATCTTCAGAAAGCACTGCACGTGCGCGAATGTTCATCGCATCCGAACCAGACGAGGCTTCAGAGAGCGCGTAGGCTGCGATCCATTCGCCTGTCGCAAGTTTTGGCAGATACCTGTCCTTCTGCGCCTCAGTGCCATACCAGACGATGGGCAGTGTGCCGATGCCAACATGAGCGCTGAAGGCCACGGTAAAACTGGCAAGCACCGACATTCGGTCCGCAATGATGGCCGATGTCACCTTGTCCATAGCCAGACCGCCGTAGGCCTCTGGAATGTCTACTGCCATCAGGCCCAGGTCGCCTGCTTTTTTCAGCAATCCGCGCGTTACATCAAAGTGCTTGGCTTCAATGTCTTCAGCGGCAGGAAGAACTTCATTCACAGCAAACTGCGCGGTGGTTTCGGCAATCTGGCGCTGCTCGTCTGAGAAGTTTTCCGGCGTGAAGATTTCCGCCGGCTGACGTTCTTCAAGAAGAAAGCTGCCGCCGGATGGGGCCTGAACAGAAGTGGATGCGGGGGTGGTAGCAGTGGCCATGTGCAGAGATGCTCCTGTTTTGCTCAACGAAGCATCTTACGCCTGTTTGATGAAAATTTGCGCGGAGGCTCAGGAAGTCTTCAGCCCAACGGCCCGGGCGATCTTTTTCTGGCGGTCGTCGAAGGTGAGAAAGCGCTCAGCCCCTAGTTCGAGTGCACAGGCCACGTGAAGAGTATCGAGCGTGCTAGTCCCATAACGCGGCGTGTTCGGCAAGGGGCATGATGCGGGCAAAGGGGCGGTTCCGTTTGCGCAACTCAATGATTTTTCCAGCTTGCAGTTTTGCTTCGAGCTTCCGCGTGTTTCGAAGCTCGCGCATTGTCATAGATTCAATGACAGCCATACCAATAATGTGACACACTTTGTGTCACATCACAAAATAGGTGCAGTAATTAGTTGTTGGGATTTTTTATGAATTTAGTAATTTCGTTATCCATCACAATTTCATGGATGAGCTTATCTGCTCCGTCGTCTGTTCCTAATGCCTTATTCACGCCTTCATAAAACCGTCTTCATATCCGCTTTTGTAGCCATTCCCAATGGCCCTCTCTCTTAAAACCGGCTTCCAATGCATAGAAACCGACCGCAAAGCTGAAAACAACTACAATTTTCCAGTGCAGACCCTTGTGGTCTGACTCGTAGCTGATAATGTACGCGCATAGACCCGCAATAAGGAGTAAGAGGACTGTTGGTAACACGCGAACTTTCTTTTGCCATTCTCCATATTCCTTTCGAATGGTTTGTCTTTGTTCCGGTGTAATCCTTCGCAATTTTTCTCTTCAAGTGAAGATAGGCCCTTCTGTGTCATTCGTGGATCCTGTATTAAGCGGAATTTAAGCATTTGTGCAATTCACTTAAACGCAGTTCTCAAACACTCCAGCCGCACCCATTCCCCCGCCGACGCACATCGTCACCAGTCCATAGCGCAGATTACGCCGCTTCATTTCATGCAGAAGGGTCGCTGTCAGCTTCGCACCGGTGCAGCCCAGCGGATGGCCTAAAGCAATGGCTCCGCCATTGACGTTGACCTTTGCCGGATCAAGCCCTGCCTGCTGGATGACAGCCAGCGATTGCGCGGCAAAGGCCTCATTCAGTTCAATTAAATCTATCTGGTCCAGTGTGAGTCCCGCGAGCTTGAGGGCTTTAGGGATCGCGAAGACCGGACCGAGTCCCATCTCTTCAGGAAGACATCCCGCAGTAGCAAAACCGACGAAGCGCGCAAGCGGCTTTAGTCCTAAGGCCTGTGCACGTTCAGCGGACATGACGACCGCTGCGGCAGCCCCGTCTGATGTCTGGGACGAGTTCCCTGCTGTTACTGTGCCTTTTGCGTGGAATACGGGCTTAAGTTTTGCCAGTGCTTCGAGCGATGTGTCTGCACGCGGGCCTTCGTCTGTCTTGAAGTCGATGTTTTTTACTTCTGGTTTTGCCGGATTTTCTCCTGGAGCAGAATATATAACCGTCACAGGCACAATTTCGTCTGCAAACCTGCCAGCTTGAATTGCCGCAAGCGCTTTCTGGTGGCTGCTCAGCGAAAATGTGTCGGCCTGTTCGCGCGTGATGCCATATTTTGCGGCCACCCGCTCGGCGGTCAAGCCCATGGAGAGATAGCTGTCAGCATAATGTTCAATGAGCCAGGGGTTCGCGCTCATTTTGTTCCCGCCCATTGGCACCATGCTCATGGATTCCGTCCCTCCGGCAATCATCACCTCAGCCGAGCCTGAACGGATGCGTTCAGCAGCAATGGCAATGGCCTGTAGCCCGGAAGAGCAGAAGCGGTTGATGGTCATGGCCGAAACCTCAACTGGCAGCCCGGCGCGCAGACTGGCTATCCGGGCAACATTCATTCCCTGCTCGCCTTCGGGCATGGCGCATCCCAGGACGACATCCTCTACTTCTTTAGGATCGAGTGCGGGGGCCCTTTCCAGCGCCCCTTTGATGGCGAATGCAGCTAGGTCATCGGGGCGGGTAAAGGCCAGCCTTCCTTTCGGCGCCTTGCCCACGGCCGTGCGAACAGCGCTTACAACTACCGCATCTCTCATGCTGCACCTCAGTTATTGCCTTCCAGCGTAAGCCAGTTTCCGGCTCTGTAATAGTGGATGACAGAAGACCGCTCCACAAAATCATCTTCAATACCATCGTGGTCAAACGGGCCATGCTTGCGTACACCTGGAGTATGCTGCAGCCCCTCGGGCGGAATGGTGGAAATTCCCCATGCAGAACCCATTTCACTCGATGGCGTTTCCGCGCCTATGCGCTCCATCAGGCCATGCGTCGCCAGCGTGTAGGGCTTCCCTGTACTCTCAAAGAACACCAGCAGGTCTATCTTTCCCTCATGCGCGCAGAGAATCACCCAATCCTTACTTCCCTTTTTCTCAAAGGATCCCTGAATCACATTCTCCGGATGTTGCGCCTCAAATGTCTGCGGAACCACGCAGTGGAGTGCATTCAGTTGAGCAACAATGTTTTGCGGCAGCGAGGAAAAGGACGCGAGTGGTAAGAACCGTATGCGATAGCTGCGCGTGCCATGCTGGGTTTGCAGTTGGCCTGTGGTGGCTTGTTCCTGCGCACGGGCGCATAGCGCACACAACAGAAAAAGCAGTAATGTGGCACATTTAATGGAACCTATACTTGTAGTAGTCCACCCTTTCCTTCGGAAAGGATGGACCATCCGGCGATCGAACTGGACTTTCATCTCTAATTCCGCAGCGGCTTTCCCGTCTTTAGTGTGTAGGCGATGCGCTCCTGCGTCTTTCGCTCACCGCAAAGCGAAAGAAATGCCTCACGCTCCAGGTCTAACAGATATTGCTCGCTGGCCAGGCTTCCTGGCGTCACGCCTCCTCCGCACATGATACGTATCAGATGGTGCGCAATCTTTGCGTCATAGTCGCTGATGTATTCGGCCTGTCGCATCAGGTGAACTCCCAGTTTCAACGTCGCGCCAACCTGGTCGCCAGCAACAGGAATCTGCGTGCGCGCTGCTGGCGGTGCATAGTTTGACTCTGCCAAATATACCGCCGTCTCGCGCGCTTCAAGCAGCAGCCGCTCGCGGTTCGTGGTGATTTTGTCAGAAGGCAGCAGTAGGTCAAGTTTGCGCGCCTCGGCAGCCGAGGTCGAGACCTTCGCCATGGCAATCGTCTCAAAGCGCTGCTTCAGTGCTTCCTGAAACTCTCCGGTGAAGGCAAACCGGCGCGGATCATCGGCCGGATGGATGCCTGAGCCTCCCACCGTCGCGTCCACTGCATGGAGCACCATTTCCTTTGTGCCTCCGCCTGCCGGAATCAGGCCGACTCCAGTCTCTACCAGACCCATGTAAAGCTCAGCGTGGGGATGTCGCGCCGCCCCGTGCAGTGAAATCTCCACACCACCACCAAGGCAAAGACTAAAGGGCGCCACGACCACAGGCCGCGGACAGAACTTGACCGCCGCAGTCATGCGCTGAAAGGCGCGCACGGCGAGGTCCACCTCGTCCCATTCACCTTCCTGCATGGCCAGCAGCAGTTGCATCAGGTTTGCTCCCACGGAAAAATCGGAGGCGTCGCCGCTGATGACAAAGCCACGAAAATTGCGCACGTGCTCGCTGTCGGGATGAAGCGTCTGCGTGATCAGAGAAACAATGTCGTCGCCAATCGCATTTTTCTTCGAATGCAATTCGATACAGCCGATGCCTTCGCCGATATCCACCAGCGATGCGCCGGCATTTTTTCGCACCACTCCATTCGCACGCTTGAACGATACTACATTTGCAATGCCTTCAGGCAGCGGAACCGGTTTATAATCGTGCATCGAAAGGTCAAACTCCGTTCTCCCCTGTGGACCATCGCTATACCAGGCCGCTCTTCCGGAGGCTAGCAGCGTCTCAACCTGCGGGCTTACATGCTCGCTGCGTGCCTTGAGCTTTTCGCAGGATGCCGCCACCCCGATTGCATCCCACATTTCAAATGGTCCAAGCTCCCAGTTAAATCCGGCGCGCATAGCGCGGTCTATCGAAGCGAGATCGTCGGCAATTTCCGGCCAGCAATCGGCAGCGTAGTTCCAGACGCGCGTCAGAAGGGTCCACTGGAAGGTGCTGGCCTTGTCCTTGCCCGGACCAGAGCCGATCAGCAGGTGCAGGCGCTCCGGCAGCGTCTCAGCATTTTTCGCCATCTCCAGCGCGGGAAACTTCGGCCTCTGTGCCGGGTGGTATTCCAAAGTCTTCCAGTCGAGCACGAGGCGATTGTTCTTCGGATCCGGCGAAGCAGGGGCTTTCCTGTAGAAGCCCTGCCCTGTTTTATCGCCCAGCCATTTGCGCTCCAGCATGGTTTCCAGAAACGCGGGCAGCGTGACCGCAGCGGCATCTTCGGTCTTCATGCGGGAAAAATTACGCGCCACATGCCCCAGCACATCAATTCCAACCATGTCAGCCAGCCGAAACGTTCCGGTGCGCGGCCACCCAATACTGGAGCCGGTAAGGGCATCCACCTCTTCAATCGTAAGATCGAGCTGCTGCATCAGTTCAATCGCCGTAAGCATGGCAAAGACGCCAATGCGGTTTGCGATAAAGTTAGGCGTGTCTCGCGCGTACACAATGGCTTTACCCATGCGCCGGTCGGCAAAATCGGCGATGGCAGCCACGGCCTGTGCGTCTGCCTCCGGAGTGCGGATGATCTCCAACAGCCGCATATAGCGTGGCGGATTGAAGAAATGGGTCCCAAACCAGCGCTGCTTAAACTCGGCGGTCATCTTCTCCGCGATGGAACCCACCGGAAGCCCGCTGGTATTTGTGGTCACAATCGCGTCGGGCCGTAAATGCGGCGTTATTTTTTCAAGAAGTACCTGCTTAATGCTGAGATCTTCTGTGACTGCTTCGATGATCCAGTCACATGATTTCAATTGCGGCAGGTCGTCCTCGAAATTCCCAGGCGTTATCAATCGCGCATTCGCGGAATCATAAAAGGCCGCAGGTTTTGCTTTGAGCAGCGCCTGTAAAGCCTGCGCAGCAATGCGGCTGCGCTCCGGGCCGCCCGCTCCATCGGGAACAATGTCCAGCAGCAGCACCGGAACTCCTGCATTTACCAAATGAGCGGCGATGCGCGATCCCATGGTGCCTGCTCCGAGCACGGCGCAGCGGCGGACCAGGGGAGGAAGAGAAGATTTAGCAGTGCTCATGGAAGAAGCTCCCAAAGTACGGCGCAGAATACTAAGCTGTTCTACAACGGGTCAAGTTTGACACACCACACACACAACGGTAGCGTCAAAATAGTTTCGGAAACGGATTTTCTGTTTCGACTGGCAAGGCGGAAAAGCATTCCCGGGCGGCTGAGGTCGCACAGAATTCTATGCTTTTGGTACGGTTGATGCCGTTGCCCCTTCAAAGCAAGTGGCCATGCCGGAAATCGTGGGACGGATTTCTGTTTCAATCAATCTGTCATCCTGAACGGAGTGAAGGACCTGCTTCGACCAGGAACATCTAGAGGCCGCATGAAATTTCCTTCTGCTGTGCGATTGCTTGTCGTGCTCTGGTGCGCTTCGCTGGCTGTGTTTGCCCAAAACCTGACCAGCTTTGAAAAGCGCGTGACCACCAAAGTCCTTCCCAACGGGTTGACCATCATCATCTGCCAGCGCCATGACGCTCCGGTATTCTCGTACTTCACGATTGTGGACGCCGGTAGCGCCAATGATCCTGGCGGCGAATCTGGCCTCGCGCACATGTTTGAGCACCTGGCCTTCAAGGGCACAAAAGACATCGGCACCACCAACTATGCCGCAGAAAAAGTGGCCTTAGATAAAGTCGAGCAGGCCTATGCGGCTTACGATGCCGAATCACTGAAGCGCGTGGGACGTGACCCTGCAAAGCTCAAACAACTGCACGCGGCTTTTCAGCAGGCTGTGTCCGAAGCGCAGAAATACGTCATCCCGAACCAGTTTACCGAGATCGCTGAAGAAAACGGCGCCGTTGGCCTAAATGCTGAAACCAGCCTCGATGCCACGCAATATTACTGGAGCATGCCCTCCAACCGCCTTCAGCTTTGGGCCTACATGGAAAGCGACCGCATCGCCAATCCTGTGCCGCGCGAGTTCTATAAAGAGCGCGATGTGGTCATGGAAGAGCGCCGCATGAGGGTAGACTCCAGCCCGATTGGCCGCATGGTCGAACAATTTCTGGCAGCGGCCTATATGGCACATCCCTACCGGCGCCCCGGCGTTGGATGGTCAAGTGAGCTTGAACACATTACCGCAACCGAAGCCGAGGCTTTCCACAAGAAATACTATGTCCCATCCGATATTGTGATTGCCGTGGTCGGGGATGTGGATCCGGCAGAGGCCATGCCGGTGCTTGAAAAATATTTCGGCGCGATTCCCGCTGGTCCTCAGCCTGAGCCGATGACCACCATTGAGCCTCCGCAGACGGCAGAAAAGTCGGTGATTATTAAAGAGCCGACGCAGCCTTTCTATATCGAAGGCTACCACAAGCCCGATTATCGTGATCCAGATGACGCCGTTTACGACGCCATCGGAGACATCCTCTCAAACGGGCGCACCTCGCGCCTCTACCGCAGCCTTGTTCGCGACCAGCAGATTGCCGTCGAGGCCGAAGGATTCAGCGGCTTCCCAGGCGTGAAGTATCCAGGCCTCTTCGCGTTCTTCGCTGTGCCTGCTCCCGGACATACGCCGCAGGAGATGCAGGCGGCCATCCACAAGGAAATTGACAAGCTCAAGACCACCGACGTGACAGATGATGAACTGGCGATGTTCAAGACACGCGCCCGTGCCGACATTTTGCGCGGATTGGCCGATAATCAGGGCCTGGCCGAGCAGCTTGCCATCTACCAGTTGCGTTATGGCGACTGGCGTGAGCTGTTCAACCAGCTCCGGAAGATCGATGCTGTCACCAAGGCCGACATCCACCGCGTGGCCAACAAAATCTTTGTGCCAACAAACAGGACTTACGCCATGGTTGAATTCCAGCCTCCACAACAAACGCAACAGACCAAAGGAGGCGCTCGATAATGCCTACTCTTCGCAAGAATTCAGCGATCGCATTTTTCCTTGTGCTTCTTTGCATACCGTCAGCGTTTGCGCAAACTGAGCAGGCACAACCCTGGAAGCAGATTCCCATTCCGCCACTGCATCCATTCCATCCGCAGCAGCCAAAGCGCATCAAGTTGCCGAACGGTATCGTCATTCTCCTTCAAGAAGACCACGAGCTGCCGTTCATCAATGGCTTTATTGAAATGCGGGGCGGTTCGCGCGATCAAGATGCGAGCAAAGCCGGCATGGTGGGGCTTTATGGAGACACATGGCGCACCAGCGGTACGGCTACGCATAATGGCGACCAGCTCGACGACCTGCTCGAAGCGCGCGCCGCTAAAGTTGAGACTGGTGGCGACACTGACTCGACGTCTCTCTCCTGGTCATGCCTGACCAAAGATGAAGACTTTGTTTTCAGCATCGTCATCGATCTGCTGGAACATCCCGCATTCCGCGAAGACAAGCTTCAGCTTGCCAAGCAACAGGCCGCGGCTGCGATCGTCCGTCGTAACGATGATGCAGAAGGCATCGCCGCACGCGAGGCCACCAGACTCGTCTATGGCCCGAACAGCCCCTACGGCCGCCAGCCAGAGCTGGCCACCATCAAGGCCGTCACGGTTGACGATCTGAAGAGGTGGCACGATCGTACCGTTGTCGGAAGCAACATCATTATCGGAGTCTCCGGTGACTTCAATTCTGATGCAATGGAGAAGACCCTGCGGGACGCCTTCAGCAGCCTGCCGAAAGGTGAACCGGTTCCACCGCTCAAGGAGGACTTCTCCGGGCCAAAACCTGGCGTCTACTACGTAGACAAATCTGATGTAAATCAGAGCAACATCTATATAGTTGGGTTAGGCACAGAGCGCAGCAATCCGGACTTTTTCGCCCTCTCAGTCATGAACGAAATTTTCTCTGGAGGCTTCGGCTCGCGGCTCTTTCAGACTGTGCGCACAAAGCTCGGGCTGGCCTATGCTGTCGGCGGCGGTTACGGTGCGGGGTATGACCATCCCGGAATGTTCCGCGTTGTAGCCGGGACGAAAAGCCCTTCCACCATTCAGGCCACGCAGGCCATGTTTGTGGAAATTCGTGACCTAAAATCAAAGCCCTTCACCGAAGATGAGCTTCGCCGTGCTAAGGACGAAGTCCTGAATTCATTCATCTTCAACTACGACACCAAAGACAAAGTGCTGGCCGAAGCAGCGAAGCTCGAATTTTATGGATACCCCGCTGATTTTCTGGAAAAGTACCGCGACAGCGTCGAGAAAGTAACGGTCGCGGATGTTGAACGCGTCGCACAAAAATACATTGAACCATCGAAGCTGGCCGTCCTCATCGTGGGAAATGAGAAGGAGTTCGGCGCTCCTCTGACCAGCTTGAACATGGGTACGCCGCATGCCGTGGACATCACTATCCCGGGCCTTCCGCCTCAGGGACAAGATCAGCCCGGAAATCCTGAAGGAGAGCAGTAACATGCGAATCGCTGTTGTGATTATGGCCGCCGGAAAAGGCACCCGGCTCAAGTCCAAACGCGCAAAGGTCCTGCATCAGATTGGCGGTAAGGCCCTGCTGGAACACGTCATCTGCGCAGCGCGGCAGATCGTTCCCGCGCACGACATCTTCGTGATTGTCGGGCATCAGGCCGGGGCCGTACAGTCTGAAATGGCGCACCTGAATGTGAACTTTATCACTCAGGCGGAGCAGCGCGGGACGGGTCACGCCATCCAGTGCGCCCGTCAGGCCGTGCATGGCTATGACCATATCCTTGTGCTCTCGGGTGATGTGCCGCTGCTGCAGGCCAGTACCATCGCGCAACTGCGGGACTTTCATCTGGCTCAGCATGCCGCTATGACCATTCTCACCGCCGCTCTTGAAAATCCCTTCGGCTATGGCCGTGTTCTGCGCAAGTCCCCGCATTCGCCGGAAGTGGCCGGAATTGTCGAACAGAAGGCGCTTACTCCCGAGCAGGAGAAGCTCCGCGAAATCAATTCCGGAATTTATGCCTTCGCCACAAAGCCGCTCTATGACCACATCAATGAGCTGAGCACCAATAACGCGCACGGTGAATACTATCTGACCGATATGGCGCGCATTCTGGTGGAAGAAGGCGAACGCGTGGTCGCGCTCGAAGCCGCATCACCAACAGAAGTGCTCGGGGCAAACACGCTCGCTGAGCTTGCTCTTCTCGACGCGGAGATGCGCTTGGGCACCGCACGCAGGCTCATGACCAGCGGAGTCACCATCTTCCGCCCCGAGACTGTTGTGATAGACGCTGAAGTAGAAGTCGTGCCGGACACCATCATTGAGCCTTTCGTGCAGTTGCTGGGAAATACCCACATCGGTGAGGGCTGCCGTATCCGGTCCTATTCCGTAATTGAGAACTCTACCCTCGAAAGCCACGTTCTCGTGCGCCACGGCTGCATCATCACTGATTCGCATGTTCGCTCCGGTGCCCTGCTTGGCCCTTATGCGCATCTGCGGCCGGGCAGTGAAATCGGAGAAGAAGCGCACATCGGCAACTTTGTTGAAACGAAGAAAGTACGCATGGGCAAAGGCTCCAAGGCCAATCACCTCAGCTATCTCGGAGATGCGGAAATCGGCAGCGGCGTCAATATTGGCGCGGGCACCATCACCTGCAACTACGATGGCACCCACAAGCACCGCACCCTCATTGAAGATGGCGTCTTCGTGGGCAGCGACTCGACACTGGTTGCTCCCATTGTGATCGGAAAGGGCTCTTACATCGCCGCGGCATCCTGCATTACAGAAAATGTACCGGAAGATGCACTGGCCCTCGGCCGCGCGCGCCAGACGACGAAGCCGGGATGGGTCTCCTCGCATCGCGGGACGAACAGGGCGGCAAAAGAAGCGGTGAAAAACAGCTAAATCCATTCGGGCTGGAGAAGCTCAATCCAGCCCAAGCTGTTTTGAAGCCAGTCGAGTACCCTCTACGCGAGATCTGATCTTGGCAAATGCGATATCGCGGGCCGTAGATGTATCGTCTGCAAATGGAGAGAACCCGCAATCGTCAGTCGAGCCTAGCTGTGCTGCGGGAATATATGCTGACGCCTCCTTCAGGCGATCGCGGACCTCTTCAGGCGTTTCTACCCGCGGATGAATCGGATCCGTCACTCCTATGAATATCTTTTGCCCGGGCCTGATGAGGCCGCCCACAAGCTTCAGGACTTCTTTCCGGTCCGATTCACTTGCCATCTGGAGATAGTACCGCCCAGCACTCAGTTCAAAAAGCGTCGGCAGCAAATGGCTGTAGTCCACTTCTGCGGAGTGGGTCGAGTCGTAATCGCCACCGGGGCAAACGTGTACTCCAATCTTCTCCCTCTCTACCGGAGTGAACCGCTCGAGAACCTGCTGATTGATCTGGATGAAATTTCGAAGTAATCCACCGGAAGCATCCAGCTTCAGAGAAAGGCGGGCTTCCGTAAAATCCATTTGGACCACCTGGGCCCCTGCCGCAAATGCTGAACGAATGTCCTTTTCCACCTCGTTGATTAGGTCGTTCAGAAAATCCTGCTGCGAATACCCAGGAATCCCGTTTTGCGGATAAAGCAGACTGAGCGCCGAAGCTGAAATCACCGCCTGCTTCAGAGGTCTCGACGTATGCGGCTTCGCCTTCCGGACAAATTCACCGGAATAATTTGCGTAGCGAAAGGGGCCAGCCGTAATGCGGGGAAGCTGCCGTGTATGGCCGTCGGCAAAAGGAATCACAACTCCGTCTGGCGCAAGATTTCCGGCTCCATCCAGCGGATAGGTGGCAAAACTCGATTTTCTCTGCTCGCCATCGGTTATGACCGGAGAGCCAGTCTCTTCAAACCGCCGCAGTGTGTCTGTGACCGCTGTTTCATAGGCCCCACTCAGCACTTCGTGCGAAATGCGCCCGGAAGCAAAGTCATGCATGGCCTGCAGCAGCTCAGGAGGGCGTGGAATACTGCCAATAGGTTCGGTAGGCATTGTCATGGCCGCGAGTGTATTCGCGTCCCTGCCGCGGCACAATCCATCGTTGGGTGGAAAATTCGGGGTCAGGCGGCGGCGTTGGCTTTCGTTCCAGCCAGAATCTGCCGCAGCCGGATACGCGCTGACATGAGTGTACGGCTTGCGTCTCGGGGAGAAATCTCCGTCAGGCTTGAGACCTGGTCCAGCGAATACCCTTCCACATCCCTCAACAGAAAAAGCAGCCGTTCTGTTGGCGGAAGCTGATGCAGAGCTTCTTCCAGTTCGGTGCGGCGAATGTTTCTCTCCAGAGATTGAGCGGGCGCCGCTTCGGGGCCAACTGTGGAAGGCGAAATCTCAAAACGGGCACGCAATTGAGAAATCAGTGCCTGGTCAATTCCTGAACGGTCCGGTTCCGGGGCCGCGTTAAACGCCTGTACGAATGTCTCCGTCAGAATGTTCTCAGCATGGACTTCATTGCCTGTCATATAGAACGCCACCGAAAACACCCTATGACGATGGCTGTCGTAAATATCCCGTTGCACCTGCTCAGTGCGGTGTTCTTCAGCGCGGACAGCCACAATGTCAGGTTTTCCCTGCTGAAAAAGCCCTCGCAAACCAACGGTCACAATTTGCCTTTCCCGGTTCCAGTTTCGAAGATCGTTATCTCTTCTCTATTGTTGCAAATAAAGATGCGTATAGGTGAATTAACAGTTGTCATAAATCGAAGTCAGGCAATAAGATTTCTCGCAAGCATGAAATTGGAAAGATTCGGCATTGAAAAAAAGAGTCTCGCGCTCCCGTATGGACGTTGAAGATTCACCCAAATGAAAGGAAATTGTTTTATAAATTTTTGATGACTTCTCTCATCCTTCAACACGTTTTTTCCGTGGAAAGGAAATTGGCTTTCAATTAGAGTCTGAATTAATCTAATTTAATCAACTGGACACATTCTGCCTTGCCCATCGAAAAGAGAAGAAGGTATTGCAGTTTTTGTATTCTTTAATTCGTTGGATCATGAAACAAGGATTGCATGGCTTCCGAACGAATACTTATAGTAGATACGGAGCAACGGGGAAGGGCGATCATCGCCTCCATCCTGGAAAATGCGCATTACTATACGGTAACTGCCAGCAATGGGCCCGAAGCAATCCAGCACCTGCGTAAAGACCCTCCCTACGACCTTGTACTCTCTGACATTATGGGGGAAAACAGTGGTCTGGCCTTGCTTGAGGACGTTCGTGAGCTGCAGCCGGACACCCCCGTACTCATGGCCACCGATCCAACCAATGCCCGGACTGCGATCCATGCCCTCCGCAAAGGTGCTTTCGACTGCCTTCTGAAGCCGGTAGAGATGGACCAGCTCCTCCTGGCCGTGAGAAATGCTTTGAACTACAGGCGGACCCTCCTGCAAAGCTCTGTGCAGCAATCCAACCTGGAACAGGTCATCGCCAGCAGAACAGACATGCTGCGTCGCGCCGTTGCCGACCTTGAGCGCTCCTACGACATCACTTTGGAAGCGCTGGGCGATGCTCTTGATCTGAAAGACGCAGAAACAGAAGGCCACTCCAAACGTGTCACCGCTTACACTGTGGCCCTTGCACGCGCCATGGGACTGGCCCCTTCCGAGATCCGCATCATAGCGCGTGGAGCATTTCTGCACGACATTGGAAAGATGGCCATTCCCGACGCGATCCTCCTGAAACCCGGCAAGCTTACGTCGGACGAGCAGGCGCTCATGCGCGAACATTGTGTGCGTGGATATCAGATCCTTTCCAAAATTCCCTACCTTCGTGAAGCCGCGGAAATTGTCTACACACACCAGGAGCACTATAACGGCAGCGGATACCCGCGCAGCCTGAAGGGAAACGAGATTCCGCTCGGCTCGCGCATCTTTGCCGTTGCAGACACGCTCGACGCCATCACCTCGGACCGTCCGTATCGCCGGGCGCAGAGCATCGAAATTGCCCGCCGGGAAATCCAGCGCTGTTCCGGCACCCAGTTTGATCCAAAGGTCGTGGATGTTTACCTGAGCATGCCAAACCGTCTCTGGATGGAGCTTCGCCGGGAAATTAGCCTACATCCCCGTTTTTCTTCCGTGGCCCTGAGCACCCCGGAATTAAAGTCGTGAATCCAACTCACCGGAGTGAAACCATGACCTTATTACGTACCGAGGAAATCGAAGAAAAGCTGAAACACCTGCCTAATTGGACACAGCGTGGAAGCGAAATTGTCCGCGAATTTGACTTCAAGGATTTTGTGAAAGCCATGCAATTCGTCAATATGGTGGCAGAACAGGCAGAAGCCGCTGGTCATCATCCGGATATTGATATCCGGTACAACAAGGTCAAACTGGTTCTGGCTTCGCATGATGCTGGGGGGCTGACGGAACGCGATTTTCAGTTGGCCGGATCCATTGACCAGATTCCTACGTAAAATTGAATCCAAATTCAATAAATTGCTTCATCATCCATTTTTTCAGGATGAGAGCGGTTTTCGGCTGGGTTTTCCCTCATTTTTCCCAGCGTTCTCCGGTTCCAGAATGCCACGGCAACTCCTCCAAAAATTGCCGACCCCACAACTAGGAGGCCGGTACGCAGCCGACTGGATCCACGTGCTTCTGCTGGCTTTCTCTCTTTAGAATCATTAGCTTCTGTATGCTTTTCCATATCAGTCACTCATGCCCTATTTGTTCTTTTTTGTCAAAAGGGGCGCAACTTTTCTGCAAAAAGGTGTTTTTTTTCTCGTTAGGTGCTTGCATTCTTCCAGAGTCTTCGCTAGACTACAGGAAATTGAAGAATAAGTATGGCATCTCATAGAAATTGAAAAAAGTTGGAGCTAATCAGCAAGTTCCAGCGTCTAAGAAATAAAAAGCAAGCTGGTAGATCGAGCCATGCTCTCCCAGCCTAAAGTTTATAAGTTGCGTCACTGGAGTTTATAAGTTGCGTCACTGGCCTCCCGGCACGGACAGAAAACCGTTCGTGCCGTCTTTTTTCTTCGGCCACAAACAAAACACCTCGCCGTCCTTCCATCCCAGAAAAATACCTGACTGTCGTAGTTTAATATCGTCATCAGGAGAAGCGATGAAGCGTACTCTTTTGGTCTTTGCTCTTTGCCTAGCTACCATTGCTGGTTACGCGCAGTGGTCCAATCCTGCTGACGATATACCTGCGTATCATCCCAGTGCTCCAGCAAAGGGTGAAAAATTGCCGCCTATCCTTACGCCCGAGCAGCTACCGGGTGAGTATTCCCATTTTGCATGGCAGAAAGAAGTCTACAAAAAAGCCGCACAAGTCTCCCATGTTCTGTATCAGCTTCCCTGCTACTGCCGCTGCGACCGCGCCCTTGGGCACACCAGTCTGCATAGCTGCTTTGAAGGGACCCATGGCGCCATCTGCTCTACCTGCGCGAAAGAAGGGGCTTATGCTTACAAAATGACGAAGCTGGGTAAAACCCCTAAACAGATACGTGAAGGCATTGAGCACAACGAATACGAAAAAATTGATTTGAACCAATTGGGTGGGATGTAGCAATCTGCCATGATTTACACTCCAGACAGAACGCATCACGTCGCTTGCGCTCTGCTACACTCGCCGCATGGCACGTGGTTTTTTTCTTACTTTTGAGGGGCTGGATGGCTCCGGCAAAACAACTCAGATCCGCAAACTGACGGCCTGGGTTGAGGCGCAGGGCCACAAAGTCACGGTCATGCGCCAACCCGGTGGGACGCGCATCGGCGATCGCATCCGCCAGCTTCTGCTGGACTCGAGTACTGAGAACCTTGCATCCCGCGCCGAGTTGGGCTTGATGTTCTCCGACCGCGCCCAGGCCATTGCTGAAGTCATACGCCCAGCGCTCGATGCCGGGCACATTGTGATATGCGATCGCTACACAGATTCCACTGAGGCCTATCAGGGAGGTGGCCGCCAGCTCGGCAGCGAAATCGTTCTAAAACTGCACGATGTCATCTGTGAAGGTCTCCAGCCAGATCTGACAATCCTGCTCCTCCCCGATTTCAACCGGTCCCTGCAACGAGCTCGCCGCCGGAACGAACGCAATCTGAAGTCGGGCACAGACGAAAATCGTTTTGAGCGCGAAGCGGAGGACTTCTACCGCCGCGTGTATGACAAATATTGCGAAATTGCCCGGCGCGATTCGTCGCGCATCGTCGTCATGGAAGGCGATGCCGGCATCGAAACAATTCACGAACGAATTGTTCAGACAGTACAGGACCGATGGCAGCGTTGAAACAACATAACACTTTGCTCTGCGAAGCAAATCATCGTGAAATCTTTTTTCACCCAATGCAGTCTATGGTTACCATCAGCATCCCTCAGGCTCCCATTCTGAGCCGGAATGCGTTACATTTCATCTAATAAGGGCAGAAGCGAAAGGAACATTGTGACCTCAAAAGAAGTGCGAGAGAAAAACGAACTTCGCAAGCTCCCCATGATGCCAATTCGGGACATGGTGATCTTTCCCTATATGATGACACCCTTCGTTGTGGGACGCGAAACCAGCGTTCGCGCGCTCGAAGAAGCGCTCACAGGCGACCGCAAGATTTTCCTCGCCACGCAGCATGACGCCCGCGTAGACGAACCTCGGGCCGAGGACATTTACTCTGTCGGAACGGTCGGCAATATCGTGCAGAGCGTCAAGATGCCCGATGGCAACATCAAGGGCCTGGTAGAAGGGCTGGAGCGCGCCAAAGCTGTCGAACTGAATGATTCGGACGGTTTTTTCGTCGCCACTGTTCGCATGCCCAAAACTGACCCCGGGCCGCTCTCCGGCATCGAGCAGCTCACTCAGCGGGTCACTTCTCTCTTTGAGCAATACGTCAAGCTACAGCAATCTCTCAATTATGAGACTATGATTGCTGCTGTTCGCACGGACGAACCCGGCAAGCTTGCCGACACCATCGCAGCCAATCTTCAGCTTGAAATTCCTGAAAAGCAGCAACTGCTGGAGATTTTCGACCCAGCTGAGCGCCTCCTTCGTCTGGCCGACGTCCTCGACATCGAAATTGAAAAGCTCAATATGGAGCGCAGCATCCAGTCCCGCGTCAAGCGCCAGATGGAGCGCGCCCAGAAAGAGTACTACCTCAACGAGAAAATCAAGGCCATCCAGAAGGAATTGGGCCGTAGCGAAAAAAGCGAGTTTGACGAGCTGAAAAAGAAGATTGAATCGGCGGGGATGCCCAAGCCGGTCTTCGACAAGGCCATCCAGGAGCTCAGAAAACTCGAAGCCATGCCGCCCATGTCTGCCGAGTCCACCGTCTCGCGTAATTATCTTGACTGGCTGCTGGCTGTTCCCTGGAAAAAGAAGTCGAAGGAAACACGCTCGATTGAGAAAGCGGAAAAGGTACTCAACGAAGACCACTACGGTCTGGAAAAAATCAAAGAGCGCATCCTTGAATTTCTCGCCGTTCGCCAGTTGGTCAAGAACCCCAAAGGCTCCATCCTTTGCTTCGTCGGGCCTCCGGGCGTAGGAAAAACCTCGCTCGGCATGTCCATCGCCAAGGCCACAGGGCGCAAGTTCGTCCGCATGTCGCTTGGCGGCGTCCGCGATGAAGCTGAAATTCGTGGCCATCGCCGCACCTATATCGGCGCACTTCCCGGGCAGATCATCCAGTCCATGAAGAAGGCAGGCACGAAGAACCCGGTCTTCATGCTCGATGAAGTGGACAAGATGGCCTCTGACTTCCGCGGGGATCCGGCATCGGCCCTGCTGGAAGTCCTCGATCCTGAGCAGAATTCGAGCTTCCAGGACCACTACCTCGATGTGGAATACGACCTGTCCGAGGTCCTCTTCGTCGCTACCGCCAACGTCCTCCATACCATTCCCGCTCCGCTGCAGGACCGCATGGAAATTCTGCGGCTGCATGGATACACCGAAGCGGAAAAGGTCGAAATCGCCAAGCAATACCTGATCAAGAAACAGCGCGAAAATACCGGACTCACCGAAAAGAACATAGTCTTTACCGACGACGCGATTATCACCATCATTCGCAGCTACACGCGCGAAGCCGGAGTCCGTAATCTCGAACGCGAGATCGGCAACATCTGCCGCAAAGTAGCGAGGCGCGTCGTAAAGTCGGGAGCAAAGCACAAAGAAGAAATCACAGCGGACAACGTTGCTGATTTTCTCGGCGTTGCAAAATTCCGCGATTCGCAGGTGCATGAGAAGAGTGAAGTGGGCCTGGTCACTGGTCTGGCCTGGACCGAAGTCGGCGGCAGCATCCTGCCGACTGAAGTACAGATCCTCGACGGCAAGGGCAAGCTCACCCTCACCGGACAACTCGGCGACGTCATGCAGGAATCAGCCCAGGCTGCGCTCTCTTACGTCCGCAGCCGCGCGCTTCATCTCGGCCTTACACGCGATTTTTATCGCAATGTGGACATCCACATCCACGTTCCGGAAGGCGCCATTCCCAAAGACGGCCCCTCGGCAGGAATCACCATGGCTACAGCACTCGCCAGCGCTCTGGCCAAAATTCCGGTACGGCGCGACATCGCCATGACTGGCGAAATAACCCTGCGCGGCAAAGTGCTCGCCATTGGCGGACTCAAGGAAAAACTGCTCGCCGCACACCGGGCAGGCATCTTCGAGGCAATTCTGCCAAAGGACAACGAGAAAGACATGGCAGAACTCCCGGACAATCTCAGAAACGCCATGAAACTCCACTTTGTGGATTCCATGGATGAGGTATTGCAACTCGCGCTGGAAGGGCCGCTGCCAGAGCTGCACGAAGAAGCAGCGCAAGTGCTGGCCTCTGTTCCGCCACCTCCTGCCATTACACCGGAACAGCGCCCGCACCAGTAATCGGTGCCGGGTGCTGTTGTACAACTGTATTTCCATCATAAGTCCGCCGATATTCGCAGAAATTGCTGGCAACGGTTGAGGGCTGAGTATATACTGCGAATTTTTTGGTGATTGAATCAGCGGGCTGTACTTGTATGTGCTGCCATATGTGAGCAGGTGGCGCAGTCGAAGTTAGAGGGGGTTTTGCTCCTGAAGTGAAAAAATGCATGGATTTGAGGATGGAGATTTATGGCAAAGGCAGCGCTTACAGATAAACAGTGTCAGGAACTGCTCAGGACATTGAAGGAACGTTTTAAGAAGAACATGGGACGCCATGAGGGGCTTGTGTGGGCGGAAATCCAGGCGAAACTGGAGGCTTCCGCTGTAAAGCTATGGTCTCTGTATGAGATGGAGCGAACCGGTGGTGAGCCGGATGTAGTTGGGCACGATAAGGCGACGGGTGAGTATATTTTTTACGACTGTTCGGCGGAAAGCCCCAAAGGGAGAAGGAGTATTTGTTATGACCGTGAGGCGCTGAATTCAAGAAAAGAGCAGAAGCCGAAAGACAGCGCACTCGACATGGCCGCTGTCATGGGCATTGAACTCCTGACGGAAGAGCAGTATCGGGGGCTGCAGAAGCTGGGAGAGTTTGATACGAAAACGTCCAGCTGGGTGAAGACGCCGGCATCTGTCAGAAAACTGGGCGGAGCACTGTTTTGTGATCGCCGCTTTGACATGGTTTTTGTGTATCACAATGGCGCTGAGTCTTATTATGGCGCACGCGGGTTCAGAGGGCTGCTGAGGGTCTGAAACGTTCGCGCGAGTGGCGCGGATTTTGCGAGATGTATTGTTCACCCGGCAACGTCCTCGTTTCCTTTGCGATATCGCAGGCGCAACGCCTCCCAACTACCATCACTCACCCATCCACCGTCAACTGTCAGGGCGTGTCCCGTGATATACCCGCTTAGACGGGGATCAGCAAGAAAGGCAATCGCCTGGGCGACGTCATCAGCCGTGGCAAACCGCGCCAACGGAACACGCTTGGTAATATCGGTATCTGTATAGCCAGCGGATGCCTGGTCGGCAACATCCATTTCGGTCTTGACCCATCCTGGACAAACCGCATTGACCCGCACGCCGTATCCACCCCATTCTGCTGAGAGCGTCCGAGTCAGTCCAATCAGTCCGTGCTTTGATGCGTTGTACGCGGCGCGTTCGGAGATTCCCACTAGACCCGCTATGGACGCGACATTCACGATGCTTCCCGAACGTTGCGCCATCAGAAAAGGGGCAAAGATCCTGGCCAATAAAAAAGGTGCAACCAGATTGATGTCGAGGACCCGACGAAATTCGGCAACTGAGACACTCAGTGTCGGTGATATGAAGCTGATTCCAGCATTGTTGATCAGAACATCCAGATGGCCCCACTCGCCCTGGATGCATTTCGCAAAGCCTTCGACTGTACCTTCATTTGAGACGTCGCCCGGGCACTCGAGGACTGGCACGGCAAATTTTTTCAAGGAATGCGCGACATCCGCAACAGAATGCAGGTCGTTCAAGGCGAGCGCGTATCCTTGTCCAGCCAAGACCTCAGCAGTTCGGCGGCCAATACCTTGCGCAGCCCCTGTAATGAATGCAACTTTTTGGGTCATAGAGGGATTTTAGACGTGAAGCAGTGATATGGTTCGTTTGCGAGCAAAAACATAAGCTCGACGGCTCTGGTGTTCTACGTCGGGATGGTATGGCTCCCGTTCGATAACTTCCTCAATGAAAAATCCCTCTGTTTCAAGGAGCTGTTTGATCTCGGAGGTCCGAAAAAAGAACCAATCCATCGCCACCGGCACCCCCCACAACTCGTCAGGACTGAGGATTTGATTGCCGATATGGAAAGCCAGCAGCAGCACTCCCTCGGCCTGTAAGACACGGTGCATTTCCTGAAACGCGATGGAAAGCAGATCCTTCGGGAGATTCACAATCGAGTAGAAGGCAGCGATTCCCGCCAATTGATTTGTTTCCAGATTGAGTGCCATCATATTTCCAATCTGAAAACAAATGCCCGGATTCACCTGTCGGGCGGCCGCGATCATCTGTGGCGATAGATCCAGGCCGAAGACATCTGTTCCCAAATCGCGCAAGTAGCGCGCTACGTGGCCCGGACCACATCCAAGATCACAGACCTGGCCGCGACCGGCGGTCAGGCCGGCGAATCGCTCAAGAAGCTCGCGATCCAATGGTTTGTTCTTCAGTTCGTCCGCGAGATTCCGCGTGTATTCCTCTGCCAGACGATCGTAATTTCCGCGGATTGAATCGATAAGCGATGTGTTCACTGGGCTGCGAGTACCTTCCAACCAATATTCGCTTCTTCCAAGACTGTGGAGCAGGACTGGGGGTTCCCTCCCCTCCCTCCCCGGAAGTTTGTTTCTTTTATTTTCAATGACTTAGCGGGGGATTATCCCCCGTTATCCTATTGATTCTGCGCGACTTAAGTCCAACCTAGTGTTTTCAATAACTTACGAGGGGATCTCCGTTGTGCTGCAAAGCACGAACGCCCGCTATTCGCAGGCGTTTCATGAAGAACTTTACTCTTAAATTCAGGATATCAAATCGGGCATAAATAACCGGTCATCGGATAAAAAATTTAAATTCTTTAATTTGTTGTTATTACGGAAAAATTGGGCGCTGAGGGGTTGACAACGATTTTGCTCCGCGGCCCTCCGTTTCAATAGCCTCTTTCGGAGTTTTCTTTTCCGGGACCGCCTTTGAAGTCGTTTAACTCTTTTTCCGCCAGTGCGCGCTTTTCCGCTGCCTCTTCCTTTTCCTTGTTCTGGCCGCCGTGTTCGGCAGAGTTGCGGGTCAGGTCCTCCACTGCTTTCGAGATGTTCTCTTCAAGCTGCTTTCTCTGCTCAGCGTTGTGTGGCATCATTCATCCTCCCAGACAGTAGGATGCGAGATGCATGGAGGCTCAGGCGGCCCAGGGTGGCGCTCCACCAAGAATGGCTGCGCCGGACATATGCGCGGGGCCGTTCCACTCCGGGACCGTAAACGCCTTTTGCGGATGCACGTCGGGGTCTGCACTATGCAGATGGTGATGCTCGAGGGCCTCTCGCACCATCTGTATGGCGGCCGCGCGCTCTTCAAAGGATTTGCGTTCGAAGTAAAGTGCATAGCTCTGACCGCAGATTTTGCATTCCACGTCAGCCCGTTCAGAAGTTGCAAGGCAAAAAACCTGCATCGTTCGATCCTCCATTCCAAAGACTGTGCGGACAACTACGATAGTGCGGGGACGTTATGCATCATTTCCAAATTTAGATGCACGCGCAGGAGGAGCTTACCTGTTGATTTCTCTTTCCAGCTTGAATGGATGGTAAAAACTTCTCCCCTGCGTGATGGGCCATCGTCCCACGCACTTGTTGCGGAAGCAATCGGAAAAGTCGCCTATGAAAAGAACTTATGGCGCGGATTTGCAAAGCCGGGGCTGGTAACAAAATCCTGGTGGAACTGTCGCAGACATGATGCTACCGTAAAGGGGCCTGCAAATCCACGTCTCAAAATCGAAACGTGGGGCACCCGCGACGAATTCATTCGTATTCGCCGCCTTCCGCGCCGAAGGCGAGATTTTCAAACCGGGTGCATTTGGAGAGATAGGCCAGGTGCACGGATCCGGTTGGGCCGTTTCGCTGTTTGGCGATGATGATTTCGGCTTTGCCTTCTGTTTCCGGATCGGGGTTACCGTTCTCGTCGCGGTTGTAATAGGCCTCGCGGTGGATAAAGGCAACCACGTCAGCATCCTGCTCAATAGAGCCGGACTCACGAAGATCAGAGAGCATGGGTTTTTTGTCGCCACCGCGCTGTTCTGAGGCACGGCTGAGCTGAGAGAGGGCGATAACGGGGACCTGCAACTCCTTGGCGAGGGCCTTCAATCCGCGCGAAATGGCTGAGACTTCCTGCGTGCGGTTTTCATACCGCTTTGCGCCGGGGCCGGGTGCGCTGGCGGTCATCAATTGCAGGTAGTCCACGACGATGAGATCGAGTCCACCGTGCATCTGGCGCAGACGGCGGGCCTTGGCGCGCATTTCTGTCAGCGAGATGCCAGGTGTGTCATCAATGAAGATTTTGGACTCGACCAGTTGCTCAAGGGCATGCGTCAGCTTTTGCTGGTCTTCGCGCAGGAGGAAGCCTTTTTGAATTTTCTGCGAATCCACGAGCGCCTGCGAGGCAAGCATACGGCGCAGGAGTGACTCTTTCGACATTTCAAGCGAAAAAATGGCGACTACTTTTCCGCCGTAGACACCTGCGTTCTGGGCAATGTTGATGGCCCACGCGGTCTTACCCATGGAAGGACGCGCTGCGATGATGATCAGTTCCGAGGGCTGAAGGCCGCTGGTCATGCGGTCAAAATCAGTAAAGTGCGTGGCCAGTCCGGTGACTTCACGGCCTTCTTTATAGAGATTGTCAATGGTGCCGAAGGAATCGCGGACGATCTCAGGAACGCTGGCGAAGCCGCGGGTAATACCGCGTTCAGTGACTTCGAGCAGGCCGCTTTCGGCGGCATTCAGGACCTCTAGGGCCTCTTCGCTCTGGTCGGCGGCACGGGTGATTGCCGTTGAGCAGATGTTGATGAGCTGCCGCAGCAAGGACTTGTCTTTTACGACGCGGACATACTCTTCAATCGAAGGCCGGCGCGGCAGTCCTTCAGTAAGCGATGCAAGATAGGCGACGCCGCCGATTGCCTCGAGTTCCTTGCGTTTGCTCAGCTCTTCAGAGAGCGTGATGATGTCCACAGCGCGGCCGGCATCAATCATCTCGGCCATGCGGGCAAAGATGCGCCGGTGCGAGTCGAGGGAGAAGTCCTCGGCGTTCAGCCTTTCAGCAGCTTCGTTGTAGAGATGATTGTCGAGCAGGATCGTGCCGAGGATGGAGCGCTCAGAGTCGGGGCTGGCGGGGAGTCCGCGCTCAAATTCGATATCGGGAGTTGTGGCCATGATGTTCCAACAGTGATTTCATAACTATGAACCTGAGCAGAACCAGGGCGGAAGCCCTTCATGAACCCAATTCAACCAGTTATGAACCAGTTCCAGTGTAGGTCAGGGTTGCCGAAACAGCACCTGTGGAAGAGCTGGCCGTTGTGTGTAAGCTGGTTACCTCAGTGGCCAAAGTCACACACATTATCAGTGATTTGCGTCATGGCTGAAGCCATGCCCTTACGGACCGTGCGTGCATAGTTTAGTTTTTCCGCAGCTCCTGAAGGGCCTCCTTTCGTCTAATCGTCTAAAGGCGATATCATCAAAAGGGCCCCGGATTTTCTATGAAATTGAAGTTTTCCCGTATTTCCCTGCTATTGGCCTTCTCCTGCGTCAACGCTCCGCTGCTTTGCGCCCAATCTGCCACTGTGACACAGGCGACGGCGAATGCTGAGCAAAGTGCTGAAATCAAAGAGATGCAGAAGCTGGAAGACCAGTGGAGCGATGCCATTGTGAAGCGCGACCAGTATGGACTGGAGCTGCTGCTTTCTCCGCTGTACGTGGGCATCTCTTCCAACGGCGAAGTGACGACGCGGAACCAGCAGATTGCCGGGCTCTTCCAGCGGAGCACGGACCCGATCAGCATGGAGCAGCGCGTGGTGAGTGTCCGCATGCTGGGCGATGTGGCGGTGGTCAATGGAACTTATATTGTGCGGCACAGGGAAAACGGTAGTCCTCTGGAAGAGCGCGGGATTTTTACGCATGTTTTTCAGCGCGTGCGCTCGAACTGGCTCTGCATCAACGCGCAACGCACTCTGGTAGCGCAGGAAGTTCCAGGCAAACAGAGGGCCGAGAAGAAAAAGAGCGACGCCGAGCTTCCCTTCCATATTCCCTTTCTGCATAAAGGCGATGAGCCTGCGACACAATCCGGGCAGGCAGACGTTGAGAAAAACCAAAAGCAGCCGCAATAACATGCCACTCGGTCGCGCACCCAGGAAGAAGCAGCCGCTGGATGAAGCCGCGCTGTATGAATATGCGATTGGCGCGCTGGGCCGCAGGATGCGCACGGTGGCCGAACTGAAACGCCTGATGCGCAATCGCGTGGAAGAAGGCGAAGGAGGCGAGGCGAAGATCAGTGCGGTGATTGCGCGGCTGAAAGAACAGCGCTACCTGAACGACACGAGTTTCGCCACGGAATATGCGCGGCTGCGCCAGGAGAATTCAAGCTTTGGCAAGCGCCGCGTGCGGCAGGACCTGGTCCAGAAAGGCGTCCATGCCGATGTGATTGCGCGGACGCTGGACAGTGCCTATGAAGGCGTCAACGAGGAAGAACTGGCGCGACAGCATCTAGCGCGTAAACGCGTGCGCAAACCAGGCAACGAAAAAGAAGCCGCGCGAGTGATGCGGATGCTGGTTCGCGCGGGATTCTCTTCCGGCACGATCTTCAAAATCCTGAAGCAGTGGGAACTAAACGACGAGGCGCTCTCCGCGCTGGATTCCATGGAAGAAGATTGAGCGCGGAGAGCGTTCTGCTTTTCAGAAATGCCAGATCAGGTCTCCGGCAAACGTCAATTGCGTTGACTTCGTGGGTGCGCCTCCGTTGGGAGCGTCATAGGCTGGCCTGTCATAGGAGTGCTCCAGCCGTAATTCAGGCCGAAAGGTCACGGTACTGCCAATCCAGTAATTCAGCCCGACCAGATGCTCGGTGTACTTCGTGGCGGTCCCGGTGCGCTGCCCTTTGATGTCGTCTACAAACTCATTGCGAATGGTGAGTGAGGTGTGGTGGTTGTTCCACTCATGTTCGATGTAGTTGACGATGGCCCAGTCCGGCGCGTAGCAGTGGGTATCCGCCGGATTGCACTGCGCTCCGTTGGCTCCGTTGATGATCGCAGGCGATGTGATGGATCCAGTGTTGGCGCCAATATTGGCATTGGGCCCATAGCTGATGCAGGGACTTAATCCGTAACATAAATTCGGCACATCGCGCTCGTACTGATACCAATATTCAGTATCTGTGTGCCAGGTTGCGTTGAACTTGTGATAGTAGGTGAGGTAATAGGCTGACACATTGTTGTAGGAATACTTCGCCGAGTTGAGTGAGTTCGCGCAGAAATACAGGTTGTCTCCGCCTGTATTCCAGGTGTATCCAGCGCAGGCATTTCCGGTGACTTTCGCGTACTTGCTCCAGGGAGCAGCTTCGCATCCGGCAGACACACCGGCCTGCACCGTCCAGTGGTCGTTGACCTTTGTTGTGACGTTGACACCGTGCTGAGTGTAGCAATCGTAGGTGTAGAGCAAGGAGTGGCTGTAGGTATAGTTGTTGGGGGCTAGCTGCGCTTCAATGTCAGGCAGAGAAATGTATCGTCCGACGCGGATGTTTGTTCCCTTGCCGATGTGCGGCAGATAAAAGTCCAGGTAATACATGACTGGATCAAAGCCGTACGTATTGTTCTTCTGGAGCAACTGCTGACTGAAAACGCCATACGCGGTGGTGTAGCGGTAATCGAGCCCATAAATGCTGGCGAGACGGAAGCCCCAGTCGAAGTGGTCTTTCTGCACTGTGTCTGGCAGGCGCTCGAAATAGAGTGCCGCCTGATCCAGCTGGATGGAGTTGGGGATGACGTCGTATGCGGTGGGTGCATTCGCGTACTTGCCTTTGTTGGATGTGCTGGCGTTGTAGCCGATGTCAAACCAGCCGTAGATTTTGAAGCGGCTCTCGTTCTTGTTGACGGCCTGCATGAGCATATAGGTCTGGTAATCTGGTGCGCCGATGCCGGGGGTCCCACCGATGGGCCAGTCGGTTGAAGGAAATGGCGGAGAGTTGAGCGGGGCGGGCGTGCTTCTGCGCGGCGGGGCGGGAGCGACGGGCAAATTGCTGGAGCTGGCCGTCCAGTCGCCAATATAAGCGTGGCCCAGTCTGGTCCAAAAGCCTTGCTGCGTGGAACGGGTGGTCTGGGAAGGAGTGGATGCGGTGCTCTGAGCAGGCGCTTCCTGTGCGTTAGAACAGTGCTGCGACATGGCAAAGAAGATCAAACTCAAAGCAAAGAGACAGAATTTGGAGTACTGCTGAAGTCGGCCCATAATATCGTTCGATTGCTCCGAAAAATGGATTAAATTGCAATCTAACGGGCGATCCATAAGCCCGCGATAAGTGACCCATAAGGGGTTTGTAAGCGTGAATAAAGGGCATTTATGCACCTATAAATAACAAGACCGAAACATTTCTGCTTCGGCCTCGTTTTATGATTCGGAGCTTTACCGCTTGACCATGATGGCAAAGGTAAACTTCTGTTCATCGCGTCTCGTGCCGGGCTGACAAAGCCTGGTATGGCCGCGCACGCTGCTTTGGCAGCAGCAATGTTCGCGGCATACCCCTGCAAACAGGAGAGACCATACTTTGTGATTGGCTGGGCCCGTGCAGGCCACACCGGATCCCTGCTCGCAGTCCGCATCAGTCACGGAGAAAGCCATCTTGTCCACCAGACCCTTTTCAGAGGTTTCTTAGGTTAGAAATTGCAGCATAAGAAGGCGTTGGTACAGATTGCAGAAGCGCCCGCCGGATCGTCATCGCCGCCATGCCCTGGAGGAGTCCTCTTCGTTGATAAACTCAATGTATGCAATTCCGTTCCGGCAACGAAATACGAGAGATGTTTTTGCGCTTTTTTGAGACGAAGGGGCACCGCCGCGTGCATTCGTCCTCCCTGGTCCCGGCCAATGACCCCACTCTGCTTTTTACCAACGCGGGGATGAACCAATTTAAAGACGTCTTTCTGGGGCTGGAACACCGCGACTACTCGCGCGCCACGACGGCGCAGAAGTGCGTCCGTGCGGGTGGCAAGCACAACGACCTTGAGAATGTAGGCTTTACACGCCGCCACCACACCTTCTTTGAGATGCTGGGTAACTTCAGCTTTGGCGACTACTTCAAGAAAGATGCCATTGCCTATGCGTGGGAGCTGGTGACTTCGCCGGAATGGTTTGGTATCCCGAAGGACCGCCTATATGTGACCATCTTCAAGGGCGAGAATGGCGTGCCACGCGATGAAGAGGCCTACACTCTGTGGCTCGCACAGGGAGTACCCGTTGAGCGCATCTTCGAGTTCGGCATGAAGGACAACTTCTGGCAGATGGGCGACACCGGCCCCTGCGGCCCCTGCTCGGAGATTTTTTATGACATGGGGCAGGAAGCTGGCGACGATCCTTCGGTGGATAAACCCTTTGGCCAGGATGAATCCCGCTATGTCGAAATCTGGAACCTGGTCTTCATGCAGTTTGACCGGGGTCGCATCGGAACAGCACCCGGTTCTTTAGATGCGGACATCGGCCCGATTTCAGAGGATGGATACTTCCTTAGTCCGCTGCCCAAGCCTTCCATTGATACTGGAATGGGGTTGGAGCGCACGGCGGCTGTGCTGCAGGGGAAGATTTCGAATTTCGAAACGGATTTGTTTACGCCGCTGATTGAGAGAGCGGCGGAGTTGACGGGCCAGCGAGCCAGCGGGTCAGCGAGTCAGCAAGTCAGCGTGCTTACTGGCAACGCTTCTCTGCGCATTATTGCGGACCATGCGCGTGCGGCTACGTTTCTGATTTCGGACGGCGTGCTTCCCTCGAATGAAGGGCGCGGTTATGTCCTGCGGAAGATTCTTCGCCGCGGCATTCGTCATGGACGTCTGCTTGGGCAGGACAAACCGTTTATGTGTCAGATGGTCTACGCCGTCCGCGATGAGATGCAGGGTGCGTATCCGGAATTGAAGGAGAGCGCGGACCGCGTTGCGAAGTTGGTTGAGGCTGAAGAGCGGCAGTTCGCGCGGGTGCTGGAGGTTGGTTCGCGTCAATTGCAGGCGGCATTGCAGGAAGGCCAGCTTTCCGGGGACAAAGCCTTTCACCTCTATGAAACTTATGGTCTTCCACTTGACTTCATGATGGACGCGGCGCGCGATGCCGGCATCCACTTTGATCTAGAAGGCTTTGAACGCGCCCGCGCTGAAGAGCAGGCCCGCGCACGTGCTTCCTGGAAGGGTGGAGCGAAACAATCGGCCAGCCCGGTTTTCCGCGAGCTGCCGAAGACGCTCTTTGAGGGTTATCGCCAGCTCACCTCCACGGGATGCGAAGTGCTGGCCATCATCAAAGACGGGCAGGGCGTGCAGGCAGCGAATGCTGGAGACACTGTCGAGGTCGTGCTGGACCACACCAGCTTTTACGCCGACTCCGGCGGACAGATTGGCGACCACGGCTGGCTTTACTCCGACGACCACAATGCTGTAATCGCGGACGTGAGCGGATGCACCAAGCCTGTGCAGGGTGTCTTTGCGCACAAGGCCATGTTGCGGCAGCCGGTCCGGCTGGGCGACAAAGTAGACACGGTCGTAGACGGCAACTTCCGCGCCGCGGTGCGCCGCAATCACACGGGAACGCACCTTCTTCATGCTGCGCTGCGCGAGGTGCTGGGCACGCACGTCAAGCAGGCCGGATCTCTGGTAGAACCAAACCGCCTGCGCTTTGACTTTTCACACTTCACCTCGATTGCCGACGAGGAATTGCAGGACATTGAAGACCTCATCAACAAAGAGGTGCTCAACAATATTCGTGTTGAGACGATCGAAGACGTGCCGATTGATGTGGCCATCAACGAGTACCATGCGATGGCGCTCTTCGGAGAAAAGTATGGCGAGCGCGTGCGCGTGGTGAAGATCGGAGACTTTTCGACCGAGCTCTGCGGGGGCACGCATACGGGGGCGACGGGCGAAATCGGCGTCGTCAAGCTGGTGAGCGAAGGCAGCGTTTCCTCTGGCGTGCGGCGTGTGGAGGCGGTCAGCGGACTGGGCGCTTTGCATGAATTCCGGCGCAGCTTTGATGTGGCGCAGCTTGCTTCGCAGATTGCTCCGAGCGCGGAGCTGTCACCCGCAGAGGCGCTGAAGCAGAAGCTTTCGGCACAGGAAGAGGAGATGAAGAAGCTCCGCCGCGAGCTGGAGCAAATGCGCATGAAGTCGGCTGCTTCGGCGGTATCCGACGCTGCCGACCAGGCGGTGGAAGTGAAAGGCATCAAAGTCCTGGCGCAGCGGGTAGACTCGCTCGACCGCGGACAGATGCGCACGCTGGTAGACAACCTGCGACAGAAGCTTGGTTCGGGGGTGGTCGTGCTCGGCTCGGCTCAGGAAGAAGGCAAGGTTGCGCTGATTGCCGGCGTGACGAAAGACCTTACCGGAAAAGTGCAGGCCGGAAAGCTCGTTGGACAGATAGCGAAGCTGGTTGGCGGCTCCGGCGGCGGACGCCCTGACATGGCTGAGGCTGGTGGCAAGGATGCGAGTCAACTGGATGCTGCGCTGCAGAACGCTGCGAAGGTGGTGGAGGAGCTGGCAGGGTAGTTGACTGAGAAGCGGTCCGCTAAAAGACCGGGCAGCGCGCTTCGCACCAGCATGGCTTTGGGCAGAAAAGCTAAAGGCAGGCCGCTATTCATTTCAGCCCTGCACTGAGGCGTGCAGGGCTGAATCCATTTGCTGCTGATTTCCTAGTTTGCGTTCAGCGAAGCAATGTCAATCACAAACCGGTAGCGCACATCGCTCTTCAGGACGCGTTCATAGGCCTCATTCACCTTCTGGATGGGGATGAGTTCAATGTCGCTGACGATGTTGTGCTTGCCACAGAAGTCGAGCATTTCCTGTGTTTCTGCGATGCCGCCGATGGCTGAACCGGCAAGGCTTCTGCGTCCGAGGACGAGCGAGAAGGCCTGCACTTCATGCGGTTTTTCAGGAATGCCGACGATCACCATGGTTCCGTCTACTTTCAGCAGTTCCAGATATTGGTTGTAGTCCATTTCGGCTGAGACGGTGTTGATGATGAGATCGAAATGGCGGCGCAGCTTGTTGAATGTTTCCGGATCGGAGGTGGCGTAGAAATGGTCTGCGCCAAGGCGCTTGCCGTCGGCCTGCTTTTTAAGCGACTGGCTGAAGACAGTGACTTCCGCGCCGAGGGCGTGCGCGATTTTTACGCCCATGTGGCCCAGACCGCCCAGCCCGATCATGGCTACCTTCTTTCCCGGTCCCGCACCCCAGTGCTTCAGCGGCGAATAGAGGGTGATGCCGGCGCACAGCAGCGGGGCTGACGCATCGAGCGGCAGGTTCTCAGGCAGGCGAAGGACATAGTTCTCATCTACGACGATGCGCTCGGAGTATCCACCCTGGGTGGGCGTCTTGCCGTCCTGCTCGGTGCCGTTGTAGGTCCAGGATGTAGAGACAGCGCAATACTGCTCGAGCCCGGCCTTGCACTCATCGCACTTACGGCAGGAGTCTACGAAGCAGCCTACGCCTACTTTGTCGCCGACCTTGTACTTAGTAACTTTGGGCCCAACGGCGCTGACTACGCCCGCAATTTCGTGTCCGGGAACCATGGGGAAGGTAGCTCCGCCCCATTCGTCACGGGCCTGATGAATGTCAGAATGGCAGATGCCGCAGTATTTGATATCAATGACGACGTCGTGTTCGCGGGGTTCGCGGCGCTCAAATGTAAACGGAGCAAGGGGTGCCTTGGCCGCGGAGGCGGCGTAACCTTTGGTTTGTGGCATGTAGAGGGTCCTCTTCAGGAATAGTTGTAACCTTTAGATGTGTAATCAAGTTCGCGGGATTCTCGGTATCTGATGCACTGCTTGATCGGGCTTTCCTGATGCCACTGCTCCTTTTGGGGAGAGGTTTTTGGGTCATCGGCAAGTGACGGAAGCATATCTGCTGGCCTGGCCATCCACCATAAAGTTGTGCTGGCAACTTTAGACAAAAGTGTCCGGCATCTGGCGGGGCAGGAGCATGCCACGCACCTGTGCGTGATCGAACAGGTGATCAGCCTTGCACGGAAACGCCCGCGAACGACAGGATAACAGTACCCGGCACGGGCTGGCCGAAGAAGCGGGCCGGTTCAAATACTGAAAACAGCAATTGGTTTTCCACCTGCGCGCGGGTGTGCTGGTCGGTTGGGCCGGAAAGGATGCGGTAGTCGTACACGCGTCCGGTGCCATCCACATAGGCCTGCACGATGACGGGGTTTTCACGCTCGCCCAATACCGCTGGTGTTGCGACAGGAATGGAATAGAGGAAACGTGGCGCGGATGCATTGCCCAACGGCTCGTCATCGCGGGCCGAGGCCTGCACCGGAGCGGCCACCGTACCCACCAGAAATGCCACTGTGCCTACCAGCAGCACCGCGCTCGCGAATCCTGCGGAAGCCTGGAGCAGGAAGGGCGCGATGGTGTTCTGCCAGCGCATCTGCCAGCGGGCGAGGCTCTGTTTGGGGGTATGGGTCTTCTCCTGAGAGATGGCCACACGCAGCTTCAAGGCAAGATCGGCCGGGGCCTTGGCGGGTCCCAGATCGGCAAGCAGGCGCTGCGTGCTCTTCCAGCCTTCAAATTCGCAGGAGCACTTCGCGCAGGAATCCAGATGCCCTGCGACCTTCTGCATGACCACGCCGGAAAGGGCGCCATCGAGATATTCCGAGAACTGAGACCGGATACTGCCGCACGTACTCATGATGTCTCCTTTGGGCAGGCAACAGCAGAGGGCTGGGTCGTAGCGCAGGGATATTTGGCTGCAGCTTCGGCAAAGGGGGCAAGTCGGGCCTTCAATTGCGCGCGTCCTCGCATGAGGCGCGATTTCACGGTGCCGATGTTGGTATTCAGAATTTCGGCAATTTCTTCGTAGGCAAATCCTTCAATGTCCCGGAGAACGAGAACAGTGCGGAAAGGCTCGGAAACTTCGCGGAGGGCCGCCTCTACGCGGGCGCGGACTTCTTGATGGGCCGCCATTTCGAAGGGAGAGTCGTGCTCATCCACCAGGGTGTCCTTAATACAGAGCGGCTGGCCTTCAGTGGATTGTCCAGTCTCTGCCTCGATGGTGACTTCCTGACGGCAGTGGCGAGACCACCAGCGGCGCCGGTTGGAAGCCTCATGCAGAGCGATGCGGTAGAGCCAGGTGCGAAGACTGGACTCGCCGTGAAATCCGGCGATGTTGCGAAAGACCTTTATAAAGACGTCCTGGGTAACATCGGCAGCGTCGGCAGGGTTCTGGAGAGTGCGCGCGATGACGCTATACAGAGGTTGATGATAGGTCGAGATGAGCCATGCAAAGGCTTCTTCGGAGCCAGCTTTCAGCTCCGCGACGATTTCGGCCTCTTCGGGCCGGACTGCAATAATGCCCGCCAGATTTCCCACTGCTGTTCCTGCTTGCACCCAGTTTCTCCTTACTACAGTAACAAACCGGAGAGCAGTCTGACATCTCCGCCACGTAGGGCGGTACGTGCTCTTTGATTGATAACCGCCGGCGGCCGAGTGTCTCGCTCACTCTATAGGTTTAGACACCGGAAGAGGGTGGAAAGGTTCCTTACAACTGCGCAGCCAGATGCCGCTATAGCTATGTAGGCAGCAGCAGTTGCTCGTCGGAGCCTGTAAATGGCTCAAAGTGCGCTCTGCATCTGGCTTCATAGAGGCCGGCGGCCCCTACCACGACCAGTTCCCTGCTGGCCCCCAGTCTTTGGGTGTGAATGGCCGGTGCTCCGCAGACCATGCAGACGGCTGAAAGCTTGGTTACCTCGTCTGCCACCGCCATCAGGTCAGGGATGGGACGAAAAGGCTCGCCCGCGTATGTAGTATCCAGCCCGGCAACGATGACCCGCTTGCCCAGATGTACCATTTCCAGCGCCAGGGGCAGCAGTCCCTCGTCGAAGAACTGAGCTTCGTCCACGCCGAGCACTTCCATCTCCTCAATTTGCGGAAAGAGGGCCTCGCGGAGCCGTTCCACATTGGGGACAACGCAGGCATCATGGGTTTGTGCGCTGTGCGAAGCAATCGCCGTCTTGTGGTAGCGCAGGTCAATGTCCGGCTTAAAGCAGAGGACCCTCTGGCGGGCAATTTTCGCGCGCCGGATACGGCGGATCAGTTCCTCGGACTTACCGGAAAACATTGGCCCGGTGATGACCTCGATGCGGCCTGGAGCAACAGCCTGACTCACTGCAACCCCGCCTTTGCCTGCACCGCCTCATGGATTGCCAGCAGGCTTTCGAGTACTGGTCTCAGGTACTTCAGATCGAGGGCATTGGCGCCGTCTGATTTTGCTTCTGCGGGATTGTCATGCACTTCCAGAAAGACGCCGTCTACTCCGGCTGCGACCGCAGCGCGGGCCAGCACCGGGACAAACTCAGGCTGCCCGCCAGAGACGCCGTTTGCCGCAGAAGGAGTCTGCACGGAATGAGTGCCATCAAACACCACCGGCGCAAACTGCCGCATGATGGGCAAAGAGCGCATGTCCACCACCAGATTGTTATATCCGAAACTTGCTCCGCGCTCGGTCAGGAAGACGCGGGAGTTTCCGGTGGTGGCAATCTTTTCGACTGCGTGCCTCATGTCCCACGGCGCGACGAACTGCCCCTTTTTTATATTGACGGCGCGCCCGGTGCGTCCGGCGGCGAGCAGAAGATCGGTCTGGCGGCAAAGGAATGCGGGAATCTGGAGAACGTCGGCCCCTTCCGCGGCAATCTCGCAGTGGGCTGGCTCATGAACATCGGTGAGGACAGGCAATCCAGTCGCCTCAGCCAGGCGCCTCAGGATGGCGGAACCTTCGACAAGACCGGGCCCACGAAAGCTCGTAACCGAAGTGCGGTTGGCTTTGTCGTACGAAGCCTTGAAGACGTAGGCGATGCCTAAATCTGAGGTAATACGCTGGATAGCATCGGCCATTTTACGCACATGCGATTCACTTTCAATTACGCACGGGCCGCCAATCAGAAACAGCTTCCCTGCCCCGACATGCACATTGCCAATTTCGAAATCGTTACCCACATCCATGATTGAAACATAAAGAAAGCCCGCCGTTGAGGGCGGGCCTTGAGAGCTACGTGGAAAACTCGGCCGGGGACCAGAGATCAGCGAGCCGTGCTCTGCACGTTCTGCAGAGAATGGTTGCCGTGCGGAACCGCGGCAGCACAGGTGGGCTGTCCGGCGGCCTGGTACGGCGAGTTCTGGGTTGAGGTGAGGGCCCCGGTGTTAGGGTTCAACTCAAATCCGGTGACGGTGTTGTCAATAAAGTTTGCGGTATAGACAAAGCGTCCCAATGCCGGCTCGACCAGCACGCAGGAAGGCCCTGCTCCGGTTGCGTAGGAGCTGGCACCAGCGACAGCCGAAGGCGTTCCATTTGATCCGATGGCGTAGGCGCTGATGTCGTTGGCGTTGTAATTGGCGACATACAGATATTGTCCGCGCGGGTCCACCGTCACGTTATACGGGAAGGTGTCGGTCTTGATTGGACCATTCGGGTTCGGAGTGAGCGCGCCGCTGGAAAGAATGGTGAAAGTAATCAGCTGGTTCTGGCGGCTGTCCGTTACATAAAGATACGTGCCATTCTGGCTGGTGACCGCTACGAGCGAAGAAGGTGCAGTTCCCGCCTGGAAGGGGCTTCCTGAAACGGTGGATAGTGTTCCGCCTGAGTTTGCGCTGAATGCGTAGACCTCACCAAGGCCGCTGGTGGCGTTCTGCGCCGAGACAAAGACGGAGCCTGAATTCGCCAGCGTGGAAACGCCAGTGGGGTTGATGCCCACAGGGACATAGGTTGCGGTCTGCGTGGTGTTGTTGGAATCCACATAGGTCTGCGTGACTGGGGTGCAGCCCGTAAGTGCCTGGGTGGAATTCAAGGGATAGACCACCAGATCGCCGGGGCCAGGATTGGTGCTGCTGTATACCGGTCCACCGGGCGTAATCGGCGAATAGAAATCCACCACATAGAGCAGCGTCCCGGTGCTGTTGATGGCAATCGCGACGGGAGCGGAGCCGGGGGTATTGCAGGTCTGCTGCGGATAAAGCTTTGCGTCCGTGCCGATGGCGAACTGGACGATATTGTTATCGTCCTTATTGACCACATAGAGATACTTGCCGTTGGGCGAAGTGACCATGGCGACAGGATTTCTGCCGCCGGAAGGATAGGGCGACTCCTGAATCTGCGTCAAAGCGCCGGACAACGAATCGGCGCGGTAGACGTTGATCTGCCCAGGGTTGTTCTTGGAGGCTGCCACGTATACGTAGTCAACCGTGTTGCTGGGGCTGCAGGAGGTAAGCACGAGACCTGTTCCCAGTGATGCTGCTGCGGCCAGAAGCACCCGGCCCGATTTCCTCAACTTCATGCG
>JAJPKO010000013.1 GCA_021323655.1 Acidobacteriaceae bacterium
TCGGTTGGTTCCATCGTCCTCGTCCCGGAGGTCTCGCTCCCCCTGTTTGTACCAACCTTCCAAGCCTACAAGCCGAACCAATTGTGCGAAAGAAATCCTACGTTATCACCGCGGAACGCCGACCTTCGCGGCGAGCGGATGGAGATGGCGCCGCAATAGAATGCCAGCGTGGTATGCCGTCCGGTGACGACGCTTGGAAACATCCATCCTTCCTCTGAGGCCGGCGCGATCTTTTGCCATCTTGTGGGAAAGGATATGAAGCCAAACTGTGAATCAACCTCTGACGAGCCCAGTGCGAGTGACCGCCGTTCCTGCGGCGCACCACCGTCTCTTCCCTTCGGCGCTTACGGGGACGCAGGTCCCATGCCGCCTATCACAAAATCACTCTCACCTCGATCCACTCTAACGGCTGTCCTTCAGAGTTGCTGGCCTCGACATTTAGAATGAGCCTGCCATTCTCGATCATTGCGATCTTCACCGGTGCTTCCGTAGTGACAGGGTCGCGGAAAAAGTGACTCCGAATCTCAGCCTTCCGCCCTGCGAGTCTGCGAAGCGCGAGGGTGCCCTCCCCATAAGGAGCGATCGCCAATTGTTCGCATTGAGTAATGTCCTGGTCCGTTCGCGAACTAACAATCACGGGGAAATTCGCCTGTACGGTGTCCTTTACTCTTGAATCTGACGATGAAGATGTAAAAATATCTCCATCCTCAGATGGAGGTCGATACGCCATCAGGACGAGTTCCCCATGTTCAAATCGCGCCCAAGACCACGCGTGAGCTCCACGCACGGCAGCATAGGCAACGTTGCCGATGGGGGCGATCTCAAATACGTTCGAGGAACGCAGGGTTTTTGCAACTCCGTTGTATCTCGCAATCTGTTCCCGCGTGCTCTTTTCGTTCTTCTCGTCTCCCGCAAAATCATTCAGTGTTCCGATGGTTCCATTAGCCGCCGAGTCGAACCAGATTGCCGGTGAACTTGACCAATCATACCCCGTGGAACCGTAGGTCGGAACTCCCAGCCGCCCCATCAGGCTACTAAAAAAAAGGCGGCGGTTGGCCTCTACGTCATAGTCGCCAAAATCCATCCATAAATCGTCCAAGCTGTGAAGATCGAAGTAATCGAGAAACAGCGGCGAAAGGCTGTAGTACATCACAACCAGGTCCGGATTTTCCTTCCGCATAGCGTTAATCACAATGTCCAAGCCCTTCCGCATCAGCAATTCACCGGCCCACTTCTGGTCCCGCGGCGCAGCCACGCTGAGTGCGGGAAGTTCATAGCCGAAATCGAACTTGAAAACATCAGGCTTATACCGCCGGATGAATTTCCGAACGACTTCAGTGAGAACATTTTCCACTTCCGGCTGCGTGAAGTCGAAGAGGTAGTAATCGCCTACGACAAAGGGTTTTCCTTCCGGCGTCTGCAACATGTTGGCTTCGGTCAATCCGAAGTCGGCGGGCCGCTCGCAGCGCATCAGCGCTGCCCACAAACCAATTTTCAACCCGTCCGCGCGTAACTTTGCAAGAAATTCCTCGAAATGTGGAAACCTGGTGGCCGAGTGCTCGAGACTTCCGTATGCGCTCTCCCACTTATCGTCGATCGAAAACAATCCAGCTTTCATTCCTGATGCCTGCAACTTTTCGTAAAGGCCGTGCAGGAACATCTCGTCCAGGTTCTGGCCCTGCTTTCCGCGTTCGCACTGTGCCCCCCAGGTACAAAACTGCGGGGCGAGCACAGCCGCGTTCTTACGTGCGGAGTTTTGTTTTATGTGGATGACGCCCGCACGCAGTAGTTCTTCATAGTACGACGCGATCGAATCGTAGTAATTGGCGGCGAACGTCCATAGCAAGGCCGTCCCGATCTTCATTTCGCCAGGACCGCGAAGTTGCTTCCACAGGTCGCTACGATAATCGATCTTGAGGCCGACGCGTCCCTGAGATAGCTGCAGGAAAAGGTCCCCTGCGGGCAAATCCGCAAGACCGCAGGTAAAAGCGGCGTAGTCTTCCTGTGATAATATGAATGGAGAAGCGCTGTCGCTCTTAGGGGATAATCCGCAGAAGTAATGCACGGGCAGCCCCCATTGCTGGCTGAGTCCTGGCGTAGAGCTGCCGCGGCCGAGCCATACATCCCTTTCCATGTGGACTGAATCCGGAATAATTGGACTCACACCGTCGCCCATGCTGATTCCGGGCACGACAAGAATTGAAGAATGGAGCGTAGGGCTGGGTTTGGATGGATCCGCTTGACAGAAATAGTGGAGACTGACGATGTCCTGTGATGCCGACGTTTTATATGTAATGCCGTCGGTCCATATCGCACGGTCGCCAAAGCGCCACGACAGACTGACCCGCGAGTCTCCATTCACATCTTCATACTCGAATGTCACTCTCCCAGGTTCTACCCTCGGTGTCGTCGCTTTGCCCTCAGTGCACTTGCGGTGGTTCGGTGCGTCAGCGGGAGAAACTACGATCGCCGGCTGCATTCTTCCACTCACGACTTTGCGGCCCTTTTTGTCGCTAATCTTGAATGTATCGTCGTTGACGAAATACTCCCACGTATAACTGCCGCAATCGACACGAATGTTTCCATTATGAGTCGCGATTGACGGTATCTCCATGCCGGATAACAATCGTCCCGAAGCTGACGCAAACAGGGCACCCTGCATGAACCTGCGCCGGTTTAATACACTCATCTGTCATCTCCTACTTTTCCACTTTTGACTGAACAATCATCCCACCTCCGGCTCCGTACGGCTGTGTCCAGAAACTTCCGCATGTACTTAAAGAAAGTACTCTGGGTGAGGTAGGGCGAGGGAAACGGCACGCGGGCGATTCCCCTCGCCCTAGCGCGAAGAGGCTTCTTATTTTGTGATCTCCACTACGATGGCATAATCCCTGAGGGAGATGGTCACGGAGCTCGGATCTGTCAGAGTTTGGATCGGGCTCGTTCCCGCAGTCGTATCGTAGACATTTACCAGAGTGACTGGAACCCCGAAGTTTACAGTTACGTTTGTTGGGTTGATGGTGATCGGTGTTCCGGCAGCCATGTTCCAGTTCGTGACGTTGTACCAGATCACAAGCTCGAACTGACCGGTCGATTTTTCAAGGAGCACGGAATTCGCTGTGGACGGCATACCGCTGAGCGAATAGTCGAGCGTTCCCGGGGTAAAGGTTCGTGCATTGGCCGCGGTATCCGATATCGGTACCGACAGGTTATGCATATAGGTGGCGGCTGCAAGCGGTTGGCCGGGTCCCGCGAAAATGTTCCAACCTGTATCTCCAGACCAGGGGTAAAAGGTATATACCGCAGCCAGTTGATATCCTTCTACGTATGCATTCAGGAGACCAGTTACGATATTTTTCCCAGCTGTGAATTGGTCAACCAAGTGCCCACCCGGGTTCGGCGTTCCTACCTGAAAGCCAAACTCCGTGATCACCTTGGGAAGGGCATCGGCTTGAGCCTGTGTATAGCCGGAATAGTAGTTCGGCCACCACGTGCTGACGGTGTCACTATATAGCTGCTGTTTAATATAGTCCGTGTTTTCCGTGACCGTCTCCGCGGCTCCGTGCCAGATCGGATAAACATGCTCGTTCGCATAATCCGCAAATTGCGTTCCTGCAGGGAATGAAGCCCCAGATCCAGACGGAATCGTGAGGAACTGCAGGCCGTCGTTTTCCCATTCAGCACCTAGAAGTGTCGCGTCGTACACAGGATAGTTCTGAAGTACGGGGTCGGCTTTCACCGCGGCGTAGAAGTCGCGCTGCCACTGAGCGACGGGCACAAACGTACAGTTGCTTGTGCAGGGATATTTAGAAGATGTCTGGCCTTGATAAGTGATGGGGTTATATATAGGCTCGTTAAAACCTTCAATTGCCTGGAGAACTCCTTGGTCCGCCATCGTCCGGAGATTGCCTATGATCGTCGGAATATCTGCCGACGTCCCGGATGTATACCAAGGAAGTGCGATGAACTTCAATCCCTGGGAGGCTATGACCTGATATGGACCACTTGATGCGTCCCCGATTCCGTCGCGCCACTGCTTGATCCCTGTGTATTGTATGTCCGCCGCAAGGTTAGAAGTGCTATAGCTTCCGGAGTGCCCGGCCGTGCCCCAAATATTTTGGAAGTCGGCTGCTCTAGCCGCTGAGATCCTGGGAGCGCCGATAACAATCGATTGCTGGAGTATGTTGTTCGATGTATTTGATTCTGGGAAGTCATTACCAGGGTTGACGACTGCGGCAATCGTATGCGTGCCGTTGGCAATGAAGTGTGCTCCGCCCCCATATATCGCGGGAGGAATAGGGGTAGAGCTTACCGTCACCGATTGGCCCACCGCCAGAGACTCAGTGATACCCCCCCACGTCCAATTTGCCCCATCCACCGTGAATTCGACACCGATCCACGCGTTCGGCGTTGTGGCTGCACCTCGGTTCGTCAATACGGCGGTAAAATTGCCGTTTGTAGCGTCGTAGTAGAAAGAGCTGACAATCATGTCTGGTAAAGCCTGGGAGACAGCATAACGTGGAGCTGCCAGAATCAAGAAGCCCACAGCGAATAGGACAGCACGAGAAAGAATACGGTTATTGTGCGAGAATCTGGCTTTCATGTTTCCGAGGGGTTGGGCGGAACTACGTTGCGCTCTCCAACCGGAGGCGCAGGCGGCGTGTACGTCAGTATTATCCTGAGGCATGGTTCTCATGTCTGTTCTCCTTGTTGGAATATGCTGCTAATTGCTCGCCCATTAATTCCCGCCGGAAGTCTGTCGGGGCTATGCCGATGCCTTACGAAGAGTTGGAGCAGGTCTTGGGGCGGCTACGCAGCCGTCCAAGATTTACTCCCGAGTTACCACTCGAAGCGGGCGCCAAGTTGGCCAACGCGGTTCCCTGAGACGCCCGTGACATGACCAAAGTAGGCGGTCCCAAAATCGAGATTCGGGCTGTTCCAGTAGTGGCGATTGAAGACATTGAAGAAGTCTGCGCGAATCGTCACGGTATACCGGTTATCCGAGCCAAATCTAGTGTTTTTCAGGAAACTCGCGTTTTCCGACGGCTGTGCCCAATTGCGCCAATTAGGGAAGATTCGCGGGCTGTTGCCAAACTCGCCGAGCTTCGGATTCGAGAAGATGGTCGGATCTACGAAGAGACTGCCTGGGTCAGGCCCGGCTCCGGCGACCGTCGGGTTCCACGCAGGATTCCAATGCTTGAAGTGATTCTTGAAGCTGGCTCCCGGCGCCACATTGGTGTACAGGGCGCTCCATCCGGGATAGGTGTTACTTGCGCCTACCGCCCATATCTGGCTACCATTGCCATACCACACGTTGGTTGCCACCTGCCATCCACTCACCAGGATATTCACCGGCCGTCCTGAAGCGGAGAGGAACCGGCGCCCCCGGCCCAACGGAAGCTCGTAGGTCAAGTAGCCCTTGATAATCTGGTTGGTCGATGGAACCTGGGCTTCGCGCTGATACTGGTAGGGATCCTGGTACCAATAACCCCCGGCCCCCCAGACATCGTAAATCGCGTTACCCGTATTACCCGTCGAACGGCTCCAGTTATAGCTGAGGTCGAGATTCAGGGCCCCGGTCAATTTTCTACCTTCGATAGTGATCGCATTGTACCCCGACTGCCCGATCGGCGTATTCGTGAAATAGACAGGGGACCAGTTGGCTCGCGTCTGAGGGTATGGCGAAATCGCCATCCAGCCCTGCCCGCAGAACCCTGGGTAAGGATAGGGATAGCCATCCTTCGCGGCTGTACCAGCATCGCAAATCCAGTCTGTCAGGTGCCCATCAAAAAGATGAGGCCGGTAGGTACTCCACGTCGGATGGTTTAGCGGAACCAGGTTTCCGTCGTGAAGGTTGCGGCCGCTATTTCCAAGATAGCTCACCTCAATCACGCTATGCGCGGGAAGCTCATAGTCAAGTCCGATGTACCAATTCTCCGTAAATCCCAGTTGGCGGGTCCGGGGATCCACGTTCGGAAATCCCCAGGTGCTCTGATATCCGACGTTGGCAGGATCGGGGCCGCGAGGGGCCGTATACACGCCGCCATAGGTCACGCCATCCCATTGGAACGCGGGCGTGGTGCCTATTGGATTAATAAAATCCGACCCTACAAAGCCCACCTGTGATCCGTAAGGAATTCCGGAGTAGCCGTTCCATCCCAAAGGCACAAACGTGATTCCACCCGAGCCCCGGGCCACCAGCTTGTTGGTCACCTTATATGAAATTCCCAGACTAGGCGCAAGCTGATGCCAGTCGGTATAGGTTTCGAAGCTGTCGTCGGGATTCTTTAGCCAGACGTAGGCACCCGGAATGCCGCCATACGCCTGGTTAGGTGCGTTCGGGTCCCAGTTGGACCAATGCCCGTCTTTGACATGCAGCGGCCTGGTCAATTCCCAGCGAAGAGAGCCATGAACCGTCAGCCGCGAACCGATGCGGATATCGTCTTCCCCGAAGAACGCTAGCTCCTTGCGGCGGCCGTACAGGGAATACGGGACCTGCTTGCTGGCGCTGGACACTTGCCCAAGGAGGAAATTTGCAAAACCGAAGCCAGTAAAGGTGTTTTCATACCAATCTCCCGGTTGAAACGAGTTATTCGCGAAGTTATAGGTCAGAGCAGTTCCATTGCTGCTAGCGTTGAACCCAAGGGCTCTATATTCAAACCCGAATTTCAGCACATGGCGGCCCGTGGTCCACGTCAGAATATCGTTCAACACGCCATTGTAGGCGACATAGCCTGGGGGATAGTTACCGCTGATCCCAAGCTCACCTACACCATTGACAGCATTGCCGAAGCGGATCTGCGGAAGAAAGTGGTACTTCTGGACGCTTCCAAAGCCTGCCGGACCCGACCAATCCGTGTTCCCGGCGAGTTCCTGCAAGGTCCTGCCCTTATTCGTGAAAGAGTTAAAAGTGAAGGCGATGACATTCAACAGAGACGGTGAAAACGTATGCGTTTCACTAATCCGGTACGAGTCGGAGATGGTGATCTGCTGCCCGCCCTGCGTCAAGGGACCGCCCGTGGTCGTTCCTGGCTGCCAGAGCGATTGGTTCGTGCCACAGCCGTTCGATAGACAATCGCGCGGGCGGAGAATGTAAAGAAAGGATGATGCAATGTGGTCGTTATCCCTCGCCCACCAGTCGTACTTCAAGCTGAATTGAGTCTGATGTTGCCAAGGAACCCAAGCTACCTGCGATGGAAAATTGTTCGAGACCCCTGGGCCTGTCGGCGCATAATACTTCCTATAGAGATCGGCGATCCTTGTAGAGATGGGACTCAGCGGATCTGTGATCACATTGCCGGGGTAGACCGTTCCCCTGGGACTCCAAATCGAGCCGAAGTAGACTGTGTTTCCGGCCGAGTCGGTGTATGGTCGGCCGTCCCATCTCAGGAGTGGGCACGGGACGTTGGGAGTCTTGCATTGGCCGAGGGGGTTCGCATTAGCGCCCGCCGTCAGCAACTCACTGAAATCCCCCTGTAGCATCTTCAAGGTTGGAGTCGTATTTCCAAGGGAATTTCTCAGATAGTTCGCCGTCATGAATTTCTCGTAGGCGCCGAAGATGTACATCTTCTTTAGCCCCAGCCACTGTTTCCAGACGGGCCCGCCGCCTGCGACACCATAGTCGAAGTACCGGTTGTAAGCGCGGCGATAATTTTGCTTGCAGGATTCATCCGACGGAGCGCATTGAGATAACCACCAGTTGTTGTCCCAAGTATTTGCATTGAGAGCCTCGTTCTGCAAAAAGCCAAACGCACTCCCGTGGAACTTTTCAGTTCCCGATTTCAGCTCGAGGTTCACGGAGCCTGCGCCGGAGCGCCCATCGACAGCGCTCAATCCGGCCGTAGTCACCTGTACTTCCTCGACTGCGTCCATGCTGGGCTGGTTTTCCGCAAGATCACCGATAACACCTGAATCGTTGGAAGTTCCATCGATGTTCACGGCGGTTGTATGCGCCTGGCTTCCGGCAATAGTGAGTCCCCAGCTGCCGCCTCCCATGTTGGGGGTAATGGCCTCGGTAAGGCCAAGGATGTTACGCCCGCCTTGATCGCCTACAATTGAAAGAGGCAGATCCTTCAACTGACGTTTGCCGACGTTCGTGCCCAACTCGGTTTGCATTGGGAGGACCGGCGTTGTCGTCACGGTCACCGTCTCGGTTATCGCCCCCACTTTCAGGATAGTGTCCACCTGCACCTCCTGCTGAGTCCGCAATACGATTCCGGTCTGGTGAAGAGTCGCAAATCCAGTTTTGGTGAAGGTCAGTTCGTATTGCCCGATGGGCAATTGAGATAACGAGTAATACCCCAGATTGTTTGTGACAGACTTTATCTGTGCACCAGTGGTGATCTGAGTTGCAACCACTTCCACTTTCGGCACCGCTGCGCCTGTAGAATCCGTCACCGTCCCAAAGATGGTCGCACGATCCGACTGAGCATGCAGATTCGAGGCCATGAAAAAGAAAACCAACATGCTCAGCAAGAACTGCGAACGTCTAATAGCGATTGGACTCCGCCACCACCCCCGATTGAACATCATTTTTCCCCTCCACTTGGACACTGGCAAATTTTGATCTCTCAAGTTCGAGTTCTCTTTGGAAAACGTGAGCACCATATCTGCGCTATCATAAGGTTGTCAACAAGAAAATACATCATATTGTCATGATGACCTGATGTATAGTACAAATGTCGTCGATGATGTATACGACTGCGCGCAGCCTGCGCTATGCTCGGTGTCTATGAGAATTGGCAAATCCGGCGGTATCCCCCTGTACGTCCAAATTCGTGAGAGACTTAGAGCCGAATTGGACGAGATGGAGTCCGATGCGCCCATCCCCTCTGAGCCGGATCTTGAAAAGAAATTTAACGTGAGCCGGATCACGATCCGGCGCGCGATCGAGGACCTGGCGGCCGAAGGTCTGCTCATTCGCAAGCAGGGCCGAGGAACCTTCGTTCAACGTCGAAAATTCACCCACGAATTGAGCGGCATCTCGAGCTGGACTGAACAATTGAAGCGGCTCGGCTTTTCCCCAAAGACCGCACATCGAAAAGTGCGGATTGAGCCCGCTCCGTCTCATTTAACCGAAACTCTTCGGTTGTCCCCTGACGAGAGGGTGGCCTGTTTTGAAAGGGTTCGGCTGGCGGCACGCGAGCCGATCTCTCACATGATCAATTATGTGCCGATGCGCCTTCTGCCGGGTTTTTCGGTTCGACAATTTTCAGGCGAGTCCCTATACGAATTCCTGGAGCACGAGTTTGGACTTGCTCCCGCTGTTTCGATTGATACCGTCGGTGCTAGAACGGCCTCCGATGAAGAAGCGGATGCCCTTCACATCGAGCCAAAAGCGCCAGTTTTGATTGTTCGCCGTGTTAGCTATCTCGAGGACGGCACCCCACTAGAACTCGCTATTGTTGTCTCGCGAGGTGACAGGTATGAATACCAGGTCAGTCTCGAGGATCGATCTCGCAGGGTGCGAGTACCCGAACTATTTCAAGCAGCTCTAGCTGGTCAAAAGGTTGATCGATAATGACGTTCATTCGTAGCGTACTAGGCGATGTTCCACCCTCTGCTCTGGGTGTTACGAACTCTCATGAGCACGTGCTCATTGCAAGTGGCTTAATCCTTAAGCTTGAACCGGATTTTCGTCTCGATAGCATCGAGAAAGGAATCGAAGAACTCTGTGATTTTCACTCAAAGGGAGGAAGAGCTCTAGTTGAAGCATCACCGATTGGCGCAGGGAGGGACCCTGATGGATTGCGCTCGATTTCTGCTGCTACGGGCGTAACAATCATCAGCGCAACGGGATTCCATAAAACAAAGTACTACCTCGATTCCCATTGGCGTTTTCGCTATTCCGCAGATGAAATTGCGCGCCTGTTTATAGAAGAGATCGAAATTGGAATCGAGAAGAGCGGCTACGAAGGACCTTTCATCCGTCGTAGCGAAGCACGTGCAGGAATCATTAAGGTTGCTTCCGACTATCAGGTCATGGATCTCGCAACGCGCACCGCGTTTCAAGCCGCTGCGATCGCCCATGCCCAAACTGGCGCACCTGTCCTGACCCATACCGAAATGGGCACCATGGCGATTGCACAGCTAGAAACGCTTGCGGCGCTTGGCATTGACTCCAAGCACGTAGTGCTCTCGCACATGGATCGCAATCCCGATCTGCATCTGCACAAAGAGGTGGCGCAGACCGGTGCGTTTCTCGAGTACGACGGCCCTGGGCGGGTAAAGTACTTTCCGGAATCAACGTTGATCGGGCTCATACGCGGCATGGTTGAGGCTGGCCTCGGGGGGCAAATCCTGCTCGGAGGCGACACAGCGCGACGCTCCTACTGGAAAGCGTACGGAGGAGGTCCAGGCGTTGCGTATATCTTGGAGCACTTCACTGATCGGATGCGATGTGACGGGTTTTCACAGCAGCAGATCGACGACATATTGATTCATAACCCGGCACGGGCCTTTGTGTTTGCGAAGGTGGGCACATGAACCTTCCGGATCTTGCAATCGGTATCGATATCGGCACCAGTACGACTAAGGTGGTGTTGGCCGATGCGCGTGGGCAGATCCTGTGGCAGACATCGGCCTCGTACCAGTACAACTGCCCTCGTCCTCGCTGGGCAGAGCAGAACCCGCTCGATTGGTGGAAGGCGCTCTGCAGATGCACCCGCGCCCTCTTTCAGGACCATCCTGGCGCTGTGAGCCGCGTCGCCGGGGTTGCCGTCAGCGGCCAAGGGGTAGGCGTTGTGGCCGTGGATCACAAAGGTGCAGTGCTGCGGCCGGCGATTCTCTGGCTGGACCAGCGCTGCGCCGCCGACTCCGAAGATCTCCAAAACCGGCATGGCGATTGCATTGCGCGCATCAGCGGCAAGCTGCCGGCAAGTTATAACTTCGATCTACGGCTGCGCTGGATTCGGCAGAACGAGCCAGAAATCTGGATGCGAACGTGGAAATTCCTTACGCCAACGGCCTTTATCACTTATTCCCTCAGCGGCAGGCCAGTGATGAATCACTCCGACGGCGGCATTCTGCTGGCCTACGACTTAGCGGGGCGGCGCTGGTCGCCAGAGTTGTTGCAGCTCCTTGATCTTCCCGAACGGGTGTACTGCGAACTGGCAGGTTGCACTGAACCGATCGGGGCTATCACATCGGAAGCCGAGGCAGAAACCGGTATCCCCGCTGGCGTGCCGGTGGTAGCCGGCGGTGAAGACACAAGTGCGGCGGGGCTGGCCATAGGCGCCCTTATGCCGGATACGGCGCAGCTTTCACTCGGCACGGCAAGCACAGTGAATGTGCCTGCCGCTCGCAATACGATGCATCCACGTCTGCTTGCTTTTCCGCACGTGCTGCCGGAAGTGAATCTCATTGGTGGCTCAATGAGTTCAGGCGGGCTCTCCATTCAATGGCTTCGCCAAATTTTCTTTGATGATGCGCCCCCCGACGATGCGGAACTCGTGCGGAAAGCTGCGCAACTCACTCCCGGTGGGGACGGTCTTATCTTTTTGCCTTATCTTGCTGGCGAATTGCAGCCCATACACGATGGTTTCGCGCGGGGCGTTTTCTTCGGATTGACCGCGGACATGGGGCGGGTTCACCTGCTGCGGGCGATACTAGAAGGCCTGGCTTTTGCCATTCAGCACAACCTCTCTATTGCGCGCACTGTCGGAGTCGCTCCGAGCCGTCTGCATGCGGTGGGCGGACCTACGCGTAACACCCTTCTGTGTCAGATCATCGCCGATGTGACCGGAATCCCGGTGCACGTGATGGACGAAGCCGGCGGTGCAGCGCTGGGCAGCGCCCTGCTGGCAGCGTCCGGCTCGGGCTTCGCCTCACTGCACGCGATGCAAGCTGCACATGCGCGAGTTCGCGCGGCCTACTCTCCCGATTCTTCGTGCGCGGACGCCTACCAGAGCATATTCGGCGTCTACCTGGATCTCTATCCGCAGCTCAAGCATTTGTTCGTTCGCTCGTCTTCGCTTGCTAACCAGTTTTCCTCGAGGTGGATGAATGTACACGTACACTAAGAAACTTCCAATATTTGCCTCGGTGGATGTGCTGGTCGTCGGGTCCGGCTCGGCTGGGTCCACGGCTGCGATTGCTGCCGCTCGCTTGGCGAGGCGACGGCTTCCGCAAAGCCGGGTGATGCTGCTCGAGCGTTATGGATTTCTGGGCGGCACAAGCACCGCCGTTCTCGACACGTTTTATGGGTTCTTCACTCCGGGTGCACAACCCAAGAAGATCGTGAGCGGCGTCGCGGACGATTTGATCGATGAACTTCGACGCATTGATTCTGTGATCGAACGCCCCAACACTTTTGGGGCGGGTACCGGTATCACCTACAATCCCGAATTCCTCAAGATTGCCTGGGAGCGCCTTGCGCTTGAAGCAGGTGTAGAGATTCTGCTGCACTCCTTCGTGACTGATGTGATCCTTGAGGGCGATCGCATCGCAGGTGTGATTGTCGATGGCAAATCCGGGCTCGGCGCAATCCAGGCCCGCTGCATTATCGATGCCACAGGCGATGCCGACGTGGCTGCGCGTTGCGATGTTCCTTTCGAACGCGCCGGTGAGATCAGTCCGGCACAGACGCTCACGACCACGTTCAGGCTCGCCAACGTTGATGTCCGGCGGGCCACCTCGATGCCGCGCAAGGAGTTCATCGAGCGGATGGAGCACGCTGCGGAGAGCGGCCAGTACGATCTGCCAAGGCGCGAGGGAAGCATTCACATTACCCCGATCGCCTCAGTGATGGCCACTATCATGACCCGCGTGTCCGTTTCCGATCCCACCGATACTTTCGACATGACTTCAGCCGAGATTCAGGGGCGCAGTCAAGCCCTCGAGTACGAGCGCTTTCTGCGTGACATGATCCCTGGCTACGAGCACGCGCACATTGTCGCATTCAGCACGCAGATCGGCGTGCGCGAGAGCCGCCGCATCTACGGCGAATACCGCCTGACGCGGGAGGATGTGCTGGACGCGCGCAAATTCGAGGACTCTGTCGGCCTCTGCGGAGCACCCATCGAGGATCACCACACTGGCCGCGACACGCGCTGGAGCTACCTGCCCGAAGGAGAGGCTGTATCGATCCCCTACCGCTCGTTAGTTCCACAAAAAGCCGAGGGCCTGCTTGTCGCTGGCCGCTGTTTTTCGGCGACGCACGATGCCCATGCGTCGGTGCGCAGCATGGCGCAGTGCATGGCGATGGGACAGGCAGCCGGCATCGCAGCAGCACTTTCGCTCGATCAGCACACTACTCCGCGCGCTTTGCCCTATGCCAGATTGCGCGATGCGTTGCTGGCCGCCGGCGCAACGCTGGAAATCCAGCGGACTGTGCACGTCTAAGCATTTTTGAGGCGAAGGTGCAGGAGTAAGGATTGCCAACGATACGGTTGAACCTTTGCGATTACGCGGTTTTGTTCGGCTACTTTGGTTTGATTCTCGCCATCGGCCTCCGCGTCCGGCGGCGCATGGTGAGCAGCTCCGAGTACTTTCAGGCCGGCCGCTCAATGCCTGCGGTCATTACTGGCATCGCCTTTGTCGCCGCCAACTCCGGCGCCCTCGAAATCATGGGTATGGTCTCCCTGAGCGCGAAATATGGCGCCCGTGCCAGTCACTTTTACTGGCTCGGCGCGATCCCCGCGATGCTCTTCCTAGGCCTCTTCATGATGCCCATCTATTACGTGAGTAAGGCTCGCAGCGTTCCAGAGTTTCTCAAGCTTCGCTACAACGAGCCTACCCGTGCACTCAACGCCTTATCCTTCGCCATACTCATGATTCTTACTTCAGGCATCAGCCTGTATGCGATGGCCATCATACTGCACTCGTTCCTCGGGTGGAAATTTGCAACCAGTGTCGTTCTCGCGGCCGTTTTCGTTTTCATCTATGTTGCCCTCGGCGGGCTCACCGCAACCATTTACAATGAGGTTTTACAGTTCGCGCTCATCGTGCTCGGACTCGCGCCACTGATCTGGTTTCTCCTTCGGGACGCAGGCGGCTTGGCAAACCTTCGCGCTCAGATGCCCAATAACCTGGGACACAACTGGCAGGGCCTGCACTTCTTCCACCCGTTCGGTTCTCAGATGGACATCTTTGGTCTCGTATTCGGACTCGGGGCCGTGCTGGGCTGCGGGTACTGGTGCACCGACTTCCTGCTCATCCAACGCGCCTTGGCGGCGCGCAGCCCCCGTGCAGCGTCGCAAACACCTCTCGTCGCTGCGGGTATCAAACTGTTCTTCCCAGCGCTCGTGGTGCTCCCCGGGCTCGCCGCGATGGTGTTGATTCCGCACGGATTAGCCCTGCGCTACGATCTGGCCCTGCCGACGCTCCTCACGCGCTATTACGGCCACGGCTTGCTTGGTCTCGGCATCGTTGCGATGCTTTCCAGCTTCATGTCCGGCATGGCCGGCAACATTACCGCATTCAATACCGTCTGGACCTACGACATCTATCAAGCCTATCTGGTCAAAGCTAAGCCAGACCAGCATTACATTCGCATGGGTCGCGCTGCCACTTTGTTCGCCACCTTTATTAGTATTGGTACTGCGTACATCGCACTTCGCTTCAATAGCCTGATGGATTACGTTCAACTACTATTCTCGTTTTTTAACGCACCGTTGTTCGCGACATTTCTGCTGGGCATGTTTACAACATGGGCGACGCCACAAGGCGGCTTTTGGGGCCTGCTCGCAGGAACGGTGGCTTCGCTCCTGCACCATCTGGCTTACAGCATCGGCCTCTTGCCCTACGGCAGCGATATGTCGGCGAATTTCTATGGAGCGATTTTCGGCTGTACGGTTTGCTTGATTGTCACCATCGGCGTTAGTGCCTTCACACAGCGCAAATCCGCCGCGGATCTCGAAGGAATTGTCTACTCGCGGCACAATTCAGACGCATCGCAAGCGCTCTCAGGGCTCTGGACAATTGCCGCTGTTATCGCGCTAATCTGCCTCGCGTTGAACATCTGGTGGCGGTAGCGCCGGCCAAAGTTAAAGGAAGGAGGGAGAACACGTGGATCGCAATGAAGTACTCGATGCCATAAGGAATACCGGCATTGTGCCCGCGGTGCGCGTAGAAACGGAAAAGCAGGCGCTCGATGCTCTCGAAGCACTGTGCGAAGGCGGCATTCTGCTCGCTGAGCTCGCCCTGAGCACACCCCGCGCCTCCGCCTATTTGCGCGCCGCTATTACCAGATTCGAACCTACGATGATCATCGGCGCCGGCTCCGTCCTCGATGCGGAGACTGCGCGGATCAGCATCCTGGAGGGCGCACAGTTCATCGTGAGCCCAATGCTGAGTCGTTCAACCATCCGGATGTGCCGCCGTTATAGCATTCCCATTTTGCCGGGAGCCCTCACGCCAACCGAGATTCTAACTGCCTGGACCGCAGGAGCAGACATCGTCAAAGTTTTTCCCGCGAACGCTGCTGGCGGGCCGGCATACATCCGCGCGATCAGAGCTCCCATGCCGCAGGTCGCTCTCATGCCCATGGGGGGCGTGACGCTTGGCAATGCAACGGACTTCCTCAAGGCCGGGAGCGTTGCCCTCGGCGTGGGCAGCGACCTAGTCAACCTCTCCACGCTCTGCGAAGGCAACCTTGGCAAGATTGCAGCTACGGCCCGTCTTTATCGCGAACTCATACTGCAAGCCCGGTGTGTCCTACAGGCCCCCATGAACGGAGGAGAACATTGAAACCAACATTAGCGTTTCCCTATCAACTTGATCACATTCGTGACTGTATCCTCGCGCAGCGTGACACCCTTGAGGAAGTGGCGCGCATCTTTGCCGGTGCAATCGGAACAGGCGGCCTCGTCCATATCTACGCCAACGGCCATTCGCGCATTGCAGTTGAAGAACTGTGCGTGCGAATGGGTGCGCTGACCGGGTTCCACCCGCTGCTTCCCCATGCGCTCTCCAATTTCACGGATGTGGTGGGAGCCGACAGCCTTCGCCTAAACCAGGCGATCGAGCGGGTAGAGGGTCTTGGCGCCTGCCTGCTCGATGAGTTCGAGTTCGGTGCAGGTGAGCCGTTGATCGTGGTCTCCGCAACCGGCCAGACCCAGGCCGCGGTCGACGTGGCCATCGAGTTCAATCGGCGGTATCCGGCGAATCCGATCGTCGCCATCACTTCCCGCGAGCAGTCGAGCGCCGCCCCAGCCAAACACTCCTCGGGCAAGACACTGTATCACGTGGTTACGCAGGCACAGCATGGGTTCCTTCTCGACAACGGAATGCCCGCTGGCGACGTTTCCGTGAAAGTAGAGCACGGATCGCAATCCTACACAATTTGCCCGCTCTCCTCGATCGGCGCACTCACGATTGTGCATTCGCTCAACGAATTGACGCTGCGCGAATTGGTGCGCTGCGGCAAGAAGCATGTAGTGCTCGAGAACATGCACCTGCACAATACTCAGGTGAATTACGATGAATGGCTGCGTGATCAACGGTGCCGCTACGCGCGCTCTCTCGCGCACCCAGCGAAACTTGCACCAATCTTAGATTGAGGAGGCCCATGGCACGAACGTTTCTCATCACCGGCGCCTCCGGCATCGCGGCGGAAACCGCGCGCGTATTGCCTTCGCATCTTGGTCCGATTCCCGGGCGGCTCTTTCTCGTCGCCCGCCATGCCGAGCACTGCGAAGGAGTGGCGGCTTCGGTTCGCAACGACTATGAGGCGATAAGCTGGGCGATAGGCGATCTTACGAATCCGGAATTTGCGTGTAAGGTGGTTCAGCAGTGTGCTGCAAAATTTGGCCGCATCGACGCGCTGTTCAACGTGGCCGGCATGAGTGGTCGCCGCTTTGGAGATGGGCCGCTCCATGAGTGTAGCGAGGAAGGCTGGGCAAAAACCCTCGACGCCAATCTCACGACGCAATATCGCATGTGCCGCCAAACGGTCCGCGTGATGCTTGCCCAAGACCCAGCGGAAAATGGCCAGCGTGGGGTCATTCTCAATATGTCGAGCATTCTCGGAGTCCATCCCGAGCCAGAACACTTCGACACCGTCGCCTATGGAACAAGTAAAGGCGCGATCATCGCAATGAGCCGTATCATGGCAGCATCTTACGCACCACATAAGATTCGCATCAATGTAATTGCTCCCGGACTGGCGGAGACGCGAATGAGTGCGCATGCCGCATCTGACACCGCCATCGTCGACTTCATGCGCATCAAGCAGCCACTCGTCAGCGGCATGATTTCTGTCGAGGACATTGCGCAAGTTTCCGCGTTTTTGCTCACCGACGCATCTCGAGCTATCACGGGACAGTGCCTAGCTGTAGATGGAGGCTGGGGATTGGCCTGATCCAAATCAACTGCGGGAACACGCATCTTGACCCCCAACGTAGAGAACAGCATGAAGATTCTATTCTTCGACATCTTCGGCCCGCACGAGTATGGAGGCGATGCGACTCTTGGCAGAGATCCATCGTCCCCCTTACCCTCTTCCAGACTTCGCCGATGGCAAAGACGCTTCGCTGCTATGGCGGCCTTCCGGCACTGTCCCGCTCTCCATTTCCGACTAGGTGCTGTCTTGAAGCTTGGCTCAAGATTGTCACGACTGTCTGTTCTTGCCTCTCTTATATTTGTTCTTTCGCTCTTAACGATCCTAAACGCAGCCCGTGCGGCTCAGGTCCCCTCTTACAGCCTATCTTCACGGAAAGTAGGGCAACTTCCCTTCTCGTGGACCCACGCGATGACGTCCCAGTGCGTAAGGCAGTGTCGGTCTTTGCCGGGGACGTGGAGAATGTTTTGGGTAAAGCAACAAAGGTCGTTCACACCCTAAACGTCCAAGAAGCTGCGCGAAATCTTGGCTGGCATCGCGAAATCTTGGCTGGCATATTGACTACCGCGATCGCTATGAAAGAGCAAGGCGCCCTTCGATGGCCGCCGCTGCCAGGCCATCTCCAGCGCGTCGATGACCAGACTGCGCTCCATGTGTGGTTGCAGGCTCCAACCCACCACGCGCCGGTTGAACAGATCGATGACTACGGCCAGATACAGCCAGCCTTCCTCCGTTGCGATGTAGGTGATGTCGCCCGACCAGGCAGCGTCTGGACGCAGAGGCGAGAAGTTGCGATCCAACCGGTTCGGAGCTATCGGAAGATCATGCCGACTATCGGTGGTGGCCACGCGGAAGCGCCGCTTGCCACGCGCGCGGATGCCATGCTGCTTGCCCACGCGCAGCCCTCGCTTGCGCAACTCGCGCCACATGCGCGGCCACCCGTAGACGCCGTGCATCTCCGCATGAACGGCGCGAATATGGACCAACAGCGCTGTTCGGCCGTCAACTCGACGCTCCGGCCAGAGCCGCGCAGCTGCCGGCCCGATGCGCCTTCACCCAGTTCGCTAACGTCTGTTTCCACAATCCCCAAGCTGCGAGCAGCCTCCGAAACTCGCTGGCCTGACTCCACCAGACGCACTGCCTCCTGCTTGAACTCAAGCGTGTAGGCCTTCCGCGGTATCTTCACCATCTTCATCGCCCCTTCGCAGTTTAATCACTCTGCTAAGGGGTACGTTTTGCGGAGGCAAGCTCATTCTTGACTGTTCACACACTATAATGCGTCTGCAAATTTGCAAGCAGATTGTGTGTCAGGCCTATATTTTACGTTGTGCTCGTTATTTGAAGGATGCTTTATTACTCCTGTAAAAACGTAAAGACTATTTCGTTTCCGGAAGTAAATTCTGCTCACGCATAGGAGTAGAGCTTTCTGAGCCAGTACGCTCGCCTGAAAAATATCCGTAGACGCACGGAAGAAGAACCAGTGTAAGCAGAGTGGAACTCAGCAGTCCCCCGATGACTACGATGGCCAGCGGACGCTGAATTTCCGATCCCGGTCCGGTTGCAAAGAGAAATGGCACCAGGCCAAGCGCCGCAACGGTTGCCGTCATCATGACAGGACGGAAACGCATATGCGTGCCTTTGCGGATTGCTTCTTCCTGCGAAAGCCCTTCTTCGCGCAGCTTCCGAATATAAGAGATGAGAACAACTCCATTGAGAACGGCGATGCCCCACAGCGCGATAAATCCGACAGAAGCAGGTACAGACAGGTATTCGCCGGATAAGAATAATCCGAAGACTCCGCCGATAGAAGCCAAGGGCAGCACAGTGATGATAAGCGCCGCGAAGCGCACCGATTTGAAGAGAACGAAGAGCAGGAAAAAAATGGCCGTAATAGTGATGGGGACGATAATCATCAGGTGATGCAGCGCGCGCTGCATATTGTGAAACTGCCCTCCCCATTCGATGTAATAGCCGGCAGGCAACTGTACCTGGTGCTCAACTTTATTCTGCAGCTCTGCGACGAAGCCGCCCAGGTCCTTGTTCTGCACATTAACGCCGACAACGATGCGGCGCTTACCCATACTACGGTTGATAAGAGCAGGTCCTTCCATGACACGGATGCTGGCCAGATCTTCGAGCGGAATTTTGGGACCATCAGGAGAGCTTATTTGCAGCTCGCGGATATCGGAAACACTGTCGCGCAGATTCTGTGGAAGGCGCACGACTGCCTGGAAGCGGCGTTCTCCTTCATAAATCTCAGTCGCCGATTTGCCGGCAATCGCTGTTTCGATAACGTCATTTACATCGGCTGCGTTCAATCCATAACGCGCGATTGCGCTGCGGTCGATGTTGATATTGAGATACTGTTGACCGCCAACACGGTCTACGCGTGTGTCCTGCGTTCCCTGTATAGTGTGGGCGATGGTGGTAATTTGCCGCGCCTTCTCGACCAGAACATCCAGGTCGTCACCGTAAAGCATGACTGCGACATCAGCACGCACACCGGAGACCATTTCATCAACGCGGTCTGAGATTGGCTGAGACATCACCAGATTGAGTCCCGGCAAGACCGCCAGCGCTTTACGCATCTGTTCGGCAATAGTCTCTTGCGTCATGCCATGCGGTCTTTTGTCGAAGGGTGTCAGGGACGCGAGCACGTCGGCCTCATTCGGGCCAGCGGGATCGGCGGGCGATTCGCCGCGGCCGACGCGCGAGACGACGTTGTCTACGCCAGGGATTTTCAGCATGATGCGCTGCATCTCCATTTCCATGCGCAGCGATTCGTCGAGAGAGATGTTCGGAACGCGATCGGCATTTGGCGAGAGGGTTCCCTCTGCCATCTCCGGAATAAAAGCTGTACCCAGAAACGGGAAGAGGCAAAGTGCGGCGATGAATAGTGAGACAACGGTGATGATAGTGGTCCTGCGGTGCGATAAAGCCCAGTGAAGAATCTTGTTATAGGGGCGGCGAATATTTCGCACTAGCCACGTATCTTCTTCAGACCCGCCCTTCAACATGTATGAAGAGAGCACCGGCGAAATCGTAAGCGAAAGGACCAGCGAGATGCCGAGCGCGATGGCGATGGTGTAGGCCAACGGCGAGAACATCTTGCCTTCCATGCCTTCGAGCGTCATGAGAGGCAGGAAGACCAGGATAATGATGGTTACGCCAAAGACCACGGGGGTGGCAACTTCAGCCACAGCAGCGAGGGTCAGTTTGATCCGATCTGCCGTTGAAGATGGATCATGTCCGGTATGGTGCGCGTGACTCAGCCGCGAAAAAACATTCTCTACTACAACTACAGAACCATCCACCATTAATCCGATGGCGATAGCAAGGCCCCCCAACGACATGAGATTCGCTGAAAGCCCGATCTTGTTCATCACCAGAAACGTCAATAGGGGTGTGAGGATCAGCGTTGCGCAAACGATCAGGCTGGAACGGACGTCGCCCAGGAACAGAAAGAGAATCACGATAACGAGGACGATACCTTCACCGAGTACTTCCGTTACGGTATGGATAGCAGCATCGACCAGTTTCGAGCGATCATAATAGGGCGTGATCTGAAAGCCGCCTGGGATCATGTGCTTCGAATTGATCTCGGCGACACGCTCCTTTACGCGGCCAACGATTTCTTTCGCGTTGCCGCCCGAAGTCATCAGCACGACGCCGCCTACGGCTTCTGTGTAGCCATTCTTGATCATGGCGCCGTAGCGAACTTCCGTGCCCATCCGTACTTCAGCCACATCGCGGACATAGACGGGTGTTGCTCCACTCTCCTTTAGCACGATATTGCGGATATCGTCGAGATTGCGAACAAGCCCTACTGACCGGATGAGATACTGCTCGGCATGCTGCGGCAGGATGCCTCCTCCGGCATTGGCATTGTTGTTGGCGAGCGCGTTGCGCACATCCTGAATCGTCAGGTTGTAATAACGAAGCTTTTGCGGGTCTACCAACGTTTCATACTGCTTGACGTAGCCGCCAGTAGAGTTAATTTCGGCGACGCCTGGAATAGAGCGCAAAAGCGGACGCACCACCCAGTCCTGAATGGTCCTTCGTTGGATCAGCTCATCTTTCGTCAGCGGACGCTTCCCATCGTTCGGCGTTTCCAGCGTGTATTGATAGACCTCGCCAAGAGCATTCGTGATTGGCCCAAGTATGGGCGTCACGCCTTCGGGCATTTTGTCGCGCAGCTCATTCAAGCGCTCAGAAACCATCTGGCGTTCGAGATAGAGATTGCGCCCGTCTTCAAAAACCAGCGTGATCAGCGACAATCCCGGCTTGATAAGAGAACGCATATCAGTCATGCCCGGAAGCCCGGTCATGGCGATCTCAATAGGGATGGTGATAAAGCGCTCTACTTCTTCCGGAGACTTCCCTGGCGCTTCGGTTGCGATCTGCACCTGAATATTCGTGACGTCAGGAAATGCATCGACAGAAAGCTTTTGCGCAGCGTGAACGCCGAAGCCGCAGAGAACGGCTGCCACGACCACATAGATGATCCGGTGCCTGAGGGCCGCGCTGACAAGATTATTCAACATGCGCTACTCGCTCCCTTTGATGGCATTCTGTTTGCGCTGATTATTCAGGTGGAATGCGCCGTCGAGAACAATCTTCTCTCCCGGATTGATGCCGCTTTCAAGCACTCGATCATCGTTGAATTCGGGACCAAGCGTTACCTCGCGCAGCTTGAATTTTCCCGGAGCTAGTTCAACGAAGACGTAATCGTTATTGCTTTCGCGAACAATTGCTGTAGACGGTATCGTGGTCCGGCGTTCGCTGTGATCGATAAAGGTCATGCTGGCGAGCATGGCAGGCTTGAAAATGCCGCGCGGATTCGCGAGGTCCATGCGCACCGGGATGGTGCGCGTCGCAGGATCAACAACCGGCGAAACATAAGAAAGTTTCCCTTCGACTTTCTCATCCGGCAGAGCGGGAATATTCACGACAACGTGCATCCCTTTGTGCAGTCTTTCCGCGCTCTCTTCAGGAACATCCGCAACCAGCCAGACGTTTGATAGATCAGCCACCATGAATGCCACTTCAGCAGGTTGCACAATCTGCCCGATGGTTACTTTGCGCTCCAGCACAGTGCCGGAGATGGAGGACACAATTGGATAGTCGGCATTGAGCTGGCGGGTGGTTTCAAGCTTGTGGATAGCTGCATCAGTCATGCCCAGACCGCGCAGTTGTGTGCGAATAGCGGATGCTTCAGTACTGGCCTGCAGAAGCTCGGCGCGGCGCCGCTCCAATTCAGCGCTTCCGATCACGTCTGCTTTTACCAGTTGCTCTGCGCGATTCGTGGCCTGCTGCGCCAGATCCTGTTGTGAATAGGCCTTGATAAAGGCAAACTGCGTATCGGAGAGATCCGTGCTGTGCAGTGTAGCCAAGGCTTCACCGCGATGCACATATTGTCCTTCGAGTACGAGGAGCTTGATGATGCGACCTGAAACGGGAGAGCCAACGCGCGCAATCCGGCTAGCATCCGTTTCAATGCGCGCCGCAACTTGAAGCGAATTGGCCACGTCATGGACTTGCGGCTCGCCAATCTTCAGCTGTTCAGCTAATTCTTTATCGACAGTGATTTCCGTCGGATCGTTTTCCGCTTTTACCGCCTTTTCCGCGGAAGCTTTTGGCCTGTTGCAACCGCTCACAGCAACGAAGGACCCCACGAGGACAATTGCAGCCGATAGATGAAGCAGGAGCGAGCCCCACTTTCTGGCAGCTTTAGAACAAAATTGGATATGCATCAGGGTCTTCCTCCAGGCATTACTGCGCCAAGCTCTTCCAGATCAATCAAAGCTGACTGCCGCGCATATTGCGCATCCAGCAAGTCACTGCGCACGCTTTGCAATACACGCTGCGCATCCAGCACCTCAACAATGCCGCGCTCTCCAAAGTGGTAGGCAGACTGCGCAGCTTCCACGGCGCTTTCCGCTTCATGCAGCGATCCAGCTTGTAGCGCCGTAACCTGCTGGTCGGCAAGCTGGTACTGTTCATAAGCGCGCTCCAGCGCAGAAATCATTTCCAGACGCATCTGGTCTCGAACAGCAGTGGATTCGCGAACTGCCGCTGTTGCCTGCTGAATTTGTCCATGGCGACGGTCCCACAACGGCAGAGGTATGGTCACGCCTGCTCGCCAGAAAGTCAGATCTGGCTGATGCTCATATTCGCCGTAGAAAACAGGTTGCGGCACTCGAAGCGAACGCTGATGCTGCAGCGAAGCCTCTGCTCTCTGAACATCAGTTTGCGCCTGCTCCATTGCCGGATGCGCGCGCAGAACCGCTTCGCGCAATTCGGGCAGAGGCGGCAGGTGGATAGGCGGCTCCAACAAGCCTCGCGGGTCGAGATTTCTGTCAGGCGGCGCTGCAATGGCTACACGCAACACAGCGATCGAGTCGGCAAGACGTATCTGAGCACTACGCACCATGAATCGCGCGCGGGCAAGCTCTGCCTCCGCGCGCGTCAGCTCAAGGCGACCTTTTTCGCCCACTCGTACTTCTACTTCCACACGCCGCCGCAGGTCTTCTACAAGAGAGAGATTTTCCTGTGCATGAGCTATTTCTTCTTTGCGTCGCAGCACGTCATAGAAAGCGTGCTTCACATTCGCCACCACTGAGCGCCTCACGCTGGCGAGAGCAAAGCCGTTGCTGTCGCGACCGAGCGCCGCTACACGTTGCCGGGACCTCCGCTCTGACGGAATCTCAAAAGTCTGGTATGCAGCATAGTGCTGCAGAAGGCCGGGAGCGCCAGGCACCGACACGTCATCGCGAGCGCTTTGATGACCACTGAAGAACTCCACCTGCGGATTGGTATATGCCTTTGCTGTCTTTACAGCAGCAGCAGCCTGGGCAGATCTGGCTTCTGCTGCGTGCAGCCGCGGGCTGTTCTTTTCTGCAAGCGCAAGTGCTTCATCCAGAGTCAGTGGCTGAGATGCGTCCCCGGCAGAAGAATCAGGAACTGCTGGCAATGCAGCAGAAGGAAGATCGGCAGGCTGCTGCGCATGAACAGCACAGGGAAAAAGCGCAAGAAGTACAAGAAATCGAAATGCCACGCTAACTCATAGGCAATCGTGTTTCCAAATGAAAATGCCTGAAATACAGCTATTTCGCTTCCATGTTGTCCCATTCGGTACACCTGTTTCGATCCACTGTACGTAAAGGGACAATCGACATTGGCTAACTGCGTTTCTATCTTACCTATCAGCATGGGCATCGAATTGCATCGGCAATGACCTGTGGAGCCCAGATTCCCTGCCTCAGACATAACAGCAGCGCTTTCTCTACCGCTCGAAGCGCCTCGTTCTGGTGCTGCATGGGAAAATACAGAGGTGATGTCCATTCCCTGGCAAAATCTGCGGAGCTCTCGCTGGAAAGCCATCTATATTGGCATTCTTATTCTGCTGCTAGCCATTACCATCTGGCTTACGCCACCCCGCGCCGTTGAGTTGCATAACATTCTGCACCACCTGAATTTTCTACCGTTCATGATTGCCGGAATGATCTTCGGCTGGAGAGGAGCCGTGTGGGCGCTCCTCTTTGCGACATTGGTACAGACGCCAACCATTGTGCGCCATTGGACACATTGGCCAATGGACGCGCAGGATCAGGTCGTGGAACTCAGCATCTTTGGCGCAGCCGGAATCATTGCAGGATTTCTCTCCGACCGCGAGCGCATTCAGAGAAAGCGCGTAGAAGCAACCAAGACAGAACTGGAACATGTTTATACAGAGCTGCGGCAGAAAATCGACCAGATGAAAAAAGCTGAACGTCTGTCCGCCGTAGGGCAACTCGCCGCCAGCCTCGCGCATGAGATTCGAAATCCGCTGGCAAGCATCTCCGGCGCTGCTGGCATTTTGAAACGCGGCCACGCTTCGCAGGAGAACACCGACGAGTGCCTTGGGATTCTCGAAAAAGAGTCGCAGCGGCTCAACAAACTTCTGACTAATTTTCTCGACTTCGCGCGGCCACGACTTCCGCGATATCAGCCCGTTAATCCAGGAACGCTCATCGAATCCGTTGCCAGTATTGCGCGCCACTCTGCCATTCTGCGTGATGTTGAGCTGGTTATTGAAGAGGCGAAGAATATACCTGCAGTTGAATGTGATGCGGAACAGTTGAAGCAAGTCCTGCTGAATCTCATCATCAATGCTGTGCAGGCAACCGAGGGACCAGGCACGGTCCAAATTCGCAGCTTTGTCAGGCAAAACCGCCTGCAAATTGAAATCTGTGATGAGGGCAGCGGAATCGCCCCGGAACAGCAGGAGAAAATTTTCGATCCCTTCTTCACTACGAAAGAAAACGGCACAGGCCTCGGGCTCGCCATTGCCGCTAACATTATCGAGCAGCACGGAGGCACTTTGAGCGGGACTAATAATCCTGAAAAAGGAATGACCTTCCGTCTGGAGCTTCCCATTACTCGCCCGCTGAAACCTGGGGAGGCCACGCGCGCGCAATGAGCACAAACCGCATCCTCGTGGTAGATGATGACAGCAGTCTTCGCAGTGTCATGAAGATGCAGCTTGAAGAGGCTGGTTATCATGTCTCGCTCGCATCTGACGGAGCAGAGGCATATGAAAAGCTGCGCGACATCAGGCCTCAGCTCGTTATTACTGATCTCAAAATGCCCACCAGCGGGCTCGATCTATTACGTCGAATAGCAGATGAGGATATTCAACCAACGCTGATCATCATTACCGCCTTCGGTACTGTGGAAACAGCCGTGGAGGCCATGAAGCTGGGCGCCTATGACTATGTGACCAAGCCGCTCGATTTCGAAGAGCTGGTCCTGGTCGTTCATCGCGCGATGGAGCGCCAGAACCTGCTTGAAGAAGTCCGCAATCTGCGTTCAGCGCTCGATCAGCGGTACGGATTTGAAGGAATTATTGGTCGCGCGAAGAGTTTCCTCCGCGTGCTAGACCAGGCTGCACGCGTCGCTCAGCATGACTCTACAGTTCTGATCCACGGCGAAACCGGAACGGGTAAGGAGTTGCTGGCACGAGCCATCCATCACAACAGTCGACGCAAGGCCAAATCATTCATCACTATTAACTGTGGAGCGATCCCGAAAGACCTGATTGAAGCAGAACTCTTCGGTTATACGCGCGGATCATTTACCGGTGCGCACACTACGCGAGCGGGCAAGATTGAAGCTGCTGATGGAGGGACGCTCTTTTTGGACGAAATCGGGGAACTCTCCCTTGACGCTCAGGTAAAGCTGCTACGCGTACTTCAACAAGGAGAGATTTCAAAGATCGGCTCCTCGGAAACAATACGTGTCAATGTACGGGTGATTGCGGCGACGCATCGCAACCTGCAGGCCATGATTGAAGACGGAACATTTCGTGAAGACCTGTATTATCGGCTGGCGGTTGTGCCCTTGCATTTGCCTGCATTGCGCGAGCGCAAAGAAGACATTCCTGAACTTGTGGAGCATCTCTTCCAGAAAGCAAAAGAGCGCCACGGTATCACTGGCGTACAACTTGCCCCGTCAATCATGCCGTATCTTGCCGCATACCGGTGGCCCGGCAATGTGCGAGAACTTGAGAACGTAATTGAACGCCTGCTGGTGCTCAGCTCTCATAAATCCATCGGAGAAGAAGACCTGCCGGAGGAGATTCGCCGCGTGCAGCCAAATGCATCTTCTTTTCGAATCGATCTCCCCGACGAAGGGATCAGCCTTGAAGGAGTAGAACGCGAGCTGATAGTACGTGCCTTAGAACGCTTCAATGGAAACCAAACGCACGCCGCAAAGTATCTCGATATAAGCCGCCGGACGCTCATCTACCGCATGGAAAAATACGGGTTGCTGTAGCAAAAAAACGGTCTGCCAGGTTGGAATTTGCGCATAGTCGAGCATCACGCCGTAATGCTTCGGAACCAGCTCAAGGCAGTCGGCAAGAACGGCCATCATTCCAAAGCAGATCGAGCTTGATGATTCCCATGTCTGAGCAGTCGTCCTTGTCCCACTGGGCGACGGTACGCCCGGCCATCGATGCCGCTCTATCGGGACCACTGAATCGAGCTGCTCCTGGCAGATGACCATGCCGCCGTTGTGCTGCGCGAGGTTGCGGGGAAGATGCTGCATCCGCTCGCAAACCTCCAGAAATTTCCGATTGCGCCTGTTTCGCAGATCAAACCCGGCGACCCTGAAGGTGTTCTCCAGCGTGTCCTTCGGTTCGCGCCACTCCCATGCAGTCTCCAGCTTCGAGATTCGTGAGGTTTCATCTTCCGTGAAGCCGAGCACCTTGCCGGTCTCCTTGGAGGCCGACCGATGGCGATAGGTAGTGGCGTTTGCGGATTACTTCCCAGGCATCGAAGAAGATGCTGGCGCAGCACCCTTCGCGAGATGGAGCGAGACGGCCTCATCGTGCGGAAGAATCTTAGTGGACGAGTGCTTCATGTGGAGTATTCGCTATCCGAGTCAGGCGGTTACGTGGCGCTGCATCTCATCAGCATGTTGCTAAATTGGAGCAACGAACACTTGCCCTTCAAGACGGACGAGTGAATTGGAGTCAACCATCGACAGAGGATGTGGGTTCAATAACCGTTGCCGAGGTTCCCAAAGGGTGCTCAGGTTGCCATCCACTACGCCTGTTCCCAATGGGTTATGTCTTTTGGGAATCCTGTCACGGCAGAAGTGGAACCGTTGAAATGCGGCAAAGCAAAACGACGGGTATACCCCACGGCTACGGGTCTGCACAACTGCAGGCTGTTCCCCAAAGATCTCCCGGACATCCGTCATGATTTGCCCCCACTTTAGCCCACAATAACGATTTCTCAGGGCTCTTTTTGCGGTACTTATAGCGCCAACCGCTCCCGCTAAGTTATTGAAACTCCGTAAATGATTTATCTTGGGAGCAGAGAGTCGGGGGGGCGAATCCCTCCGCCCCGACCATTTCTGGTCCTGCCTTCTTCGATCTATTTTCGTATAGGTCCGATTCCCCCAAAGGAAGATATTATGCGCGGACGAGATTGGCCCAGGTTTAGCTTTGTAAACCTGGGGCACCTGGGAAAGCCTGAGGGGGATTCCGCAACTTCATGTTTCAGGTTGTGTTTGCCTGGACGTGAAAGGAAAGGCCATGAAAGTGTTTCGCGGTATATGGGCTGTTGCAGTCTCTGCTGTTCTTTTTGGATCTGCGTGCGTGCGGGCGCAGGTTGCTCCACCACCACCTCCTCCTCCGCGTCCGGCGCATCCTCCGATGATCTTTCTTGGAATGGCGCATGTGGATGGATTGACCGATCATGATGACATCAAAGTAGGTCCGTACGTGGGCCGGTATCGCTCGATTGTGTTGCGGGTGAGGTATGCGCCGATTCGGTTTGAGCAGGTGGTCATCCACTATGGCAATGGCACGGCGCAGACACTTCCGGTCAAGGCGTTCATTCGTGCGGGAGGACAAAGCCAGCCTCTTCTGCTGCCCGGGCGCGAGCGCGTGATTGCCAGCCTGGAGTTGTGGTACTCACGCGCGAATCCGGGTAATCCAAATAAGCCGGAGGTGCGGTTGTTCGGAATGCCGTAGTTTTCAAACGAGGTTTATAAGGGGAGTATGCAGCGGACAGAGTTGTGCATCCGGCTCGATATCCCGTGGTGGACAATACCGCACTGCATTACCGCAGGAACAAACCCTCAAATGCCAGCCTTTCTCACACGGGCGGTTCTAATGACAGTAGAACTGAATATGTGATGGAGCTTGACTTTGCGCAGCCGGGTGATTCATACGGAAATGGCCAAACTTTCGGCAAATATGATTCAGGTACTCTGGCAGCAGGAACGCAGTGGGTCGTTGATTGGTCGCATAACCCAGGGGACGTAGGGAATACAGCGAGGGAGGAAATGGAGAGCTCAGCGAAATAGATGACCAATCTTCGACAACAGATGTGCAACTGTGTGTCAGGTCGCTACGCATACCATAGCTGGGCAATGTGACTGAATTCGGGCATTCGTGCGATGGTGTTTTTCTCTCTGGACGATTGTTTATGAAAGCGTGTACATTGCAGTGAGAATACCCCTCCGCAACTATCGCTGAATTTTTGCCTTGAGACTGTTGTTGCGGCTGTGTAGGCGAACCCATACCATCTGAATCTGAATTAGAAGGGAAGAACCGGGCACGTGGACCTGACACTCATTGACTGGCTCATCATGCTGCTGTACTTCGTTTTTGTGCTGGGCATTGGCTTTGCACTGAAGCGGTTCATGCGGACGAGCAAAGACTTTTTCCAGGCCGGAAGGTCGCTGCCTGCCTGGATCTGCGGGCTGGCGTTTATTTCGGCCAATCTGGGCGCGCAGGAAGTGATCGGGATGGGTGCTTCTGGCGCAAAGTATGGCATTGCCACGAGTCACTTTTACTGGATTGGTGCAATTCCGGCGATGATCTTTGTGGGCGTCTTTATGATGCCGTTTTATTACGGCTCAAAGGCGCGCTCGGTGCCGGAGTTTCTGCGGCTACGTTTTGATGAAAAGACACGTGCCTATAATGCGTGTTCGTTTGCGGTGATGACGGTCTTTTCGTCGGGCATTTCGATGTATGCGATGGCGCGGCTGATCCAGACGCTGCATGTGTTTGATTCGCTGTTTATCCGGCTGAACATACCGGTGGAATGGATCTTCCATTTTGCAATTTTCCTTTCCGCGATCATTGTGCTTGGGTATATCTTTGCAGGCGGCCTGACAAGCGCGATTTACAACGAGGTACTGCAATTCTTTCTGATTGTGGCCGGTTTTCTGCCGCTGGTGTGGGTGGGGCTGAAAAACGTAGGCGGATGGAGCGGGCTGAAAGCTGCGCTTCCCGCGGCCTATACACACTCATGGCATGGGATGACGAATCCACACAATAATCCGTTGGGAGTGGAGTGGTTCGGCCTGGCGATGGGCCTGGGCTTTGTGCTCTCGTTTGGGTACTGGTGCACGGATTTTCTGGTAATCCAGACGGCGATGGCTTCTGACTCGGAAGAGTCGGCGCGCCGGGTCCCGCTGATTGCGGCGATTCCGAAGATGTTCTTTCCGTTCCTGGTGATTCTGCCGGGCCTGATTGCCATTGCGACTCCGGCGATGACGCAGCACGCGATGTTGCAAAGCGGGCCGGTGGCAACGGCGAGCGCGAGCACAGATGCTGCTCCGGCACAGTATGGCAAGGGGTTGATTCCGGCGAAGGTCAATCCGGTGACGGGCAAGGTGATGACGGATGAGCATGGAAATCCGGTGCTGGATTATGACCTTGCGATTCCGAACATGCTGCTGCATTACTTCCCGACGGGCATTCTGGGGCTGGGCCTTACAGCGCTGCTGGCAAGTTTTATGTCCGGCATGGCGGGGAACGTGACGGCGTTTAATACGGTCTGGACGTATGACCTGTACCAGTCCTACATCAAGAAAGATGCGCCTGATTCGCATTACCTGAAGATGGGGCGATGGACGACAGTGGTCGGCATCCTGATTTCCATCGGGACGGCGTATATTGCCACCTCGTTCAACAACATCATGGATACGCTCCAGCTTGTTTTCTCGTTTGTGAACGCGCCTTTGTTCGCGACCTTCCTGCTGGGTATGTTCTGGAAGCGCACGACCGGGCACGGTGCTTTTATCGGGCTGGTGAGCGGAACGGTTGCCGCTGTTCTGCATCACGGGTTGACGCTGCCAGTCACGGCTCATCCCGGTATTCACGGCGGTTGGATTGCAATTGTGCATACGTATCCGAGCGAAATGGCGCAGAACTTCTGGACGGCCATCTGGGCGTTTTCCACAAACTTTATTCTGACTGTGGTGGTGAGCCTGATGACGAAGCCGCGTCCAGAGCCGGAACTGGTTGGACTGGTGTATTCGCTGACTCCGAAGCCGGTGGAGCACCATATGGCGTGGTATGCACGTCCAAAGGTAATTGCGGTTGGATTGCTGGTGCTGCTGGTGGCGCTGAATCTGATCTTCCGGTAATGATGTTTGTTCTTTGGCATTTGTTTGGTATGCCAGGTATTCGGTTTGTAAGCTGAGGAGTGTATGAGTCTTGATTTGCGGATTCCGATGGGACTGATGTTCTCGATTGTTGGGCTGATTCTTACGCTGTATGGGCTGTTTACGCGGGGCAGTGCTGTCTATGAGCGCTCGGCGGGATTGAACATTAATCTGATTTGGGGCATCGTAATGCTGGTATTTGGCGGGACGATGTTTCTGCTGGGACGCGCAAGCGACAGGCGTGCTGCGGCAAAGCCGATTGAGGGAACGAACCGTCCGTTGGGCGGACATGGGCACGAGCACTGATTCCTTAAAGCCCTCCATCCGTGCGGATGCTGTTGGCGCGTGAGAGAAATTCAACCACAATCTCCACATCGCTGACTGTCATTTCCGACAAGAGCTTCTCCATCTGTTCGTTGATTTCCGCGTAGTACGGCGACATTCTCTCCAGCTTCTTCGGGTTTACATGCACCAGGACGCTGCGCCTGTCTTTGGGGTTCCTCTCCCGCTTCACATATCCTGCCCTTTCCAGGCGGTCAAGCATCACGGTCACGCCGCCTGTGGTCAATCCGGTATATTCAGCAAGCTTTCCCGGAGTGGATGGCCCCAGCAAGTCCAGCACGCTCATGCATTGCATGTCTGTAAGACTTAGTCCTTCACGGTCCGCCACTTTCTGGTTAAAAAGAATGGCCCCGGCGATGAATTGACGAATTTGTCGGGTGAGCTCTGCGTGTAGTGCCGCGCGTTTTTTTGTTGACATGGCTTCCCAGGTAATCTTAATTTATTGATATCTTATTTTATAAGATAGGGAGAGACTTTCGAACATGACATCAATTGCAACACAAAAAGGATACAAGGGAATGGGCATGGAAGGGCCCATTGCCCGCTGGTATGAGAAAAACATGCGGCGGGACATTGCCGAATACTGCAAGCTGGCCGAGCGGCTGAAGGCAGGACTCCCGCAAGGCGGAGATGTTCTGGAAGTGGCTCCTGGGCCGGGGTTCTTGGCCATTGAATTGGCAAAAGGCGGAAATTTTCGTGTGACCGGGCTTGACATCAGCAGGACTTTTATCGAGCTCGCCCGCCAGAATGCATCAGAAACCGGCGTCCGCGTGGACTTTCGGCATGGGAATGCTTCTGCAATGCCGTTTGCAGAAAATAGTTTCGATTTGCTTGTATGCAGGGCGGCATTCAAGAACTTTTCCGAGCCAGTGAAGGCGCTCAGGGAGATGTACAGAGTGCTGCGTTCGGGAGGGACGGCGCTCGTGGCGGATTTGCGACGGGACACACCGGTGTCTGCTGTCCACAATTATGTGGACGGCCTGGACGTGGGTGCGATCAACCGCTGGATGATCAAGGCGACATTTCGTTTCATGCTGCTGAAGCGCGCCTATACAAAGCACGAATTTGGGCAGATGCTGGCAGGCATTCCATTCCGGAAGGTAGAGATACATGAATCTCCGGAAGGGCTAGGGATGGAAGTCTGGATGACAAAGTGAGCGTAAAAGCTGTCGTTCCGAACAAAAGGGGAAATAGTCGCTGCGGTCCCTGGCACCTGGAAGCAGAAGCAGGTCCTTCATTGCTGCGCTCCCCGGTGACAACAGTTGTTGTAATGATAATGTTGAGTGGCGGGCGCTGGCCAATCAGGGCTTCTCTTTTGGGAAGATGGGTCTGAGAACTTCCTTCTTCTTTACACTTTCGCAACTCCGCCCTCGCTACACTAGCAATAGATGAAGCATCGAACGATTCAACACTATGAGCTGGTGCGGCGGCTGGGCGTGGGCGGCAGCGGCGTGGTGTTTCTGGCCAACGACACGCTGCTGATGCGGCCCGTGGTGCTGAAAATTCTGAAGCGCGGCGCGCTTACCCTGGAGCAGATGCGCACGACCGTGCTGCGCGAGGCGCGCATGGCTTCGGCAATTGAGCACCCGAACGTCTGCGGAATCTATGAAGTCGGCGAGGAGGGCGAAGAGGCCTTCATTGTGATGCAGTACGTGCCGGGGCAGTCGTTGGACAAGATCATTGCGAAAGGGCCGGCGAGCATTCAGCTCGTGCTTTCCGTCGGTATCCAGATTGCAGATGGCCTGAATGCGGCGCATTCGCTGGGCATTTTTCACCGCGACCTGAAGCCGGCCAATGCCATTCTTACGGATGGCGGACTGGTGAAGATTCTTGACTTCGGTCTGGCGCGGCGCATCAACACGGAAGATGCGGAGTTCGATCCGTCGAAATCGTCGCGGCGCAAGCCCGGACCGGTTGCAGCCACGTATACAGCGCGGGGTGGCACCATTGCCTATATGGCCCCGGAGCAGTTTGTTACCGGGCAAAGCAGTGTGCAGAGCGACATCTGGGCACTGGGCGTGATCTTATATGAGCTGGTGAGCGGACGGCATCCGTTTGCGCGGCCCGATGCGGATGAGTTCCAGAGTATTCGCGCGATTCAGTTTGTGGATCCGCCGTTGCTGTCACAATGCTGTCCCGAGGTGCCTGCGGAGCTCAGCTCGGTGATCATGCGCTGTCTGGAGAAGAACCCAGCGGAACGATATGCGAGTGCGGCTGAGGTCCGGGAAGCGCTGAAGACCATTATGAAGGCGCTGCAGCTTGAGACCGGGATTATTCCGGGAGAAGCTGCGGCGCAACTACCTGTTTCGACGCCGGAAGAGAAACGTACCACTGGATTACTTTCGATGCTGGCGGAGCGCTTCCGTGAATCGGCGGACACGCAGACCCGGCAGAATGCGATTGTGGTACTGCCGTTCCGGAACCTCGGTCCCTCAGAGGTAGCGCCGCTTTACGGCTTTGCACTGGCGGATGCGATTTCTGCACGCATCTCGCGCATGTCTTCACTGGTGGTGCGGCCTACGAGCGCGCTGATGCGGCTGCCGATTGCCCGGCTTGATCCGCTGGAGATTGGGCAGAAGCTGCTGGTGCGGTGGGTGCTGACGGGAAACTTTATCCGCTCAGAAAAGGGTTTTGACCTGAACTGGCAACTGCTGGATGTTTTGCGGCAGAGCGTGAGCAGCGGCGGTTCGATCAGCGTGCCATCGTTTGATCTTGTGGCGGTGCAGACGGAAATCTGCAATGAAGTGTTTGCTTCTCTGCAGGGAATGGGACAGCTTACGCAGACCAACGACCGCAGCGGAGCTCCGCGCACAACTTTGACGGAAGAAATCTCAGAAGAATATCTTCAGGCGCGCGCTGTTCTCTCGGCTTTTATGCAGCGCACGGGCAACAAGGGTGACCTGGACCATGCTCGCGAGCTGTTTGAGCGCGTGACGCAGCACAACGCATCGTTTGCGCCGGCGTGGAGCGGGCTGGGGATTACGCATCTGCAATATGTGCGGCACGGGTTTGGCGGGCACATGCATGTGATGGCCGCACGCAAGGCGTTTGACCAGGCGCTACAGTTCGATCCGGGACAGGTGGAGGCGAATCTTTACCGCGTTTATATGCTGCTGTCGCGCGGCGAGAAGGAGAGCGCGCGGCACGGCATTGAGCATCTGCTGCGGACGGCGGCCAACGACTGGAACGTACACATGGTCGCAGGAATGACGCTTCGGCTGGATGGAATGTACGATGAGGCGCTGGACCAGTTTAACCAGTCATTGAAGCTGAATCCATCCAATGCTCCCGTAATTTATAACCACCGAGCGCGTGTATATCAATACCAGAACCAGCTTGAGCTTGCGGAAGATGAACTGGAAAAGGGGCTGACGCTGGAGCCACGGCATCCTTTGCTGCGTACCTCGCTGGCTTATCAGCGGATGCGACAGGGTGATCTGCATCAGGCGATTGAGAAGCTGGAGGGCGTGATTCGGGATGATGACAGCATGCGCATTGCGTTCCCGACACTGGCCATGTGCTATGTCCAGGTGGGGGAGCGGGAGCGTGCGGTATCCCTTATCACCGAGGACTCTATCGCGGCGGCAGAGGCTGACAGCGAGATGGCATATCGCCTGGCAACATATTTTGCCGTGGAAGGCGATGAAAGCGAGGCGCTGCACTGGCTGCGGCGCGCGATCTATCTGGGCAATGAGAACTATCCGTGGTTCTCAAAGAACCCGGCATGGAACCGGCTGCGCGGACATACGGATTTTGAGCGGATTCTGGAAGACCTGAAGAAGAGCTTTCGTCGCAACCAGAAGACATGGAAGCGGCTGCTGGCACAGGTGCCGAAGATGGTGTGAGTGGGCATTCTTTGGCTGGCTGCTCTTTCTGCACAATCGAGATATTACCGTTGCACTGAGGATAGCGTATTTGATCTGGTCCTAGCGCTGTAGCCCGTTACCACGCGTTGCGGCCATGATGTCCTGTGACTGAATACGCGTGCGGGGCATAATATCCTGGCGAGGTGTGGCTGCGGCCAATATGACCGGAATGGCCCTTCTACTTTGGCATGGGCTTGGGCTGTGGGGCCGGAGGGATGGGCTGCTGCTTGATCTGGGGCTCTGACGGATGCAGCACGACTGGTTCGCCGTAGGAGTGCTGGTCATCGCTCACAGCGAGTATGCGGCCGGCATCGTTATAGGTGATGCTCCAGAGCCGGTATCCGTCTTTTGAAAGCGGCTCGACAAATGAGACCTCCTGCTGTTTTCCGCCAACGGTCATGCGGAGGGTGGGCGGAGGAGCGGTGATCATGCGAATGTCCGCACTGGGATTTTTCGGGACTTCGAGCCGGGAGCCTGTCATCTCTGCGTAGCAGACGGAGAGCTTCAGCCACTGGCCATCCTGAGTGCTGTTCTTCTTTGCGATGTCGGCGGGGACGACTTCGCTGAACAACTGGAAGTTTCGTGGGTCCTTGGGAGCGGGCTTGAAGCGGGTTGCACCATTGTTGAGGACGGGAACGATGCGGACGCGGCCTTTCTGTCGGGGAACCAGGGCGGTAAAGATGGATTCAGTGCCGGCGCTGTTTGTGCTGGTGTAGCGCACAAGGATGTAATCGGGGATGAAGGGGCAGACGACCTGCTCTGGTGTCCAGGAGGCAGGGTCCGCGTCATATCCGTACAGTTCTGCTGCCTGCCATATCTTTTTCTGGTTGTTCCGCAGGAGTGCGGCGTCCGTCGAGTCCATTTGGCTGGCGGAGTAGTGCTCGAGCGAGAAGTATTGTGGCTGCTCGACAGTCTGAGCCAAAACAGAACCAGCAAGAAGGGAAAAGAGGACTGCAGGAAGCAGGCGCGGAAATATCTTCATGCGTTTTTACTGTACCAAACGTTGACTGTATTTGCGCCTGCGGGGCTCCGGATAGTTGTTCCCAGGTGGGATGTGTGCCGTTCGATTTGGTGTGGGGGGCAGTTGCGGGTGCCCACCCTTCGCTGCGCGAAGGATGGGCACCCGGAGTTTTTGAACGCCAGCATTGCAAAACGGTGGGGTGGGCGTTGTGGCTGGCGTTAAAGAGATTCGAGGGTTTCGAGGACTTCTTCGGCGTGGCCTTCGGGTTTGACTTTGGGAAATATCTTCAGGAGCGAGCGGTCGGGGCCGATGAGGAAGGTTGTCCGTTCGATGCCTTTCACTTTCTTGCCGTACATGTTCTTCTCCTTGAGCACGCCAAACAGGTTGCAGACTTTTTCGTCTACATCTGCAAGGAGAGGATAGGGCAGGCCGTACTTTGCTTTGAACTTTGCCTGGGCCTTAGGCGTGTCGCGCGAGATGCCGAGGACCACGGCCCCGGCCTTCTGGATTTTTTTGAAGACATCGCGGAAACCGCATGCTTCGATAGTGCAGCCGGGAGTGTCGGCCCGAGGATAAAAGAACAACACGACGGGCGTTCCGGCGTAATCTGAAAGGTGAATGGTTTTCTCCTGGTCATCCTGGAGAGCAAAATCAGGAACTTTGTCGTTGACTTCCATGAAACCGTCCTTCCGGAAGAATAGATGTATGGGCCACTCTGATTGTTTCGCAGAAAACGGGCGTGTGTCACGGGCACTCGTTTTTGTGTGTTTTCTATTTCTTGTCTCGAGCCTGGGGCATGCGCAGTATCAGGGGCCGATTGCGAAAGATGTGAACTCAGGACCGACGCTGCGGGCGACCGCGATCTTTGAGTGGACAGGCGACCTGACCAAGCCCACGGCGGCAAGGCTGGTTCCGGTGGCGGTGTGGGACGGGAGAGATTATCAGCCGGGCGGGCTTTATCTGGCGCAGCCGGAGCCGCTGACGCTGGAGACCGGCACGCTGTATGAGCTGGAAAAATCGGGAACGCCGCAGGGGACCTTTCAGGTGAGCAGCGCGGAGAACCTGGCCGGATCGTGGATTGGCTTGGGTGCGGTGAAGCCGCAGCTGACAGCAGTAATGCCAAAGCCTCCAAACTCGAAGTATCTTCCTCTGGTGGTGAAAGAAGGTCGGCAACAGCAGCAGCAGCAGAGTACAGAGCAGACGAAGGCGAGCGCAGGAAATACTTCTGCGGCAGATGCTGACCGGCCTACGTTGCAGCGGCGGGGTTCCGGGGATGGCAGTTCGGGGGGTGGGGCTGGAACTGGGAATGGTTCGGGCAGTGGGGCCAGTGGGCAGAATCCGCCGGATCCCGATCGGCCTACGCTGCACAAGCGGACGGCGCCGACAAATACTGGTGCATCGGTTGCGGCGTCGAGCCATCCCGATCCGGACCGTCCGAAGCTGCGATATGGCAAGCCGGAAGCACCGGAGGGGTTGGTGGAACCCTCTAAGCTGGAGGGGTTTCCTGCTGATCTGGAGCAGATGGCGGCGATTTCTGATGTGAAGCGGACGGAGCCGCATTCTTATCTTCATACCTGGTATGACCCAGCCGATGAGGCGAAGATGAGGGCGGCGGTAGAGAAGCTGGCCGAGGAAGCGCTGGTGCCCAGCGCGAAGACTGTGAGTACTTCAAGACGAGGAAAAATGGGGCGAGGCAAGGCTGCTCCAAAACCATCGCTGCCGGAACTGAAGGATGAATCGTTCCATGTGTTTGAACTTTCGTGGAGCAGCGGAGTGACAGTGGTCTTCAGCGCGCAAGGTGAGGGCGAGTACATTACATTGATTGCGCAGACGGATTTCGAGGGAAATCCGCAGGTGATTTTCCGGCAGATGACGCGGGATGATCGTCTGGATGTGACTCCCAGGATGAAGCTGGTGGACGTGGTGGACACGGACGGAGATGGCCGAGCCGAGCTGCTGTTTGAGCTGCGTGGCACATCTGGCAGGGAATTCGGCATTTATCGCGTGGCCAATCGTAGTGTGGAGCAGGTGTTCCATACCGGGCCGGAGATGTAGGACGGCGTCCTGCACGCCTGGAGCGTCAGTCTGGCGCTTTTTATACCATCAATCGTATTCTGTCGCGCAATGTTGTGGCAGGGGACTAGAATGTGTAACCAAAGGCTGGGTCTGCCCGGATTCAGCTGTGCCCCCCGCTCGCAAGCCCAGGCAGAGCCTCGCAAGGAGGCATTATGCGCAGCTTCCATACTTCGATGGTCGCAGCAACGGTTGCATTCACCTGTTTTTTAGCATTTGATTCAGCTGGGCAGACACCACACTCCTTTATCGCAATTGGGAGCTATGCGCAGCAACCTCCGATGAGAGCGGAGGAATCGCCGCATTTCGCCATCAGCGCGGAGATGCAGGGCGACCTGCTGATGGCGCGGCAGCGGTATGTGGCGGCCCTGGACGCATACCGACAGGGGCCGTCGAACTCGGCGGTGATCTGGAACAAGATGGGGATTGCAAACCACCATATGTTCAATCTGAAGGCAGCGGAGAATGATTACCGCGAGGCGCTGAAGCTGAATCCCGGGTATCCGGAGGCGTGGAACAACCTAGGCGCGGTGTATTACGGGGAGAAGAAGTACCACGATGCGGAGCATGCGTACCGGAAAGCGATCAAACTCTTTCCGAAGTCGGCGACGTTCTACAGCAATCTGGGGACGGCCTATGTAGCACAAGGGAAATACAAGAAGGGCGCCGAGGCATACCACATGGCGTTGAAGCTGGATCCCAATGTATTTAATGGTGATCCGGCGGCGAAGGTGGCCGAAGCGGGGCCATCGCGTGAAATGGCGTATCTGAATTACCTGCTGGCCAAGGCCTATGCGGAGGCGGGACGGAAAGACGAAGCGCTGTATTACCTGCGCAAGGCGCTCGATGAAGGCTTCAGCGACCGGAAGAAGCTGCTGGACGAGAAGGAATTTGCCGGATTGCACAGCAATCCTGAATTCCAGCAAATGATGTCGGAGCGCCGCTGAGGGGATGCTGGTCTGCATTGCTTTGGTCGGCGCGTTGTATCCTGATTGCGAGTGAAGACGGCAATCAGCGTATCCAAAGAAGACTATCTCAAGGCCATTCTTGAAGCAGAGAGTGAAGGGCAGACTGTGATTTCCGCCACGCTCGCGCACTGGCTGGAGGTGTCTCCGCCGGCGGTTTCGATGGCGCTCCGGCGGCTGAAGCGCGATGGATTTGTTGAGGTGAAGGCGGACGGGGTGGTCCGGCTGACGGGGAAAGGGCGGGAGGCGGCGTATCGCACGGCGCTGCGGCATCATTTGATTGAACGCATGCTTTCGGAGATGTTCGGGATGCCATGGTATGAGGTGCATGATGAGGCCGAGCGCCTGGAACATGCAGTTTCGCCCGCCTTTGAAGCGCGCCTGGTGGAGAAGCTGGGAGAGAAGGGGACGTGTCCGCACGGGAATTCTGTACTGCCGGAGACGCCCGCGCAGCGTGTGAAGCAGGGGGCACAGTTGCTCTCCGGCGCAAAGGAAGATGCGGACTACACGGTATGCAGCCTGTATGAGCGTGACCCGAAGTTGCTGAGATTTCTGCACCAGGTGGGCATTGAGCCGGGTGGGACGGTGCGTGTGGTGCAGAAAAATTATGACCAGACGGTTGCGATTGAAACAGCACAAGGCGCGTTTACGATCGGGGCCCCGGCGGCGGAGAAGGTCTGGGTAAAAAAGCGCCGGGGCAAGGGTTGATTCCCCAACTTTCGGTGGAGTGTCTGTTCCTACTTTGGCTGTGTAGTATTCCTGTAAGTCCCATTCATGGTGAATCTTCGACCATTCTGGAGCGCCTGCTGCCTTGGCCTGTTTCTGCTGGCCTGCCTGAGGGCAGACGCGCTCGATCCCCGATATCCTTTGCGGCACTATGGCTCCCAGACGTGGCAGGCCGATGAGGGGCTGCCGCAGAACACGGTCCACGCGGTAGTGCAGACGAGGGATGGATTTTTGTGGTTTGCGACGGAGGCGGGACTAGCGCGATTTGATGGCGCACAGTTTGCGGTATTTGATAAGTCGAACACGCCGCAGTTCACGAGCGGGGTGGTCAATGGGCTGCTTGAAGACAAGGGCGGACAGCTCTGGGTCAGCACGGCGGATGGAGTGGTCGTACTGAAAGAGGGTGAGTTTCGCGCGCTTCACGAGGGCGATGGACTGCCTTCGGAGATGGTGTTCTCGGTGTATCAGGGCCGGAGCGGGGAGCTTTGGGCGCTGACAGCCGCGGGCGTTGCACAATATGACAATGGCCGCTTTGTGAAGGCCGATGGTGTTCCGGCTGCGAACCTCGCGGCGGAAGCGCCAAGCGGTGAAACCTGGTTTGGAACGGGGAACGGAATCTTTGATGGAAGAGGGAGGCATCTTCTGCCGGGGGAGCAGATTCAGGCGCTTGCGGCAGACGGAAGCGGCCGGCTGTGGATCGGTACGCACCAGGGTTTAAAGGTGATGCTGGCCGATGGAACGATACAGGATGTTCCTTTACCGGAGAACGCTGGCGGCGATGTGATGAGCCTGCTGGTTGCGAGCGATGGGCACGTGTGGATTGGCACAGCGAACAGCGTGGCAGAGTACGACGGCAAAACAACGCGTGTTCTTCTGGATGCAGAGCGTGTCCCAGCATTGTTTGAAGACCGTGAGCATGCGGTGTGGGTGGCGACGGGACGTGGTATTGCACGGATCGTTGCTGGCCATGTGGAAACGATGACGCCGCAGGAGGGCCTCTCCAGCAATGAGGCGCTAGCGTTTTATGAGGACCGCGAGGGCAATCTGTGGATCGGAACTGAGTCGGGCGGAGTGAGTGTTCTGCGCGACCGGAAATTTACGACATTCACTTCAGCGGAGGGGCTGACGGATGACCTGGTGCGATCTGTTTTCGAGGCGCGGAACGGGACGGTCTATGTGGGGACCAACAGCGGCGGTATAGATCAATATGCAAATGGGAGATTTACTGCGCTTGCCGGTGGAAAGGGTTTGTCGAGCCAGGTAGCCCTGGCGCTGGTGGATGATGCTCATGGAGGCCTGTGGGCGGGCACGCCGGATGGGCTGAATCACATCGGCAAAGATGGAACGAAGGTGTTTACTTCAGCGGACGGGCTGGCTGATGACTTTGTACGTTCTCTCTATGAAGACCGCGACGGAGCGCTGTGGATTGGCACGCGGCGCGGACTGACGCGATATAAAGATGGCCGGTTTACTTCATGGTCTGCTATGGACGGACTGGGGAGTGACCTGGTGGGCGCGGTGATTCAGGACAGGGATGGCAGCTACTGGATTGGCACGCTGGGCGGGCTGACGCATTTTTCGAATGGCCGTTTTACCAACTATCGGACGCAGCAGGCGGTGACTGCGCTTTACGAAGACAAAGAAGGCACTCTGTGGGTTGGGACCAATGGAGGGAGCTTGAGCGCACGCGAGGATGGGAAATGGACCAGTTTTTCTGCAGTGCGCTCGCATCTCCCTTCGGACATTTACGGCATTCTGGAGGACGCAAACCAGGATCTTTGGCTGGCCACTAACAAAGGTGTGTACCGGGTGAGCAAGCGAGAGCTGCACGATCTTGCATCGGGCGCGATTGCAGAGGCGCATCCTGAGGCATACGGAACCAGCGATGGGATGCGCATCAGCGAGTGCAGCAGCGGTGGGCATCCTGCGGCATGGAAGGCGCGAGACGGGACACTGTGGTTTGCAACATTGCGCGGCGTTTCAATGGTAGACCCGACGCATATGCCGGTGAACCGCGTTCCTCCGCTGGTGGCGGTGGAGCAGGTGGTGGTGGATGATCAACCGCTGGCGGCGCGATCGGGAGCGCAGATTTCTCCGGGACACACCCGGATTGCTTTCCAGTATGCGGGGCTCAGCTTTACCGCGCCGCAGAAGGTGCGGTTCCGTTACAAGCTGGATGGGGTGGACCGCGACTGGGTGGATGCAGGCACGCGACACACGGCGTATTACACGAACATACCTCCGGGAGAACACACGTTTCGCGTGATGGCCTGCAACAATGACGGCGTCTGGAGCGAGCAGGCAGCCATGTTTCGTTTCCGGCTGCGGCCCAGATTTTACCAGACGTGGTGGTTCTACCTGCTGGCTCTGCTGCTGACGGGACTGCTGGCGTATTGCATCTATCACTGGCGGGTGCGCAATGTGGAGTCGCGTTTTCAGGCAGTGCTGGCGGAACGCAACCGCATTGCGAGGGAGACCCACGATACGTTGGCGCAGGGATTTATTGCTGTCTCGGTACAACTGGAGGTGGTGGCCCGTCTGCTGAACACATCGGTGGATGGAGCCAGAGAGCATCTGGAGCAGGCGCGGACGCTGACCAGGGAATGCATTCAGGAGGCACGCAGCTCGATCTGGAACCTGCGTTCGCAGGGGGCAGGCCGCGAAGACCTGGCGGCGGCCATTACGACGGCAGCGGAACGTATTACGGCGAACAGCTCGACGAAAGCGCGCATTCAGGTAAGCGGCACGCGGCATTCTGTGGGACCTGCCATAGAATCCGAGTTGATACGCATTGCGCAGGAAGCGGTGACGAATGCTGTTCGTCATGCCAGGGCAGAGTATGTGGACGTTACGCTGCTCTTTGAGGAAAAAGTGCTGCGAATGAGAATCAAGGACGATGGGTGCGGCTTTGATGGCAGTCCCGAGGTCTACCGGCAGAACGGGCATTTTGGATTGACAGGGATGCGGGAGCGGGCTGCGCAGATCGGCGGAAAATTTGAGGTTGTCAGCAAGAAAGGCAGCGGCACAGAAGTGAAAGTAGACGTGCCGATTTGAATGGGATGGACATGACAGAAACGATTCGCATCATGGTTATAGATGATCACCACATTGTGCGTCAGGGGCTGGTGGCACTTGTGGGCACCGTGCCTGGAATGCAGGTGGTGGCCGAGGCGGCTGATGGTGAGCTGGCGGTGGAGATGTATCGCAGGCACAAGCCGGACATCACGCTGATGGACCTTCGGCTGCCGAAGAAGAGCGGAGTGGAGGCGATAACGCAGATCCGTCAGGAGTTTCCGGCGGCACGGATCATTGTACTTACGACCTTTGATGGTGATGAAGATATTTATCGCGCATTGCAGGCCGGGGCCAAGGGCTACCTGCTGAAAGGCATGAACACGGAGGAGCTGACCGATGCGATCCGGACGGTGCATGCGGGGAAGTCCCGCATTCCCGCGGTGGTGGCCGAGCGTCTGGCGGGGAGGATGGGCGGGCCTTCTCTGACTGCGCGGGAGCTGGAAGTGCTCAAGCGCATTGTGAGCGGGCGCAGCAATAAAGAGATTGCCAGTGACCTGTTTATCTCAGAGGCGACGGTAAAGACGCATATCAACAGCATTCTGAGCAAGCTGGGAGTGGGTGACAGAACGCAGGCTGCAACCACGGCGTTGCAGCGGGGGATTGTGCATCTTGACTGACACAAGAAAAAGATGGAGATGGCTGGGCCCGTTCTGGCTGCTGGTTGCAGCGGTGGCGGCGTACGCGCAGGGGACCTGGCGTCCGGCGACAGATGGAGAATTGAAAGCATTGATTCCGGCGCGCGCTCCGGTTGTGCAAGAGCGCATTGAGACAGAACTGCGCACGGCCTCCGGCATTACCAATGGCAAGGGAAAGTATGTTGCGGGAGTGGTGCTGATTACGGCAGGGTATTCGGCGGAAGGGAAATATTCGCACTTTCTGATTGTGCAGGTGCCGCTGAAGATTGGGAGTGCACAGCTTGCACCGGGAGAATATCTGATTGGCTGGAAGCACAATGCGGAAGACTCGCTGAACGTGAGCCTGTATGAGGCGGCAAGCGGGAAGCTGCTGGGCAGTGTAGAGGCCACGAAGAACCCGACGATTACACGCGTGGAGTCATTCCGCATCTGGCCGCCGGGAGACAAATCTCTGATGCAGATTGGGAGATTTACATTTCCGTACCAGATTGAGAACTGAAGGCGGGAACACGGGCCAAAGCAGTCGCGATTTTTCTTTTTCCTGATCTGCCCTACATTAGGGTTACCTATGCCCGACGCGAAAACCCAGAAAATACTGGCAGCACTGGAAGAAAACTGGCAGGCGGAAATTCACGGCGCGCGCACGTACCAAACGCTGGCGGAGCGCGAAAACGATCCAATCTACCGGAAGACACTGCTCCACCTTGCGCAGGCGGAGGAAGAGCACGCCTTGCTGTGGGCGCAGCGCATTCGCGAACTGGGCGGTGAAGAACCCAAGTACAACGGAAGCCCTACAGGCGATGCTGATTCACTTTCAAATCGGCTGGGTGGAACGGACATGGCGCTGCGGCGGCTGGAGATTGATGAAAGCCGCCACATTGCGCGATACGGCCAGCAGCTGAAGGAGCTGGGGGACGAGCCGAGTGTCGCAATCCTGAACCGCGTGATTGAAGATGAGCGCGAACACTACCAGGAACTGAGCACGCTGATTCGCAAGCGCTATCCGCGCAATACGATGCAAGCGGTGGACCCAAAGTCTCTGCTGGAAGAGCTGCTGGCCAAACGAGGCGGGCAGGGAAGAAAGGCCGCTGGATGGATTGGTGATGCGATCTATGGCGTGAATGACGGGCTTGGGGCGATCTTTGGCATTGTCTCAGGTGTTTCTGGCGCAACGCTTGGCAATAGCCACTATGTTCTACTAGCGGGGATTGCGGGGATGATTGCGAGCGCGCTCTCGATGGGGTCGGGCGCGTATCTGGCGGCCAAAAGCGAGCGCGAAATTTACGAGGCGGAAGTGGAGCGGGAGCGCGAAGCCATCCGGCTGAATGGCCCGGAGGCGCAGGAACTGCTTTCGCTGTACTACCAGGTGAAGGGGATTCCGGCAGAAGATGCGGACGATATTGTCAGACATCTGGCGAAAGACGAGAACCAGTTTCTGCGCGCGATTGCTTCAGAACGGTTGAACGCGACGGAAGAAGCTCTGCCGCAACCATTTGTGTCAGCGTTTTCGGGCGCTTTGTCTACGGCGGTGGGAGCGTTTATTCCGATTGTGCCGTTCTTCTTCCTGAATGGATATCCGGCGGTGATTACTTCAGCGATCGTCTCGCTGTTGGCGCATTTTGCGGTAGGGGCTGCCAAGTCTCTGATTACTGTCCGCTCATGGTGGAGCAGCGGCATGGAGATGACGCTGGTGGGCGCGGTGGAAGGCGTAGTGACCTATGTTATCGGAATTGGGTTGGGGCATGTTGGTGCTTGATGAATCAGGTTCCCTGCATGATACGTCGTGCTGCGAAGTGGCCGCGGAAGACGATAATCGAAGCTGTGAGCACAGAGCGCAATACAGAGCTGATTACTGAGTACCTGGCGTATCTGCGCGTGGAGAAAGGACTGCGACCGCTGACGTGCGCAGCCTATGAGCGCGATCTGCTGCAGTATGCGGAACATCTGGAGAAGGAAAATCTGCTGCTGATTGCAGCGCGGCAGGAGAATGCTGCGAGCTTTCTGGAGCATTTGCGGCAGCATGGCGTGGAATCACGTTCGATGGCGCGCAAGCTCTCATGTCTTCGCGGATTTTACAAGTGGCTGCTGCTGGACAAGCGCATCCAGCATGATCCGACGGTCAATCTGGAGTCGCCTGATGCGTGGAAGGTGCTGCCGAAGTCGCTGGCTTCTGCGGAGGTCTACTCCATGCTCGAGCGTGCGGCTGTGGTGGCAGGGCATCCGGAGGCAGATGCGGTTGCGCTGCGCGACCGTGCGATTCTTGAGCTGCTGTATGCCGGCGGGCTGCGCGTCTCAGAACTGACGGGCCTGTGCGTGGCCGATGTGTCGCTCGATGCGGGACGCGCGCTGGTGCGTGGCAAGGGCGATAAGGAGCGAATGGTTCCCCTGGGTGCTCCCTGCCTGAGTGCGATCGGGCAGTATCTGGAGCGAGGGCGGCCACTGCTGGCGCGCAAAAGCCATGCGAATGAGATTTTCCTTTCTGTGCGCGGCAAGCCGCTTTCGCGCGAATGGGTGTGGCGGCTCGTAAAGACGAGCGATGGCCATGCGAGTCCGCACAAGCTGCGGCACAGTTGTGCCACGCACATGGTGGAGCGTGGTGCTGATCTGCGGACAGTGCAGACATTTCTGGGGCACGCGGACATCGCAACGACGCAGGTGTATACGCATCTGGCGCTGAGTAGGTTGAAGGCGGTGCACAGGATGCATCATCCGCGGGCGCGGAAGGTAGAGAGGTGATGGTGTTCCGAGTGTGTGCAAGCCCACATCCTTTCAGGATGTGAGACACCTGGGTGTTTTTGAAGCGATGACGGAATTGGCACAAAAAACGGACTTGATAGTGCTCGTAAGCGAGTATCTGTCAGTACTTGCGAATGAGCGCGGGACATCTCCGCATACGCTGCGGGCGTATGAGCGGGAGCTGCATGGCTTTGCTGCGTATCTGGTAAAGATGTTCGGCGATGGTGTTGATATCCGTCGCGTGGAGCATCAGCATGTGCGTGCGTATCTGGGCACGCTGTATGCGAAAGGGTTGTCGAAGGCATCGGCGGCGCGGGCTCTGGCGGCGATTCGATCATGGTTTAAATGGCTGGCGAAGACGGGGCGGGTGGAGCAGAGTCCGGCGGCATTGGTGGTCACGCCGAAACTGCCGAAACACCTGCCGCGGGTGCCTACGATCGAACAGATGAATCGTGCCGTGGATGGAGTGTCAGAAGAGGCAGCTGCATGGCCCACGCGCGACCGCGTCATCTTTGAACTGCTGTATGGGTGCGGTATTCGCAATGCGGAGCTGGTGGGGCTGGACCTCAACGACATTCATTGGGCCAATGAGGCGGTGCTGGTGCGCGGCAAGGGACGAAAGGAGCGGTATGTTCCCCTGGGTGATGCGGCGGCCGAGGCCATTCGTGCGTATCTGCCAGAGCGTGAGGCGCGGTTGCAAACGGCGGGGAAGCAATCGGATGCGCTGCTTGTGAATGCCAGATTGCGGGGCACGGCTCGCCTGACTACCCGCAGTGTTGGGCGCATTGTAAAGGCGCTGGCTATAGCCAATGGATTGCCTGCAGAGGTGCATCCGCACACGCTGCGGCACGCTTTTGGAACACACATGCTGGAGGAGGGAGCTGATTTGCGGGCCATTCAGGAACTGCTGGGACACGAGCGGCTGTCTACCACGCAAAGGTATACACAGCTTACGACCGGGCAGGTGGCGGAGGTATACGACAGGACGCATCCGCGGGCGAAGTAGGATTTGGCCTCAGTCAGAGATTCCCAGTGACCTGGGCTACCTGACGGGCCAGCTGCTCAGTCTCTACGTTCTTGCTTGATGCTTAGCGCCATTCATATAATTTTTAGCTCTATTATTTTTTTATATAAGCATGCAGTTGCCCGGTTTAAGTCATTTCATGGCGCCCTTACTCCTGCCGCATAGACGGTTTTTCCATTCATGACGGTGCGGAGCACCTTGGTTTTGAGGATTTCGCGTGGTGCGACTGCGGTTATGTCGCGGTCGAGGATGACGAGATCTGCCAGGAAGCCTTTGGCGAGCTGACCTTTTTTCTGCTCCATAAATTCGGCGTAGGCAGAGCCTTGGGTGTAGGCGTAAATGGCCTGCCAAATGGTGATTCTCTGTTCGGGATAAAAGCTCTTTGTTCCGGCTTCGTTCATGCGGGTGACGGCGGCGTAGAGTCCTGGAAATGGGGTGATGGGTTCAACAGGATAATCGGTGCCGAAGGCCAGAGGAACGCCTGCATCCAGGAAGGACTTCCAGGCGTAGGCGTATTTTGAGCGCTCCGGGCCCAGGCGCTGTTCGGCCCAGTTCATGTCGGTGAGCAGATGGTTGGGCTGCATGGAAGCAATTACGCCAAGCTGCTTGTAGCGGGCGAAATCCGCCGGGTCTACCACCTGCGAATGCTCGATGCGGTTGCGCGGGCTGATGAGCGTGGCGTGGATGATCTTATGTGTGCCGACGTGGAGCGTCTTCATGTTGGCGCGTAACGGGCCGGAGTTCTGTGCCGCTGCGAAGGCGTCAAGGGCCATGCTGACGGCGCGGTCTCCAATGGCGTGGAAGCCCATCTGGAAACCGGCCTGCGCGCGCTCGATGGCCATCTGATTGAGTTTCTGCTGGTCATAACGCGGGATGCCTGAGTTGCCAGGATCATCGCTGTAGGGCGCCTTCAGAGCGGCAGTCCGCGAACCAAGTGAGCCGTCCATAAACCCCTTGAGCATGGTCGTGTGCAGCATCGGGTCACTTTGCGGATGCGACGCCTGGTACTGCTTCAACTGCTCTACTGTGAGATCAAAAGGCATCCACTCGCTGATGCGGGCCGGGAGCTTGCCTTCGCGCTCCAGCTGCTCATAAACGAGGAAGTCCTCGTGGTCGGAGAAATCCTGCACGGAAGTGACCCCATGCTCGACGGCATCGGCCAGCGCGAGTTCGATCCGGCGACGGCGCAGCTCCGGCGTGGGCGGAGGAATGTGCTTGTCCACCAGCGCCTGTGCTGTTTCGCGGATAATGCCTGTTGCCTCGCCGCTTGAGTCGCGGTCAATTTTGCCGCCCTGCGGGTCAGGGGTGGTGTTTGTGATTCCGGCAGCGGCAAGCGCGGCGGAGTTGGCGACGGCGATGTGTCCGTCAATGCGGACGAGGAACGCCGGATGTCCTGCGGTGACAGCATCGAGGTCAGCTTTGGTGGGCAGTTTTTTTGAGGCCCAGAGGGTGTGGTCCCATCCGCCTCCAGTGAGCCATGTTCCGGGTGCAGCGGTTTTCACGGCGGCCTGAATGCGCTGCTGCATCTCTGCGAGCGACTTTGTTCCGGTCAGGTCAATGGAGAGCTTGATGCGCCCGGCATCGCCGAGATGGGCGTGAGCATCGTTGAAGCCGGGCATGACGAAGGTGCCGTGCAGGTCAACGACCTGCGTCGAGGGCCCTTTCCACTTCTGGACGTCGGCATCGCTTCCCGTGGCAACGATCACACCATCTTTTATCGCGAGAGCAGAGATGCGCTGCGGCTGTGCGGATTCAAGGTCCACACCAGTCAGAATATTCCCGTGGTAGTAGATGAAGTCGGCGACTGGCAAGGTCTGAGCTTGAGCGAAGAAGGCACAGGGAACCAGAAAAAGCGCAAGTATCTTCATTCCACGGAGTCTATCAAGCGCGCTGACTACAGGCCAGCAGCAACAGTAGGATGCGCCTGAGTCCAAGCTCGCGCCCGCGAGCATCATACCATTCAGCGCGTGTATGGATGCCGCCGCCCTCCCCTCCTGCTCCGATGGAGAGTGCAGGGACACCGAGCGCCAAGGGGATATTTGCATCGGTCGAAGCGATGCGCGGTTCGGTGCGGATGCCGAAGTGCCTGTCTACCGCACGCAGATTTTCAAGCAGCGGAGAGGTTTGCGGCAAAGCTCCCGCGGGACGGTCGCCGATTTTTTCAATGGAGAAATGCAGGCCCAGTTCTTTTCTGACGTTCTGGTTTGACTCCAGAACTACATCTTCGACGGCCCGGTGCAATTCCACTTCCAGCCGGATGAGCTGCTCGGCATCCGTAGAGCGCGCGTCGAAACGGGCGATGGCACGTTCGGGAATGGCATTGATGGCTGTTCCACCTTCGATGGTGCCTACATTCAGGGTGGTCCGCGGCGGGCCATCCAGGCTCAGGTCGCCAAGACGCGCGATGACCCTGCTGAGGGCCACGATGGGATTGGGCCGCGCGGCGTCGGTCCATGAATGGCCGCCGGGGCCGCTGATGGTGACCAGATAACGCCTGCTGCCGAGCGCATGGGTAACGGCCACTTCATGCCCAGCCCCATCGAGAACGATGTGAGCGGTGATCCTGTTTCTCCAGGGAGCGTGTTCGTAGAGCCAGCGCATGCCGCGTAGATTGCCTTCGCCTTCTTCTCCGACATTGCCTATAAAAATGACATCGCTTGCGGGCTGAAGCTGTGCATGGCGTAAAGCCGAAGCAATGGCCAGAAGCGCAGACACACCTGCGCCATTGTCACAAGCGCCGGGAGCATGGAGGCGGGTACCTTCAAGTTGCGGCTGGATGGGCGTTTCTGCGGGAAACACTGTGTCAATGTGCGCGGAAATGAGAACGCAGCCATTCGCTGCGTCACCTCCAGGAAGGATGCCGATTGCGTTTCCAATGCCGTCAGTAGAAACCTGGCTCAGGCCGACGCTGCGAAAATGCTCGCAAAGCCATTCGGCCCGCGGTCGTTCGCCAAAGGGCGGGGCAGGCACTGCTACCAGCTCCTGCTGCCAGCGCATGATCTGCTGCTGATGCAGATGCAGCCAGCCAAAGGCCTCATGTACGCGGCGCTGCGAGGCAAGATGGCCTATGCGCGCGAAGGCAGAGGGTGGGGCCGTGGCAGACATAAATCCCAGCGTAGCACCCCGGCGAAGTGCCGGGTTTTTCACGAAACGGCGCCGGCTTCGGTACTATCTAAGAAAGCCGACTTAGCATGAGCCTGAAAGCAAAGATTGAAGCAGTGATTTACGCGGCTGAAGAGCCGGTGACCCTGGCGCAGCTTGCCGGCATTTTTGCCGAGGAAGCGCTTGAAGAAAAGCGCCAGCGTGAGGCGGTCTTCGCCAGCGAAACGATTCGGGACACGCCGCTTGTTCCGCTGGAAGAAGCATCCCCGCTGACTGTAGAAGAAGCTGCCATTGCAGCGGAAGAACAGAGCAACGGGCCGGGCGCGCCTTCCGCAGAAGACGAGAAGCGCGCTGCGCGCCAGCGTGACCGTGAAGTGCGCGAGGAACTTCGGCGCATCATCGAAGGGCTGATTGCCGACTACGCTGAAAACGATAGAGGCATGGAGGTCCGCGAGATTGCCGGGGGCTACCGCGTTGCCACGAAGCCGGAATACCACGATGCCGTCCGCGCATTTGTGAAGAGCCTGAAGCCGCCGATGAAGCTTTCGCTCCAGGCACTGGAAACGCTGGCAGTGATTGCCTACAAGCAGCCCATCACCGCGCCCTAAGTCAGCTAAATTCGCGGGGTGGATTCGGCAGGCGTGATTGGATCGCTCATCAGCCGCAAGCTGGTAACCACAGCTGGCCGCAAGCAGGTAATCGGACGCCCGATCCTCTACAAAACGACAAAAGAATTTCTGCTGCGCTTTGGCTTGAAGGACCTGAACGAACTACCTTCAATGGAAGAGTTCGAGAAGATGGCGGCCGGCGAATTGGCCGAGCCGGAAGAGCTTCCGTTTGAAGAGCAGAAGCCAGCGACGCCGAACTCTGAAGGGATTCTTGAAGATCGGGGCGAGGAAAAGAAGCCTGGCGCTGTAGAAGTGACCGACGAATCCGAAGCCGAGGAGGACGACGTTCCCGGCGTGGCGGTTGAAGCGGAAGTTGAAGCGGATGAAGAAGGTACGCTGGAAGCCTCCTCTGAAGCAGGTCAGCCATGAGCGGCCCGGTCCGTCTGCAGAAAATTATCGCGCAGGCGGGGATTGTCTCGCGACGTAAGGCGGAAGAGCTGATTTTGGCCGGACGTGTCCAGGTAAATGGGCAGACTGTGACAGAGCTTGGCTCGAAGGCTGATCCCGAGCACGACCATATTCGCGTAGACGGAAAGCTGCTGCATGGGCCGGAGCGGCACCGCTACTATCTCCTGAACAAGCCGAAAGGTTATGTCACGACGGCAAGCGATCCGGAAGGGCGTCCTACGGTGATGCAGCTTTTGCGCGGAGTGGGCGAACGCGTCTATCCGGTGGGGCGGCTCGACTATAACAGCGAAGGGCTCCTGCTGCTGACCAATGATGGAGAGCTGGCGAACACCCTCACGCGGGCGTCTTCACGGGTAAAGAAGACCTATCTGGTGAAAGTGAGCGGCAAGCCAGGTGCTGAGGCAATCAACCAATTACGCTCGGGCGTGATGATTGAGCGCGGCAAGCCGGGATCGAGGCAGGGCCGCGTAATGACCGCTCCGGCCGAGATCAGACTTTTTCGCGATGCGGAGAACCCGTGGTATGAGGTCACACTGATTGAAGGCCGCAATCGCGAGATCCGCAAGATGTTTGAGGAGGTGGGCCACCACGTAGAGAAGATTCGGCGCGTGGCATATGGCCCATTGGAACTGGATGTGCCGCCTGGAGAAGTGCGGGAGCTCTCGGCCAAGGAAGTGGAAGAGTTGCGCAGGGCCGGCAGCGGAAAGCTGTCTGAGCGAGCGCCGCGGCCGCTAGGAAAAACATCCAAAGGCACGAGGCGGGTAAAATGAGCATCGCACAGGTTCTGTTAGAACTATCTGCGCGGGAACCTATCTTTCACCGTCCGGAATGTGGCACCACTCGTGTGGATTTTGAGCGCATGATGGCCGCTGATTTCTGGGAAGTGGGCGCATCGGGAACACGGTATTCCCATGACGAGGTGCTGGATATTCTTGAGAAACGCTACTCGGCACCGCATGAAGACGTTTGGGAGACGAGCGCCTTCCAGTGTCGGCAGCTTGCACCCGATGTATATCTGCTGACCTACACTCTCATTCAGAACCATCATCGGGTTACGCGACGCGCTACGATCTGGCAGCGCACGGCGGAGGGGTGGAAGATTGCGTATCATCAGGGCACGATTGTGCAGAATGAATGAGCGCTAGGAATCAAGAATCAAGGCAATCTATTTTCTGTTCCGGCCTTGCCCACGTAAAACGTATCCCTTAGCGAGCTGCTGTAATCAGGGTTGTGGCAGGACGAGGACTTCGACTCCGGAGGCGGCGCCTGGCTTGTGGAAGACCGTTTCTGTGGCTTTTTTGAAGTCTTCCGGTCTGGCATTGGGGATGTCGGTGAAGGTCTGTGGGTTGCGATCAGCCAGGGGAAACCATGAGCTTTGTATCTGCACCATGATGCGATGTCCGCGGCGGAAGGTGTGGTAGAGATCGGGCATGGTGAAGTCTACTTCTTCCATTTTGTCGGGGGTGAAGGGCTCAGGTTTCTCAAAGCTGTGGCGGAACTTGCCGCGCATCGGCTCGCCGCGCAGGAGTTGCTGGTAGCCGCCCATGCGAATGGCCGGCGTATCAATGACCCGTTTGCCGGTTTTACTATCTTCGTCCGGGTCGGGGTAGTCGTTGGGGTAGACATCAATGAGTTTGACGTCGAAGTCTGAGTCGGTGCCGGTGGTGGCGACTTTCAGCTTGGGCGAGATGGGGCCGGCGATGGTCACGTCTTCGGTGAGCGGCTCGGTCTGATAGACGAGGACGTCGGTGCGGGTGGAGGCGAAGCGCTGGTCGTCTACCATGTAGCGCTGCGGTACGGTGTCAGTCACATAGCCGACAAAGGGCACGGGGTGCGCGGGGTCGCTGACGTACTCGTCCTTATCCTCAGTGGCGGAAGGCGGGTTGAAGGAGAGCTTGCCTTCGGCGTGGAAGTAGAGGGTTCTGGGCGTGGCCTGCGCGGGAGGCCATTGGTCAAAGGTACGCCAGACGTTGGTGCCTGTCTCAAAGGCGTAGACCTTTGCGACGGGTGAGCCTTTGCCCTTGAGGTAATACTCGAAGAACGGGAACTGGATGTTTTTGCGGAAGTACTCCGATGTTTTGGAGTTGAACTGCACATCGCCGAGGTGGTCGCCGTTATTGCGTGCCCAGCCGCCGTGGACCCAGGGGCCTTCGACGAGGGTGTCGGATGTTTCAGGGTTGAACTTGTGGATGGCGTAGTAGGTCTTGAATGGGCCGGAGAGGTCTTCGGCATCAAACCATCCGCCAACGACGAGCACGGCGCACTTCACGTTTTTCATGTGCCGGGAGAGGTCGCGTGCCTTCCAGTAATCGTCGTATGTGGTGTGGTAGAGCTGGTCGGCAAAGAGCCAGTTACTGCCTTTGAGATATTTCTTGTCGAGATTGGATGTGGGGCCTGCGTTGAGGTAGAACTCGTAGGCGTTGGGTGTGCCCATGTCGAATTGCTCAAAGGGCTTCGGAAGGGATGGTCCTTCGGAGGGCTTGAAAAAGGTGTAGAAGCCGAAGTTGGCGTCAAGCATGAAGGCGCCACCGTGGTAGGCATCGTCGCCCATGAAGAGGTCGGTCATGGGAGCCTGGGGCGAGGCGGCCTTGAGCGCGGGGTGCGAATCAATCATGCTGGCCGAGGTGTAGAAGCCCGGATAAGAGATGCCCCAGATGCCTGCCTTGCCATTGTTGTTGGGGACGTTCCTGAGCAGGAACTCGAGCGTGTCGTACATATCAGTGCTGTCGTCCACGTCCCTGGAGGATTTTTTGTCGTCTATGTGAGGGCGCATTTCGACGAATTTGCCTTCAGACATATTGCGGCCGCGCACGTCCTGATAGACGAAGATGTATCCGGCCTTTTCGAATTCGTCGGAGGGGCCGAGGGACTTTTTGTACTGATCGGACCCGTAGGGAGCGACGCTGTAGGGTGTGCGGTCTATCAGAAACGGGTAGCTTTGCGAGGCGTCTTTAGGAACATAGACCGAGGTGAAGAGGTGTACGCCGTCGCGCATGGGGATGCGGTATTCGTACTTGGTGTAGTGGGCCTTGACGTAGTCTTCGTCGGGCGCAGAGGGTTTTTCCTGCGCGATGGCTGGAAGGAATGCACAGGCGAAGAGACAGAAGCAGAGGAGACGGGCGGACGTGCGTATATTCATGTGACCTCGACGAAGGGACAGTCTACGGCATTTTCAGAGATTCTGTAAGTGGGTTCCTTCGCCGGATTGCTGCGGGGATTTAGAACCCGCATCTTTTCAAGATGAGGGGCACCCGAATTCCTAACGTTCATGTTGCTCGTAGTAGTTTTGCAGGACGGTGAATGCTTTCTTCTTTTCTCCTTTGTCAGAGATGAGCCCCTTGCGGTTGTAGTAGTCCTGAATGCCGGGGAGCTGGCGCATGGGGGAGCGGAAGTCCATGAGCACCCAGGGGGTGATGCCGGCAAGGAAGGGAATTTTGTCCAGCATTTGAAACTGTTGTTGATACAAATTTGCCTGGTACTCTTCACTGAAGCGGTAGCTTGAGTCTTTGTGCAGGCCGGCCTGTGCGCCACCGCCAAACTCGCTCATGATGAGCGGCTTGTGCAGAGGATTTTCCCAGGTGTAGGCAGGCGCGTCATCTGGCTTGCCGTTATACCAGCCGATGTATTCGTTGTAGCCGAGCACATCGAGGTACTGGCCCAGAGGATCGTCGAGGACGGCCTTCTGCCCGTCAAAGTGCGTGACGACGGCTGAGGTGATGAGGCGGGTGGGGTCCTGCTGGCGGGCGAGTGCGGCGAGTTTGCTGATGAAAGCAGTACGCTCGGGGCTGATGGGCGTTTCATTCGACATGGACCACAGAATGACAGACGCCTTGTTGTGGTCGCGGCGAACCATTTCATGAAGCTGCTGTGCGGCAATGTCGGCGGTGCGCGGGTTGGTCCAGTCATTGCCCCAGTAGACGGGAATCTCTGACCAGACCATGATGCCGAGTTTGTCGGCGGTGCGCGTCATGTTTTCATCGTGAGGATAATGTGCGAGGCGGACGAAATTTGCGTGCAGGTCGTGTGCCCATCCGAGAAGTGTTTCGGCATCTTCTTTAGACCACGCGCGGCCTGAGCGATACGGGGCCTCTGCGTGAATGCAGACGCCGCGCAGAAAGATGGGTTTGCCGTTGAGGAGTATCTGCTCGCCTTTGACTTCAATGGTGCGGAAGCCGATCTGGTCGGTTAGGGAATCAGAGCCGGTGCGCATTTCCACGGTGTAGAGCCTGGGGTGGTCTGGTGACCAGAGCTCGAGGTTGTTTGCTGTGAAAGAGAAAGCGGCGTTGCCGGAGGCGTCGGTTTGTGAGGTCTTTTCAAGATGCAGCTCAGGGATGCGGAGGGTGACTTTTTCTCCCGCGGTGGCCCCGGCGACGTGGACATAACCGTCGAGCTGGTTGGCGGTGCCGCGTTTGAGTTGGAGGGAGTAGTCATCAATGAAGCTTTCGGGCACTTCAATGAGTGAGACTTCGCGGGTGATACCACCGTAGTTCCACCAGTCGAACCTGATGCTGGGTACGCGGGCCTGTTCACGCTGATTGTCGGCGGAGACGACGACGAAGTTGCTGCCGGGCTTGAGTGCGCTGGTGACTTCGCAATCGAAAGGTGTGTAGCCGCCCTCGTGCTTGCAGATGTACTGGTCGTTGACGAAGACGTTGGCTTCATAATTGACAGCACCGAAGTGCAGGAAGACGCGGGTGTGCGGTTTGGGCTGGTAGTTGAAGTCTTTCTGATACCAGAGCATTCCTTCATAGAAGAAAAGGTTGGGTTTTTGCGAGTTCCAGTCGCCGGGGACATTGAGTGTGGGCGAGAGCGCGAATTCGTATTCGAGGAGGCCGTCGCCGGGGACGAAGTGGGCGTTCTTTGCGTAACCGTTCAGGCTGGGCTGATCAGGATGGCTGCCCCATCCCTGATGGAGCGGGTCTACGACGTAGTGCCACGGACCGTTGAGAGAAGTTTGCGGGCGGTGGTCTGCGTCTACGAGCAGCGTGGTGGGCTGTTGCGCGTGGAGGGCGAAAAACGAGAATAGAAGCACAGTGGTCAGACCATGTTTCTGCATGGCGATCATATTAGCGCAAGAAGTTGCTGGAGCACCGCGAGAATGCTGATCTTCAGCGGTCGGCGAAGAAGCCGTCAGGGGGGTCAGTCAAGGCAAAGTGGAGGCCGGTGTGCTTGACGAAACCATTGAATAATAAGTCGCCATTAGGGACGAAGGCGAGGAATCCTCCGGAGTAAACTTGTTTATCATCCCAGTGCTGGATAATTTTTACAGTATTCATATCTATCAGCCATGCTTTACTCCATTGATTAGCTGAATTAGTGTAATAGTGTGCTAACACATATCTTCCGTCACTCGTAATTGTCCATGTTGGAGATGGCTCCACGATGTTTGGCGTAACGGACGGGATATCATCAAACACTGCAATTTCCTTCGTGTTTATATTTATGCCCGCAAGTTTATGACCTGTTTTACTGTACACGTCGAGAATAACATACGGGCCGATCTGCTTCAGTACGTCACAAAGCAATAATTTTCCATCTTTAGAACTGTACGGTGTTAACCCTTCTCCATGGTATCCGCTAAGTTTAAGCATTCCCTTTACTGGGCCGCTTTGGATAAGACCCGGTATAGGAATTGTATTTTCTTTTTTCGCTGCCGTCTTGCCGTCGAGGTCTGCAGGAACGAGCTTGTTCAAGATTGGCCTGAAGTAGTGATCGTTTATTTTCACCAAAATGTTACCGGATGAACCTCGTATCAACTCCGCATAATCATCGTCGCCATAATACTTTCCAGGCAGTTTGTGAATTGCAATCAGTTTAAAGGAAGGGACGGAGAATTCAGCCCACAAGGAGGTATAGTCTGAATCATCCCAGAGGATGAAATGCGCCGCACTTGCTCGGGGATCATACATGGCGTCAATGAGACCACAATGGGCCTGGCGCATCACAGGGATCTTTGGACTACGATCAGGCAAGGCAATTTCAGCTATTTCTTGCCCAGTGTGGCTATTAAGCTTTTGAACCGAACGGCACCCGAGCATGTAAAGGAAGCGGGTCTGGTCTACCTGTGCATAGCCGACCGGGTGGATTAACCACAGGCTAGCGAGATATAACACGAATGCGCGATACATATTTCCCTTAATTTGGATCTACGATTGTTATATTTAAAACATTTGCAACATAATCTGCGTCGCCAGGATACCTGCTAGGAACTTGTTGAAATAGGGTGGTGCGCGACGTGGTTTCTGAGGATCTGTGCTGGTATTTCGGTTCGGATTTGTTCGAAAGAGGCTTCTGGGCAGCGTTGATGCGGGTTTCAACGGCCCCGAGATTGGTTGAGGGGCCGCAGGTTTCGGCCTTCAGGCACGCTGCATGATGAGTCTCGGTAGTCGAAGCAGGTTGTGTGCCGCGCAACTGAAGACGAACAGCCAGTCCACTTTCGGCAGCCCGCGAAGTTTCACTTGCCTGATCGGGCCAGTCTGCTTGAGCCAGCCAAAGCCCTTTTCGACCAGCCACCGCCGGCTCAGGCTGATGGCATATCCAGCATGACGCGTCGTGCGGCGATCGAGATTGCTCTTGCGTCCGTTGTCATTCTTGGTCACATGCGGTGTTACGTTCAACTCCCTAACTGTGCGGACGAAATCCTCGCTATCGTAAGCCTTGTCGGCGCCCACGGTGATGCGGCGGCAACGATGCTTCTGCCGCCGGCTGAGCATCAGCAGCGCCGCATCGCGCTCGGCCGTGCCGTCGGCCGTTGTCACCATCGCGTCGGCGATCAGGCCGTTTCGGTTCTCCACCAGCACATGGCCCAGATAGCTTAGCTTCGACTCCTTCCCGTAGCTCTTCTTATAGAGCCGCGCATCACTATCGGTTGTTGAAGCATGTGTCTGGTTGGTGCGCTTTTGCCCGTGGAAGTCGTCACCGCCATCATCCGAGCCGTCCTTGGAACGGAAGCTCTTCTGCGATGCCCAGGCCTGAATCAGCGTTCCGTCCACGGTGAAGTGTTCATCGCTCATGTACTTCTTCGCCGAGCGATTCACCTCGGCAAAGAACCGCCGCGCCACATCGGAGTTCAACAGCCGATCACGGTTCTTCGAGAACACCGCGTGGTTCCACACCGCGTCGTCCATGCCCAAGCCGACGAACCACCGGAACAGCAAGTTGTAATCGATCTGCTCCACCAGAAGCCGCTCCGAGCGGATGGAGAAGAACACCTGCAATAGCAGAGCGCGCAGAATGTACTCGGGCGCAATCGACGGCCGGCCCGAGTCCTCATATAGAGCATCAAACTCTGCGTCCAGCGACCGAAGCACGCCATCGGTCAGCTTGCGAACCGCACGCAACGGATGATCTTCAGGTACCCGCTGCTCCAGTGAAACATAGCTGAACATCCCATCCTGAACCCGCTCTTCACCGCGCATACCCGATGGACGCACTGGCTCCCCAGTCGGACGACTGAAGGTACCTATTTCAACAAGTTCCTAGCAGCCTGTGGTTAAAGTCCGGGTGCATGGTGGTTGAAAATGCTGGTGTTTGCGATGCGGAATTCGTAGTCTTCAGCCATGGGGATGGGAACGCGTCAGTCGCA